>DASWZV010000137.1:0-8177 GCA_036407095.1 Vicinamibacterales bacterium | reverse complement strand
CCGGTGAAGGCGCCCCGCTCGAAACCGAACAGCTCGGACTCGAGCAGCTCGGCCGGCAGCGCCGCGCAATTAACCTTCACGAACGTCCGCTCCCGTCGTGGAGACGCGTCGTGGATCGCGCGCGCGACGAGCTCCTTCCCGGTGCCGCTCTCGCCGCGCACGAGCACGGTGACGTCGGTATCGGCGACGCGCCCGATGAGCTCGTGGACTTCCGCCATCTTCTCGCCGCTCGTCAGCAACGCCGCCTGCGGGCGTCGCGAAGGCGCGGCTTGAGCCAGAAAGGGGTCAGGGCTGGGCGCACGATCAATAGTGAGAAATTCCCGCGTCATCCGTTCGACTCCGCCGACGGGCACGATCGCAGCTGAGGAGGCTGCTGCACGGAGGGCAGTTTCAGCAAGCCGAATGCCACGAGAGAAAAAATTTGGAGACGTTGGCGAAATAGCGCGCGTTTTCGACGAAACCGTCGAGTCGCGCGCCATGCCGGCACCGAAAGGTCGGTAGCGAAGTACCCAGTATGAGCAGCGAAAGGTGGAACGGAAGGAACCCGGAGGGCTGTCAGGCTCTGCTGATGCCGCACTCCTTGATCTTGTTGAGCAGGGTCTTGTAGCTCACACCGAGGCTTTGCGCCGCCTTGCGGCGGTTCCAGTGAACCTGCCGCAGCGTGTGCTCGATAGCCACGCGCTCCGCTTTCATCGCGGCCGCTTTGGCGACCGTCGCCAGGGAGCCGCTGCCCGAGTCCACCGGCTCTTCGGCTTTATCCGGCTCGTCCGCCGTCTCCACTTCCGGGATGGCCGGTGTCGGCGGCGCATACGCCAGCGGCGGCATGGGCGCCACCGCCGGCGCGACGCCAGCCGCCGCATATGCCGGCGCGGCCGCCAGCATCGACACGCGCTGGATGTTTCGCTCGATTTCGCGGACGACCAGCTGCTCGTCCTGCAGAATCACCACCCGCTTGATCATGTTCTCGAGTTCGCGGATGTTGCCGGGCCACTCGTAGTGCAGGAACAACTGGCGCAGCTCATCCGAAATCGGTCTCGCCGGACGGTTGTATTTGCGGGAATACCGCGCGACGAAGAAGTCGGAGAGCGTCGCGATCTCGTCGCGGCGCTCGCGCAGCGCGGGGACGACCAGCTCGATGACCTTGAGGCGGTAGTAGAGATCCTCGCGGAACTCCCCGTTCATCATCATCGTTTCAACATCGCGATTGGTCGCGGCCACGATTCGCACGTCCACCTGTACGCGCTTGTTGCTGCCCAGCTTGGTGAACTCGCCGTCCTGCAGCACGTGGAGCAGCTTCGCCTGGAGCGCCGGCTTCATCTCGCCGATCTCGTCCAGCATCAACGTACCGCTGTCGGCCTGTTCGAACTTCCCGATCCTGGTCGTGGCCGCTCCGGTGAACGCGCCGCGCTCGTGGCCGAAGAGCTCGCTCTCCAGCAGCTCGGCTGGAAGGGCCGCACAGTTGACCTTCACGAAAGGTCGGTTATGCCGTGTCGAGCGTTGATGGATGGCCCGCGAGACGAGTTCCTTTCCGACGCCGCTCTCACCCCGGATGAGCACGGTGACGTCGCTGTCGGCGACCTGTTCGATGACGGTCGCGATGCTCCGCATCTTTTCACTGTTCCCCCACACGGTCCGATCCTCGTCGTCGCTCAGCTGTTGACGCAGCTCGCTCAGCTCCGAAACCAGCCGGTTCTTCTCGATCGCGTTCTTGATGGCGACGTCCAGGGCGATTTCACCGAGGCCTTCCGGATCGTCCGGTTTCACGACGTAGTCCGCGGCGCCGAGGCGGACGGCTTCCACGATGGTCGAGGCCTGGTTCCGACCCGACAGCATGATGACCTGGGTTTCCGGACGTGACGCCTTCAAGGCCTTCAGCGTCGCCATGCCGTCCAGCCCGGGCATCATCACGTCGAGAAGAACGACATCCGGAGGTTCGCTCTGTTTCAGCGACGCGAGAAGCTCATCACCTCGCGTGTAGCACCGCGCTTCATAGCCTCGCAGCGAGAGAAAGGTTCTCAGGTACGCGCCGAACGACGAGTCGTCGTCCACAATTGCGACGTAGGGTTTCTTCATCGGTTTTCCACCGGGAGTTATTTCTCGTGGGTGTGCATCATTCGACTGCACAGAGTGTGCGGTGTCCATTGAGTTTCCACTTCTATTCAAGACGCGTACCTCATCAGGCTGGGATAGCGTCACGAGGAACCAACTTTGGGAAACGCTTTGCCGAGACAGTGGACGAGCTTGCGGAAGATTCGATTACATTCTACCGCTTGGCTGGATGTGGGAGAGCTCTACCGCATGTCAATCCGGCGAGGCGCCAGCAGCCCAGACGCCTCGTTGGCTGGGGCGCGGGCCGCGGAGGCTTCGCGAACCACTGAGGTCAAAGCACGGTCGAGGTCGGTCGCGACGGCGGCCCAGTCGTACTGTGTCACGACCAGCGAACGGGCGGCAGTCTCGATTGCGCGCCGCCGGGCGTGGTCACGAAACAGACGCAGCACTGCTGACGCAAACGCGTCGGGGTCGTCGGCGAGAACCAGATGTTCGCCGTCGCGCACCGGGAGGCCTTCTGCGCCAACCGATGTCGACACCACCGCCTTGCCCATCGCCATCGCTTCGAAAATCTTGAGCCGGGTGCCGCCGCCAATCCTCAGCGGCACGATGTAGACCGCGCCGTTGGCAAGGTGAGGCCGGACATCGTCGACGCGGCCCGTCACGGTGATCGCCGGGTCCTGAGCGAGCCTCGCCACGGCCGGCGTCGGCGCGCGCCCGACAATCGTGAGCGAAACGCCCGGCTCCCGTTCACGAATGCGCGGCAGGATCTCACGACAGAAGAACAACATGGCGTCTTCGTTGGGAAGCCAGTCCATCGATCCCGTGAAGACGAGCGACTTCGGCGTGACCGCGCTCGTGACCGGCTGGAAGAACTCGGTATCCACGCCCGTCTGGACGACATGAATAGGAGCCTTGATCGCGTCGGGGTAGAGCCGGCCAAGGGTTTCGGCATCTGCGGCCGATACGGCGAGTACGCCCTCGAAACGCGAGAGCGCGCGACCTTCGAACCGGAGCATCCGGCGGTACTGCGTCCGATACAGGGATCGCATCAGCCAGCCCGTCTTGGTTTCCGCATGGCGGCGCCAGATCTCCGATTCGACGTTATGCGTGAACACGACCGATGGGCACGGAGGACGGGCAGGGAGGTTGACGGCCGGCAGCACGAAATCGCTCACCACGAGGTCGAATCCGCCGCTTCTCATCAGGGCACGCACCTTCGACGCAAAGGCTCGCGAACGGTACGCCCCCACGGCGTACGGCAGCGGATCGAACAGGCGCAACGCCGCTGACGCCCAGAAGTGGAGCGATCCCTTTTGCGGTTGCGACCGGGCGATGACATGCACCGATCGCGCGACCTCGCGCATGCCATCGATGTGTGCCGGCGATTCGTCAGGAGACGCGAACGAAAGGTATGTGATGTCGTGGCGCGTGGCAAGATGTCGCAGGAGATGCCAGGATCGCAGCTTGCCGCCCTTGTCGAGTGGCAGCAGCAGATCCGATTTGAGCCAGAGGATTCGCACGAGGGGAGCACAGCAGCAAGCAAAGTGCCACGGAACATCCGCCATTTCTCCTGCTCCGGTCTGGGTCGCTCCTCCGGTTCAGCTGTCTTTTCCGCCTGGCACAACGATTGATGCTAGTGGTCGCCACGCCACCTCACCAATGGACGAGGTGCAGAGATATGAAAGCAACTTTGAGCGGTGTCTTGTCGATCGCGGTGTGTCTGGCTGCCGCGGCGGTGCAGACACAGGGCAACGTGATTGCGGTTCCGGCAGGCGGCGACCTCCAGGACGCGATCAACCGGGCGCAACCCGGAGACACGATCTCGCTCGCGCGCGGCGCGATGTTTGTGGGCAACTACGTTCTGCCGGCGAAAGCCGGCACGCAATTCATCACGATTCGAACCGAGGGAGATGATGGATTGCCGGCAGCGAATCAACGTATCAACCCCACGTACGCCCCACAGCTCGCGAAGCTGAAGTCGTCGAACAGCGCGGCCGTGCTGCGGACAGAGCCCGGTGCGCACCACTGGCGACTGCAGCTGCTCGAATTTCAAGCCAATGTCGGCGGCTTCACCGACATCATCCTGCTGGGCGATGGGACGCGCAGCCAGAACGATCTCTCGGAGGTGCCTCACCACCTGGTCGTCGACCGGTGCTTCGTGCACGGCGATCCGAGGGTAGGGCAGAAGCGGGGCATCGCCCTCAACAGCGCGTCGACGACGATCATCGATTCCTATATCTCCGACATCAAGGCCGCCGGTCAGGAGGCTCAGGCGATTGCTGGATGGAACGGTCCGGGCCCGTTCGTCATCGAGAACAACTACCTCGAGGCAGCGGGTGAGAATTTCATGCTGGGTGGGAGCGATCCGGGTATTCCGAATCTCGTGCCGTCCGATGTGACGTTCCGGAGAAACGATCTGTCGAAGCAGACCGAGTGGCGGAACTCGAAGTGGGCCGTGAAGAATCTCTTCGAGCTGAAGAACGCGCGTCGCGTCATGATCGAAGGCAACCTCTTCGAGTACAACTGGCCAGACGCACAGCCGGGGTACGCGATTGTGTTGACGCCGCGCAATTCCGGGTCCACCGTCTGGGCCACCGTCGAGGACATCACGTTCCAGTCCAACGTGGTCCGCCACGTCGCCGCGGCGTTCAATCTTCTCGGCGAGGACAACGTGCTTCCTTCGGGCCCGGCCCGCCGCATCCGGATCGCCAACAATCTCGTGTACGACGTGAATTCGAAGGCCTGGGGCGGCAATGGCGTCTTCATGCAGCTTGGGGACAATCCGGCGGACGTCAGCGTGCAGCACAACACGATCATCCACACGGGTAACCTGATCTCCGCGTACGGCGGCACGAAGAGCAAGCCCCAGCCGATCGTGGGCTTCACGTTCGAGGACAACATCGCGCGACACAACAAGTACGGTGTCTTCGGCGACGGCCTCTCGTCGGGTACCGATACGCTGGCGGCCTACTTCCCGGGCGCCGTGTTCACCCACAACGTCCTGGCGGGCGGCAATTCATCCAAGTACCCGGGAGGAAATTTCTTTCCGAGCGAACAGGAGTTCGAGCAGCAGTTTGCCGATTTCGCGGGCGGGGACTTCCATCTCGCGGCCACCAGCAAATGGAAGGCAGCGGCCTCCGACGGATCAGATCTCGGAGCCAACATCGACACGCTGAACTCGGTCTTGGGCGGGGCGCGCGTTCGCGAGCGGCCGGAAAGGCCCAGGGCGGGGCCCGGACGCGGGGGACGGGGATCGCTGAATCCGTGAGGGTGGCGCTTACCTTCGGCCGGACGCCGGCACCGGCAGGTGGGAGCTCAACGTAACGTCGCGGCGGTGCAGCTCGGCGAGCAGGATATCCGTGAAGCCGCTGACCATGCCGGACATTCCGAACCGCGCTGAGATTGTCAAACGGGCCTCCGCGCCGAGCGCCGCGGCACGCACCGGATCCGCGATCGTGCGGACGATGGCGTCCGCAAGGGCGCCGGCGTCTCCGGGAGGAACCAGGATGCCCGTGACGCGGTCATCAATCAGCTCGCAAATGCCGCCCGTCCGGGAGGCGACGACCGGAAGGCCGGCCGCCATCGCCTCCATCACGCTGTTGGGCAGAGCCTCGGTTCGGGACGGCAGAATGAAGAGGTGCGCGCGGTCGAGCAGGGCAGGGATGTCGCCGCGCTCCCCGAGAAAGCTGATCCGATCGGCCACGCCGCGCCGACGGGCGCGCGCTTCGAGGTTCGCGCGGCACGGACCATCTCCCGCGAAGTCGAGCTGCAGCCGACGCAGTTCCGGCCGGGCCGCCATCGCGTCAATCAGCACGTCGTGGCCCTTTTCGGGCCGGAGGTTCGCAACGACGATCGCGCGCGTCATCGATGCCGGGACTCTCGGCGCGATCGCGTTCGGCATGGTGACGCCGTTCGAAACGACGCGGACCTTGTCCGCCCGGACACCCTCGCGCCGCAGCCGTGCGGCCGCGGCGCGCGAATTCGCCACGATGCGCTGCGACAGCGCGTAGGCCCCGCGCTGCAGCAGCAGCTTGGGGATCGTCTTGTCGGTGTTGATTTCGCGGCGGCCCGCGATTCGCACGGGTACTCCGGCCATGGCGGCGCCCGTGAGCCCGAACACGTTCGTGTAGAAATCCGACGTGATGACCGCCGCGATGCGCTGCCGGCGGCACCATCGGGCGTAGGCGGCGACCTGCCTCCAGGTCGCCGGGCGGGCGAAGCCGTGGATCGAGAACTCCGCGATCGAGACCGCGCGTTCGGCGGCCGCGTCGAGCCACGGGCCCCTCGCCTCGAAGCAGGCGGCATGAACGGCAAAGAGGGTGGGATCCAGACCGCGGATCAGATTGACCATTTGCCGCTCGGTACCACCCGCCGCGAAACTCGAGACCCAGACGGCAACCGGCAGCGAAGACTCGGTCACGCGCTCAGCTCAGCAAGCAACGTACCACCAGCGGACAATTGACACGCCGATGGGGCTCCGAGCGGTTTGGCTGACATGCTCGGACCTGTCGGATTCTGACGCGCATCACGGTCGCACCTCTCGAACATCGACACCGACGAGCACTTTTTTCAAACGGCCGAGTTGCGGTTGTGTACGGTTCAGCCGTCCTTCGGCGCCGTGACGCACGTTTGTTACACGTGACGCGGCGGCACCATGATGGATCGCCCCTTGCTCGACTCGCCGGCGCCGGTCGGTCGGTCGGCTTCAACTTTCATCGGGAGTTGCCTTGATTCTCCAATTACCAGGAGTCCGTGATCGTGTACGGCGCGCGATCGTGGCGTCGACGATCGCGCTGGCGGTGCCGGTGACGGCCGGTGCCGCAACGCTGCGCGTGTGCGCGAGCGGCTGCTCATACACCAACCTGCAGCCCGCGATCGATGCGGCACGACCCGGCGACACGATCCTGCTGCGCGCCGGACAGACTTTCGTCGGGAATTTCGTGCTGCGAGCCAAGGACGCATCGTCCACGGCGTTCATCACGATTCGATCGGATGCCGCGGACGCGTCGCTGCCTGCCGCCGGCACTCGACTCGTCCCGCAAGGCCGCGCCGGCGCGAACACCACGCCTGCAGTGCTGGCGCGGCTCGTCGGTGCAAGCACGGCCAAGACCACGCCAGTTCTGCGCACCTACCCCGGCGCGCATCACTACCGGCTGCAGTTCATTGATTTCGACGGCGCCGCGCAGCTCGGCTACGAGACCCTGATCGCGATCGGCTCGGACCAGGCCGATGCCAACCCCCCGCATCACATCGTGTTCGATCGCGTGTACATTCACGGCCACGCCAGGAAAGGTCAGAAGCGAGGGGTGGCGCTGAACGGCGGGTCCACCGATGTGCTCAACAGTTACATCGCCGATGTCAAATCCATCAATGCCGACTCGCAGGCCATCGAAGGGTGGAACGGCGTCGGTCCCTATCGAATCATCAACAACTACCTCGAGGCCTCGGGCGAGAACGTGATGTTCGGGGGCGCCGTTCCGGCCACGAAGGGACTGATTTCAAGCGACATCGAGATATCCGGCAACGACATTGCCAAGCCGACGGCGTGGCGAAATCCGATCCTCGCGCCGCCCGCCTCGCCTCACGCCTCTGCGTCGTCTTCGAGCGGATCGCTGACGGCACGCACGCACTACTTCAAGATTGTTGCGGTGATGGCGTCCTCCAACTCAGAGGCGGCGTCGCTGCCGTCGACCGAGGTCTCGGTGACGGCAACCGCAGGACACAGCGTGTCACTGTCGTGGAGTGCGAGTCCGGGTGCGGACAAATACCGCATCTATCGCGGTACGTCGACGGGCGGCGAAGCCGTTTACGTGACGACGTCGGGGTCGGCGACCTCGTTCCTGTATACGGGTGCAGGCGAGACGAGCGGGAGACCGCCCACGTTTGGGACGCGGTGGATCTCGAAGAACCTGCTCGAGCTGAAGAGTGCCCAACGGGTCACGATCGACGGCAACGTGTTCGAGAACAACTGGGTTGAGGCTCAGGCAGGCTACGCGATCGTGCTGACGCCCCGTAACAGCGACGGGAAAGTACCCTGGGCTGCCGTTCGCGATGTCACCTTCACGAACAACATCGTGCGCCACTCGGCCGGGGCGTTCAATATCCTGGGCTACGACACGACGGTG
>DASWZV010000136.1:0-6771 GCA_036407095.1 Vicinamibacterales bacterium | reverse complement strand
CCTGCACGAGCGAGGTCGTCGACGGCGGCAGGTCGGCTGGAAAGATCTCCTCCGCGCCGCCGTCCTGGTACTTGCTCGCGTAATCGAAGATCTCGGCAAGTCTGGGACGGATTTCGCCAACCGCCAGCGCGCGATCGTCCAAGGAAGGTCTTGGCCTGCGCGAGGTCAAGCGGGGTGATCTTCCGCTTGTTCGATCGCGAGGGACAGCTCCACCCACTCCGCTGCGTTGACGGTCACCAACTGCAGGCGCTTCGCCCATGCGAGGGCTGAACGCAGGACGGCACGCGCCAGTTCAATCCGTCGTCGTGCGCCATGAGTCTGTTTGTGCGTGTTCAGCCACCGTTGGATCACAGGCGGCGTCAACTGCTCCAACCGACACGCGCCCAGAGGTGGGACGAGATGGTTCGTGATGGTGGAGCCCCGGGCGCGCTGTGCTGCTGACGTAGTTCAGAACCACGCCGACGTTCAGCGCGATCCTCTCGCGCATCGCTTCTCCACTCCTCCCCGACTACACGAGCACGGCAGGTGGAAACTGCGACGCACTGACCAACAAGTTCATAGGACCTGTTGTCGAATTCTGGTTCGGCCGTTCGACGTGTATATAGGAAGCCGGGCATTGGCCCGCTCGAAACCACAGGAGACCTCCATGCCGCAGTATTTGGTTGCTATTTACCATCCCGACGACTACGACCCGTCGGTCGAAACCGAAACGGCTGTCGAGGAGATACACGCGCTCAACCGCGACATGATTGCTGCCGGCGTCAGGAAGTTCGCCGGCGGCCTTTCCCCGGCCGGCAGCGCAAGAACGCTACGGAAGCAGCCCGACGGCAAGGTGCTCGTCACCGACGGGCCGTACACGGAGACCAAAGAGCACATAGGCGGTTTCTGGGTGCTGGAAGCCGCCGATCTTGACGACGCACTCGCGTGGGCACGTAAGGGTGCAGTTGCGTGCGCGGCGCCGGTCGAGGTGCGCGAGATTCTTTTCCGCCCGGCTCCGAGTCAAGGAGCGAAGCACGTAAGCAGCCCGGTCACTGAGGCCTCGGAACCCGCGCCGAAGTGACAAGATGATGCGGGAACTCCGAACACGTGTTTTGTGGCGGCGGCTATGGACAGCCGCGTGCCGTACGATTCCAAGTGACGCTACATTCAAGCCGGCTGGACTGAGTGACAGAAAAGCGACTGCCTCGCCTGCTGCTGATCACCGGCACCATGGGAGCAGGCAAGACGACGCTCATGGCCGAAGCGTCTGACGTATTGATCGAGCGAGGGATCGTGCACGCGGCGATCGATCTCGACACGCTCGGCATTGGACTCTTGCCACCCTCAGAAACTCCAGACCGCGATCAACGTGCTGACGGCAAGCCGCGGTCGCTTGAAGATCTGATGTACCGCAATCTCGCACTTCTGTGGCAGAACTACCGCGGTGCGGGCGTGACAAACATCGTCGTGGCAGCGGCAATCGACAGGCGCGACCTGCCATTTCTGAAAGCCGCACTCGATGATCCGGAAACGACGATCTGCCGACTCCGGGCGCCTCTCAGCGTGATGCAGGACAGGGTTCGCCTGCGTGAACCGGGAATGTTTCAGACAAAGGGAATCGAGCGGGTCGCGGAACTGGATGTGCTGCTCGATCGAGCGGCAATCGAGGACTTCACGCTGACGAACCACGGCCACTCGATCACCGACCTCGCCGTCGAGATGTTGACGCGCGCCCGATTCATCTAGTGCTCGATCCGCAGCCCAGCGGGTAGACGATAGGACAGTTGCCGCCGCTCGTCCCCTAGCCGCAACGCATTCAGGGTTTTTCAGCGCCACGTCAGGACATGGCGCTGGCGCTCCTTCCACCATAGCGGTGGGAGTGTGGCGCATGAGAACCCGCAGCCTCGTTCGTCAGGTCGCCACCGTGACCGCCTGCCTGTGGCTCAGCGCTTGTGCGGGACAGGTCAGACCGCATCTTTCCGCGGCGGCTCCGCGCTCCGAGGCGCTGCTCGTGCTCCCCGGCTTTGGCTACGGCCGTCATGCCGAGCAGGCGCTCCGCGAGTTGAGCACGCAGATGAAGGACGAGGGGTTCGATCTGTACGTGCCGACGTACATCTCGCGCAGCGGGCTGGGCAAGAGCGGAGAAAGACTGCAGCGCTTCCTCCGCGAACAGCGACTGGATCGGTACGACCGGGTGCACGTCTTTGCGTTCCTTGCCGGCGGCTGGACACTCAATCCGCTCGTCGAGGCGCAGCAGCTTCCGAACCTGGCGACGGTGATCTACGACCGCAGTCCTCTGCAGGAACGGGCGGCGCGCATCGCGACCGACGATCTGCATCTGCTGACCTGGCTGCGATACGGGTCGCCTGTGTTCGATTTCGCCAGGACACCCTATCCACCTCTCGATCGACCGGGCGTCAACGTCGGTCTGGTCGTCGAAACGCGTCCGACGGCCTTCATGCGCAGGCACAGGGGCACCGCTCGACGGTACGGGCCCTTCGCATTCGACTGCGATCGGTTCCTGCAGCCGCACCGCGATTGCGCGTTCTTCGCGATGAACCACAGCGACGTGTATCTGCGGTTCGCGGAAGTCTGGCCTGAGCTGCGCGCCTTCATTCGCACCGGCCGTTTCACCAGCGAGGCCAATCGCGCGCCGCCCGACGGCGACCCGTTTACCAGCGTGAGGAACGAGTAAATGGACACGTCCCCCCCGACCGTGCCGGCCGCATGCGTGCCGCTGTCCCCCGCCGCGCCACGTCGAGTACTCGCTACGCGTCACGCGGGGTGGGCGGGACGACTCGCCCACACGCTGGCCCGAACCGGAATTCAGCCCAACACGGTCTCGATCGCCGGACTCGTCTGCGCAGCGATGGCGTGCGTCGCCTTCGTGGTGGCGCTGGAACTGACTGTGACATCCCGTGCCGGGGCCCTCATTGGCGCGGCGGCCGCCATTCAGCTCCGGCTCCTGTGCAACCTGCTCGACGGCATGCTTGCGATCGAGCACGACCTCAGGACGAAGGGCGGCGAGATCTTCAACGAGCTGCCCGACCGCATTGCCGACGTGCTCATCCTCGTCGGCGCGGGGTTTTCCGTGAGCACGCTCCCGTACGGTGCGGTCCTGGGATGGGCAGCCGCCATCATGGCGCTCTTCACCGCTTACGTACGCGTCCTGGCCGGCTCGCTCGGGCTCACGCAGCACTTCATCGGGCCCATGGCGAAGCAGCACCGGATGTTCACGCTCACGCTCGCCACGGTTATCTCCAGTATCGAAGCACCGCTACATCAGCGGTCATTCGGCATCTACGCCGCACTCGCCATCATCGTGGCCGGCTCGCTTCTCACCATCGTCCGTCGGACGCGGCGCATGGTTGCCGAGGTGAACGGGCGATGACTGGGCGGGCGATCGCCAGCCTGTGTCGTCTGGTATGCGGCACGTCCGTGCAATGGCACTGCGATCCGTATGGGACGACGCAGCGCATCTACTTCAGCAATCACTCGAGCCATCTGGACTTCATCGTGATCTGGTCGGCATTGCCCTCGCTGCTGCGCCAGCGTATTCGGCCGGTCGCTGCGCGGGAATACTGGGAACGAAACGCGATCCGCCGGCACCTGGCGACAGACGTCTTCAACGCGGTACTGATCGAGCGAGGGTCCGACGGTCCTAAGGCCAGAGCGGCGGTCAGCCACCCATCATGTGCGGTGGATGCGGCACGGGCGACGACGTCGTTCATCGCTGCCGAGATCGGGAGCGCCTACTCCCTGATTCTGTTCCCGGAAGGCACGCGGTGCGCGAGTGGCAGCGTCGGGCCGTTCAAGAGCGGGCTGTACTTTCTTTCGCAGGCGAGGCCGGACATCGAGCTGATTCCGGTCTGTCTCGAGAACCTGAATCGCATCCTTCCCAAAGGCGAAGCGCTGCCCGTACCGATGCTGAGTCGCGTCATTTTCGGCGCGCCGTTGCCAATGACGATGAGCGAAGACAAGACACCGTTCCTCGAGCGGGCACGTGCCGCGGTGATGCAGCTGGGAGCTCACCTTGGTTCCAAATGCTGATCGATCGTTACTGACGCTGATAGGCGGCGTGATCGGCCTGCTGATCGCGGCTTCCGTCACCGGGTGGGCGATGAGCCGCCGGTTCACCACCGGCGCCGCTCGCGAGACAGTGGCCAACATCAACCTTCGCATCCGCGCGTGGTGGGTGATGGTGCTCCTCTTCGTGATCGGAGTCATTTCCGGGACCACGTGGGCGATTCTCCTGTTTGGCGCGATCTCGTTCCTTGCCCTCCGGGAGTTCGTGACCATCGCGCCCACCCGCGCCGGCGATCATCGTGCCCTCGCCTGGTCCTTCTTCATCGTCACGCCGTTGCAGTATCTGCTCATATGGAGCGGCTGGTACGGGCTCTTCACGATCCTGATTCCGATCTACGTCTCGATCCTGCTCGCGATTCGCGCCGCATTGACCGGTGACACCGAGCGTTTTCTGGAGCGGACGGCCATCACGCAGTGGGGGCTGATGATCTGTGTCTACTTCGTCAGCTGCGTACCGGCGCTGCTCCTGCTCCGCATCCCCGGATACGAGGGACAGAACGCCCGTCTGATGTTCTTTCTGGTGCTGGTGGTCCAGCTGAGCGACGTGCTCCAGTACGTGTGGGGCAAATCGATTGGGCGACATCGCCTGGCGCCGGCAGTCAGTCCGAACAAGACGTGGGAAGGACTCGTGGGCGGCATCCTCTCGGCAACGGCCGTTGGCACCGGGATCTGGTGGGCGACACCGTTCACGCCAGCCGCTGCGGCGCTGATGGCATTCGTCATCTGCATGATGGGCTTTTTCGGCGGCTTCGTCATGTCCGCGATCAAACGCAGCCGCGGGGTGAAGGATTACGGCACGCTGATCGAGGGACACGGCGGCATCCTCGATCGGATCGACTCGCTTTGCTTTGCGGCGCCGGTGTTCCTCCACCTCACACGCTACTTTTACGCGAGCTGAGATCTGCCCTCGATGAAATCGCCATGCGGGGGGCTTCGAGCAGTTTCGTTTCCGTGTGGCTGTCGTCCTTCGTCCTTCGTCCTTCGGCCTTGGTGCTTAGTCCGTCCTTGGTCCTTGTACGTGGTCCATCGTTCATCCCTCGTCCACGTCCTGCGCGCTTTAGCCCCGTCGCCGCAGGGCTTGCGTAAAGCTACTGACGTCCTTTGACCGTGAGATCAGGCAACTGGCGGTGCGGCCGCTTCCGCTGGTCGCGCACCTCGACCTCTAGAGGCAGCGGCCGCGCGGCTGCTTCACTTGCACGCAGATAGCCGCCATCGACGAGCGAGGCAATCATCCGCTGCCATTCCGACGCGATCTTCTGTCGCTCCGCCTCGATGCGCATCCGCAAGTCGCGCTCGTTCTTCCACGCGATGGTTACGGCGGTCGATGGGCGTAACTCAAATAGGTGCGGTCTGTTGACCAGCGCGTTCAGATAATCGAGCCGATCGGTTGTGGAAGGACCGCCGTCCAAGAGAGTTGCTACGAAGAACTGCCACTCTGCGACAACGCGGCGTGAGTAATACGAGCTTCGAGGGCCCTGCGCGAGTACGATCGCGTTGGCGCTTGGACCGCTCTCGAACCGATAGACCGCGTGGGGCGGAAAGTCCCGTGGCTGTTCTTCAAACCCGTCCGCAACACCACTCCCGCGGCCACCGCCGGAACCAATACCGATGCCATCATCAGCCACATCGACTTCCAATCGCAGTTCGACGTCGTTCAATAGATCGTTGGCGAACCCTGATGGTGCCGGTTTCTCGTTCAGCAAGAGATTGGCGATTGCGTACCACTGCAGGCCGCGGGCGGTTTGGAGCCATCGTTCCAGGATGATCGCGCGCTCCGGCGCGGCTTCCGACATCAGCAAAAGGACTTGGATAGGCCAGCGGGCGTAGTGGCGTTCGAGCGTTGTGGCAGACGGAACGGCCAGCCGCGGTCGAGCGAAGTTGGAGTCTCGTAGCTGGATGAGCGCATCGAGTACTGCGGCGATGAGGTAATCGCGCGTCCGCGCATCGGTGCCCGGTGGCGATTCCAAAATCGCGATCAAGTCTGGAACTGCATCGCGTAATTGAAAGGTCCCCGCGTCGAACGCGGCCCACGCGACTTCCGCGTCAATCGTCGAGTGCATACGCGCTCGAACGTCCGCTACCGACGGGGCGGCGCGTTGAGCCTGCGCGTCGTGAGCACATGCGACGCAAAGAACTGCGACGGCAGTACTTCGCTTCACTGAGGTCATGACGACTTAGACACCGAGCTGGCGAAATGGTCTGGACCGATCGACGCGATGCGATTGTTGACGCGCCGCAGTCGGGGAACATGCCGTCATTCCGTTCCTGCCCGGAGTGCGTGAAGCTCGCTACAGCACTTCGACGCGCGTGGCAGGCCGACTGCCTCGATGAATCTCCGGTCGACTGACTTTCGGCGACATGCGCGCTCACCGCGCTTTTCGGCGGAACCGCTCGATGGCCAGCCGGCAGATTCGTTCGCACAGCTCCGGAAAGCCGATGCCGACGGCCGCCGCGGACTGCGGCAGCAGGCTCATGCGCGTCATGCCCGGCACGGTATTCACCTCGAGGCACCAGGGCGCGCCGGACTGGTCGAGGCGGAAATCGACGCGGCTGTACGAACCCGCTTTCACCGCTCGATGTGCTCGCAGGCCGAGCTCCTGCACGAGCGAGGTCGTCGACGGCGGCAGGTCGGCTGGAAAGATCTCCTCCGCGCCGCCGTCCTGGTACTTGCTCGCGTAATCGAAGATCTCGGCAAGTCTGGGACGG
>DASWZV010000135.1:0-1943 GCA_036407095.1 Vicinamibacterales bacterium | reverse complement strand
CTGGCGCGCGATGACGAGACGCTGAATCTCGCTCGTGCCTTCCCCGATCGTCAGCAGCTTGACGTCGCGGAAGAACTTCTCGGCCGGGTAGTCCTTCACGAAGCCGTATCCTCCGTGAATCTGCACGCAGTCGTCGGCCACGCGAACCGCCGTCTCGCTCGCGTACAGCTTGGCCATCGACGACTCCTTCGTGGTCCGGCTCCCTTGATCCTTGAGGTAGGCGGCGCGATAGGTCAAGAGCCGCGCCGCTTCGATCCGCGTGGCGGCGTCGACCAGCTTCCACTGAATGGCCTGAAAGCCGGCGATCGGCTGACCGAACTGCTGACGCTCGTTGGCGTACTGCTGCGCGGCTTCGTACGCCCCCTGTGCGAGGCCAACCGAGAGGGCGGCGATCGCGATGCGGCCGCCGTCGAGGATCTGGAGTGTATTGATGAATCCCTCGCCCTCCTCGCCGAGCAACTGCGACTCGGGAATGCGGCAGTCCTGGAACACGACCTCGCTCGTGTCGCTCGCGCGCATACCCAGCTTGTTCTCTTTTTTCCCAGGCGTCATTCCCGGCGTGCCGTGCTCGACGACGAATGCCGTGATCCCGCGATGGCCTTTCGACCGATCGGTGACCGCCATCACGACCATGACGCCGCCGATTCGGCCGTGGGTGATGAAGTTCTTCGATCCCGACAGGACCCAGCAGTCGCCACGGCGGGTGGCGGTGGTGCGCATCGCCGCGGCGTCGCTGCCGGCGTTCGCTTCGGTCAGCCCCCACGCGCCCAGGACCTCGCCGCGCGCCAGGCGCGGCAGGTAGCGGCGCTTCTGCGCGTCGTTGCCGAACCTCGCGATGTGCGACGAACAGAGCCCGTTGTGCGCCGCGATGGAGAGCGCAATCGCCGGACACACCCGGGCGAGCTCCTCGATGCAGATGCAGTAGTCCACCGACGACAGGCCCGCTCCGCCGTACTCCTCGGCGATCTGAATCCCGAGCAGCCCGAGCGAGGCAAGCGCCGGCAGCAGCTCCATCGGAAAGTGCTGCGCCTCGTCCCACTCCATGACGTGCGGCCGCATCTCGATCTCGGCGAACTCGCGCACGGTGCGTCGCAGGATCTCCTGCTCGTCGGTCGGTCGAAAGTCCACGGAACGAGAGTATCACGGCGGTATGCGGGGTCCGGTACGCGGGATCCGGTAGGCGGGATGCGGTACGCGGGATCCGGTACGCGGGATCCGGTACGCGGCATGCGCGATCAGCAACGTCGGATACCGCGTCCCGCATCCGCATACCTGAGACCGCATACCGCATCCGCGTCCCGCATCCCGGATACCGCATCCCGCGTACCGCATCCCGGATCCCGCATACCGGCGTGGTACCATCGTTCGTCATGCGCACCCGACTCACCCTGATTCCGGCCGCTCTTGTTTTCGTGCTGCTCGCCTTCCCCCTGACGGCCCGCGCCGACATCACCGGCTTTCTCGGCGTGACCACTACACCGTCGAACCGGCCCAACGTTGGCTTCGCCATCGGCGCCGGCCTCGTCATCGTCGGACTGGAGTTCGAGTACGCGCACACGAGCGAGGACGACCAGGTCCTCGCGCCGTCGTTGCGAACCTTCATGTTCAACGGACTGCTGCAGACGCCGATTCCGATTGCCGGGCTGCAGTTCTATGGCACCGCGGGTGGCGGCGTGTACCACGAGACCTTGTCGAACGCGCCGGATCCGTCCGAGACGAACTTCGGCGTCAACATCGGCGGCGGCGCGAAGATGTCGCTGGTCGGTCCGCTGCGGCTGCGGTTCGACTATCGCGTGTTCACGTTGAGCGGGAATCCGCGGCACTCGCACGTGCAGCGGCTGTACGCCGGCGTGAACCTCAAGTTTTGATCTCTACTTCGGGACCGCCGTCGGGTTCATGTTCGTGGTCAGCTGCAGGTTGACGAGCGTCTGCCCGTCGACGAA
>DASWZV010000134.1:0-10457 GCA_036407095.1 Vicinamibacterales bacterium | reverse complement strand
GGCGCGGCGAGCTGCGGGTGAGGAGCAACAGCGGGAGCCCCTTGCGACGAAGGAGCGGCGAGGTATCGTAAGGCACACGCCGGAGATGCGGTTGGCCGGCGAGCGGATCGCGGCACGAAGGAATGCGTCAGTCAGTCGGGTGCTGGTAGGTGTCAGAGACGCCGTCCTCGCTCGTCATTCCTCTTATCTTTCGCACGCCCCCGATTGCGCCAACCAGATTGACGCATCCGTCCCCTTCGACTCGCCTCGCTCAGGGCAGGCGTGCGGGCGCAACAGCCCGGGAATGACAGGTAGTGTCACGCGTCAGCCAGTCGGGTGCTGGTCGCCGTTACAGGCGGCAGGCGCTCGTCGTCCCTGCTTACTCCAAAAACCGTTGGTAGGGGCCCGAGGGCACGATCTTCTTGACGGCTTTTTGCCTATCCGGCCGGCCATTCTCCTGAGACAATCTCGCTGCCTCGACACTCGTCACCACATCATCGGAGGGAGCATCATGCGTGCACCTGGCGTCGCCTGGTTCGTCGTTGCGTTGTTCCTGGTCGCTCCTACCTGCGTATTCGCGCAGGCGTCCCTCACCGGAACGGTTCGGGATTCATCCGGTGCCGTGCTGCCCGGCGTGACCGTGGAGGCGTCAAGCCCCGCCCTGATCGAAAAGGTGCGGTCCGCCACGACCGACGGCAATGGTCAATATCGCATCGTCGACCTCCGGGCGGGCGAGTACACGGTCACGTTTACCCTGGCGGGATTCAGCACGGTCAGACGCGAGGGCGTCTCGCTGGAAGGTTCGTTCACCGCAACGATCAACATCGACATGCGCGTCGGCGAGCTCACCGAGACCATCACCGTCTCCGGCGAATCGCCCATCGTCGACGTCCAGAGCGTGCGCCGTCAGACCGTGCTCGACAACGACATCATCAGCGCGATTCCCTCCTCTCGGTCGTACAACAACCTCATTCAGCTGATTCCGAACAGCGTCAATCAGGCTGGAGCACCGACCGATGTTCAGGTCGTGCCGGGCATGGTGGTGTTCGGTGGATTCGGGGGACGATCGAACGAGGGGCGCGTCAACGTGGACGGTATCAGTGTCGGATCTGCCTTCAACGGCGCGGGCGTCTCGTCGTACATCGCCGATGTCGCGAATGCGCGCGAGATCGCGATGATCACCACCGGCGGTCTCGGCGAAGTGGAAGGCGGCGGCCCGGCGCTCAACGTGCTGCCGAAAGAGGGCGGCAACTCGTTGCGAGGCACGTTCTTCTCCTCCGGGGCCAGCGGCGGCATGATCGGCAGCAACTTCACGCAGGAACTGAAGGATCGCGGCTTGACCACGCCTGGGGCGATCAGGAAGGTGTGGGACTTCAACCTCGGCATCGGTGGACCGATCGCGAAGAACCGCGTGTGGTACTACCTGAACCTGCGCGAGGAGGGGAGCGAGCGTACCGTCCCGGGTATGTTCGCGAACGCCAACGCCGGCGATCCCTCGAAGTGGACGTATGTAGCTGATACGACCCGTCCTGCGGTGCTCGCGGCGTCGTATCGCATCACCGCACTCAGGCTCACGTCGCAGGCGACGCCGCGAAACAAGTTCACGGTGTTCTGGGACCAGCAGCGCCCCTGCGAGGGCGGTGCCGCGCCCGGTTTCTCGGGTAGTGCCTGCCGCAGTTCGGGCGACAACGAAATCTTCGCGGGATCGACCGCCGCTCCAACGCCGTCGGCGTCCGCGATCGCCGCGCCCGAGACGGCGGCGTATCGCGATTACGGCAACCACGTGACGCAGGCGAAGTGGACGTCGCCCGTCAACAATCGGCTGCTGCTCGAAGCCGGGTTCGGCATGTACTTCAGCCGGTACGGTGGTGGACAGCTCCCAGGTCTCGCGACGGAAAATCTGATTCGCGTCGTCGAGCAATGCGGGAGCGGGTGTGCCGACAACGGCAATATTCCCGGCCTGAACTACCGGGCGCTCAACTGGTTCTCGAACATCAACTGGAACAACCAGTTCAACGCCGCCGCAACGTTCGTGACCGGACGTCACAGCATCAAGGTCGGCTATCAGGGCGCGCTGCTGATCGATCAGCGGAAGAACTTCGGGAACACCCAGTTTCTCCAGTACCGCTTCAACAACGGCGTTCCGGATCAGATCACTGAAAACATCAATCGATATCTGATCCTGCAGTCTGTCCGCAGCGACGCGTTCTACGCGCAGGAGCAGTTGACGCTCGGACGGATGACGCTGCAGGGTGCGGTACGCTACGACCACGCGTGGAGCTATTTCCCGGAGCAGACGGTCGGACCGGTTCGCTTCTTTCCCACGGCTGTGACGTACCCGCGGACGACGGGCGCTGAAGGCTACAACGATCTGTGGCCGCGCGGCGGTGTCGCCTACGATCTGTTCGGCACTGGCAAGACGTCGCTCAAAGTCAATTTCGGACGGTATCTCGAGGCGGCGCAGAACGGCGGAACGTTCATCCAGCTCAATCCAACCGGGCGTCTGTCGACGACAACGACGCGGACGTGGAACGATGCGAACGGCAACTTCATCGCCGACTGCGACCTCCTCAACCCCAACAATCAGGATCTGCGCGCGAGTGGCGGCGATCTCTGCGGACCGAACGCGAATCTGAATTTCGGCACGCAGGTCTTCGATTCGACTCTCGACCCCGGACTCCTCTCGGGGTGGGGCGTGCGTACCGGTGACTGGCAGTGGGGCGCCTCGGTGCAGCACGAGGTGCTGCGTCGTGTCGCGGTCGAACTCGGATATCAGCGCCGCTGGCTCGTCAACTCCACCGTGATCGATAACCGCAACCGATCGGCTGCCGATCACACCGTGTTCGGCGTGACGATTCCGACCGATTCACGGCTGCCCGGCGGAGGCGGCGGCGTACTCCAGGGTCTGTACAACGTCACGCCGGAAGCTGCCACGCGCTTGACCGACAACTACCAGACGCTGTCGTCGAACTACGGCGGCTGGTCGCAAGTCGCCAACTCGCTGTTCCTGAACGTCACGGCACGTCCGCGCAGCGGCCTGGTGTTGCAGGGCGGGTTCAACACAGGCAAGCAGGATAACGACTACTGCGACGTGAGGAGTGCGATTCCGGAGTGGACGGTCATCCTCGCGCAATCGCCCACCAACCCGTGGTGCGGCACGTCATCGGGATGGGTCACGCGCGTGACGGCACTTGGTTCTTACACCGTGCCGAAGATCGACGTTCAAGTGGCCGGTACGCTGCGCAGCGATCAGGGCACTCAGCTCGCCGCGAACTGGACCGCGCCGAACTCCGCGACCGTCGGCTTGAACCGGCCATTTGCCGGTCTTGGCAGCCAGACCATCACCGTGAACCTGATCGAGCCGGGAACGCTCTATGGCGACCGCGTCAACCAGATCGACATGCGGTTTGCGAAGGTTCTGAGGTTCGGGCGCACGCGATCCACGGTCGGCATCGACATCTACAACATCACCAATTCCAACGCGGTCCTGACCTACAACCAGACGTTCGCCCCGACGACGACCACGTGGCTGCGGCCGACGAGCGTGCTGCAGGCGCGATTCGTCAAGTTCAGCGCGCAGGTCGATTTCTGATGTGTACGTAGTACGTGCGGTCCGGCTTTCCTGGCCTGAGCGAAGTCGAAGGCAGCCGGACCCTGTGCCTCTCTTCTTGACGCGAAATTGTTGTAGGATCCGCACCGCGATTTTCACGCTGCTCTGAAGTCTCCTCGGGCCGCCCTCATCTTCAGCCTCAAGGAGCAGCGTATGTGGAAACGTTTCATCAGCGTAGTCGTCTATCTGCTTCTCGGGACCCCTGGTTTCGCTCAGACCCTCGGCACGATCACTGGTGAGGTGAAAGACGCTTCGGGCGGCGTGCTCCCCGGCGCTACTGTGACGGCGCAGAACGTCGCAACCAACGCGAGTCGTACGCAGCCGGCCAACGCGCTCGGAGCGTACACGTTTGCGGCGATGCCGCCCGGTGCCTACGTGGTCAAAGCCGAGTTGCAGGGCTTTAGAACCGCGCAGAACACGGTGGAACTTCACGTCGAGGAGATGCTCCGCGTAGGTCTCACGCTCGAGATCAGCGCCATCACCGAGACGACCGAGGTGACCGCCGTCACGTCGCTCATCTCGACGGAGAATGCGACGGTCGGCACCGTCATCGAGAACCGGCGCATCGTCGAATTGCCGCTCAACGGCCGTAATTACCTCAGCCTCATCGCGTTGAGTCCGAACGTGAGCGCGCAGTTCGCCGGCCCTGGCCAGGCTGGCGATCGACAGGGCGGCTCGCGCGCCAACCAGCAGATTTCCATAGCGGGCCAGCGGCGGGAATTCAACTACTACACGCTCGATGGCGTCGACAACACCGACGTCAACTTCAACACCTACATCTTCCTGCCCTCGGTTGACGCGTTGGAGGAATTCAAGGTGCAGACCGGCGTCTACTCGGCGGAGTTCGGACGCGCCGCCGGCCAGGTGAACGTCGTGACCAAGTCAGGATCGAATGCCTTCCACGGCACGGTCTTCGAATTCCACCGCAACGACAAATTCGACGCCCGTCCGTACGCCTTCACGGCGGCACAGGCCGCCGCGCCCAAACCACCGTTTAAGTGGCATCAGTTCGGCTACACCGCCACCGGTCCGATCTTTACCAACCGGCTGTTCTTCATGTCGAACTGGGAGGGCTACAAGGACAACAAGACGTTCCTGAACAATTTCACGCTGCCCTCCGCGGCCATGCGTTCGGGGGATTTCTCGGCGCTGGCCACGCCGCTTCTCGATCCGTCGACGTGCACTGTCGCCGGCGCTGCCCGGACGTGCCAGCCGTTCCAGGGCAACCGTATTCCGGCGAATCGGATCGATCCGATCTCGCAGAAACTGCTCGAGTTCTATCCGGTGCCGAACGCGGCGGGGACGGAGAATAATTACGTCTCGCGACAGGATCGTGTCATCGACCGGAAGCAGTACACGCAGCGCATCGACTTCGTCCAGAGCACGAAGTCGAATTGGATGAGCCGGTACAGCTACAGCCACGACGACGAAGTGACGCCGGCGTTGATGTTGAACGGCTCGAAACTGCTCAACTCGATCCATCAGCTCATGATTGGGGACACGTACGTCCTGTCGCCCACCGTCCTCAACGAGTTCCGTTTCGGGTTCAACTCCTTCTTCAACACCTTTGGACGCGAGCTCGCCTTCACGCGCGACGTGGTGTCCGAGCTCGGTATTCCCGGCGTGTCGCCTGGCACGCCGGAGTCGTGGGGCATTCCGGCCGTCGGAATCTCCGGCTATAGCGGTTTCGGAGACAGCACTGAAGGTCCGTACACCAACCGGAACAAGGTGTTCGAGTTCACCGACAACCTGTCGTGGATCCGCGGTGCGCACTCGTTCAAGCTCGGCGCCAGCATCCGGTTCGATCAGTACAACCAGGTGGGCAACCAGTTTTCGCGCGGCTCGTTTACGTTCGACGGCCGGGGCACAGGATCGGCGACGGGTGCTGCGACCCCGGGCGCTGCGGCATTCGCCGACTTCCTGCTTGGCTATATGCGCACCTCCGAATCGGCGGTAGCGCTCGCGACAACCGAGTTCCGCTCGACGAGCCAGGCGTACTACTTCACCGATACGTGGCGCGTGCGCAAGGACATGACGCTCGATCTGGGGATCCGGTACGAATACGTTCCACCATGGCTCGACAAGGGCGGCACGCTGATCAACGCGTATCTGCCCGCTCGCGACACCGGCGCGCCAGTGGCCGATCTGTCTCGTCATCCAGTGCTCGTGCGGATCGGCGACGGCAACTTTTACGAGAACTCTCCAATCCGGTTCGCACCCAACATCCAGGTCGCGCGCGACGGCACGCTCGGTGGCCGGCTGGTCGATGATGACAAGTTGAACTTCGCTCCACGGGCCGGGTGGGCGTGGACGCCGAGCGAAAACTGGTCGCTCCGTGCCGGCGCGGGCATCTTCTACATGCAGGACACCGGGAATCCTCGGTTCGACATGGCTCGCAACGCGGCCGGCCGCCGGCAGGACACCGCCGACCCGCTCCTGCTCAATCTGAACTGGAGCGCTCCATTCCTGGGGGCGGGTAGCAACGCCTGTGGCGTGCAGCCACCGCTGGTGTGCGTGTCGAATCACTATGTGCTTGGCAACATGTACGACCGCAAGACGCCGTACATGATTCAGTACGTCTTCAACGTTCAGCGTCAGCTCGATCGGGCCACGGCGGTGGAAGTCGGGTATCTCGGCTCGCGCAGCAAACGGCTCGAACGGATGTTCGACGCGAACGAGGTGACACCGGGTCCCGGCAGCCTTCAGACCCGGCGGCCCTATCCGGAGTTCACCAAGGTCCAGGAGATCGGCAACGTCGCCGAGGCCAGATACAACTCGATCGCCACGAAGGTCACCCGGCGTCTCAATCGCGGACTCTCGATCCTGGTCGGCTATACGCTGTCGAAGTCCGAAGACAACGGCAGCGGCATTCGCGTGCTCAACGGCGACGCGCTGTTCCCGCAGAACAGCAACTGCTTCGAATGCGAATGGGGGCTTTCGATCTTCGACGTCCGGCACCGGTTCGTCACATCGCTGCTCTACGAGCTGCCGTTCGGGCCAGGGAAGCCGCTCGCACAGACTGGCGTTCCGGGCGCGATCCTGGGCGGATGGCAGATCAGTGCGATCGTGAACAAGTCCAGCGGCTTCCCGAGAGACCCGACGGTTGGTACCGATGTCCCCAACACTGGCGCACAAACGTACCGACCGAATCTCGTGAGCGGGCAGGATCCGAACGATGGACCGAAGACGGTGCAGCAGTGGTTCAACACCGCGGCGTTCGTACGCAATGATCCCTTCACCTACGGAAACGCCGGTCGCAACATCGTCATCGGACCGGGCATCTTCACCACGGACATGTCGCTCATTCGCAACTTCCGTCTCGGCGGGTCCAGATCGGCGCAGTTCCGGCTGGAAGCCTTCAACGTGTTCAACCAGCCGGTGTGGGGCGATCCCAACATGTCGATGGCGAGTCCCCTTTACGGGACCATCAACACGACGAGAACGCCGATGCGTGAGCTGCAGCTCGGCGTGAAGTTCTCGTTCTGAACGTCATGGCTTGATTTGAACCTTCAGCACGCGCCAGTTGTTCATGTCCGCGACGACGAGCGTGTCGGGCGACGGGCACGCGAGGCCGTGAATCCAGTTGAACTGCCTCGCGTCCCGTCCCGACTCGCCGAACATGCCGACGATCGTGCCGTCGAGTGTCAGCTTGTAGATCCGGCCCGGCTCCGAGTCGGACGTGAAGAGATATTGTGTCGGCGTGTTCGTGATGCAGATCGTCCACGGTTGCGTCTCGTCCGGCGGATTCGCCGGCATGTTGCCCAACACCGGATGCCGCTTCTTGTCGTAGACCGCGTTCACATGAATGAACCGCTGGAAGCGGCCGTCGCGATCGAAGACCTGGATGCGCCGATTGTTCCGGTCCGCGACGTAGATGTTGTTCTGCCGATCGATGCCGATGTTGTGCGGCGTGTTGAACTGCGAAGGGTTCTCGTCGGCGTGCGTGCCGCCGCTGCCGCGTGTGCCCCATGACGTGATCCAGGCGCCGTGCTTGTCGAACTTCGCGATGCGCGAGTTCGTGTAGCCGTCACTCACATAGATGTTGTCGTCCGAGTCCCACGCCACGTCGGTCGGCTGTCTGAAGGAGCCATCGACATGGACCGGAGGCTGTCCGTTCGCTCCGCGCCCACCGCGATAATACGATTCGGCTGGATCGTCGGGCCCTTCGGGCCGGCGTCCAAGATTCATCGTCACGTAGCCGGCCGGATTGAATCGCATCACCGAGTTGGTGCCCTTGTCGACCACCCAGAGGTTGTCGTACTTGTCGAACCGCACGCTGTGCGAGTACCCGAGCCCATACACGCCACGCCCGATTTCCCTGACGAACTTCCCGCTCGAATCGAACTCGAGGAGCTGCGTCGACGCGTTGCCGTAGAGCGGGCCGGACGCCGCGCTGCCAGGATGGTTCAACACGACGACGCTGCCCTTCGAGTTGACCGCGACGCCGAGCACCTCGCCGAAGTTCATGTCGGGAGAGTTCTTCAGGAAACTGGCGGCGACGTCGTACTTCAGGATCGGCACGTCGTTGCGTGGCGGGGGAGCCGGCTTGGTGGCGGCGGGTGCCTGCGCGCCGGCGGGCAACACCGCTCCGTTCCGAATCGCGACCCATGCGCCGGCGGCGCCGAGGACGGCCACGGCGACAATGCTTCGCATCGAACGAAATGACTGCCTCACGAGAACCTCCTTGCGTTTGACGGAACGTTGATTTGACGTGGCAGAGTGTGGGGCATAGTGCGCCACCAAGACAACTCCACCAAGACCCTGTTCCTCGCGGCGGGCTCTGTCCTCCTCGCATTTGAAAGCGACGAACTGAGCCGGGCGTCAAAGGACTACCAGGCGAGCCAATCTGCTGTGGCCGGCTGTGGGATAATCAGGGTCGCTCCCAGTGATGGGGCGTGATTCCTGCGAGGCTGTGCCTCCTGAATCCTGATTCCCGCGATGTTCGTGATGTCGGGGCGTAGCGCAGCCTGGTAGCGCACCTGCCTTGGGCGCAGGGGGTCGCTGGTTCGAATCCAGTCGCCCCGACCACTTTTCGAAGGTCTTTTCTCGACACATGGGTGACGGCCCCAACGGCCATCACCTTCCGTTCGCTGAATCGAGCGGCGCTCGCCCCACAACGCGCACGGCGTGCTCCGCGCCCCTCAAGAATGGCCGTCGCCGAAGCCGACTACTGACAGGCATTACACGGGCTCGAGGATCGCCAGAAGGAACTCTTGTGAACCCGCTAGACCGGTGACGTCGAGTACGACGGGACCGCCCGCCGCTTCGATCGTGAGCTGAAAACGCAGCAACTGACAGCACTGCCTTTCAGCCATCGATCATTCGAACGATCGATGACAGAACATCGCTGCTCGCCCTGAAACTCAAATCGGAAGCCATTCTCAATCGTGTGCCTGGCCGTGGCAGCCCCGACAACGCCAGGCAGGAACTGAGTGAGTCGATCTGCATCGAGATATGGGGGAAAGTGGCCGACAACGCGTGCGATCGGCCTCCCTTGCACGCCGCCTATCGTCTGCTATATACTGAACCATATGGTTCAGTATTCGGGGGCCCGCCTCGATGCCTCGTTCGCCGCGCTCTCGGACGCCACCCGACGCGGCGTGCTGGAGCAGCTCGGGCGTGCAGACGCTTCGATCACGGACCTTGCCGTGAAGTTCGACATGACCCTCACGGGCATGAAGAAGCACGTCGGCGTCTTGGAGCAGGCGGGGCTCGTCGCCACGGAGAAGGTCGGGCGCGTGCGGACGTGCAAGCTAGGCACGCGCCGGTTGGAGGAAGAGATGGCTTGGCTCGAGAGGTACCGCCAGCTCTGGGACGCACGCTTCGACGAGTTGGACAAGGTTGTCGAGGAATTGAAACGGAAGGAGAAGGTCGATGGACGCAAAAAGAGAGAGTGAGCCTACCCTCATGAAGAAGCGTACGACGACGGAACGCAAGTCCGACCGTGAGCTTGTCGTCACGCGAACCTTCAACGGCCCGGCGCGCATCCTGTTCGAGGCGTGGACCAAGCCCGAGCTGTTCAAGCGGTGGTGGGTACCGAAGTCGATTGGCCTGTCCCTGCTTTCGTGCGAAATGGATGTTCGCGTCGGGGGCACGTACCGGTTGGTGTTCAGCCACCCTGCCTCTCCGGAGCCCATGGCGTTCTTCGGTCGGTACAACGAAGTGATGCCGCACTCCCGCCTCGTCTGGACGAATGACGAAGGTGGCGAAGATGGGGCCGTCACCACGGTGACCTTTGAAGAAAAAGGGGCCGAGACCGTGGTCGTCGTGCACGACCTCTATCCCTCGAAGGAAGCGCTCGACGGTGCCATCGCCTCCGGGAGTACAGGTGCGTTCAGCGAGACGTTCGAGCAACTCGACGAGCTTCTCGTCGCCCTGGGCGCGAGCGTGGGACGGTCATGAAAGCCGTCGATCTGTTGACGGGGGGAAAGATGGCCGGCCCCGCCTCAATCACCATCACGCCAGTCCTCGTTGCCGACCTGCTCGCCGAGGGCGAGCGGATGCCGGTCTACGTGCACGTTATCGACCATCCCGATGCGCGCGTGCTGGTCGACACCGGCATGACGGAGCTGCACCCGGCGGTGGCCGACCTCGAGCCCCGCCTCCGTTCACTGAGCGAGCAGAACTTCGACTTCGCCAGCATCGACATCGTCGTCAACACACACCTGCACTTCGACCACTGCGGCGGCAACCACCTCTTCGCCGGCAGGCCGATCTATGTCCAGCGTCGGGAGCTCGACGACGCGCGCAACGAGGACGACTACACCATTCGCGAGTGGGTCGAGGCGCCCGGCGTGCAGTACGTGCCGGTCGACGGCGAACTCGAGCTGCTTCCCGGACTCCGGCTCGTCCCGGCGCCGGGCCACAC
>DASWZV010000133.1:0-57505 GCA_036407095.1 Vicinamibacterales bacterium | reverse complement strand
CTGTTTCACGACCGGCTCCTATCGATGCGGCTCTGGCGCCGCAAGGCGTTAACCCGCGATTTCGGTGGCACAGACCACCTTGTCGAGTGCGACAGCACTACGACGTTACGATAGCGGGCCGGTCATTCCATATTGTCTAGTCCTTGGTCCTTGGTGCTTCGTGCCTGGTCCGTCCTCTTGGTCCCTCGTCTCTGGTCCAGACCACCAGGCACGAGCGGACCAAGCACGAAGGACACACCGGACAGACCAAGGACCAAGCACCAAGAACCAAGGACCAGGGACCTGCCGTGTGATGTAGTCTTAGGGGCTCATCCGATAAGAGGGACGCATGGCCCAGGTCTCGATAACCGTGAATGGCAAGGTGCGTAAAGCCAACGTGGAGCCGCGCCTGCTCCTCGCGCACTTCTTGCGAGAACAACTCAATCTGACCGGCACACACATCGGCTGCGACACGAGTCAGTGCGGCGCGTGCACCGTACTCGTCGACGGTCGCAGCGTGAAATCGTGCACGGTGTTTGCCGTCCAGGCCGACGGATCGCAGGTCACGACTGTCGAAGGCCTGGCGCGCGACGGCACGCTGCATCCGCTGCAGGAAGGCTTCTGGGAAGAGCACGGGCTGCAGTGCGGCTACTGCACGCCGGGCATGATCATGTCGGCGGTCAATCTGCTCAACGAGCATCCCAAGCCGACCGAGCAGCAGATTCGTGAGGGCATCGCCGGCAACTTCTGCCGCTGCACCGGCTATCAGCACATCGTCAATGCCGTGCAGTACGCGGCGAACAAGGCGGGGAGGTAACGATGTCGAGCCCCGTATTGCCCAAGCTCGTTGGCACCCGCGTCAAACGCCGTGAAGACCCTCGACTCATCCAAGGTCTGGGCACCTACGTCGACGACATCAAGATCGTCGGCATGCAGCACCTCGCGTTCAAGCGCGCCGACATCGCGCATGGCCGCATCACGTCGATCGACACGAGCGCGGCGGCTGCGATGGATGGCGTCGAGGCGGTGTACACCGGCAAGCAGATCGCCGAGTTCCTCGCACCGATGCCGATCGGCACGCCCTTCCCGTCACCCGAGCATCGCGCGGTCGCGGTCGACAAGGTGTGCTTCGTCGGTGAACCGGTCGCGGTCGTCGTCGCATCCGATCGCTATCTGGCACGCGACGCCGCCGACGCCATCGTCGTGACCTACGAGACGCTGCCGGCCGTCGTCGATCCCGAACTGGCGATGACAGGAAAACCGACGGTCATTCACGAAAAGTTCGCCAACAACCTTGCAGTGCCGCTCGTTCCGAGCGGTACCGGTGTCGCCCCCGGCGGCAGCAAGATGGACGACACGGCGATCGACAAAGCGTTTGCCGATGCCGAGGTCGTCATCTCGCAACGCATGGTGAACCATCGGCTCGCGCCGTCGGCGATGGAACCGCGCGGCGTGCTGGCCCACTTCGAGCCGGGGAAGCGGACGATGACGATCTGGTCGTCGACGCAGAACCCGCACATCCTGCGAACGATGATCGCGGCGATGAACGGGCTCGGCGAGGATCAGGTGCGCGCGATCGCCCCTGAAGTTGGTGGCGGCTTCGGCGCCAAGATCAACATCTATGCCGAAGAGTACGTCGCCGCCGCCATCTCGAAGCGGCTCGGCATTCCGATCAAGTGGCACGAGGATCGATCCGAAGCGTTCGTCGCGACGACGCATGGACGCGGCATCATCGGCTACGTCGACGTCGCGGCGAAGCGCGATGGCACGGTACTCGGCTTGAAGCTTCGTCTCATCGCGGACATCGGCGCCTACAACATGCTGCTCACCGCAGCGATTCCGACACTGACGATGTTGATGGCGAACGCGACCTACAACATCCCGGCCGTGCGTGCGACGCTGACAGAGGTCTTCACCAACAAGACGCCGACTGACGCGTATCGCGGAGCAGGCCGCCCCGAAGCGACTTATTTCGTCGAGCGCGCGATCGACATGCTGGCGCGCGAGCTCGAGATGGATCCGGCGGAAGTACGTCGCAAGAACTTCATCCCCAAGGACAAGTTTCCCTTCCATACACAGATGGGCGCGGTCTACGACTCGGGCGACTACGAGAAGGCGCTCGATCGAGCGCTCACGAACGCAGACTGGAAAGGACTGAAGGCACAACGGGAAAAGATGAGAGCCGAAGGAAGGCTCGTCGGCCTTGGTCTCGCGATGTACGTCGAGGTCTGCGGGATCGGACCGTCGGCGTCGCTACCGACTGGAGGGTGGGAGCATTCGCAGGTCACGATCGAACGCGACGGACGCATCAGCGCGACGACCGGCGCGTCGCCGCACGGCCAGGGCAACGAAACGACGTTCGCGCAGATGCTCGCGGACCAGTTCAGCGTTCCGTTCGAGCACGTGACGATTCACCACGGCGACACCGGCGTGGTGAAGCAGGGCATCGGCACGTTCGGCAGCCGGTCGCAGGCGGTCGGGGGCACCGCGATCCTGATGGCGGGCACGAAGGCCAAAGCCAAAATGGCGAAGTTCGCCGCCGCACTGCTCGAAGCCAGTGAAGACGACCTCGTCTTCGAGAACGGGCGGATCTTCGTCAAGGGCGCTCCCGCCAAGGGAAAGGCATTCGCGGAAGTCGCCAACTTCGCCTACATCCCGGTGCCGCTGCCTCCTGGACTCGAACCAGGCCTCAGCGAAGAGGCCTTCTTCGAGCCGAGCAACAACACATATCCGTTCGGCTGTCACATCTCGATGCTCGAGATCGATCGTGAGACCGGCGAGCCGAAGCTGCTGCGTCTCGTCGCCGTCGACGATGCGGGACATCTCATCAACCCGCTGATCGTCGAGGGGCAGATTCACGGCGGTCTCGCGCAGGGCATCGGGCAGGCGATGATCGAGGAGGTCGTCTACAACTCCGACGGTCAGCTCGTCACCGGATCGTTCATGGACTACGCCCTGCCGCGCGCGATCGACTTCCCTCGCTTCGAGCTCGACGCCACTGTCACACCAACGCCGGTCAACCCGCTCGGAGCCAAGGGCGTCGGCGAAGCGGGCACGCTCGGTTCCACGCCGAGCATCGTGTCGGCGGCGGTCGACGCGTTGAGCGAGTTCGGCGTGAAGCACATCGACATGATGCTGCGGCCCGAGAAGCTGTGGCGCATCATTCACGGGAAAGACGGGAAAGGTGGTCAGGCGTGATTCCGACCGCATTCGACTATCAGCGCGCGACCTCGATCGACGACGCGCTCGCGAAGCTCAAGGCGAGCGGTGGCAAGCTGCTCGCCGGCGGGCACAGTCTCGTGCCGCTGATGAAGCTGCGCCTCAGCGAGCCGGGCGTACTGATCGACATCGCCCGTATTCCAGGGTTGGCCGGCATCAGCGAGAAAGGCGGCAAGATCGAGATTGGCGCGGCGACGGTCCATCACGATGTGGCGACGTCCGCGCTGCTGCGCGAGAAATGTCCGTTCGTGGCGGACGCTGCGTCGGACATCGGCGATCAGCAGGTCCGCAATCGCGGCACGATCGGCGGCAGCCTCGCGCACTCCGATCCGGCGGCCGACTATCCGGCAGTGATGCTGGCGCTCGAAGCCGACATTCTCATCAAAGGATCGAGCGGCTCGCGAACTGTGAAGGCCGGCAGCTTCTTCCAGGATCTCTTCACGGTGGATCTGGCGTCTGACGAAATCATCGTCGGCGTGCAGTTCGCGCCGGTGAAGAGCGCCGCATACGCCAAGCTGCATCAGCGTGCCTCGCATTTCGCGATCGTCGGCGTCGCCGCGGCGCTCGACGTCAAGGGTGGAAAAATCCAGTCGGCGCGTGTCGGGCTGACTGGCGCCAGCACGCACGCAGTGCGGCTGTCGAGCGTCGAGTCTGCGCTGGCGGGCAAGCCGTTGTCGAAAGCCACCATCGAGGCGGCCTCCGGCAACGCGGGAGCGGAGATCAAAGACATCAATTCGGACATCCACGCGAGCGCGGACTATCGTCGCGCGATGATCCCGGTGTTCGCGCGCCGCGCACTTGAAGCAGCCGCGGCGCGCGTGTAGACGAAGGGCTCAGGCCTCATGGCCCAGAACTGTCCAAGGCCCCAGGACGATCCCTGGTCCAGCCCCAAAGCCGGAGCCCTGAGGCCTATACCACCCCAATGATGAGCAGACAGCCTGATCCCCGTGAACGTATCGTTGAACGCGACCAGCGCGATCCTCGCCTGCCACGCCTGAGACGATAAGACGGACGATAAAACGCATTCGGCGTGGTTTTCAGAAGATCGCTCATGCGACGGCCGGCCTCCGTCCCCTCCGGCACAGCCCACGGGACTGCCGCAAGTTCGGAGATCCTCCGAAATACCGGAGGGAAATGCCGCCTACATCATGGCGACGCGTGGAAACCGCTTCGAGCGCATGGCACTCCGTGTGCTCTGACGCTCACGAATGCCCACGTCATTCTGGCAACCTGCAGAGGATGAGGTTGCCAGAAGCGTAGTTCGGTCGTCGGCCGCCGCCATCGTCCTCGTCATCGTACTGGCTCCTGCGAGCTACGCGCAGGACGCGGAGCAGAGTCCCGCCTCCGTCGAACAGAATCAAGCATCCCCCCAACCTGCCACGCAGACGCCAGGCCCATCGGTCACCTGCACGTCCGAGCCTGGTGAGCGTTCGGTCTGCCCGGCGGACACATCGCGCGGCGTCGTACTTCAGCGATCGACCGGCGAGGCACCATGCCTGCTCGGGAAGACGTGGGGCTACGACGACACCGGGGTCTGGGTATCGGATGGATGTGCGGGCGAGTTCCTCGTGGGCCAGGTTTCGCAGGAGCAGACCAAGGCGAAATCGCTCGAATACATCCCCAACGTGGGGTTTCGGTTGTACGAGGGCGAGAAAGGCCAGATTTACTTCCGGCTTTTCAGCTATGCGCGCTATTTGAACCAGCGGAATCTGGATCCCACGTATGTCGATGCCTTCGGCAACGTCCAGACCGTGAAGCTACGCCAGGATATCCAGCTGGTAAAGTTTTTCGCGCCGTTTTCGGGATGGTTCCTGACTCCGAAATTTCGCTACTACCTCTATGTCTGGTCGGCGAATACCTCGCAGGGTGATCCGGCGCAGGTCGTCGGCGCGGGGAATCTGACCTACAGCTTCAATCGGTTCGTGTCCGTGGGCGCCGGGATCACGTCGCTGCCCTCCACACGAAGTACCGAAGGACAGTTTCCGTACTGGCTTGGCGTCGACACCCGCCTCATCGCCGACGAGTTCTTCCGCGGTTCGTACACAAGTGGCGTCTGGCTCAAAGGTGAACTGCAGACCAAAGTGAAATACATGGCGATGTTCGCCAACAACCTGAGCACGCTCGGCGTGAGCGCCTCGCAGCTCGATAACAAGCTGGCGACCCAGTCCTACTCCGTTCAGTGGCTGCCGTCGACCGGCGAGTTCGGTCTCTATGGGACCTTTGGCGACTTCGACTACCACGAGAAGCTGGCCACCAGGGTGGGGGTTCACTACACGCACAGCATCGAGGACAAGCAAAGCCAGCCGGGTACCGAGGCGATCGAAAACACCCAGATCCGGTTGACCGACGGGAGCATCATTTTCACTCCCAACCTGTTCGGTCAAGGCGTCACCGTCAACGAGGTGAACTACCAGATGTTCAGCCTCGATGCGGGGCTGAAGTACCATGGAATGTCACTGGAAGCAGAGTACTACCGGCGCTGGTTGAGCAACTTCACTGGCGTCAACACCGGCGGCATCGCGAATATCACCGACGATGGATACCAGGCGCAGTCGTCGGCGATGGTCATTCCAAAGACGCTCCAGATCTATTTCAGCTGGTCGCAGATCTTCGGCGACTTCGGCGATCCCTGGGACGTTCGAGCGGGACAGAACTGGTACTTCATGAGGGAACGCGGTCTTCGACTGAACGGCGAATTCATACACGTCAACAGGAGCCCCGTTGGATACACGGCGTATCCGCTTCCCGTCGGGGGCAATGGGAACGTGATCCACATCAACCTCGAAATGAATTTCTGATCGAGAGTAGAGCGCGGGCTCGCCCGGCGATCGCCTCTCGTTACATTCGGTGCTGCTGATATTGCTCGCTGAGTTGCGCCTGATGAGCGGCGGCGTCAACGGCGACGCAAGACGCTCGAGATGATCCGAAGCCTCGAACTCACAGATCCGCAGCAGCACAATCGTGCTCGTCGATGAGCTGATGGCGCGTGGGAAGAGCTCGCGCGGACGCCGCGATCCTCGTAACCGTTCGGTCGAGCGTTCAGGTCCGCGACATCTCACGGAACGTGGCATTCCTTCGCGATGCCCCGGTCGCACCGCCTGCGTGTCTTGCGTTGCACGGCGACCCCCTCATGTCGGCGTGAGGCATGCATCGACGCATGCACTCCTCTCGTCATCCGGGCGATTCGCAGGAGGGAAGAGCAAGTTCAAACTGGGTGCCGATGCGTCGATCGCGGCGCTTCGTCACCAGTCCTCGATCCGCTCGAACGCACGGGCGAGATCACATTCGGCGTCATTGCCATCCTGACATTCACGGGATCGATCCGCGACGCAGTACGGCGAGGGGCAAACGCGTGCCATCCTCATTGCCGCAATCGCCTGCAACCTGGCCTGGGGCATCGTCGACGGCGCGATGTATCTCCTGTCGAACTTCGAGGAACGCGCACGCAGACGGTCCATGCTGCGAGCGGTGCAAGCGGCCCGCGAGCCGTCCGACGCACATCGTGTGATCCTCGATGCCCTTCCAGAAGACGTATCAGGAGTCCTAACGACCACTGATGTCGAGTCCATCCGGCAGCGCCTGTGCCATCAGGCGGCGCCGGCGCAGTCCGTGTTCACGAAAGCTGATGTCATTGGCGCAGTGGGCGTGTGCCTGCTCGTGTTCCTGTCGACACTTCCGATCGTGATTCCGTTCTGGGTCACGCACAACCTCTCAGCGGCGCTCCGCGCCCTCCACTCCGTCGCTTCTACGAATCGGGACCAGGGACGACGAAGGACCACAGGACGTCCAAGCACCAAGCACGAGGCACCAAGGACCTACTGGCGTCTATGAATAGCCCAGCGCCTTGAACATCAAGATCCGCTGCTCGTGGATCGGATCGTTGACGACCTGACTCTCGTTGTTGAACACCATCGTCGGGCGATCGGTCGCGTTGAACGGTGTCCAGCGCGGCAGCTTGGGCGTGTTGGGCACGCCCGTTTTCGCGAACGCGATCCATGTGTCGCTGACCTTGTCGGCCAGCGCCATCGCGTCGGGTCCGCCGCCGGTGAGACGGGTGGCGGCCTTGATGTTGTCGAAGGCGAACGGAATCTCGATCGTGTGCGGAGACTTGAGCCGGCCGCCGTCGACCGGCGTTTCCCAGCGGAAGTAATAGAGAAACACCGGACCGCCCTTGAGGGCCGCGCGCCGTTCCGCGATCTTCATCACCGGACCGCTGTAGCGATAGTCGCTTGCCATGAGGAAGTACAGATCCGATGGTGTCGCGGCCGGGTTGGCCTTGGTGTAGACCTGAATGGCGTTGTCGGCATGTTCACCAAGCAGCGTACGAATCCGCGTACGCATCGCTGCGTCGGTGAGCGAGAAGTCGTCGGGTTGCGCGCTCGACGTGAGCTCGGTGCGCGTCGACCCGAGCATCACCGGGACATCGCGCGATACGGCTGCGGCGTTCGGATGGAACGGGTGCTGCGAAATGATGTTGCCGTCGGCCAGCGGCGAGAACCCCATCGTCATCTGATCGACGTTCATCTTCCGCACGACGTCGAAGTAGGCCGACATGAGCTTGTCGATCGGAATCGTCTGCAGCTCGCGAACCTGCGTCTTCGTGAGCCCGAGCGTCGACATCAGCTCGCGCGCGACCTTCGTGCCCTGATTCGGCTCGACCAGCCGCAGCGTCGCGCCGCTCTCGATCGTGGCGCGGTGGAACAGCCCCTTCGCGGACGGCATCGCCAGCAGCGTGGCGACCTTTCGACCGCCGCCGGACTGTCCGAAGATCATGACCGAATTCGGATCGCCGCCGAACTGCGTGATGTTGTCGCGGACCCAGCGCAGCGCCGCCACGATGTCCATCATCCCGACGTCGCCGGATGCCGCGAACTCCGGACCGCCGACTTCTTCGAGCGACGTGAAGCCGAGCACGTTGAGACGATGGTTGATGGTGACGACGACCACGTCGCCGCGACGCGCGAGGTTGGCGCCTTCGGTCACCGGCGACGACCCTGAGCCTGAACTGAAGCCGCCGCCGTGGCACCAGAACATCACCGTGCGCTTGCGCCCGTCGTTGACGGCCGGCGTCCAGATGTTGAGCACGAGACAGTCTTCGCTCTCAGCCGGCAGCCCTGCGGCAGCAACAGCGATCGGCGACGCCGCACGCGACGCGCCCGGCTGCGTTTGAGGCGCGCTCGGCCCGTACGCGATCGCGTCGCGCACGCCAGCCCACTTGGCTGGCGCGACCGGGGGCATGAATCGATTCTTCCCGGTCGTGGTCGCGCCGTAAGGAACACCCTTGAAGACTTTCACGCCGCCAAGGTCGACGCCGCGGATACGGCCGTAGGTCGTTTCGGCGACGACAGGGTCGCCCTCAGCCGCGAACGCGTACCTGAGCGGCGTGCTCGACGCGGCGATCAGGAGTCCGGAGTGCCTGAGAAAATCTCGACGTGATTGCGTCGCGGCCATCGGCGTCTCCTTCCCGCGCGGGCGTGAAGCCCGCGCTCTACGAATTGACCTTGCCTTGCAGACAGGTGAAGAAACGATCCTGCATCATCTTCGACACGTTGCCGATCAGACGCTGACCGACACGGGCGATCGGCCCGCCGGTCTGCACCGTGCCGCCAACATCGACCACCGTTGTCGCCCCTTCCGCGCGCAGCGAGATGGTGGCGTTGCCTTTCACGAACCCGGGCTTGCCCTGCCCTTCCACCGTCAGCCGATACGACGAGTGCGGGGTCTTCTCCGCAATGGCCACGGTGCCGTCGTACGTGCCGGTGATCGCCGCAAGGCCGACATTCAATCTGGCCCGGTAGCGATCGTCACCATCGGGCTCGAGACGTTCACAACCGGGAATGCATGATGCGATCACCGCGGGATCCATCAGGAGATCCCAGACGCGTTCGGGCGGGGCGTTGAAGGTGTAGGAACCTGTGATGTCCATGATCGACGGGCGCTCGTGAGCGGTCCGAGAGCGTTCAAGTGTACTGCGAGGTCGGCCAGGTTCGACAGCGTCCGCACCGGCAGGAAATCATCGACGAACGGAAGTGCCGCCTGCAAGCCGCGCGTGAGGGGGGCGTAGCCGACCGTCCCGATCAGCGGATTCAGCCAGATCAGGCGATGACAGCTTCGCTGCAGCCACGCGACCTGATCGCGCAGCTCGATCGGATCGCCTCGATCCCATCCGTCCGAGATCAGCAGGACCACGGGATGTCCACGCAGCACGCGGCGGGCCCATTGGCGATGAAACGCGGCGATGGCCGCGCCGATCCGCGTGCCGCTGGACCAGTCGGGCACGGTCCGCGAGACCGCGGCCGCGGCGTCGTCCATACGCCCCGCTCGCAACTGCATCGTGATGCGGGTCAGTTGCGTCGCGAAGAGAAAGACCTCGACGCGGCGATGACGACGGGAGAGCGCGTGCACGAAATGGAGCAGCATTCGCGAGTAGCGCTCCATCGATCCGCTCACGTCGCACAGGAGCACCAGCGATCGCGGGCGCATCCGTCGAGTCCGTCGGGGCAGCGTGATCACATCGCCGCCGGTGCGGAGGCTCTTCGCGAGTGCCCGTCTCAGGTCGACGCGCGATCCGGGTCCGGCGATCCATCGGCGTGTGCGCCGCTCGCCTGGATTCCACACCAGGCGCTCGAGCGCCTGGCGCGCGAGCGCGACTTCGTCGGCCGTGAACTCGGCGAAGTCCTTGTCGCCGAGCGCAGCGATGTCGCTCCATTCGCCGGTCGGCCTCGCGTTCCCGGACGCGTCATTGTCCGGGCCGTCCACAACGACCTCGCCACTACGGCCAGCGCTGTCGCAGGCCGGGTGCTCTTTAGACCCGGCATCTCCGTCCTGGTCCTGCTGAAGCTGGACTCCCCGTACCGTGAGCCTCCCCAGCCAGAACGCGTCGAACGCGCGGTCGAAAATCGCCAGCTGTTCGTGACGATAGACGAGCAGCGCGCGGCACGTGTAATACACCTCGTCGCGCGAGGCGAGGTCGACGTGCTGCAGCGCCTCGGTGACATCGAGCAGACGGCCCACGTGCACATCGATGCCCAGCCGGCGCAGCAGCCGACCGAAGACGAGCAGGTTGCGCTGGAGATTCGATTCCGGCACGGCACCACTCTACAACGCACGAAACCAGACATCCCCAAGGAATAGCCAAGGACATCCGCGATACCGGCCGCTGATACTCCCGACTCAACCAGGAGGCCACCATGACCCGGATACTCCTCGCACCATTCCTGGGCGCGCTCGTCGCGTGCCTGGCCATCGCAGCCCCAGTGCGGGCCGACGAAGTCACCGATTGGAACCAGACGCTCTTCCGATCGGTCGTGATCGCTGCCACCTCGCCGCTCAACACCACCCGCGTCGCGGCCCTCGTCCAGGCTGCCGTGTTCGACGCGGTCAACGGCATCGATCGGCGATACACACCGATTCACGTCCCACCGAACGCCCCGCCAGGGGCATCGCGTCGGGCCGCGGCGGTCGCCGCAGCGTATGTGATGCTCAGCAAGCATTACGGGACGGGAGGACTTCTCACGCAGACGCAACAGGGAATCCTCAATGCCAGGCGTGATGTCGCGCTCACCGTCATCGCCGCCGACGAATCGCCGAGCGCGATCACTGACGGCGTCACCTGGGGCACGCAAGTCGCCAACGAAATGTGGACATGGCGCCAGGGCGACGGTTTCAATCTGAACACGCCCACGTTCCCTGGCTCGACGCTCATCGGTCAATGGCGGCCGACCCCCAATGCGCCGGCCACTGGGACATCCACGCTTGGAGTCGGCTATCCGCAGTTCTTCAACACGCCGATCACGTGGTCGGGAGCGAGCCCGTCTCAATTCGACCCCGGCCCGCCGCCGGCTCTGGGGAGCGCGCGCTATCTCCAGGACTACAACGAGACCAAGTCGATGGGCAGCCAGAGTAGTCCATTGCGGACGCAGGATCAGACGATCGGCGCGCTCTTCTGGAACTCGAGCACCGCGAGCTACATCTGGAACCGCCTTGCCGTGTCGCTGATCCAGGCGCGCAATCGCGATCGAGGCGAGGAAGGACAGGGCCACCGGTACGACACGCTGCTCGAGAACGCGCGGCTCCTCGCGGCAATCAACGTCGCGGTGGCCGATGCCGCGTACGGATGCTGGACCGCGAAGTACACCTACACGTACTGGCGTCCGATTACCGCAATCCGTGAGGACGACGGCAATCCGGCAACTGTGCAGGACCCGACATGGTCGCCAATGTTCGCCACGCCGGGGCATCCCGAGTACCCCTCGGGGCATTCGTGTCTCAGCGGCGCAGCCGCCGCAGTCATCGGCCGGGAGTTCGGCAAACAGATCCCGATCACTGTCACGTCGGACACCATGATTGGGGTCTCACGCAGCTTTCACGGATTCGCCGCTGCCCTCGAAGATGTGAAGAACGCACGTATCTTCTCCGGCATTCACTTCAGGACTGCCACCGAAGCAGGCACCACTCTTGGTGCCGGCGTCGCGGACTACGTTCTCGAGAACATGTTTCAGAAGGTGAACTGAAGCGCAGGCCGCAAGGCCCAGGCCTCGGGCCTCAGGGCTGGGCAAGGCTCAGGCCTGGGGCCTCAGACAGCCCTGAAGCCTGGGCCCTGAGGCCTTAGGGTTTGAGGCCGCCCGGATCGCCGGGCCTCAGCGGGTTCGTGAACGCTCGACCCGCGTCGCGCAGATCGTTCATCACATCGTCGCCTTTCGGATGCACGCCGTCGCGAACCCATGCCACGACATCGTCGAAGGCCTGCGTCTGCTCCTGCCGGCTGAAACCGCAGTGACCTGGGATGCGCATGACGCGCTGCACGAGCATCTGCTGTTTTCCCGCCGCGTCGACGGCGTGCTTGAGCGTGCGCTCGAGCAGGATCGGCACGTAGAGATCACCCGTTCCATGGATAGTCATCACGGGCCGCTCGAACCGGCCGTCGAAGGGGATCACTTCGTCGTACATCGAGCGGCTGCGCGCTCCCTCGCTGATCGGCTTTCGTCGAACACGGGTGTTGAACGAATCCGTGGTCAACCCGAACGTCTCGTCGATGGCGTAACGGATGTCGGCGTTGGTCGCGACGCTGTTCCACTCGGCGCGCAACGGAATGTTGGCGGCCGAGCTCACGTTCTCGATGAAGCGAGTCACCAGGCCCTCGAGTGCGAAGGGCCGCTGACCGCCACTTGTTTCGATCTGGACGCTCGCCAGCTGACGCCCTTTTTCCGTGAGCGTCGGCGGTTTGCCGTAGATCTCGTTGAGCCTGGCGAGACCCTCATCACGATTTTTCAGCGTGAGGGCGACTCCGCTGATCAGCTCGGAGGCGGCGCCTACCGCGGTGAGGAAGTCCATTTCACCGGGGCCGGCCGGGCACATCGCGAGTCCGGCCGCGAACCGCGTGGGAAACTCCTGCATGCCAAGCAAGGTGATGTGCCCACCCATCGACGCGCCTGAAAGATACGTGCGCGCCGGTGCCTTGCCGTTGGTCTTGCTGAAGACGTCGCCGAGCGCGATCGTATCGAGCAACCCCACGCCGGGAACGTAGCCGTTGCAGCGGTAGCTCGATGCCGCCCACGCAAATCCGCGAGCGATCAGATGCTCGCGGAAGGTACGGCCGGTCCCCAGCTGCCCACCGGTGGGAAATCCCACTCGCAGGTGCAGACCCTGCGGGCCGCCATCGTCAACGTAGCCGTGCGCCCACAGGACGAGATCGCCGTTCCAGTTCTCAGGGATCTCGATGCGATAGACCCCGCCCTCATACTTGCCGAATGACGCCTTCGCTCCCGCCAACGCCTCGAATGACGGATCGTCGCCCTCCCACGCCCGGCTCGCGCACGGCACCGGCGTGACTCCGGTGTTTCCTACGGCTGCTCGGACGCTTTTCGATCCTGCGGTTGCGAGGAGACACGCGATCGAGGCGACAACAACGGCGATGGATACGCGTCGCATCTTTCACTCCTGGTCCGCCTGAAGGCGGACCCTACGTACGGTCTGCTACGTACGGTCTGCGAGCGCGCACAGTTTCAACACCGTGTTCCAGTTGCGCGCGGTCCCGCGAGTCCCAAGCTTCTTCTCGATGAGCGCGTTCGTCACCTTCGAGCGGCCGATGCCATCGGGGTAGACCATGTACGCGCATCGCCCTTTGGCGCTCACGACTTCCCGTCCCGTGATCGCATCCTGCAGCGCCTTCACGTTCTTCGGTTCAATCTCGTCTTTCAGCACGATGGCGACGAGATGGCTCGGATCGCGCTTCGCTTCCTTCGGAAACGGATTGGCCGCAATGAGCGTCCGCCATTCATCCGCGGTGCGAACGAAGAAGTCGGTATCGACCCCCAACCGCTTCCTGGCCTCGCGTTCGAGCAGCTGTTCCAGCTGTCCCGACGTGCGGGCGTCGCTGCGAAAGACGATGTTGCCGCTCTGCAGGAGCGTCTGCGCATCCTTCAAGCCGAGCCGAACGGCGAGATCGCGCAGATCCGCCATCCCGATTTTGTTATGGCCAGGAAGATTCACGGCGCGGAGCAGACCGATGTGAAACGTCACGGCTGGCGCATTGTGGCACAACGCAAGCTCAGGCGGGTGAGGGGGGAGCGGTTTCTGGCGTTTGGTCGGTGCGATCCCGCTGACGCGGGTCGGTGCGATCCTCCTGACAAACGTCGGTGCGATCTCTCTGACGGTGGTCGGTGCGATCCTGCTATCGCTCCTCAGTGCGATCCTGCGCCATGTCGGTGCGATCCGGGATCGCACCGGCCAGCGTGAGCGGGATCGCACCGACCACGACTCAGGATCGCACCGACGAGCGTCAGCGGGATCGCACTGACCCAATCACCTCTAGTTTCGCCTCGTGGCCGCCGTCGGATAAGGCTTGTCGCCCATCATGCCTTTCCACAGCACTCTGTTGAACAGCGCGGTGGGCACCTGATCGGCTTCGTCGAAGTTGAACCCGGCGGTGACCCTGTCCCAGTACGCGGCGTCGTGCGTGGTTTGGCGACGCGGACCCTCAGCAAATCTCACCCCGTCGTCCTTCATGAACCGCATGACGTTCAGACCCGCGAGGTAGGTCGATGCGAGCGAGTCGAACGTCCATTTCGGGGACGCCTTGATATCGAACACTTCCGACATCGGCCGCTGGAATGCGGTGTTGAGGTTGACGTGTTCGGTACCGAGGATGTCTTCGATCGTGCGCAGCACGCTGACCTGGCTGTAGCGCGTGCTGATCACGTGGCCCTTCTTCACGTAGGGGCCGACCACGTAGGCCGTGCCGCGGTGCGAATCCAGGTGGTCAGGCCCATCCTGCACGTCGTCTTCGGTGACGATGATCAGCGTGTCCTCAGCGTAGCGGCTGTTCGCCACCGCTTCCACCATTAGACCCAGGGCGTAGTCGCAATCGGCCTGCTGCCGTTCCGGCGTGTTCAAATCGGCGAGCGCGGTCCCGAAACTGCCCATGTGGTCGTGACTGATACGCACCAGCGACAGGCTGGGGAGATTGCCGTTGGCGACGTAGTTGTCGAACTCCCGCTTCCACTCGTTGTAGCGCCACAGGTCCGGATAGAGCTGGTCGTAGCCGCGGAAATAGACGTCGGTGAAAGGTGCCAGCGCGGGATGGAGCGGCGCGACCTGAATGATATTGGACGCGAACGGATTGGACACCGGCGCCGCCTTGGTGCCGATGCTGCCGATGTTGTTCACCAGGAACCCGTAATTTCGCACCGTGCCACCCGCGTTCAACACGGCGCTGAAAATGTAGCCGCCCTCGACACCGAACGGGGCATCGGCCGACGCATGATTCGCCGCTCCTACGAGCAGATTCAGTGTGCCGCCAGGCAGAGCCGCCGACGCGTTGCTGTAGTTCGTCGTCCCCGCCGGACCGCCCGCCGCATCGCGCTGCGCAACAGTGGCCCAGTTGACCGGCGTGCCCCTGTTGGCACCCTCCGACTCGTACGAGAGCCCGCGGTTCACGAACGCGTAGTTGATCTGCTGTGTGAGCGTTTCCGTGTTGGTCACGCGCCCCTGCATCGCCCACGACCAGCCGTCCATGCTCCCGTCGCCCGGGTTCATGAAGTTATCGAGCGTCACGAAGTTGCTCGCCATCAGGTGATTGTTCGGTGTGACGGTATGGCCGAACTGGGTCAAGCTCGGATCGACGACGGCGCCGTTGGTCAGGTCGCCCAGGATCTGATCGAACGTGCGGTTCTCCTTCACGACGTAGATCACGTGCTTGATGTGCCTGTTCAGGAACCGCATCACCTGCTGATCCTTCTCGTCGCTCGCAGTCGTATAGAAGTTGTTCTTCGCGACCTGGTCGGTCAGTTCCTTCAACTCATGCGCGCCCGGCACGGGAGCGCTGACCAGTGAAGCCCGTTCGAGCTGGAACTGATACTGATTCGATGCCCGCGCAGCCACCGCAGCCGCGGCGTTGCCGCCGGGATAGGTGACGTTGGTGATGCTGCCGGTGGAGCCGGTCAGGTGGCCGGAGTTCGGACCGGTGACGCTCTTGCCGTTGACGATGTACATCCATGACCCGTCGGCGCTGAACGTGACGTCGTGAGGCTCGTACGCCGTCGGGATGAGAGCACTGACTTTGTTCGCTTTGGGCCCCGACAGTGGAATCACGGCGATCGAGTTGGATCCGCTGTTGACGGCGTAGAGCGTGTCGCCGTCCGGCGAGATCGTGACCGCTGACGTCGCCGCGCCCGTATATTTGCCGCGGAGCGTCCCGGTTGGAGCGCGGGCATCAATCTCGTCCACGACGTTGTTGGTGGATGTGTCGATGACCGCGACCTGGTCTGCGTTGTCCTGTGCCACGTACAGCGTCGCCTGCGATGCGTCGAGCGTCATCCCGAGGCCGTTGCCATCGAGCTTGATGCGCTTGATCAGATGTCCCGCGGTCGTCGACGACACGTCGACCACGATGACCTCGCGATCGCGATCAGAAGACACATACGCGGTGCCGTTGCCCTTGATCACGACACCGTATGGGAACGTCCCTCCCTTGCCTCCGGCCTGGCCCTCGTTGTTGGCGAAGAACGGCCGCAGATCGTGCTCGTATCGGATGAGGCGCGTCGTCGTGTCGATCACGCTGATCGAGTCGTTGTAGTTGTTGGCGACGACCAGCGTCTTGCCGTCGGCGGACACGTCCATGCCGCTCGCATTGGGCTGGACGCCGAGGCCGATGCCCTTGTTGCGAGCGCTGCCAGTGGCGCCAGGCGGGTAGTGTCCCAGGGCGATGGGCGCGGCCGCGGCGAACGCGCTGCCGCCCTTCGTGTACACGTACACCGCATCGTCGTTGCCGCCCGCCGCGTACAACGTGTTGCCATCGGGCGAGAAGACGAGTCCGACGTGAGCGTTCACCTGCTTGATGACCTGCGTGAGAAGCGGCTTGGACTGGTTGGCGCCGGCGACGTTGTAGATGAAGATGAACTGCGTGGAGTTGGGCACGTCGTTGGTTCCATCCGGCTTGACGACCGAGTTGTGGCCGGCGGTGAGAATGGCGAGCGTCGTCCCATCGGGGCTGAGCTGCGACCGCACGGCCTCACCCGCAATGAAGTTCGGGTACGCGGGCAGCCCCGGATTCAGATACAGCCGCTCTGAGTCCCGGAGCGCAGTCGGCGTCACGAACTGGCCAGTTGCCAGCTGCACGATGGCTGGATCCTGGTGACGATCGTCGCGATTCTGTCCCTGACTGTTGTCGTTTTGCCCTTGATTGCCGTCATTGCCACCAGCCGACATCACCAGCCGTGTCATGGACGCCACGGCCAGGCACACGATCAACACACACGCAAGTCTGATTGCGCTCTTCATGAAGGTCTCCTTGCTTGTTCGCTAGAACTCGTAGCTGAGGGCTGCTCGTACGGCATAGCCGCTCCCGCCGTTCGACGTCGGCAGACCGCGGGTCGCCTCACTCACTCGGTCGCTGCGCGTCGCATGGATCACTGGTCCACCCGCGACGCTGACTTGCCATCGTTTGTTGGGAGGGGCAATACGGATCGAGGGTCCGATCATCATGCGCGCGCCGCCTTCGGCTTCGTCGACTTCCCAGAATCCCTCGAGGTCCTCGCCGATCAGCTCGGCGCCCGCATACAACGCTGGAAGCAGACGACGGGAGACGCCGAACGTGGTGATCAGATCGACGGAGTCGCGGCCGACCGCATATGGCTTCTCGAAGAGCGCGTTGCCATCGAGCCGCCACGCGTCGAACGATCGCCCGGCAACGACACGCCCGAGCAGGACGTTGACACCTGACGATTCGTGGCGGATGCCCATGCCGAGGGCCAGGCTGCCTTCGGCCTTCCGCGCGTGCACGACGCTGTACAGCAGCTCGCCTTGTTGCGACGAGCGCAGATCACGCTCGTCGCTCGCGAGGCCGACGCGGCCGAGGAACGTCACACGGCGCCCAAGCGTCGCCTGGATGGCGAGACGCTGTTCGGGTCGATCCGTATCCGTGACATCAAACGGGCGCTCGCCGAATCCGGAGTCGAGCTGCATGGTCGCGTGGCTCTTCTCGGCAGGCACGGTGGAGACTGAAAAGAGGAACCGCCGGTCCTGAACGGGCGCCTCGCGATCCTGTGCAGCGGCAAGCGACGCGCACGCAGCGGTCATCCAGACCGCGGCGAGAAGACTGCAAATTTTCATCGTGACTCCTTCGCCAGTCACGAGCACAGTAGCGGGGCGATGTGACAACGCTCAGATCACCGTTGCACCTCTGCGCAAACACTGCGCAACGAGAGGAATCAGGAAACAGGAATCAGGAAGCAGGCCTGCCTCAGGTAAGAAGCCGTCAGTTCCCGACGCGGATCTCGGGTATCCGACAGATAAAACGCAGACAGCATCATTCGCGCAGGCGCGAGCTTTGCACCAGTGTTCCGCGCCCACGCAATGAGCGGGTTCTTCGTCGTCGTGGTTCGCGCGATGCGTCTCGCAAGCTCGACGATTTTGCGTGTGCGTGCGGCCCTCACGCGTTGGTACTGTCGTAACGAGATCGCAACATCATCGGACCGCGCAGCGCGAGTCCGAGCGCAACGGCGTCTTCGAGCGCCTGCGCGGCGCCCTGCCCTGCGTGGCGCAGCATCGGATGGGCCGCACTACCCAGCAGCGTGATCGGGCGCGAGGCGATCGAACTGCATCGTTCGATCCGATGCGCTGTTCGCTCGTCCTCTCTGATCTCTTTCACCCGACTCCGATTGCGCCAACCAGGTTAACGCATCCTTCCGCGCGGCGATCCGCTCGCCGGCCAACCGCATCTTCAGCGCGTGTCTTACGGTGTGTCGCCGCTCCTTCGTCGCAAGGGGCTGACGCTGTTGCTTCTCGCCCGCGGCTCGCAGCGCCTACGATGCGGTTGGCGGCATTCCTGCGCGGCTCGCTCCACGCCGCGCTCCAGGATGCATCAACCTGGCTGGCGCAACAGATCAAGATAGAAGTGCTCGTCCCCGCGATTGAGCACCTGTTCGGTCACGCGTCAGCAGCACCCGACTGGCTGATGCGTTCCGGAGTGCCGCGTGGAGCGAGCCGCGTACGCGATAGTCGCCAATGGCTTCGCAGGCGAGGCGAGCGGCGGAGGGAGGAGCAACAGGGTCAGACTCTTGCGACGGGGGAGCCGCGAGAAAGCGGCAGCGCACACGCCGGAGAATGCCATTGGCCGGCGAGCGGATCGCGGCACGGAGGAATGCGTCAGCCAGTCGGGTGCTGGCAGGCGGCGGAGACGGCCGCCGTCGCTCCGATCCAATCGAGGTATGCGTTCATCAGCGCTCCGTGCAGCACCGGCCGCAATGCCACTACTGACTGAATCCGATCGAGCACCACGGGCACGCTCAATCGGCGAGACCGCCGATGCCAGCGCCGACGATCAGCGCCGTGCGCGGCATCGGGTTCCGGGCATCACCGCTCGCCGCACAGGCGCATCCTCACAATCGAGGCGCAACCAGCGCTTGCGCGTCAGGCGACGTGATCACCGGGACGACTTCGAAATCGACCAGGTCCTGCCACCGATCCAGCCACTGATTCAGCTGCGCGCGATCGGGAGACTCCATCACTTGATAGCAGGTCGTCAGATCTGGAGTCACCCAGCTGTCGACGTATCGAACGTCAGAGGGAGCCAACCGACCGTTGTCGCGAAAACGGCGGTAGACCGGCACGGGATCGCGGTTCTTGAAGCGCTCGATGATCATGAACAGCATTGAGATGTCGCTGCTAGATCTGCGTGAAGGTAATTCAAAATGCAAAATGCAAAAATCACGATGCAAAATGCAAAATGCAAAAGAAAGACTGTTCGAGGTTCGACGTTTTACGGCTTTGGTTTTTGCGTTTCGCGTTCGCATTTTGCATTTCGCATTTTGCATTTCGATTACACGTCTCTACCTCTACTTTGCATAGTGATCGGCGTTGAGGAAGTGCAGCGAGACGTACGGCTCGTCGCCCACCACCCAGCTGTCGTGCGGTTCAGGAGGGATGTGAAACAGATCACCCGGCCGCAGCTCGATCACGCGGCCGTCTTCGAAAGCGGCGGTCGCGACTCCGGACACCACCAGCCCGACGTGCTCGACAGCACAGCGGGGCGCTCCGACCGTGGGGCCGACGTGAACGGACCATTTCCATCCAGGTTGATACGTCGCACGACCGATCGTGACGCCGCCGACATGCACGATCTCGAAGCGCCCTTTCTCGAACTGGCGAACGTCGTCAGGGCGATCGAATTGTTTGAGGATGACATCGACCATGACCCATTCTACCGGGCGAGCGCGTCGAGCACGCGCGTCACGAATTGGTCGTGCGCCCACGTCTCCGAATGCCTCGTGAGGCCGAGCCGCACGATCACGACGCGACGCGATGGCACGATCGTCACGAACTGTCCTTCGTGACCGGCGGCGTGGAACGCATCGGCTGGCAATGGTGGCGCGTTCCCCCGGTAACCGTCAGGTACCTGCAGCCAGAAGTGCGCGCCGTACTGCCCATTAGGAGCGGCCGGAGCCGGTGTACGGCTGTAGGCGACCCAGCCTTCTGGAAGAATGCGCGCGCCCCGCCACAGCCCGTCGTCGAGGTAGAGCATGCCCAGACGCGCCCAGTCCCGTGCCGTCGCATACATGAACGAGGATCCGATGAAGGTTCCGCTGGGATCCGTTTCGAGCACCGCGCTGTGCATCCCGATGCGGTCGAAGAGCGCACGTCGCGGAAAGGTCGCATACGCCGGGTCGCCGACGGCGCGCCGCATCGCTCCCGCGATGATGTTCGTCGTCCCGCTCGAATAGCTCCAGCGCGTGCCAGGCGGGGCATCGAGGGGCTGCGATGCGGCGTACGCGGCGACGTCAGGCGCCACGAGCAGCATGTGCAGCACATCTCCGCGCGGGCTGATCGACTCTTCATCGAAGTGCAGGCCGCTCGACATGCGCAGCAGCTGACTGAGCGTGATCGCATGCCGCGGATCGCCGGCCGGCCAGGCATCGATCGCGAGCGGCGCATCGAGTGAAAGCGCTCCCTGTTGTACGAGAATGCCGGCAAGGGCGTTGATCACGCTCTTCGACATCGACCACCCGAGGAGCGGCGTGTCCTTCGTGATTCCGTCCGCGTAGCGCTCCGCGACGAGCCGCCCCTCGTGAAGAATGACGACGGCGCGCGTTCGGCGCATGCGGGACCGGTCGGGCTCGGCAAACGCCCAGTCGAGGACGCTGGACAGTTTCGGGGCATCGAGCTCGCCGGATCGATCGCCGTCGCGGCCCCAATCGTCCCTCGTCGGGCTCGATACATCGACGTGAGAGGAGGGAGGGATCTGTGCCGGTTCGTCCTGCAGCACGCACCCGAGGCGATCGCGATACGTCGCCGTGCGCGGCGCGAGCCCGAGGACACGGGCGCTCACCCGCCGGGTGCGTAGATCGATCTCGCTCGTGACATAACGCAGCGGGGAGAGGTCATCAGCCGAGAGATCGCTTTCGAGAACGGACCGGGCGCTGCGGGCGGACACGAAGACACCGGAACAGAGGATGTGGGCCGTGTAGGCCGAGCCGATGGCCGCGTACTGGTAGGCGTAGAACCCGAGGACGCTGAAGGCTCCGATCGCGCCTGTCAGAATCAGACGTGTCTTCACTCACGCCCTCTTCGCGACGAACACGAGCTCGCCGGGATACGTCGAGCCGTACGCGCTGCGATCATACCCGGCGTAGAGGTGCTCGACGACGAAGCCGGATCGCGCGAGCAGGTGCTCGACTTCGTAGCGAAACAGATAGCGCATGCGGAACGCGTGAACGAGCCGTGATGCCGTTCCATCGGGATGGGTGACGTCGTAGATCAGCTCGATGTCGTTGATCTGCTCGAACCGATCGGCGGCCACCACTTTGAAACATCTGATCACGCGGCGCCCATCGGGCATGACGAACTCTGGCTCCGCGCCACTCTCTTCTCCAAGCCGCAGGTTCACGAGCGCGTCGAGCGAAGGATTGAAGAGGTCGAAGATCAATCGGCCGCCATCGACGAGGTGGCGTCGAATGCACGCGAGGCACGCGAGCTGATCGTCGATCGTCAGCAGATGCTGGAAGGGACGGAACGGGATCGTCGCGAGCGCGAACGTGTGTCCGAGGTCGAAGTGCCGCATGTCGGTCTGCACGAGCGTGACCGCGTGCTGCACGACCACTGGCTCGTCACGCAGTCGACGCCGACACACGTCGAGCATGCTGGACGACAGGTCAAGGCCTGTGATCTCGATTCCCGCGCGAGCCGTGGGAATCAGGACCCGTCCGGTGCCGCAGCCGACCTCGAGGACCGGCCCATCGGCCTGCACTGCAGCGTCGACGAAGAAAGCGACGTCCGCCCGATCGCGATAGAGCGTGACGTGATCGTAGAGCTCGGCGATGGCCGCGTATTCGTCGCTCATGGGCACGAATCACGATCTGACGCCGGCCGTCGCACGGTCCAGCAGGCCGGAGAGTTTCTCGCCGCGCACGGCCTCGAGATCGTCCTTCGCCTTGAGGACGACGCCGAGCGTGTCGGTCACCGTTTCTGGATCCAGCGACTGGCGATCCAGCGCGGCCAGCGCCGCGACCCAGTCGATCGTCTCCGACACCCCCGGCACCTTGTACAACTCCTCCCGGCGGAGACCCTGAACCAGCATCGTGACCTGCTGCGCCAGCCTCGCCGAGGCCTGCGGTACACGCGTGCGCACGATCGCGAGCTCCTTCTCGAACGACGGATACGCGATCCACTGATAGAGGCAGCGCCGCTTCAGCGCGTCGTGCACTTCGCGGGTGCGATTCGACGTGAGCAGCACCAGCGGCGGCTCGTTCGCGCGAATGGTGCCGAGTTCGGGGATCGTCACTTGAAATTCCGCGAGCAGCTCGAGCAGGTAGCCCTCGAACTCTTCGTCCGCGCGATCGATTTCATCGATCAACAGGACCACCGGTCGCGACCGTGCCGGATCGATCGCCTGCAGGAGCGGCCGCTTGATGAGGAACGCTTCACTGAAGAGCGCCCGCCGTGCGTCGTCGCGGCCGACGCCACCGGTCGCATCGAGAATGCGCAATTCCAGCAGTTGACGCGCGTAGTCCCACTCGTAGACCGCGTGACTCATGTCGAGCCCTTCGTAGCACTGGAGCCGGATGAGGTCGGCATCGAGCGCCTGCGCGGCCGCGGCGGCAAGCGACGTCTTGCCTACACCGGCTTCGCCTTCGAGAAAGAGCGGCCGCCCGAGCCGAAGCGCCAGGTACAACGAGATGGCCAGCCCCTGATCCGCGACGTAGTGCTGGGATGCCAGACGCTGCTGCAATTCAGAAATGGAAGTGGGAACGATGATGTGCCTCGTGGGCTGAATGGTACTTCGTCAAGAGAACCCCGCGATACGTGAACCCGGTGCCTTCGAAATCAGGCCCGGCCTACACCGCCCGAAACGCTCAGGGATAGTGTAGGCCGGGCCTGTTCTCCAGGCCCGGCGTGCCTCCTGTTCAAGCGATGCATGCAAGGTTTCGTCGCCGCCCCGTTCTACGAGCAGGAGGGAGTTTTCACATGAGTGCACGTCTCTGGCTCGCCGCGCCGGTTCTGGCTCTGGTTGGCATCGCCCCGCAACTCGCCCACACGAACGCAGTCACCGCAGCGGCGCCGCCGGCAGCCGGACAGGATACGTCGACGCTCGACGACCAGACCGAGCTCTCGCTGACGGTGTACAACTCGGACCTCGCGCTCGTCCGCGACGTGCGCTCGATCCAGCTTCCGCGCGGCGCCTTCGACCTCCACTTCATGGACATCGCCGCCACGGTCAACCCGGCCACGGTTCACTTCCGATCGTTGACCGAACCGTCGCGCGTGAACGTGCTCGAACAGAACTACGAGTACGACCTGCTCGAGCCCGAGAAGCTGCTGCGCAAATACGTCGGTCGCGACGTCACACTCGTCCGTCTCGTGCAGGACGGCGGCGATACGAAAGAGGAGGAAGTCAAAGCGCGGCTCCTCAGCTACAACAACGCCCCGGTCTGGCAGATCGGCAACGAGATCGTCACCGGTCTTCACGCCGACCACATCCGCTTCCCCGAGCTCCCCGGCAATCTGTATTCGCGACCGACGTTGATCTGGTCGCTGCAGAACGACGGCGCCGCCAAACATCGCGTCGAAGCCGCATATCTCGCGACCAAGCTCGCCTGGAACGCCGACTACGTCCTCACCGTCGCGCGCGACGACAAGTCGGCCGACGTCGACGGGTGGGTCACCGTCACCAATGGAAGCGGCACCGCGTTTCGCAACGCAACGCTGCAGCTCGTCGCCGGCGAGTTGAATCGCGTTCGCCAGGTCTTCGATCGCATGGAGCTCGCGGAGAGTGCGAATGTCGCGAAAGCCGCTGCCCCGCCGCCGATGTCACAGGAGGCGTTCTCCGACTACCACCTCTACACGCTCGCTCGAAAGACGACGGTCAACAACAACGAGACGAAGCAGGTGAGCATGCTCGAGGCCACGGGCTTCCCCGTCAGGAAGCGCTACGTCGTCGACGGGCAATCCTTCTACTACCGCAACGCGCAGCATCCCGGCTCGCCGATCAAGGACGCCGTGCACGTCTACTACCAGTTCAAGAACGAGCCGGCCGCGGGGCTCGGCATGCCGATGCCTGCCGGCACGATGCGCGTCTATCAGTCGGACTCCAAGGGCGGCACGCAGTTCGTCGGCGAGGACCACATCGATCACACGCCGAAGGACGAAGTCGTCAACCTGAAGATCGGCAACGCCTTCGACGTCGTGTCCGAGCGCAAGCAAGTCGACTTCAAGAGGATCGCGGACAACGCCTACGAGGTGGAGTACGAGATCGTGCTCCGCAACCACAAGACGACGCCGATCGTCGTCGAGCTCAATGAACCGATCGGCGGCACGTGGCGCATCATCAGGACGACGCACGAGTACACGAAGACCGACGCGTGGGCGGCGCAGTTCAACGCGCCGGTGGCGGCGGAAGGGAGCACGACGGTGCGCTATCGGGTAAGGGTGATGTATTGACCGGTGAGCGCGGCGAGCTTGGGGTGGGCTTCGATCGTATGAACGCCGGGCCTGATTTCTAGGCCCGGCGTTCATAAACGTTCGAATTACCCATTCGTTGAATCCACATCCGTCAATTCGTCGAGACTCCACTTCGTGCTTCCCATGAGGAAATATTGATCGCGGCCGGTGTAGGAACGGTTGGCGAGTCTCTTGGGGCGCGACACCACGTCCCGTACTGCGCGACAGTCGTGCCTCTCGATGGCCTTTCGCACCGGTTTCGCGATCGCGTCACTGGAGACGAACGACCGGAGGATCGAAGACAATACAGTCTGACTACTGAGTCCATCCTGAGGAGGCAGGACCGGTTCCACGATGGCACTGGGCCCTGGCGCTCGACTCGGCACCTTCGAGATCGTCAGCACACTCGGTGCTGGCGGCATGGGCATCGTCTACCGCGCCCACGATACACGGCTGCGTCGCGACGTCGCACTCAAGATCCTGCCTGACACTTTTGCCGGCGATCCCGAGCGTCTCGATCGGTTCCAGCGAGAGGCTCAGGCGATTGCGGCGCTCAATCATCCAAACGTCGTCACGATCTACTCGGTCGAGGAACGGGACGGCCTTCACTTCCTCACGATGGAGCTGATCGAGGGAACAACGCTCGTCGACGTCATTCGTCCCGGCGGGCTCTCGCTCGACACCCTCTTGACCATCGCGCTGCCGCTCGCCGATGCGATCAGCGCAGCGCATCAGCGTTCAATCGTCCATCGCGATTTGAAGCCAGCAAACGTGATGGTGACCGCTGACCAGCGGGTGAAAGTGCTGGACTTCGGCCTCGCAAAACTCAAACAGGACGTCTACGCGAGCCCGGAACCGAGTCTCGCCACCACCGCGCAGCTCACCGCGCAGCACAGTGTCCTCGGCACACCCTCGTACATGTCGCCCGAGCAGGCAGAAGGCAAGCCGGTCGACGCGCGCACGGACATCTTCTCGCTCGGCGTGATGCTGTACGAAATGGCCACCGGTGTGCGGCCGTTTCACGGCGACTCGTCGCTTGCGATCCTCTCATCGATCCTGAAGGACACACCCTCGTCGATGCTGGCGCTGCGGCCCGATCTGCCGCTGGACTTCGATCGAATCGTGCGCCGCTGCCTCGCGAAAGATCCCACGCGGCGGTATCAGACGTCGCTCGATGTCCGCAACGAGCTCGAGGACGTTCAGCGGCAGATCTCATCACGCAGCGCTTCGGCTGTTCCCGGACGCCCGTCGGGAGGCCGGCGCGGGTGGCGCACAATTGCCGCAACGGCTGTCGTCATGGCGTTGGTCGTGGCTGCAGCGGCGCTGCTCTGGCGCGCGCGTGTCGATCGCGAAAGCGGCGCGCCGAGCCACATGACTTTCGATCACCTCACGTCACAATCAGGCGCAGAACTGTTCCCAAGCGTGTCTCCCGATGGGAAGTGGATCGTCTATACCGGTGAAGCGAGCGGAAACCGCGATATCTATCTGCAAAGTGTGAGCGGCCAGACCGCCATCAACCTCACCAAAGACTCTCCGGACGAGGACGAGCAGCCGGCTTTTTCACCGGATGGAGAACGGATCGCGTTTCGATCGAGCCGGGATGGCGGAGGCATCTTCGTGATGGGCCGGACGGGCGAGGGCGTTCGACGCCTCACACGCGCGGGTTTCAACCCGGCGTGGTCGCCGGATGGCAGTGCGATCGCCTTCGCGTCGGTCGCGACCGAGATCCGCCCGCAAAACGCGGAGCAACGCGGGCGGATCATGGTCGTCGTGCTGAACCAGGGCGAACCGAGGGAGCTGGCCACCGATGGCATGTTGCCCGCGTGGTCGCCTCACGGGAAACGGATCGCCTTCAGCGGACGGTTGAGCGGCGCCGCAGGCGTTTCGAACCTCGCCACTGTTGCGGCGTCCGGAGGAGAGCCGGCGGTACCTGTGACGACCGGCGGGTTCATGAACTGGAATCCGATCTGGACGCACGACGGCACGCAGCTGTACTTCGTGAGCAACCGTGGCGGCACCATGAACATCTGGCGCGTGGCGATCGACGAGGACACCGGCCAGGCACGAGGACAACCCGAACCGATCACCTCTCCCGCGCCCTTCACCGCACACCTCTCTCTCGCCGGCACGGGTACTCTGCTCGCGTACAGCGCCGTTCTGGAAACGCAGAACATTCAGAAGCTTCGGGTCGATCCGGTCAAAGGTGAGGTGGTTGGCGATCCGGTAGCGGTCACGACCGGTACGAGATTCTGGTCGGATCCCGATCCGTCACCAGATGGCACATCAGTCGTGTTCTACTCGCAGGTTGGCCCCGAGGGAGACCTGTACGTCGCGAACTCGGATGGCATCGCCATGCGGCAACTCACAGACGATGTCGCCATCGATCGCGTGCCGCGCTGGTCGCCGGATGGCGAATGGATTTCGATGTTCTCCGATCGCGGCGGCACACTGCACGCGTGGGAGATTCGCCGCGACGGCAGCGACTTGCGGCAACTCACAAGACAACCGTCCTCTGTGACCGCCTGGTCACCCGACGGACGACGGCTCGCTATTTCCCGGCGAGTCCTCAACGCGAAGCAGGGCGACCGTACCGCGTCGATCATCGACGCCCACGTTCCGTTGGAAGGTGGCACCGTCGTCGACTTGCCTGCGCCGCCGCCTCCTTTTGTCACCTTCAATCCAAACGCTTGGTCACCCGACGGCACGCGCATCGCTGGCCAGAATGGGTTTACGACGCCGGGCTTCTCGATCTACTCGACCGTGACGAAGACCTTCGAGCGCGCCGTCGAATTCGGCGAGTGGCCGGTGTGGCTGCCGGACGGCAAGCGCATTCTCTTCGTCGCGCGGGGCCATGAGTTCCATGTTTTCGATACGCGCACCAAGGAGTTGAAGCGGATTTATTCCGTCAAACGCGACACTCTCGGTCCACCGCGGCTGACTCGGGACGGACGAGACATGTATTTCTCTCGCCGTGTGACGGAAGCGGATATCTGGGTGGCCAAGCTCCGCTAGGAGCTATTTCACGCCAACTCGACCGGATCGGCCGGCTCGTGCGTTTTCCATTGGAATTACGCATACCCGGTATACGCTATGGGGCGCCCCAGGCATACATTTCTCACGGAGAGAGCAGCCATGAATGCACGTCGCGTGAGTCGCACACTTCTTCTATTCGCGGTCGCAGTGGTGATGGCGTCGGCCGCCGTCGTGGCGCAGAACGCCGCGACCAAGCCGTTCGAGCCGACCGTTGGCCAGGCCGGCAAGGACGTCGTCTGGGTCCCGACGCCGCAGCCGCTGGTGGAGAAAATGCTCGACCTGGCGAAAGTGACGCCGCAGGACTTCCTCATGGATCTGGGATCCGGCGACGGCCGCACGGTGATCACTGCCGCCAAGCGCGGCCTCCGGGCCCAAGGCGTCGAGTACAACCCCGACATGGTGGATCTCTCGAAGCGCAACGCGGCGGCCGCGGGCGTGAGCGAGAAGGCCACCTTCGTCAAAGCCGATCTCTTCGAGACCGACTTCTCGAAGGCGCAGGTCGTGACGATGTTCCTGCTGCCCTCGATCAACATGCGCCTGCGCCCGACGATCCTGAAGATGAAGCCGGGCACGCGCGTCGTGTCGAACACGTTCACGATGGAAGACTGGCAGCCCGATCAGACCGAAACCATCAGCGGCGACTGCGTCAGCTGGTGCACCGCGCTCCTCTGGATCGTTCCCGCGCAGGTCGACGGCACGTGGCAGCTCGGAAACAACGCGTTGACTCTCAAGCAGAGCTTCCAGATGCTGACGGGCACGCTCGGGTCGGCAAAGGTGACCGGCCGCCTGAGGGGTGACGAGATCACGCTCACCGCCGACAACATGAAATACGCCGGCAAGGTCGAGGGCAACACCATGAAAGGCAGCAACTGGTCGGCGACGCGTAAATAGCCTCGCCGTCTCTCGCGCTTCGCACGCTCGTGTCTCGCTGGCTGCTTCTGCTCCTCGGCGCGGCGCTGGTGCCGTCGGGCCTCGCATCACAGACCCGGTCCGACGCCCCCGCCACCGCTACAGCCGACACCACGTTCTACGCCGTGTCGTACGTCGAGACGACAGCCTCGTCCGCCGCCAAGGCGGTCGCCGCACTCAAACAATACAAAGAGGGCAGCCGCGGGCAGGACGGGTTCGTCCGCGCCGAGTTCTTCGAACAGGCGGGCCGGCCCGGCCACTTCGCCATCGTCGAGACCTGGCGCGATCAAAAGGCCTTCGACGCGCGCGACGGCGCCGCGCAGAAGCGTCTGCTCGACGCGCTCGAGCCGGTTCGCGTGAGCGGCTACGACCAGCGGCCGTACAAACCGTTGTCGGTCGGCACGACTCCTCCGTCGACCGGACGTGACGTGGTCTATGTCATCTCGCACGTCGACGTCACACCCAACCCACAGGTGCCCGTGCTGCTGCGGCAGCTCGCTGAAGACAGCCGGAAGGACGCGGGCAACCTGCGCTTCGACGTCCTCCTGCATACCATGCGCGGCAATCACTTCACGGTCATCGAGGCCTGGCGCAATCAGCAGGCGCTCGATGCACACGTTGCGGCGGCGCACACGAAGCAGTATCGCGACACGCTGCAGCCGCTGACAGGAAGTCCGCTCGACGAGCGTGCCTACCGGGCCGCAGACTAGGTCCAGTATCCACGCTCATTTCGGAGGTCTCATGTTGACTGACACATCGATCAGCGCCTTCAAGGCCGCGCTGCGCGGGACCCTGATCACGCCGGAAGATTCCAGCTACGACGACGCCCGCAAGGTCTACAACGGGATGATCGACCGCCGTCCGCGCCTGATCGCCAGATGCGCCGACGTCGCGGACGTGGTCGCAGCCGTGAACTTCGGACGCGACAACAACCTGCCGGTCTCGATTCGAGGCGGCGGGCACAACGCCGCCGGCCTCGGCGTCGGCGACGACGCGCTCGTGATCGATCTATCGCCGATGCGATGGGTGCACGTCGATCCGAAGCGCAAGACGATTCGCGCCGGCGGCGGCGCGTTGTGGGGCGATGTCGATCACGCGGGCTTCGCGTTCGGGCTCGCGGTGCCAGCGGGATTCATCTCCACGACCGGCGTCGGCGGGCTGACGCTCGGCGGCGGCATCGGGCATCTGACGCGCAACTACGGCCTCACGATTGACAACATCCTCTCGGTCGACATGGTGCTCGCCAGCGGGAAGTTCGTGATCGCGAGCCCGAAAGAGAACAGCGATCTCTTCTGGGCCATCCGCGGCGGCGGCGGCAACTTCGGGGTGGTGACGTCATTCGAGTTCAAGGGGCATCCCGTGCACACGCCGTATGCCGGTCCGATGCTCTACGCGCTCGAGGACAGCGTCGAGGTGATGCGCTGGTGGCAGAAGTTCATTCAGAAAGCCCCGAAAGAGCTCAACGGGTTCTTCGCCTTTCTCACGGTGCCGCCCGGACCGCCGTTCCCCGAGCATCTGCACCTCAAGAAGATGTGCGGCGTGGTGTGGGCCTACAGTGGTCCGCTCAAGAGTGGCGAGAAGGTCTTCAAACCCATCCGCGCGTTCAAGAAGGCCTCCTTCGATCTGGTGGGACCGATTCCCAACCCGGTGCTCAACAGCATGTTCGATGCGTTGTACCCCGCCGGACTGCAGTGGTACTGGAAGGCCGACTTCGTTCGCGAGCTCACCGACGAAGCGATCGCGCTGCACGCCGAACACGGCGCGAAGCTGCCGACCATGCTGTCGACGATGCACATGTATCCGATCGACGGCGCCGCCGGCCGCGTGAAACCCAACGCGACGCCCTGGGCGTACCGCGACGCGAAGTGGTCCTCGGTGATCGTCGGCGTCGATCCCGATCCCGCGAACAAGGAGAAGATCACGAGCTGGGCGCGCAACTACTGGTCGGCGCTGCACCCGCACTCGGCCGGCGGGGCCTACGTGAACTTCATGATGGAGGAAGGCGAGGATCGCGTGAAGGCGACCTACGGCAAGAACTACGCGCGGCTCACCAAGTTGAAGAAGAAGTACGACCCGAAGAACCTGTTCCGCGTGAACCAGAACATCAGACCTTCGAAATAGGAGTTGCCGATCGCAGGGGCCGCCTTCAGGCGGCCCTATGTTCCCTTCTTTCTCTCCACGTGCTGATCGATCCACTTGAGGAGCAGATCGGCCAGCTGCAGGTTGTTACGGTCCTGCATCAGCATGTGGCTGTTGCCGCGGATGCCAAGCTTCGGCAGATGCATCATCTCCCCGTCGCCGCCGGCAGCTTTCACCGATTGCACGTATTTCTCGCAGCTCTCGAACGAGCTGGCCCAGTTCGCGGGTCCGCCCTGCACGTCGCCGAGGTGATCGCCGAACATGATGAGCGTCGGAATCTTCGCGAGCGTCGCGATCTGCGCCGCGGTGAGATCGGTGGGACACGGCATCTCGATCGAGATCATGCCGCGGATGCCGCTCGGATCGATGAGCGCCGCCTGCTCGGGGAAAAAGCCCGACTCGGAGTGTCCCATCAGAATCGCGCCCTTCAACTTCACTGCCAGCGCCGCCATGTTCTTCCAGGTCGGATTGGGCGATGGGAGCAGCGCGTTGAGGTCGGGGATCATCTGTTTGTAGAGCTCGTCGACTGATTCGATCGGGAACTGCCCATCGGGAAATGCCTTGCCGTACGCGGGACCGAACCGGAAAACGGTCCACGCGATCTGGTGGGTCGCGAAGATGATGTTCGGCAGCGTGCTCGGGGCCGCCGTGCCCGCCTTCACCGCCGAGATCGCGGTCGCATCGAATCCCGATCGCGCGCGCGACACCTGATCGGCGAGATACACCGGTCGATCGCGCCGCACGAAGTATTCGTCCCACCCCATGCGGCCGTCGGGCGTCGTCTCCCACGTCTTGCTGCTCAGGCAGCAGCCGTGCACCATCACGACCGGCACGTGGCGATCGCCATTGGGGGGAATCTGATACTGCACGTACATCTGGTTGACCGTGACGTCGCCGGCGGGCGCGCCGCCGCGACCCTGCGCAGGAGCGGCACCGCCGATCGACTTCGACTCGCCGCCGACGAAGAAGCTGCCCTGGCTCGCAATCACGAGGGGCTTGTCGTCCTTTCCGCGTTGGGCGTGAATCGACGTCGCTGCGGCAGCAACCATCAACAGGCAGGCGACTGTCAGACCCTGACTACTCATACAGCGGCGACTCATACAGCGGCGACTCATACGGCGTCCTCCGTTGGTGGATGCTACCACCAGGCGTACAATCTCGAGATGCCACGATCGTTATCCGCGGTGGCGCTCGGGCTGCTGCTGTCCGGCTCGACCATCAGCGCTCATCACGCGATTTCGGCGATCTACGACAACAGCAAGCCGATCACCATCCAGGGGACCGTCGTCGAATTCCAGTTCGTCAACCCGCATCCCTTCCTCGTCATCGACGTCGTCGACGAGCACGGTAAGAGCCAGCCGTGGAAGCTGGAGATGGACAATCGCTACGAACTGGTGGAAGTGGGTGTGACCGCCGGCACCTTCAAACACGGCGATCACGTCGTCGCGACTGGTGGACCGGCACGCGCGCGAACAAATGGGCTGTACGCGCTGCGCATCGATCGGGCGTCGGACGGTCTGAGATACGAACAGATCGGCACGAGCCCGCGGATCACGCGGGCTCGCTGAAAGGTCCGGCTAAAGCCGGACACTACGTGGGCGGGACTACCGCGCGTCGTGACGGCGATCGCGGCGATCGCGATGCAGGTCGCGACGGTCCTGACGAAGATCACGAACATCGCCGCGGCGGTCGCGTTGATCCGCCCGGAGCTCCCGCGCGTCCCGACGGGCCTCGTGACGATCGCCCGCCTTCACGTCCGCTCGTACCTCGCGCCGATCGGCGCGGATCTCGCGGGTGTCGTGATGGATTTCGCGCCGATCGTGTCGAATCTCGCGCCGGTCGCTGCGGATTTCAGCGGTGTCCTGTCTGACGTCACCCGGTCCGGCAAATGCCGCGGATGCGAGCCCGAGCAGGAACAGGCCGGATATGGTCGCAAGCTTCTTCATCATTTCCCTCCACGTCGGATTCGAACGCTGGCTGCAACCTTTGACGGTAAGCCCGGCCCGTCGCGTTGCCCGATCCTTCGACGGAGGTGGTGACAAAACGATGGCACGCGCACAATAGTGCACACACATGACAACACTGGCCGGACACATCGCGGTGGTGACGGGCGCGAGCCGCGGCGTCGGCAAGGGCATCGCGATCGAATTGATGGAGCGCGGCGCGCACGTGGTTGTGACCGGGCGGTCGCGTGACGATCTGCAGTACGCCGCTGGCGGAGGCACGATCATCGTCTGCGATCACAGCGACGATGCGCAGGTCGGCGCGGCATTCGAAGCGGTTCTGCGTGAACGGGGGCGCATCGATATCCTCGTCAACAACGTGTGGGGCGGCTACGAGCGCATGATGGAGGACGGCCAGTTCACGTGGCCGAAGCCGTTCTGGCAGCAGCCGCTGTGGCGATGGGATGCGATGTTTGCCGCCGGCGTCCGCGCGCACTACGTGGCCTCCCGCCTCGCGGCGCCAGGGATGGTCGATCGCAAGAGAGGCCTCATCGTCAACATCTCGTTCTGGGCGGCGCAGAAGTACGTCGGCAATGTCGCGTACGGAGTCGCCAAAGCAGCCACCGACAAGCTGACCGCGGACATGGCGCACGAGCTGAAGCCGCACAACGTGACGGTCGTGTCGCTGTATCCGGGGCTCGTGCGCACGGAGAAGGTGATGGAGGCCGCGGCATGGCTCGACTTGAGCAACTCCGAGTCTCCGCGCTTCGTCGGACGTGCCGTCGCCGCGCTCGCGCTCGAGCCGAACGTAATCGAGCGGACGGGCTCGGTCGTGATCGCCGCCGAGGTCGCGGCCGAGCATGACATCGCGGATGTCGATGGCAAACGCCCCCGCCCACTGAGCCTTCGGGACGTCTGAAAAGATCGCAACCGATATCAAGTGCTCACCAGGGCGGCCGTTCTACAGTGCTCTTCAGATGAAGCCGGATACGCGATCGTTCTACGCCCAGGCGGTGCAGCATGCGATCGAGCGCATCGCACGCAACCTGGATGAAGCGCTGGATCTCGAGACGCTGGCGCGCGGTGCCTGCCTCTCGCCGTTCCACTTCCATCGCGTGTTCCGCGGCATGATCGGCGAGACGCCGCTCGAGCTGATCCGGCGACTGCGCATGGAGCGCGCCGCCTGGCGGTTGCGCGATCCCGATCGCGCGGTCACGGAGATCGCCTTCGATGCGGGCTACGAAACACACGAAGCGTTCACGCGCGCGTTCCGCACCAGCTATAGCACCTCGCCATCCGGCTTCCGCCTGCGCGCACATCGCAGGATCGAGCTCGCCGCTCCCTGCGGGGTCCACTTCGATCCTGACGGGGCGGTGCCCGCGTTCATTCCGCGTGATTCAGGAGGACAGGCGATGGATGTCGAAATCAGGGAGATGCCGGAGCTGCGCGTCGCCGCGGTGCGCCATGTTGGCCCGTACAACCAGATCCCGCAGGCATTCGGCCGTCTCAACTCGATCGCGGGCAAGGCCGGACTCTACCGTCATCCCGGCGCCGCGATGGTGGCGATCTACTACGACGATCCGGAGACGACGCCCCAGGAGCAGCTGCGATCCGACGCAGCGATCATCGTCCCCAGCGATGTGAAGCTGCCAGAGGGAGTCGACGACAAGCACATCGCGGGTGGCCGCTATGCGCGTGCGGTCCACGTCGGCCCCTACGAAACGCTCGGCGACGCGTGGGCCCGTTTCCTCGGTGAGTGGCTGCCCGCCAGCGGGAACCGCATCGGCAGTGGCGAGATGTACGAAATCTATCGCAACGATCCGACCAAGGTGCCCAGCAATGAACTCAGGACGGATATGTACATCTCGCTCGCGTGATTGAGATATCGGAGATTACGGAGACGGTTTCGCACGGAGACACGGAGCAACGGAGATCGGACGGAGGCATTCGCTGCGAAGCGTTCTCCACATCGATGGACCCGCGCTCCGCGCGGCTCGGATCGTGAGAGACACGAGATCACAAGCCCGCAGCATTCACCAGGCTTGTGATCTCGTGTCTCTCACGATCCGGGCGCCGGCCGCAGGCCGGCGGTCCATCCGTGGCCATCTGTCGCGGATCAGCGAGGCGCGTCTGCAAGTGCTTCCTCCGTCTGATCTCCGAGTCTCCGTTGCTCCGTGCGAAAACCGCGTCTCCGTGATCTCCGTTCACTTCCAGTCAGGCACAGAGGGCACGACCATTCTCTCGACGTCTGGCAGATCGAAACCAAAGTCCAACGATAGGATCGATCGAAGCGCACAGCGATCGCCGACGACGGTCCTCTCCACGGACGAACCGGTGCGAACGGTGAGATCGCGATCCATCATCGACACGCGGCCGCGCTTCGAGAAGGCGCGCAGCATCAGGTTGGTGACGAACGGTGACGTGGGAAAGGTCGACACGAAGTGATTCGCCATCACGAAGTCGATCGGCATCGCCGGCTGCAATGACGAGGTCCATAACGGCGAGAAGGTCCCATCGATCTGCGCTTCGAGTACCCACTCGTCGTCGCGCCGCACCATGCGATGGCAGTCTCCGCCGTCGCGGACGATGTCACCATCCAGCGGGACCGGCACGAGCGGGGCCTGTCCGCCGAAGCCGGGATCGAGCACGAACGTGCGCCCCGCCATCGAGACCGTGAGCACCATGTGCGTCAGCGCCGCGTCTTCCCGGCGGCGCAGCATGATGACGCGCGCCGCGTGCGCGACCGGCGCGAATCCGAGCTCGGCAAGCGCCGCCTGAACGAGCGTGCCGTGCTCGAAGCAATACCCGCCTCGCCGCGCGTCGACCAGCTTGGCGTAGATGCTGTCGAGATCGATGCGCACGCCGCGACCGAGCAGCACGTCGAGGTTCTCGAAAGGAATCGAGGTCATGTGCGCTCGGAGCAGGCCCGCGAGCGTCTCGAACGATGGCGTTCGAGACCTGCCCCAGTGGATCCGCGCGAGATAGCCGTCGAGGTTCATCGCACAACGACGATACCATCGTCGCGATCCACACCGGCGTTGTAACAAACGGCATCACCACGCGCGGTCCTTCAGCCCTGCGCGCGCGTCCGGAGTAACGTCGAACGACTTCTCCGTCCGCATCTCGCCCGATCACCGGGGCACATGCTTTGCAGCCGACCGCGCGGAGGTGTTATGGCGAAGTACGGAAAAGGCGCACAGAAGACGGTTCAGTCAGCGATGCGGCGACGCAAGCGTGGGGCGCTGAAAAGTGGACGCTCGGGCCGCACCGTGACGAGCCGCAAGCAGGCGATCGCGATCGGCCTGAGCGAGGCGCGCGAGAAAGGCGCGAAGGTGCCGTCGCGCAAGCGGTCCCGAAAGACATCGCGATCGGCCTCGTCCAGGAAGAGGTCGTCGTCACGGTCGCGGTCGACGTCGCGCGCTCATTCGGCATCCCGGTGACACGCGCGCGGGGGAGACCCGTTCGGTACGCGGTCGTCGGCCTCGGCCATATCGCGCAGGTCGCGATGCTGCCGGCTTTCGCGCATGCCCGGCGCAATTCGCGACTCGTGGCGCTCGTGAGCAGCGACGCCGCCAAGTTGAAGGCTCTCGCCAGGAAGTACGGCATCGAGCGCACGTACCGATACGACGACTTCGATGCCTGCCTGCGCGAGGTGGACGCGGTCTACATCGCCCTTCCCAACTCGATGCACGCCGAATACACGGTCCGCGCGGCAAAGGCGGGCGTGCACGTGCTGTGCGAAAAACCGATGGCGGTGACGGTCGGGGAATGCGCGGCGATGATCGAAGCGTGCCGCAGCAATCGCGTCAAGCTGATGATCGCGTACCGGCTGCATTTCGAGGACATCAACCTGAAGGCTGTCGACCTCGTGCGTCAGGGACGCATCGGCACACCGAAATTCTTCAACTCCTCGTTCGCACTGACGGTCAGGCCCGACAACATCCGGACGAAAAAGGACCTGGGTGGAGGCACGTTGTACGACATCGGGGTCTATTGCATCAACGCCGCGCGCTACCTCTTTCGCGCCGAACCGAAGGAAGTCATGGCGATAACGGTGAACGGCGGCAACGGGAAGCTGCGTGAGATCGACGAATCGACCGGCGCGCTGCTGCGATTCGACGGTGACCGTGTGGCAGCGTTCGTCACGAGCTTCAACGCGGCCGACGTCGCCTCATACCGGATCGTCGGCACCAAGGGACAGCTCCACGTCGACCCGGCGTACGAGTACGCCGAAGGCCTCGCCTACACGCTGACCATCAATGGAAAGACCACCCGAGCGAAGACCGGAAAGCACGATCAGTTTGCGCCGGAGCTCCTCTACTTCTCCGATTGCATCGAGCAGAATCGCGACCCCGAGCCGTCGGGTGAGGAAGGCCTGCAGGATGTGCGCATCATCGAGGCGCTGTATCAATCGGCCGCGCGGGGCAAAGCGATCTCGATCCCTCCGATCGAGATTCCCCAGCGACCAAGCGGGCGCCAGCGCATCATCAAGCCGCCGGTGAACAAGCCGGAACTGGTGAAGGCGCGCAGCTCATCGAAATAGGCCGCGCTCCTGCCCGCTTGACCTGCGATATGAATGCGCGCGCTCACGGATCGCACCGAGATTTCGCTTGCCGGCCGGACGACCACGATGCAGCTCGCGACGCTCTTCGCGTTCGTCGCGATGCTTTTGTCAGCGGTCCGCACGCGTGGACGCGATACACATATTGAAGGCGTAGCGCGCAGGCTGAAGCCTGCGCGCTACGTTGTGGTCTTCGCTACTTGGCCGGAGTGGTCGGAGTGCTCTTGCTCTTGTCCGAGTACTTGCTCGAGCTGCTCGCGCCAAGGGACTTCTGCGCCTTCGTCGCCATATCGAGATGCGTCTTCAGCGTGGGAAGCGTGCTCGAGGCCCACTCCTTGAGATCCGCATCGGTACCCTTCGAGGCTTGACGTTCGAACGCGCTGATGTTCGTACGATGGTTGGCAACCATCAAGTCGACGTACTGTTTGTCGAACGCACTTCCGCTCAACTTCTCCAGCGACTCCTTCTTGGCAGTCTGCTGGGGCGTTGGCGTCGTCGGCAGATCCCAACCCTTCTTCAACGCAAGCGCTTTCAGCTCGTCGTTTGCCTTCATGTGATCCATTTCGAGCCGCGCTGCCAGGCTCTTCACGTCCTCAGAGCTGGCCTTCTGTTGTGCCAGCTTCGCGAGCTCGACTTCCGCCAGGCCGCCCGCGGCGACTTTCTTGGCGAAGTCCTGATCGGAACTCGCACTCTTCGTGGTGCTGCTGTCCGAGTGCGTAGTGGTCTTCGGGGCCGGTATCGGCTTCGGCGCCGGCGCCTGGGCGTACGCCACCGTTGCCGCGGCGAACACGAACGTTGTCATCAGTAGTACATGTCGTCTCATGAGGTCTCCCCCCCGCGCCGCACACGTCGTTGGAAACAACGTGTTCAACGTGAACGTTAGCGAGCCAGTCCTGTGCCAGCGCGTGGAACGCCGACGTTCGACCGTCTGTGTGCCTGGGCTTCCGTGTTGAAGAGTAGATAGGGTGTATGGCCCTGATGCGCTTCCCATCGGTCGCAGACCCGAACGGTTGCGCTATCGCCCGCGATCGCCCGCGTCATGAAACCGCCTGCGCCATGAGTTCTCGTGGCCTCTTGGTAGAACACGGCGTGGTCATCGAGACTTTCTCGTGGCGTCGGCTTTGCGACGTTTCTGCCGTCAACAGGGACACTCCGAATTGCTTCCATCTCAGCCTCCTTCCGGAACGTCCTGCCCTGACGATGGCCTCTCGGCATTCCTGCGTACCCGACCGCGGCTCTTTGGCATCGCCTATCGGATGTTGGGACGCGTGGCGGAAGCCGAAGACATCGTGCAGGACGCGTGGCTTCGATGGCAGACCACTGATCGGAGCCGGATACGAAATCCGCCGGCCTTCCTCGTTGCCGCGACCACACGACTTGCGATCAACGTTCTCCGGTCCGCCCGCGCGCTCAGAGAGACGTGTTCAGGCTCATGCCTGCCGGAGCTGATCGACACCAGCACCGATCCGGGCTCGAGGGTCGAGCGGGGCGAGGCGTTGAACGTTGCGGTGCTGCTGCTGATGGAGAGACTCCGGCCAACCGAGCGCGCCGCGTTTGTGCTGCGAGAGGCGTTCAACTATCGCTATCGCGAGATTGCAGACATCCTTCGGGTCGGAGAAGCCAACGCCCGGCAGCTCGTCACCCGAGCACGCGAGCATCTGTCGGGCGGACGGCGCGCGCCGCTGAATCCGGTTGAGCAACGGCGCCTGCTTCATGCGTTCGCCGCTGCTGCGGGGACGGGTGATCTCGCAAGGCTCGAGAGTCTGTTCGCCTCACGCGCGAGCTGAAGCCCCAACTTCGACGTTCTTGGAAATCGGTTTGCCCTGGCAGAACGCGAGCAGATCGCGGTTGACGAGATCGGCGTGCGTGGCGGTGATGCCATGCGGCAGACCCGGGTAGAAGATTTCCGCCGCACCCTTTATCAGCTTGACCGACTTCCGCGAGGACGCGTTGATCGGGACGACTTGATCGTCCTCGCCATGAATGAGCAGGGTCGGGACATCGAACTTCTTCAAGTCGTCGCGGAAATCGGTCTCCGAGAAGGCCTTGACGCAGTCATAGGAGTTCTTGAGACCGCTTTGCATGGACCAGAGAAAGAACTGGTCCAGGAGGCCCTGCGAGACCTTGGCCCCGGGACGATTGGCGCCGAAGAACGGGAGCGCGAATTCCCTATAGAACTGCGCACGATCGTTGGCGAGCGCAGTCCGGAGCCCGTCCAATACCTCGATCGGCAAACCTTCAGGGTTGGCGGGCGACTTCAGGAGACCCGGCGGCACCGCGGCGATCAACACGACCTTCGAGACGCGCTTTGTTCCGTGCCGACCGATGTAACGGGTGACTTCGCCGCCTCCGGTCGAATGGCCGACCATCGTGATGTCCCTGAGATCCAACGCCTCAATCACGGCTGCAAGATCGTCTGCGTATCCGTCCATGTCGTTCCCGGCCGACGCCTGGCTGGATCGGCCATGGCCACGACGATCGTGTGCGACGACTCGAAAGCCGTGCTGTGCGAGAAACAACATCTGGCCGTCCCAGGCGTCGGAGCTCAACGGCCATCCGTGCGAGAACGTGACGACCGGACCTTTGCCCCAGTCTTTGTAGTAGATCGTCGTGCCATCTTTCACAGTTATGGTGCCCATGTCCGGTCTCCTGATTGGTCTGCAGTAGGGGCCGCCTTCAGGCGGCCCGTGAAGCTCTTTCACGTGCACTCGGCTCGATCGAGAGCGAGGTTCGCGTGCATTCGTGAAGACCGGGCAACACGTCGTGATGTGACAACTGTGGCGACCTGGAACGAATCGATGGACGTCGCTGACTGAGGTGTCGTGAAGCGATGTCACCCAAGCTCACGGCAGCAGCCGGGGTCCGACTCGGGTGACAGGAGGTGGGCGTCGAGCCGCTAGTGGGCTCGCGTCACGTCGCCGTTGGCCGCCAGCACGTGGGTGTGAAGGCCGCAGATCTCACTGATGTGCGTCGTATGGCTGATACCGTCGAGTGCGTAGGCGCACAACAGCACGAAGACATGCGTGGACGACAGCCCGTTCCACAACGTCTCCAGATGCGTGGCAGCATCCGTCAACCCTGCTTTCCACAAGAGGTCGACCATTTCGCCGTAGACCCGCACGGGTCGCGCGCGTGTTCCCGCGGCGCGTTCGACCATGAGACCCATCACGCGGCGAAATTGCCCCTCGTCCGGCATGCGGTTCACCATGAGCGAGGAGAGCGCAGCTGAGGCGTCCTTGATGTAGAGATCTCCGGAACGCTTCAAGCTCGCGACATCGAATCCGCGAATCGCGAGCAGCGTCTCGATCCGGGCACTGTGCGCCGGCATGGCCACCACGACAGCGGGCTCACCCGCGTTGAGGCCTTCGGCGACGAAGTCGGTGACGATGTCACAGAGACCGCTGGAGTCGTAGTAGAAACGGACCGCGTGAAAGTGTCCCTTGCCTTCAACCATGACGACCATCTCTTAGGGGGAAGGGCACATGCACTTTAGCAGAAGACCCTGAAATAAAAACCGGGGGTTTACCTGACCCCCAGCGCAGGGGTCGCCCCCGATGAGCGGCGAATTCTGCTATGAAGCGCGGCGGCCGACGGTCACGAACAGCCCGCCTTCATGACCGAGCGTTCGAATCCAGCCGAGCTGCGCGAGCCAGCCCTCGAGCCTCCAGTTGTCCGCTGCAGGGGCAAACAGATCATCGGTATCTCGTCCGAGCAGTGCGCTCGGATAGGCGCGGATGTATTCGACGCCGTTCTCCGCGAACCATCGCTGAACTTCAGCCAACGTGTGTCGATGTTCTTCGGGATGCCGATACTGATCGCGCAGCCACGCCTCGCATCGCGCGGGCTCCTGCCGGCGATCGCGCAGCACCGGATCGAATGGGATCAGCCGATACCCCGAGAGCTTCGCAATCGCACGGCGGAGGCGCATCGGTAGGCGCGCGAACGTGTTGTACAGCCCGATCACGATCACGCCGCCCGGTCGGGCCAGGCGCGCGACTCGTGCGAACGCCGCACGGGGATTCGGCGTGTGATGCAGCACACCTGACGAAAACACGACGTCGAAGGCGCCGGCGCGAAGGCCGGGAGTCAGCAGATCGGTCTCGACCAGCTGCACGCGCTCGAGCCCGAATCGTCTCGCTGCCGCGGACGCAATCTGAAGCGATCGGCGCGCGAGGTCGGCGCCGACGATCACCCGTTCACCGTGCGCGAGGTACAGACTCATCTGGCCCGTCCCGCACCCGATCTCGACGATGCGCGCATCGCGTGGAATCGCACCGTCGAGCCGACGCGCGAACTCGCTGCGCTCGGCCCGCGCCCGGAGCCAGAGCAGGCTGTCACGAGGCGGATACCCCGGGAACGGCGCCTGCTCGTAGAAACGGCGGACGGCATCGACGCGCGCATCGCCCGGCAGGCGCAGATTCGGGATGCCGTCAGTCTCTTCGTATTGCGCGCCGCACCGCGCACACGACCAGTTCGCGCCGAGCGAACCTTCGCACGCCGGGCAGGCGAGCAGGTCGTCGAACAGGCCCACCGATCACCAGATCGAGTAGATGAACGGAGCCAGCGCTTCGACCGTGGTCGCGACGATGAGGATGAGGCCGGTGAGGCACAGGAAGATCGCGAGCGGAATGAGCCAGCGCTTGTGGGAATCACTGCGCCACAATCCGCCCGCCAGCTGCGCCATGGATCCACCGGTGCTTCCAAGCACGATGAACCCTCGTTTCATCCGGCCACGTTTCTTGATCACGAGTTAGTGCTCCAAGCCTGTCTCGCCGAAGCCGACAGGCGAAGGCGGAAGCGGTGTCCGCTTCAGCACACGCGTCTGCCCCGCGACCAGCACGTCGATCCCGCAGCGCAGGAACGTCGAGTAGCCTTCGACCGCGCGATTGACCATCGGTTCGCCGGACAGATTGAAGGAGGTGTTGAGCAGTACCGGCACGCCGGTGCGGCTCCCGTAGGCCTCGAGCAGCTGGTACAAGCGCGGCGCCATGTCCCGATCGAGCGCCTGCAGTCGCGTCGTTCCATCAACATGCGTGATGGCGCCAAGGCGATCACGCCATTCGGGCCGCACCTTGAACACACCCGACATGAAGCGGGCGAGCCGCGCGCCGCCGGGGGGAAGCTCGAAATAGCGATCGGCCGCCTCGGTCGGCACAACCGGCGCAAACGGGCGGAACTCGTCGCGGAACTTGATGTCGCGATTGAGGCGATCGCGCATGGCGCTCGACTCAGCGGACGCGAGGATGCTGCGGTGACCGAGTGCGCGCGGACCGAGTTCGAGCGCGCCGTCCATCCATCCGACGACGCGGCCCGACGCGAGATCGCCAGCCAGACTCTCGATCAGGGCCCCGTCCTCATCGAAGCGCTCGACACGCTGGCCGTCTTCGCTTGCGACGCGCGCCAGCTCGACCCCGTCGACCTCGGGTCCCCAGAAGGGGTGATCAGGTATGTCCCGATCGGGGTTCTTGAAGTGGAGTCGGTCGGCGAACAACGCCGCGCCGAGCGCGCAGCCGGCGTCACCAGGTGCGGGCGGCACGAACACTCGATCGAAGCCCGATTCGGCGAGGATTCGCGCGTTCGCGACCCCGTTGAGCGCGACACCGCCGCCCAGACATAGATCGGTCAACCCTGTTTCGGTGCGAAGCGATCGTGCCATCGCGACGAGCGTGTCTTCGAGCACGCGCTGCACGCTGGCTGCGCAATCGGCATAGCGCTGCCCTTCCGATGTCTCCAGATCGACCGGCTCATACGGGTTGCGCGGCGGCCCGAAGAGATCGACGAAGCGAGAGGAATACGATCGCGCCGCCGTGGTGTGAAATTCGAAGTGGTCGAGATCGAGCGCGAACGCCCCGTCGGCTGTCGGTCGAATCAGCTGGCGGACCTTGTCGACCATGGTCGGGCGCCCGTAGCCGGCCAGCCCCATCACTTTGTATTCGTCCTCGTTCACCGAGAAACCGAGATACGCCGTAAAGGTCGAGTACAGCATCCCGAGCGAGTGCGGGTACCTGATCTCGCGAAGCAGCGTGATCGCACACGTGCCGTCGGCCCGGCGCTCGCCGTGGCCGACAGTCAACGTCGCCCATTCGCCGACACCGTCGGTCGTGAGGATGGCGGCGCGGCGTGTCGGCGCCGTGAGAAACGCCGCCGCAGCGTGCGACTCGTGATGACGCGTGAACAGGATCTTCTTTCCGGGGATGCCCAGATGCGAGGAGATGATTCCGCGCACCCACACTTTCTCACCGAGCGAGCTCTTCATCGCGTTCGGGAACGATCGCCACGACCGGGGGAACGCACGGAGCGCGCAGGTGAGGATCCGATCGAACTTCAACATCGGACGTTCGTAGAACACGACGGCATCGAGGGCATCGGGCTCGAGGCCCGCTCGATCGAGGCACCACTCGATCGCGCCCAATGGAAATGCCGCGTCGTTCTTCCTGCGCGACAGCCGTTCCTCCTGCACGGCACACACCGGCACTCCGTCGACCAGGAGCGCCGCAGCCGAGTCGTGATAGTGCGCGGAGATACCGAGAATGTTCATGCGCGCGACGTCAGTACTGGCGTGTGAGCGACTCGCCCGGCCCGCGCGGAATCGCGATCCATCCCTGAGGCTCCCGGTGCGCTGTGCGTTTGGCCAGCCACGCGAACGGCGGCAGCAGCACGAAGTACTGAATCGTCAGCACGAGCCCGCCGATGACGCCCGCGAGCGCCGTGGCGATCCGCAGATAGGCCTTCCAGAGCCGGCTGAGACGGGCACGCCACAGATACCGCTTGTGGTACTGGGGCGAGACACGAGCCAGCTGCACGAGCGTGTAGTTCATATGGAACGTTTCGTCGTGGAGGATCTCGTCGAACACGGCACACGTTGGCGGATCGTGCTTCAACACATCGCGATACACGGTGAAGCGGCTGGCCGCGGCCTTCTCCGAGAGATGCAGAAAGGCCAGCATGGAATTGTCGGACTCGCCGTCGACCTCGAGGTCGTCGAGCCCGTGGCCGGCTGGCGCGAGCCAGTCGTGACGGAATTTCGGCTTGGACGAGGACGGCAGTGCGGGAAGCAGCGATGCCGCGCGCTCGCGGAAGAGCACGCCGTGACGCAGCTCGTCGATGGCATGCACGAGGTAGAGGCGGCGCAGCAGCGGATCGGATGTGACCTCTGCGGCGCGCAGGATGTCGCGTCCGCCGTCGGTCTCCGTCTCGCCGAACCTGATGAGCTTGTGTACACGGCGCTCCGCGTCGCGCCAAATCCAGCGATGGAGCGGGGCCAGCATTCGATCGAAGCCCGTTGGACGTACGAGGGGACGCGCCGAGCGCATCGAACCTTAAGATATACCAGCAGTGCTGACTCCACCATCGGGCAGAACCGAACGCGTCACGCGGGATCTCCCCCGCGTCATCGCTGAGCTTGTAATTGCGGCGATCGGCATAACGTTCGTCGGATGGGCTGTCGTCGCGAATCAGCAATGGTTCGATCGACACTTCCTCCCTGCGTTTTTCGTGTCGCGACAGATGTACTCGCAGATCGAGATGATCGGCCGCGCGGCCGCGCTCGTCCTCGGTCTGCTCCTGCTCTTCATTGCGCGCCCGTTTGTTGGACGACTCGTGGCCCGCCACGCATCGATGGTCTTCAGCACGCTGGCGGCGATCGTCCTCGCGTTCGCGGCGAGCGAAGTCATCCTGAGCCAGCTGCATGCGCACGCCGCCGGAGAGGAGCCAGCGGGACAGGAGCCGCGACGACGGCTCGACGCACGACTTGGATGGACCTTCGTCCCATCGCGCGCTGCCGATCATGTGGAGAGCGGACGGCAGATCGAGTATGCGTTCGATGCACATGGCTATCGCGTCCGGAGCCTGAGCGAGCCGGTCGACTTCGAGCGCCCGTCGATCCTGTTCACCGGCGAGTCGATGATGGTCGGCGAGGGCCTGACCTGGGATGAGAGCGTGCCCGCGCGTGTCGGCGCCGCACTCGGCGTTCAGGCCGCGAATCTTGCCGTGTCCGCGTATGCCACCGATCAGGCGTACTTGCGACTGCTCACAGAGCTGCCTCGCTTTCAACATCCCCTCGCCATCGTCACGCTGTTCACGCCCGCGATCTTCGATCGCAACATGGACGACGACCGGCCGCATCTCGGACCAGGGCTGGTGTGGCAGCCCGCAGTCACGCGGTGGCGAATGCTCGACATCCTCCGGCTGCTGGTGCGTTATCGAAAGGTAGAGACGATCGATCGCGGTGTCGCCGTCACGCGTGATGTGTTCCGTGCGACCATCGCCCTCGCACACGCACACCGCGCCACGCCCCTCATCGTCGTGCCGCAGTTCGGACCGGAAGAACCAGCCGGCCGCGCGCTTCGGGCGCGCATCCTCGACGATCCCGACTTTCCTGTCGTGCGCGTTGAGCTCGATGGCAGCTGGCGAATTCCTGGCGACAGACATCCCGATGCGCGAGCCGCGCAAGCGATTGCGTCCGCGATCGTCGCGCGACTGCGGGAGGGGGTGGATGGGGTTGATAGGGTGGATAGGGTGGATAGGGTGGATTGGGTGGATGGGGCAGGTGGGGTGGAGGGGACTAAGAGATAAGCCCTGCTCGCGCCAGCCGCATCTACGCCGCTTGCCCCCATCAACCCTGCCTGTCCCATCAACCCTGCCTGCCCCATCAACCCTACCTGCCCTCCTCCGGCGCGCGTCTTGCTTCGTACAAGTCCTGATCGTCGGCGTCTCGTGTTTTCGAGGACGCTCGTCGGCGATCAGTGGAGGAATGACCCATGCGCGTCATCCACAACACTCGAGGAGCAGCGGCACTCGGCTTCCTTGCAGCGCTCATCACTGGCTCGGCATGGCTCAGCGCGAATCAAGCCGATCAGGAAGAACAGTCCCCCGTCGGCACGCAGCCCGACGCCGTGAAGGGGCGCCCGGCCGCCGACGACGATCTCGTCACCGCGGGACGCACGGTCCGCGTGATGAAGGAAGTCTTCGGTGATGTGGCCGCAGCGGGATCACAGGTCACGATCGATGGCCCGGTCGATGGCTACGTGATGAGCGCCGGTCGCGAGTTGACGCTCGTCGGCCAGATCGGCAACGACCTGTGGGCGGCCGGTGAAACGGTGAACGTCGAGAGCCCGATCGCCAACAACGCGATGATCGCCGGCAGCACCGTGCACCTCAGATCGAATGCGGTCGTCGGTCACGACGCGCACCTCGCCGGTAATACCGTCATTGCTGAAGGGCGGGTCGAGCGCAATCTGACGATCGGCGCCGGCTCCGAGGCGCGTATCGGAGCCAATGTCGGAGGAGCCGTGACGGCGCGTGCGACGCGCGTGTCGGTCACGCCTGACGCCGTGATTCACGGTGACCTTTTCGTAAAGGCGGCACAACCTCCGGCGATCTCGCCGAGGGCACGGGTGATGGGACAGATTCACTACGAAAAGACCATGGATACCGAAACGTGGTTCATGTGGCCGCAGCGCTGGCTGCTCTCGGGCATCGCCCTGCTCATTCTGGGCCTGTGCGCGGTGTGGTTCTCGCCGACATGGGCCGCACACGTGGCCACCACGATGCGCCTGCGCGCCGGCGCGTCGATCCTGAGCGGCATCATCGCGCTCGTACTGATCCCGCTGGCCATCGTCCTGCTGGCTGTCACCGTGATCGGATTCCCACTCGCAGTCGTCCTGACCGCGATCTACATCCTGCTCCTCGCGATGTCGAGTGTCTTCGTCTCGTATCGGACGGGCGAATGGGTGCTCCATCGATTCTGGTCGTCGCGATGGGCCTTCATGACGCTCGGCGTGCTCATCGTGTCGCTGGGGATGTCGCTGCCTGCGGTGGGCTGGGCAATCGGGTTGCTCGTGTTGTTCACCGGCGCCGGCGCCCTCGTGCTGGAACGGGGAGGACGTCGCCGCCTGGCTGGCACTCCCGCCTGAACCACGGAGTCGCCCATGAGCGCGGCTCACCCCGTTCCATGAAAGTCGGCGAGCGACTTTGAGAGCAGACGACGGGGGAAAAGGGGGGGAACGGGATGGTCACACGGGGATAACGGTGGCAACGGGGGCAACGGGGGCAACGGGGGCAACTGGAATTGTCGATCTTGATCACGTCGACGTCATGTCCCGTTTCCCCTCTCTTCTCCGTTGTCCCCGTATTGATGCCTTTCTCCGTTTCCTCCGCGGGCTCCGCTTCCGGTGGCAATGGCGGAGCACATTTTCTGAGCAGATCACGAAATGAGAAACGGAGGCTTACTCCGTGATCTTCGTGATCTCCGTGGCCTTCTACTCCGCGTGCTTCGTGGCTCGTCGGAGAATGCCGGGTCGCGGCTCGAGGCGCGGCGGGCGGCGACCCTGGCGTATCGCGCCGGCAACGGGAGCGTAGTCGAGCTCGACACCGCTCTCTACGCACCGCAGCATCAGACCACCCCGGCTCATATCGCCGCGGCCGACGAAGGCGGGCGGAAACACGAGCCGATCACCGAATATCGGCAGGAGCACCTCGACGTATTTGCCCGAGGCAATGCTGCCGAGCAGGACGACGTCGCACTCGGTGCCGATGCTGTCGAATAACGCACGGGCTCCGCGCTCGAGCGGACGACGGTAGCGCGCATTCGTCAGATCGATCGATTCACCCGCAAACCCCCGAATCGAATCGGCCGTGACCGCGACGTCGGCCGCGCGCAGCCCGGCATTCGGCGTGATGACGAGGACGCCGCCGGCCACGATCCGATCAGTCGGATCGGGCGGCTGCGCGAACCTCCGCGCGTAGGCGAGCTTCCCACGGAAGTACAGCCCACTCACGAAACTGAAGACCTCCCCGAGCGCTGCGCCCTCCGACGTGCGTAATTGTGCCGCGAGCGCGAACTGCGCGACCTCGGACACGACCTGCTTCGCCCGGATGCCGCCGCAGTTGGCGGGCGAGAGAAGAAAGACACGATTCACCATCGTCCGGCTCGACCGAAACGCCAGTGTACGACGAGATCAGCGCGAAACCGATCTCGCACCGTGCTGGTGAGAGAAAACAGATGTGGACTGTCCTGGCAGGCGGCACTACTGCTGGCTGCCGGAGACGCTCGCGGATCACGCGTCAGCGAGGGCGCTGCCAGGAGCGCGCCTTCGCTGGGTGACCATCCGCCACGGGCGTGGCGGCTTAGAACGCGGGCTCTTCGTACAGATAGCCTCGCCGCCGTGAGTGTCTGCGCGCACGAATGAGCAGCCAGATGGCGGCGATGCTCACGACGACGGCGGGCACCGGGTTGTCGCGCGTGATGCGCATGACCCGCGCCCTCGTCTTGGCCGTCCGAGCCACGAGATGGCCGGCCGTGTTGCCGGCGGTCTCGGCGAGATTCCTCACGCGACCGATGGTCGAGTCCATAACAGTCGCTTTCGCGCGGTTGAGCAGGCTGCGAGGGCTCACACGGTCATGAATCGCATCGATCGTATCGGTCATGCCCGCGCGGGTTTCGGCGATTCGCCTTCGGAGATGTTCGGTGTCGGAGGGCGAGGACAGCCCGATGCTGCGGTCGTATATGCCTTCACGTGGATTCCTTATGACTTTACTCGGGTCCTGAGCCATTGGGCGTCCTCCTTGAGGGTGTCGATCGTGTGATGCGGGTTCAGATGTTGTGGACGCAGGCTGGTGATGCCTGAGTGAATGAGCAGATAGCCGATCGCGCCAAGCACGACGGCGGCGATGAGCGCGGCCACCCATGACGGGAGTCCAGTCGCGATCAATGCGAGCACGATGGCCGCAACGACGGTCAGGAAGGCCCCGTACGCGAGCAGGCCGCCGCCGACAACGAGGACGACGCCCTTCCGCATCGTGGAGGCTTTCTCGCCAAGCTCCAGCTTCGCGAGCTGCACTTCCTGATGCACGAGCGTCTTGAAGTCCCGAGTGAGATCGCCAAACATCTCACCGAGCGAGCGATCATCTTGACGTGCCATGATCGTTTCGACCTCCATGAGCGATGGTCCACTCTGCGTCGACTCAGGTGGGGTGTCGGGCAGCATGGCCGCCCCGTCGCGTTCATCAGAGGCAGTCGTCATCGTTGATCTCGTCGATCGTGAGCCTCAGCAGCTCTCTCCAGCTGAGTGACACTTCGAACGACAGCAGCACCATCCCCGCCGCAACGATTGCAACCACGCTGCCAGCGCGAAGCATCACCGTGCACGAGCGCAGCTGCATATCGAAGATCAGCTGCTCGTCTCATCCCGTGGCCGCTGGCAGGAGAAAATGCCGTCGCGAGGCGAGTTCAGAGGTTCAGGAGTTCAAGAGGTTCAGAGTTCGGCAGACTTTGCCTGAAGATTAGCTCACCTGGGTTCTGGCCAGCCGGAAGGCCGGCCTAGACGAAGCTCTTTGGATTGTTCGACGGGGAAAGAAGTCCGCCTTCGCCCCTTCGGGGCTTCGGCGAGACAGCCTTCGCCTGCATTCATGAGCGAAGGCTGGCGGAGAGGGAGGGATTCGAACCCCCGTGCCGGTTACCCGGCAAGACGCTTTCGAGGCGCCCCCGTTACGACCACTTCGGTACCTCTCCGTATCGGGTGTGCGTCGCGTCCGGCTTCAGCCGGAGCTGAACGTTCAATTATACCGCACGCTCCACCGGGCTTCGTCGCACTCGCCGCATCCGGCATCGGCCGGGTGGAGAAACGTCAGCGGATCGGTGGTCAGATGCTCGCGAACCACGGTCACTATGTCGCGGGCTCGCATCAGACGTGCGTGCGCGTGGCCCAACGGGCCCTCGCTCTGCAGCGCTCGAGCGCGAAGCCAGTCGTCGACGCATGCGAACCGCTGACAGCAGTGATCGTTTTCGCGGTACTCCAACCGCACGGGACGACCGTCGCGCTCGATCGTGATGTGTTTGGTCACGCCATACGGGACACTCGCGAGAATCTCGGCCAGGTGGACGGTCGTGTTCGCGTCGTGGCCGACACCGAGGAGCAGGACGAGCCCGTCGAGATCGTGGACGCGTCCCACTGGACTCTCGGGTGCGTGCGGGGGGAACCGAATCGGATCGTTCGTGATTGCAGCCGCCTGCCGACCCGACGCCGCAAACGCGAACGGGTGCCGGCTCCGGCGCACGCCGCGCATGCGCCAGAAGGTGTCGGCCGTCACGCCGAGATCGGCGGATGCAGGTGTCACGACCGGATCGAAGACCTCTTCATCCGAACCGGTCCACGACGGCATGACCAGCGTGCCCTCGGGACCGATCGATGCCTGCAGCGCTGCGATGAGTCCCGCCGGTCCACCCTCGACCGGGCGAACCGCACGAAACGACGAGTGCACGAGCAGTACGCTGCCCGATCGAACCCCGAGTCGACGAACCTGCTCGACGATTTCGGCAGCGGTGATCTCCATGGCTACGCGCGCTTCGCTTTGAAGAATTGTTGGATGACGTCGCGGCACTCGTCGCCGAGCACGCCGCCAACGACCGAGAAGCGATGATTCAAGCCGGGGACATCGAGGCCGCGCACGGTCGACTCGAGCGCGCCGGTCTTGGGCTCAGGCGCGCCATACACGACTTCACGTACGCGAGCGTGGACGAGCGCGCCGACGCACATGAGACAGGGCTCGACGGTCACATACACGGTCGCGTCGATCAGCCGGTAATTTCCGATCGCGCGCGCAGCGTCGCGCAGCACGAGCACCTCGGCATGCGCGGTCGGATCGATGGCGCGGATCGGTTGATTGAACGCGCGCGCGACGATCGCATCATCGATCACGAGCACCGCGCCAACGGGAACTTCCCCGACGGCGAGCGCGAGCCGCGCCTGATCAAGAGCGGCTCGCATGTAGTCGTCGTGGCGCATAAAGACAGGAATCAGGAAGCAGGAATCAGGAAGCAGGAATCAGGGCTGGGCAAGGCGAAAGCAAACAGAGACTGAGGCCTCAGGCCGGACAGCCTGTTCCTGGCCCAGTCCTGATTCCTGATTCCCGATTCCTGATTCCTCGTCAGTCCTATCCAAGAAAAAACTTGTACGCGGGGTTCTGTTCCTCGAGCGTGTAGGGATACGACAGCTCGTCGAGGAACGTTCGAAACGCAGCGAGATCCGCTTCGGCGACCTCGAACCCGGCGAGCACGCGGCCGAAATCGGCGCCGTGGTTCCGGTAGTGGAACAGGCTGATGTTCCATCGCCCGCCGAGCTTTTCGAGAAACTGCGCGAGTGCGCCAGGCCGCTCCGGGAATTCGAACCGGCACAGGCGTTCGCCGCGCACCTCGGGAGCGCGGCCGCCGACCATGTGGCGCACATGCAGCTTGGCGAGCTCGTTGTCAGTGAGATCGACCGTCTCGTATCCAGCGGACTGGAGCTGGGCCGCGAGCGCCAGCCCGTCCTGACGCGACTGTGTCGCGAAGCCGACGAAGATGTGCGCCTGCTGCCGTCCGCTGAGTCGATAGTTGAACTCGGTCACGGTGCGGCGGCCGATCACCGAACAGAACTTCTGGAACGATCCCGGCCGCTCGGGAAGCGTGATGGCGATGAGCGTCTCGCGCGCTTCTCCGATCTCGGCCCGTTCAGCGACGAACCGCAGGCGATCGAAATTGATGTTGGCACCGCTCAGCAGCGCGACGAGCGACTGGTTGCGCGCGCCCTCGCGCTCGACCCACGTCTTCAGTCCGGCTGCTGCCAGTGCACCGGCAGGCTCCATGATCGTGCGCGTGTCATCGAAGATGTCCTTGATCGCGGCGCACATCTCGTCGTTGGTCACCCGCAGCACTTCGTCGACGGCCTGCCGGGCGATCGCGAACGGGCGCTCCCCCACTTCGCGGACCGCGACGCCGTCGGCAAAGATGCCGACGTGCTCGAGATGGACGCGACGGCCGACGGCCAGCGATCGATACATCGCGTCGGATTCGAACGGCTCGACGCCGATGATCTTCACATCGGGCCGGAGCGCCTTGATGTAGCCGGCGATGCCTGCGATCAGCCCGCCTCCCCCGATGGGCACGAACACCGCCGACAGGCGATCCTGACTGTGCCTGAGGATCTCCGCCCCAATCGTCCCCTGGCCGGCGATGACGAGCGGATCGTCGAACGCGTGGATGAACGTCATGCCGGTCTGTTCGACCAGCGTGTCGCAGTGCGCCTGCGCGTCGGCGTAGCTGTCGCCGACGAGCACGACCTCGGCTCCCATCGATCGAACGGCGTCGACCTTGATCCGCGGCGTGGTCTGCGGCATCACGATGATCGACCGCAGCCCGAGCTGACGCGCCGAGTACGCGACACCCTGCGCGTGGTTGCCGGCGCTGGCCGCGATGACACCACGAGCGCGCTCGAACTGCGTGAGATGCGCGATCTTGTTGTACGCGCCGCGCAGCTTGAAGCTGAAGACCGGCTGCAGGTCCTCGCGTTTCAGCAGCACTTCGTTGCCCAGCCGTTCCGACAGACGCGGCGCCGCATCGAGCGGCGTCTCGCGTGCCACGTCGTACACACGGCTGGTCAGGACATCGTGGAGAAGCTGAGTGAGTTCGGTGGTCACGAGCACAGAGCTGGTATATTAGTCCGGCCAGCGCGTGGAGGGATCAATGCGAGCATTCGTGCTGTCGCTGCTCGTCGTCTGTGCGTGCTCGTTGCCGATCGGCGCACAAAAGCCGACCACACCGCCACCGACGCCGGTTCCCGACGCCTCGACGCGGCTCAAGTCCTCTGAGTACAAAGTGGTCGTCAACGGCTGCATCAGCGGCCGCCGCCTCTCCCGGGCTCAAAGCGAGCGTCCCGACACGGTGTTCACCTCGCTCGGGGCTACCGAGTTCGTACTCCAGGCCCCGCGCGAACTGCTCAAGCAGATCACTGAACGGCACGACGGTCACTACGATCAAATCGAAGGTGTCGTTACCGTGCCGGCCGCTATCAATGGCGGCTCGTCGACGGTCTCGACGAAAGAATTCGGGAAGACGCGAGTGACGCTCGGCGGGACCGAGGAGGGGAAGGCCTATATCCAGAACCCGCCTAAATCCCTGACGCTGAAGGTGGCGTCGCTGACGCACCTGAAGGAGGGGTGCGCGGCCAACTGACCGGCGCTCGCGCGGGCGCGCGCGGCACCGGCTCCGACGCCTCATCCCAGAACCCGGCCGGCAGTACGTTGCTCGTCAGCAGCTCCGCCATCAGCCCCGCCGCGGTCGCAAAGGAATGCGGCTGCGCGACGATTGCCACACGGTTCTCGCGAATCGCGTCGCAGATCGCCTCCGGATGGGACTCCGCGCCAATGAGGGAGTAGGTCGTACCGAGCTGGCGAAGACGATGGATATCGCCGTTGCCGACGATCGGCTTGCCATGCATCTGCGCGAACCGTTCGGCGGTCGTATTGAAATTCACGACGTCGGTGAACATCGCGTTGTATTCGATCGCATCGAACAGATCCGCATACCGACGCAGCAGACCGCGCAGACAACTCGAGCCCGGAAAAAACGGGTGCGGCGCAATCACGAGTCCCGGCTCACGCGCTTTGAGTCCAGCCAGCTCGTCGAAGTTGGTCACATCCTCGGCGCCGCGCCTGAAGTTGATCAGCAGTACGTGCTTTCCACGGATCGTGCGCTCGATGCCCGGGATCAGCGTGATGCCGCGCTCGGCCGCGTACGACACGTAGGGACGCAGCTCGAGCTGACGATCGTGAAGGGTCACCGCCAGCGCGTCGTAGCCCAGAAGAGCCGCGCGATCGATGAGCTGCTTCGTGGTATGGGGAATCGCGTCGAGCGGATCGTCCGATGAATGCGCGTGTAGTTCGACCTTCAGCACGTCCATCGCTTAGTCAAAAACCCTGCCGATGGCGGCCGGCCGCCGGGCGGCGCGGAATCGCAGACCAAGGCGTGTTTCGCAGGGGATTTCAGCGAAAGAGCGACCGGTCGCGACACAATCGACGACACTGACCGTTTCGTGATCGTGGCCAAGTCACCGCCCTTCGCGACTTTTCTTCCGCCACGACGGACAAATCTCGGGTCGCCATCAAGCCTTCTGGACCGCTATACGGCCCGGAACACGAATTTCGTGCTCGTTTGACCCGACAGCGTAGCGGTCCCAGCCGCGCGGAGCGCGGCCAGAGATACAGGCAACCAGCCAAGGGGATCCGCGGGGATATCAAGGGGCGAAGCTCCTTGGCTGGTCGATGCCCCATTCGCCCGCGAGCAACTCGTACGAGCGAAGTCGCTCGGCGCGACCGTAGATCATCGACGTCACCATGATCTCGTCCGCGCCGGTGTCCTCGATCAGATGACGGATCGTGTTCGCGACTTTCTCCGGCGTGCCTATGAAATGTCGCTGCCGGTTCATCTCGACGATCACGCGCTCCTGAGCTGAGTAGGTGTAGTTGATCGCTTCTTCGGGACTCGGAAGCGGCGTGAACTCGCGCCGGTGCAGACGGACCCACCCAAGGTCAGTGGATGATGCCTGATACTCCGCGTCTTCCATGGTCGGCGCACAGATCACCGAGACACCGAGGATCACGTGAGAGGAGGGGAACTGTGCCGATGCTGTGAAGTGCTCGCGGTACGCGCGGATCGCGGGCAGCGGGGGATTCGGACTGAAGTGCCGCGCGAAACTGTAGCCAAGTCCGAGCGATCCGGCAAAGCCGGCCATCGCCCCACTCGATCCCAGCACCCAGATCGGAGGAAGCGTGACGTCGGTCGGTACGACACGCACCGACTCGAAGGGATGGCCGGGAGGAAACGTCCGGCGCGACAGCGCCAGCATCTCGCGCAGCTGCTCGGGAAACTGTTCGCCGTCGAACGGCCGCAGCGCGCGCGACGTCGCCGGATCGGTGCCTGGTGCGCGGCCCAGACCGAGATCGATGCGCCCCGGGTGCAGCGCTTCGAGCGTATGAAACGTCTCCGCCACATGCAGCGGGGCGTGATTGGGGAGCATGATGCCGCCCGATCCCACTCGAATCGTCTGCGTCTGTGAGGCGATGTGCTCGATCAGGATCTCAGGCGCCGAGCTCGCGATGCTGGCCATGCCGTGGTGTTCGGCAAACCAGTAGCGCGTGTAGCCAAGCGCTTCTGCCGCACGCGCGAGGTCGACGGCCTCGCGCAGCGAGTCGGTCGCCGTGGCTCCGGCTCGCACCGGCACCAGGTCGAGGACCGACAGTGGAACCGGTGGGCTCAGGCCGTTCCGCCCCTCAGCAGCTCCGGCTTGATCGGCAGCTTGTAGATCCGCTTGCCGGTCGCTGCCGCAATCGCATTCACGAGTGAGCCCGCTGCCAGCGCAGTGCTCGGCTCGCCGATGCCGCCGGGCATTTCCGTGCTCGGCACGATGTCGACCTCGATCTCCGGCATCTCGTTGTGACGAAGCACCTGGTAGTCGCCAAAGTGCTTCTGCACGACGCGCCCGTTCTGGATCGTGATCTCGCCTTTGAGTGCCGCGGTCAACCCGTAGACGATGCCGCCCTCCATCTGCGCCTTGATCGTGTCGGGATTGATCACCCATCCCGTATCGACCGTGCAGACCACCTTGTGGACGCGCACGTTGCCTCGCGCATCGACCGACACTTCGGTGACCTGCGAGAGGATGCTGCCAAACGCGTCCATCACCGCGATGCCGCGTGCCCGACCCTGCGGCAGCGGCTTGCCCCAACCGGCTTTCTCGGCCGCCAGTTCGAGCACGGCTTTGTGCCGCGGCGACTTGCCCAGCAGATCGCGGCGGAACTCGAACGGATCCTTCTTCGCAGCCGACGCCAGTTCGTCGATGAACGCCTCGACGACGAAGCCCTGGAAGGAGGCGCCGACCGAGCGCCAGAAGCCGAATGGGATGCCGGGATCGTGCTCGATGTACTCGATGCGAACGTTCGGGATGGTGTACGGCAGATTCGCCGAACCGTCGACCGAGATGAAATCGACGCCGTTCGGCGGGAGGCCGCCGATCCGCTTCATGAGCGACTGCTGCACCATGCGCTGCATGAACACTGTCGGCTTGCCTGACGCATCGACTGCGCCCCACATGCGCGCGTAGCTGACCGGACGGTAGTAGTCGTGCTGGATGTCGTCTTCGCGCGACCACACGACCTTCACGGGCCTGCCGATCGCCTTCGACGTCTCGACCGCATCGGTCACGAAGTCGCCTTCGCCGCGCCGGCCAAATCCGCCGCCCATGTAGGTCACGTGGATCTTCACCTTGTCCGCTGGCAGCCCCGATGCCGTCACGGCAGCCTGATGCGATGCGGTCTGTCCCTGCGTCGGCACATAGACGTCGCATCCATCGGCGCGTACGTCGGCGGTGCAGTTCATCGGCTCCATGCACGCGTGCGCGAGGAACGGCGCTTCGAACGTGCGTTCGAATCCGTTGTCGGTCTTCAGCGCCGCTTCGGCGTTGCCGTCGTTGCGCGCCACCTTGCCGGGCTGCTGCGCGAGATCGACCTGCTTCTTGAGGATGTCGGCGCTCGTGAGCTTCGCGAGCTGGCCCTCCTCCCAGGTCACCTCGAGCGCCTGCGCGCCCTTCGACGCCGACCAGTAGTTGTCGGCAACGACGGCAATGCCGGTGCTGATCTGCACGACGTTCTTCACGCCGGGCACGGCCTTGGCCTTGTCGGCGTTGAACGACGCGACCTTGCCGCCGAACACCGGACAGCGCACGACACGCGCCGTGAGCAGTCCCGGCAGCCTGGTGTCGATGCCGAATCCGGCCGTGCCGTTCACCTTCTCGGGGATGTCGAGCCGCGGCAGCGACTGACCGAGCACCTTGAACGTCTTGGGATCCTTGAGTGTCACCGTCTTCGGCACGGGCAACGCCGCGGCTTTGTCGACGAGCGCGCCGTAATTGAGTTTGCGGCCGCTGGCCTGATGGATGACGACCCCTTTGTCCGTGGTGCAGCTGTCCTCCGGGACGCCCCACGTCTGCGCCGCAGCGGTCACGAGCATCGAGCGTGCCGCAGCACCGGATTCGCGCAGGACCTTCCACATCCCGCGCACGCTGTTGCTGCCGGCGGTGAGCTGCTGGCCGCCGAAATTCGGATTGCCGTACTTCGGATCGGCTCCGGCCCATTCGGTCTTGATCTTCTTCCAGTCGAAATCGAGCTCCTCGGCGACGAGCATCGGCATCGAGGTCATCACGCCCTGTCCCATCTCGAGCATCGTGAGCATGACGCGCACGCTGTCGTCGGCGTTGATCCGCACCCAGACGTTCGGCTCGAGCGCCCCGGCCGCCAGAGCGTTAGCCGGCGCGCCGAAGCCGGGAACGTAGACGCCAATCGCGAAGCCACCACCCGCTAGCGTGCTGATCTTGAGGAAGCTGCGTCTATTTATGCTTGGTGTCTTGGCCATGTCGATTCTCATTTCTTCACTGGCGCTGTCGTCCTTCATTGACTACGCGCGAGCAGCGCGATGGATCGC
>DASWZV010000132.1:0-2977 GCA_036407095.1 Vicinamibacterales bacterium | reverse complement strand
TGAAAAGGCCGTACCGGTCGAAGCCCTTGAACGCGAGGAAGCGCTCAATGATCTGCGCGAGACGATCGAATGTGTACGGGAAGGTGGCCGGGTCGGGAGTATCGCTGTGGCCGAAGCCCGGATAGTCGGGCGCGATCAAATGAAAGCGATGGGCAAGCGCGAGAATGAGGTCGCGGTGCTGGTGTGACGAGGCCGGAAACCCGTGCAGCAACACGAGCTTTGGGTTCGCGCGGTCGCCGGCCTCACGGTAGGCAATGTTCAGCCCATCCACAGCGATGCTTCCGTAGGTGACGGACTCGAGATCGTTCGACATCTGAAGCTCCTGGCAACCGCCGCGGAAGCGCCGCTGTCCTCCGTGGCTGTGTGGCGGGGCTTCAGTGTGCCTGCCGTTGCCGCGCGGCCGCCCCGAGGATCGTCTTCCTCCTCAGTTAGCGTCGCCGTCGACCGAAATCTTACCTGGGCCTCGATTGTTCCTGCTGTCGCAGCATGGCGAGCAATCCTTCCATGTCTTCACGGCACGCCGTGCAGTTGGACATATGTGTGAGAAACTTCGCGTACCGATCAGACACAGGCTCGCCGCGGGCGACGAGCTCGCAGTACGCGTCCATCAGGTCGCCCGCGTCCTCGCATCCGGGATCGAAATCGTCGCTGCCGAGCAGTTTCTGGAGATCGAAATTCGTCATGACACGGCCTCTCCGTGACCTGCGTCGATCAACGCGCGCCGAAGCTTCGCGCGTGCGTCGTGGAGCGTCTTGTAGATCGCGCCTCGTGAGCTGCCGAGTCGCTCGGCTAGGACGTCGATCGGGACGTCATCCATCGTCACGCTTTGAAAGATCAACCGTTGTCGTGCAGTGAGGTGTTCCTCCACGGCACGGTGAAGCGCCGCCATCACTTGGTCGGTCTCGATCTGCTGCAGCGCTGGCGTCGCACGATCGGGCAGCCGATCCCAGACGGTTTCGTCGAGCGCCACTGGTCGCTGGCGCCAGGCGTGGCGTCGCAAACGGCTCGACGTTTCATAAATCGCGAACTTGCATGCCCATGTCGTAAACTGCGCCGCTCCGCGGTACGTGGCCAGCTTCGCAAGGATGGCCATCAGCGCATCGTTCGCGGCCTGGACGCAAAGATCGTCGACGTCGCTGTCCGCGAGATCGGGAAGCATGGCACGGCGGCGTGACGCCTCGGCGCGTGAAACGCGAACGAGTAGCGCGTGCAGGCGCGCAGTGGCTTCGTCGCGCGCGTCGCCCTCCTGTTGGAGGTCGCGCAGCCATTCAGCGGATTCTTGGTCGAGAGCGAGGGTACTCATCGTGGAACCGAGACGGGTACTGCCCGCGGAGCCCGGGCTCGCCCATAATGTATCGGGTCACTCGCGCGGAGGCGCACTGACATATGACTCGAGTTCTCCTAAGATGGCGCGATGCGCTGCTTGCGCTGACGATGCTGGCCATTGGCGCATGCGCCCGGGCCAGTGAGGCCTCGATCGCCGAGCCACAAGCCGTACCTGACATCAGCACCTACGCGCCACTGGCGAACGACGCGGCGCCAGGTGCCTCCGCCAGCGCCATGGCGACGGCCGCCGCAATCGGCCGCGGTGTGAACTTTGGCAACATGCTCGAGGCGCCCGCCGAGGGGGCGTGGGGCCTGACCGTGACTGACGATTTCATCGACAAGGCCGCGGCTGCAGGCTTCAAGTCGGTAAGGCTCCCAGTACGCTGGAGCAATCACGCGAGCGTCGACGCCCCGTTCACGATCGATGCGGCGTTTCTCGGGCGTGTCGACTCCATCATCGACAAGTTGCTGGCGAAGGGTTTGGTGGTCATCGTGAACATGCATCATTACCGGCAACTCGACGGTGATCCACTCGATGCCGCCGAGCATCCCGTTGCCGATGCCGCGGTCGATGTGCGCTTCGTCATGTTGTGGGAGCAGTTGGCTACGCACTTCCACGGTCGCAGTGCCCGGCTGGTGTTCGAGCTCTACAACGAACCGCACGGCCGGCTGAACGGCGAGCCGTGGAACGTCTTGGCGGCCCGGGCGCTGCGCGTCGTTCGCAAGACCAATCCGGAACGAGTCGTAGTGATCGGGCCGACGAGCTGGAACGGCGCGGGCGATCTACGTCTGCTCAAGATGCCCAACGACGCCAATCTGATCGCCACGGTGCACAACTACGCGCCGTTTCCTTTCACGCATCAGGGGGCGGAGTGGATCAACCCTGTCTTGCCGGTTGGGGTGACGTGTTGCAACAGCTCGCAAGAAGCCGAGATGACGGCTCCGCTCGACGTTGCGAAGGCATGGTCGACGGCGAAGCGTTACCCCGTCTTTGTCGGCGAGTTTGGTGCCTACAGCAAGGGCGACGCCGCGTCGCGAATCGCGTTCAATCGCAAGATGCGCCAGGCGATGGAGGGGCGCGGAATGAGTTGGGCCTACTGGGAGTTCGCCGCTGGATTCGGCGTCTATGATCCGGTGAATCTCAGCTTCCGTCAGGGATTACTGGACTCCTTGCTCGGATTCTAGATCTTTGAAGGCAGCCGCCGTCTTTGAGGCTCTGCATTTCGGATGTGGCAACAACTGGCGCGAACGCGTTGAATCCGCGTTTAGGTGTGAATTGGTGAATTGGACGGCGGGTTAGCGTTGCCTGGGATGTGAAGGCTGAACGTCGAGCCGCTGCCAACTTCGCTCGTGACCTGAATGTGAAACCCAAGCGCGTCGGCCAAGAGCCTACTGATTGCGAGACCAATTCCGGCGCCGGGCTGCTTCTCGTCGGCTCCCCTCGCAAACTCCTGAAAGAGCTGGCCCACTTGTTCGCGCGGGATTCCCGGACCGGTATCGGCCACGTCAACGACAATGTCCCCGCCGCCGTCGGTGCCATTCGCCTTGATCGCCCGCGCGGTGAGCGTTACTGAACCCGCATTGGTGTACTTGATGGCGTTCGAGAGCAAGTTGCCAATGATCTGGCGAAGACGCGATGCGTCGGTGTTGA
>DASWZV010000131.1:0-2846 GCA_036407095.1 Vicinamibacterales bacterium | reverse complement strand
GGGCTCGTCCAGGCGGGCCGCCGCATCGATGCGGCGATCGGTCGCGATCCCGGCAACAGACAGAAGATGTCGACGCGCGCACGGCGGGCGCGCAGCGCGGTCACGCGTGTCACGAAAGCGGAACACCTGCGAGGCGTCTCGCTGCTGCACGTCGCGATTGCGACCGGCCGGACACATCAGATCCGCGTGCATCTCAGCGCGATCGGCCATCCCATCGTCGGCGACCCGACTTACGGCGGCGTCCATCGGCACGTGGCCGACGATGTGCGGCCGGTGCAACGATTGGAGCGACCGTTCCTGCACGCGGCACGGCTGGTGTTTACACATCCGGCCGACGGCCGCACGATGACGTTCGAGTCGTCGCTGGCGGACGACCTGCAAGGGGTCATCGATGAAATTCGGGCAAGGCAACTCAATGTTGAATGATGAATGTTGAATGATGAATGCCGCATGGCCCGATGAGGGACGGTGTAGTCGAAAGCAGGCGAACATGTGGTTCGAAGTCGCCGTTGTCATGACGATCTTCGCGTTCGGCAACATCTTCTTCGGGCACTTCGAGGAGCGGACGCCCAAATGGCGCCGCGCCCTGAAGGTTCTGGTGTTCCTGGGGCTCACCCTGGGAGTCTCGGCCGGCCTCGGTCGAACCTGGGCGATGGGATTCCTCGCCGCGTGGATTGTCCCGCTGCTCGTGATCCACGGATGGTGGCTCCCCAAGCACGGTATCAACGGCTGGACCGGCGAGCCAAAAGAGAAGTACTACGAGCTGCGAGGGTGGAAGCCGTGAGCGTTGACACTCGGAAGTGGTCGGTGTCGTGGACCATCCCTGTAGGGGGTCAATGCTGAATGTTCAATGTTGAATGTTGAATGTTAAGAGATTGATTGTTGGCTAGCCAGCCGTCCCCCACTGTGGTGAGATCACTCGAGGAGCGCCTAAATGCCGACCCTGAGCAGCGAGCACGTCTTCAAGGGGAAAGTCTTCTCCGTCGATCGCGATCGCGTTCAGCTGGCCAGCGGCCGCGAGGTCACGCTCGACGTCATCCGCCATCCGAAATCGGTCGTGCTCATTCCGATGCCGGAGCCTGGACATCTCGTGCTGGTCAGGCAATACCGCCATGCGGTGCATGCGTCGTTGTGGGAGCTTCCGGCCGGCAGCGTCGATCCCGGCGAGACGCCGGAGGACGCCGCCAGGCGTGAGTGTCACGAGGAAGTCGGCCTCGTGCCGACCACCGTCGTACGGCTCGCGGCGCTCCTCCCCACGCCCGGCTACTGCGACGAGGAGATGGTCTTCTTCCGTCTCTCGGGGCTGGAGGAGCCCACCGAGCCCGCAGCGCTCGACGAGGACGAAGAAATCGAAGTCAAGATCGTCGAGCTGCGCGAGGCGAGAGAGATGGTCAGGCGCGGAGAAATCGTCGACATGAAGACCGTTGTCGGGCTGACGCTGATCTGAGGGCGCCCGGGAGAAAACGGAGCAGACGAAGGAAACGGATTTTACAACGAAGCAACGGAGCCAACGGAGTTGAACGAAGACTTCCTGGTTGGACACTACAGCAACGCGCGAATCGTGGCGGTATGCACGTCCACGGTGTCCGTCACGTCCGCGGCGTAGCCGCCGGCCAGTACGACGGTGAGCGGTACGCCTACGCCTCGCGCTGCCCGCACCACCATGACGTCGCGTTCCTCCAGGGCGCGCTTGGTCACGGCCAGCCCGCCCAGCCTGTCGTCCTCGAACGGATCCGCGCCGGCCAGATAGAAAATCAGCTCGGGTGCACTGTCCATCACGCGCGGCAGGGCGTCGGCGAGCGCCGTCAGATATCGATCGTCGCCGGCGCCATCCTCGAGTCCGACATCGAGATCGCTTCGGGGCTTGAAGGCCGGATAGTTGTGCTGCTGATGGATCGAGAACGTGAAGACGTCGGGATCCCGCTCGAAGATCATGGCGGTGCCGTTGCCATGGTGGACGTCGCAGTCCACGACGGCCGCGCGTCGCAGGCGTCGGTCGCGCTGCAGCACGCGGATCGCGACCGCCACGTCGTTGAGCGGGCAGAAGCCCTCGCCGTGATTGGCGAACGCGTGGTGAAGGCCGCCTCCCACGTGCGCCGCGGTTCCCTCCTCCAGCGACGCCGCGGCCGCCTGACACGTTCCGCCGACCATCAGCCGGAAGGCATCGGCCAGCTCCGCCGTCCACGGAAGCTCGAGCGTCGTGATGTCGTCCGCGCTCAGGCGGTTCGTCCGCATCTTCTCGAGGTAGTCGGCGGTGTGCACGAGCGCCAGATCCTGCCACGAGGCCTCCCGCGGCTCGATCAGTCGGATCGGCTCGCCGGCCATGCGTCCGGCAATGAGCCGGTACTTCATCGTCGGCCAGATATGACCAGGCAGGTTGATCTCGTAGCGGGACGAGTAGAAGACCGGCAGGGACATGCAGGTGCCAGGCCGATTACTTCGTTGCGTGAAAAACGCAGCGGTCCTGTCGAAACGCCAGACGCAGTGTGTTCCTGCCTCGCATCGCGTGATACAGGGCGCGGGCGCCCCGGTAGATCGACGAGCGCTGTGGCGACACCGTTCGAACGCGCGAGAATCCCACCGTCCGCAGCATGGCGTGCACCGCCGGCACATTGAGGCCGAACCAGTTTGTCGGATCGTCGTTCAGCTCGCGTTCGGGATAGAACGCCATCACCGGCCTCGGAAACCCGATCATGTCGATGACGGTTTCGACGACGAGCAGATCGCGCGTGACGGACGCGACGCGCTCGAGTGCCAGCAGCGGGTGCCGGAGGTGGTACAGCACGCCAAGGAAGAAGACGACGTCGAACGTGCCGATCCGCTCCGGCGACAGATCCATCACGTCG
>DASWZV010000130.1:0-33576 GCA_036407095.1 Vicinamibacterales bacterium | reverse complement strand
GGACCTGACAGTCCGGGCTTAAGCCGGACACTACGTCTACCGGCGTTACGTTTCGTTGATCAGCAGCTTGTCGACGAGGCCCGCAAGACGACGCCAGCGCTCGGCCTGCTTCTCGAGCGCGCGAGTGCCCGTCTTGGTGATGCTGTAGTACTTCGCCTCGCGGTTGCTCTCGGTGCGCTGCCAGGCGCCCTTGATCCAGCCTTTCTGTTCGAGCCTGACCAGCGCCGGATACAGCGTGCCCTGATTGAGCATCAGCGGGTGCTCCGCGACCTGCTCGAGCCGCGCCGCCAGCCCATACGCGTGCTGCGGCCCCATCGTCGACAGCGCGCGCAGCACGATCAGATCGAGGGTGCCTTGCAACAGCTCGACGCGTTCACTTGACATACAAGTGGACGGTGACACATGGTCCACTGGTCTGTCAAGTGAAAGGAATCAGGAAACAGGGCCAGCCCAGAGCTGCTTCCTGATTCCTGATTCCTGCTATTTCTTGAACATCACAAACGAGAGCGGGGGCAGGACGAGATTCAGCGACTGCGCGTAGCCGTGCGCCAGCACCGGCTCGGTGTGGGCGCCGCCGCCGTTGCCCATGTTGCTGCCGCCGTAGAGCGCGGCGTCGCTGTTGAGGACTTCGCGGTACCAGCCCTCGTCGGGCACGCCGATGCGATAATTCGGGCGCGGCACGGGGGTGAAGTTGGCGGCCATGATCGTGAAGTCGTTCGGGTCGCGCGCCTTGCGGATGAACGAGACGACGCTGTTCTCGTTGTCGTGACAATCGATCCAGCCGAAGCCCTGATACTCGAAGTCGACTTCGTGCAGCGCTCGATCGCGCTGGTAGGCGTGATTCAGATCCTGCACCCAGCGGCGCAGCCCCTCGTGCTCGGGGTGCTCGAGCAGATGCCAGTCGAGGCTCTCCTCGGCGTTCCACTCGCGCCACTGCCCGATCTCGTCGCCCATGAACAACAGCTTCTTGCCGGGGTGACCGAACATGTAGCCGTAGAGCGTCCGCAGGTTCGCGTGCTTCTGCCAGAGATCGCCCGGCATCTTGTCGAGCATCGAGCGCTTCCCGTAGACGACTTCGTCGTGCGAAAACGGCAGCACGAAGTTCTCCGTGAACGCGTACAGCATCGAGAACGTGATGTTCTCGTGATGCCAGCGGCGGTGGATCGAATCCTGGCGCATGTACTCGAGCATGTCGTGCATCCAGCCCATGTTCCACTTGAAGGTGAAACCGAGGCCGCCTACGTACGTGGGTCGGCTCACGGCCGGCCATGCGGTTGATTCCTCGGCAACCGTGATCGTTCCCGGCACGCGGCCGTGCGTCAGCGTGTTGAGCTGCTGGAGAAACGACACCGCTTCGAGATTCTCGCGCCCCCCGTACTGGTTCGGAAGCCAGTCTCCGTGCTCGCGCGAGTAATCGAGGTAGAGCATCGACGCCACGGCATCCACACGCAGTCCGTCGACGTGGAATTCCTCGAGCCAGCACAACGCGCTGTTGAGAAGAAACGTCCGAACCTCGTTGCGTCCGTAGTTGAAGATGAGCGTGCCCCAGTCGCGATGCTCGCCCCTGCGCGGGTCGGCGTGCTCGTACAGCGACGTGCCGTCGAACTCCGCGAGCCCGTGTCGATCTTTCGGGAAGTGGCCGGGCACCCAGTCCAGGATCACGCCGAGACCGAGCTGATGACAGCGATCGACGAAATACCGGAAATCATCAGGGCTTCCGAAGCGGCTCGTCGGCGCGAAGAAGCCAAGGACCTGGTATCCCCACGAGCCCGAGAAGGGATGCTCCATCACCGGCATCAGCTCGATGTGCGTGAAGCCCATCTCGCGGACGTAGGGGACGAGCGTATCGGCGAGCTCGCGATACGTCAGATACCGGTTGCCGTCCTCCGGCACGCGCCGCCACGATCCCAGGTGCACTTCGTAGACCGTCATCGGACGATCGTGCCAGCCGTTGGCAGCGACGCGATCGCGAAGCCAGTCGCCGTCATGCCACACGTAGCCGGCGTCCTGCCAGATGATCGACGCCGACCGCGGCGGCACTTCGAAGCTCCGAGCGTAAGGATCGGCTTTCTCGATCAGATGTCCACCGGACGTGCGGACCTCGTACTTGTAGCAGGCGCCTTCAGGCACATCAGGGATGAAGATCTCCCAGACACCTGACGGCACGAGCTTCCGCATCGCGTGCACGCGCCCGTCCCATTGATTGAAGTCGCCGATCACGCTCACACGTTGCGCGTTGGGCGCCCACACGGAGAAGTGCACGCCGGTGATGTCGCCAATCGACATGAGGTGCGAGCCGAGCTTCTCCCAGGCGCGGTAGTGCGTGCCCTCGCTGAACAGATGCAGATCGAAATCCGAGAGCACCTGCCCGAATTGATAGGGATCGACGATGTCGCGGGTGCGGTCGCGCTCGTGGATGCGGAACCGATAGGCGAGCGCGTCGGCGGGGCCGTCGAGCGGGACGCGCGCCTCGAACAACCCATCTGGATGCCGGCGCGGCATCGGCGTCACCCGATCGCCGGTGATCACCTCCACGCGCGTGGCCGTCGGCTGCATCGTCCGCAGGATGACGGCGGGACGACGATCGACGGTGACTGGATGGCGACCGAGCACGGCGAACGGATCGCCGCTCGTTCCCATGACGACCGCCGCGATCAGCCGATCGTCGCTCGTCTCGAGAGCTCCGCTCACATGGAAATTGTAGCGTGGCCAAGGTGGTATCCTCAGTCCGTCGCCCGGCAATAGCGCCAGGATGAGTCACACGAGGAGTTGAGGTTGGCCGTCTACGCTGATTTCATCACGAGCGAAGGGAATTTCCGGATTCGGCTGTTCGACGCGGAAGCGCCGAACACCGTGGCCAACTTCGTCGGTCTCGCGGAGGGCACGAAGGAATGGACCGATCCGCGCACTGGCAGGAAGGTGAAGCAGCCGTACTACGACGGCATCGTCTTCCACCGCGTAATTGATGGCTTCATGATTCAAGGTGGCGATCCCCTGGGCAAGGGCACCGGCGGACCCGGCTACGACTTCGCCGACGAATTCCACCCGAACCTGAAACACAGCAAAGAGGGCATCCTGTCGATGGCGAACCGGGGACCCAACACCAACGGTGGTCAGTTCTTCATCACGCTTGGGCCGACGCCGCATCTCAACAACCGCCATTCGGTGTTCGGCGAAGTGGAAAGCGGCATGGACGTCGTGCGCAAGATTGGCAGCACGAAGACCGGCGCGAACGATCGTCCGGTGAAGGATGTGGTGATTCAGACGGTCAAGATCGAAAGACGATGAAGGAAGCAGGGATTCCTGCTTCCTGATTCCTACTAGATGACCGACGACCCCATTCGTGATCTCATGCCACTCGTCTACGACGAGTTGCGCCGCATCGCGGCGCGCTACGTCAGCAACGAGCGGCCGGGGCAGACGCTGCAGGCAACGGCACTGGTCAACGAAGCGTTCGTGCGACTCGCCGCCGAACGTGCGCGGCAGTTCAACGGCCGCACCCACTTCCTCGCGATCGCGGCGCTCTCGATGCGGCAGATCCTCGTGCAGCGCGCCCGCGCCCGCAAAGCGGCCAAGCGCGGCGGCGCGCCCATGCGCGTCGAGCTGAATGACGACATGGCTGCGCATGCCGACGCGGGCTTCGACGCTGCTCCGGCGTTCCGTCGCCCGGACGATATCGACGTCCTCGCGCTCGATGAAGCGCTGACGCGCCTGGCCGCGCTCGACGCCGACCTCGCCAGGCTCGTGGAGCTCCGATACTTCGGCGGGCTCACCGTCGAGGAGACCGCGGACGTCGTCGGCAGCTCACCGGCGACCGTCAAGCGGCAGTGGGCGCTCGCCCGTGCGTGGCTGAAGCGCGCGCTCGATGGCGCACCATCCTCGTCAATCGACGAGACCTCGAGATGAATCAGGCGCAGTGGGAACGACTCAAGACTCTCTTCCAGGCCGCGCTCGATCACCCTGCCCCTGCCCGGCGTGACTGGCTCCGGCAGCAGTGCGCCGACGATCTTTCGATCCTGCGCGAAGCCGAAGCGCTGCTCGAGTCGCACGAGACTGCAGGCTCGTTTCTCGAGGAGCCCGCGCAGGTGGATCCTGCCGATCTCGACACGCTTCCGCCCGGCACGCGCATCGGCAACTATGTCGTGATCGAGGAACTGGGTCGCGGCGGCATGGGCGTCGTCTATCTCGCTGAAGATCAACGGCTCGGACGACGTGTGGCATTGAAATCGCTGCCGGCATCGGTTTCGAATTCGCCAGAGCTGCGCCAACGTCTCCGACGCGAGGCACGGGCCGCCGCAACCATTTCTCATCCCGGCGTGGCGGTCGTCTATGCGCTCGAGGAAGTCGACGACCACCTGTTCATCGCCTCCGAGTACGTGAGCGGAGAGACGCTGCGTACCGCGATCGCCCGCGGCCCCGTCCCTGCTGCGCGCGTGCGGACGATCGCCATGGAGATGGCGAGCGCGCTCGGCGCGGCGCACGAGGCCGGCGTGATCCATCGCGATCTGAAACCGGAGAACGTCCTCATCAAGGTCGATGGCAGCATCAAGATCGTCGACTTCGGCATCGCACAGATCGAAACACCCGAGTCGACGCGGCTGACCCGAGCGGGCGCGATGCTCGGCACGCCGGCGTACATGGCACCCGAACAGCTGCTCGGAGGGCTGGTCGACGCACGCGCGGACATCTACGCCTTCGGCATCGTCTTGAGCGAGCTGTTGACCGGGCGCCACCCGTTACGCGGCGGGAGCACGCCGGCAGCGCGCGATGTCCCGAGTGACACCATGGGCACGGTGATCGCACGATGCGTGCAAGCCGATCCTGCAGCGCGATTTGCGAGCGCGCGCGAGTTGCTGATCGCGCTCGAACAGGACGGCTCGCTTGCCGCGGCCAAGACGGACAGTCCGCCTGCCTTCGACTCTGCTCAGGCCGGGAAAGGCGGACACGACGTACAGGGCGGACACGACGTACGAGGCGGACACTCCGTACGGGATGGCCGGTTCTGGTGGGAATTCCATCAGGCGATGGTCGCGCTCGTGTATTCGGCGACGACCGTTCCCGCCTGGTATGCGCGTGGTCTCATCGGAGGCTGGCAGGGGCGCACGTTCTTCATCGCCCTCATGGCCAGCGCGATCGTCGCGGTCGCGGCGCGCCTGCACCTCTGGTTCACATCCCGCTTCTACGCGACTGAACTGGAGTGGGTGCATCGCCGGTCGAGCATCTGGATTCACATCGCCGACTGGACGTTCGCGATCACGCTCGCGGCCGGCGGCATCCTGATTCGCGACGAGCACTCACCGCTGACCTTGATCCTGCCGTCACTCGCGATCGGCGCAGTGGTGGCATTCGTGCTGATCGAACCGGTGACGACACGGGATGCGTTCAGGAGAAGCGGGGTCCGTTAGAACTTCCACCCCATCCCCACGCTCGGTCGCAGCAGCCACCCATTCGAGATCCCAAGCAACCTGATCCCGGGCACCAGCTGTACGTTCTGTGTGAGGCCGATGCGGCTTTCGATGCCCGCGAACGCGCCGACGTCGTACACCGTCGTCTTCGTCACCGTCGGGGGAAACACTATTGGAATGCCGAGTATGGGTGGTGAAGGCTGGACTTCGATAGTCAGCTCGGACGTCTGGCGCCGGAACGCGGCGCCAGCCGCGTAGACGAGTGACACCCTCGTCGAGAGCTCCTGACGCACCCAGAGCGCGGGTGTCAGCGTCGTGTTCCGCTGTCTCGTACGAAGGCTATACGAGAAGATCGGGAGGACGCTCGAATCTGGGATCGTGATGCCACCACCGCCGGGACTCACCACCACTGGTGGTCCTACAGGGAGCGGCACGATGCCTGGGGAATCAACAGTCTCGATCTCCGCCGGCCTTGCGAACTCGAGCTCGACACCCCACTTGGGACTCAGCTCCGTCCCGAGACGAAGCGCGAACCCGATCGCTTCGCCGTTCCTTGATTCGCCGCGCCCCGTTCCTTCAACGCTATCGAGCCGCACGACGTCGCCGGTGAGGAACGCGGCAACATACGCACCCTGCGCGTACACGGAAGGCGCGATCACGAACAGCAGTGCGAGAACAGTCGCCGAAATTCTCATATGCTGATTCTACCGAGCCGCTGGCCTTGGCCTCTTGGCTTTGGGCGTTGGACATCGCACCTTTGCGCACTTTTCTGGGGCCAGAGGCCGGAGCCCTGGGACGGGCGCGATCGTGTAGAGTACGGCGCGAAAGGAACCGCCATGATGCGTCTTTCTCTTGCAGGTGTCTTGATCGCTCTGACCATCGCCGCTGGTATCGGCGTGACCGCACAGGAGAAACCCTCCGACGCTGCTCAGGGCAGGCCGTTCGTCCCCGTCACCGACGAGATGCTGTGGAAGCCGAATCCGGCCGACTGGTTGATGTGGCGGCGCACGCTCGACAGCTGGGGCTACAGCCCGCTCGTCGAAGTCAACCGTAACAACGTCGCGAAACTGAAGATGGTGTGGACGCGGGGCATCGGCACCGGCCGCACGCAGGAGGCCACGCCGCTCGTCTACAACGGGACGATGTACATCCCGAATCCGGGCGATGTCATCATGGCGATGGACGCGAAGACGGGCGACCTCAAGTGGGAGTACCGCCGCAAGTATCCCGACGGCGTCAACGGCGGCACCAATCGCAACATGGCGATGTGGGGGACGACGCTCATCGACGCCGGCTCGGACAACTCGATCTACGCGGTCGACGCGCGCACGGGCAACCTGGTGTGGGAAACGCAGGTGCTCGACGCGAAGAAGCGCGCCAGTGCGAGCTCCGGTCCGATCATCGCCAACGGCAAAGTGATCACAGGCCGTCAGTGTCAGCCCGACGCCGGCAACGACTCCTGCATCATCACCGCCCACGATGCGATGACCGGCAAGGAGCTCTGGCGCACGCGCACGATTCCGCTGCCTGGTGAACCGGGATACGAGACGTGGGGTGACGTGCCGATGAACGAACGCTGGCACGTCGGGACGTGGATGGTGCCCAGCTACGACCCGTCGACGAACATGATCTATGTGGGAACGTCGGTGACGATTCCGGCGCCGAAGTTCACGCTCGCGGGCAACGACAAGACCTACCTCTATCACAACTCGACGCTGGCGATTAACGCCGACACCGGCAAGATCGTCTGGCACTACCAGCACATCGTCGATCACTGGGATCTCGATCATCCGTTCGAGCGGCTGCTCGTCGAAACCGCAATCGCGCCCGATCCGAAGGAAGTGGCGTGGATCAACCCGAAGATCAAGCCGGGCGAAAAGCGCAAGGTCATCACCGGCATCCCCGGCAAGACCGGCATCGTCTACACGCTCGATCGGCAAACGGGTGAGTTCCTGTGGGCGCGGCCGACCGTCTATCAGAACGTCGTCAGCACGATCGACGGCGCGACCGGCAAGGTGACCGTCAATCCCGAAGTGCTCTTCACGGCGAAAGGGCAGACGCGCATGGTGTGCCCGGGCAGCAACGGCGGCAAGAACTGGCCCGCGGGCGCCTACAACCCGACGACGAACATCATGTATTACCCGTTGCAGAACATGTGCATGAACGCGACGTCGACGGTGGACACGCGCGATCCGTCGAAGGTGTACGGCCTCGACATGCCGGGCATCATCGCACCAGGCGCGAAGAACGTCGGCACCGTGTGGGCGATTTCTGCAGAGACCGGCAAGACGCTGTGGAAGCACGAGGAGCGCGCCGGCGCGCTCTCGCTGGTGGCGACCGGCGGCGGGCTCGTCTTCGGCGGCGACGCCAACGGCCGCTTCCGCGCGTTCGACGATCGCAGCGGCAAAGTCCTGTGGGAAGTGAATCTCGGATCGCCGGTCAGCGGCTTCCCGGTGACGTTCGCGGTCAACGGCAAGCAGTACGTCGCCGTCACCACCGGCCCGTCGCTCGTCGCGGGCTCGGACAACCGCATCACGTCGGAGCTGAAGCCGGGCAACGCCGCGAACGTGTTCGTGTTTGCGTTGCCGTAGAAGTCGTAATGCGTTACGACTTCTTCCACGTATCCCACGTGCGCAGGATCTGGCCTGCGATGCGATCGGGATTGGCGCCGGGAATCGGCTCGAACTTCTGCACCCGACCCGCGAAGCAATCTGCGAGATAGAGATTGCCGAGTTGATCGGTCGTGATGCCGTGCGAGCAGTTCAAACGGCCAGGCTGTCCTCCCGGTGCGCCCCAGCCGTACAGAAAATTGCCCTTCAGATCGAACTTGAGGATCCGGCTCGTGGGCGAATCGCCGACCCAGATGAATCCCTTGTCGTCGATGAAGTGATTCACCATGAGGGTGTTCTGACTCGCAGGCCAGTGCGGCGATTTGAGCGGCCACATGTCGAGGAACTTGCCGTTCTCGTCGAACACCTGCATCCGTGAATGGCCGCGGTCGACGATGAACAGCCGTCGGTCGGCGCTGATCGCGATGCTATGAACCGTGTTCCACTCGTTCGGTCCGGGGTTCTTCGGATCCTTGGGCGGTCCGCCCCAGTCCATCACGAAGTTGTCGTTGGCGTCGTACTTGACGACGCGCGTGCCGCCGTAGCCGTCGGTGATGAAGTAGGTGCCGTCAGGGAGCCACGCGATGTCAGTGGGCCGGTCGAACGTATTCGGGCCGCGGCCGCGGACGCCGAGCTGTCCCTTGCTGTGAACCAGCTTCCCGTCGTGGGTGAAGCGGTAGATCATGTGGAGCTGGTCGTCGATGATCCAGACGTGCTTCTCTTTGTCGTAGGGGCTGATCTTGATCTGGTGGGGTCCGCGACCGCAGGGAAGCTTGGAGAACATCTCGTCGAGATGCGGCCACTCGTCGACGAGGTTGCCTTGACGATCGAAGACGATGATCGAATGCTGGAAGCGCCGCTCCCAGCCTCGTTTCGGTTCCGGCTGACAGGTGGCCGACAGGCCGTCGGAGTTGCCGGTCGCGTTTCCTCGTGGCGGCTGCAGCGCGGCGTAAGGGGTCCAGGGTGCGGCGTCCTTCGGCAGCGGCAGCTCGCCTCGCATCGCGACCCAGATGCGGTCCGGGTTCTCGGCGTACACGCCGCCAAACGATCCCCACGTCCATCCGGTGTGAGAATGGCGTGTGTCCGGCAGCGGCTTCGGCCAGCCTTCGACGACTTTGTAGTCGCCGGTCGGCCAATCCTGATGGCTGTTGCGGGTCGCCGACGCGGTCGTCTGTGCAGTCTGGCCTGCTGACGCGGGCGCGTTGGGCGTGCTGCACCCGATCGCCGCAATCGCAAAGAGCGTGCACGCTACGATGAGTCTGGTCGCAGAATCGTGACGAGGCATTCGCCGCTCCTTTCGCTGTGAGAATGCGGAGTATAGGACGAATGCTTTATCCTATGTGGCCGGTGTTCCGGCGGACGGAGATCTTGCTTCATCGGATCACAGGAGGCCGGGCCTGTTCTCCAGACCCGGCGTGAGGGACGTATGAAAAAGCTCATTGTCATTAGCGTTTTTGCGCTCGCTTTAGGTTCAAGCGTACTCGCGCAGGCACCCGCCGCGCAGGAAGGCCGCGGCGGCGGCCGCGGCGCCGGCGCGCGCGTCACTCGCCCGCCGCTCTTCTTCAAGGAAGAATGGAAGCAGACCGAAAAAGGCGGCGAGCATCCGATCGACTTCCCGTCGGCGCTCTCGAACCCGAATCTCGAGCTGAAGGTCTACGGGCCCACGGCGAAAGAGCTCCTGATGACCGGCGCCGCGAACGACGAGCTCAATCCGATCCACGTCTGGACCGGCATGTGCACGACGCCGTGCGCGGTGACACTGCGGCACAAGACGCAGATGGCCGATCTCACCGGCCTCGCCAGGATGCGCTGGAACACCAAGGTCTCGGGCTTCCATCAGATCCGTCCGATCGTGAAGCTCGCTGACGGCACGTGGCTCGTGGGCGATCGCACCGACGGCACGGTGCGTGATTGGCTCTTCACCGAGTTCTCGTTCGGAGACGTGCACTGGATGAAGCTCGATATCAACCGGGCGGTCACCACCGGCTCCGTCCTCGACAAGGTCGATCTGAGCAAGGTCGACGAGATCGGTTTCGTGGACCTGATGCCGGGCAGCGGACACGGACAGGGCGGCTGGGTGGACGTGGCGCAAATCGAGGTCTACGCCAACGGTGCAACCCGTTCCGGTTCACCTTCGTCTCAGCAGTAGAGGACGGAGCAGCGATGCGTTCATGATGACCGGATTGGATGCAGCCGAGGAGCTGCAGCGCCTTACACGCGAGCTCGATAACTTTCAGAACATCGCCAAATATCTCGTGCCGCTCCCAGGCGAGGTCCCGCAGTTGAACGGGATCGAGGTCTGGGGCGGCACCCGACCGCTCAACGGTGACGTCGGCGGCGATCACATCACCTACGTCGACTTCAAGCAGCGCTTCGATCTGAACGCGCGCATCGAGCGCGCCCGCGGCGAAGGCAAGCCCGAGGTCGTCGACAACCTCGAACACTGCAAGCGGAAGGCAGGCATCGCCGTCATCGACGTCGCCGGCCATCGCATGACCGATGCGCTGCTGGCGGCCATGCTCCATCAGGCGTTTCTTCTCGGCGCGACCTACGAGCTCGATCGCTGGGGACAGATCACGAGGCGGCTGTTCGAAAACCTGAACACGCGCTTCTATCAGTCGTCGGGGACCCACAAGTTCGTGTCGGTGATCTACGGCGAGATCGCCGAGGACTCGACGTTCCGCTTTCTGTCAGCCGGCCAGCCGTTCCCGGCCGTGTTCTCGAACAAGCACGATCGGTTCATGGAGGTCGACCCGCATCTCAAGGCGTCGTTCCCGCCGCTCGGAATGCTGCCATCGTTCAACGTGATCGATCGCAGCACGACAACGAGCCTGCTGGGGTTCAAGGAACGCTACGAGATGAACGAGTGGGCGCTGATGGGCGAAGGCGACATCCTGCTGCTCCACACCGACGGCCTGAGCGACCATCGCGATGGCGATCACCTGTACTTCCCCACTCGTCTCGAGCACACCCTCCGCGAGGTCAAGCATCTCTCCGCTCGCGAGATCTACGAGGCGATCAAGAAGGATCTCGTCGCCTTCGCCGATCCGATCGATGACGTATCCCTGGTGGTGATCAAGCGGATGTAGCGTCCGCCTTCCTCGGTCGAAGGGCAGGAGTGGCTGACACGCAGGCGATAGGGCGTTGCCCCGCAATCCGCTCGACGCCTCGCCGAAACGAAGTTCGCTTTGATATTGAAATCTGTTCTCGACGATGGCATCGTCGTCGTTCTTTGGAGCAGGTTGAACGAGATGCCCCGCACTATCGGCCGCCGGCACGATCCAGGACGCGCGTCTGCCGCAATAGATGAATCCGGGCGACGGATCGAGATCATTGAGGAGGAATACTTGCGGCTTCAGGTCGCGCGAGAAGCCGAACTGAAGAAAGAGAACCCAGCGCTCTGGCGCAAGATCGAGCAGGCTCGGCTGCAGCGAAACCGCAAGACCGAATCTATCAACAAACGGCTGCGCGCAGAGAGGCTCCGCCCGATGGAACTCGAGCCCTCACTCGATCAACGCGTGAAGAAACTGAAACAACTCGAGGCTCGCGCGTTTGCAAGAAGTGCAACGAAAAAGGCAGGCCGATGACGATCTGGCCGCAAAACGACGCGGCATGGCGCTCGCTTGATCGAGGAGCGGGAGGACTCCACATGGCAGACGTCAGTGAACGGCTCGACCGGCTCGAACAGGCTCTCGGCACTGCAAACCAACAACTCGGCGAGGTGCAAGAGCGGCTGGACAACCACGATGGGCGGTTCAATCAGATCGACGAGCGATTCAATCGGATCGACGAGCGATTCAACAAGGTCGATGAGCGATTCGACTCGCTCGAGTCCGATCTGCAGGAGCTGCGGATGCTCGAGGAAAGCAATTTCGATCGCATCAAGAAGATTGCGGAAGTGCAGTCCAGACACGGTGAAAAGCTGGACGAACTGGCGGAGGCTATAGAGCCCCTCAAAGTGTTGCCGGACCTGTATAAGCAGGTCGTGCAGAATCACGAGCGTCGTATTACGGCGCTCGAAAAACGACACCCTGATTCTGATTCCTGATTCCTGATTCCTGTCAGATCTCCAGCTTACCCGTACTGTCCCCGTGCGCTTGCTGATCGATCCCAAGTTTGTCGAGCACGGCGAGGAGCAGATTGGACATCGGCGTGTGCGCCGCGTACTGCATGTGGCGGCCGCCTTCCATCTGCCCTGACGCACCGCCCGCGACGATGACCGGCAGCGGATCGTGATCGTGCTGGTTGCCGTTGCTCATGCTGCTGCCGTAGACAACGAGCGAGTGATCGAGCAGCGTGCCGTCACCATCCGGCGTCGTCTTCAGCTTGTCGAGGAAGTACGCCAGCATCTGCACGTGATAGCGATTGATGATCGCGAAGCGATCCATCTGCGCTCGAGCGTTGGAGTGATGCGAGGCGACGTGGAAGCTCTCGCGCACGCCGCTCTGCGGATACACGGCAAGGCTCGTATCGCGCGCGTACATCATCGTCGCGATGCGGGTGATCTCCGCCCGGAACGCGAGCGCCTGCAGGTCGTACATGATCTTGAAGTGCTCGTCGAACGATTCGGGCACGCCGACGGGCGCATCGGGGAGCGTGAGATCGCTCGGGAATTGCGTGTCGGCCTTCTGAATGCGCCGCTCGATCTCGCGCACGTCGTCGAGGTACTCGGAGAGTCGCACGCGATCGGCAGCCGGCAGGTCCTGACGGAGTGACGCGATCTGCCCGAGCACCGAGTCGAGCAGGCTGCGGCTCTGCGAGCGCCGCGCGGCGCGATCGGCGTCGTTGCCGCCGTCGCCGAACAGCTTCTCGAACACCACCTGCGGGTTGTTCTCCATCGGCAGCGGGGTGGTCGCGTTCTTCCACGAGATCGTGTTCGAGTACGCGCACGCGTAGCCCGAGCCGCAGCTGAGGGCGACGTCCTCGATCGACAGCTCCAGCGACGGGAGCGGCGTGTCCTGGCCGATGTGCTGCGCGGCAATCTGATCGATCGTCGGCCCGACGACGATCGCATCCTTCGCCGGCTTGGCACCGCTGAGGAAGACGGCCGCCGAGCGCGCGTGATCGGCGCCGGCATCGGAGCCGACCGCACCTGCATTGGCGTGTGCGAGGTTCGAGACGACGGTGATGCGATCCCGGTACTTTTCGAGCGGCTGCAGCGTCTCGGTGAACGCGAAGCCCTTGCCCTGCGCGGCCGGCGTCCACTTGTCCATCGTCGCGCCGTGCGGCACGTAGATGCAGCTCAGTCGGCTTTTGGCCGCGGCCGCGGTCTTCCTGATCGGCGTCTGGGCCGCGGCCATCGAGTCGAGGAACGGCAGCGCGATGGTCGCGCCGAGTCCGCGAAGCACGGTCCGCCGAGGCAGATACTTCCTGGTTAGAAAGGACATCGTCCGACTCCAAGCAGTGTAGGGCGGGCCTGCTCTTCAGGCCCGCCGCGCAGCGTGCCGCATCAGCTCTCTATTGCGTACCTACGAGCGTTTTCATCCGCTTTTGAAACGGGTCGCTTCGCACAATCCCCAGCACGATCGATGAGAACTTGTAGTTGTTCTTCGACGCGTCGTTGACGATCGCGCGCACGGCGGGCATATCGTAATACTGCAGCGCGCGTCCGGTCGCGTAGGTCATGAGCTTGCCGGTCATCGTGCGCACGATCACCTCCGGGCGCGCGAGCAGCGCACGACGCAGGCTCGCCGGACCATCGAGTGGCGTGCCGTCGACCAGTTGACTCGTCGCGTCGATTGGCGTGCCGCCTTCGCTGGTGCGCCAGCGGCCGATCAGATCGAAGTTCTCGAGCGAGAAGCCGATCGGGTCCATGATCTTGTGGCAGGCGGCGCACGTCGGCTGCTGGCGATGCTTCTCCATGCGCTGCCGCAGCGATTTGATCGCCGTCACGTCTGAGCCTTCATCGATCGAGGGGACGTTCGGCGGCGGCAGCGGCGCGGGAACGCCGAGCAGGTTCTCGAGCACCCACTTCCCTCGTGCCACCGGCGACGTCCGGTTCGCGACCGACGTCACGAGCAGGAAACTCCCCTGCCCCAACAGACCGCGCCGGGCGTCGTCGGTGACGGCGACACGGCGGAAGCGGCTGCCGCGGACGCCCGGCATGCCGTAGTGCTCGGCGAGCGTCTCGTCGACGAACGTGTAGTCTGCGTTCAGCAGGTCGAGGACGTTGCGGTCCTCGCGGACGATGCTGTTGAAGAGCAGCTCCGTCTCGCGACGGAACGACTGACGCAGGTTTTCGCTGAACCGCGCCTCCGGCTTCGCGTTCTTCAACTCGCGCAGGAACAACCATTGCCCGCCGAAGTTGGTGACGAGCGCATCGGCCTTCGGGTCGGCCAGCATCCGCCGCGTCTGCGCGTCGAGCACCGCGGGTTCGTGCAGGCGGCCTTTGATCGCCACATCGAGCAGTTCCTCGTCTGGGATGCTGCTCCAGAGGAAGAACGACAGCCGCGAGGCCAGCTCGAGATCGGAGAGGCGATATGGGCGGCCGGCCGGAACGCTTGCCGGTTCTTTCTCGATGCGGAACGTGAAGCGCGGATCGACCAGGATGCGCGCAAGTGCCTGTTCGATGCCGCCATCGAAGCCGCCGTTCGCACGTCCGGTCTGGTAGAACGTCAACAGCAGCTGCACATCGGCATCGCTCACCGGCTGACGGAATGCCCGCCGCGCGAGCGTCGAGAGGATCCGTCTCGCACACGCATTCTCTTCGACCGTGCTCGTGGACTCGCCCGCATGACTCTCCCGCGGGTCTCGCCGAAGCCCGGCCGGAGCATCGCGAGGTGCGGAGGCGGGCGAAGGCGGATGGCAGGTGAAGATTCGGCGGCGGCTCGGTGAGTCGCCGAGACCCGTCGGCGTCAGCGGCCCGGTAATCGCGACGCTCTGCACGCCGGAGTTCGCCGCGTAGGTGGCCCAGATGTCGTCGGCTCCCGGCGGCGGCTTGCGCACGAACGACACGCCGATCGCGCGCTGCCCCGCCTTGATCGGCAGCTTCAGATCAGTCTGTGCCGTCGCCGGCAGGAGCTTCACCCGCTCGCCGTCGATCGTGAGCTCGATCTCCTCACCCTGCAGGTTCGCAGCCGCGAGCCCGATTGCGGCGCCGCGCACACGAATGCGAATCGAGTAGTCGGCGTCGAGCGGAAAGGTGTGCTGAATGAGCGTGCCGCCGCGCGTGCCCAGAGGCAGGCCCTCGATGTGATCGGCCTGCACCAGATCTCCGGGCACTCGATACGTCGTGGTCGAAGCGCTGAGCAGCAGGTTGCCAACCGCCAGCCGGCTCACCTTCACCGCAGCTGCGGTGTACCGCTCGACGAGCGCCGGCGAAACGCGCAGCGCGTCGGCAATGTTGTCGAAGCCCTCGCTCGAATCATCTGCAGGGAGCAACGTCGCTTCGTCGATGTCGAGGGCCAGGAGATCGCGAATCGCATTCGCATACTCGGTGCGATTGAGACGATGAAGACCGCTGCTCCCGGGGTTGGGGTGCGCCGCAGCATGGCGATCGAGGCTCGCCTCGAGGCGGCCGGCAAAGGCGTCGAGCGCGGCACGATCGGGGCGCGGCATGCCACTCGGCGGCATCAGGCCGGCGCGCACTTTCCGCACGACCTTCTCCCAGGTCTCAGCGTGTTCCCCGGGCTGCGCAACGTCGAGGCCGGTCAGCGTGAGGTTGCCTGTTTTCGTGCGGTCGTTGTGACAGGTGACGCAGTACTTCTCGACGAGCGCCTGGTCGGCGGGCTGCCTGAAGGCAGCCCCTACGCTGGCGGCCCCTACGTTGGACTCGACTTGCGCGTCACCCGCGACGCTGAACGCGACCAGCCACAGCGCGGCCGCGGCGATCACCTTCTTCATTTCGACAGCTTCTCGATCAGCGCAACCGTCGTCGGCTTCTCTTCCGGCGGATGCAGCGCGATGAACTCCCCTTTCGCCCACCGCAGCGGCGTGCGTCCGTCCTTGTCCGCCACATCGAGGCGTGCCCCCGACTTCACGAGGAGCTCGAGGATGTCGTCCCACCCTTTGTTGGCAGCACCCATCACCGCCGTGAATCCGGTCTCGTTCTTCGAGTTCACGTCGATGCCGAGCTCGAGACACAGCTTCACGGCAGCCATCGACGACTCGCGCGACTCGACGAACGACTGCTGCACGGCGACGTTGCCGCCGGCGGCGGTTACCAGAGCGGTCGTCCCCCCGAACGTCGCGATCGTCGGATCGGCACCGCGCGCGAGCAGCAGCTTCATCGTCGTGATGTCGCCCGACTGCGCTGCGCGGATGAACGGCGTCTGACCGGTCATGTTGATCCACGTGAGATCGCCGAGCGGCGTGACCCATCGCCGGAGCGGCGGGATCTCCTTCGTGCGCGCGTTCGGGTTGGCGCCTTTATCGAGCAGCGTCGTGATCATCTCGAGCGCGGCGGCACGATCGATCCCGTGCTCGTTGTTCCTGGTGTAGTCGCGATTGCGGATCTCGACCGCGGCAAAGAGCGGCGTCCGGCCCCAGAAGTCGATCGCGTTGACGTCGGCGCCGCGTTCGAGCAGCACGCGCGCGACGTCCATGCGGTCGTTGGTGATCGCCATGAGCAGCGGGGTGATCCCGTTGGCCTCGGCCTGGTTCACCTCGGCCTTTGCGTCGAGCAGGTCACGTGCCACGTCGGCGCCGCCGTCGCGGGCCGCATAGAGCAGGGCGGTCATGCCACCCGGAATCGCGGCGCGTGCGCCGCGCTCCGGCCACCCGCCACGGACGATGCCGAGCCCGTGCGAGCCGCCGCCGGCATTGGGCGGCACCCAGGGCGGCGTGTCGCCGGTCCGCGTGACCGCATTGACGTGTGCCCCATGCGAAAGGAGGAGCGCGATCGCGTCGCGCTGATGTGCCCGCACGGCCCACATCAGCGGCGTCTCTTTCGCCGTCGTATCTGCGGCGTTGGCCGGCGCACCGCGTTCGAGCAGCAGCGTGAGCGAATCGATGCTCCCGCCCCGTACGGCGATCGTCAGCAGCGGCTCGCCGCTCGCATCGACCGCATCCCCGTTCGCGCCTGCCTTGAGCAGGCGTCCCACGATCGCCGCGTTGCCATTGGACACCGCGACATGCAGCGGCGTGACGCTATATCGGTTCTTCGCGTTAACGTTGGCGCCGGCGTCGAGCAGCAGACCCACGGTCTCGAGATCCTCTGACTCGACGGCCCAGTGCAGCGCGGTGGATCCATCGGAGAGCGGCGCGTTGACGTCGACCTTCTGCCTGTCCGCCGTAGCCTTGGCGGAGGTGGGCCGCAGCAGCGCTCGAACCGCCGCGCGATCCTCGCGCTTGACCGCATCCGCGAGGCTCGGATCGGTGGCCGCCGCAATCGCCATCGAAGAGGCCAGCGAGAGACCCACAAGCACGACGCTGCAGAGTCGGATCGACATGGGCGGCTCCCTGATTGTTGGCAAAAAGCCTAACAGATTCTCTTCGTCGGGGAGCGTGCCGACCTATGTCGCGCACATATGTGGGGGCGCAAAATTTCGGGCAAATCTCTGCTGCGAGGAAACGGAGATCTCGGAGGCACGGTTTCGCACGGAGTCGCCCATGAGCGCGGCTCACCCCGTTCCATGAAAGTCGGCGAGCGACTTTGAGAGCAGACAACGGGGGAGACAGGGGAACGGGATGGTCACACGGGGATAACGGCGGCAACGGGGGCAACGGGAATTGTCGATCTTGATCACGTCGACGTCATGTCCCGTTTCCCCTGTTTTCTCCGTTGTCCCGTGTTGATGCCTTTCTCCGTTTCCTCCGCAGGCTCCGTTTCCGGTGGCAATGGGGGAGCACATTTTCTGAGCAGACACGGAGCAACGGAGGTCAGACGGAGGCCGGGCCCGGTCGTGCGTGCAGTGCCGCGAGTGGACCCGCGCTTCGCGCGGCTCGGATCGTGAGAGATCGAAAGGTCACGAGCCCGCGTGTGTTCACAGCCTCGTGATCCTGCATCTTCTAACCTTACAATACGGACCGTTTAGAGATGACACACAGACGTTCTCGACTCACGCGACGGCAATTCCTCAGCGCCACCGCCGCGGTGGGCCTCGCCGGCCGCTTCGGCGTCGCATCGGTTCACGCGCAGGGACCACCAGCCGCACGCGCGACGATCGATCTCGGTCTGATCAACGGAAAGATTCACGCGATGGACGCGGCCAACCGCGTCGTCTCACAAGTCCTGATCCGCAACGGCCGGTTCGCTGCGGTCGGCAACAACGTCGTCAGACGCGAAGCCGGCCTGCGCGTCGTCGATCTCAAGGGGAAGACCGTCATCCCCGGGATCATCGACGCACACGATCACATCGTTCTCGTCGGCAACCGGCCCGGATGGCACACGCCGCTCGAGCACGTGCTCACGATTCCCGATGCCCTCGCCGCGCTGAAGACTCGGGCGGCCGCGGTTCCTGCCGGCGGGTTCATCACGACCGTCGGCCCGGTTGCGGCGATGCAGTTCGATGAACGGCGATTGCCGAACCTCACCGAGCTCGATGCCGTCGGCCGCCCCGTGTTCATCCAGGGCGCGCAAGGCGGCGCGAGAACGAACAGCGAGGGCAAGGCGTGGTTCGAAGCGCGAGGGGTGACCGTCGCGGCTGACGGCGCGATCGCCGGACCCGCGGCGGGACTCGCACTGCAGACGCTGCGCAAGCAGCTGCTGACGGCTGAGACGAGGAAGCGTGGCGCGTTCGATGCGCTCGAGTACTACACGCGTCTGGGCATCACCACCCATCGTGACGCAGGGGCGTTTCACGCCGACGAACCTGCGACGGGAGTCGCAAGCGAGAACACCTACACGATGCACAATCCGTTTCATGCGCTCCACGCGGAAGGCCGCATGCCCGCGCGTCTGCGGATCGACTTCCTGCATCAGGACTCGCCTACCGCCGACCCGCCGCTACCCACACTGGGACCGCGGCTGCGAAATTCGTTTCCGCGCTTCGGCGACGACTGGTTGAAGACGGGCGGCATCGGCGAGTTCACCGGCGGCGGAATCGAAGGCCTGCGCGCGATCGCGAGAGCCGGCTGGCGCGGCGAGGATCACACGCTGAATCTGGCGACTGCGACGAGCCTCATCGCGAATCGCGAGATCGTGAACAAGGAAATCCCGATCACCAGCCTGCGCTGGATCATCTCGCACGTCCCCGAGTTTCCGAAGGAGCTCGCTGATCGTGCGCATGCGCTCGGCATCGGCGTGCTCGTCGGATGGGGACCGCTGCGCACCGGGACGAACGTGGGACCGCCGTACAAGATGCTGTTCGACCACGGCATCCACGTCGGCTATCACTCCGACGGCGGCGACATCACGGTGATCAACCCGTGGCTCAACTTCTACACGATGATCACGGGGAAGAACCTCGCCGGTCAGTCGATCCTCGGCGATCAGACGCTCACGCGACAGCAGACGATGTGGCTGGCGACCGCGGCCAACAAGTGGTTCATCTGGGAAGACGATCTCGGGTCGATTGAAGTCGGCAATCACGCCGATCTCGCCGTGCTCGACCGCGACTACTTCAGCGTGCCCGACGAGGAGATCAGGCAGATCCGATCGCTGCTGACCATCGTCGGTGGCACGGTCGGCCACAACGATGGCGTGATGTAGCGATGGGGTCGGGAGTCATTTTCGCCGGACTCAATCGGAAATGACTCCCGACCCCCTTACAGGTTGGTTAGAACCTGAAGATCGCGCCGACCGTTCCGCGCGAGTAGTTGAACGTACCTGGGTTGAACGTGATGCCGACGATGTTGTTCGATTCGTCGCCGGTCACGTTGCGGAAGTAACGGTAGTCCGCTCTAATGCCGAAGCCCGTACCCACATAGCCGTTGACGCCGAACCCGATGCTGTAGCCGAGGCTGTTGTCCTTGATCGCATCGATACCGTCGATCGCGAGGCTGCGGCGAATCCATCCGAATCCGGCAGTCCCGTACGGTTGAATGCCGGGCCCCTTCTCACCACCGACTGGCACGCCGACGATGAGTGATGGAACCATCGTGAACACGTAGTTGTTCCCCAGCCGCGGATCGTTGCCGAAGAAGTGGCGCGAGAACGCCGTATCCAGCTCCGCGCCGAAGATGCCCTTCGTCATGCCGCCGATGTCGGCGCCCCACGTCAGGCGACTTCCGTCGTTCAGAGCTTCGCTGAGTGAACGTCCCGCATCGCCGGCGAAATTGGAGCCGACGAACAGGTTCACATGTCCTTGCGCCCACGCTGTTGACGAGCCCAGCAGAAGGACCACCGCCGCAATCGACATGAGACGCGTGATCTTCGTGCTGCTCCAATGACGTAACACTGCCATCGCGTTCCTCCCCTTGAACTGGCACCAGAGGAATCGAGGCAAGCTTCGGACCGTAAAGTAACTGATGAGCGACATCCGCTGTATTTCGCGGGTTTTCGCCAATCTACGCATGGAAGCCCATGAGAAAGAGACGGCACGTGGGTCGCCGTGAAGGCACGCCGTACTGGATTCCTACACTCAGGTGTGGCTTGGCTCCCACGCTCATCCTTGAACGGTTGACGGCCATCTCGACGTGGCGATTCCCAGCTGACGTGCTAGAGCCAACACCTGAGTTCCAAGCTCGGCGAATCGTGATACCAGTTAAGTCATGAGATTGAAATCACTGTTCGCATGCGCGTGCATCGCTCTCCTGACATCAATCTCCGCGCGACCATTCGCAGCGGATGCTTCCGATGAAGCGGAACGCGTAAAGGAATCAGCCACTGTACTCGGCGAGATCATGGCCGCGCCCGACCAGGCGATTCCCGAGTCGGTGCTGGACGGGGCGGTTGGCATTGCCGTCTTTCCGGGCACCGTTCGCGGCGGGTTCATCGTCGGTGCCGAACGAGGACGCGGCATCCTCAGCGCACGCGATGAGAAGACCAACATGTGGTCGACTCCCGCGTTTCTCACCATCACCGGAGGCAGTCTCGGCCTGCAGATCGGGCTGCGCGCCACCGATCTCATTCTGGTGATTCAGAACCGTCGCGGCCTGGAGAATCTGGTCCGCAACGAATTCAAAGTCGGCGCAGGCGCGGCGGTGACAGGCGGTCCCGTCGGTCGCGATGCCCAGGCCGCCACCGACATCCAGCTGCGCGCCGAGATCCTGAGCTACTCGCGCAGCCGCGGGCTCTTCGCCGGCGCAACGATCGAAGGCTCGACGATCAAAGAAGACCAGGACGCGAACAGGCGCTTCTACGGCGAGAAGCTGACGACGCGCACTGTAGTGTTCGAGGGCAAGGCCAAGGCGAACGACGGCGTGAAGGTGTGGTTGGATGCGTTGGGGAAGTACGCAAAATAAGGCAGGCCTAGCCTGCCTTCACTTCCATCACCAACCCATTTGGATCCCGAAATCGCACCACATCGTCTTCGGTTGAATCGATCAGGGCGGCACCCGCACCCTTCAACCGATCGGCGATCGCGTTGCGCTTGAACGCGGCAACCCGGACGCACAGGTGGTGGATGCCGGGTCCCTCACCGCTGGCGACCTGCTCGAGACCCAGCCTCGTGCGCGCGACGGTGAACCACGCGCGGGCGGGGTGCTTCGTGGTCGAGACTTCGCGGCCGAAGATTTTCCGGTAGTGCGCTGTCGATCGTTCCAGGTCGGTGACCTTGACGACGATGTGATCCGGCCCGATGGCCTGCACCAGTGCATCGTCCTGTGAGATGCGTGCGGCTGGCATGATCGTCCGCGCGAGGCCGCCGGGCACGCCGAGGAGTTGCAGCCTCAATCCGTCCGGATCGGTCGCCATGGCCAGCGGACCGGCGCCACTGAACGTCACGCCCTGCGATTCCAGCTCTTTGCGCAGCTCCGGTGGGCGGTAGTCGTCGACGAGCGCGCAGAAGTGATCGATGGTCGGCGTCGCGGTCTTGCTTCCGCCAAACGCGAGGTAGCCCGTACCGACCCGTACGTAGAATCGCGGCGGAGGATCGCGTTCCTGAAAGAGTTGGGGATCGAAGATGCGACCGTAGAAGCGCGCCGCCGCTTCAGGATCTGGAACCGTGAGACCCATGTGCTCCAGACCGCTCGTCTTGAGTGGAAGCTGCGACGACTGGGCGCGAAGACGAGTCGCCAGGGGAATGGCGAACGCACCCAGCGACATCAGCAGACCTCGTCGATCGATCATGCGGCGCATCCTAGCACGCGAGACCCCATTACGATGTCCCGCCGACGATCAGCACGACGGCGGCCAGCGCACACACGACTCCAACCTGCTGCGCCTCGGTGAGACGTTCACCGAGCGTCACGCGTGCCAGGACGACAGTGCTGGCCGGATAGAGCGACGATAGCGTCACGACGATGCTGAGCGGCCCGAGGTGCGTGGCGATCAGATAGAGCAGGTTGGCCAGCATGTCGAGTGCGCCGGCGGTGATTGCCGCCAGCGCCACGCGCGGCTGCATGCCCAGCGGTCGGTGACCGACGAGCCCGACGAGCCCGAAGGACGGCACCGACACGAGTCGCGCGATCACCAGCGGCCACAGTCCCGCGTCAGGTCCGGTTCGCGCGAGAGACAGAAAGAAGAAGCCGACCGCGACGCCTGCGCCAAACGCCAGCCCCACTCCCGATCGTCGTCGATCGTACTCGTCGTCCGCGGGGTGCGAACGGCTCAAGAGCACGACCGCGAGCACCGCCATCCCGATGCCGACGTAGGCGATCGCGGCCGGCCGCTCGCCCATGATGATCGCCGCGCCGACCGGGATCGTCACCGCGCAGACTGCGGTCACCGGCGCCACGACAGCCATCGTGCCGACGGCAAGGGCGTGATACAGGAGGGCGACGCCGACGCTCCCCGTGACCCCGGCGGCGACACCCCAGATCAGATCGGCGCGCGAGAACGTGGAAAAGGGCACGAACGGGAGCATGATCACCAGCAGGACCAGCCCCGTGAACTGAGAAAGAACGACGATCGCGACGGTGTCCGCGCGTCTGGATGTGAGACCACCAACGAAGTCGGCCGCGCCGTAGCAGGCGGCCGACACGAGCGCGAGCACCAGGTGCACGCGGCTAGCATAGTCGGTGCAAGCCAGCTTACGCTGATCGGTGCGATGCCTGAGAGATCGGTCGGTGCGATCCTGAGTTCGGTCGGTGCGATCCCGAGTCGGTCGGTGCGATCCTGAGTTCGGTCGGTGCGATCCTGAGTTCGGTCAGAGATCTCGCAATCGGCAGAGCCTGAGCGGCTGAGTAACAAGGGTGTTACATCCAGTCGGATAAAATTCGTCACACCGTGACTGGCTTGTTCGTAGTCGGAGGACGCCAGAAGGCCGGCGTCGACACCACCAAGACGGACGAATGGCATCACTACGGCGCAGGACTGATCGTCTGCGTCGATGCTGAATCAGGGTTGGTCCGGCCATGCGCCGAGCACGTCAGCCCGCCGGACGCATGCGCGTCCGAGCACGATCCGTCGATTCTCTTCAAGTCGGGCACGCTGGTCGGCACTCTTCTGTACGTGCCGACGCAGACCGAGCTCCTGATCTACTCGATCCCTTCATTCGAACGCGTCGGGTATGTGTCGCTCCCCTGCTTCAACGATGTGCATCATGTCAGTCCGGGGCCGGACGGCACGCTGCTCGTTGCCAACACCGGCCTCGACATGGTGGTCGAAGTGACGCGCGATGGCGTGGTGCGCCGCGAATGGAGCGTCGTCATCGGCGAGCCGTTGTGGACGCGATTCTCACGCGAGGTGGACTACCGCAAACGGGTGACCACCAAGCCGCACAAGTCGCATCCCAATCACGTGTTCATGCTGGACGGCGAAATCTGGGCGACGCGCTGCAACCAGCACGACGCGTTGTGCCTCACGCGGGAGCGTCCGCCGATTCAGCTCGCTGACGAGCTGGTCCACGACGGGCTCGTTCGCAACGGTCGCATCTACTTCACCGTCGTAAGCGGCCACGTGGTCATCGTGGACGCGGCGACCTTGAGCGTGATCCGCCTCTGCAACCTGAACGAGATGTACGACGGCAGCACGTCCATTGGATGGGCGCGCGGACTCGAAGTGATCGATGAGGATCACCTCGTCGTCGGATTCTCACGGCTGCGGCCCACGAAGTGGAAGCAGAACATCCAGTGGGTGAAGCACAAGTTCGGCGGCGAGGCCAGCCATCTGTTTCCAACGCGGATCGCGATGTTCGACATCAGCCGCGGCCGGCTGTGCTGGGAAGTGGACCTCGAGCAGGCCGATATGAACGCGGTCTTCTCCGTTCACCGCGTGCCGGTCATGGACTGATCGTGACGAGTGCGGTCCGCGCTAGTCGATGCCCACGATCCCGGACGCCCGCAATCGTTGAAGAATCGTCGCGGCGCTGAGCTCGGCGGTGAGCCGGGTCGTATCCAGGCGAATCTCGGGATGAGCCGGCGCTTCGTACGGTGAATCGACCCCGGTAAAGTCCTTCAAGTCACCTCGGCGCGCCTTCTTGTACAACCCCTTCGGATCACGCGATTCCGCGATTGGAAGTGGCGTATCGACGAACACCTCGATGAACTCACCGTCTGGAAGCAGTTCGCGGGCCATCTGACGTTCGGATTGAAAAGGCGAGATCAGCGCGACCAGCACGATCAGCCCGGCATCCGCCATCAGGCGCGCCACTTCGGCCACTCGCCTGACGTTCTCGACACGGTCCGCATGCGCGAAGCCGAGATCCTTGTTCAAGCCATGTCGCACGTTGTCGCCGTCGAGAAGGTAGGTGTGGCGTCCCGCGCCATGCAGCTGCTTCTCGAGCAGGTTTGCAATCGTCGACTTGCCCGCTCCGGACAGTCCGGTAAACCAGATGACACAAGGCTTCTGACGTTTGAGCCCGGCCCGCGCCGGCTTGTCGACGTCGAGCGACTGCCAGTGGACATTCTGCGTGCGGACAATGTGGATCGGACCTGTTCCGGCTTTGGCGTTCGTGAGGCGGTCTTCAAGCCTGCGAGTCGTCCAGCGTCTGTTGGATAGCGCAACGCTCGAGCTGACTTCGGACATGTTTGGGCCTCGCCTTGTGCTGACGATCGGACCATGCGCACGCGCGAATCCCAATACGATGTTTCCTGGACCTGGGGACACGATGTCGCTGTAGAAGACAATTTGCAGCCTAGGGATCACAAGGGGAAAACGGGAGGACACGGTGGAAACGGGAACAACACGGGGATAACGGGGGGAACTGGGACAACGGGATCGCGTCATCGCGGTGAGATCTCGATCACGCGGATGAGTCATGACTGTGTTACATCGCGCTATCAGCGAACTCGCCGTTCGAGGGGGGAACGGAGGGGACGGTGGCAACGGGGATCACACGGGGGAAACGGAGGGCCATCTTTCAGGAAAGAAACTCCGTTATCCCCGTTTCCTCCGTGTGATCGTAATCTCCGTTCCCTCCGTCCCCTCCGATGTGACGTTGCGCGACGCGTATCACGACGGTGGGGCGTCGTTTCTGGTGTGGGATGGAGCTCGCCGCTCCACGCAGCATGCGGCGGATGCAGTGCGGCGCGCGATTCCGCTGCTCGCGTCGAAAACGCCGGCGCAGCTCGGGCGCCGCGGGTCATCGCTGCTCCGTGGCCGAATCGCCAAATCGAGAACCGGCACTCTCCCGATTGACGTCGTGAAACGCATCGTGACCGAGGCCGGGACGCTTTCGCGAACCTGGTTCGTTTTCATCGCAACAGCATCGGAACGGGAATCCGCGTGACCTGGCAGTACGTCGTGATCCGCTGGAATGATCGGGACGATCAGCTCGGGCGCGCGATTACGCTCGCCGAAGAGGCGGGAATTCCGATTCACTTCGACTTCGCTCAACCTCAAACCCTTTACTGCGCTCCCGGGAGAGCCCCGGCAGGACGGATGGTGAACCCGAGCGCGCAGCCAGCTCCCCCCGGCAATTGATTCGCATCGCGGCCGGCTCCCGGTTGACATGCGACAACTGTCGCATTAACATGCGACGCCTGTCGCATCTCGGAGAGGCCGCGCTGTCGCCCGCGTCATGGCAGGGCGCCGGCGATGGGCAGGGCGCTCGCGCAGGAGAAGAGTCGATGATGTCCTTCGCTGTGTTGACGGTTGTGAAGGCCACCCTTGTATGTGGAGCGGCGTTCGTCCTCGCGCGACTGTGGCGGCGCTCGCGCGCATCCGTTCGACATCTGGTGTTCGCGCTCGCGTTCACCGCTCTGGTCGCGATCCCGGTCGCGCATCTCGTGTTGCCAACTCGAGCCGTAGCCGTCCCGGTCAGGGAGATGCAGCGAGCATCTGGAACACAGGATGTGACGTCGGCCATGCCATCAGGCGCAGGCAGAAGCTATGTGAGACCCGATACTCCTTCCGCCTCTCGGGATTCGGCACCCACGATGCGGGTGTCGGTGGCACAGTTGATCATCACCACCTGGCTCGCAGGCGTCGTGCTCTTTCTCATCCCGGTCGTTGCCGGCCTCTGGCAGGTACGTCGCCTGCGCCAACGTGCGTCGCCATGGACCGAAGGAAAGGCCATCGCGCACACGCTCGCCGCAGCATGGGGGGTACACCGACCGATCGATGTGTTCCTTCACGACGATGTGACGGGTCCAATGACCTGCGGACTGCTCGAGCCGGCGATCATCGTGCCGGCGAGCGCGCAACACTGGGATGACACGGCGCTCAGATGTGCGCTCAGGCACGAACTCGAGCATGTAGCGCGCTGGGACTTTCTGACGCACTGCCTGTCGAGGATCATCTGCGCCGCGTACTGGTTCCATCCATTGGTCTGGGCCGCGTGGCGACGACTGCGATTGGAAGCAGAGCGGGCCTGTGACGATGCCGTCGTGCGGGAGGACGACGCAGGAGAGTACGCGTTGTTGCTCGTTGCCATCGCCCAGCAGGATCAGGCGAACAGGCGGCGGCCTCTTCTCGCGATGGCCGGGCGCGACGATCTCGCCGCGCGTGTCGGGGCTCTGCTGGATGACGGTCAGGCGCGTGGACGTGTTGGAAGTCGCCGGGCGGCCGGGTTCATCGCGATCGGGGCCATTGCCATTCTCGGTGTTGCTCCACTCACGGTTGTCCGCGCCATGCCACAGACGCAGTCGAGCGCCGGCGCCGCACCTGGCCCGAGATTCGAAACGGCGTCGCTCACGCGCAACCAGACTGGTGGGCCGGCATCGATGTCGTTCACGGTGGACGGACGCGGGACGCCCGGCGCCGCCGCGGACGGCCGTGTTCAATGGTTGAGAGCGACAAACGTCTCAGCGCGTGCCTTGGTTTGGTTCGCATATAGCGACGAGCTCAGGGACGACAATGGCCTGAGCGGCCCCAACCAGATCGATATCGATCGCGCGCCTCAGTGGGTCGACTCAGATCGCTTCGACCTCGTCGCGAAGGCGCCATCCCCCGTGGCACGGGAGCAGATGAACCAAATGGCGCGGTCGTTTCTGGTCGAACGGTTCAAGCTGGAGACACACCGCGGGTCGAAGCCGTTCCCGATCTACGCGCTCGTCCTGGCAGCTGGGAGTCCCGGACCGCGAATGACAGCGTCGCAGATCGATTGTCGATCCGCGTCGGGCGAGTACTCGCCGTGTGGCCTGTCGAGCGCCGCCGGCCGACTGTCGGGCCGCGGCGTCACGATGGCCGCACTCGCCAAAGGTCTCCCGGCGCACAACATGTGGCTCGTGTTCGACCGCCCGGTCCATGATCGAACCGGTCTCACCGGAACGTTCGACTTCACAGTCGATTGGACACCTGACGCAGTTGCTGCGAGTCAAATCGCGCCTGGGACGGCCGCATTCCAGACGTCCTCCCGCCTGCGTTACGTTCCGAACTTCCTTGCGGCGTTACGAGAGCAGCTCGGTCTCGTCCTTGATTCTCAGGAGGCTCCCGCACGCGTCCTGGCCATCGACAAGATCGAGGCGCCGCCAAGAAACTAAGTCCCGCGCCTGTTCGCATGTCAGAACCATCGTCTCAGGGCCGCCCTGATCGGGGTGACCGCGCCAACCCCTAGAAAACGACAGGGGTGACGAACTCGAGCATCACTCGTCTATAGTTCTATTGTGGCCACTCGTACGTCCCCCAAGCGCGGCGCCGATGGCAAGCTGCTCCGGTTTTCGAGCACGCCTCAAGCCAGCTACTACCGCTGCGATCCCTGTCATCACGCCGGGGTGATAGATCCCCTCTACCCCGAACTCCCACCGCGCGACATCACCCATCGCCCGCCAAAACGCGGATCGCTCCTCTCCTTCGTGAAACGATCCGAGTAGAGTGCCTGACCGCCATTCCCGCCAACACCCGAAGCGGACTGAATTGGTCTGTCCGATGTGCCACCAATCCATCGCTTCCGTTGAACACAAAACCGAGAAGTGGATCGCCTTCCACTGCCCAGAGTGCGAGCATCGGTGGGTCGAGAGGAACGAGGGCGCACGGTCGTGACGGGCTCGAGGAGACTGCTCAAAGATCGCTTCTGATCGTGCGATCTATGTGGAGGAGTTCGACCGGCGCACCAGCAACCTTGATGAAAGCGACGATCACTCCCGCACTCGGGCTGTTCGGAGGAATGATCACTTCTTGCCCGCGAAGGGCGAGCTCCAAGTCGTCCACCTCGAACGCCACATGCGCGACGGTTTTAACCAGATCGGGAACCGGCGCACCGTCCCAGTACCGCTGCCACTGGATGCCGAACGGATTGCTCTGATGGTCACTCACCGTGACCTTCAAGTGGGGAAGATCGACTTCCCCTTCAAAGCGAGCCGTTGTCGGAATGCCAATATGATTGAACTTCATACCATCATCCATGAACCGTCATTCAGCAACCTGGATCTCGGCAACGCGCGTTTGGATTCCAATCGCAGCCGCGCTCTTCACGGTCGCCCTGATCGTGTCGGCGGTGGTTCTTCCCGAACTTCGGCTCCTTCACGTTCTCCAGGCGCTCATTTACGTCGCCATCGTGATCCTTGCGCGCCGCAACAGCATGTGGGCGATTGGCGCGGGCCTGACGATCGCCGTCGTCTGGAACAGTCTCAATCTGTTCGTGACGCACAATATGCAGAGGGGGGTGACGGTGTTTTGGTCTCTCCTGGAGACGGGCCAGGTGCGACAGCTCGGGCCGCACCCGATTGTCCCGATGATGGTGTTACTCGGTGGGATCGGGCACTTCGTTCTCATCGGTGCTTGCCTGGCCGCTCTGTTCGATCGAAGAATCGATGACAAGAAGCCGTGGAAGATAGTGGCCGGAGGTGTGTCGGTCCTCGCGTATTTCGCCCTGATTATCATTGTCTCCGCACCACACTAGCCGGCCCACCTGCCGGTGGGAATGCCACGGGCCGTCTATGCTGCCTCGCGTGTCTCGTTCTATTTGCCGCACCTGCGCCGCCGACGGAAAGCTGCTCAACTTTGACACACAATGATCCGCTTCAGCGCCCTACAGCGAGGATACCGGCAGTTCACGCCGCGAAGCCTGGTCAGCGGTAGTGAATATCGCGTAAAGTGGACTCCGTTCGATTGGGTTCGGCCTTTGTCATAATCCCGTGACTTCCAACCAAGGTCAGTCCATGAAGCGACGCACTCTCGTGCCAGCGATTCTCCTCTCGTTGCTCTCGGTGACAGCAGTTCCTGTCAGCGCCGCAACAAACGCAACACGTGTGATCAAGGAAGGAGTCGGATGGGACCAGTTCTCGGTTGGTGCGAATGCGAATCACCTGATGGATGTTCTCGGCCATCCTGACAAGCATTCCCAAGGCCGGATGATGAAGTGGAGCAAAGCTGGCCTCAACTGCCTGTTGGACGCTAACAACCAGGCCATGGAGCTTCGATTCGAGAAGCGGTTCCACGGCGCGACGGAAAGCGGCATCACGTTCGGGATGCCATCCGAGCAGGTCCGGAAGATCTATGGGGACGCAGGGACATTGGACTGGCGCGGTGGCGGTATGAAACTCATCTGGCCTTCCCGCGGCGTCCTGATCTGGTTCCATGACAACAAGGTGTACCAGATCGTCATCTTCAGGCCGCAGGCCTGAGTAGTCGCCTGGCCGAATCTCGTACGTCTGCGCCGCACGGCGCGTGCTTGGCTGGTCGTGGCGTCCGCGCCGTTGTGAGCGCATAATCACGCAACCCAATCGAAAGGCCAGCCCATGAAACGCGAGGCGCTCCTCATCGTCGTCGGGCTCGTTCTGGTAGCTGCAGGCTGGTCCGCCGGACGTGTTATGGCGCAGGCGCGCACTGCAGATTTCGAAATCAGCGTCGAAGCTCCGCGCGGAGAAGTGAAGGTGATGTGCGCCCGGGGTTGCGATTGGCCTGGCACCGGCTCGTTGCCGTCGATCACGTTCAGATGCGAGTCTGAGAAGTGTCGCTGGACGCTCAATGGTCACGGTCCGATTACATTGGGCTTCCCGCTATAAGTCGCGACAGCCTCGTCCCGTCCACAATGAAGCAGTCGACAGGCTCCTGCGCGCCGCCTATCCCTCGATGAGCTTGTCGGGATAGTGATAGCGCGCGGGAAAATGACACCCCCTTTGGCGGAGTCTCTCAGCGTCCGCGGGCGCGTTTGGTCGCTTCGCGTCCAATGCGTAACGCACGGGTAACACGACAGGGGGAGGATTATCCAATGAGAACTGCATTTCGCTGAGTAGCCGTGCTCGCGGTTGCCGTCGTGTCGAGCGCACCGGCAACAGCGCACCACTCGGAAGCGGCCTACTTCGACATGACGAAGGCAATCACGCTGGAAGGAGTGATATTGCGCGTGCAATGGATCAATCCGCACGCCCTGATGTTCCTCCAGTCGAAGAACGCGAAAGGCGAGCTGGAGACCTGGACCATCCAGGGCGCTGGTGGGGTGGTCGTCGCCCGCAAGCCCGAGTTGAAGGAGCGATTGAAAGCGGGCATTTGGGTGGCGGCTCGCGTGTTTCCCCCTCGCGATGCGCTGTATCTGGACGACACGCAGACGGTGCTGCTGACGCGGCCGGATGACCCGAAGACATCCTCGCGCATCGTGGGCGGAGGGCAGATCAGATTGTCGAATGGCGACGTGCTGAACTTCGGCGGCGGGCCGAGCTTCTAGGAGCAGGCCGATCGTCTGCCTTCCAGATGGTTGCCCATTCGGGTCAGACCTGCAACGAAACGCGGTCGCTACAAGCGAAAGCGCTCTGATTTCACGCGTCCTTTGCCGTCCCAAACCTCGAAGAGATAAAGAGTGCCCTGCGCAAGGGAAAAAGTGGGTGCCTGCGGTATTCCGGCCGCAAACACCTGATGGCCCGCAGTGAACAATGATTGGTTGGACCCAATCTGGAACTTCAGATTCCAGCAGTTATCCCAGCACTCGCTTTGATTCGATAGCGGTTTCACATCCCAGACGACGGCGTTGTCGGCGGTGTTTGTGATTCGAATCCGTGAGATGTCCGGCGCGATCCTGCCAAGCACGTCGATGTGAGCGATAACCTGACCATCGCGCGGGGCGTCGAAGTCGAGGGGCGGGCCTCCAGTCACATACCAGAGTGCGACTTGACCCAATGGCACGGCGCGCGGTCCGAGTAGACCGATGGAAACCAGAAGCGCGATGCCGAGGCAGAGCAGTCCCTTTTTCCCGACTGCTGCGGTTCTCGACCTGAGGTTCACGACCGTGGACATAGCGGCCTCCCTCCCGGCATTCGTTACGGTGCTCGATTGTATGCCAAGAAATGCTGTACGACGGACGCCCTCTGAAACGCTGATGCTGGATCGACAAAATCTCCTTCGTCCGTAGTTCCCGCCGAACGGGCGAATGGATGCAGGACCCTGACGCGAGGCCGTTAGAGACAGTTCACCGGTGCCGTCACAAACCGGTAACACCGCGTCTATACCGTACGGATGCGCCAATCTCTAACGGTTGGCGACAGCAGGAGGACTATCTATGACACGTGCGTTTAGGATGACCGTCCTGGCAGTCGTCATAGCGTCCGGTATCCCGGCGATAGCCCACCACTCCAATCCGGCGTACTTCGACATGTCGAAAGCCATCACCCTGGAGGGCGAGATCGTGCGCGTGGAGTGGATCAATCCACACGTCCTTCTGTATCTCCAGTCGAAGAACGACAAGGGCCAATCGGAGACGTGGATTCTCAACGGCGCTTCACTCAACAATGCGTTGCGTATTGTCGGCTCGATGAAGGAGCGGCTGAAACCGGGAACCCCCATCTCCGCTCGCGTGTGGCCGTCTCGCAATCCACTCTATGTGAACGAGGCGCAAACGGTCTTGATGGCGCGACCCGACGACGCCAGAAAATCCCCGTACATCGTCGGAGCAGGGGAGATCAGGTTCTCCAACGGCGATGTTGTGAACTTTGGCGGCGGACCGAAGTTCTGAGAAGGCAGCGCAAGTGCCAGGGTTCTCGCTGTTGTTGACGCGAAACAGGAAGGGCGTGCGACGCGGGACGACGCTCACAGCGAGCGCACGTCGCCTAGTAGCCGCGTCGAGTCGCTCTTTTGTGGGCCTTTCTCCGCCGAATTCTTCCTCGACGCTTTCAACAAGTTTGTGAAGGTGACTCAACGCGTGTTCGGGATCATCAACGGCCGAATCGAAGTAGTCGTAACACTGGCTGAGTCGGGCGTTCCGTCTCGCAACTTACGTCGCGTCTCGCACGACCGACCTGCATCCGTCTATGCCGTCGATCAAAGCACAAGAGGCCTGTTAGTTAATTTCGCAACCTGCTCTTAGTCTGGCGTCGGCCGGCTTATGGAATCGACGACCACCACATCGACCAGACCGCGCTCCGTCACGAGCTTCAGTCCCAGTTGCTCCTCCAGCGCTTTGAAGATGGACGGACCATCCGGGCTCGGCGGCGGGTCGTCGGATCCGAGCGGTGCGAGTTCGCCCGGCGCGGGCGCCCACTGCAGCTCCCAATCGAAGATCCCCTCGAGGGCGGTGCGGTCCACCACCTGCCGATCGAGGATGGATGACAGCTGCCGGGCCGCGAAGTCGGCGATCCGCATCGTTTGTCCTCGCGCGCGGCCAAGGCCCCCTTCCATGCCGCACACCAGCGGACGTTGTTTCACGTCGGGCGGTATCCGCGCCACGCGGGAGTCACAGTCGGCATCCGCCCGCCGCAACTGCGGCCCAAGGGTCCCGTCGGGCCGTAACAGGGTCAGGGCGTAGATCGGTTGCTCGCGGCGGTCCCGATGGGCCACCAGCTTCAAGCGATCGGCCAGCAGGTTCTGCAGCATCTGAAGCATCAGATCCGGAGGCACCGCCGGCGCTGGACCGGTCCCGTCCTCCACCTGCGCCCGGATGTCGAACCGCTCGGATTCCGTCCAGCGAGGCGCGTCGACGATCTGTGAGCGGCGGATACCCTGACCGCCACCATAGGCCAGCGCGATCAGATCCTGAACTGTGGCCGCGATCGCCTCAAATCGGCTGCCCGGACGGAAGCCCACTCTCGGCCGCACCGTGGCGCTTTTGTTCTGTTTGATCGACACGATCGTGAACCTGGGACCCGGCGCCTCGCCGGTCGATTGCGCCCGCACGCTGGCGGTCGGCAAGGCGTTCGCCACAACGACGATGGCAACACACGACGCCAGCATCACTCGAAAATGACCAGTCATGAGACCTCGCAGTGTAGCCCGCACAAGGCGTGCGAGGGGGGGTGCGATTTTCGCGCGCGCTATCACCTATCCCCTCGAT
>DASWZV010000129.1:0-191349 GCA_036407095.1 Vicinamibacterales bacterium | reverse complement strand
GGGGAAACGGGACATGACGTCGACGTGATCAAAATCGACAATTGCCGTTGCCCCCGTTGCCACCGTTATCCCCGTGTGACCATCCCGTTCCCCCCGTCTCCCCCGTTGTCTGCTCTCAAAGTCGCTCGCCGACTTTCATGGAACGGGGTGAGCCGCGCTCATGGGCGACTCGGTGGCGAGACGCCCTGTTCGCTACAATTGCGGCCAACGTTACAGGAAGTATGAGGTTCAGGGTGAACGGCCGGCAGTGGCTCCCTCTCGTAAGCGTCGTCGCACTCTGTTGCATGTGTCCCGCGACGGTGAATGGCCAGGAACGCAAAGGGTTCTGGGCCAGTGTGGACATCGGAGTCGGATCGGCAGAAGTGTCTGTCGGGGGAGACGGACTCGGCCGTGGGGCTGCGGGCGCGGCGGACATCGGGCTCGGGTGGGCGCTGAATCCACGGATGCTCGTCGGAATGGCGATCGGCGGCGGATTCGGTCTGGAGATGACGACGCCCGCCGAGATCAGGAACACCTTCATCACCACAGATGTCGTCGGCACGTTGACCTTCTTTCCCCGTCCGGCATCAGGCCTGTTCGTACGCGGAGGGGTGGGACGGGCGCTTGTGTCGATCGAAGCGGAAGAGTCAGATCCGATCGTCTCCTCTGCTGAGAACGGCGTGTCCTGGACGATGGGAACAGGGTATGACCGATACCTGGGACGTGGCTTTTCACTGACGCCCGCAGTCGACTTCTGGTACGGGCGGGCCGGTCGGATTGTGTTGAACGGGGAGCCACAGTTCGACCACTGGGCGCACAATTTTCTCCAGGTGACGATCGGCATCCGGTTCAACTGAGGTTCGGTGTACGATCGGCCGTCTGCGTGCTCGCCGATCGCGAGCGCGCCGAATCGATCGCCTCCACCCTACGGCGCAGGCGTGTGTCGTGGAGACCGTGGGCGAAAGGAGAACCGGAATGACCGAACGATTCCTCTCCGTGATCGTCGCGGTGAGTGCGCTGGCTGTGCTCGCGCCGCTTCCTGCGGCAGCCCAGGCTGGCCGTCCGGGCACAACAGCGGCCGACAATACGACGGCCGCAAGAAAGTGGACGCCGCCGCGCACGCCTTGGGGCGAGCCGGATCTGCAGGGCACCTTCTCGAACCGGACGATCACGCCGTTCGAGCGTCCCGCGAACGTGAACGGGCGAGAGTTCTTTACTCCCGAAGAAGTGGCGGCGCTCGAGAAACGGGCGCAGAGTCAGAGCGGCGATGAAGGGCGCTCGAAGGGAACGCGTGGCGACGTCGAGCGCGCTTACAACGACTTCTGGTGGGATCGCGGCACGAAAGTGACTACACCGCGGACGTCGCTGGTGATCGATCCGCCGGACGGCCGGGTGCCTGCCCAGACGGAAGAAGCGAAGAAGCGTGCCGCCGACGAGTCGAAGCGGCCGGCGTTTCGCGGCGCGGGAGCGAGCGGCCGCGGCGCCGACACCTGGCTTGATCGCAGCACCTTCGAGCGCTGCATCACGCGTGGCATGCCGGGCGCGATGAGTCCCACTGCCTACAACAACAACTACCGCATCACGCAGGGCCCGGGCTACGTCGCAATCCAGATCGAGATGCTCGGTGGCACGCGCGTGATCCCGACCGACGGCCGATCGCACGTCGCCTCGTCCATCAGAAACTGGATGGGCGACTCGGTCGGACGATGGGAAGGTGAGACGCTCGTGGTCGACACCACGAACTTCACCGACAAGATCCTCTATCGCGGCGCCGCCGAGAATCTGCACCTCGTCGAGCGCTTCACCCGCGTCGGCCCCGGCGAGATCGACTATCGCGTCACCATCGACGATGCGACGACGTTCACGAAACCGTGGACGCTGGCGATTCCCTACATCAACACCGGCGAGGACATGTTCGAATACGCCTGTCACGAAGGAAACTACGGGATGGAAGGCATTTTGAGCGGCGCGCGCGAGGAAGAACGGGCCGCGGCGGGAGCAAAAAAGTAGCATGCGTGCCTATCGTCTTGCGCTCGTCATCGTGGCCGCGTGCCTGCTTGCCGGCAGCGCGGCCTCGGCCCATCACTCGTTCGCGGCGGAGTTCGATGCGAACAAGCCCATTCAGCTGAAAGGCACAGTCATTCGCGTGGAATGGATCAACCCGCATACATGGATCCATCTGGCGGTGAAAGACGCTGCCGGCAAGACAGAGGAGTGGATGATCGAAGGGGGGACGCCGAATACCTTGCTGAGACGAGGGCTGACGAAGAACTCCCTCCCCGAAGGCACCGAGATCGTCGTCGACGGCTACCGCGCGAAGAACGGATCGAACCGCGCCAACGGCCGCGACCTGACGTTCACCGACGGCCGCAAGCTGTTCATGGGATCGTCGGGCACCGGTGCGCCGAAAGACGGGAAAGACGCTTCGGAGAAGTAACCTGCATTTCGTTTCTTACGGCAACGCGAATACCCAGATCGCTCCACCTTTCGGCGGATCCGGATATTTGCCGGGGAACAGGCGGTTGAGTCCACCGTTCATCCCGGCCACGTCGCCCGCCCATCCTGTTTCGACGGCGACGTACTGCCTGCCGTCGACCATGAACGTGCTCGGCGGCGCGACGATTCCCGAGTTCGTCTCCGCTTCCCAGAGCAGCTTGCCCGTGGCTGCGTCGAAGGCGTGGAGCTTGCGATCGTTGGTGCCACCAGTGAAGACGAGGCCGCCCGCCGTCGCGAGCATCGATCCCCAGTTCGGGCTCGACGGGTACTCGTGCGTCCACACGCGCATACCGGTGTCGACGTTCCACGCCTGCACTTCGCCGCCGATGTGTTTGGCCCCGGGCGCCGTCAACGGCGGGCCGCCGAAGCGCACGCCGGCGAACGACGTGCCCGCCTTGTACTGCACCGGGATGCCGACGAGTGCGCCGCATAGATTGTTGTTGGCGGGGATGTAGATCATCCGCGTCAGCGGGCTGAAGGCGATCGGAGGCCAGTTCTTCCCGCCGTGAGAGCCGGGACAGAATTCCGCGCGCTTGTCGGTGCCCGGCTTGTGATCGGGATTGACTTCGGGTTTGCCGGTCACCGGATCGAGGCTCTTGAAGACGTTCTGCGTGACGAACGGTTTGCCTTCGACGAACGTGATCGGTCCGGACGATCGTTCGAGGAACCACACGTAGCCGTCGCGCGCCACGTTGACGAGTCCTTTGATCGTGCGTCCGTTGCGCGAATAGTCGATGAGCAGCGGTGGCGAGACCTCATCCCAGTCCCACGACTCGTTCGGGTTGTACTGGAAGTGGCCTTTGATCTGGCCGGTCGCCACATCGACAGCCACCGTCGATGCGACATAGAGGTTGTCGCCCGGCCGTTGATCGCCCATCCACGGTCCGCCGTTGCCGGTGCCCCAGTAGGCGATGTTCGTCTCGGGGTCGTAGTTGCCGGTGACCCACACCGGAGCACCGCCGGTCTTCCATTGATCGCCCTTCGGCCACGTCTCGCTTCCGGGCTCGCCCGGGGCAGGAACGGTAAACGTCCGCCACAACTCCTTGCCCGACTCGGGATCGAACGCCGCGATGAAGCCGCGAACACCGAATTCGCCGCCCGAGGCACCGATCATGATCTTGCGGTCGGCTACGAGCGGTGCGAGCGTGATGTAGTACGCCGACTTGTTGTCGGCGACCGACCTTGCCCAGACCTCCTTGCCGGTCTTCGCGTCGAGCGCGACGAGGAGCGCTTCGCCGGCGGCGTAGTACACCTTGTCGCCGTACAAGGCGACACCGCGGTTGGTCTGATGCAGCACGAACGCGCCCTTTGGTCTCGGTCGCTGGTGCCGCCAGAGCATCGCACCGGTGCGCGCGTTCAGTGCGAACACCTGATTGTTCGGCGTCGACACGAACATCACGCCGTTGTTCACGAGTGGCGCCGCTTCGTGCACGGTGTCGACGCCGGTCTTGACGTTCCAGACCGGTTTCAATTGCGCGACGTTCCCTGTCGTGATCTCCTTGAGCGGACTGAAGCCCCACCCATCGTAGGTCCTCCGGATCGCCAGCCAGTTGCCCTCTTCGGGGTTCTTCAGGCGTTCAACAGTGACCGGCTGATACGTACTCAGCGGATTGCCAGAGGGTTTCGTTTTCGTCGGCGCACGCTTGGTCTCGGGCTCGGGCTGCTGCGCCGAACCGGACAACACACATGCGCCAAACAGCGAAACGAACACAGCGACGGCGCGAGCGCGGGAACTCATCAAAGGCAATGTACTCTCCGGCGGAAATTGTAGACAAGCTGAGACGCAAGTGGGAAAGTCTTATGTCCAAACCCTGGCGGTCTCGACACGACAGAAGAAGGCGAACATGCGTCTCCTGGGTCCTGGTCGTTCCGTTGATGGCGGCCATCGCGTCCGCGCAAACTCCCGCCCCTCCATCCCCTGAGAGTCCTTTGCCGACGTTCGAAGTCGCGTCGGTGAAGTCGAGCAAGAGCGCGCCAATGAACATGATGACGCGAATCCTGCCCGGGCGGTTGGAGGCGACGAACATGCCGCTGCGCATGCTGATCACGCAAGCGTACCGCGTGCTCGCCTATCAGCTTCAGGGAGGACCCAGCTGGCTCGACTCTGATCGCTTTGACATCGCCGCCAAGGCGCCCGACGGTTCGACTCCGGATCAGACGATCCTGATGCTGCGAGCGCTGCTGGTGGAGCGCTTCAGACTGAAGGTGCACACCGAAACGAAGGAAGCGCCTACGCGCTCGTGATGTCGCGGAGCGACGGCAAGCTCGGACCGAAGATGTCGAAAACCACGGATGATTGCGAGGCGATAAGCGCGCAACGTGCCGCCGCATCGCGTGCTCGCGGCCCTGACGCCGTCTTCACGCCACCGCCACCAACCGAACGGCCGATTTGCACGGCAAGCGCCATGACGAGCGCTCAGGGATCGAACGGTGGGTTCGTGTTGCTCTACAGGTCGGGAGGGCAGCAGCTCGACGTCCTGGCGCGCACGCTTTCCGGGTTCCTCGAGCGGCAAGTTGTCAATCGAACCGGCCTCACCGGTCTCTATGACTACGATCTCGAGTTTTCGCCACCCCGCTGGCTGGCGACAGCGCCTGCGGTGGGCGCGACACCTGCCGCCCCGATCGACGATGGGCCAACGATTTTCGACGCGATGAAGCAGCTTGGGCTGAAGCTCGATTCGACACGAGGTCCAGTCGAGTACCTCGTGATCGACAGCATCGAGCATCCAACCGAGGACTGAGTGAATCCCGCTCGATCGCGTCAGATCGTGGTATGTGTGGTGAGCGCTCTGTCTGCTTCGCTCGCCGCCGTGTCGGGCCAGGCGCCGATCTCGTTGCAGTCCTCGCAGCGCCCGACGTTCGAAGTGGTATCGGTCAAGCGCAACAACGATCCAAATGTCCCGACGTCGATACGAACGCTGCCCGATCGGTTCACGACGACGAACGCTCCGTTTCGCCTCTTGATCAACGCCGCGTACAGACTCGCGGGCTATCAATACATCGGCCTGCCGGCCTGGTCGGACCGCTTCGATATCGCCGCCAGAGCGCCAGAGGGCACGCCGGCCGATCAGATGCCGTTGATGCTGCAGTCGCTGCTCGCCGACCGATTCAAGATGGTGGCGCATCGCGAGACACGCGAGGCGCCGATCTTCGCGCTGGTGGTCTCACGACGCGATCGGCGGCTCGGGCCCAGGCTCACGAAGTCGACGATGGACTGCGCGCCGGTTCGTGCGCAGCGACAGGCGGCCGCCGGTACTCGAGGTCCCGCGCCGATCCGCGTCCCATCGGTTGCTGCTGGTGAACGGCCTGTCTGCAGCGCGCGGATGATTGCACGGCCTGGCTCGAGCGGTGGAGTCGTCAACGTGTACACCGCCGGCAACAGCACGATGCAGGCGCTTGCTGATTTCCTGGCCGGATATGTGGGTCAGCACGTCGTCGATCGCACCGACTTGCCTGGTGAGTTCGACTTTGATCTGGAGTTCTTACCGCAGCAGTCGCTGTCGCTATCGCCTCGTGCGGCCGCGTCCCTCGACGATGCGGCCTCGGTCTTCACCGCGCTGCAGGAACAGCTCGGTCTCAAGCTGGAGTCGACACGAGGCCCGGTGGAGTTCCTGATCATCGAGAGAGTAGAGCGCCCTGTCGATGACTGAAGGCCTCAGGGCTCAGGCCTCAGGGCTGGGCCAGTAATCAGGCCTGAGGCCTAGACCAGCCCTGAGGCCCGAGGCCTGAGCCCTGGGGCCTACTGTTTACACACGAAATTGGCCGCGTCGTCCGTACTACCCGTGCCCTTGTAAGAAGCCACCTGTGGGAACGGGCAGAGCGGCCGCGTGCGATCGACCTTGCCTTCGGTGACGTGCGATGCGGGGATCGACGCCGGCGCCTGCTTCTTCTCGACCCAGTTCTCGAGCGCCGTGAGCATGTCGAACGTGGCGGTGCCGTCGCCGCCGCCGCAGTGGTTCATGCCGGGCACCATGAAGAGGCGATAGCTGTCCGTCACTTTCGAAGCGCCGCCCATCTTGTCGAGTACGCTCTGGTAGTACTGCGTGCTGCTGGCTGACGGAATCTGCGGATCGGACCAGCCGTGGTACTGAATCAGCTTGCCGCCGCGTGACGTGAACTTCGACAGATTCGGATCGCGTGCGTTGATCAGACCCGCTTCCGCCTTGTCGACGAGCGCCATGTGCTCGTCGAAGTTCAGCGTCTTGTAGTCCCAGTTCTGATCGTTGAAGACCATGAACTGGAACATCTGCGCGCCGATGCCGAAGGGTTGCGGCGAGCCGAATGTCGCCCAGCCGAGCTCGCTGCCGTAGGCGAGGCCGGGGAAGATCTCCTTCTTGGTCTTCGTGTTCACCACCGCTTGATACATCTTGCGCGCCGCGTTGATCTGGGCTTCCGTGAGACACGTCGGCGAATCGGCGCCGCTGCACGCCATGACCTTCGGATCGAATTTGCACTTCAGCGGGTTCTCGATCACGCGATCCTTGACGCCGTCGAGGCTGTCGCACGCGGCGAGCACGGCATCATGAATGGCGGGGTACTTCGTCGCTGGGATGTACGCGGCTTCGTCCTTGTGCAGGTTCTGCGCGACGTACATCGAGAACACCGCGCGTCCCGTCGCATTGAGTGCGGGCGCGCCGGCGACGATGCCGTCGAAGTCTTCGGGATAGCGCTGTGCCGCAATCAGCCCCTGGCGTCCACCGGCCGAGCAGCCGGTGAAGTAGGAGAGCTTCGGCGCGCTGTTGTAGAACGCCGTCGCGATCGCCTTGCCCCTCACGGTCATCTCGTGCACCGCGCGATGGCCGTAGTCGATCATCTTCTCGCGGTTCTGCATCCACGGACCGCCGCCGCCCTGATGGCCGGTGTCGGTGCTGGCAGCCGCGTACCCGCGTCTGAGACCCGCGGCCAATGCATTCTGGTCGATGTTGCCGTTCCACCCGCCGTTGCCAGTGGCCTGGAACTTCCCGTTCCATGCAGACGCGGTCGCCGGCAGCCAGTACTCGACTTTGATGTCGGAATCGGCCGACGGCTTCAGCGTGGCCTCGACACGACAGAACGCCGGCAGATCGGCGAACTGGTTTCCGCCGCGGCCACCGCGGCCCGGCGCCGTAAACGCGCCTGCTGCGACAGAGGTCGCCGCAGTGATGCTCGTGTCAGGAAGCTTGAGAGAGGAAAGAGCCTCGCAGGTTTGAGCTGAGGCCAGCCTCGGACACATGAGGCCCACGATCGTGGCGAACATCAAAGAGTAGTTACGCATGATCTTGATTCCCCATTTGAAGCGGACGTCGTCTCCGCGCTGACTCTGCTACCGCTTTTCCGGCAACGCAAACACGTACAGCGCCTGACCCGTCGTCGGTACCCGAATTTCCGGCGCGAGCGTCGACGGCACGAGCCGCGGACTGCCGCCGCCGAGTCCGGTGGTCACGGCGATGTACTGCTTGCCGTCGACGGTGAACGACATCGGAAATCCCTGCACCGAGGTCGCCAGGCGGGTCTGCCACAGGATCTTGCCCGTGCGCACGTCGACCGCCTTGAACGATCGATCGAGATCGCCGACGAAGGCGACACCGCCTGCGGTCGAGAGCACCGCCGTCAGGAATGGCGCGCGCTGCTGGAACGACCAGGTTTCCTTCAGGCTGTTCACGTCGAACGCGGCGAGCCGGCCGATGTTGCCATCGGTGCCTGGCATCTCGTAGAAGCGCCGGTCGGCGCCGCCGCCGCTGCCGCCGCCGGCCTTCTGCTCGATCTTCTGCGCGCGAATCGCGATGCAGCTCTGGCTGAGCGGGATGATCAACTGATTCGTCGGCTTGTGGTGGCTCATCGCCTGCCAGTTCTTGCCGCCCTCGGAGCTCGGGCACCCATCGATCCATTGACCGATCTCGTGGTCGATGATGTCCTGCCGATACATCGGCGTGCCGGTCTGCGGATCGAACTTCTCCCACACGTTCTGGAAGATCGTCTCCTTGTGTCCGAGATACTTGCCGGTCTTGCGATCGAGCTTCCACAGGATGCCGTCCTTGCCGATCGTGAACACGAGATTCTGACCGCCGGAATCAACGAGGACGCGCTCGAAGACGATGTCGAGATCGAGAGCTTCGCCGGGCGCGTGCGAGTAGTACCAGACCAGCTTGCCGGTGTCCGCATCGAGCGCGACGGTGGAGCTCGTATACAGCGCCTTGTCGAGCGTATACATGCCGCGGCTGACCGGCATCCACGGCTTCGCCTGCGCGGTGCCCCAGTAGGTGATGTTGAGATCGGGATCGTAGCTGCCCGTGATCCACGTCTCGCCGCCGGCGCGGAACAGGTTCGTCAAACTGCCCCAGGAGTTGCCGCCCGGTTCGCCTTCCTTCGCGATCGTGTAGAAGCGCCAGAGCTGCTTGCCGGTCTGCGCATCGTATGCGCTGATGAAACATTTCGTGTCGACGTACTGCTGGCAGCCGCCCATGCCCTCGATCACTTTGCCCTTCGCCACCATCGGGCCGCTCGAACTGCCGCGGCCGTCCGGCATCGCGACGTCCCACGCGACCTTTCCGGTCTTCGCGTCGAGCGCCACCAGGTGCGCATTGCTCATCGCGATGTACAGCTTGTCGTCGTAGAGCGTCATGCCGCGCATCGCCGTGTTGCCGCCGAGACGCTGTTCCCAGATCACATCGCCGGTCTTGCCATCGAGCGCCTGGATGATGCCGCCGGTGTTGTTGAGGAAGATGGTGCCGTTGTGCGCGAGCGGTGACGGTTGGTTCGTGCCGCCTTCAGCCATCGGCGCCACCCACGCGAGCTGCAGATCCTGTGCGTTGTCGCGGGTGATCTGATTCAGCGGGCTGTAGTTGGATGCGAACTGATCGCGTCGAATCGTGAGCCAGTCGCCGGGCGCGGGATTGCGCAGCATCTCGTCGGTCACGCGCGCGTAATCCTTCACTTCGCCGCTCACGGTGAGGCCGACGACCGGCGCCGCGTCGCCTCGGCCGCGTCCGGCGCCCCCGGCCGCGGCGCCTGCGGCACCGGCGCCGCGTCCTGCTGGCGCGGCTGCCGCGTTCTGCGCTGGAGCGGGGGTGGGTGCCGTCTGTCCGGGCGCGCCGCCGATGAGCGCAGACGTCGTTGCGGTCAACGGCTGATTGCCTGGCGTGCGTCCGTTGGACTGGAGAATGTACGCCACGATGCTGACGTAGGTGTCGGCGGGCAGCGATCCCGGCCGGTCGCTCGGCATCGTCGTCTGGATCAGGCCGAAGAGATCGCGCGTGTTGCGCGAGCCCCAGCTGCCGACGAACGCGGAGCCGGCAAGCGGTGGATATCCCATCAAGTCGTTGCCGTGGCACCCCGCACAGTTGGTTTGATAGGCGGCGCGTCCGGCGTTGGCCTGATCGGCGGTGAAGGGTGCCGGCGGCGGCTGCTGACCGCTCACGAGCATCACGCTCGAGACGAACACGCCGGCGAGCGTGAAGGACAGTGGCTTCTTCAAACCGATCATCGAACACCTCGTCAACGTAGTGGCCACCTCCAGGTGGCCCGGTCGCGTCAAGCGATCGCGCTACTTCGAGAACCAGCCCCAGAGGTTGCTGCCGTCCGGAGCCACGCCCTTCTCGCTGTGAACCTGCACGTAGAGTTTGCCCTGCTTCAGACTCTCGACCTGCTCCATCGTCAGATCGACCGAGCCCGAGATCATCCCGCTCGTCGCCTTCGTGATCGTCAGCTCGCCGATCGCGTTTCCGCGCGCGCCCTTCGCGACACCGCGATGCAGGCGCGCCACCGTCGCGGGCGCAGCCAGCCCCTCGAACGATCCGGTGATGGTGAGCTTCCGTCCCGCGAGGACTGCCGTCGCCGTACCTTTGCCCGTGACGTTGGCTCGATCCGGGCCGCCGGCAACCGGGACCCACCCGAGGCGCGCGGTGTACTTCTCGCCGCTCTGCGCGGCCATGGACGCCGCGGCCACGACCGTGGCAAGGATGATGGCAATGGCGATCCCGGCGTATCTCGTTTTCAACGTGTACCTCGTGATGGAGTCGGGAGTCACTCTCGAGGACGGGATTGAAAGTGACTCCCGACCCGTGGCCGCGTGAGAGCTTATCATTCCGCTCGATGGATGGATCCCTGGGCACCGAGTTTCTGCAGATCGTCACGGCCAGGCTGCTCAACGAGTTCCCGCGTCAGGTCCGTGCCTGTTCGCAGGCGCTCGACGACGAGGACGTCTGGTGGCGGCCCAACGAATAGTCGAATGCCGTCGGGAACCTGATCCTGCATGTGTCGGCGTCGAACCGGTACTACGCCGGCCGGCCGCTCCACGAGTTGGCTCGGACACCTCCCGTCTCATCACCGTGAATCGCCGGTTCGCTTGCCAGGGACTCAAAAAGGTATTACTCTTACTGGTAGGAGTAATACTGAAATGCGAATCACGAGCAAGGGTCAGGTGACGATTCCGCTCCCGATCCGCGAAAAGCTTGGACTGCTTCCGAACACAGAGGTGGAGTTCGAAATCGATCGCGACGCCGTCCGGATGACCCGCTCGAAGACGCCGCGGCGGGCCGACCGCGGTCGCGCGCTGATCGAGCACATGCGCGGCCGTGGGAGCCGGCGGATCACGACCGATGAAATCATGAAACTCACGCGCGGGTGAGTGGCGACGACCCTCGTCGACAGCAACGTGCTTCTCGACGTCTTCACCGAGGACGAAATGTGGGGGGACTGGTCGGGCGCGATGCTGGCGGACGCCGCCCGAAATGGGACGCTCGTCATCAACCCGATCATCTACGCTGAGGTGTCCGTCCGTTTCGAAGGCATCGAAGATCTCGATGAGGCACTGCCCACCCACTATTACCGCAGGGTCCCCCTGCCCTTCGAGGCGGCGTTTCTCGCCGGACAGTGTTTCGTGAGCTATCGCCGTCGTGGCGGCGAGCGCCGGTCGCCGATGCCTGACTTCTACATCGGTGCGCACGCCGCGATTGCGGGCTTCACGCTGCTGACGCGCGACGCCCGGCGATACCGAGCCTACTTCCCCAAGCTCCGCATCGTCGCGCCGTGAGTCCTATTGACATTCGATAGGAACGATCGCACAGTGGCTCTCGTATAGCACGTCTATACGGAGCCGGCCGATGGCACGTCTGAAGAGCCTGTTACACAACCTCCTCCGGCGCGATCGCGTCGAGCGCGAGCTGGACGAAGAGATGCGAGCGATGCTCGATCTGCTCGCGATCGAGAAGATCCGCGGTGGCATGGAGCCGGCGGCCGCCAGACGCGCCGCTGCGCTCGAGTTGGGCATCGAGTCGGTGAAGGTGCAGGTGCGCGAGTCACGAGCCGGCGTGTCGATCGACTCGCTCGCTCGCGATGTCCGTTATGCCGTGCGACTGCTGGTACGCAATCCACTGTTCGCGCTCACCGCCGCGCTCTCGCTGGCGATCGGTATCGGCGCAGACACAGCGGTGTTCACGATCGCGGACGCGCTGCTGCGTTTCTCGCCCGAAGCGGTCGCTGAACCGGCCCGGCTGGTCGAGATCGGCCGCGCCTTCGACGGCCTTCCGTTCGGCTTCAACCCGGCCTCATACCCCGACTATCTCGACATCCGTCGTCGAACCACCGCGCTGGAGCACGTCTTCGCGCATCCGCTGTTCCCGAAGACGATGAGCCTTGCGGCTCAGGGCGGAGTCGAAGAAGTCGTCGGCGACGTCGTTACCACCAACTACTTCGCGGCGCTCGGGACACGCGCGGCGATCGGACGGGTGTTCGATGCAGGCGAGAGCGACCTTTCCGGTGCGAGCCCGTTCGTCGTGTTGAGCCACCGCTTCTGGATGCGCAAGTTTGGCGGCGATCCGGCGATCGTCGGGACGACCGTGCGCCTGAATCGCTACCCGATGACGGTTGTGGGGGTTGCGCCTGAAGGATTTCAGGGTACGACCATCGTCGATGCCGACCTCTGGGTGCCGATGAGCATGGTGACGTTTGTCACCGGGTCGACGCCGGATCAGATGGAAGCACGCCGCGCCGGATGGCTGGTGATGGGAGGCCGTCTGAAACCAGGCGTATCACTCGCACAGGCGGCGGCCGACCTGAATGCGATCGATCGCGCGCTGCGTGCGGAATTCTCATCGTCGCAGAACATACGCGGCGCCGCACTGCGCGTGCAGCCCGCGTCGCCGGTCGCAGGCAATGGGCCTGTCGCCGCAGCGTTCGTGGCCCTGCTCGCGGCGCTCACGTCCACGGTGCTCGTGATCGCCTGCGCGAATGTCGCCGGTCTGTTGCTCGCGCGCGCAGCGGGCCGCCGTCGCGAGATGGCGTTGCGCCTCGCAATCGGCGCGGCACGCACGCGACTCGTCAGGCAGTTGCTCACCGAGACCATGCTGTTGTTCGCGATTGGCGCGGTGCTCGGCGTCGGTCTCGCGCGGGTGATGGCGCTTGCGATGGCCTCGGTCCTTCCAACCCTCCCGATCCCGGTGCACGTGTCGATCGGACTCGACTGGCGCGCGCTCGCGTTTGCGATGAGCCTGTCTCTCGGGGCCGCGCTCCTCTCGGGCCTTGCTCCGGCCCTTCACGCCTCGCGTACTGACGTGTCGACTGTGCTCAAGGACGAGTCGCACGGGCCACGGCTGCGCCTGCGTTCGGCGTTCGTGGTCTCACAAGTCGCGCTCAGCCTGCTTCTCGTGATCATCGGCGGGTTGTTCCTGCGCACGATCCAGAGCGCGCGCTCGACCGACGCAGGATTCGACGCGCGCAACGTCGAAGTCGCGCCGCTCGATCTCTCGCTTGCCGGGTACACGTCGACGACAGGGCCCGGTTTCGTCCGCGATCTGCTCGACCGAGTGCGGGCGGTGCCCGGCGTCCAGGGAGCCTCGCTCGCACAGGTGCTTCCGCTTGCGACCGAAACCCTCGGCATCGGTCTGTCGCTGCCTGGAGCGCAGCCGCTGCCGGGGCAGGTGTCGGCCGACGTCGCTGCGAGCGGCAACATCGTCGAGCCGGGCTACTTCGCCGCACTGCAGATCCCGCTTCTCAGCGGTCGTGATTTCACTCGAGACGATGCCGAAGGAGCGCCGCTCGTGGCGATCGTGGGTGAAGCAGCCGCACGTCGCTTCTGGCCTCGGCAGGATCCGATTGGGCAGCCGATCGTCGTCAACGGCGGCGGCCGCGTGCACGCGCTGATGCAGGTGGTCGGTGTTGCACGCGATCTTCAGTACAGCAGCTTCGGCAACGGCGGCGAGCCGTACGTGTACCTGCCGTTTCGCCAGAACTATCGAAACGGGACGACGATCGTGGTTCGGACGTCGAACGGTCGCCGCGTGGGCAACCAGCTCCGTTCGATCGTCACCGGAATGAATGCCAGCCTGCCGCAGCCGACTGCGCGCCCTCTCGAAGACGTGCTCGCTGTCGGTCTGCTTCCGCAGCGTCTGGGCGCGGCGATCGCCGGCGGCCTTGGCATCTTGGGCATCCTACTCGCGGCGATCGGCGTGTATGGGGTCACTGCCTACGCCGTCGCGCAACGGACGCGCGAGATTGCGATTCGTTCCGCCCTTGGGGCTCCGCGCCGCGTCGTCGTCACGCTCGCGATGAAGCACGCGATCGCGCTCGCAGGAATCGGGTCGCTGATCGGCCTTGCGCTCGCGGCTGTCGCCGGTCAGGTGTTGTCGATGCTTCTCGTCGGTGTTTCGCCGATTGACCCGGTGACGTTTCTGGCAACTGTGGTGATGTGCGCACTCGTGGTGCTGGCGGCGTGCTATGTGCCGGTGCACCGTGCCGTTCGCATCGCCGCAGCCGACGCGCTGCGCACCGAGTAGATCAGCGATCGATTTCCTTCAGTCGATAGATGTGGAATCGCTCGTTCTGGTAGGCGAGCGGGAGCGCCAGCTCCGCTTCGGTGACGAGGTAGTTCAAGTCGTACTTGGCAGCCAGTTGCTGCGCATGTTCTGGTGTGAGCGCCGGGAAATATCCCAACGCGTACGTGCGCTCGATCACTCTCGCGGCGACATCCTGCGCGTAGATGGCGATCGCCGCATCCTTGACTTCCTCGAGAAACACATCGCGGCCGGCCGCGACGCGCACGCTCGTGCCGTACTTCCACGCATGCCCGGGGTCGGCGAGCACGTTCGCGGTGAGCGGCTCGGTCGCGAGCCAGTTCATCGCGTCGGTCCACGGCGACTCCGGAAGATGCACCGAAAACAACCTGCGCTCCGGCTGCTCGATCAGCATGACGTAGGCCCCGCGGGCCATCGACGCGACGATGAGGACACCCGCGATTGCCTGCATCACCGTTCGGTTCGTCACCAGGGACAGCCCGTAGATCGTGGCCAAGGCATCGACGAGCCAGAACACGCGTGAGATCTGGAGCTGCACGGGAAAGGCGATGCGCGCCATGACGAGCGGCAGCGTCAGCAGGAAGAACGCGACCAGCGCGGTGGCGCCCCAGACGAGCGCGTTGTCCTCGGCGCTCGCCTGTCGACGTGTGGTCCGGTACCGGTGTGCCCACCACAGCCCGCCGAGCAGGGCCAGGTTCGCGAGCCACGCCCAGGCCGGCCAGTCCGTGGCGAACAGCGAGTCCTTGACCTTCACGGCCTGCAGCCAGAGGCCGTCCATGCGCGTGCGCAGTGGTCCGAGCGTCAACAGCCAGGCACCAAGTGGCACCGAGACGATAGCCGCGACGACAGCGGGCCGCCGCAGTCTGGGTTCGAGAATGACGAGCGCGATGCCGATCAGGATCGAAAACCAGAGCGCTGTCGTGACGTGGATGACAGCGGCGACGCCGACGACCACGACCGCCAGCAGGAACCGGCGACGAAGCACGGCAGCGATCCCCATGAGGCAGATCGCGAACGCCAGCATCCGCGGGTGGAAGTACGGCTCGAACGAGTTCGCGCTCGTGCGTGGGATGCGGTGACGCAGGGTAAACGCGGCGCCAAGCGCCACCGTGCCCCAGAGGCTCGTGTAGATGCGCGCTCCGATCGCAGCAAGCGCCGCCCACGTGAGCACCAGAGAAAACAGGTAGGCAACGAAAAAAAGTGTGTCGAGCGGCAGCCCTGTCATTCGGACGACCCCGGCAATGACCTCGTCACCCAGCATGAGTCGCCCCTGGGCGTCGATCAGCGGAGCATCGTGAGGAAAGGCCGCCGGCTCGAGCGCACGGATCACGACCGGGATGTAGAAGGCCTGATCGGAGGCGCCGTAGCGATATCCGGCCGCGTTCGCGGTCGCGAGCAGGACGAACGCGACACCGAACACGCAGAATTGAAGTGGGCTGATCGCCGAGGGCCGGAGTATTGCAGGAGGCTGCTCCTGCGTCTGAACGCTGCCAATGGCAGTCATTCGTCAAAACGCCTTGGCACGTTCATCTTGCATCCGTATTCATCACCAGCTTTCTGCGCGTGCGTGTGTCTTTCAGAGTTGACCTTCGTCCGCACTCGGGCCGTACACCGACGGCAGCGGGACGTCCTGCATCCGTAGATATACCCCCAATTGCGCCCGGTGGTGAATCAAATGATTCATGACGAACGATCGCCACACGCTGGCCTTCGGCATCGAGAAGATGACGTGCCCTTCGCGCTTGAGCGCCCATGGCGCCATCAGCTCCGCATCCGACTTTCCGACCAGGGCGGCACGTGTCTTGGCCACGTGATCGTCGAACCGAGCCAGGACCTCCGCGCGCGTGCGAGGTTCCTCCGGCCGTTGGCCGCCGGCCACGTCGAGCTCGGGTTCGCTGAGCGTCATGCTGCCCCACATCGGGATGGTCGCGACGTGCTGGGCCAGCTGTCCGAGCGAATACGACTTCTGATGCGGCTTCCACGCCAGCTTGTCCTCGGGCACGCGCTCGAGCAGCTTCCGCGTGACCGTCATCTCGTGATCGAACTCCGGAAGCAGGGCATCGACGAGCGGCATTCGAAGGCTCCAGGTATTGCCGATTATGACGCCTTGTTCCCGAAGTTCACCTTCGGCACGCGCTCGGCTTCCGGTGGCGCGTTGAAGAGCGGGTACTCCTTGAAGCCAAACAGACCCGCTGTGATGTTCGACGGGAATCGACGCCGCGAAACGTTGTATTCCTGCACCCGCTCGTTGTAACGCATGCGCTCCACCGCCAGCCGATTCTCGGTCCCGGCGAGTTCGTCCATCATGCGATTGAACGATTCACTCGATCTGAGTTGTGGATAGTTCTCGACGACCACGAGCAGACGCGCCAGCGCCGTGCTCTGTTCGTTGGCCGCTTGGATGCGCTGCTCGGGCGTCTGCGCGCCCGCGAGCTTCGCGCGCGAGTCGGCAATCTGGCCGAACACATCCTTCTCCTGCTGGGTGACGCCCTTGACGGTTTCCACCAGGTTCGGGATGAGATCGTTCCGCCGCTGAAGCTGATTCTCGACCTGAGCCCACTGGGTCTTGATGGCTTCTTCCTGGCTGATGAACCGGTTATAGGAACAGCCCGAGAATCCCATGGCCACGGCCACGAGCACCGCGGCGAGGCCGAGTTTCTTGATCAGAGTCATGACGAACTCCCTCTTGTCTTCACCATCCACCACTGGCTCCGCCACCACCACTCCGCCCACCGCCAAACCCGCCGAAGCCCCCGCCGAATCCACCACCACCGCCGAATCCACCACCGCCCCCGAAGCCGCCGCCCCCGAAGCCACCGCCGAACCCACCGGCCCCGCCGAACGGGCCGACGCCGCTGCTCCAGCCGCTCCAGGGGCCGCGACCCCATCGGCCGCCTCGTCTGCGACGACGCAGCAAGCCCGCAATCGCGTTGATGACGATGAACAGGACGAAGAGCGCCGTGAAAATGCCGCCGCCCGACCCCGTTCGCTGCGCGCGCGCGCGCTCCGGTGTCGGCACACCCTGCAACGAGACATTGCGACCCTGCGCGATCCGTCCGATGATTCGTGTCACACCGGCGACGAGCCCTGCGCCGTAGTCCCCTTTCCTGAATTCCGGCGCGATCGTCTGACGGATCGTCTCGCCGGCGTAGCCGTCGGTGATGAACTGTTCGAGCTCGTAGCCCGTTTCAATCTTGATCTGGCGATCTTTGATGGCGACGAGCAGCAGCAGGCCGTTATCGCGTCCACGCTGCCCGATGCCGCGCCCGTGGTTTTCGAACATCTTCACGGCGTACTCGCGGATGTCCCCATACGGCGCGAACGTGTCGACGACGGCGACGACGACCACGTCCCCGGTCGTCTGCTGAAGCGAGCGGATCATGTCGTCCATCTTCTGCTTGCTCGCCGCGTCGATGGCACCGGTGAAATCGTTCACCGTCTGCGTGAGCTCCGGTGGCGGCGGCTGCGCGAACGCGAGCCCACCGAGCGCGTACAGCAGAAAGGCGGCACTGATGACACGCAGTATGTGCGGGGTCAGTGCGACGCTGCGGACACGGGACAGGTTGCGTCGAAGAGTTGTGCTCACGTCAGTGATGGGCAGACGCTCAAGTGGTGTGCGTTGGAGCTAGTCTCGCCAGCCGTCCACCGCCCCGGCGAGTCGCTCGACCGCTGCGAGGTATTCGGGAAAGAGACGGGCGGCATCCACGCCGGCGGTGCCGGGTGTCTGTTCGAGGGCCAGAATGTCGGCCACCACGTGCGCGGGCAGGCCTGCTGCGCGAGCCCCCTGATGAGTGGCATCCCCACGGTTACTGGTGCGATGTTCCCGCGGCTCAGCGGGGCGCTCCGATGTCGCGCCCCGAGATTCTCCCTCCGAGGCCTGTTGTGGTCTCTGCGCATCCAGTTGAGACGACCCACTAGACATGACGCCGTTGAGCCGCGCGACGTTCCGTAGCAGCGCTGTGAAACCCGGCGCCGACGCGATCACGAGTTCGGCCACGGCGTCGGGGCGGCCTCCCGATTCGATGTAACCCTCGCGAAGGTGGACCAGATGACTCTTGATCTGCGTCTCGCACGCGCGGCGAAGATCGGCGGGCGCAATCTCGAGATCGACAAACGGATTCTCGCCGAGCACCCGTTCGTGCGCCCGGATGATCTCGCCGTACTCGAGCGGGAACGCATCGAGCGATCGACGGAACTCGTGCTCGGGAAGGATCAAGGGTGTGGCGATGTGCCCGCGCGCCCAGCGGGTCGCGTGCGTCGCGCACCCGTGCAGATCGTCGGCCGTCAGCGTGCTGACGAGCGCCAGACACGTGAGCGGGGCATGGTCGTCACCATCGAGGTGCGAGCCGTACGCCACCAGCGATCTGAGGCGATCTCCGAACACCCGACGCAGGTCTGCGGCGAGCGACTCGGCCGCGGGCTTCCAATCGACAGCGCTCATATCGTGATTTTACGTGGGCAGGGCCGGTCCAGTTCTTGGCGTGCAACTTTTGAACAGCTCGGGGGTTGGTACCGACACCAGCACACAGGTGGGTCTGTAAAGCAAGCCCCAGCCTACGATTACAATGCAGCCCATGCTTCTCCGCGAGCTGAGTATCGGCTGTGTCGGCGGGGGCACCGGATTGCCGAGCCTCCTGGGAGGCCTGAAGACCAATCCGTGGCTTCGACTCAACGCGGTCGTCACGATGTTCGACAGCGGCGGCAGTTCGGGTCAGTTGCGCGATGAACTGGGCGTGCTTCCCCCGGGCGACGTGTTGAAGTGCGCGCTCGCGCTCGCGCGCAACGAGCGCGAGGCTCGCAGCGTCCTGCTGTCGCGCCTGCCGACGCTCGAGCATCACGATCGCCTCGCCGGGCACACGGGCGGCAACCTGCTGCTGTCGATGATGGAGCAGTACAGCGGAAATTTTCTGGCCGCCGTCGACGGCTTGCGCGCGCTGCTCGGATGTCGCGGTCGCGTGTGGCCGGTCAGCATCGAACCCGCGTCGGTGTGTGCCGAGTACGCCGACGGATCGATCACGCGTGGTGAAGTGGAGGTCGACGCCGGGCAGGCGCGCGGCCACGAGGTGCGTCGCCTCTGGCTCGAGCCGCACGTGTCGATTCATCCGGAAGTCGCCGACGCGATCCGCACCTTCGACGCAATCATCATCGGGCCCGGGAGCTTCTTCACCAGCCTGCTGCCGCCGCTGCTCGTGCGCGGCGTCAAGGAAGCGATCGCCGACGTGCGCGGTCCGATCATCGTGATCGCGAACCTGCTGACCGAAGGCCGTGGCATGGAAGGATTCACGGCCGCTGAAGCCGTGCGCTGGGTCTCACGCGCGATCGAGCGACCGGTCGACGTGGTGATTGCCAATACCAGCGCGCCGTCGCCAGCCGTGCTCCTGAAGTACGCCGCCGAGCACAAGGCCCCTCTCGAGCTCGGTAAGCTCCATCCGGATGTCGAAGCAGTGCTGGGGCCGTTCTGGAATACCGAGATCGCGCGTCATCACCGCCGCCGCCTCTCGTTCGCGGTGTGGTCGGTGCTCAGCGAACGACTCTTGAAGTCGACGCCGACTGCTCCGAAAGTTCAGGAAGTATAGTCGTCAAGATTCCTTCCGCACTCACTTGGGGTACGACATGAGCGTTGGGGCTCACAGGTCCTGTCGCCGGGTCTCCCCGCTCGCGGCCACCCCATCGCGCAAAGTCCGCGCGATGGGGGCCCCGGCTGTCGGCGCCAAAAGGCGATCACGCAGGCGCCTGCTTGCCCTGAGCGGAGTCGAAGGGCGCGGCGAGCGGGGACGCCCCTCCCGGCTACCTCGAAAGATAAACGTGGTCCTCCGGGACGGATCCGGAAGCGCGTTTTTTTCCGCCTCCGCTCGCGCCGATTTTCAGCGCGAGCTACGGTGGACGCGCCGTTGCCTTGGCGAAGGCGGGCCGCGGCGTCGCATGCTGGGGTTCGACAGGGGCGTCCGGCACGATCTCTCTTTTCCAGGAGTTCCAGTCCCTGCGTCCTGATTAGAAGAGCGCATCCGCGTCATTTCCCATCATCTGCTTCCTCACTAACGGAATCGCGGGCCCGGGGTACTCGAGGAAGCGATCGTGGAAGTCGCGCCAGGCGTTGCGGCCGCCGCGCGTTGCGGTCCAGTCCTCACGCAGCTTGCGGATCATCAGCTTGCCCATCGTGTAGTTCAGATACGCCGGATCGTAGGTGCCGCGTGCCGCCTGTTGTCGCGCCGTGCCGGCGTCGCTGAACGCCTGCTCGCGAAACATCTTCTCCGAGCCGGCGAGTGTCATCCCGTGTGTGTGCATGCCGATCGCCGAGAGAAAGCGCACGTCGCGCAGCAGCGCGTTGCTCAACTGGCCGATGTGCGTTTCCTGATCGCCCGCGCCGAGGCCCATCTCCCATGCGGCGTCCTCGGCATAGTGAGCCCACCCCTCGGCGTAGGCGTAGCCCACGAACAGCCGGCCGATGATCGACGAGGCGCGATTGGAGTGCAGGAACTGCAGGAAGTGTCCCGGCCAGACCTCGTGGACAGAGGTGAACAGCAGATCCGCTTTGCCGGGCAGGTAATCGTGCTGTTCCTTCGCCGACCACGCAGGATTCGGCGGTGCGATGTAGTAGACCGCCGGGAGTCCCTTTTCGTACGGACCCGGGATGTCGATGTAGGCGAAATTGTCGCGGTTGTAAGGTGGTGCTTCGTTGACGAGCGCTTCTTCGGGCCCCGGTATCGTCGCGAAGCCCGCGTCCTGCACGAACTTCTTCAACTCGGCGAGCTGCGCCCGCGCGCCTGCGACCGCGCCTCCCGTCGGTTTGTTCGCGCTCATCTTCGCCATGCACGCCTGCAGCGTGGCACCAGGTGCGTAGGCCGCGCAGGCGTCCTTGAGCGCCTGCTGATTGCGCGCGAGATCGGCGCGCCCGGCCGCCTCGAGCTCGGCGATCGGCGTCGAGACGCGCTCGGTCTCATACACCATCTTCGCGAACTTCTCAGGTCCGAGGACGAAGCTCCCGGTCGCGGTCGCCCGCTGCGATTCGAGCCACGTCGCGAGATCGCGCATCGCCTTCGATGCACCGGTGTTCGCCTCGGCGAATTCCTTCTTCGCGGCTTCGTCTTTCACATCCGCGAAGACGCCGGGCACATCCTTCGCGAAGAAATCGGCGAATCCGGTGAACGCCGACACCCCACGCTCGAGGAGCGGACGGGCGAGCGGCGCGCGCAGGTTCGCACGAATCTGGGTCGCGGCCAGCTGCACCGACTTCGCATACTTGGTGTACGCGCGCATGCGGACGTCGAGCGGTGCGTACGAGCGAGTCAGATACGGACTCGGATCGAGCCCGTCGGTGACCCAATCCAGATAGAAGGCGGGATTGGTGAACGGCGCCTCCGCGGTTTCGAGCCAATACAGATCCCGATCGGCGCGTGCGACAAAGGCCTCACGCTCGAATCGCGACGTCTCGTCCAGCGCGGAGTCTGGGAAGGCGAGCGCACGCGCCTTGGCCGCGTGCAGTCGCGTGATCTCCATGGCGATCCCCTGCGCGCTCCAGTCAGGGAGCCGCCCGTCGTATTCGTGCCGACCCGCAACCACCGCGAACGCGGGATGCGCCTTCAGGTAATCCTCGACCAGCTGGTCGCGAACGGTCGGCCACTTCGGGCCCGATGTCGCCGACGCTGCGGATGCATTCTGCTCGGACGATTGACTGCAGCCGACGATGCCGAGGAAACCGATGGTGATGACCGCGAGAAAGAAGGCGGACGACCGTTGCGTCATGTTGATGATCTCTTCGACTTTGCCCGGGCGGACGAACGTGTTGAACTCTTCGAGCCTTTAGCAGCTGATGAACGTACTGAACCTTTTGAGCGGGACTTCTGTGAAGAACCTTTCGAGTTCCTGGTTCTGAGTTCCTGCGCCTGCCGGATGATCCGCTCGAACAACGCCCCCGTATCACCCGTCTTGGCCGGCCGGTTCGACCGCCACACGTCGGGGTCGTCCTGCGACAGGATGTCCGCGAAATCGCCCTCGCTCTTCACGCTGAGCGGTGCGAACTCCGCGATGTCGACGGCACCCGACCAGTCGTCCTTGTGCTTGATGAGCAGCCACGATTTGCCACCGTCGCCGCCGCCTGCGTACGGACCTTTCGTGCGTACCAGCACCCACGAGCCTTTCAGCTTATAGCCATCGAGCGTGAACTTGAGGTCGCCCTTCTTGAGCGCAGCAGCGATGTCGTCGGTCTCCGGCGTCCAAGTCCCGCGGTCCCACAGCATCACGATGCCCGCACCGTAGCCCTCTGGAATCACACCCTCGAAGTCCCCGTATTCGATCGGATGATCCTCGACGTGCATCGCGAGGCGCTTGATCGTCGGATCGAGCGAAGGGCCCTTCGGCACCGCCCACGAGAGCAGCACGCCGTCGTGTTCGAGTCTGAAATCGTAGTGCAGGTGCGAGGCGAGGTGCTTCTGCACGCAGAAGAATCGGGGCTTACGGCCTGCAGGCGACTTGCGTGCCTTGTCGCCCGCAGGCTCGGGCGAGATCGTGAAGTCGCGTTTCTCGCGATATTTGTCGAGTGGCATGGCGAGGACTACCCGTTCGTGCCTGTGTGCGTTCGCATCAGTGCATCCTGGGCCTGGCCTTCGCCCATGAGCCGGCGCATCGGTTTCACCAGCGCGAACATCACGAGCGCGGTTACGAACATCACCGCGGTGACCATGCCGAACAACGTCTGCAGCGGGGTGGTGCTGAAGAACCCAGCGGCCCAGCCGGCGAGCTTGTTGCCGAACGCGTTCGAAAGGAACCACACCCCCATCATCAGTCCGACGATGCGCACCGGGGCGAGTTTGGTGACGGCGCTGATGCCGACCGGGCTGAGACAGAGCTCGCCAAACTCCGACAGCATGTACGAGAAGATCAACCACCACGGACTCACACGCACGCCTCCTGCGGCCTGAGCCATCTGACCTGCCGGCACGAGCACGAGGAACGAAAGACCCATGAAGAAAAGCCCGAAGGCGATCTTCGCCGGGACCGACGGCTCTCGCGGACCGAGCCGCAGCCACAGCCACGCGAACATCGGCGCCAGCAGAATGACGAAGATCGGCGGCACCGACTGAAACCACGAGGACGGAAACGAAACCCCGAAGAGATCGAGCCGTGTGTAGCGATCAGCGAACAGGTTGAGCGTTGATCCCGCCTGCTCGTATGCGCCCCAGAACAGGACGGCGACAACGAAGAACACGACGATCGCGGCGACCCGCTTCCATTCTGCTGTCGTGAAGCCGAACAGATTCCCCTCGTCGCGAACGGTTGTCGATGCGAGCGGCGAGGAGGCGGGCGGTCGCGGGGTCGTAACCAGACGATCAAGTGCGGGCTGAAGACGCTTGCGTCCGAGCACGTACTGGATCAAGCCGAGCGTCATGCCGACGCCAGCCGCCGCGAATCCGACGTGCCAGTCGACCTTCTGAGCGAGATACCCCGCAATCAGCGGTCCTATGAACGCCCCGAGATTGATCCCCATGTAGAACAGCGAGAACCCTGCGTCGCGGCGCGTGTCGCCGCGCTCGTAGAGTGAGCCAACGAGCGTGCTGACGTTCGGCTTCAGCAGACCGGTGCCGACGACGATGAGCGCGAGCCCGGAATAGAAGAACGGGAGCGCATGGAACGCCAGCGTGAAATGTCCGAGCGCGATGATGATGCCGCCGATCAGCACGCTGCGGTATTGACCGAGTATGCGGTCGGCGACGAAGCCACCGAGGATCGATGCACCCCATGCGCTGCCGGTGTATGTGCCGTAGATCGACGCGGCATCGGCATCCGCGAACCCGAGTCCGCCGCTCGCCGCAGGCGCCACCATATAGAGAATCAGAAACGCACGCATGCCGTAGTAGCTGAAACGCTCCCACATCTCGGTGAAGAAGAGGGTCGACAGGCCGCGCGGGTGTCCGAAGAAGCCGGTGTCGGTCATTGCCGCAAGGATAACGTGGAGTCTGCCTGCTGGGGGAGATCGGCGATCGCCGGGTGCCGGGAATCAGGATTTCAACGCGGTACTGGTTTTCTCCGGCAGTTAGTACACTGAATCACATGCGGGTTCTGCTGATTTCGACCTACGACCTCGGCCGCCAGCCGCTGGGCCTTGCCGCTCCCGCGGCCCGTCTGCGCGCCGCAGGCGTCGCCGTCGACTGCGTGGACACGTCGAGGGACGAGTTGCGGGACGAGCAGATCCGCAGCGCCGATGTCGTGGCGTTCTATCTGCCAATGCATACCGCGACCCGCCTGGCTGGTCCCCTCGTGGATCGTGTGCGTGCGCTGCGTCCGACTGCGGCGCTCGCGGCATACGGGCTGTACGCGCCGCTCAATCGGGTCTGGCTCCGCGACAAGGGCGTGAGGCACGTCCTCGGTGCGGAGGCAGAGCGGGAGATCCTCGAGCTCGTCGAGCGGCCGGCCGACAGGCTCAGGGTTGTCCCGAGCGACGTCGAGGGACAAAACGACCGGCATTGCGATCCCGAGGGCCGGCCCTACGATCCGCGGGACCGATCGCAAATCCCGGATCGAAGCACGCTGCCGCCCCTCTCACGATACGCCGCGCTTCAAATGCCCGACGGGTCTCGCCGCGTCGTCGGAAGCACCGACACGACCCGCGGATGCAAGCACGTGTGCCGGCACTGCCCGATCGTGCCGGTCTATCACGGGAGATTCACCGCGATACCCGTCGACGTGGTGATCGAGGACGTGCGGTCGCAGGTGACGGCGGGCGCGCAGCACATCAGCTTCGGCGATCCGGATTTCTTCAACGGGCCGACCCACGGCCGTCGCGTCGTGGAGCGTGTCGCGCGTGAATTCCCCTCGGTCACTTACGACGTCACGATCAAGATCGAGCACCTGCTGAAGCACGCAGCCATGCTGCCGCTCCTTCGCGACACCGGCTGCCTCTTCATCACGAGCGCGGTGGAATCGATCGACGACGACGTGCTGGTCAAGCTCCAGAAAGGTCACACCCGCGCCGACTTCATGGCAGCGGTCGAGATATGCCGATCTTCCGGTGTCGCCCTGGCTCCGACCTTCGTCCCGTTCACGCCCTGGACGACGATCGATGGCTACCGCGAACTCCTGACGTACATCGCGACGCTCGGCCTCGTCGAGGCGGTGGCGCCGATCCAGCTCGCGATCCGGCTGCTCGTCACCGCCGAATCGAAATTGTTGGAGCTCGCCGACATCAGAGACACGGTCGATCCATTCGATCCGACGTCGCTGACATTCCCGTGGCGCCATCGTGACAGTCAGGTCGATCGCCTGCAGCAGGATGTCATGCGCATTGCCGGAACGGCCTCTCGCGGTCGCCGCGCGGATGTCTTCGCGCGCATGGCCGACGCCGCAGGAGTGACGATGCCCCCTCGATTTCACGACGGGTCCCGCGACATGTCGCGGGATTTGTCGAGCGATGCGTCGCTGGTTCCGCCCTATATGACCGAGGCCTGGTACTGCTGCGCGGAGCCGGGGCCCGAACAGGTCGATCTGGTGTGACACGCGTCCTGCTGCTCGCAACGACGACGGGGTACCAAATCCGGTCGTTCGGCGACGCGGCCGGAAAGGCAGGCGTTCGCCTGGTGTTTGCCAGCGACCGTTGCGATCGTCTCGAGGATCCCTGGTGGGATCAGGCCATTCCCGTCAGATTCCACGATGAACCCGGATCAATCGATGCCGTCATCAAAGCGCTCGGGGCGACCGGAGCGATCGACGGGGTCATCGCGGTCGGCGATCGCCCGACGCGCCTTGCGGCGAGTGTGGCGCGATCGCTGGGGCTTCCGGGAAATCCACCTGAAGCGGCTGCTGCCAGCCGCAACAAGCTGGCGAGTCGACGAGCCTTTCGCGGTGCGGGGCTGCCGACGCCTTCATTCGAGGCGGTGACCATTGATTCGGATCCGCCCACACTGGCAGCCGGGCGCCTGTATCCTCTCGTCATCAAACCGCTTGCTCTCTCCGGCAGTCGCGGCGTCATGCGTGTCGATACGCCCGCCGAATTCATCGCGTCGTTCGTGCGTCTGCGCAATCTGCTCCGCTCGATCGACGTTCGAAGCGAGCGAGACGAGGCTCACGAGCACGTGCTGATCGAGACGTTCGTGCCGGGACGGGAATACGCGGTGGAAGGCGTCCTGACGAATGGGGCGTTTCAGGTCTTCGCGGTCTTCGACAAGCCCGATCCACTCGATGGTCCTTTGTTCGAAGAGACGATCTACGTCACCCCGTCGCGCGCGTCCGCCGACGTGCAACAGGCCATGATTCATGCGGTCGATCGAGCCGCCCGTGCGCTGGGGCTCGTTCACGGCCCGATCCACGCGGAGTGTCGTCTGAACGCCGACGGCGTGTACGTCCTCGAAGTCGCACCGAGGCCGATTGGCGGCCTGTGTTCACGCGCGGTTCGGCTGCGTGCCGCGGACGGAACGCCGGTCTCGCTCGAAGAGGTGCTGCTTCGTCACGCCATCGGCCAGGACATCACTGGATTCAGGCAGGGACATGGGGCGTCCGGCGTGATGATGATTCCGATTCCCGTCGGCGGTGTATTTCGCGGCGTCGCGGGGGTGAGCGAGTCACGAGAGATCGTGGGCATCGACGATGTGATCGTGACCGCCAAGCCCGATGAGATCCTGGTGCCCCTTCCGGAAGGCCGCAGCTATCTGGGGTTCATCTTCGCGAGCGAGCGCGAGCCCGCAGCGGTGGAGCGCTCGCTGCGGAATGCACATCGCTGCCTGAATTTTTCGATCGAGCGAGCCGTGTCGATGGCGAGATAGATGATCGGGATTTCACCTGAGAAGTGGGTCGGTTTTCTCTCGGCGTGAATTACTTGCTCTGTTGCGGCACGTATCCGGGCGGAAGCGCCGCGCTCTCGCCGAAGAAGAAATCCTCCATGTGTTTTGCGATGAGTTCCTGCGCTTCCTTCTGCCACGGCATCAGGCGGTACTCGTTGAGAATCATCTTCTGACGATCTTCCCAGAGCTTCCACGCCTGCGCGGAAACGTTGTCGTAGATACGTTTTCCAAGTTCGCCGGGCCACGGCTGCGCGTCGAGACCGGGCAACTCTTTTTGAAACTTCACGCAACGCACAGTGCGACCGGTGGTGTTGCCAACGGGTTGTGCGGAGATCGACGGAGCACAATCATCCATAACGCGATGTTACCAATTTTCGCCGCGTGCCCCCCGATTTACACAACCGCTGACCTCGCCTGTCAGATTCCACGTCACTGTCAGGGGACGCAGTCCATGCGCTGTTTTGGTACGCGCCCTGTTTCATGCACCTCCACTCCAGCTGAGCTTGTTCTGCTCGCGCTGGCACACGCCTTGAAGTCCGGGTCCGGTGTCCGTCCCGTTTGGACAATTGGGAGCCGAGCGGGGAACCAAGTCAGGGAGGGGGGTACTGTGGACGGAGCGCGCAAAGAACGTCGCGGGTTTGCTTCGATGAGTCGTGAGAAGCAACGCGAGATAGCTAGTAAAGGTGGTCGCGCCGCCCACGAAAAGGGCACGGCACATGAGTGGACGCCTGATGAAGCACGTGCGGCTGGTCGCAAAGGTGGTCAGAGCAGCCGTGGCGGCCGTGGGCGCCTAGTGCCGGTCGGTGCGACCGACTTGCAGAACATTAAGACGGCCCCTGTTACGGGTCGAATTCCGGGCCGTCTGGACTAAGGGCTTGGCCGTGGTGGCCAGATCTTTAGCCGTCGTGTGTCTGACGGCTTGAGTCTCACACTCGCGCGATTTCCACGCGAGCATCATTGAAACACGCTCCTCCACCGATATCCGTCAGGGTGTCGGGGACGAGCGCGTTTGCGGTAAACCCGTTGGCCGTGTGCTTGCGCCAGAGTCCTTTGGGCAGGCTCACGGTCCCCGGGCGAATCCAGCCGCCAACCTGCACGTTGCACCGCACTTCTCCAAGACCATTGAACACGCGCACGTCATCGCCGTCGGCGATACCGCGCGCCGCGGCATCGTCCGGATGCATCAGCAATCGGACTCCGGGGCGCGGGAGTTCGGCGAGCGTGGAGGAAATCGTGCGCTCGCTCGCGGGTGAAATGAGCGTCAGCGGAAACTCGGCGGTCGCGGGATCTCGCTGGTACCCGTACAATCCCGCGGGCGACTCGGCATCGAGATGCGCGGGAAACAGGTCGACCTTCGATCCGTGCGTCCGCGGACTCACATCGACGAACTGAATCGGGCGCCCGGCCGCAATCGGCGTGGCGTAGCCATGCTCACGCAGCTCATCGCCGATCGCCGGCGGCATCTTCGAGAGCACGTCGAGCATCTCCTCGAGCTCGCCTGATGGGTCATCGGGTTCGGCAAGCTCGAGGCGCTGCAGCAGCTCGCCGAATACCTCCGCGTTCGACCGTGATTCGGCGACCGGCTCGATCACCGGTTTGCCGAGCCGAAGGCCGATCGGACCGTACGCACGCGCGATGTCGTAGCCCTCGAGAAATGTAGTGGCTGGAAGGATCACGTCGGCATAGTGCGCCGTATCGGTCATCACCTGCTCGAAGACGACCGTGAACAGATCGTCGCGTTCGAGACCCCGAAGGATGCGCCGCTGATCCGGAGACGTCACCGCGGCGTTCGAGTTGTACACGAAGAGCACGTTGACGGGCGCGCCATCGGGCTCGGTCAGCACGCGTCCGAGCTGGTTCATGTTGATCACGCGCGTTGCCGGTTCCTGCGCGCCGATCCACGTCCGCTCGAAGCCCCAGGCCGCGGAGTTGCTCATCGAGTAGCCGCCGCCTCTAACGCCGAACTTTCCCGCTACGGCCGGCAGCGCGAGGATGGCGAGGCTGGAGCTGCCGCCGTTGCGATTGCGCTCCTGTCCCCAGCCGCAGCGGACCAACGCCGGCGTCGAATCGGCATAGAGCGCAGCGGCCTTCGCGAGATCGTCGCACGAGATCCCTGCCTCCTGCGCTGCGCGCTCGAACGTCCAGGGCAGCGCCTTCTCGCGCAGACGATCCCCGTTGATCGTGTGGGCATCCATGAACGCGCGATCGGCTTTGCCGCTGTCGAACAGGTATCGATGGATCGACAACGCAACCGGCAAGTCGGTCCCGGGCCGCACTGGCAGATGAATATCGGCCTGCTTGGCGAGCGCTGTCGTACGCGGGTCGACAACGATGAGCGTGGCGCCACGCCGCTGCGCCTCGCGGATGTACGGCACGAGATGGATGCCTGATGCCGACGGGTTGACGCCCCAGAGGATGATGAGTCTCGCCTCGACGTAGTCCTCGTACGTCACCGATGGCATCTTGCCGTAGAGCGCCTGATTAGCCGTGCTGGTCGGCATCGCGCAGACGGTTCGCGCGAGCCGCGAGGCCCCGAGTCGCCGGAACAGCGTCGCGTCGCTCGTGTCCTGGGTCAGCAACCCGTTCGATCCGCCATATGAGTACGGCAGGATCGACTCACCCCCCCATCTGTCCCGCGCTTCGAGCATCCGCGTTGCGATGAGCGACATCGCTTCGTCCCATGTCGTCCGCTCGAAGCGGGCGAATCCCTTCGGGCCTTTGCGGACTGCCGGGTACAGCAGCCGGTCGTCTCCGTAGACACGCTCGCTGAAGCGGCGCACCTTGGCGCAGATGTAGCCGTTGGTGATGGGGTTGAGTGATGAGCCGTCGATGCCCGTGATGCGTCCATCCTGGAGGGTCACATCGAGACTGCAGCAGTCGGGGCAATCGAGCGGACACACCGTCTCGACAATGTGCTCGGGGCTCAACGGGAGAGCGGACTTCACGGTGATAGTCTAGCAATTAGAGGAATCAGGAAGCAGGAATCAGGCAGGAATCAGGGCTGCTTTCTGATTCCTTGCCCCATGGCTGCTTCCTGATTCCTGCTTCCTGTCAATGAAACACATCCTCATCATCGGCGGTGGGTTTGGCGGGCTCTCGGCGGCGAAGCGACTGCGTCATGCCGACGTTCGCGTCACGCTGCTCGATCGGAAGAATCATCACGTCTTCCAGCCGCTGCTCTACCAGGTCGCGACTGCGACGCTGTCACCAGGAGACATCGCCGCGCCGATCCGATGGATTCTTCGCCGCGTGCGCAACGCACGCGTGCTGATGGGGGAGGCGACGCGCATCGATGTGACGGCGCGACGAGTCGGGCTCGCCGACGGCGCGTCGCTCGACTACGACTATCTGATCGTCGCCAGCGGATCGCGTCATTCGTACTTCGGCCACAACGAGTGGGAGCAGTACGCACCCGGACTCAAGACGCTCGAGGACGCCATCGCGATCAGGCGTCGCATTCTCGTCGCGTTCGAGCAGGCCGAGCGTGAAACCGATCCGGCGCGGCAGCGTGCGCTGCTGACATTTGCCATCGTCGGCGGCGGGCCCACGGGCGTGGAGCTCGCCGGCACGCTGGCAGAGATTGCCAAACAGACGCTGCGCGACGAGTTCCGATCGATCGATACCACCCGCGCGCGCATCGTGTTGATCGAGGCCGGCCCGTCCATCCTCCCGACGTTTCCAGAATCGCTGCGTCGCGCCGCCGAGCGATCGCTCGAACGGCTCGGGGTGGAAGTGCGGCAGAAGACGACGGTCACCAACGTCGATGCACAGGGCGTCACGTGCAACGGCGGAGAACTTCTGGAAGCCGGCACCGTCGTGTGGGCCGCGGGCGTCGCCGCCTCGCCGCTCGTCAAGACACTCGGCGCGCCGCTCGATCGCGCCGGCCGCGTGATCGTGCAGCCCGATCTGTCGATCTCCGGACATCCCGAGGTCTTCGTCGTCGGCGACGCCGCGTTGTCGCTTCAGGACGGGAAGCCGCTGCCGGGTGTCGCGCAGACGGCGATGCAGGGTGCGGTGCACGCGGCTGACAACATCCTGCGACTGATGCGTGGAGAGCCGACGCAGCCGTTCGTCTACAGGAACCTGGGCAACATGGCGATCGTCGGTCGAGGATCCGCCGTCGCCGATCTTCCGTGGGCGAAATTCTCCGGTCTGATCGGCTGGCTCGCGTGGCTCTTCCTCCACATCGTGGAGCTGATCGGCTTCCGCAATCGCGTCGTCGTGTTGTTCGAATGGGCTGTGGCGTATCTCACGTTCCAGAGAGGCGCGAGGTTGATTACAGGTCCCGTGGAAGGAATCGGGAGTCAGGAATCAGGAATCAGTGCTGGGCAAGGCTCGAGGAATGAGCCACAAGCAGTCAGTACCAAACGCTGATACCTGGCTCAGTCCTGATTCCTGATTCCCGATGCCTGATTCCTGATTCCTATCCGCGCCGTGCGTATCTCGTCGCGACGTAGTTGTCGACGAGCTGGCGGAACCCTTCGGCGAGCTCCTCATACGTGCCGCGCAGCGTCGTGAAATGCTCGCCGTCGATGAACACGGGGCAGTTGGGCGCTTCGCCGGTGCCAGGAAGACTGATGCCGATGTTGGCTGCCTTGGATTCGCCTGGCCCGTTGACGACGCAGCCCATGACGGCGAGCGTCAGCGTCTCGACGCCCTCGTACGACTTCTTCCAGGTCGGCATCTGCGTGCGGATGTAGTCCTGCGTGCGTTCGGCCAGTTCCTGGAACGTGCTGCTGGTCGTGCGACCACAGCCGGGGCATGCCGTGACGCTCGGCGCGAACGAGCGCAGACCCAGCGACTGCAGCAGCTCGCATGCCGCGTAGACCTCTTCGCGCCGATCGCCTCCTGGGCGCGGCGTCAGCGAGACACGGATGGTGTCGCCGATGCCTTCGTTGAGGAGCACGCCGATCGCCGATGCCGACCAGACGAGCCCTTTCATCCCCATGCCCGCTTCGGTCAGTCCGAGATGAAGCGGCTGATCCGTCTTGCCAGCGAGGTCGCGGTAGATGGCGATGAGGTCGCGCGGGCGAGAGACCTTGCACGAGATGATGATCTGATCCTTCCGCAGCCCGGTCTCGAGGGCGAGCTCGGTCGACGCGACGGCGGAGATCACCATGCACTCGTTGAGAATTTCCTCGGAGGTCCGCCCGAGGTTGCGCGTCGTGTTCTCCTGCATCTTCGACACGACGAGCTCCTGATTGAGCGAGCCGCCATTGACGCCGATGCGCACCGGCTTGCCGTGATCGATCGCCACCTTGCAGATGGTGGAGAACTGCTCGTCGCGACGGCGTCCAGTGCCGACATTCCCCGGGTTGATTCGATATTTGTCCAGTGCGGCCGCGCAGTCGGGGAAGCGCGTGAGCAGGAGATGCCCGTTGTAGTGGAAGTCGCCGATCAACGGGGCGGTGCATCCGGCATCGAGCATCCGTTGCTTGATCTCCGGCACCGCTGCCGCGGCTTCGGGAAGATTCACGGTGACGCGCACGAGCTCCGAGCCCGCCTCGGCCAGCTCGATACACTGCTGCGCGGTCGCCGCCGCATCGGCCGTGTCGGTCATCGTCATCGACTGGACCGCGACCGGCGCACCCCCTCCCACCTGCACCCGCCCGACTCGCACGCCCACTGTCTTATGAAGTCTGACGGTAGTCACAGACTCGATCATAGCGTGTGCCAGAAGGGCCTCAGGGCCAAGGCCTCGGGCCTCAGGGCTGGGCCAGGCCCCAGACATGCCTGATTCCTGGACCAGCCCGGGGCCCTGAGGCCTGGGCCCTGGAGGCCTACAATGTTCCTGTGAACGCAACTGATCCCACTGTCCTTTGGCGGATGACCCGCGGCAAAGAGGCCGCCCATGCGACGATCTTTCCCGGCGAACCACAGACGACGGTCGCATGGTTCGTCAACGGAGTCATGGATCGCGCCGAGCAGTACGATTCGATGGAGCTGGCGCTCGCGCGGGCCGAGGAGATCCACGGCGTCCTGATCCGAGATGGATGGAAGGAAACGTAGGGAGACGGGGGGCCGCTGGGCGGTGGGGCCGCTGGGCGGTGGGGCCGCCGCTGCGGTGGGGCCGCTGCGCGGTGGGGCCGCCGCTTCGCGGCGGTAGGGCAGGTGGGGATGCTTGGAGGCTATAGTGTGATCATGCGTAACTCGATCCGGCTGTCGCTTGCGTTGTGCGTCTTCGTCGGCGTTCTGCGAGCATCGCTCGACGCGCACTTCACGTTGCTGGAGCCGGCCTCGTGGCTCGTCGAAAACAAGCTGGGCGATCCGCAGAAGATGGCTCCATGCGGAGGCACGTCCGCGGATGCCGGCACGCCGACCAATGCGATCGGCCAGATGAAGGGCGGGCAGAAGCTGAAGATCAGAGTGCTCGAGACCGTCTATCATCCCGGCCACTACCGCATCGCGTTCGCGGTGAATTCGCGCAGCGAGCTGCCATCCGATCCGGATGTGGTCACGAAAGACAGCGACCGAGGGCCGCGATCGGTGTCCGCGGCGATTCAGAATCCGCCGAAGCCGCCGGTGATCGCCGACGGATTGTGGGCGCACACCGCGCGCACGACCGAACCGTTCGAAACCGAGATCGAACTCCCCAACATCAACTGCAGGAAGTGCACGCTGCAGATCATTCAGTTCATGGCCGAGCACGGGAAGAATCCCGACGGCGACTACTCGTACCATCACTGCGCCGACCTGCAGATAACGGCCGACACTGCCAAGCCGATCGATAGTCGCTGGCCTGTGAGCCGCTAGACACTAGACGTCAGACATCAGAACGACCACTCACCGGATTCTGTACGACAGGCCGGACATCACGCGCAGCTCGGTCAGCGTGTCGTCGATCGTATAGTCGATCGTCCCGAGCAGCGAGAAGTACCGGTTGAGCGTGATCGACGTCGAGCCGGCAAATCGTCGCGTCGAGGGTTTCGTTTCGATCATCACGCCGTCGCTGCTGAGGAAGTGCACGATCGACAGCGACGTCGAGTAGTCGATCGACGCGTACACCGAGCGGCCGACGCTGTGGCCGATCGAGACGTAGCTCGAGTGATAGGGCCCGGTGACGCGGTCGATGCGCGAATCGCTCCCTGAGATATCGAAACCGGTGCCGAACACGTTGGCGGCGTGCCCGCCGACGAGGATCCGCGCAGACGGTGCATCGTCGCGGTTATTGCGATCGCGGGTATAGCCTGCGTATACGTGCACGCGCCGGACGACCTCGACCGTCACGCGCCCGCCCGCTGATTCGTACTTGAGACCTTCGACCGCCTGAGCCGTGAGCGCACGACCGTTGATCATGTCGCTCGTGAGCTGCCGCGCGTCGAGCGCGCGTCCACGGTTGTACGTGACATTCAGCTCGACCCGAGACGAAGCCGTCAGCCGTGCGTTGGTCAGGAAGTACGAAAGACCTGGCTTGACAGCGCCATCCGCCGGTCCTTTGACCTCGTATTCAGCGGCCTGATATGCGAAGAACCGCTGCCCGGCGGGAACGAAGTTGGTGAACGAGAGCACGGAGCGCTCGGTCAGATCGCCCTGCTTGACTGTCGTGTAGCCGACGACGTGGCGACGCATGAAGCCCCGCTCGTAGGCGGCGTAGCCACCGTACTTCCGCACATCACGGGCGTAGCCGGCCTCGTAGACGTTGGGCTCGAGTCCGCTGAAGACGCCCGCGCGGTACCGCCCCTCCGTAGCGGGCCGGCGCTGGCCAATTTCGAACAACCCCCCGGCGAGTGCGCCCATCGTGCCGAGGTCCTGCATCCAGATGTGCCCCGCGCGCGCGCGCATCTGAAGGTCGCCGCCGAACCGTGCGCCGGCGAAGCCGTCGTAGATCGACACGCGATCGGAGCCGGCTGCGGAGTAGCGCGTCTGCCGCAGATCGAGCCCGTACTCCAGCCCGTTCTCATCGGTGCGCGGCGATTCGAAGGTCACGGCGGTCGAGAGTTCGGTGGACCGCTGCGTGCCACCGTCACCGAAATCGCGCCCGGCCGTATCGACGTAGATCGAGACGCGCCCCGTCGGGTGCGGAGGCGGCGACAGCGGAGGCGGTGACTGCGACGGCGGCGACTGCGGAGGCGGTGACTCCGGAAGCGGCGACTGCGGAGACGGCGACTGCGGAGGCAGTGACTCCGGCGGCGGCGACTGCGCATACGAAGAACTCGGCGTTCCGGCGATCAGCAAGCCGGCGACGAGCGCACATCCAGGTAGCGAGCGTGTCATCGTTTGCCTCGCATCATTGCCGGCCGTTGGGATGACAGCTGTAGCAGGCGAGCGAGTCGTATCGGTACGCGGCGATAGCCCGGTGGTGGCCGTCGGTCTCCGTGCGCTGGTGACAGTTCAGGCAGTTGAACGTCTGGAAGACGCCACCGACATGGCAGTTCACGCAGTCGGTGTGATGCGGTCCGGACGTGATGGGAAAGCGGTGATTGAATGTGCCCTGCGTCCACGCGGTGTCGGTGTTGCGGTGGCAGCCCTCACACGTCGTTGGAAATCCCGCTGCTGCGTGATTCGGGTTCCTCGTAAGGTTGTACGCCCCGAGGTGGCATCCCGTGCATGTCGTCGGTGTGCCTGCGTAAACACCGTTCTTGTGACAGGCGTCGCACCTCTGCTGCGCGTGAACGCCGACCAGCGCAAACGTCGTGTGGTTGAAGAATCGAGCCTGATGGAAGGTCGTGTCGCTCGGCAGGTGGCACGCCTCGCACGTCGTCGTGAAGCCCGCCGCCACGTGATCGGGCGTGCGTGCCGCCTGATAGTCCTGCAAGTGGCACGACACGCACGCGGTCTGAGCTTTGAAGGTGTTGTTGCTGTGACAAGCCTGGCATGAGAGTGAACGATGCGCCGGACTCAGCCCCATGCCCGTCATCGCGTGATCCCATCGGGTCGACGACCAACTCACTGGCCGATGACACTGCTCGCACTGCGATCCGATCTGCAGGCGGTAGCGATCGTCCTGCCGCCGCGTCCAGTGACAGTCGAAGCAGCGCGTCGGCGTGCCTTTGTAGACGCCCTGCCGATGACACGATTCGCACGGAGCGTCGCGGTGCCGCCCGTCGAGCGGAAACGCGGTCTGGTTGTGGAATTGCCGGCTGGCGGTTTCGAACTGCGCGTACTCGCGCGATTCGAGACACAGCGCCGCGGTGATGACGAGCACGATCGCGCCGAGCAGCCGCATTGATGGATGCATCATGGCTTGTGGCATGACTCACACCGTGGACCGAGGGCGCCTCGATGCACGTCGGTGTGGCAACTGGTGCAGCTCGTAGGGATTACGTACGCCACACGCGCCGGCGATCCCGCCGATGCATTTCGCCCCGGCTTGTGACACGCAGCGCAGGCCGTAATGTGCCTGCCCGTGAAGAAGGTTCTCGACAGCTCTCGATTCGCGTGCGGGTACCACTTGCCGGAGAACGAGAACGTGTCAGTCGAGTGGCAGCTCTGGCACGTGGTTCCCAGCTTGCCGTCGTGCGGATCCTGGTGACAGCTGGCGCACTCGGTGCCCATGCCTTTGAGCCGCCGTGCGGTACCGTGACCCGCGGGAAAGTCCTGTGTGGCCACGGTGTGACACGACTGGCATGCGACGGCCGTGTGCTTGCCCGTCAGCGGGAACGTCGTGGTGGAGTGCTGAAACGACTGCACCGCAAACTTCGGCGTGACCACGCTGTGGCACGTCTCGCAGCGAACGCCGACCTGACCCAGGTGCACGTCCTTGTGGCACGCCGTGCAGGTCTCACTGGTTCTTACGAAGCCGACTCTCAGAACCGGCGACTGCGAAGCCGCGCGTCCGGTTGGAGCCGCGATCGCGCCGCGTGTTGTTGTTGCGACCGGAGCCGCCGACACACCATACGTCGCGGTATGGCATTGCGCGCAGCGCAGCGTCGCATGCTGGCCATCGAAGAACGGACGCATGCGCGCGTGTTTGAAGGTCGCCACCTGGAACGTTCGCGCCGTGTGGCAGGTCTCGCACGACGTACCCAGCTCGGCACGGTGCACGTCGGTGTGGCACGACACGCAATCCGTTTTCAGTCCGCCGAAGTCGCCGGCCGTCACCGTCCGAAGTCCGGCGCTTGTCTCCCGCGCTGCGGCAGCGGGCCGCGGACCGATTGCCAGTGGCGCACGAGGCGTGTGGCAGGCCGCGCACGGCAATTGGGCGTGTGCATCCACGAGCCGGAAGCGCGTCGATGAATGATCGAATCCGCTCGGTCCCGCCTTCTTGAAGCTCGATTCGTCATGGCAGCTCTTGCAGTCCTGCTTGAACACGCCGCGATGCGGATCCTTGTGACACGCCGCGCACGTGTCGGCGCGCGGCTTCAGCTGCAGCGCCGGCTTCACGTGGCACGACACGCACTGCACTGAGCTGTGCTGGCCGCGCAACGGAAACGCGGTCCGCGAGTGATCGATCCTGCTGGTCTGCCACGATTGTGTGGTGTGGCATGTCGTGCACGTCGCACCGAGCTGCTGACGATGGGGATCAGCGTGGCAGTCGGCGCAGCTCGCGAAGGCGATCCCCTTGTAAGTGGCTGCTCCTTTGGTGTGACAGGCCGTGCACGTGATCGATGTGTGCGCCCCGGTCAGTGGAAACGCGGTGCGGCTGTGATCGAACTTCGTCCGGCTCTCGGAGAAGCGAATCGAGGTCGTATGGCACGACTCGCATCGCGGTCCGAGCGAACCCTTGTGCACGTCGGTATGGCACGAGGCGCACGACGGGCTCGTCGTGAGGAACGAGCGCGTCTTGTGGCAGCTCGCGCAGTTGTTCGCGAGCGTCGCGTGAAGCCCGCCGAGCGGGAAGCCGGTGTCGGTGGCGTGATTGAAACGCTGCTGGTTGAACGGACGAAGCTCGGCGTCTACCCCTGCGTGCTCGACGTGACAGGTCACACAGTCGGTCGTGACATTGCGGTGTACGCCTTTCTTCTGGACAATCCGCTGTGCCACCGGCGTATGGCACGTGAGGCACTTCTCGGCGGACACGCCGCGGCCGGCGGTATGACACTTCAGGCAGTTGTTGATGCCTTCGAGCGACGCGTGCGCGCGCGCGAGCCGTCCCGGCGACACGAGCGCGCCGAGCTGTGCGTGCGCGTCGCGAGCGCCGGCGAGGCTCAGCGTGAACGCCATCAGCAGCACACCCCACGATGCCGTTGCCCCACTCCGCGCCATGTCGGATCAGGGCAGGCTCGCATAGCCGAGATACAGGGCGATGCCGACATGCAGCACGACGATTGCGAACAGGCCGTACACGAGCGGCCGGTGGAAGACGTGCCAGAGCTCGAACAGATGGCGCGTGCGCTGGAGATGGGCCAGACGTCGCGAGAGCGTCGCACGCTCGGACGCCAGGTCGACGAGCGCCTTGATCGCCGACAGATCAGCGCCCGCGGCGTGCAGATGGCGCCGGAGCAGCGTCAGCCGCAGACGAACGCGCAGCTCGCCCAAGAACAGATCGAGAGCGCCGGGAACGCCTCCGCTCGGAGGAGCGACCGCGCGATCGAACATGTCGATCTCGGTTCGAATCGCGGCGGGCAGCTTCGCCGCCTGCAACCGTTGCTGCAGTCGCGTCACATTCTCCTGGACCTGCGCGAACGACAGCTCGACGCCCCGGATCGTCTTCGGGATGCGGACATACAGATACCGCCCGACGAATCCTGACGTCCAGACGGTCATCATCAGCCAGTAGCCGACCGAGATGATCCCATTGAACTTGAACGAGGTGTGCAGCGTGATCAGCACGGGTCCGACGAGGCCGAAGAAGATGTGGACCTCGAGCCACTGCTTCATCGCCCCGACCTTCGCGAGCCGACGCCACCGCTTGCGAATCGCATATGGCAGCGTCATCAGCATCGAGATCACGCCGGCGACTCCAAGCGTCAGGCCCACCGGGCCAGAAGGACGAAGCAGTGCGTGTTCAGGCAGGTAGCCGCGAGTGCCCAAGGGCGCGCGGTAGTACTCCCAGCCGCCCAGAACGAAGAAGACGACGCCGCCGACCACGAGGCAGAACAGGATGGCGATCGTGAGAACGCTGCCGAGGGCCTTGGCGGGGCGCGACGACTCGGCCGCCGGCGGAGGGAGCGGGCGCTCGAGGATCTGTGCCGACGAGCCGCTCATGCCGTCATGCCTCGAGTACGCAATCGCTTTGCGCCACGCTGACGCAGGGCAGGATGAAGCCAGCGGCGCGATCCTCGGCGTCGAGGACGCTGGACTGGCAATCGACGTCACCCGCCGCAAGACGCGTGCGGCACGCCTGGCAGACACCCGATCGGCACGAGAAGGTGATGGCCACGCCCTCGGCCTCGGCCGCTTCGAGCAGCGTCTGCGACCCTGTCACGCGTGACGTCCGTCCCGATGTCGCAAACTTCAGCTGGTAACCGCGCTGGCTGGTGTCACTGACGTCATGAGCCGAGGAGCGGGTGTTCAGCGCAGTGGCGGCGACCGCCGTGTCGAACTGTTCAGACCGGATCTGACTGGCAGGCACACCAACTTCCGTGAGCAGACGCTCCATGTCGGCCATCATGGCCGTTGGACCGCAGACGCAGAAGATCGTGTGTGCCGGGTGCGCGACGTACTGACGCACCATCGCCAGGTCGATTCGACCTCGCCGCCACGGCTCGGGCGCATCGCGCTCGCTGACAGTGACGCCGATGCGCACTTGCGGGTGCCGCTGTGCGAGCACACGGAGCTCAGGGAGAAACGCCAGCGCGTGTCGATCGCGGGCGGAGTAGAGCAGCGTGATCGGTCGCGTGGGATCCGACGAGACCGCGAAACGCAGCATCGAGAGCAGCGGCGTGATTCCAATGCCCCCGGCCAGCAAGGCGAGCGGCCGCGCGTCGTTGGCAGGGTACACGAACCGCCCGGCGGCTCGGCCGATGACGAGCGACGAACCCTCACGCAGCGTGGCGTGGAGCGTCGTCGAAACCAGGCCCTGTCGACGAACGGAGATTTCGATGAAGCCGCGCGAATCGGGTGACGAACTGATCGAATAGCAGCGAACGTGCGGCTTGCCGTCGATCGAAACGCGGACCGGTACGAATTGACCGGATGTGAACTCGAAGCCGTGAGGACGCGCGAGCCGGAACGTCCGGATATCGGTCGCCTCTTCGAGTACCGCCAGCACAGTCGTGGGGGCGAAACCACCGGCGTCCCTAGCCTGGCCGGGCGATGGTGCAAGCGCCGACCGCGCCGGTGGCGGTGCGCCAGGCCTGTCCGAGTTCGGATTCGCGGGTCGAGTAGGGCTTGGGACCGGAAAGACGATCTCGCACAGCACGACCCAAACCACATGTGCGCAGAACTGCACGATCAGGGCTTGCGCAGACGGCCAGATCCACGGCGTGGTCGCGAACAGAAACGACGGCAGTACGAAGAGATTGAGCCAGGACGACCGCGCACGGTGATGCCGAAGCGCCGCCAGCGCCAGATGCGCGGCCGTGAGCGATGCTGGTAGCGCCGTATCAATCACGAGGGACTCGTTGCCAGGAGGGAATCAGGGAGGCGACTATCAAGGTACATTCCATCGACGTTCTCGGCCCGATTCCGCGAGAACGACAGTGACGCGAGATTTTACGTGTCGAATCGCGCGACAGAACTGGAATCGCAGGTGTGTAAATTGAGACTTTGGGTGGAGGCCACGTCCAGCGATCGTCTACCGTCCGAGCATCAACAGGCCTGCAGCGATCACAGCGAGCGCCCACGCGATACCGGTGACGTCTCTGCTGCGCCCGACTGCCGCGTACGCGAGCGCGTGCAGCAGGAATCCCCACAGGATCCCCTGCGTGATCGAAAGCGTCAGCGGGATCAACACAATGGTCACGAAGGCGGGCAGGCTGTCTTCGATCGCCGTGAAGTTCACGGTGCCGACCATCTGAAACATCGCGAGGCCAACGAGCACCAGCACCGCCGCGGTCGCGTAGCCCGGGACCGACGCGGCCAGCGGCGCGATGAAGAAGCACGGCACGAAACACAGCGCGGTCACGACCGACGCGCGTCCCGTGCGACCACCCATGCGGATGCCAGCAATGCTCTCCACATAGGCCGTTCCTGACGACGAGCCCGCAAGCCCCGCGCCGAGCGTGGCCATTGCATCGACGATCAGGCCGCGTCGAAGGTTGAGCGGCCGTCCGTCCAATTCCGTGAGCCCTGCGGCGCTGGACACGCCGATGAACGTGGAGAGCGAGTCGAAGAGATCCGTGAAGAGCATCGAGATCATCGCCGGCAGAAGCGCCAGCCGCAGGGCCCCGAACACGTCCAGCTTCAGGAACGCGGACGAAAAGTCCGGCGCGCTGAACACGCGATCGGGAGGCGTTTCGTAGCCGAGGATCCAGCCCGCGGCTGTGACCGCGAAGATCGAAGCGAGGAATGCCAGCGGGTTCCGGCGTTGCTGCAGCACGACCGCGATCAGAAGTCCCGCCAGGAGCATCACCGCGCGATGATCGAGCACGCCAAGCCGTACGATCGTGGCCGGGTCGGCGGCGATGAGTCCTGCGTTGCGCAGACCGATCAGCGTGAGGAGCAGTCCGATGCCGCCCGCGGCAGCCATCCGCAGGCTCGTGGGTATGGACGTCGCGATCGCCTCGCGCAGCCGTGTCGCCGAGACAAGTAGAAAGAGGACGCCTGCCCAGAACACGATTCCGAGCGCGGTCTGCCACGGCACGTGCTGCTGAATGACGATGGTGTAGGCGAAGAACGCGTTGAGCCCCATGCCCGGCGCGACCGCGAAGGGCAGCTTCGCGTAGAGACCCATCAGCAGCGTCATGCTGCTGGCCACGAGCACTGTGGCGGTCAGAGCGCCCGAGAACGGCAGGCCGGTGCCGGGCGATGCGAGGATGCCGGGATTCACGACAACGATGTACGCCATCGTGAAGAACGTCGTGACTCCGCCGATGACATCGGCGTAGCGGCCGCCGTCAGGCGGCCCATCGATCGGCCCCGCAGGGAGGGCCTTCTGGCGGCCCGTGCTGTCCACGCCCGTTGTTTGGAGCATGCTGCGTTATTGTGCGTGAAGTGACCGTCCTCGACTACGCTCGTGCCAAAGCCTTCGACTCCGCTCAGGCCAGGGACGTGGTGGTGATCGGGGCTGGCGCGGCAGGATTGGCGGCGGCGATCTTCACCGCGCGCGCCGCACCGGACCTGCATGTGACCTGCCTGGACGGCGCACGTCGTATCGGTGCCAAGATTCTCGTGAGCGGCGGCTCCCGCTGCAATGTCACGAATCGCATCGTCACCGAGCGCGACTTCTGGGGCGGGTCATCACGCGCAGTGCGAAGCGTGCTGCGGGCATTTCCTGCCGACCGCGCGGCCGCGCTTTTTCGGTCTCTCGGCGTCTCGCTGCACGAGGAAGAGGATGGCAAGCTGTTTCCCGACACGAACCGCTCGCGTACGGTGCTCGACGCGCTGCTCGCTGAAGCGGCACGCCTGCGCATCGAGATCGAAAGCGAGCAACGGGTGATCGACGTTCGTGTCGAGCGTGGGCCTTCGCCGCGGCTGCGGCGGACAGGTCAGCAGACGTGGGCTCCGTTCACGATCGAAATCGAAGGTGGGCACCGTCGCACAGCCCGAGCGGTCGTGCTCGCGACCGGCGGGCGATCATTGCCCAAGACCGGGAGCGACGGGCTGGGCTACACGCTCGCGCAACGCATGGGACATGGCTATGTCGAGACGACGCCGGCACTGGCGCCGCTCGTCCTCGGCGACGAGTGGCACCCTGCGCTGTCGGGCGTGTCGCACGACGTGCGGCTGACGCTCATGAGCAACAGCCGCGCGGCCGTTCATCTCGAAGGTTCGTTGTTGTGGACGCATTTCGGCGCGAGCGGCCCCGTGGTCCTCAACCTGTCACGACACTGGCACCGTGCGCGGATCGACGGCGGCAGGGCCGAAGTGACCGTCAACGTGTGTCCGGATGACTCGTTCGAGTCGCTCGAAGCATGGTGGCTCGAACAGGAGCGGTCGCGGCCGCGCGCGCAGATCGCGACCGTGCTGGCGACGCGGCTGCCCGCGGCCGTCGCAGCCATGTGGGTCGAGAGGGCCGGCATCGATCGCGAGACTACGATGGCGCATGTGAGCAGGGATGCGCGGCGGCGCCTGATCCGTGCGCTGATTGAGACGCCGCTCGACGTGCTCGACAGTCGCGGGTATGGCTACGCCGAGGTGACCGCCGGCGGCGTGCCGCTCGACGAGATCGATCCGGCGACGATGGAGTCGCGGGTGTGTCCGGGACTGTACCTGGTCGGGGAGATCCTCGACGTCGACGGGCGCCTCGGTGGCTTTAACTTTCAGTGGGCGTGGTCGTCGGGATGGGTGGCTGGTCATGCCGTCGCACGAGCGCTGAGCGACGGCGTGTAATGCAGAATGCAGAATGCGAAATGCAAAATGTAGAACCATCATCCTGGCTCACTTCGCACGAGCATCTGCTGCCGCGAGTCGGTGATGCGCTCGACGTGGCGTGTGGGAGCGGACGTCATGCGCTGTGGCTGGCCGCGCGGGGGCTTCGCACCTATGCGGTCGATCGCGACGAAGCGGCGATACGGACGTTGATCGACGAGTCGGCCCGTCGCGGGCTGCCGCTCCACGCGCGAGTCGTCGACCTCGAAGCGGACGCGGTGCAGTTCACCCCACCTGCCTATGACGTGATCGTGGTGGTCCGCTATCTGCACCGGCCGCTCGTTCCTGTTCTGACTCGGGCGCTGCGTCCGGGCGGCTTGTTCGTGTACGAGACGTTCACGCGCGCGCAGGCGGCGCGCGGCCGGCCGACCAACCCGGCGTTCCTGCTCGAACCAGGAGAATTGCTGACGCTGGTCGAGCCGCTCGAGATCCTGTCGAGTCGCGAAGGCGACTACGACGGAGGCATGATCGCCAGCGTCATCGCACGGCGTGGTGTGACCTGATCGCCGACTGCATCGCCGCGGCGGTCACACGGAAATGCGACGCGCTCCACACCACTCGGCCCTTGTGAATCAGCAGCGCCTGCGGCGTTTCGTGCCGTACACCGAGCCGCTTCGCAACCGCGTTCGACAGCTCGCGATGCGACTGCACCGTGACGATCGCATAGCGCGCGTCGAGCTTGTCGTCGTTGAGGTGTTCGATCAGCTCATCGAGCGCTTCGGCGCTCGTGCCGCAGGTGACGCTGTGCTTGAAGAGCAGCAGAGGACGGTCGGACGTCTGGTCCAGCAGTTGATCGAACTCCTCGATCCGCTGCAGGCGGGCGATGTCTGGGTGAGGCATGTTCAGCGGGATGCTCCGGCCGTGGCCTGACCGGCCTTGTACTGCGCCATCTTCATCGCGACCGTACGGCGGGCCATGTCGATGTGTCCCTGGAACTGCGCGCCGTCGGCGATGACCACTTGATCGGCGCTGAGGTTGCCCTCGACACACGCCGCAGGGCCCAGCTCGATGCGCGCGCTCGCCGTGATCGATCCGCGCACGCTGCCGTGCACGACGACGCGCGTACCGTAGATGTCGGCCTCGACCTTGCCGGTCTCGCCGATGGTCAGCGTCGCGTCGCGGATCTGCACGTCGCCAGTGATCGTGCCGTCCATCTGCAGGTCTTCATCCGAGGTGAACTCGCCGTTGATGACAACGTGTTGGCCGATATGTGTCATGGTCACCGGATTGGAGCCCCTCGTGTGAGCTCCTTCAATCGTTGTTGGTATTCAGGATACATGCTTCTCGCCCCGCCCCGCGTGGCTTCGTACGGAAGGGCGACGCGTTCGGCGAATTCGCGCAGATATGGATTCGATCCCGGCAGGTGATGCGGCACGTAGCCCTTCGGCTGGCCGGCAATCTCGTCGACGATGCGGGTGGGGATCGGTTCCAGCTGCTGCAAGGGATCGAGGGCCCAGTTGGTCGTGCGCACGAGCGGTTCTTCGAGGTAGATCGGATCGTCGGCGATGCTGACATAGGTCAGGACGTCGCCGTGCCGATAGAACCGCTCCATCATCGTCGCCTGATCGCTGTGCGGCAGCCCGTTGCGCTGAATCACTCCCATCTTGAGGTGTGTCGTTTCCACGACGAGCGTCTGGCCTTCCCATCGTCCGGTCGAGAATCCGAGCCAGGTGTGCGCGGCGTATTCGGGCGGATGCGGACGTCCATCCATCCAGATCGTGCGCGTCGTGCCGCCCGCGCCAGTGCCGGGCGAGCGGTAGATGCTCAACGCGATGATCTGCTGCGTCTTTTCGTCGACGATCGTCGTGATGCGCATGTTCGCCAATGATCGTGCCCAGTAGATCGCGGACGAGGGCGTCGTCTGATGCTCGCGTACCGAGAGGATCGATGCGTCCCAGCTGTCGGCTTTGAGGCGTGCGGCGTCGTTGACGGGGAGGCCCGTATAGTCGCCGATGCTCGGTCCAGGCGGGTCCCTGCGCAGCAGCACTTCTTCGTGGAGTCGCGCAGCCCATTCGCCGGAGAGATCGATCTGCGCGCCCGTGCGGCCAGACCCGAGCGTGGTCAGGATGACGAGCGACATTGCAGCGCGTTCCACTCGATGAGCGTGACGCATTTCGACCTCCTCGTCACGGAAGAGGGATGGGGTGTGCGAAGTATACTTCCGGCCCCTGAGGTGTCGTAAACGGCACTGCGGATGCACCTGTTCTCATGGTGGCCGGTGGGTCCGATTTCGGCTGCCCCTGATAGACTGCGCCGCCACTGAGAGTTAGGCTGCCCGCCTTACCTTGCGAAAGAGTCTGTGCCCGCGATGTTTTCACGACGGCCGCTTTCTCGCGGCGACGAGCGAGCAGGCCCGCGTCGACTACTACCGTTGCGACCGCTGCGGTCACGTCTGGTGCTACGACCCGAAGCGGCCGGAAGGCGCGGTGAGAGACATCACGACCGGCAAGCCGAAGGCCAGTTGATCTTGCCGCACGCCAGTCCGGTGGGCGCACAGCTCCATCGACTGCGCTTTCCGTCGTCAGCAGCTTGCCGACTCGCAATCGACTACACTGGTGAACGGGCCTGAGTGGCGGAACTGGCAGACGCACGAGACTCAAAATCTCGCGCCGGTCACCCGGCGTGTGGGTTCGATTCCCTCCTCAGGCACCATTCGACTCGCCTTCGGCGAGCCGCAGGCTCGCTCATGGCGAGCCACTGCACGTCGAATGCCCTGAGCGAGCGCTCGAATACGCGAGTCGAAGGGCAACCTTCGCTCGCCTGACACGCGAGCGAGCTTCGGTTGGCGAGTCAGTGTGAAGGTTGCTAATCTTCCCTGACCCTCGTGACATTTCGACTCGCACTCGCACTCCTGGCACTGGTGGCTGCCTTGGCCGCGATCTACGGTCCCGATCTTGGGCACGGCTTCGTGCGCGACGACTTCGCCTGGATCGAGACCAGTCGAATCGAATCGTCGTCGGATGTGATCCGCCTGTTCACGCAGCAGCCAGGTTTCTATCGGCCGCTGGTGTCGCTGACCTTCAGCGCCGATTACGAGCTCTGGCACCTGAACCCGTTCGGCTACGCCCTGACGAACCTCGCGCTCTTCGTGCTTGCGGCAGGACTGGTGTTCCGGCTCGCTCGAACGCTGGCGTTGCCGGCCGCCGCTGCGCTCTTCGCCGTGGGCGTGTGGACGCTCGACATCCACGCGCCTCGCATGGCGCTGCTGTGGATCAGCGGACGCACCGCACTCTTGCTGTGTGTGTTCGCGCTGGCGAGTGCCGACTGCGCGTTGCGCCAGCGTTACAGGACGGCGGGTGTCCTGTGTCTGCTCGCGCTGCTCAGCAAGGAAGAGGCGGTGCTGCTGCCCTTGGTGCTGACGACGTTTGTTGCATGGGACCCTCGGCGCGAGGGAACGATCACATCGACGCTCGCACGCGCCTGGCCGCTCTGGGCCGCTCTGGCGATCTACATCCCGCTTCGCCTCAACAGCGGCGCTTTCGGTCCGACGAATCTTCCCGCGCACTACCCGGTGGTATCCGGGTTCAGAGACTTTTCCCACAACGCCGCCGAATACGCGGTGCGGGCCGGCCTCTTCAGCGCGCTGGCCGGGCTCGTCGTCACCTTCGTGTCTCGTCCCTGCTTCCCACTCGTATGGTTCGAGCGGCGCGCGATCGTGTTCGGCGCGCTCTGGGCGATCGGATTCATGGCCCTCACGATCTTCGCCGCGAATCGTTCCGACCTGTATGCGCTGGCGCCTTCGATCGGCTGCGCGTTCGTTGCCGCCGCGCTCGCCTCCTGCGCGATGCGCGCCTGGCCCTTGCGTTTTCGTGCCGCCGTGACAGGAATGCTGGTGGCCGCGTTTACGCTCGTTCCGCTTTACTGGTGGCGCGACCAGCGCTGGGTGGCGCCCGCTGATGTATCGGCCTCGGTCATGAAGGCCGTCGACACCGAGACGACGGGGCCACGCGGACGCATCGTGCTGCTCGACGACGAGTCGCTGCGGTTTGGTTTTGGAAGCGCGTTCGACACGCTCTTTCCGGCGGCGGTCCGCCTGCTCAAGGGAGACGGCTGGTCTGGCGATGTGAGACGGGGTGACTGTCGTACAACGGCGAGCGACGCCGGCGTGGTCGCTTTCACGCTGGAGAACGGCCGCGTGACACGATGCGCCACCGCGCGCTCGGACCCGTTCGCTGACGAAAATGCGAAGTGAGCGCGCAGATTGTAACGACGTTGAGATGGCTCGACGCGGAATCGCCACAGCGTTGGCACGGTTGAGCTGCGGTACGCCCATTGCCATTTCTCGGTCCGGCAGGTGTCGACATGAGTCGAGCTGGACTGTCGTGCGTGATCCTGGCTGCAGTGATCGCGGTCGCGTGTGAAAGCGGTGAGAGCGCCAATCTGTCGCCGACTGCGCCCACGACCACGCCTCCGGCGACAACGCCGACTCCGTCGCCGGCCAATTCGTGCGCGGCGACGGCTGTGACCGGTCCCGCGCGTCCGCAGCGGTATGACGCGCGCGTGCAGGCGCGGAACAGCTGCGGGTCGGCGAATCCGTCAAACGAAATCGTGTTCCGCTGAATTGACCCGTCGCCGGGCGCGGGCGTATATAGACGCCATGCGCTACCGCGCATTCCCTTTGAAACCGATTCGAGTTCAGTCGGGTCTAAAGACGCGGCCCTACGTACCGCGGCGTGTCTTTGGACGCGCCTGCTGTTCCAGACCGTGGGTTCCAGCGTTGTGACGTCGTAACGGCGTGTCCTCAGACCCGCCGAATCGAGGTTGATATGAGACTCCTTCGACCCCTGTTGCTGGTCCTGGCCCTTCTGGTGAGCGTGTCCCCGGATCGCGTCTGGGGACAAGCGGGAGCGCCGACGCTGCCGGCGGGCGTGCAGCGAATCACATCTGTTGAGGGCATCACGGAATACCAGATGCCCAACGGACTCCGCGTGCTGCTGTTTCCCGATCAATCGAAGTCGACGATCACGGTGAACATCACATACCTCGTCGGTTCCAAGCATGAGAGCTACGGCGAGACCGGCATGGCGCACCTGCTGGAGCACATGGTGTTCAAGGGATCGACCCGACACACGAACATCCCGAAGGAACTGCAGGACCACGGCTCGCGCCCGAACGGCACGACCTCGTACGAGCGGACGAACTACTTCGAGACGTTTTCAGCCACCGACGCCAACCTCGAGTGGGCGCTCGATCTGGAATCGGACCGGATGGTCAACTCGTTCATCGCCAAGAAGGACCTCGACAGCGAGATGACCGTCGTACGCAACGAGTTCGAGCAGGGTGAGAACTCACCGCTCGGCGTGCTGTATCAGCGAGTGCTCTCGACTGCGTACCTCTGGCACAACTACGGGAAGTCGACGATCGGATCGCGCAGCGACATCGAGAACGTCCCGATCGACCGACTTCAGGCGTTCTACCGCGCACACTATCAGCCCGACAACGCCGTGCTCGTGGTTGCCGGCAAGATCGACGAGTCGAAGACGCTCGCGCTCGTGACGAAGTACTTCGGATCGATTCCGAAGCCGCAGCGGACGCTGCCGATCATCTACACCGCCGAACCGACGCAGGACGGCGAGCGCACGGTCGCGCTCCAGCGTGTCGGCGAGGTGCAGAACATCGTCGTTGGCTTTCACGTGCCGGCCGGGTCTCATCCCGATTACCCGGCGTTGCAGATGGCCTCGCAGATCCTGACCGACAATCCGTCGGGCCGGCTGTACAAGGCGCTCGTCGAGACCAAGAAGGCGTCGCAGATTGGCGGCGGAGGGCTGCAACAGCGCGACGCCGGCATGGTCATGGTGCTGGCCGAAGTGCGGAAGGAGTCGTCGCTCGATGACGCGAAAACGACCCTGCTCAACACGATCGATGCACTGAAGACGACGCCCTTCACGAGCGAGGAAGTCGAGCGTGTGCGCAATCGACTGCTCACGCAGATCGATCTGCAGGTCAACAACTCCGAGCAGATGGCGCTGTCGCTGAGCAACTGGGCATCGATGGGCGACTGGCGGCTCTTCTTCCTCAATCGCGATCGCATCAAGCAGACGACGCTCGCCGACGTGCAACGGGTAGCGACGTACTATTTCAAACCCGCCAACCGGACGGTCGGCGTCTTCATTCCGGCGGCGCAGCCTGATCGCGCGGAGATTCCCGCCACACCCGACCTGGTGGCGACCTTCAAGGACTACAAGGGAAGCGCGACGGTGTCGGCAGGTGAAGTGTTCGATTCCTCGCCCGCGAACATCGAGGGGCGCCTTCGCCGCGTGACGCTGCCGGGTGGGACCAAGGCGATGCTCCTGCCCAAGAAGACCCGCGGTGAGACGGTGTCGGCAGTGCTGCGCCTGTCGTTCGGCGACGAGAAGTCGCTGGCGGGACAGTCGGCGGTCGCGCAGATGACCGGGCAGCTGCTGATGCGCGGCACGACGAAACACACGCGGCAGCAGATCCAGGACGAACTCGATCGACTGAAGGCTCGAATGTTCGTGGGCGGCGGCGCAGGCGGCGCCACCGTCACGATCGAGACGATTGCGGCAAATCTCCCTGCGGTCCTCGCGCTCGCAACCGAAGTGCTGCGCGAGCCGTCATTCCCGGCCGCGGAGCTCGAGACGCTCCGGCAGCAGGCGCTCGCGGGCATCGAGAGCCAGAAATCGGAGCCCACGTCCGTCACGACGCAGGCCTTTCAATCGCATCTGAATCCCTATCCGAAGGGCGACGTGCGGCATGTCTCGACGTTCGACGAGCAGCTGGCCGACATGCGCGCTGTGACGCTCGACCAGGTCAAGCAGTTCCATTCAGGTTTCTATGGCGCGTCCAACGCGGAACTCGCCGTCGTCGGCGATTTCGATCCGGAAGCGATCCTGAAGGCGGCGTCCGCCCTCAACGGCTGGAAGAGTCCGAAGGCGTACGCGCAGATCAAGAATCCGTACCGCAAGATCGATCCGGTGAATCAGCAGTTCGAGACTCCGGACAAGGCCAACGCGTTCTTCCTGGCGGGCATGCACATCAACATCAGCGACGACAACCCCGACTACCCGGCGCTGATGTTTGCAAACTACTTGCTCGGCCAGGGCATCAACTCGCGTCTGTTCGCGCGCATCCGCGGTAAGGAGGGGTTGAGTTACGGCATCAGCTCGTCTATCAGCGTGCCTCCGGGTGAAGACAACGCGACCTTCATCACCAACGCGATCTCAGCTCCCGAGAATTCCGCGAAGGTCGAGGCCTCGTTCCGCGATGAGATGACCACGCTGCTCAAGGACGGATTCAGTGACGCCGAGATCGCGGCAGGGAAGGCCAGTTGGCTGCAGGCACAGCAGCTCAATCGGGATCAGAACGCCGGTCTGGCCAACCTGCTGGTGACCCGAACGCACTACGGCCGGACGATGGCGTGGGACGCGGAACTGGAGAAGAAGGTGCAGTCGCTGACGTCGCAGCAGATTACCGGGGCGTTGCGGAAGTTCTTCGACGTCTCGACGATGACCTTCATGAAGGGCGGCGATTTCAAGAAGGCGGCGGCGAAATAAGGTGTCGCGCGCGGCACGAGGGTGACGCTTCGCGTTCCGATTGGAGCGGAGGAATCGACCTAGGCGACCGCCCAGTGTTCCGCGCACACGTCGGGGAGCGTGTCCCTCGATTGCGCGTCAAAGCATGCGGCTGGGTAGCAGCAAACGGTCATGAACGGCAGCGCGTGGGTGAGATCGTTCCACAGGCGTTCCACTTCCATGCCTGCGCGTGCGTTGCCGTTCAAGAAGAGCGGAACCAGGAGATCGCCGACCATCGTGTGCCTTCTCGTGTGTCCTTCGGCCAAGGCCACGCGGCTGCGCTCGAGATCGTCGACGATCTGCTCGAGGCGATTGGCGTCGAGACGGTCGCCACACATGATCGACGCCAACGCCTCGCCCGAATCCATCGCGCGATATCGTCCGTGTTCTCCCGATTCACCCACGCTCCACCCGTGCGCGTTCAGTTGCTCGGCTAGACCCACCCGAAACGATTCGTTGGCGACGACCGATACCGTATCGCCGCAGCGCAGCGCGACATCGAGAAAATCGCCCATCGAGTCGACGAACGCCCGATCGTCGGAGTAGAACTGCGCGGCGTGTCCGCAGGACGCCTCGTCGACGAGGAACAGCGACTTGAGCGATGGCACGAACATCTGTCCCGCAAGGACTCGATCGATCGCGCGGACGAGATCTTCGTGCACGCGCGTCTTGACCACGTAGCCGCGCCCGCCTGAACGGAAGCCCTCCGTGATGAATTCCTCTGCGTCGTGCATGGTCAGGAACACGACGCGTGGACCTGTCCCGTTGCGCGTCAGCTCGCGAGCGGTTTGAAAGCCGTCGAGGCCGGGCATCGTGATGTCGAGCACGACCACGTCGGGCTCGACGCGACGGGACTGCTCGAGCGCTTGCGCACCGTCGGTGGCGAGGGCGGCAATCTCGAAGTCGAACGCAAGCATCCGCGAGATCGATCGCAAGACCTCGGGATGATCGTCGACCAGGAGAACCTTCGGCTTCGCGGGAGCTGCCTTTTGAAGCGTGGCAGGTCGGGATGTCACGACCGCGGAAGGATACACGTCTTTGCTTCGTTTCCGGGGACTGATCACAATTTTTTTTCGACTCGAAGCATCAAAACTGTTCATCGAAGTTTCCTTCTAGACCGCGGCATCTCGCGGATTTTTCGTGCCAGTACGGTCGGCCCTTCGCATGAACGCCACAACTCGTTGGCATTGCAAGCGATCAGGTCGTGCGCCCAAGCCTTGCGCGTGGCGACCGGATCAAGTGACGCGACATTGTGTCGGTGACCGAATTCAGCGTAATCATCGGCGCGGTTCGTGGCATGGAACTGGTAAGTGCGGATCTGCTCGGGGCCGAGCCGGTCGGGATTGCTCCTTTCGAATGACAGCGCGGGTCGCTGTCCGAGACGCGAAACGGTTTAGTCCAGGATCCGTTGTGCGACGTGCCCGCCGCGCCCTCCGGCACAGTCGTTCGAATCGTCGACTGCGGGAGGCGCCGTGCATTCAGATACTGAACGCCCGCGGGTGCTCTGGATCGACGACGATATCTGCCCTTCGAGCCCGGACGTCCGTCTCCTCGAGCTGGAAGGCTTTCATATTCAGTGCGCGGTGACCGGCGCTGCAGCCTTAGCGCTGGCTCCCATCGGTTACGACGCGATCCTGTTAGATCTCATGCTTCCGGATATCCCGGGTCTGACGGTACTTGCCAGACTCCGCGCCGACGGAGTGATGACTCCCGTCCTGGTGGTGACGGGCTTTGGTGATTTTGAATCTGCGCGAGTCGCGGGCCAGCTTGGTGTCGAGGGTTTTCAAGGAAAGCCCGTCTTCGCCAATGAATTGAGCGTCTCGCTCGATCGACTCATCAGGCGCCGAGCGGCGGTGAGCGGCAATTCGAATCAGAAAGCCAACGTCGTTGACGGTCTTCGAATACCGTCGCGTAGGTCGTTGGCTGCATTGCTCGAAGCCCTGCAGTCGCTCACGCGACGCTTGAAAGACGCGACCGTGTCAGTAAGACATGAGGCAACAGCCTACCGAGCGCTGATCGGAGGCGTGATGCGCGCGTTACTCGATCCGGCGCTACCGATGCCAGCTTTCCTGGCCTGCGCCCGAGCACTCAGGCTCGCGATAAACGCGGGTCCATATGGTTCGGCGTGGTTGGCGGAACGCATTCAGATCATCGTTCTCGATGCCCTCGAGAAGCCAGTGCCGAGAGACCCGCGCGTGATCGCTGCGCTCAATGCGCTGGAGTCGGCCGCAGCTCAAGGCAAGCGATTGAAGCTGGAAGAGATCGCCAAGAATCACAACGTCGTCCCGTCGCACCTGAGTCGACTGATTTCGCGCGAAACAGGAGTTGATTTCACCGAGTGGCGAACGGCCTTCGCTCTTCGTCCCAGCCTCGCGGCCCTGACCGACACAAACGAACATGTCAAGCAGATCGCCTGTCGCCTTCTCGGCTTCAACCACCCAGCGCAGTTTGATGCGGAGTTCCGGCGTTTTCTTGGTCTCAGCCCCTCTGGTTTTCGCGCCTTCAGTCAACACCACCCCTGATTGCGATCGAGCGGCACGCAGAATTGATTAAGCCTCGACACGATTCGTTAAGCATCCTGGGGCTGAATCGGCGCCTGCGATGGCTATGCTTCGACTTCGTGTGCGAGGTCAATTCTGCAAGCCGTCGGCACGCTGTGAATCGAGCGGCGATGCGCGGCCACGGGTCGTCCTAGCTGACGACAATCGATCCCTGCTCGACGCGGTCTCGAAGCTGGTGTCGCAGGACTTCCAGGTGGTGGCTGCGGTCGTTGACGCTCGCCAGGCAATCGACGCAACGGTACGCCTCGACCCAGACGTCGTCGTGCTCGACATTACGATGCCGGAAATCGACGGCTTCGCAGCGGCCCGGGAGTTAAGGCGGGCGGCGCCGCGCACGAGGGTCTTGTTCCTGACGATGCACGAATCGGACGAGTACGTCACGGCGGCTTTCGGTACGGGCGCCGCGGGATATGTCCTGAAGACGCGCATCGGCTCCGACTTGGTCGGCGCGTTGGATCACGTGCTGGACGGTCAGTTGTTCGTGCCGTCCTTGACGACGCTCTCGACGATCGCCAGCAGCCGCGGAGGACATGCGGCGCTTTTCTACAACTCGGATCCCGCTCTGATCCATGGCGCAGTCCGCCTCGCCGACGCCGCACTTGAGCGAGGCGACACGGTGGTGGTGCTGGCACGGGAGGCGATCCGGGCGGGCATCACGCAGCACTTGAAAGAGCGTTACAGCGTGCCCGCGCTGATACAGCAGGGACGCCTTGTTGAGCAGGACGTTGTCGAGGCGCTGTCGCAGATCATGCCGGACGGACGTTTCGACCCGATGCGCCTCGCGCGAGCGGTCGAAGCGCTCGATCGGGGCCGCCTCGCATCTCCACGAGGGCGGCAGGCTCGCCTGACGCTCATTGGCGAGGTGGTTGCCGCGCTCTATCGAAACCGCGACTACGACACCGCCGTTATCAGCGAGCGACTCTGGAACGATCTGACGGGTCCGCTTCCCATGCTCACCGTCTGCTGCTATCCGTTCACGAACCCGCGACACCAGGACGAGGCGGCGCTGTTCGCGGGTGTCTGCGGCGAGCATTGGGCGATCAGCTACGCGCCGCCCGCTGGCGGCGCTCTTCTGCGATGACTGGGGATCGCTCGATGTCGCCCGATCCGGTGTGGCGTGTAAAGCGCGACATCATCGAGGCGATCGGCTTCTTTCCGGGCCTTGGTAGTCTCGATGCCTACAGGGACCTCGGAGCCACGCTGCACGCCTCCGGAATTCCGCAAGTACGACGCATCTATCGGGACGCGGCGGCCGCCCTGGGTTACACGGACGACGTCACGCCGCAACCCGAGCGGCTCTTTTTCACCGATGCGAATCTGCCTTCGCACCCAGCTGAGAAAGCGGGTCTTCTCACCGCCGCGTTTCTCGTTCATAACCTGGCACTGCTCGCGCACTTCGAACACCACGTCCACCTGTCGCGCACCACAGTCCGGTTCAAAGCGTTTACTGGCGAAAGTCTTGGCGTCCTCATCGCGGCGGCGGCGTCCCGCGCTCTATCGGTTGGTGACGCGGCTCGCGTGGCCCGGGAATTCAGTCGCGGCATCCTGCGGTCGGACGTGCCGGAAGCGTTTTGCGTTCTCGGGATTCAGACGAGCGAGCCCGAGACCGTCCAGGCGGCGCTGGCCAGCGCGCTTGGCGACAAGTTCGAGGTCCACAAGTATTTCTGCGAAGGACGGCCGGGCCAGTTCAATGCCTATGTCGCTGAGACCGCCGTCGGATGCTTCGAACGCCTGATGCGCAGTCGCTTTCCCGAGGCGACGTTCGCGAGTCTCAAGCCCCCCACGAGATTCCTTGCCCATTCGCGGCGCATGTCGGACCTGCGCCGCAGGCTCGAGGCCTTTGTCGCCGGCACGGGTGTGCAGTTCTTCGATCCGGCTATTCCGGTGATCTCAAACAACGGATCGGGAATCCTCGCTACGCGGACCGAGGTGGCTCGCGCGGTCTTTGCGATGGCCGACGAGCCAATGCGGTCATCGGAGACCACCCGCATTGCGGAAAAGCTGCGAGCTGACGTCATCATCGAGCTCGGCCTGGGAGGAAAGACCCGGCTCCTGATCGAACGCAACCGGCTTACCACGCCCCTGATGGAGTACGTGGGGCCGCCTTCTGTTCCGGACTGGATGACTCACTGGCATCGATGGTCCGGCTGCGAGTCCCCTGCTCTTAGTTGACGTGGCGATCAGATGGACAGCGTCTCAAGCGTCGCGCCTCGTGGTGATCGGTTCACGCATCACGCGCTCTTCCGACGTCGCGGTGCGTGGGGACCAGGCGCTCCCGCGGTTCTTTCGGATCCAGCGCGGTTCGCGGCGTCCGCGCATCGCGCGTACGTGAATCCCGGTGAGAAGGTCGTCGGTTTCGGCCGTGGCGGCAGCGAGTCTCTCACCCTCATCCTCGAAGTGCCCGGCGAGGATGGCCTCAGAGTGCGAAAGGTCCTGAGCGAACGGCTAGTGACCCCGGCCTGGGATCGGCACGGCGCCGGCGTCATGCTGCCGCCCTTTGCCAAAGCCAGGAGCCAGGTCCTCTTCCTCGAGCAGCTCCCCCCCGACGTCCAGGCCTTTTTCCCGAAGGTGCTCGACCTCCACGAGCGAACCATCGCCGCCGATCCGTCGGACGCTGAGGCCGAGGCGCGCGGTGGCGTGTTTCACGAGCTCTTCTATGACATGAGCTTCGTGCCCGGAATAGAGATCAGTGAGCTCGTGCGGCGACACGGGCCGCCGCCGGCGATTGTGGCCAGGCTCTACGAAATGGTCTTCAGCGTCCTCGCCGAGAGGATTCACTGCCACCGCATCCGGGTGCCCGCTCGGCCGACGATCGAGCCCTCCTACTTCACCAAGATCGTCGAGCGCCTGGCGCTCGCGCGCCGCACGGCGCCGCGAACTTTTTGCGACCAGCTCGTCGCATCCGACCGCATTCACATCAATGGCCGGACGTACCTCAACATCGGCGCGTTGCTCGCCGAGCTTCGTGGCCGGTCCGAGCTGTCTGCGGTTCTCGAACCCGGCTACCATGCGCTCGTCATCGGAGATACCAACACCGAGAACATCAAGATCACGAACCCCGCGCCGATTCTCGCGGCGATGCGAAGAGGAGACGCGAGCTTTGCCGCGCACGAGATCGGGATCAGGTTTCTCGATCCCCGAGCCATCGGCTTCCATGAAGGCGGGAGGGACACCGGCTCCGACGATCCGATGTACGACAACAAGCCTTGGCACAATTCCCTCGGTAACTACGACGCGATTCACGGCGAATACTTCGACTTGACGATGCACATGCGGCCTGAGGGAGCCGATCTGCGGATAGCCATCCACCGCGATTGTCCGTACCGGCGCTCGTACGACGGGTTGGCGGGTCACTTCAAAGAAGTGATGACCAGAGCGTGGTCGCTGGATGACCCGCAACGGTCATTCGTACGAGACGACCCGTATTGGCTGATTCGTTTCGTGTTCGTGATGGGTACGCACTTTGCCGCCATGCCGCCCTTTCATGTGACGAAGAGTGCCCATGGCGTCCTGCACGATGACCCCTTCAGCCAGCGTCGCGCGGTAGCCCTGTATGCAGAAGGCATCAAGTGGCTGAATCTGGCGGTCGACATGCTGCACGGCCGGGTACGCCACTATCTAGGGTTTGACATCCCAGCCCTCCCCCGGTGTGCCTTCAATCAGGGCGTCAGAACGGCGGCCCACCGAACCGGAGCGACCGTGGAGAAGCAGCTATGACGACGATGGAAACTGCGGCGGAGGACATGCCCGCCAGACAAGCCGGCGTGCGCAGGGGGATCGAGAATCTGACCAGAGAGACGCGAGTCCTCTTCAGCCCCTGGAGCCGATACGTGCGAGGCGTCGGGCTCGGGCAGCACCCGATGAACTTCGATCCACGCCTCGCATCCGGCATCGAGGAGATCGTCGCCATACTCGAGAAGCGCGCGCCCTCAAATCCTTTCAGCGCGTTCGCGGGCAAGCTGACGAGTCTGATCCTCGCCACCAACACTTACTACGACCCTCTGCCGGCTGACAGGGCCACCATGACGCTCGTTGAGATCGTCGAAGGCCTGTCGGCGATCGAAGATCGCTTCCTCCACGCCACCGCCTGCACCATTCTCGTCGAGGCGTGTGTCGCGCAAGGGTGGGATGTCGGCGTGTTGACACGTCCGAGGTTTGACGTCGTGAGGATTCTGCTCGACGAGATCCGGCAGATCCGATTTCACGAAGTCACGGACACACACGGGGAGAAGGGGCCCTACGAGCGATTGCAGATGTACGTCAATCTCTTCGTCGCCTTGGGCAAGCTGGGGAGGGTCGACGCCTTGACGCAGGCGGGGAGCCACCACGTGCGGGAGGCTCTCGATCTCATGAGCGAGGTGCCCAGCCACTACTACCGCGGCCGGGGCGGTGCGATGGTGATCGCGATGGCCAGTGTTCTAGGCTTCGATGATGTCGTCTGCAGCGACCGGCGGGACTACCTGAAGGAGCTCCTCGCCTACTACGATGAGAAATTCGGCGTGGCCATTCCGTGGGACGACACCTACCCGCTGATGATCACGCTCAACACAATCGCGATTCTGCGGAAACCCGAGTACCTGACCTACAGGCGAGATTGGCTGGCGGAAGCGGCCCGATTGTTTCGGTCGCTCCCCGCGAAGCAACTGTTCCCAATGGGGCAGTACTACTTTGTGGCCCTCCACAATCTCGGACTGCTGTCCGACGTGTTCCCCGACCTCGAAGGCGCGATCAGGGAACTCGCCATGCAATATGCCGGTTATACCAAGGCCGATCCGCTCGACTACAGCATGTACGATTCGTACACGATTGAGACTGCGTGGCTCTTCGCTGATCTGAGCGTGATACCGGCATTGATCATGCGGCGAGCCGCTTCGATTTTCAAAACGTTCGACAGCGAGGAACCGTACAGAAACGCGGCCTACGGAGGAAGCTACGTCCTGTCGGCGTGCGCAGAAACGGGATTGGCAGGGCGCCTGTTCGAGCCGTCCGACGACTACGACGGAGAGGCGCCTTTCCTCTGGACCGTGAGGCGCTTCGGAAGACCTGTTCTGGACGGCCGGAGTCTGCCGTATCTCAACCACGCGTTGATCAATCTCGCGCTTCGCATGAGAGGGGAGCCCGAACGGGATGGACCGCTGTTCCGAAGCGTCAGATTCCTGGGCGAGTCGGCGCTCCGGTCAGAAGGGCGAACCCCTGTGTGCAAGACCAACTGAGTTTTTCCCGCGCCGAGGTGCTTGTGAGCCGCGACGAACAGGAGGCAGCAGATGTCACAAAACAGCAAACCACTTATAACGGTCGTGGGCGCGCTGAGCAAGCAAGGCCGCAGCGTCGCGCACACCTTGCTGCAAGACGGGCGCTATCGCGTACGCGCCCTCACGCGACGGGTCGACGCCCCTGAGGCGCAACGCCTGGCGCGACAAGGCGCGGAGCTCATGACCGTGCCGCTCGAGATGGGACACAAGGAAGATTTCGTGAAGGCGTTCCGTGGCTCGCAGGGCGTGTTTCTGATGACGCCGGTGATCCCGCCGCCGGCAACGCACGAGACAGAACTTGGCAAGCAGCTAGCCGATGCCGCCGTTCAAGCAGGGGTGCCACACATCATTTTCAGTTCCCTTGAGAACGTAGAAAAAACGACTGGGGGCAAGAAGTGGGTGCCGCACTTCACCGACAAAGCCAAAGTCGAGGAGTACATTCGCGCGCTGCCCGTCACCAGCTCGTTTGTCTACATGGCCTTCTTTTTCACCAACGCGATCGAATACTACGCGCCACGCATGGATGGCGGCACGTTGGTGTTTCCCATCTACTTGCCTGGAGACTTCCGTGCGCCGTTTGTCGATCCGCTGACAGCGACGGGCCCTGCGGTTCTGGAGATCTTCGCCAATCCCGAGAAGTACGCCGGCAAGTCCTTGCCGGTGATCGGCGACATCATCTCGCCCAACGAGATGATCGACACATTTACGCGCGTCACCGGGAAGAAGGCCGCATACCGCTCGGCGTTCAGGCGCGAAGAGTTGCTCCACCACTTTCCCGCCCTTGGCGCCAACGAGCTGTTCGTGTCCGAGCTCGTGGGGATGGCGGAGTATGCGGTGGAGTACGGGTACTACCACAAAGATCGCGATCTGCTGTGGAGCCGGCAAGTGAACCCGAACGGCGGCAGCTGGGAGCAGTTCCTGCGAAGGACGCAGTGGCAGGGGCAAGCCCAATCGTTCGGCGTGAGCGAGTTGGTGGCATGATCAATGGCACGCTGCCGATGGTCTGACGACGAACAGATCTTTCTGCCCGTCCCGGCGCACGCGTTCGAGCGGCAGCGTGTCCACGAATCGAGTCGCGAGCGGATCAGCAGCCTGCCGGTCCAGGATGACGTAGCGAATCGACGCGCGTGCCAGGCCCGAGAGAGTCTGCTGACACGACGGAAATCCGTTCGGCATCTGTCCTGATGAGAGTGTCAGCAGTGCGTTGAACGGTTCCGTCTGCTGGTAGTAAGACCACGTCCTCGTCGATAGACGGGCGACGAACCCTCCTGCCATGGGACGTCCATGAGCGGCCTGCAGGTAGAGGGCTTCGTGTGTGAGAAGCCCTCGTTCGCCGAATCCATCGCGGACTCCAAAGGGCACGTGCAGCACCGTGCCCGGCTGCGGATCGTCGGCGAGGTACGCCTCGACGCTGCTGAACGACGGAAGACGAACGAGCGGGAGGGGAAAGGCCCCGAGTTCAATGAAGGCGACTGCCATCAGCAGCCCGAGGACACGCGGTCTCCGAAGTGCCGGGCGCGAGGCGACGCTGAACGCCGCGATCATCGCAAGGCATAGCGACACCACAATCAACGCCCGACCGGGAACGCGCGCGTTGTTGAGGATCGGAACCCCGTGAGCGATTGCCTGCGGGAGGAGCATGCCCGTGTTCATTCCGAACACGCTGAAGTAAGGACCGAGCGACCACAGGAAGAACAGAGCCGCCAGGAGCTTCCATCGAAACAGGCTGTCCGGTGACGACTCCCGAATCGGCAGGGCGGCGAGCACGAGCGGAAGGACACCGAGCCATGCCGCCTGTTCGATCGGATCGATATCGAGCGAGTCGTAGATCGCTCTCACCGACTTGCCAAGGAGTCCGTGAAACGGCGGGCCCATCACCAGCGTGGCCAGGTCGATACCGCGAGGACTGGTCTTGAGTGAGGAGCTCTGGGTCACGTAGTCGCCCGATGACACCAATTCGATTACCCCCGCGAGGATCGGTGTGAGCAACACCAGACACAGCGTCGCGGCGATCGCCAGGTGCACGAGCCGTTCGCGTGCGGGCGCAGGGGTGCGTTGCACGGTGAGCCGTGGTCTCCATCGGACCAGTGCGGCGGAGAGCAGCATCAGCCATGCGGCCGTCATCGCATTTTGAGGACGGCGTGCAGTCAACCGCATGCCTGCCATCACGAATTCACCACCGTTGGACAGGACGATCGTCGCCGCCACGACGAAGCCTGTGAAGCTCAATGCAACGAGAGCCGTGGCAAGGAGATTCGGACGAGGCGATTGCATGGTCACGCGCACCGTCCACAACTCCGTCAGCAACCACCACGCCCCGAACATCGCGAGATACACGAAGAAGTAGTAGTCCGCATACGCCGTCAGCGCCGCGGCGATCCCGAAGGTCATCGCTCGAAACACGCCCGGCCTCGCCATCAAGCGGATGAACGACAGGACACCGAAGACGAACGTCCAGGCCCACACGAAGTTGAAGTGCCCCATGAGCCGGGTCGTCAGCGGCGGCGCAAGCATGAACAGCAAGCCGGACAGCGCCGCTGCACGCTGGTCGTTCGTCAGATGAAACGCGAGTGCCGACGCTGCCAGCCCGTTCAGCGCAACCGACGTGAGGATCAGGACGTTCTGCGCTTCGACGATGTGGAGTGATGCGAGAACCGTGGCGCCGAGCGCGGATGCGAGTGCGGTGTGCGTGTGCAGGATCAGAGAAGTCCCGAGCGGGGCCATCAGAACGTGCGTGAAGAAGTAGCTGGTGTGGGAGGCGATTGCTGTGCGCATCCACCAGATGTTCCACAGGAACGAAACGTTATCGGAGAGGCCTTCCCCCGGCAGGTGCGTCCGCATGCGCAGGACGAGCGGATACGTCTGCAGTGTGGCGGCACCGGCGAAGAAGAGCAGGAGCGCGGCCTGGCGTCTCAGCCAGGCGCTCACAGCAGACGGGCGCCTTCCACGGCCAGCAGTCGAAGCTTCGTTGCGGTGCCGCCGGGAGCGGAGAAACCGCCGGTCTTCCCATCGGCGGCGAGCACGCGATGACAGGGGACGATGATCGGGAACGGATTGCGACCGAGTGCCTGGCCGACGGCGCGCGCGGATCCAGGGACGCCGAGTTGACGCGCGATGTCTCCGTACGACGCGGTGCTCCCCGGTCGAATCAATCGGGCCGCTCGATACACGCGCTGGTTGAATTCAGGGACGCCGTTCATGTCGAGCTTCACGAACGACAGGTCGGTCGGCTCACCGGAGAGCAGCGCTGCGATCGCGTCGATGGCCTGCCTGACGTCGTGCGGCGGGGTGGTTTCGCGCGCCTGAGGAAATCGGCGTGCGAGGTGCGCGCGCAGCGCCGCATCGGTGGCGTCGGGAAGCAGGACGCTCGCCACACCACGATCAGTCCATGCGATGCCGCATCGACCGATCGGCGTGTCGAAGAGCGAGTACCCCTGTAGGGACATAAAGCGATGGGCCGCCCAAAGGCGGCCCCGACGGATAAAGGCCGCCTCGCGAAGCGTCTAGCGCAGACAGGAGGCCCTAAAACTCTATAAGTCGACGACGCCGGGCTGAAGCCCCCGCTCTACGAGACCGATCGCACGGGCGTGATCAGTTGCCGCCCTTGTGGGACGGCTTCTCTTCGAAGTCGCCGGGTCCTGCGTTGCCGGCGCGCTCGACGGCGTCTGGACGAATGCTGTCGAGTGCGGCAAGCGTCGGCCCGTATTCACCACGCGGCAGCAGACTCGGTCCCGATCGCAGGAACACCTTGTCCGGTGACGTGCTGCGATCGAACAGGACGCCGATGAAGCAGTTGCTCATCTCATCCCAGTTCTGTGGACCCCACACCACCTTGGTTTCCGGATCGGGATTGAAGCGGTTGGCCTTCGAGTTGTCGAAGTGGCTGATCAAGCGAAGCTTGGATCCCTTCGGCAGCGCAATCGGCTCGGCGTACTGATAGCCCATCTGCCATTCGAAGTTCCAGTTGCCCTTGAGCACCGTCGTGCTTTCTCCGGTCGGTGTCACGACGCGGAGCTCGAAATCCTTGCCGCGCAGATGCATGTGCGGCTGTGCGTAGACGAGCTTCGCGTTCTCGCCGAACGTGATCTCGCTCACGACTTCGGCCTTGCCGTCGTTGGCCGGAATCGCCAGGTTGAGCGCGGTCGGCCCCGCGTGGAAGTAGTAGCGCGTCTGCGGCGGGTTCTTCGCGAGTACGAAACCAACCTTTGACACGTCGCTTGTCGGCTTGCCCGAGGTCGTGTAGTGCAGCTCGAACACGAGATCGGATCCCTTGGGAATGAACTTCGCCGCGCCTTCCTGATCGAAGCGCTGCGCTCCGAGTCCCGGGTTGAACTTGCCGAGGATGTCGTTGCCTTCCTCGATCGCGTTCTTGCCGAGGATGGCCCGCTGCGTTTCGGTCTCGTACGCTTCGCCCGGAATCGCCTTCTCCATCCAGGTCGATCCGGGAGGACGCACCCACACCTTGCCGTGATGCAGCACTGCGGGATCGCCCGGCCGCATTTCAGCCGCGGTCACCCACATGTCCTCTTTGAAGTTCGTCTTCACGAGGATGTACTTGTAGTTGATCGTGCCCCGCGCCGGCAGCTCGAACGGCTTCGGCATCTCCACGATCACGTCGGGCTTGATGTTCCAGCCGCTCTCGAATGTCAGCGGTGGTGGTGCCGTCCCAGGATCGCCTGCCGGCGCACCGCCGTCTGCCCACGACGCCAGCGTCGCGATCTCGCCGTCGCTCAATCGGCGCTGATTCGCGAAGTGGCCATAACCAGGATCAGCGAACCACGGAGGCATCTGCCTCGCAGCCGTCGCCGTCTTGATCGCTCGTGCCCATGGTCTCGCCTGCTCGTAGGTGACGAGCGACATCGGCGCGACCTCTCCGGGGCGATGGCACGTCTGACAGTTGGCCTGCAGGATCGGCAGGACGTCTTTGTAGAAGGTCGGCGCATCCGCTGCGGCCAGCGTCGACGCACACAGCAATGAACCCGCAACCGCGATCAGGCACGTTCTCATGGCCAATGCCTCTCCAGCAGGGTGTTCGAGACTCAATGCAACCCCTGAAATTATAGGCCTGAATGACTCCCGACCCCCCTTACAATGCTCGGACCCGACTGATAACGCTGCCGTGGGGAAAACCGGTATGAATCGAGCCTTTACGATGTCCCTTTCATGCGCCGCGCTTGCCGGTGTGCTGGCGCTGTCGTGGCAGCGGTCGAGTCGCCGGTGCGCGCGCAGGAAGGTCAGGCGCCCGCGCCTGCAGGCAGGGGTGGCCGCGGCCCGGCTCTCGGCCGTGGCGGCGGGCGGGCCGGTCCGACGATGAAGCCTTCGGCGCTGCGAGCGATTCCGGCCGAGACGACGGCAGCCAAGGCCAAGGATCCAAACTGGAAAGCGCCGCGCACGCCATGGGGGCATCCAGACCTGGATGGCATCTGGACGAGCGATGACATTTCGGGCGCGCCGGTCGAAGGGCGCCAGCCGGTTCGGGAGATTGGCTCTAAATAGAGGAATCAGGAAGCAGGAATCATTCTGCTTCCTGATTCCTGCTTCCTGATTCCTGCGACTGTGAACAACCTCTATCTGCTGTTCGCGTTCGTGACCGGTGCGGGTGTCGCCGTGCAGTCGGTGATCAACGCACGGCTGCGTGTGCTGCTCGAGGGTCCAGTCTGGGCTGCGGCAGGCCAGTTCGTCGTCGGCTTGATGTTTCTAGTGCTCGTCGCGCTGCTCACGCGTCAGTCCGCGCCGGTGACCAGCGGCCTTCCGCGAGCGCCCTGGTGGATCTGGGCCGGTGGGCTGTTTGGCGCGATCTTCATCCTCGTCAACATCATCCTGACGCCGAAGCTCGGCGCCACCCTGACGCTGGCGATGATGATCGTGGGGCAGTTGTCCGCGGCGCTTGTCGTCGATCACTACGGTCTGTTTGGCGGCACCATCGTGAGGATGTCGGCCACACGGCTCGCCGGTGTGGTCCTGCTCTTGCTGGGAGTCTCGCTGATACGCTGGAAATGATCGCGGGGGCTGAAGCCCCCGCTCTACAGACGGACGTAGAGCGGCGGCTTCAGCCGCCGCGCCGGCATGGGAAAGACGCCATGAAAGACTCTGATCGCCGACTGCTCGGCGAGCTGCGGCGCACGCTCCTGCCGCTGCACAAGACGCTCCTCGACTGGGAGCGTGAGGGCTACGAGCGGAAGCACGGCCGTGTGACGAAAGGCGAGCTCTTGCGAGTGATCGTCTCGGATCCGCAGTTCGCATGGCTGCGTCCGATCTCAGAACTCATCGTGCGGATCGATCAGACGCTCGATACGGAGGAGCCGGATACGGTTGTAGATGTCGCGGCGATCGTGGCTCAGGCGCGACGGCTGGTCGCCCCCGACGAACAGGGCACGCCGTACGAACAGCGGTACTATGCCGCACTGCAGGAAGTTCCCGACGCGGTCTTCGCGCACCGCGCGGTGACCGGGGTGCTCAAAGACGCTCCCTCGCGCGAAACGCTGCACTGATTCCGTGGGGTCAAATCTTGATGCGTACCTTCGGGTTCGATCTCGATTGACAGGACCCCGCAGGAATCAAATTCTGATCCCGCTCATTCTTTTCCTGTTGCTCACCGGTTGCTCGGGCAGTCAGCCCGCGACGACCCGGCCGGAGTCGGACAGGCGTTCCAGTGGTGAGGCCGACTGGTTCGTCGATAGTGCCGCGCAGGCAGGTCTCGATTTCACCCACGTCAACGGCATGTCCGGCCATTTATACATGCCGGAGATTCTGGGGCCGGGTGTCGCGTTGTTCGATTACGACAACGATGGCGATCTAGACGTCTACCTCGTGCAAAGTGGTCAGTTCGGGAGCCGAGGGCCCGGACAGAACGATCGGTTGTTTCGGAACGATCTGCGCATCAACCCTGACGGCACCCGCACGCTCCACTTCACCGACGTCACACGCGAGAGCAAGATCGAGGCGCGCGGCTACGGCATGGGTGTCGCCACCGGTGACTTCAACAACGACGGATGGGTGGACCTCTACCTGACGAAGTTCGGCGCGCCGAACCAGATGCTTCGCAACAACGGCGACGGCACGTTCACGGATGTCTCGAAGGAAGCCGGGACGGCGTTGGAGTCGTGGAGCGTATCCGCGGCGTTCGTGGACATCGATCGCGACGGATGGCTGGATCTCTACGTCGGCAACTACCTGCGCTACACGCTCGCGGGCAACGGCTCCTGCTTCAGCCCGACCGGCGCGCCCGACTACTGCACGCCGAGCAGCTTTCCGCCGCTGCCCGATCGTCTCTATCTCAATCGACGAAATGGCACGTTTGCCGACATCACCGCTTCGTCTCAGATAGCCACCGAGTATGGTCCCGCGCTCGGCGTCTCGACCGCGGACTTCAACGGCGACGGCTGGATGGATATCTACGTCGCGAACGACGGCAAGGAGAATCAGCTCTGGCTGAATCGCCACGACCTCACGTTCGAGAACGTGGCGCTGGCTTCAGGCGTCGCGCTTCCGGTCAGCGGCAAGGCGGAAGGCAGCATGGGTGTCGACGCGGGCGATGTCGACAACGACGGCGATGAAGATCTGGTGATGACCGAGCTGACCGGCGAGGGCAGCAACCTCTATCTGAACGACGGGCACGGCCTGTTCGTCGACGCGAGCGCGTCCTCGATGGTCGGGCCCACGAGCCTGGCGCTGACCGGATTCGGTGCCGGCTTGTTCGACTTCGATAACGATGGCCGTCTCGATCTGCTGGCCGTCAACGGTACGGTGCAGATCATCGAGTCGTTGAGACAGGCGCGCGATCCGTTTCCGTTGCACCAGAAGAAGCTGCTGCTGCGCAATGTCGGAAACGCACGCTTCGAGGATGTGACGGGGAAAGCAGGAGCGGCGTTTGCGTTGTCGGAGGTCGGTCGCGGCGCCGCGTTCGGCGACATCGACAACGATGGCGACGTGGACGTGGTGATCGCCAACAACAACGGACCCGTCCGGCTGCTGATCAATCAGGCCACGCGGGGGCGTCATTGGATCGGACTCCGCGTAGTGTCCGGCTTCAGCCGGACCTCCGCGTCCTCCGCCGGTCCGGCTAAAGCCGGACACTACGCGCTGCGGGACATGCTCGGCGCGCGCGTGGAGATCGTTCGAAAGAACGGAGGCTCGCTGTGGCGTCGCTCGCGCGCGGATGGCAGCTACGCATCCGCTAACGATCCGCGCGTGCTCGTCGGGCTGGGCGAGTCGGCCGACCCTGTGGCGGCGCGCGTGCGGTGGCCCGACGGGCGAATGGAGATGTGGGAGGATCTGCCTGTCGATCGCTACATCACTCTGAAACAGGGTGAAGGGAAGTGAGATACCTCGTTATCCTCGCGACCGCCAGCATTCTTGGCGTGACCGCGTGCAATACGGCTCGCGATTCAGCGCCCGCACCAGCGAGACCGCCGTTGAAGACGGTGTCTCTGCCCGACATGTCGACAGCGGCGGAATCGGTCCAGACGCAGCTGCGCGCGCGTTACGCGTCGCTGACCGCCGCCATCGGCAAGCCGGGCATCGCGCCGAACGAGCTCGCGGACGCGTACGGCGAGATGGGGAAGCTTTTCATGGCGGCCGAATTCTACGATGCCGCCGAAGCGAGTCTCGGCAACGCGCAGACGCTCGCGCCTTCCGAGATGAAGTGGTCCTACTACCTCGGACACGTCTTTCGCCTCAAACACGATGATCCGCATGCCGTGACTGCATTCGAGCGCGCGCTCATGCTGCAGCCGACCCACGTGCCGACACTGGTGTGGCTGGCCGAGATGCATCTGGCGGCGAACCGCACCGGCGAGGCCGAGCGACTGCTGACGACGGCCAAATCGTTGGAGCCGGAGTCGGCGGCGGTGTCGTTCGGATTGGGCCGCGTGGCGTTGGCGAAGCAGCAGTACGCGCAAGCGGTGACGTTTCTCGAGAGCGCGCTGCGCGCGGCGCCGGCTGCGACGCGAGTGCACTATCCGCTCGCCCTCGCCTACCGGGGTGTCGGCAACGCGCGAGCAGCCGACACGCATCTGAAGCTGCGCGGAGACGTCGATCCGCCGCAGGCGGACCCGTTGATGGCCGATCTCGCCGGCCTGCTGCAGAATGCCGCGGCCTATGAAACCCGCGGGAGCAAAGCGCTCGACGCACGTCAATGGGCTGATGCCGCCGACAATCTGTCGAAGGCGGTCGAGTTGTCGCCGCGCAATGCGTTCACGCGGCTGAATCTGGGCACCGCGCTATACATGCAGGGGAACGCCGACCGCGCGCTGGAACAGTATCGCGAGGCGGTGCGGTTGTCTCCGGGTCTCGCCCGCGCGCATTTCGGGATCGGGGTGATCATGGAATCGCGCGGCCGCGACGACGAGGCGATCGCCGCGTTCTCGACCGCCGTGGCGAACGATCCCGCCTATCTCGAAGCTCGTTTCACGCTCGCCAACGCGCTTCGTCGCAACGGGCGGGTCCAGGAGTCGCTTCCCCAGTACGCCGAGATCATCCGCATCAATCCCGCCGTCTCGCAGGCGAGCTTCGGGTACGCGATGGGACTCGTCCGGCTCGCTCGCTATCAGGAAGCACGCGACCGTCTGCAGGCCAGCATGAAGGCGTTCCCCGATCAGCCGGGATTCGCGCACGCGCTGGCGCGCCTGCTGGCGGCCGCGCCCGACGATCGCGTGCGCGACGGCGCCCGCGCCGAAACGATCATGACGCGGCTCCTCGAAGGCCAGCGGACACTCGCCCTGGCAGAGACGATGGCGATGACGCAGGCGGAACTCGGACGTTTTCAGGAGGCGATCCGCTGGCAGCGGGACGCGATCGAGATGGCGCAGCAGAGTGGCGGCGGAGCAAGCGTCTCGCGGCTCACCGAGATACTCAAGCTGTACGAAGCCGGCCGACCCTGCCGCGTGCCCTGGGCCAACGACGATCCGGTGCACCATCCTCGCCCTGGCACGTGAGCGGTAAGATGCACTCGTGACGCGCCGGTGCGTGGCCGTTCGCGCAGGTCTGATATCGAGCGTCCTGTTGTGCCTGACGCTGGCGGTCTTCGACGGATCCGCACAGGAACAGGCTCCCATCTTCGTCGAGAGGACGAAAGAGTCCGGTCTCGACTTCATCCATGTGAACGGTGCGGGAGGGGAGTTGCTGCTGCCTGAAGTCATTGGCGCAGGGGGTGCGCTCTTCGACTACGACAACGATGGTGATCTCGATCTGTATTTGGTGCAGGGGGCAGGGAGCGGGGGCCGTTTGTTTCGGAACGATCTTCATGTGAATCCGGACGGTACGCGATCGCTTCATTTCACCGACGTCACTGAAGCAAGCGGCATAGTCGCGCGGGGTTATGGCATGGGCGCCGCCACCGGTGACGTCGACAACGATGGGTGCGTCGATCTGTACCTGACCAATCTGCGCGGCGATCAGCTGCTTCACAACAACTGCAACGGCACGTTCACCGACGTCACCAGCAAGTCGGGCACCAGCGACCAGCGCTGGAGTACGAGCGCGACCTTCTTCGACTACGACCGCGACGGATGGCTCGATCTGTACGTCGCGCACTACGTCGACTTCCGCGCGGACATGAAGCGCGCGTGTTTTTCGGCGGGCTCGGCGCGCGACTACTGCAATCCAGTCGTGTACGCGCCCGTCGCCGATCGACTGCTGCACAACGATCGCAACGGAACGTTCTCGGATGTCTCGGCGCGTGCGGGCCTCACGCGGTCACCGGCGCGAGGGCTTGGCGTGCTCGCGTCGGACATCAACGGCGATGGATGGATCGACGTGTACGTCGCCAACGATGGCGATTCCAACCAGCTCTGGATCAACCAGCAGGGCACGGGCGTGTTCAAGGACGAAGGGCTGCTGGCCGGTGTGGCGCTCAATCGTGCAGGCCAGGCACAGGGGAGCATGGGCATCGACCTCGGAGACATCGACGGCGATGGCGACGAGGATCTGTTCGTCACGAATCTCGACAACGAGGCCAATACGCTCTACGTGAACGTCGGCGGGGGGCTGTTCGAAGATCGTACCGTTGAACACGGCCTCTTCAAACTCGGTTTCACCGGATTTGGCACGCGCTTCATCGACTACGACAACGACGGCTGGCTCGATCTGATCGTCGCCAATGGCGCGGTCAGACATCTGAGCGCCCAGGTTCAGAAGGGCGACGCCTATCCGCTCAAGCAGCGGAGCCAGCTGTTTCACAACGATCGCCGCGGGACGTTCGTGGATGTCAGCGCCGCCGCCGGGCCGGCGTTCGCACCGCTGCAGGTCGCTCGCGGGATCGCGGCCGGAGACCTCGACAACGACGGCTCCATCGATATCGTCATCTTCAACAACAGCAGTCCGGCGAGAGTGCTGATGAACGAGGCCAGGGCGCGCGGCCATTGGCTCGGTATCCGTGCGATCGATCCCCGCTATCACCGCGACGCCCTGCAGTCCCGCGTCGAGCTCGTGGGTCGCGGAGGTCGTAACGTCGTGCGTCGTGTTCAGGTCGATGGCAGCTACTGCACGGCCAGCGATCCACGAGTGGTGTTCGGTCTCGGCGGCGATCAATCGATGCAGACGGTTCGCGTGCAATGGGGACCGGGCGACGTCGAGGAATTCCGCGGCCTTGCCGCCGATCGATATTGGATCCTCGAACGCGGCAAATCCGCGAAGGCGTCTTGAGCCGATCGCATCATGTCACGCAGTCGATCGTTTGCCGGGTTGGTGCTTGCGGGCGGGATCTTGTACGGATCCGTGTGCACGGCTCAGAGTCTCGACGCCTCGACGATCGCGCCCGCGAGAGCGAATCTCGCGCCAGTACCAACCCCTCGACTCGATGGGCTCGACGCCCCTGTTGTCGATCAGCTCCGCGAGGCGGAACTGACCGTTGTTCGGGCCGCGACCGGGAACGCGTCTTCGAGAACTCTCGCCGCCGCCTACGGATCCCTGGCCCGCGTGTATCACGCCTACGAGTTCTTCGATTCGGCGGAACCGGCTTACGTCAACGCCTCGCGTCTTGCGGACAGCGATGCGCGATGGCCGCACCTGCTCGGATACCTGTATCAGCAGACCGGTCGGCTCGAGGAAGCCGCGGCATCGTTGCTCGCTGTGCGCCGGATCAGTCCGGGTGACCTGACGGTCGCCGTGCGCCTTGGCGATGTCTACCTGGGGCTGAACCGTCTGCGCGCCGCGCGCGACGAGTTCGAGCGCGTGATCGATACGTTTCCTGCCGTCGCTCGTCGCGGGCTGGGCGAGGTCGCGCTGCGGGAGGCCCGATTCTCGGACGCCGTCGATCTCTTCAGGGCGGTGCTCGATCGGGTGCCGCAGGCGACGAGCGTGCACTACTCGCTCGCGATGGCGTATCGCGGACTGGGCCGCATGGACGACGCGCGCGCGCAACTCGAGCGGCGCGGCGCGAATGAGGTCCGCGTCGCCGATCCAGACGTCGACAGTCTCCCATCCTTGCTGCGCGGTGAGCATGCCCTCGTGATGCAGGGCAGACGTTTGTACGATGCCGGCCAGTTTCAGGAAGCTGCCGACGTGTTTCGAAAGGCGCTCGCGGCAGCGCCGTCGAGCGTCGCGGCACATGTCAATCTCGGATCGACGCTCGTCAGGTTGGGGAAGATCCAAGACGCGATTGGCGAGTTCGAAGCCGCGCTCGCCCGCGATGCCGGCAACCCGACCGCGCACGGCGGTCTCGGCCTGCTGCTCGTCGGACAGCATCGCGATCGTGAAGCGTTGCCGCACTTGCAGGCCGCGTTCACGAGTGCGTCTGACGACGCTGGCGTCACGGCGGTGCTGGTCGGGGTGCTCGTGCGACTCGAGCGGCCGGGCGAAGCGATCGACGTGCTGACGACATCACGGTCATCACGCCCCGATGACGAGGCGTCGACGGTGGCGCTATCAATCCTGCTCGCGGATCGAGGACGATTTCGCGACGCGATCGCGCTGCTCGACGAAGCGAACGCCGCATTCCCCGAGCGCACGACGACAGCAACGACGCTTGCGCGTCTGCTCGCATCGTCGCCGGACGCATCGCTCCGCAATGGCCGGCGGGCGCTCGACCTGGCGACCGCTGTGAGCCAGGCAGAACCGTCGCCGGTTCATACCGAAACGATCGCAATCGCCCTTGCGGAGTTGGGACGTTGCGCGGAGGCTCGGGACGTAATGCGGCGCGCGGTGAGCGAAGCCGACCGGGCGAAGGACGCCGCAGAAGCGGCGCGGCTGAAGGGCGAGATGAAGAAGTACGAATCGGCGTCGTGCCGGCCGTGAAAACAAAAGGCCGGTCCGAGTGGACCGGCCTCCTGATTCCTGATTCCTGCCTCCTGATTCCTAGAAGTCGAACTGCGCGCTGATCTTGAAGAGACGTGGGAGCAGGATCGACGTCGGCGACGTCCAGCCGGGGATGACACCTGGCGGCGTGTACGCGAAGTTCTCTCCGATAATCGAGTTGGAGTTCATCACGTTGTAGAAGTCGAAGTTGATGTTGGTCCGCGTGCTGTTGATGCGGAAGATCTTCGACAGCCGCAAATCGATCTGGTTCAACCGCTCGACGTAGAGCTGGCCCGGGTCGACGATCTGGACCGCCTTGAACGGGATGAACGGATATGCGCCCGAGATCGAACCCGGAATGGCCCCTGGAGGAAGACCCGTGTAGTTCGCATTGGCTTGGACCACCGCCCCGGGGAGGTTCTGTAACGAGCCGCTGATCTGCACGTCGATCTTCGGGAGCGTGTAGGCGGCGAGCCCTTGAATCGAGGTCACGAAGCCGTTGTTCTGCTCGCAGAACTCTTTGGGCCGCGCGGCGAAGAAGAAGAGCCGCGTCGGATCGCCGAAGAAGGTGTGCAGCATTTCCGGTAGCTTGTTCACGATGTCGCAGTCGTTCGTGACCTGCCGTCCCGTGCCCGTGCCGCCCTGCAACAGCAGTCCGTTCTGGAGCCGGGCGTTGAGCGTGACGTTGACGCCGTCGAAGTGCTCGGTGTCCTTGCCGTAGTTGTTCGACAGGGTCACGAAGTAGTTTTGCGGACCGGCGGTCGGGCTGAGACTCATCACCGTCAGCGGATAGTTGCCGCCGTTCGGCAGCCGCGAATCAGCGGGCGCCGTCACGGTCACGGGGGTGTAGTCGGCCGGGCTGGCGGCGAGATCGTCCATGATCCGGATGTTGCCGTACCATCGCCGCGCGTACTGCACGTCGATCGACATGCGCGGGATGATCTCGTGCTGGATGCTCGTCGTGAACTCCCAGTTGAAGGACCGCTTGCCCCAGCCCTTCATCAGGTCCGGGTCGTAGCTCCTGGTGGGGATGAGCGACCCGAAGTTCGGGTTGTCCAGGGCCCCGCATTCGCCGTTGACCGCGAAGTTGTTCAGATCGCAGTTGGGCACGAAGTCACGGTTGGCGTCAGCCCAGGGTCGCCCTGCCGTGGTCGACAGGCTGAGAATCGGATTCGGCGCGTCGGTCACCTGCGCAGGGCCGAACCCGGTGGTGCCCAGCCCCTCGAGGTACTTGTTCAGCGTGACCTTCAGAGCCGTCTTCCCATTGCCGAACACGTCATAGGTCGCGCCAAGTCGCGGCGTGATGTCGTTCCAACTGAGGTTGTCGATCTTGTCGTACTGAATGTTGACGTTCCGGCCGAAGAAGGTCCCCGAGATGCCCTGCGGCGGGAAACTGTTTGCAAACGAATCCCAACGGATCGCGCCCGCGAGCGTCCACCGACCGGTCGTCCATTTGTCCTGAGCGAACAGCCCCATGTCACGATTGACGTTCACCTCCACGGTTCGAGGAACCAGTTGGTAGGTGATCGAGGTGGGCACCATCGACGTGAATCCGTAGCTGTACGGCGCTGCCGGAGAGCTGTAGGTCGTGTTCTCGTGATGCCCGTAGGCGTTATTGAAACCAACTTTGAACTGGTTGGACCCCGTGATATACGACACCGCCGCCCGGTAGTGGATGTTCCAGTTCCACGAGTTGTTGTAACTGGTAGCCGCCCGATACGTCAGCCCTCCACCGGTCACCGGGTTGAGGCTGTCGGTCACCGAGATCATCCCTGGTGTGAGGTGGTCGATGTTCCCCAGCTTGCCGACCTGCGGCTCCATGCCGCCCCACCGTTCGACGCGGTGAATGGCGCTCGCTTCAACCAGCAGTCGATTGCTCACCGGCGTGCTCCAGTCCATCGTCACGAATCGCTGGAGCGGGAAACGACGATCGTTGCCGGCCTCCGGCGAGGTGATCGCGCCGCCGATCCCAGGACCGATCCCCGTCGTGCAGGCGCAGAAGTTCTCCTGGTCGTAGGTGACACCAATCTTGTGCTTCGGCGCCGCCTGCCAGGTCAGTCGCGCCTGATAGATCGTCTGTTCCTGATGGAGGATGGCCTGATTGGTCGATGGCACGTAGTCGTACCGATTCAGGTTGTTCGCGTTCTGGTTGAAGAACGTGCTGGCGACGTAGTTGTCGGCGAAGAGCGATCGGCCCGACAGGAAGAACCAGAGCTTGTCCTTCTGGATGGGACCGCCGAATCCAGGATTGAGGTCGCCATTCGCCTTGATCGTGCCGGGCACTGCCAGCCCCGCCTTTTGGACGTCGCTTCCCGTGAAGTTGTCGCTCGCGAAATTCTGATTGGCGTAGCTGCCGAAGATGCTGCCGCTGTAGCGATTGCCGCCATCTCGCGGAATGAAGTTGATGCGCACGCCGCCGGTCGCTGCCTGTGCATCGACCGCGGATACGTCGATCGCGAATTCCGCGGTGCCCGTGGCATTCGGGACAGCGCCACCGCCCCAGCCGCCGGCGATCATCGAGCTCAACGCAACGCCGTTGACCATCATGCGCTGATCGGACGTCCTCCCGCCGTTGGCTTCGAGCGATGCCACTTCCTGCACGACCGAGCCACCGACATCCTGACCGGTGAACGCGCCCTTGCGGACGCCGGGGATTAGCACGCCAACCGTAAACGGTGTGCGCGAGCTCGGGATCGCGGTGACGACCGCCTGGTCCATGACCGCCTGACGCGTCGTCGATTCGAGATTGACGACCGGCGTTTCGCCGGTGACAGTGATCGTTTCCTGCAGGTTCCCGACGGCGAGCTCTGCGCTCGCGTCGAAGACCGCCGTTCCGGTGAGCACGACGCCCTCACGAACGACCGTCTTGAACCCGGAGAGCGCAAAGGTCACTCGATAAGTTCCCGGCCGAAGGTCCGGGATGGTGTAGCGGCCGGTGCCGTCCGTGACGCCGGTTCTCGTCTTCTCGATCAGGACCGGGCTCGATGCCTCGACGGTCACTCCGGGCAGCACTCCGCCAGACGGGTCCTTGACCGTGCCCGACAGTGTGGCCTGGGCGGAGGCGGCGAGTGGCACGCTCAATATGATCGTGATTGCCAACAGCAAGCGCTTCATGGGACTCATGCACACCTCTCCTTGAGCCGCACCACCGTGACTCTGACGCGCATACGCTCGCGCGTTCGGCCGCAACTGTCCAATACATCTTTCAATGTGCAGGTATACGGATTTGGTATAGAATCCGGCCCCCATGGACTTCCGGCACATTAAAGCGTTCATCGCTGTTGCCGACGCTCTGAGCGTGACGAAGGCCGCCGAGCGACTCCACATCTCCCAGCCCCCACTCAGCCGTCACATCCATCAGCTCGAAAAAGAGCTCGGCTTGACGCTCTTTCTCCGGCACCGGCAAGGGGTCACGCTCACCGAGGACGGCAAGCGTCTGCTCGAGAAAGCGCGCGCGCTCGACGCGGCTGGAAGCGACTTCTGCGAGACCGCGCGTCACATGGCGCTGGGCGAAGAGCATCGCATCCGCATCGGGATCGGCTGGGGACTCTGGGATGTGGTCAATCGTCTTCGAGTCGAGTTCACCAAGCAGCGACCCGACGTCACGTTCGAAGTGCGGGACATCTATTGTTCCGACGATCTGCACGAGCAGTTGCGCAGCTCACAGCTGGATGTGGTGTTCGCGCGCCCGCCGCTCGACCAGACCATCCTCGACGTTGCGCCGATCTATCACGAGCGCATTCAAGCGGTCGTCAGTGACGACAGTCCGTTCGCGTCGCTCAACGAAGTCCGGATCCGCGATCTTGGCGAGACGCCGTTGCTGCTCTGGGATCGCCACATCGGGCCGGCGCTGTACGACCGGGTCCTCGATCTCTACGCCCGCGCAGGTGTGAGCCCGCCGATGACACCGACACCAGGTGCGGGTCCGTACAATCACGCCGGCTTGATGCTCGTCGCGTCGGGGAAGGGCGTGTATCTCTGCCTCGGCGTGCCGCTCACCAGCCCACAGCCGGCAAGCGGCGTGGCGGTCCTGCCGGTTGCCGATCCGGGTGCCACGATCGAAGTGTGTGTCGCGAGTCGCAGGGGCGAGGCGTCACGACTGGTGCGTCAATTCCTCGAGTGCGTGTGGCATGAGTATCCACAGCCGAGACGTGTGCCGGTCAGCCGGGGAGTAACAGCGCTGAGAGCCTAGCCGAGCCTCGCTAGTCATTTCGCGCCCTGCATGCGGGCCAACGCTTCAGCGAACCGCGGCTGATCGGGATAGAGCTTCGACGACTCGGCGAGCATCTCGCGCGCTTCCCGATAGCGGCGCAGCCCCACGAGCGCCCCGGCGTATCCGAACCGTGCATCGGCAACGCGCGGATCGATCGCCAGCACCTGTTTGTACTGCGCCAGCGCTTGCTCGAACTGCCCGGTGCGTCCAAGCATTTCGCCCAATCGAAGACGAGCGTCGACGTAGTTCGGGTCGTACCGTACCGCGGCTGACAGTTGTTCGATTCCGTCCTTCGTCTGGCCGCCCGCGGCCAGCAGCACACCGAGGCTGTAGTGCGCCTGCGCGAAGCCCGGCGATCGGCGCACCGTCTCTCGAAACTGTTCGAGTGCGCCCGCGGTATCGCCCATCTGAGCCAACGCCGTTCCCAGCTTGTGTCGAAGCGATGGATTGTCGGGCGCGAGCTCGACGCCCTTGCGGAAGTATTCGGCCGCCGCCGTGAAGTCGCCGCTGTCGAGCGCGCGCATGCCCCGATTCTCTTCAGCCACCGAGCCGTGCAGGAGACCGCGCAGCGCCATCATCAGCGGATCCGGCGGGCCCACTTCCACACTGCCTTGCTGACGCAGATGCGCCTCCGCCCTTGCGGTGTCCCCGAGGGCGCGATACGCCTGCGCGAGCGGATAGTGTGCGATCGAGGCACGCGGATCGGCGGACAGCACCTGCTCGAATTGTTCGACCGCCCGCGCGTAGTCGCGTCGAGCGAGTGCAGCGCGGCCGAGACCAAATCGTGCCGCCACCGTGTGAGGCTGGACCGCAAGCGCCTGCGTGAAGCGCGGTTCCGCCAGCTCGGGCTGTCCCTGATCGAGGTAGACGTTGCCCAGCCACACCAGCGTGGCGATGTCGTTCGGCTGCAACGCGAGCGCCCGCTCGAACGATGCGATCGATTTCGCCGGTTGGGCCATCGCCATGTACACGTGTCCGAGGTAATACGGCCACTTCGCATCGTTGGGCGCGAGCGACTGCGCATGGAGGTAGTAGGGTTCTGCGGCTTCGTTGTAGTCAGCCGCCATCAGCAGGCTGCCCACGTTTCCGTACGCCTTCGCGAGATCGGCCGCAGGTGTCTTACGGTCCGCGACGAGTGTGGTCAACACCTTCGACTGTTCGGTCATCTGCTCCTGAACGGACGGCTCCATGCGGGAAAGGTCCGGCAGTGAGACAGCGGGCAGCGAGGCGGTGGACGCAGTCGGCTGAGGCGTCGTCGATCCGTCCTTCGATCCCGACGAGCAGGCGACCGTCAGCAGGGAGGCGACGAAGGTGATCGCGATCCCACGCGCCGTGGGCATCATTTGCCGGTGCCTTCGACGAGCGTGGTGTACCGATCGATGGCGACTGTCGTCCATTCTTCGGTCTTCCCGTCAGGCCACACGACCCGTACGCGTGGAACACCCGTCGACTGCCCGAGCCCGACGACCACGCGAGGATCGCTGGCCGACGCATAACTCCCGTCCGAGTGCGCGCGTCGCCACAGGGTCGGTCCGCTGTCGAGGACGACCCCAACGCGCGCGCCGAGCATGTCTCGCCCTTCAGGCGGCCCGACCAGCCGCAGGCCGATCCAGTGATTGCGACTGCCGATGTTGTTGACGAGCAACCGCGGTTTGCCATTGTTGTTGGCCACGAGCACGTCGATATCGCCGTCGTTGTCGATATCGCCGAAGGCCGCGCCACGGCCGACCTCCGACAACGCGAACGCCGCACCGCCGCGCGCGCTCACATCGTCGAATCGGCCGTTTCGCAGATTGAGAAACAGCAGCTTGCGCTGATGCAGCGGGAAAGGGTCGTTCACGCGCCTGAGCGCCTCGATGGTCTGGACCGCGCCATTGACGATGAGGGTATCGAGCCAGCCGTCGTTGTCGATGTCGAACCACGCCGTGCCGAAACCGGTGTAGCCGCGGCTTGGCGCACCCAGCCCGGAGCGCCCGCTCTGTTCCTCGAACAGTCCTGACCCGTCATTGATGTACAAGTCGTTCCCCTCGCCGGTCAGGTTGGTCACGAACAGATCTTCGTCGCCGTCGTTGTCGATGTCGCCAGCGGCGACCCCCATGCCTGCTTTGGCTTTCCCGTGCGCGCTCAACGCTGTACCAGACAGCAGCCCCGTGTTCCTGAACGTGCCGTCGTGCTGATTGATCCACAGCTGATTGGGCTGGCCGTCGTTGGCCACGTAGAAGTCTATCCACCCGTCGCCGTTGAAATCGGCAGCCGAGACGCCGAGCGCCGGCCCGAACTCGTGCAGGATGCCCGATGCGTTGCTGACATCGGTGAACGTGCCGTCGCGATTGTTGTGATAAAGGCGGCTCGGCTGCGCCTGGTACACGTTAGGGGAACAGTAGTCGGGTCTTCCCGACGCGCTGAAGCACGGCTGGCTCGATTCGACGCGCCAGTTCAGATAGTTGCCGACGAACAGATCGAGCCATCCGTCGCGGTCGTAGTCGAAGAACGACGCCGACACGCTCCATGGAGTGGCCGCTTTCGCCCGTGGCTTTGGCGAGCCCTCGCCGAAACTCGCGTCCGTTTGTCCCGCGAGTGGAGGCGGGTCGGTGCGACTCTGCTTCGAGACATCGGTGAACGTGCCATCGCAGTTGTTGCGAAACAGCTGGTTCGCACCGAGATTCGTCAGGTAGAGATCGATGCACCCGTTGTTGTCGAAGTCGCCCGTCGCCGCACCCATCCCATATCCGCGCGCAACGATTCTGCTCACGTCGGTGACGTCAGTGAAATGAAGCGTGCGCGTGCCGTCGGGATTGACGTGGAGATCGTTGCGAAACAACCGGCCACCGGGCCCCGGCTTCCCGAATTCCGATCCCTGCACGAGGTAGACGTCCAGGTCTCCGTCGTTGTCGTAATCGAACAGCGCAGCACCAGGCGCGATGATCTCGGCGTAATGGAACTTGCCCGTCATGCCGTTGATATGCGTGAAGGCGAGCCCGCTTCCCTCGGCGCGTTCCGCAAACCAGTCTCCCTTGATCTCGAGCGCGGAGTTCGCCTTTGGTGTGGGCGCGGGGCTTTGAGGAGGACTGGATCCACACGCCGCGCAGGCGACACACAGCGCGGCAGCAAGCACGGCAAACCTGGGAAATGACACGTGGACGATCGGATGTTACTCAAAAAAAGAGCGGGCAAGACCTGTCGGTCTTACCCGCCCCACCTGCCCAACGGTCCGCCGAAGCCCAAAGGGCGAAGGCGGACCCTGCCTACCTCTCTAAAAGTCGAACGTCAACGAGATTTTCATCAGACGAGGCGCAACGACGGCCTGAGGTGCGAGCCACGTCGCATAGGTGCTGCTTGCCAGTGCGATCGTGTCGGCGTTGAGCACATTGAAGAGATCGAGACTCACCACCGCCCGCCGCTGGGCGAACCGGATGATCTTTCCGAAGCGTGCGTCGATCTGGTTGAAGCGCGGGCCGTAGAGCGATCCCGGTTGAATCAGATTGACGTTGGTCGTGCCTGTCGGCACGCCGCCGGTCGGAACACGACCGAGGGTCAGGGCGATGTCACTGTTGGGCGCTGCGTAGGATGCCGCGTACTCGACGCCGGGAATGCTCTGGAACGAGGCGCCGACCTGCACGTCGATCTTCGGCACGGTGTAGGAGCCGAGGAACTTCACCTGCGGCAGCCAGTTCTGATCCATATGGCATGTCGTCAGAGATGTCGGCGTGCCCAGAACGGTCAGCATCTCCACGAGCGCCCTGTCGCCCGCCTTTGCGGGATCCTCGACGTCGCAGTAGTCGGTCGTCTGATGACCGGTGCTCAACCCGCCCTGGACGACGATGCCTTGAGGCAGCCTGGCGTTGAGACCCAGGTCGAATCCGAACCAATGGTCGTACACATTGCTGCCGGGGAACATCGTCTTCGACAGACCCGTGAGGTTGTTCACCGCCACACCCGGATTGATGTTGAAGAATCCGGTGGTGTTGATATCGCTCGGCAAGCTCTGGCCGCCGGCGGCTGCCGGCGCGGCCGGAATCAAACCCGGCGTGACTGAGTACTGCGTGTAGTCCCTGGCGCTCCCCGTCGTGTTGTCGGTCACGAGGAAGTTGCCGAACCAGCGCCAGAACACGCCACCGTTCACCGACACGCCGCGGCCGATTTCGTGCTGCGCGCTCGTCGAGACCTCCCAGCTGTACGGCCGCTTGCCCCATCCGTACCGCGCGTCGTCCTGCACGGCGAGATTGGGAATCAGCGTGTTGCTGTAGAAGTTCGCGTTCGCGCCGACGGCGGCGTTGCAGGTATCGATCTGGTTGTCGATTCCAGTCTGCGTCGGACCCTGGGTCGTGTTGCGCGTCAGATCGCAATCGGGGACGAAGTTCCGGTTGTTGTCGACCCACGTGCGAGACGAGGTGAGCTGAACGTTGTACCCGGCCTGGCTCGCGAGACCACCTATCACGAGCGCCTGACCCAATACGTACTTGCCGACGTTGACCTTGAGCGCGGTCTTGCCGTCACCAAAAAGGTCGTAGGCCATCGCCCCCTTCGGCGTCCAGTCCTTGTAACGCGTCGTGCTGAACTTCGGCACGTCGTAGTTGCGAAGCGGCGTCAGGATCGAGGGCCCGAGATGGAATGCCGGGTTCTCCGAGAAGAACCAGTCCATACGAATCCCGCCACTCAACGTCAGACGATCGATCGTCCACTTGTCCTGCGCGAAGATGCCGCCCTCGCTCGTCACCTTGTTGGGCGAACCCAGTGCAGGTGTCGGGCAATCACGGATGGTCGTATCGCCTCCGACCAGGCCGCCATTGACCTGACGCACGAGCGGATCCGTGCATCCGTCCGAGCGCAGGGTGAGACTTTGCGGCACGGGTATTCCGACTCCGACCCCGTTGTTTGCTAACGTACTGACGACGTAGCTGTAGGGAACCACGGACAGGTTGTTCGACCATCGGAACGCGCCGTTCAGATCGATACCGGTCTTGAACGAGTGCGAGCCGGTCACGTACGACGCCGCGAAGTTGCCACGGTAGTTCGGGTTGTGGCTTGGCGTGTCGGTCGCGCCGACACGCCCGTGGTAGTTGTTGATCAACTGGGTGTACCCGGGCACGGTCGACTGCGGGTTGTTGTCGGTCACGCCGACGGCCAGTGGATCCGCAATGTCGTTCGCGGCCCTTCGGCCTCCCCACGTTTCCTGGTGACGCCAGAAGCCTGCTTCGAGGAGGAGCCTGTTGGTCTGTGGCGCCGACCACTGGACCAGGTTGTCGGAGAAGGGGAAGAAGTACGTCGTGTTCAGCGCCTGCCACGCTGTGCCGTTGGCAGCGTTTGTCGCTTCCCGCTTCTTGTTGTTGTAATAGAAGCCGAACTTGTTCTTCTGGTCCATCTGCCACGAGAGTCGCGCCGTCTGTTCCCAGAAGTACCCACCGCCTCCGAGCGTCGTGTAGAGCGGCTGCGACTGATCGGGAACGTAAGTCATCGTGGCGGTGTTGAGGAGCGTCGGGCTGGTCTGTCCGACGACGAAGTTCTTGTTCGGATAGTTGTTCGGCACGAAGTTCTCGGCCTTGGTCCATCGTGCAGTCGCGAACCACCACAGTTTGTCCTTCAAGATCGGACCGCCGAATCCCGGATTGATGTCGTAGACCGTTTTCAGCGCGCCGGGCTGAGTCACCAGGCCGCGGCAGAACATGCTCTCGGCCGGCGTGCAATTGCCGCTCGCGTCTCTCGTGCCGGTGGTGTAGTTGGTGCCCTGCATCGCACCGCTCGCGCCCGAGTAGAACATCAGGCCTTTGAACGTATTGCCACCGTCGCGTGGGACGTAATTGATCTGCACGCCGCCGCCCGCGAGTGAGGCGTCGGCGCCGGAGGTATTGACCGACATCTCCTGCATCGCGGTGAAGCTGGGCGAGCTGCTCAGCGATTCACCGAAACGAATCGTGGTCGCGGCAGAGAGGCCGCCGATCGTCTGACGCTGTTCGGCCGGTTTGCCGCCGTGGATGGCGAGGTCCGTGAACGTGTCGCCGGCGGTGCCGCCCACATCCTGAGACGTCAGCGAATTGGTGTTGGCGCCTCCGACCGAGCCACCGGCGCCAAGGATGATGCCCGGCTGCAGCGCGGCGAGGTTGATGCCGAGTCGGCCTGTCGGCACCGTATCGACGATCTCCTTGGTGACGACCTTCTGCACTGCAGCGCTGCGCACGTCGACGAGCGGCGTCTGGCCGGTGACCGTAATGGTTTCAGCGATCGCGCCGACCTTCATGTCGGCGTTGAGCGTGGCCACGAACGATCCGTTCAATTCGATCCCGTCACGCTTGAACACGTTGAACCCGCTCAACGTGAACGTCACGGTGTACGTGCCCGGCAGGAGGTTGATGATCTGGTACTGGCCTGAACCGTCGGTGACGGTCGACCGCGTTTTCTCAATGAGCACCGGACTCGATGCTTCGACGGTGACGCCGGGCAACACCGCGCCCGACGTATCTTTCACGACTCCTTGAATAGTCGCCTGGGCGTAGACTGCGCCGGGCAACAAAGCCAGACACAGACACGTCAACACGCCTTTGGCTAGTGCGCGCATCATTCCTGCCTCCCTGAGAGAATTGGCCGGACCCGCTCTGACGCCGCGGATGATAAGTCGCTGACGGCCCTTTCCGCAACGGGCTTCGAGGGTCTCCTCCCCGCGCAATATCGCGGCCGGGAGTGGGCAAAAAAATGGAAAATTGTGCGCGCTGCCACGGGGAAGACCTCGCGGCGCATCAATGGAGGGCATGAGTCGATGCGAACGGTTCGGAGTCGTGAGCTGATTCAGGGCGTGCTGGTCTCGCTCCTGGCGGCGTCGCCGGTGGGCGCGCAGGAAGGGTTCCGCCAGACGGTCGTCGTGACCGCGGCAGCCCGCCCCGTGGAGTTGGGGAGCGTGACGCGCACGATGACGGTGATCACGCGTGAGCAGATCGCCCTCTTGCCGGTCGAGTCGGTCGCCGACGCGTTGCGGCTGGCTGCCTCCGTGGACGTGCGGGCGCGCGGGGTCCGTGGGGTCCAGAGCGATTTTGCCGTCCGCGGCGCGACGTTCGGCCAGATGCTCGTGCTGGTCGACGGGGTGCGACTGAACGATGCGCAGTCGGGCCATCACAATGGCGATATCCCCGTGCCCCTCGACGCGGTCGAACGGATCGAGATCCTCTACGGTCCGGACTCGTCGCTCTTCGGCGCAGATGCCTTCGGCGGCACGATCAACATCGTGACCAGGCGCACACAGGAGCCCTCACTGGTCGTTCAGGGCGGCAGTTTCGGTCTCGTCAGCGGGCGCGCCGATGGCGGCTTCGAGCGCGGCCAGCTCCGCGAGTCACTGGCAGTATCCGCGGATCGATCGTCGGGGTTCATGGACGATCGCGATTTCAAGACGAGCATCGTCCGATCGCGCACCTCGATCGGCGATCGGTCGAGTGTGGCCGTCTCGTATCTCTGGAAGGGCTTCGGCGCCAACAACTTCTACGGTGGCAATGCCCCCTCGCGCGAATGGACGAATCAGACCCTCGTGAGCGCCGATCACCGGTTTGCCGATGTCGCGGGATGGAGCATCACCGGAACGTCGTCGTACCGCACGCACGGCGACCACTTCATCTTCAACCAGGTCAACCCTGCGTTGTCAGACAACCTGCATCGCACCCATGCGGTCCTCGCCGGGGCGAGCGGCGCGCATCGCGCCGGCAGCAACGGCACGGTGACCGTCGGCGTCGATGGGGGAGGCGACTGGATTCGTTCGACCAATCTGGGCGACCACGCGATGGCGCGCGTCAGCGCGTTCGGCGAATGGCGGGGCGAGCTCGGTCGCCACGTGCAGGCGGACGCCACGCTTCGTGTCGATCGCTACAACGAGTTCGGCACATCGTGGAGTCCGTCACTCGGCGTGGGGTGGTGGGCCGCTCCGCGGGTTCGTCTGCGCGCGAGCGCCGGGAGGGCGTTCCGGGTGCCGACGTTCACCGAGCGCTACTACTCGGATCCGGCGAACCTCGCACGACCCGACGTCGGGCCCGAAACCGCGTGGGCTGGTGAAGGCGGTGTCGATCTCCTCGCGCCGGGTGGTTGGACGATTCAAGCCACGCTCTTCGGTCGCGCCGATCGCGACGTGATCGACTGGCTGCGGCCGACTGTTGCCGATCGGTGGATGACCTACAACATCCGACGCGTCGACACGATCGGCGTGGAATTTGGCGCCCGGAGAAGTTTTGCCGGAGGCGCGTTCGTTCAGGCCGAGTACGCCAAGCTCAATCTCGATGCGGCGCCGGTCGATCAGCTCTCGAAGTACGTACTCGACTACGCGCCGCACTCATTCACGGCCGCGGCATCGCTGCCGTTGCCGGGTGCATTCCGCATCGCTCCGCGCGTCGAATATCGGCACCGCTCGCGGTCGACCGGCACTCTCGATTACGTGCTGCTCGACACGCGCATCGCCAAACGGTTGTCACGAACGTTCGAGTTCCGCGTCGATGGAACGAACCTTCTCGATGCGGATTACCAGGAGGTGGCGGGCGTTGCGATGCCAGGCGCCGCTGTCGCGATTTCGCTCGCCGTTGGCACGCGCTAAGAGACCGTGCGTTCAGCTACTCGGGCGTTGTGACGCCTTGAAGGTCGCAACAAGAAAGCGCGCAGCGATCGGGACGCCGGGCTTATAGGACAAGCCCGGCCTACACTACGGGTTCTTGCTGCGTCAGGCAGTGAAGCGTGCCCAATCCCCACACCAAATCGACAGCGTGAATGCCGACGACACGATGTGAGGGCATCAGCTCCGCGATTGTGGCGAGCGCCAGGCGATCGTTGGGGTCGTTGAACGTCGGCACGATCACGACCCCGTTGGCGATATAGAAGTTCGCGTAGCTAGCCGGCAGGCGTTCGCCGTTCATCATCACCGCGCGCGGGAAGGGGAGTGTGACGATGCGAAGCGGTGCGCGTCCTTCTTGCGACGCCAGCTCGAGCCGTCGGAGGTTGTCCATCGATCGCGCGTGATTGTCATCCTGCGGATCGCGCTCGACCGCCAGCACGATGGTGTCGCGGTCGACGAAACGGGCGATGTCGTCGATGTGTCCATGTGTGTCGTCGCCCACACAGCCCTCGCCGAGCCAGATCGTTCGGGAGACGCCGAGCCAGCGCGCGAAGATCCGTTCGTAATTCTCGCGCGTCAGTCCTGGATTGCGTTCCTGGGTGCCGCTCAAGAGCCATTCTTCGGTCACCAGGAGCGATCCCGCTCCATTCACGTCGATGCCGCCACCCTCGAGAACGATGCGCTCGCTGGTGTCTTCGCGCCGCGGCTCGACCACGCGCAAGCCCGTGATGGCCGCTACTGCTCGGCCGACACCCGCATCCTGCGACCAGTTGTCGTACTTCGCCCACGCGTTGAATGCCCACGAGATCAGCTGAACGCAGCCGCCGGCGTCGATGACGCCGATCGGTCCGGAATCGCGCAGCCACACGCGATCGGTCGGCACGACGTGCAGTCGTATGCGATCCGCTCGCACGCCGTGAGCATCGAGCGCCGCGCGCGCCGAGGCGCGCACCTCCTCTGAGTGACAGAGAATCTCGACCTGCTCGTGGTCGGCAAGTACGCGCGCGATCTCGGCATAGACCCACGGGATCGATCCAAGCTTGCCCGGCCAGTCCGGCTCGTGGTGTGGCCAGCTAATCCACGTCGCGCGGTGCCGCTCCCACTCCGCCGGCATCCGGAGGGGCACGTTCCAGCCCTGATTCCTGATTCCCGATTCCCGATTCCTGATCGGGTACTCTGCCTGGGCATTCATGAACCGAGATACCGGTTCAGAATCGGACCGTACGCATCGACACGACGATCGCGCAGGAACGGCCAGTTGCGTCGCACATTTTCGATCAGCGCGGGATCGCACGTGGCCACGAGGACTTCTTCCGATTCACCCGCGTCCGCCACCAGCCGCCCGAACGGATCCGCAATGAACGAGTGGCCGAAGAATGTCAGACCGTTCGTGCCGGGCTCGGGCTCGTGTCCGATGCGATTGGGCGAGGCGACGTACACGCCGTTGGCGATCGCATGCGAGCGCTGCATGGTACGCCACGCATCGACCTGCGCCTGACCCCATTCCTCCTTCTCGGCCGGATGCCATCCGATTGCCGTGGGATAGAAGAGCACCTCTGCGCCCAGCAGAGACGTGATGCGCGCGGCCTCGGGGTACCACTGATCCCAGCAGATGAGGACACCGATGGTTGCGTATCGCGTCTTCCACACGGTGAATCCGCCCGCATCGAGACGCGTCCGGGTCGCGCCCCCGTTCGCGGCGGATTCTCCGGGCGTGAAGTAGTACTTCTCGTAGAACAGCGGATCGTCCGGGATGTGCATCTTTCGATATACGCCGAGGATCGAGCCGTCGGCATCGATCACCGTCGCGGAGTTGCGATAGAGGCCGGGCGCCTGTCGCTCGAACAGCGGCACGACGAGGACGATCTCGAGCTCGCGGGCGATGCGCTGCATGGCATCGGTCGTCGGCCCCGGAATCGGTTCGGAGAGATCGAAGCGGTCGCTCTGTTGCGACTTGCAGAAATACGGGCCGTTGAACAACTCCTTCAGGCACACGATCTGCGCCCCGCGGCTGACGGCGTCGCGAATCAGGCGTTCCGCCCGCGCGACGTTTTCGGCAATGTCGTCCGTCGCGTGGTCCTGAATGATGCCGATCGTGAACGGGTCCCGTGCGTCACTCAACTCCCAACTCCCAACTCCCAATTAGACTCCGAACTCTTGGGAGTTGGTAGTTGGGTGTTGGGAGTTCGCGCGTTTTTCTACGGCCGTCACCTTATAAACTGTAGAGTCCATGCCTCGTCAGCCTCTCACCGTTGCGCTTCTCGGGTTCGGCACCGTCGGATCCGCAGTGGCTCGAATCCTGGTCGAACGGCCGGAGCTCGCCGATCGATTGCGTCTCACGCACGTGTTCAATCGCGGCGTCTCGCGCAAGCGCGCGAGCTGGCTCACGCCCGACGTGGTCTGGACCGAGGACTTCGATGAGGTGCTCGCTGCGCGACCGGATGTCGTGGTCGAAGTCGTCGGCGGTGTCGAGCCCGCGCGTCAATGGGTCACGCGCGCCATCGAGCACGGGGCGTCGGTCGTCAGCGCGAACAAGATGCTCCTCGCGGCGCACGCGCCCGAGCTGCTGCTCGCGGCTGCGAGACGCGGCGTGCAGTTGCGATTCGAGGCGGCCGTCGGCGGTGGTGTGCCGCTGATTCACGGAGTACGGGAAGGACTATCGGGCGACTGCCTGGTCGGCGTCGCCGGCATTCTCAATGGGACGTGCAACTACATCCTGAGCCGCATGTCGTCGACCGGCGAGGGAATGGATGTCGTGCTCGCCGACGCGCAGCGTCTCGGCTACGCCGAAGCCGATCCAAGCGCCGACGTCGACGGGCATGACGCTGCGGCAAAGCTCGTGGTCCTGGCGGGCATCGCATTTCATCGCCATTTGAGAGCCTCTGAGATCCCGACGCGATCGATTCGACCGATCTCGAGCGCGGACTTTCAGTACGCGCGTCGACTCGGCTGCACCATTCGACAGGTCTCGCAGGCGCAGACCCGTGATTCGGGGTTCTACGCCAAGGTCGGGCCGGTGCTCGTGCCGCAGCATTCGGCCTTCGGCCGTAACGAAGGCGCCAACAACATCGTCAGCATCTTCGGAAAGTACGGAGGGGAGAGCAGTTTCAGCGGCGCCGGTGCGGGTGGGCCGGCGACTGCGGTCGCGGTTGTCTCCGACCTTCTTGCCCTCACGACCGGGGGTACACCACGAGAGGCCGAGCAATGGCGTCCGGGCACGATCGTCGCTCCCGCGGCGATGCCGTATTACTTGCGCTTCATCGTGCACGACCGTTCCGGCATTCTCGCAACAATCGCCGCGGCCCTGGCCAAGCAGGATGTGAACGTCGATGCGTTGCTGCAGGAACCGGGCTATCCCAAAGACCGGCTTCCATTTGTCATCACGGTCGAGCCGTGCGAGGAGGCGGCGCTTGGGGCGGCCCTCGACGAAATCGGGCGTGCGCCCTGGCATGCCGAAGCCCCATTGGCGCTCCCGATGCTCGTTGGTGCAGATTCGTGATATCGTTTTTGTTTCGTGTCACTTAACCCTGGTACAGCCCCCTCGATGGACCCGACAAAGACGTCGGACGTCGTCGTGCCTGGGTCAGTGGCAAATCTGGGTGGTGGCTTCGATACGCTTGGTGTCGCCGTCCAGGTGTACCTCCGGACGCGGATCATCGACGTCCGCGATGACGGCGGCAGTCGGTTGACCGTCGTTCAGAGCACTCCGCCAGTTCGAGGACAGAACGCGCTCGAGCGGGCGTTTGACGCGATGGTCCAGCAGACCGGGACGCGAATGCCGACCGTGTCCGTCGAGGTGTCGAGCGACATTCCGATGGCGGCGGGTCTTGGCAGCAGCGCGGCGGCGACGGTAGCTGGCCTCCGTGTGTTCGAGCGGGTGAGCGCGATGCGCGATGGCGCCGCTCTCGATGATGGCGCGCTCGATGATGGGGTGCTGCTCGCCGTTGCGACCGCGATGGAAGGACACGCCGACAACGCGGCGCCGGCGTTGTTTGGCGGATTGACGTCGGTCGTACAGGTGGACGGGGAAAACCCCCGCGCGATTCGATGGTCGTGGCCCGGGGACGTGCGGCTGATTGTGGCGACGCCGGCGGTCGGACTCGCGACCGCAAAGGCGCGAGCGGCGCTGCCGCCGGCGATACCGCGTGCTGACGCGATTTTCAATCTTCAGCGCGCGCTGCTGCTGGTGCATGCACTGCAGCACGGCGAATGGCATCACGTCCGCGAGGCGGTCAAGGATCGCTGGCACCAGTCGGCGCGTGCGTCGATGGTGCCGATGCTCGACGAAGTCCTCGCGCTCGACGATCCAGCCGTGCTCGGGGCGTTCCTGTCGGGCGCCGGACCATCGGTCGCGGTGCTGGCGCGACAGGAAGTCGAGCGGGTCGAGCGGATGCTTGCCTCGATGTACGAACGCGGTGGTGTGAAGGCGACCGTGCGAGCGCTGAGGGTCCATCACGGCGTTAGCGTAGAAGACGTCGTAGGGAGAGCGGTATGAGATTCGTCGTCGGACTGACCTGCCACGAGTGCGGCACACGATACGAACCCAAGGCGAGTTACGTGTGCGGCGAGTGTTTCGGTCCGCTCGAGGTGTCATACGACTACGAGGCGATTCGCCAGGTGATGACTCGTGAGGTCATCGAGTCCCGCCCGCGATCCATCTGGCGGTATCAGGAGCTGCTTCCCGTCAAGGAGCCACGCACGGGATTCCACTCGGGATTCACCCCGCTCGTGCGCGCCACGCGTCTGGCTCGTGAACTCGGGCTCGCCGAGCTGTACATCAAGGACGACTCTGTCAACCATCCGACGTTTTCCTACAAGGATCGCGTCGTCTCCGTCGCGGCGACCAAGGCCGATGAATTCGGTTTCCCGGTCTTCGGTTGCGCGTCCACCGGCAATCTCGCCGGAAGCGTGGCGGCGCACGCGGCACGCCTCGGGCTGCCGTGCTACGTCTTCATCCCGCACGATCTCGAGCCAGCCAAGATTCTGGGCGCCGCGATCTATCGTCCGCACGTCGTCGCCGTCGAGGGCAACTACGACGACGTGAACAGGTTGTGCACCGAGATTGCGGATCGGTACGGATGGGGGTTTGCCAACATCAACCTGCGCGCCTATTACGCCGAAGGCGCCAAGTCGATGGGTTTCGAGATCGCCGAACAGCTTGGGTGGCGCTATCCCGATCACATCGTGTCGCCGGTGGCCGGGGGCACGCTGTTGCCGCGCATCTACAAAGGCCTGCGCGAGCTTCGTGAGGTCGGGCTGGTGAGCGGGACGCTTCCGAAGATTCACGCGGCGCAGCCGGCGGGATCGGCGCCCGTGGTGAAGGCACTCGAAGCGGGACTGGATTTTCCAGAGCCGGTGAAGCCCAACACGATCGCGAAGTCGCTGGCGATCGGCAATCCCGCAGATGGCTTCCAGGTCGTCAAGGTCGTGAAAGAGACTGGCGGCACCGGCGCGATGGTGAGCGATGACGAGATTCTCGACGCCATCAACCTGCTCGCCAACACAGAAGGCATCTTCACCGAGCCGGCTGGTGGAACCACGCTGGCGGTGGCGCGCGCGCTCGTCGAGCGCGGCGTGATCAAGTCGAACGAGTCGGTCGTGGTCTGCATCACGGGAAACGGATACAAGACCGCGGAAGTGATGCGCGACCGTGTCGAACCACCGGTCACGATCGGCCGCAAGCTCTCGGATTTCGAACGGATCGTCGGGCCGCAGGCGGTCTCTGCGTGATGTCATGTATCCCGCGTTTTTGAAACTGCACGGCCGGAAGGTGCTCCTCGTCGGGGGAGGAGGTGTGGCTGCAGGGAAGCTGCGCGGTCTGTTGGAAGAAGGCGCGCGTGTGACGGTAGTGGCGCCCGAGATTCGATCAGAGCTCCATGTGCCTGGCGTCGTGCTCGAGCAGCGCGAATTTGTCGAGCGTGATCTTGATGGGGCGTGGTACGTCGTTGCCGCCGCACCTGCTCCGGTGAACCGTCGAGTACGCGAGGCAGCAGAGCGTCTGCGAGTGTTCGTGAATGCCGTCGATGATCCCTCGAATGCGACGGCGTACGCCGGCGGCGTCGTTCGTCGCAGCGGTGTGACGCTTGCGATTTCGACCGACGGCCGTGCGCCCGCGTTGGCCGGGCTGCTGCGTGAAGCGCTCGATGCGTGGCTGCCGCAGGACCTCGACGAGTGGATGTCGACGGCCGATGAGATGCGGCGAGTCTGGAAACGCGATGGCGTAGCGATGGAGGCGCGCCGACCCTCTTTGCTCGACGCGCTCAACCAGCTTTATGAGCGCCGCATTGACAGTGTAGGCCGGGCCTGTACTTGAATCCCGGCGGAAACGACATGACGATCGGATTGGTCTCGTTGGTTGGTGCAGGTCCTGGCGATCCCGAGTTGTGGACCGTCCGGGCCCGGCATCGCGTCGAACAGGCAGACCTGGTTCTGTACGACGCCCTCGTCGACGCGGTTGCGGTGCGCGAGGCAACCAGCGGGCAGTGCTTCTGCGTTGGCAAGCGCGCCGGGCGCGCCAGCGTCAAGCAGGAGACGATCAACCGGCTGATGATCAGGGCCGCGCGGCAGGGCAAGCGGGTCGTGCGGTTGAAGGGCGGCGATCCATTCGTGTTCGGGCGCGGGGCCGAAGAAGCGCTCGCGTTGGCGCTCGCGGGGATTCCGGTGGAAGTGGTTCCTGGCGTCACGACTGCGGTCGCGGCGCCTGAACTGGTCGGCATTCCGGTCACGCATCGGGGGGTCGCGTCGGGATTCCTCGTGATTGCGGGACAGAGCGGCGATTCGCTCGACGCGAGCATCGCCGCCGTGCGACCGAACGGCATTACGCTGGTTGTGATGATGGGTGTCGCGGGTCGCAGCGAGATCGCTGCGCGGTTGTTGGCAGCTGGCTGGGCCGCGGATATCCCGGCTGCGGTAATCTGCGGTGTGTCGACGGCCGATCAGTGGACGTGGACCGGCCGGCTAGCGGAACTCGGATCGGTGGAACCTCCAGAGGGCGTGCCGGGCGTCCTCGTGATCGGAGAGGTGATTCGCGTGCGGGACGTTCTGGTCCGGCTGAAGCCGGACACTACCTACGACCCGGACACTACGTACAGGGTGACGTATGGCCGCAGTTGACGATCAGAAGACGCTTGGCCGAGCCCGCCTGGACTTTGCCAGCGAGCACGACATCGACGAGTTCGTCGATGTGCTGGGCAAGTACGAGCGCGGCGAGATCAGTCCCGACGACTGGCGCCGTTTCCGTCTCGTGCGCGGGACCTACGGGCAGCGCCAGGACAACGTGCAGATGCTGCGCATCAAGATTCCGCAGGGCATCTTGACAGCGTCGCAGATGCGAACGCTGGCCGGCGTGGCTTCGCGATACTCGCGCGGCTTCTGTCACATCACCACACGCCAGAACATCCAATATCATTTCGTCCTTCTCAGCGTCGTCGAAGACGTGATGCGCGAGCTTGCCGCTCAAGGACTCACCACGCGTGAAGCCTGCGGCAACTCCGTGCGCAACATCACCGGCTGTCAGTACGCAGGAACCTCCGCCACCGAGATCTTCGATGTGACCCCGTACGCCGAAGCGATGACGCGCTACTTCCTGCGACACCCGCTGTCGGCGAAGCTGCCCAGGAAGTTCAAGATCGCGTTCGAGGGCTGCTCGGAGGATCACGCCTGCGCCTCGATCAACGACCTCGGATGGCGTGCGCGTATCGTCGACGGCAGGCGCGGGTTCCGGGTGACGGTGGCGGGTGGCACCTCCATCCTTCCCGTGTCAGGGTACCTGCTCTACGAATTCCTGCCGGTTGAAGAGATGTTCAACGTGGCGGAGGCCGTAGTCCGCGTGTTCCACAAGTACGGCGATTACGAACACAAATCGCGCAACCGTCTGAAGTTCACCATCAAGGCGCTGGGATGGGACGGATTCCGTCAGCGGTTCGACGAAGAGCTCGCCGCGTTCACGGCGCACGGTGGCGCCGCGCTGCCATTCAATCCCGACACCGTGCTGCCTGAAGCAGCGCCTAACTGGTGTCCTTCACCGGCGCCGACGCTGCAGGCGGTTGCTGCGGCCGCGAGCACTCCGGTCAACGGGCCCGGCATTCTCCCAGGCACCGTCCGGCTGCAGCCGCTGCCCGATGCGTATGTGCGGTGGATGCGCAGCAACGTGAGCCGGCAGCGACAGACCGGGTACTGCCATGTGACCGTTCGCCTTCCACTCGGTGATTTCACCTCGGGCCAGATGCGCGTGCTCGCCGACCTCGCCGAAGCGTACGGCGACGGCACGATGCGGCTCACCGTCGACCAGAACGTGCTGTATCGATGGGTGAAGACCGAATCGATCGAGCCGTTCTACCAGCGGCTCGCGGCCGCGGAGCTCGGCGCGCCTGATGCAGGCCGTCTGAGCGACGTCGTCAGCTGCCCTGGCGCGGAAAGCTGCCGGCTCGCAGTCACGCAGTCGCGTGGTCTTGGCCGCACCCTGACTGAGCACTTGAGCGCGCGCCCTGACCTGGTCGACCTCGTGCCCTCGGGGCACATCAAGATCAGCGGGTGTCCGAATGGCTGCGGCCAGCATCACATCGGATCGATCGGTTTCCAGGGAAGCGTGAGGAAAGTGGCCGGCCGTGCAGTGCCGCAGTACTTCGTGCTCGTTGGCGGGGGCTGCTCGGACGAGGGGACGGCGCACTTCGGCAAGGTCGTCTCGAAGGTGCCCGTGCATCGGCTGGCGGACGCGCTCGATCGTCTCCTTGATCTCTATCGCAGCAAGCGAGAGGGCAACGAGGAGCTCGGGGCCTTTTTTCGGCGTCTGCCGCCGGCGGTGGCCACCGATGCGCTGAAGGATCTTGCGCAGTTGCTGCCCAACGAGACCACCGATGATGATTTCGTCGACCTCGGAGAGACGCAGGCGTTCTCGCCCGAGGTGATGGACGGGGAGTGCTCGGCGTAGTTCGGATCTGATCCGCGACAGGCCGAAGGGATTCGCCGGGTACTAACCAAGACCCGATCGCCGGGTCTACGAAGCAAGACCCGGCCTACAGGAAGCGTCGATGCCTGCACGTCTGCTGCGTGGGCCTGCCGCAATCGCGGCGATCGTGTTGCTGGGTGTGGTTCCGGCCCGAGTGCAGGAAGCGGCGCCCGCCGCGGTTCCGCCGCCTGAAACTCCGGACGCGCCTTTTACCGAAGGTCTCTCCGACGCCGCGTCACTGCGGACGATCGTCGAAGGTCGTCTCGCGCGCGCCCGTCAATCGCTCGATCAACTCCTCGCAGTCAACGGTCAACGCACCGCCGCGAACACGCTGCGCCCGTACGACGACATGCGTGCCGAGCTCGATACGGCCGACACCGAGGCGGGACTTCTGGCCGGGGTGCATCCAGACGAGAACGTGCGGCGAACGGGGGACGAGCTCGATCGCCGCGTGCAGGCACTCACCTCCGAGATTCAACTGCGGAGTGATGTCTACGACGCGCTGAACGCGATTCGGCCCGATGGTCTCGATGCGGACACGCGCTACTACCTCACACGAGAGCTCGCCAACCTCAGGCGCCGCGGTGTCGATCGCCCCGCGGCGACGCGGGCACGCCTGCAGACGCTGCGCGATCAACTTGCGGCGGTCATGGCGGAGTTCCAGCGCAACATTCGCGAGGGTCAACGTCGTTGGACTGTTGGCGCGAAGGATCTCGACGGCCTGCCGGCGGATTTCATCGCCCGCCACACCCCGGACAGCGCCGGCGCCATCACGCTCACCACCGACAACGTCGACGCGCGCCCGGTGTTGACCTACGCCACCAGCGAGGACGTGCGCAAGCGGATGTACATCGAGTCGTACACTGTGGCGTATCCGAAGAACATTCAGGTGCTCGATCGCATGCTCGCGATCCGCGGTGAGATCGCGCGTCTGCTCGGATACCCCAACTGGGCCAGCTATGACATGGCGTCCCGCATGTCGGGCGACGTGAAGACCGTGTCGACGTTCATCGACCGCGTCGTGGCGGCGGCAGGACCGAAGGCCGGACGTGAAGCCAAGGAGCTCCTGGCGCTCAAGCAGCGCGATCTGCCGGGTGCTTCTCTCCAGGTGTGGGACCGTGCGTACTACGCCGAGCAGGTGCGTCGCGCGAGCTACGCCTTCGATTCGCAGACGGTGCGTCCCTATTTCGCGTTCGACCGTGTGCTCGCCGGTGTCTTCGACGTCACCAGTCGCATCTTCAGTCTGACGTTCCGTCCAGTGTCGAACGTCAACGTCTGGCATCCCTCGGTACGGGTGTACGAAGTACTCGACGGTGGCCGCCTGATCGGACGCGTGTATCTCGATCTGCATCCGCGCGCGAACAAAGCATCCACGACCGCGTCGGTGAGTACTGTTCGACAGGGTGTCGAAGGTCGTCACGTGCCGGAGTCGGTGCTGGTCGCAAGTCTTCCCGGCGGACAGACTGGTGATCCCGGCCTCATGACGCATGACGAGGCGCGGACGCTGTTCCATGAATTCGGCCACGTCGTGCACCGGCTGGTCGGCGGACACCGTGAATGGGCCGGGCTCAGCAGCCTCGGACTGGAACGGGACTTTACGGAAGCGCCCTCGCAGATGCTCGAGGAGTGGCTCTTCGATCCAGCGACGCTCGCAAGCTTCGCCAGGCACTATCAGACCGGTGAGCCGATACCGGCGCGCCTCGTCATGCAGATGCGCCGCGCGAGTGAGTTCGGCCAGGGTCTCGAGGTGCGAAGCCAGATGGTCTTCGCGAAAGCGTCACTGTCGTATCACGACCGCGACGCATCGAAAGTCGACACGACGGCGCTCTGGAAGGAGATCCACAACCGCTACATGCCGTATCCCCACGTCGACGGTACGTACCGACAGGCGGTCTTCGTTCATCTGGGCAACGAGGGGTATGCGAGCGCGTACTACACGTACATGTGGGCGCTCGTCATCGCGAAGGACCTGTTCAGTGCGTTCGACGGGAAGGATCTGCTGCAGCCCGGGCTCGCGCGGCGCTATGAGACGACGGTGCTCGCGGCCGGCAGCTCGAAACCTGCGGCCGAGCTCGTTCGCCAGTTCCTCGGACGTCCGTTCAATTTCAACGCGTGGCAGGCCTGGCTCAATCGCGACACGCCTGCCTTCAGTACTCAGTAGGCTGCCACGCCAGCGCGACGATCTGGACCTCCACCCCGCCGCGTTTCGGTTTGATCTCCACCGTTTCGATCGGCACGGATGCCGACGCGGCGCCGCCGCCCATGGCGTCGACCTGTTTCTGAAGCTCCGCCTCGAGCGCGGCCACCTCCTGCTTCGCTTCATCCAGCCGCTGCTGCGCGGAAGCGACGTCCTGCGACTCTTTCACGGATCGCCCGATGCCACGCGCCGCAGTCGTTGCGCGTCCCAGAGTCGAGAGCGTCGTCGCCCTCCGTCCCATCAGCGCGCCGAGCATCGTCGCACCGATGGACACGGCGGTCTGCAGGCGCTGTTGACTGACCTGCTCCTGTTCGCGGCCGACGATCTCTTCGGCCTTGCGCGCCTTCTCCTGGAGGCGGGCCAGCCGGGGGGCGTACTGCGCCCGCAGCGTTTCGACGGCGGTGTCTCTGGTCTCGCGCGTCGCGTGCTGGATGCGGATCTGAAAATCGCGCTCGCTCTCGTCTGCCGTGGATACGAGCTTGAGCGATGGCGCCGAGAAGATCTTGAGCACTTGCGCTCGCGTGACCCATTGTCCGAAGTCCTTGGTCCACGCCGCGTACTTCTTCTGATCCATTCCGGCCGGGGGCACGGACTCATATCGTGCCTGGGCGTTTCCAGGCTGCCGCGACAGCGAGTCAGGTGCGTCCGAGATCAGTGTGGCTTTGTCCCAGTCGACGACCACCGCGCCGCTCGTCAGCGGCGCGATCGCGTACAGCGTGCGGACGACGTCGATTGCGCGTTTGGTGTCCGTGTACCGTACGCGCGCAGCCCCGTAGAGCACCGGCGAGTACTCCGCGGGCGCCCGTCCGTCGCCGTGCAGGTAATAGTCCTGAAGGCCGACTGGCAGGACCGGTTTTCCTGAGGCTGCCGATGCTGTGCGAGCTGTAGGCTGTGGAGGCTGGCGGGTGGCTGGTGCCTCAGGTGCTGAGGCTGGAGCCGTACTGGCGGGTGCCGCAGCGGCAGACACGCCAGCCACACGACGCAGATCGTCGCGTCCCATCGGCCCGCGCAGGTAGGACAGCGTCCATCGCGTTTCGAAGGTCACCGGTTCGTGCTCGTGCACGTTGTGCATCAGGAACACGCGAGCCCGCAGCGCAGAAAGTGTCTTGTCGAGCGACTGTCGATCCAGCGAACCCGCAACGCCCTCGAGCCCGTCGAGGACGCGCGCCTTGTCACGCTCGGTCTGCAGCTTGCCGAGGAACCAGGTGCCTGTATTCGACAACGCTTTGTAATCCAGATCGACCGGATTCTGCGTGGCGAGGACGATGCCGACGCCGAAGGCGCGGGCCTGCTTCAGCAGAGTGAGCAGCGGGAGCTTGGATGGCGGATTCGCGACGGGAGGCAGATACCCGAGCACTTCATCCATGTAGACGAGCGCCCGAAGCGATCCTGTGCCGCCCTGACGCCGCGTCCACTGGAGCAGCGAGTTGAACAGCATCGAGACGACCAGCATGCGTTCGGCGTCGCCGAGGTGGGCGATCGACACGATCGCGATGCGCGGGGGCCCTTCGGGCGTGAACAGCATCGATCCCACGTCCAGCGGTTCGCCCGAGTTCCACGCGTCGAAGCCCGGCGAGGCAAGCAGCCCGTTGAACCTGAGTGCGAGCTCCTGTCGATCGCGTGCGGGGTAGAAGGTTTCGAGATCGAGCACGCCGATCTGCGAAAACGATGGTCGTTGAATCTGCTGCACCAGCCACCTGAGATCGGCGCCCGATTCCGGCGCTCCAGTCGACAAGATGGCGGTGAGGAGCGCTTGTTCGCGGCTGTGCGGCTGGATGTCGGTCAACCCGGCGAGGCCCAGCAGGCTCGATGCCGTCGTGGCGATCGATGCCTGCACGTCCTCGGGGTCGCCTGACGCAGGTTGACCGAGCGCGCCGAAGAGTGCCAACGGTGTGCCCGCCCGACTGCCGGGCGTGTAGACGCGAACATCGGCGGCCTTCTTCAGTCGACGGATGCGATCGCCGTCTTCGTTCCAGTCCGCGAGACCCGCCTTCCATTGAGCGGCCACTTTCGCGGCGTACGCATCGTTCGTCAGACCTTGGCGCTCGGCTTCCCCCGCGTCGATCCACGGCGCGAAGTCAGCGGGGGCCAGATTGGGAAACGTCAGCAGGAGATTTGGGAGATCGCCCTTGGGATCGATCGCGAGGACCGGGATCCCGTCGATCGCGGCTTCCTCGATCAACCCGATCCCGAGGCCGGTCTTGCCGCTGCCGGTCATTCCCACGCAGACGGCGTGTGTGAGCAGATCCTTCGCGTCGTACAGGACGAGCTCGTCGAGACGCTTGCCGTCCCTCGACTGCGCTCGGGACGGCCCTGAGCCAGTCGAAGGGCCGGCGGCAAGGTCGTAGCGCTTGCCAAGGTAGAAGAGGCCGAGCTTCTCGTAATCGGCTGCCATGATGTGCGCTCTGTAGGGCCCAGGGCCCAGGCCTCAGGGCCCAGTGCTGTCCAAGGCCTGCTATGTTCGCTTGCTCAGCCCTGAGGCCCGAGGCCCGGGCCCTGAGGCCTTGCTTTTATGCTACTTGCTCGAGCAGATCACAGGTGCGATCGATGGCGTGTTCCTGTCGCACTTGTCTCTTCCATTGCGCGCACGACTGCGCGACCCGCGGATCGTTCAGCAATGAAGACAACGTCTCAGCCACAGTGTGTCGATTGAACTCCGAGGGCACGACCCAGCGGCCGACACCGAGCCGACCGAGACGCGTCGCATTGTCAGGTTGATCGAATCCCAGCGGCATCGTCAGCTGCGGGATGCCCGCGGCAAGTCCCTGTGCGAGCGTTCCGATTCCACCGTGATGCACGATCGCGGCGCAGCGAGGCAGCACGGTCGAAAACGGAACGTAGCTCTCGTAGTGAATCCCTTCGGACAAGGGCGGAAGCTGCGTCGAATAGCGAGTGAGCAGCAGTGCGCGACGCCCGACGATCTGAGCGGCGGCGACGGATTCACGGAAGAACGACTCGGCAACCTGGTTTGCCGAGCCCGGCGTAAAGACAATCGGCGGCGGGCCCTCACTGAGGAATCGTTCGAGCGTCGACGGGATCACGGGCTGCTGGTCGGATTCGTCGTACAACGGAAATCCTGTGAGACGAAGGGCGGCCGGCCAGTCCGGCTGCCGTGGCGCAAACCATTCGGGAAAAAGACCGATCACACGTTTCGGAGAATTGAACCATTCGTACATGACGCGATCGATTCGGGGGAGGCTCAGCTCGCCTCTAAGCGAGTTGAGTTGTGGTGCGATCGTGGGATCGATGAAGTACCGATCGATTGCCCACCACATGCTGCGTCTGACCCATCGCGGCCACTTGGAAATATCGCCGCCCGGCGTCAACGCCTGCTGCCCGTAGTCGGATCGGAACACGGAGGGTGCGAGCTGTAGTGTCGCCGCTGGCGCGCCGTGCTTCTCTTCGAACAGCCGGGTTGCGAGACTGAGGCCGTGGCCGACGAGAACCGTCCCCGGTTCGTACGCCGCAGCGACGAGGTCATACGCCGGCCGCAGCCAGCGCGCCATCTCGCTCATCACGATGGCAAGGCCCTTCCTCGGGTGCCACAGTTGGGGATCTCGCGTCACGCGATCGAATTCCTCAGCGGAGATCGTGGCGCGGAATTCGAGGCCGGAGCGCACGACCACGTCTTCGAATTTTCCTGCCGTCATCACCACGACGGTGTGACCTCGCTCGCAGAGCCGCCGCCCGATGCCGATGTATGGGTGGACATCACCGCTCGAGCCGACAGGGGTCATGAGGAAACGCATCGACAAGTGCAATAGTGGAAGAAGTGGAAAAAGTGGAAGAGGTGAAGGTAAGAAGTTGAAAAGTGAACGACTAAGTGTAGAGTGAACCCGGCGGTGACCACGAACCTGTCAACTATCGGACAAATCGCAATGGCGGTGAAAGATCTGCCTCGTGCGGTCGCGTTCTATCGAGATCGGTTGGGTCTTCGGTTTCTGTTTCAAGTGCCACCGGGTCTCGCGTTCTTCGATTGCGATGGTATCCGGCTCATGATCGAAGTGCCGCTCGAGAAAGAATTCGATCATCCTGGCTCGATTCTCTACTTCAAGGTCTCCGACATCGATGCGTCGTACGCCGACCTCGAGGGACGCGGGGTAGAGTTTCGCGACGAGCCTCATCTCATCGCGAAGATGCCCGACCACGAGCTCTGGATGGCGTTCTTCCGCGACGGCGAAGGCAACACGCTCGCGCTGATGTGCGAAAAGCGGTGATAATCGCCGCAAGGGCAGGTTGCTAGTCTCCTTTGCCGCGCTTTGCGCGGCTGGCCCGTTATGCGGATCAACAACGAGTACGAAATTCTCGTTTGGTCCGTATACAACCGCGCGGCGATCGGCCAGGCGTCTTGACGCCAGAAATTTGGGCCAGCAACCGATATCGTAAGTAGCGCTCCAGGCATGGGCAGACTCAAAATCATCGTGTTATACGACCGAGTGCTCGTCGACGACGCCGAGGAGCAGGCGGCTTCCAACGACAAAGCGCCAGTCGTACGCACGCTCGACAAGAAGGAAGTCGAGGAGGAAGTCGCCGAGGCGCTCGTCAAGGTCGGGCATGAGCCGGCGATGCACGAGCTCGATGGCACGCCGAAGAGCCTGCTCGCCCTGGCCCGTCTCGAATGCGATCTGGTCTTCAACCTCGCCGAGTCGTTCGCTGACGACGACACCGCCGATTTCAAGATCGCCGGGTTTCTCGAACTGATTGGGAAGAAGTACACCGGATCGGGTACGCATGGTCTGTTGCTCGCGCAGGACAAGGCCATCGCCAAGAAGATCTTCTCGTTCCACGGCGTGCACACGCCGGTCTTCGCGAAGTCGTTTCGCGGCCGGCTCGACTTCTCACACGATCTGCAGTTCCCGGTCATCGTCAAACCGGCGCGCGAAGACGGGTCGATCGGCATCGAGTTCAGCGCCGTCGTCAGCTCGATTCGAGAGTTGATGGAGCGTATGGACTGGCTCCACACCAACTTCGACTCGCCGGTGTTGATCGAGGAATACATCGAAGGCCGGGAGTTGTATGTCGGCGTCATCGGCAACGACAAACCCGAGGCGCTGCCCGTCGTCGAGCTCGATCTCTCGAAGCTGCCGAACGGCACGCCGCGGATCGCATCCGCGGAGGTGAAGTGGGGCAAGGGCACGAAAGCGTTTCGCGAGACGAAATCCGCGATTGCGACCGATCTCCCGGAGGAGTCGGTGCTGGCGCTACAGAAGACGGCGGTAGGTGCGTACCAAGCACTCGAACTGCGCGACTACGGACGCGTCGACATGCGACTGCAGCCCGATGGGCGCGTACAGGTCATCGAAGTCAATCCCAATCCGTGGCTCAGCTCGAAAGCCGAATTCGCGATGGCGGCCAGGAAGTCGGGCCGCAACTACACACAGCTCGTCGAAGAGATCGTCGAGCTCGCGATGGCCAGGGCCTAATCTTAGGAATCAGGAATCAGGGAGAAGCAGGCGGCCGTGGTTCACGGTCCACCGATCGTCCAGAGAAACAGCGTTCGCGTCGTGCCGCGCGCGTCCTTGAAGGTATCGACCTTGCCCGGCTCCCAGTCGCCGACGGGATAGTTGTGAGAGACGATCCTCGATCCCGGTCGAAGCTGACTGGTGAGTACCGGCCGCAGCTTCGCGTTCGATGCCGACAACAGGTACAGCGTCACGACGGTTGCCGGCGACACGTCGACGGTCATCGCGTCCTGTACGAGAAATTTCACGCGATCGGCAACTCCCGCCTCGCGGGCGGCCGCTTGCGCCTGCGCGATCAGCTTTTCATCGATATCGACGCCGACACCGCGCGCGCCGAACTTTTGTGCTGCGGCGATCACGATGCGCCCGTCGCCGCAGCCCAAGTCGTACACCATATCGCCTGGTCCAACCTTCGCGAGCGACAGCATTCGATCGACGACATCGGGCGGAGTGGCGGCCGACGGTGCGAGCCGGATTGGACCGGCCTGCTCATCCAGGGCTGAGCCCTTGTCTGCCTGAGCTGGCTGACCCACGGCGACGAGCACCAGGAGCGCGACCCATGCCGCCTTCATCCCGGCCATTCTAGCCGGGTCGGTCCCAGCGGGCGTTTGGGTCGCCTGCTCAAGTTGCAGAGCCCGTGTAGGTTAGAGGCGCACGTCGGTGTGGCGACGTTTGCCCGCGTGGCGTTCACCGAACTGGCGTCTCGCGGGTGTGAAGTGCCCAAATCGAGCTATTTTCGGGCATTTTGCGTTGATTGGGGCGTAACGGTGCGATATACTCATGGGTGCTGTTCCCAGCAAAAAAGCGGCCTACCAACACCTGCGACGGGGGAAACGTGACATTCCAGCTCGGTGACAAGGTCATCTACCCGAATCATGGGCTCGGCATCGTCGAACGTATCGAAGAGAAAACTATTCTGGGGACCACGTGTGGTTTCTTTCATCTCCGGATAGTCTCCAACGACACGACGGTGCTCGTGCCTGTTGCGAACGTCGACAACGTCGGGCTGCGCAAAGCGATCAGCGATGAGGAAGTCGAGCGCCTCTTCGATCAACTCGGTGACGGACGAATCGACAACCACCAGAACTGGAAAGGTCGCTTCAAGGACAACTCCGACAAGATGCGTACGGGTTCGATCTACGACATGGCGGACGTCCTGAAGAGCCTGACGTTTTTGAGCAAGTCGAAGAGTCTCTCGTTCCGTGAGAAGCGCATGCTCGATCGCGCCAAGGCGCTGATCATCTCGGAGGTCTCCGAGGTCATGCGCCAGAAGCCACCGGAAGTCGAGTCCAAGGTCGATACGGCACTCGAGAAGTGCTTCGTGATCAGGGCGCGGAACCTGGCGCGCGCGACGTCTCGCGCGAAGGCCAAACCGGTCAAGGCGCCAGTCGTTGTGGCGCCGGTGCGCCGTACCGCCCGCGCGTCGTAGTTACGTCGTCAGTTGCCGGTCGTTGTCTTCCGCCCGGACCACAATGGTCCGGGCGTTTTTTTTGCAGCCATGCGCAGCTCTGCCCGCGTTGGACTGACGTGGTGCCTCGAGCGGTGATGTTCACGATCATCGCAGCCGTCCGCTCGTTGATCACCTATGTGGTGATCCTCTTGTACATCGCTGTAGCGGGACCCATCGGACTTGCGGCGGCCGTCCTGTTCGGAGCAATCGACTTCCTGTATCGCCTTGGGCACGCCGGCATCTGGCTGGCACTGATGCTGGCTGGCATTCGCTATCGTGTGAGCGGGAGAGAGCACGTGCAGAAGTCGCCGGCGGTGTACTGCTCCAATCACGAGAGCAACGTCGACCCGCCGGTTTTGTTCGAAGTGCTTCACCGCCGCATGCGGATCCTTTACAAGGCGGAGCTCCACAATTTCCCGTTGATGGGGCGCATCCTCGACGCCGGCGGATTCGTGCCGGTCGACCGTGCCAACCGTGATCAAGCCTACGCAGCTGTGGAGGCAGGTGCGCGCTCCCTGCGGGCAGGAAACTCGTTCCTCATTTTTCCGGAAGGGACTCGAAGCCGTACCGGGGAGTTGCTGCCTTTCAAGAAAGGCGGCTTCATCATGGCCATCCATGCGCAGGCCCCGATCATCCCGGTCGCCGTGCGGGGCGGCCGCGATTCGATGCGGAAAGGCAGCCCTATCGTCCGCCCGGTCAAGGTCAGCGTGCGGATCGGTGAGCCCATTCCTACGGCCGGGCTGACGCTCGACGACAGAGACGACCTGATCCGGCGTGTCAGGAGCGAGGTGCAACGACTTCTCGACGCGGGTCCACTCTGGACGTAAACTTTCCCCGCCAGCCTGTCCGGAGTTTGCGTGGCTCGACTTTCACTCGTCGCCATCCTCGCGATTGCCGTCGTCTCTCCCTCGTCGCCCTCGGCGCAGGACCGACAGGTGACGGCGCAGAATCAGCCGACATTTCGTACCGGCGCGAATTACGTCCGCGTGGACATGTACGCGTCCAGGGACGGGAAGCCGATCGAAGATCTGAAGCAGGATGAAGTCGATATCTTCGAAGACGGAGTCCTGCAGACGATCGATGCCTTCGAGCACGTAAGGGTCCGCACGCTCAACCCCGAGGAAACCCGTCGCGAACCGAACACCATCACGGAAAGCCGGACGATGGCAGGCGATCCTCGTGCACGAGTGTTCGTGGTTTTTCTCGACACCTACAACACGCAGATCGACGGCTCCGCCAACATGCGGCAGCCGCTGATGAACTTCTTGAATCGCGTGCTGGGACCTGACGACATGGTGGCGGTGATGACTCCGGAGATGGCGGCGTCCGACATCACGTTCGCACGCAAAACCACTGTCATCTCGAACATGTTCGACAAGAACCTGTTCTGGGGGCGTCGCGGCAGGTTAGCCGATGACGATGACAGAGAGCAGCTGTATGCGGCGTGTTACGGCCCCACGAGCGGCATTTACAAGGAGATGAAGGCACGCCGGCGCGAAAAACTCGCGCTCGACGCGATCGACGATCTCATGATTCACCTCGCCGGGATCCGCGAGGAACGCAAGGCCATTCTCGCCGTTACCGAGGGATGGCCCTTGTACACGAGGAACCCAAAGCTGGTCTCCGATGACCCGGACTCGCGAGTCACGCCGCCTGACGTGTTGGGCCGTCCTCCCGTGCCGCGGCCATCCGATGCCGCGCAAGCGGGAGGATCCCCCAGGATTCAGTGTGAGGCGGACCGCATGACGCTGGCGAACCTCGACGACCAGCTGCGCCTCACTCAGCTCACGCAGTTGGCCAATCGAGGCAACGTGACGTTCTATCCGGTGTACGCGCGGGGTCTGGTGGCATTCGACTCGCCAATCGGTCCCGATCCTCCGCCCGGGCTTCGGGAGGACGCCGCCAACCTGAGGGTACGGCAGAACAGCCTCCGAACGCTCGCTGACGATACCGACGGCACCGCGATCATCAACACCAACAACATCGACGGGATGTTGAAACGGATCGTCGACGACCTCTCCTCGTACTACCTGCTGGGGTACTACGCGACGAATACGAAGCTCGATGGGCGCTTCCGATCGATCAGCGTGCGTCTCAGGCGCCCCGGCATCACGGTTCGAGCACGAAAAGGGTATCGGGGATACACCGAGAGCGAGCTCGCACGCGGCACCGCCGCATCGACGTCCCCGTCGGCTGCCGCGAATGCGGTGACCGCGGCGCTCACGCCGGTGGTGAGCTTCAGTGCGCGGGCGCAGTTTCGAATTCGGGCGTCCTCGTGGGCACGCACCTCGTCAGCGGGAACCACCGAGGGCTCCGTCTGGGTGGTGGGCGAGCTGGATCCGCAGACACGCAAGCTGCCCGCGTGGAGCCGCGGTGCTCAGGCAGACGTCGCGGTCATCGCGTCCGACGGGCAACAGGTCGCGACACGAAAGATCGAGGTGAAATCGAACGAAGCGTTCACCGTTCAACTTCCCGAGTCCGGAGGCGTCCCCGCAGGCGAATACACGATCCGCGTCCGGCTGCGTTCACCGGTCGAGGGCGAGCTCGGACTGAGCGACACGGCGCGAGTCGCCGTGAAGGAGCACGCGCCTCTCGGTGAGGCCATGATGTTCCGGCGAGGCCCGACGACCGGACCGCTGTTTCTGCGAACCGCCGATCCACGATTCCAGAGGACCGACCGCGTCCGCCTCGAGCTCGCGACAAACGCAGCCGAGCCTGTGAAGGCCCAACTGCTGGATCGCAACGGCGCGACCATGCCGATTCAGGCTCAGGTCAGCGAACGTCCAGACTCATCGGGCCAGTTCAAGTGGGCCGTGATCGAGGTGACCCTTGCGCCCTTTGCGCCAGGCGACTACGCAATCGAGGCGTCTCAAGGCGACGCAAAGCAGCTCACGGCGTTCCGAATCGTGCCTTAAGCTCTCGTGCCTCGGCTCCACGCCTGAGGCCGAGAGCCTGAAGCCCAAGGCCCAGATCTGCCCAAGGCCCAGATCTTCTGAGTGGAGTACACTCCATGGGCCAGCCTGTCCCGGGGTCCCAGTGGTTCGATTTGCGCTCGCCCTACTGCTGACGCTCGTTGCGCTCGCCACCGTCTTGGCGCAGAAAGAGCAGACATCTCGTACGGGATCGACCTACGTTCACGTCGACATGTACGCGACCCGCGACGGTCAGCCAATCGACGATCTCACGCGCGAAGAGGTCGAGGTGTCCGAGGACGGCGTGGCGCAGACGATCGACACGTTCGAACACGTGCAGGTCGGACCGGCAGGGACCCAGGGTTCGCGAGCCCGAGTGTTCGTCGTCTTCCTCGACACCTATCACACACAGATCGAGGAGTCGCGGAGCGCGCGACTTCCGTTGATTCGCTTCCTCGATCGCGCCATCGGAGCCGATGACCTGGTTGCGGTCATGACGCCAGAGATGAGCGCCGGCGAGATGACGTTCGGAAAAAAGGCGATCGTCATCTCCAACATCATGCAGAACGACTGGACGTGGGGGCGGAGGGGGCGCGTCGATCGGAAGGATCCAAAAGAGGAGCTGTATGACGCGTGCTATCCCGACAGCCCGAAGGGGCCAGCGGGTCCGGCGTCGGACATGAAGATGCGGCGGCGAGAAAAGCTCACGTTCGACGCGTTCGATGATCTGCTCGAGCATCTCGAGGGCACACGGGATGAGCGCATCGCGGTCCTCACCGTTTCGGACGGCTGGGTCCTCTTCAAGCCGGACAAGGCACTCGTGTCGTCGGGGCGAGGCCAGGCCGACACCGGTCTCGTCGATCGAATCATTCGCCGCCCGCCACAGAAGGCCGACGATGGCAAGAGCAGTGGCGGACCCCAGGGTGTGAATCGCGTCGAGTGCGAATCGGACCGCGTCGGGCTGTCGACGCTCGATCACAGCATGGCGCTGCGCTCGCTGACTGAAGAGGCCAATCGCGACAACATCACGTTCTATCCGATCTATGCACGCGGTCTCCTCACCTCGTCGGTGGTGTCCGACGCGTCGGGCAAGGGTCGAGACAATTCCAACCTCGCCTCGCGTCAGGACAGCCTTCGCTTTCTGGCCGAGAACACCGATGGACTGGCGGTGATGAGCGCGAGCAGCGTCGACGCGTCGATCCCGAAGATCATCGACGACGTGAGCTCCTACTATCTGATTGGATACTCCTCGTCGAACACGAAACTCGACGGGCGGTACCGGGCCATCACCGTTCGGGTGAAGCGCGACGGCGCCAAAGTCCGTGCGCGTCGCGGGTATCGCGGCCGCACCGCCGACGACCTCGTCAGCGCGACCAACGGCTCACACACGAACGAAGGCGTGTCGGCAGTTGCCGCCGTTGCGAATACGAATCCGCGAGCACCGTTCAAGATTCGAGCCTCGTCGTGGGTACGTGAGACAGCCGCAGGAACGCCGCGGGGTTCATTCTGGGTTGTGGGCGAACTGGATTATCAGACTCGCCGGCAGCTCGCGTGGACGGCGGGCGCGCAGGCGGACATCGTCGTACTTGCTGCCGATGGCACGGAGGTGCTGTCGCGGACGGTTGACATGAACACCGCCGACGGTCCGTTGGCCGTGCAGGTGCCTGAGACGGGAGGCGTGGCACCGGGAGAATACGCGGTCAAGGTCAACCTGCGTTCGCAAGCCGACGATGCTCTGGCGCTGACCGATGTTGCGCGCGTCGAGGTCAAGGCAGGCACGACGCTCGGTGAAGCGGTCCTCTGGCGTCGTGGTCCCTCAACCGGCCCGCAGTATCAGCGCACGGCGGACCCTCGATTCCAGCGCGCCGATCGTCTGCGCCTGGAGCTCGCGACGACGTCACCAGGAAAAGCCACGGCGCGACTGCTCGATCGGAATGGCAACGCGCTGCCGGTGCCTGCACAGGTCAGCGAGCGTCCCGATTCCTCAGCAACGTTCACATGGATTGTCGTCGATGCGTTGCTCGCGCCATTTGCCAACGGCGACTACGCCGTCGAAGTGACGCAGGGGGACGCGAAGCAGGTGACGGGCTTTCGAGTCGTTCCGTGAAGGCTGCTCAATTGCCAACGGTGAAGGTCACCTTCCACGGAGTGACCGGCGCGCCGTCGAATCCTTTCAAGCCTTCGAGCAGTTCCACACGCACAGTGCGGAACGATTCGAACGCCTGCTTCATCTTGATCTGAATCGATCGGCTTCCCGCGTCGTATGTGACCTGGAACGGCAGGCTCGCCGGACCGTTGCCTGCTCCGGCAGATGCGCCGAGATAGGTGACGCGGATGTCGTTGGCGAGCGAAGCTTCGTTCAGCCCGCGTGAAAACTGGATGCGAATCGGCGCGCCTGAGCCGACGTCGGTCTCTCCGTCGGTCGGCGAACTGAACACCACCTGGACCGGTTCCAGCGGTACGGCAGGACCCGACGGCTCGTCGCGTTCGACGATCGCCTCTGGTGCTTTCGTGAGTTTGAGATGCGTGGCCTCGATGCTGACGAGGCCGTGCTCACGGACGACCTTGCCGGTGACCTCGAGCCACCGGTCGGTATCGACCCTGCGATTGATGTCGAGATCGATCTTATCGATTTTCGGCCGCAGACTGGTGATCCAGATCGCCCCCTCTGTGCCGCGCAGGACGAAATCGAACTTGCTCTTGTTGGGTGATCCAGCGAGGTCGCCGAAGAGATTGCGCCCGCGGAAATTGCCGACGACCGTCACCGTCTGACCGTCGAACTTCCACGGCTCGAGAGTCAGCGCCCGCACCGATGCCGTCGAGGACGCCGCGGCCTCGGCAATGCCAGTGACACGTAGAACCAGCTCTTCACCCGGCCGCGGCCAGCGGTCGGCATCGCGCCCCTCGGCCACGCCGCTCACCCGAGGATCGGTCGGATCGAGCCGCCCCAGATCGAACAGAAGGCCTCGCACCTCCACCGGACCGCGCTTGCTGCTGACGCCTTCGCCGAGAACCACGCGAATCTCCTGCTCATCGGCGCGGAGCATCATCCGCTGGCCGTTCTCGACGAGCTCACCGCGGAGCAGCACGTTTTGCAGGTGATAGAACCCGGCGTATTGCCGGAGCGCATCGATGGTGGTGAAACGGCGAGACCCTGATTGCGCGCCTGAGACGGAGACGCCGACGAGGACGAGCAGGAGGACTCGGGGGGCGAGCCGCGTCACACGATCATTCTACTTTTCGCATCGCCTTCCGTGCGACTACGAGCGCAAGCGCGAGAAAGAGCAGAAGGCTGGCCATCTGGGCCAGGGTCGAATTGTCGTGGAAGTAGGGAAACCACTCCCCGAGCTTCTGCGGGGCGTCGATCGATCCGAACCCCAGGTGGGCTTTCGACCAGTCGTTGCTGCCGACGAGCAGCGCGAACAGGATGCCGGCGATCGACCCGCCCGCGATCAACCCCGAACTGAACAACGTTCCCGCGCTGAGGTCCGATTCCTGAGTGACGCCCGTCTTGCGCTCGACGCACCAGCGGACGAGTCCGCCGGCGAAAATTGGCGCGGTGGTCGCGATCGGCAGATACGAACCGACGGCAAACGACAGCGATCGGATGCCGCACAACTCGAGGGTGATCGCGACGAAGACACCGACCAGCACCAGACCCCACGGCAGGTTCTGATTGAGCAGCCCGCGGATGATCGTCGACATCAGCGTTGCCTGTGGTGCCGCGAGATACTGCGACCCGATGCCACCGAGGTTCTCGTGGAGGTACAGCAGTGTCAGCCCGATGACGAACGCGGACGTGACCACGCCGATGACGAGTCCGATCTGCTGATACAGCGGTGTCGCCCCGACGATGAACCCGGTCTTCAGGTCCTGTGAGGTGTTGCCGGCATTGGCGGCGGCGATGCAGACGATCGCGCCCACGCACAGCGCGATCGGGGAGTACCTGTCGCCGGTCCATCCCAACCCGACGAACAGCAGACACGTGAGGATCAGCGTGGCGATCGTCATGCCCGAGATCGGATTCGACGATGTGCCGATCAGCCCGGTGATGCGCGACGACACCGTAGCGAAGAAAAACCCGAAGACGAGAATCAGAATCGCCGCCAGCACGTTGCCCTGGGTCGGGAGGCCTGGGCTGAGCGCGAGGAAGAGACCTAGGAGGAGCGACCCGCCCAGGACGACGATCATCGGGATGTCGCGTTCCGTGCGCAGTTGGGCAGTCGCCACAGCGCCGGCGGACAAATCCTTGAAGCTGCCACGTGCCGACGCGATGATTGTCGGCAGCGTGCGAGCGAGTGTGATGAGCCCCGACGCCAGCACCGCGCCGGCGCCGATGTATCGGATGTACGCACTCCACAACTGTGCGGGCGCCATCTCCGAAATCAGGAACGGACGCCCGGTTGCAGGGTTGTTCGCGTAATTGGGATGGATCGGTGGGAACGGCTCGTTGATGAACGAGCCGAGGATCGAGAGCAGCGGCAGCAGCACGAGCCACGAGAGCACCCCGCCGGCGAACATCGTTCCGGCGATGCGAGGTCCGATCACGTAGCCGACACCGAGGTATTCGGGTGAGATGTCGACGTTGATCGTCGCGTTGGGAAACTGACTGGTGCGCGGCGTCGAGTAGCCGATCACCTGCAGGAAGAGATTGAAGATCCACGAGAGCGATTTCCAGATCGCGCCAACCGCCAGCCCACCGAACACGAGCGATGCGAGATGACCGCCGCGCTCGCCAGCGACGAGCACTTCGGCGCATGCAGTACCTTCCGGATAGGGTAGGACCCCGTGTTCCTTGACGATCAGCGCGCGGCGCAGCGGGACCATCATCAACACGCCCAGGATCCCGCCGGCAAACGTCAGCATCGTGATCTGCAGGTAGTTGAAGTAGCCCGGTCCGTCCGGCATCAGGAAGATCAGCGCCGGAATGGTAAAGACGACGCCGCCGGCGATCGATTCGCCCGCGGACCCGATCGTCTGCACGATGTTGTTCTCGAGGATCGTGGAGCCACCGAACCGCTTGAGCACGGAGATCGCGAGCACCGCGATCGGAATCGACGCGCTCACCGTGAGGCCGGCTCGCAACCCGAGATAGACGGTCGACGCACCGAAGATCAACCCGAAGATGGCGCCCAGAATGATCGTCTTCAGCGTGAATTCAGCCGGCGACTGTGATGCCGGCACGTAGGGTTGAAACGTCGTCGCACTACGCGTTTCGGGCTGTGTCGTGGTCATGTGCGCCATGGCGCGTGATGGTAGCATTGAACCTTGTGAATCGGCCGAACAAGCGGAAACAGGCACCCGAACAGGTTTCCGAACTCACAACCAATCGTCTCTCGGTGTACTTGCGATGCCTGAACGAGCTTGACGCCGGCGATGTCCAGACGATCTCGTCGCAGTCGCTCGCTGAACGGTTCCACCTCAACGCCGCTCAGATTCGCAAAGACCTTGCCTACTTCGGTGAGTTCGGTGTGCGCGGGGTCGGCTACTACGTCAAGGAACTGCGGCGTCACCTGCGACAGATTCTCGGGCTCGATCGTCACCTGCGTGTGGCAATCATGGGCGCCGGCAATCTCGGCCTTGCGCTCGCCGACTACCCGGGATTCCGTCAGGAAGGCTTCGAGATCGCGGCGCTCTTCGATACCGCCAACGAGAAGATCGGACACGAATCCCGGGGCGGGGTGCCGATCCATGACATCAAAGAGCTCAAGCGGGTCGTCCGCCGGGATCGGCTCGACATCGCCGTCATCGCCGTGCCGGCACAGCACGCGCAGCCGGTGGTCGATCAGGTGGTGACTGCGGGTGTGAAAGCCATCTTGAACTTCTCGCCCGGTGCGTTGAAAGTTCCGGCCGACGTGAAGCTGAAGAGCGTGGACCTGACGGTCTCGCTCGAAAGCCTCTCCTTCTACCTCGCGCAGGGCGATCAAGGTGAGTAAACGCCGGGGGCAACTGTCGCACGTCGACTCGCGCGGCAAGGCGCGGATGGTCGACGTCGGTGACAAGCCGGTCACCAGCCGCGAGGCGGTCGCACGCGGCGAGATCTCGATGAGCGCGCAGGCGCTCGCGCTGATTCGCCGGGGCGCTGTGGCCAAAGGCGACCCGCTGCAGACCGCCCGGCTCGCGGGCATTCTGGCCGCCAAACAGACCTCGTCGCTCATTCCGTTGTGTCACCCGCTGATGCTGACACACGTGAGCGTCGATCTGACTCCGACCCGGACCGGCTATCGCATCGAGTCGCACGTGCGGACGTCGGGGCAGACCGGCGTCGAGATGGAAGCGCTCACAGCCGTGGCCGTCGCGGCGCTGACGATCTACGACATGGTCAAGGCGGTCGATCGCGAGATGGTGATCGGCGAGATCTGCCTGGTCGAAAAGAAAGGTGGACGATCCGGACACTACCGGCGGCGCGCGTGACTCATTCCAGTCCGGAAGGCCGCGATTACTACCGACTCGCCCTGATTCTGGGCGCGCTCACCGCGATCGGTCCACTCGCGATCGACATGTACCTGCCATCGCTGCCGACGATCGCGCGCGAGTTCAACACCACAGTGGCGGTCGTGCAGGCGAGTCTCGCGGCCTACTACATCGGGATAGCCATCGGGCAGGCTTTCTACGGACCGTTGTCCGATCGCGTCGGCCGCAAGCCCGCCTTGTATCTGGGCCTCGGCGTTTTCTTCCTGGCCTCGATCGGATGCGCGAAGGCCGGCGGCACCCAGACGCTCGTCGCTTTCCGATTCCTGCAGGCGCTCGGAGGCTGCGCTCCGATCGTAGTGCCGCGCGCGGTCGTGCGCGACTACTTCGATCAGCCGGGCTCGGTCCGGATGTTGTCGCTGCTGATGTTGGTATTTGGATTAGGACCTATCCTTGCGCCGTTCATCGGCGGCCAGCTGCTCATCAACTTCGGATGGCGATCTGTGTTCTGGCTGCTGGCGGCTTATGCGGGTACGTGGCTCGCGCTGGTCGCGATCTTCCTGCCCGAAAGCCTGCCGCGCGATCGTCGTCAACGTCAGCCGATCGCGGAGGTGCTCTCAATCTACGCGCAACTCGCCAGCGATCGGGTTTACATGGGCTACGCGCTCTCGGGCGCGCTGATTTTTGCGGGCCTTCTCGCGTACATCGCCGGGTCGCCGTTCGTGTTCATCGAGATCTTCCGCGTGCCTCCTGAGCGGTTCGGCTTCTATTTCGGTACCAATGCTTTCGGCATCATCGCCGCTTCACAGATCAATCGCTGGCTCTCCACTCGTGTGGACCCGCACCGTATCCTGCGCATCATGCTGGTCGTGGCGATGTCGGCGGGTCTGCTGATGGTCGTCAATGCGTGGAGCGGGTTCGGCGGCTTCGCTGGCATTCTCATCCCCCTCTTCTTTTTCATTTCCTCGCACGGCTTCGTCCTGCCGAACACGACGGCGTTGGCGATGGCGCCGCACGGGCGTGTCGCGGGAAGCGCATCGGCGCTGCTTGGCACCCTCCAGTTCGTTCTGGGAACGACGTCAGCGGCGCTGGTCGGCGCCTTCGCCAACGGCACCGCAGTGCCGCTGGCCGCTGTCGTTGCGGGCTGCGGCGTGACGGCGTTTCTCACGCATGTCGTTGGAGAAACGCGATCAGCACCGTCACTGTCAGCGGGCTGAGGAGCGTCGACAGCGCCACGACGCTGGTCACGAAGTTCGGCGCGACGTCGAACTCGAGGGCAAGGATCGTCGTCATCACCGCCGTGGGCATCGACGCCTGCAGGACGCCGGCCTGAAAGGCCGCTCCTTGCAGCCCGATGAGACGAGCGATGCCGATCGCCGCGAGCGGCATGAACACGATCGACAGCACGACCGCCGTGGCCACCATCGCCGGACGGTCGGGACGCGTCGCTCGTTCGAGCTGCATGCCGAGCACGATGATCATCATCGGCAGCGCGGCGTCGCTCAGCATCGAGACCGGGCGCATCAACGCGACCGGCAGCGGCGCATGGAACAAGAGGCTCAATCCGGCAGCGGCGGCTCCGTATACCGCCGGCACGCGCGCGATGCCCACAATCGCCTCGCGAATCGTGCGCCGTCCGGTCGCCGCGATCAGGATGCCACCGGTGTAGCTGAAGAGCGAGCTCGCGAGGAAGTAGATGCTCGCGAACGCGAGCCCGTCTCGACCGAAGGCAAGCAACGCGACCGGGAGTCCGTAGTTTCCGCTGTTGGACGAAACCACGACCAGCAGGAATGCGCTGAGCGAGGGACGGTCCAGCCGGAGCGGGATGGCCGCGAGCCTGGCCATCAGGCCCGCTGCGGCCGTGACCAGCACGTAGAAGAGGACCATCCGTCCAGCCTGTGTCCCATCGAGCGTCGAGCTGACGAGTACGTTGAAGACAAGTGCGGGTGCGAGCCCGTAGAAGGTGACGCGCGAGACGGTCTGCACCTGCACGCCGAGCGTTCGCGCCAGAAGGAATCCAGCGCCGGCGATGGCAAACACGGGGAAGAGATCTGAGATGAAGATGGAAAGGAGGAGCTGCGCGGCGTCGGTCACGTCGGACAGCATCATATGCGGTGGCTGATATACTGCGGCCCCTTGAAGGTCGCGGCACGCCCGCCAGGATGCGGGCGCATGTCCCGCAGGGGAGGATCGAATGAAGACGGTCGACGTTGGCGCAGTACTCGATGAGGGCCGCTGGACCGGATACCAGAAGCTCCTGATCGTCGGCACCGCGCTCGCGATCATCCTCGACGGCATCGACAACCAGCTGCTCCCGAATGCGGTCCCGTTCATCGCACCGGAATGGGGCCTGCAGAACAGCGCATTCCGCAACGCCCTGGCCACCGGGCCCTTCGGCATGATGATCGGCGGCCTGGCCGGCGGGATTCTCGGAGACCGGTACGGCCGGCGAACCGCGCTGCTCGGCAGCGTCATCTCGTTCGGGGTACTCACGATCGCGATCGCTTCAGTCAACTCCGTCTTTCTACTCGGTCTGCTGCGATTCATCGCTGGTGTCGGCCTCGGTGGCGCGATGCCCAACGCCGCATCGCTGGCCTCTGAGTACGTGCCGCGCCGCCAGCGTCCCTTTGCCGTGACGCTCACGATCGTCTGCATTCCACTCGGGGGGTTCGTCGCCAGCACGATGGCCGGGATCATCACGCCCGCGTATGGCTGGCGTGCCCTGTTCGTCATCGGCGGCCTCGTGCCGGTCGCGGTGGCGATCGTGCTCTGGAAAGCGCTCCCCGAGTCTCCGCGCTACCTGGCAGGTCGGCGCGAACGGTGGCCGGAATTGACGCACGTCATGCGGCGCATGGGACGCGACGTGCCACCCGATGTCGCGTATGTCGAGGCGGCCGCGGGCGCGCAGACCTCGGCGAGCAAGGCGACGATTGCCGATCTGTTTGCCCCTGTCTTCCGTCGCGACACAATCGGACTCTTCGGCTCGTTCTTTTTCTGTCTGATGGTGAACTACGTCGCCATTCAGCTCGTGCCCTCGATCTTGCGCGACGCGGGCAAGTTCACTCCCGCCGCCGCAACGGGAGGCTTGCAGTGGGTGAACATCGGCGGCGTGATTGGCGCTGTCGTTGGTGCGCTCGTCATCCAGCGCGTCGGATCCCGGCTGACGATGCTCGGGATGTGCGTCGCCGCTGTGATCTGCTCGCTGATCATGTCGGGGATGAAGCTCGATCCAACCGACACGTTTGCACTCATGGCGATGTTCCTCATCACCGGCGGGCTGCTCAACGCCGTGCAGACGACCATGTATGCGCTCGCCGCACACGTGTATCCGACCGAGATACGCAGCACGGGCGTTGGGGCCGCAGTGGCATTCGGACGCATCGGCAACGTGCTGGCCGTGTACGTCGGAGGGTTCGCGTTCGATCGCGGCGGGCCGGCCGGGTACTTCCAGAGCTGGGCGATCCTGATGGCGATCGTTTTCGTGTCGCTGGCCGTGATCGGCCGCCACGTGCCCAAGAGTGCGGCCTTGACTCCGGCGCCGGCTGGCGCGGCGCCGCAGCATTAGGGGGCCGCGCCTTCGGCGGGTGGGGCGACGCCCTTCGGGCGTCGTGGGGCGTCCGCCTCCGGCTTCGGCGAGACTGTGGGGCGGCGCTTCGCGCCGTGGGGGAGCGGGATTTCTTACCGGCGCCAAGCGCCGGCCCTACCGCGCCGAAGGCGCGGCCCCATCACTCCCACCGCTCCGAAGGAGCGGCCCATCTTGGCGGCGAGGTCCCCGGCCGGACATAATGGAGAGCTTTGAATGAACCAGCCAAGAGGCGCACCGATGAGAGTGCGCCTTCGGCTGGTTCATCAGTATCTTTTTGGCGCGCTTCGCGCGCCGGCGCCGAGCGGCGTGCAGAGGAGTCACGAGAAACTATGAGTCAGAAAAGCCTGGAGCAAGTACTTCAAGCCGCCAAGAATCCGGTCGAGATGCTGCGGAACTCGCAGATTGGCGCCTATGTCTATCCGGTCGTGCCGTCCGAATACACCAACTGGCGCGACGAGCAGAGAGCGTGGCGCGAGACGGCAGTGCTCTTCGATCAGTCGCATCACATGGCCGAGCTGCTCGTCACGGGCCCTGACGCGTCCAAGATGCTCTCGCATCTGGCCACCAACAGTTTTGCCGGGTACAAGCCGGGTCGCGCGAAGCAGTTCGCGCCCTGCAGCTACGACGGCTACGTCATCGGCGACGTGATCATGTTTCTCACCGCCGAAAACGAGTTCAATCTCGTCGGCCGGGCGCCGACCGTCAACTGGGTGCAGTTCCACGCCGAGACCGGCGGCTTCAACGTGCAGGTCCGCCGCGACGATCGCTCGCCGTCGAACCCGAAAGGGAACGCGGTCGTGCGCAATCACTATCGCTATCAGGTCCAGGGTCCCAACGCCAAGCAGGTCCTGGATCGCCTGAACGGCGGGCCGATTCCCGACGTGAAGTTCTTCTTCCTCGATTTCATCAACGTGAAGGGCCGCAAGGTTCGCGCGCTGCGTCACGGCATGGCTGGTGCGCCGGGTCTCGAGTTGTGGGGACCCTATAGCGAGCGCGAGGAGATCCGCGAGGCAATCATCGAGGCGGGCAAGGACTTCGGTCTGGTGCAGGTGGGCGCCCGTGCTTACGCAACCAACACGCTCGAGTCAGGCTGGATTCCCTCGCCGCTCCCCGCGGTCTATTCGGGCGAGAAGATGAAGAAGTACCGCGAGTGGCTGCCCGCAAACGGCTACGAGGCGACCGGCTCGATCGGCGGCAGCTTCGTGTCGAGCAACATCGAGGACTACTATCAGACGCCGTACGAGCTCGGCTACGGATCGTTCGTCAAGTTCGATCACGACTTCATCGGGCGCGAACCGCTCGAGAAGAAGTCGAAAGAGCCGCATCGCCGCAAGGTCACGTTCGTGTGGAACGGCGAGGACGTCGCGCGGATCTTCGCGTCGCAGTTCACGCCCGGTGCGGAGCGCTACAAGTACATCGACATACCGCTCTCCAACTACGCCTCGTCCTCGTACGACAAGGTGACCAAGGGCGGCAAGACCGTCGGTCTGTCGATGTTCTCCGGCATCAGCTACAACGAGCAGGCGATGCTCTCGCTCGGCATCGTCGATCCCGACATCAAGGTCGGTGATCAGTTGACGCTGGTGTGGGGCGAGGAAAACGGCGGCACGAAGAAGAGCACGGTCGAGCGCCACAAGCAGACCGAAATCCGTGTGACCGTCGGTCCCGTTCCGTACGGCGAATCCGCGCGCACGACGTACCGGCCCCACGAAATGGCGCTGTAGACGCGCGCTTCGCGCGCGTCGGGCCGCCCGCCTCCGCCTTTCGGCTTCGGCGGGACGGTGGGGCGGGCCCTTCGGGCCCGTAGGGTAGATAGGGCGGGCTCTTCGAGCCCGTGGGGATTGCAGCCCCCCGGGGGTCGAAGCGCCCGCCCTTTTTGTTTTCCCACGGCGCCGCAGGCGCCGCCTCACGACGCCGCACGTCGCCCCACGACGCCGCAGGCGTCGCCACACGCGGCCGACAGGCCGCGCCCTACCCGCCTGAAGGACGGGCCCTTGGCTCTATGTGGATTACTACATCGGCGAGCTGCGGGAACTTCGCCATCAATCGATCCTTCACCACATGCGACGTGGCGTGCGCCTGTTCGAGCGGGGTTTCTCCAGGCAGCCACAGGTGCAGATCGAGAAACGCGTAGTCGGCCGATCCTCTCGTGCGAATCTTTTCGCACCCGACGACTTCGGGTACCGATTGCACGACGGCGCGCACGTCGTTTTCGGCGATCACCATCTGATCGCCCAGAATGCGTGACGCCTCCTGCGCGATGCTCCAGCAGGCGTGCCCGATGAAGCCGGCGACGAGGAGCGCTGCCATCGGATCGAGCAGCGGATAGCCCCACCACACACCCAGGAGCGCGCCGAGTACGGCACCGGAAGTCAGCACGTCGCTTCGTGTGTGCTTGGCATCGGCTCGCAGCACCTCGCTGTTGAGACGCCGGCCTTCCCTCATCTCGTAGGCGACGACGAACAGGTTGATGACGAGCGTCACCGCCATGATGCCGATGCCTTCGGGGAACACACGTGGCGTACCGCCGTGCACGAAGCGGTCGGCTGCGGCGCTCAATACTTCGACCAGCACGATCACGAGGAAGATCAGAATGCCGATCGACGCCATCGTCTCGTATTTGCGATGGCCGTACGGGTGATTCTCGTCGGGAGGGCGGCGCGCCACTGACACGCCGATCAGGGCGACGACGTTCGAAGCCGAATCGGTCAGCGAGTGGAAGCCGTCGGAGATGATCGACACTGCGCCCGTGTAGTATCCGAGCGCAATCTTGGCTGTCGCGACTACGAGATTGAGAAAAAGGACCTGATAGAGGACTTTGGTGACTTCGGAATAACGGTCAGGGGACACGGTAATTCGAAATGCAAAATGCAAAATTCAAAATGCAAAAAGCGTCGGGGCCCGATTTTGCATTTTGCATTTCGAATTTTGAATTACACGCGAGCGCCAGCGTCAGAAGACGCGAGCGTGAGGTATAGGCCACCAGCGCAGCTGGACGCGGCCGATGATGTATTTCTTCGGGACCATCCCCCAATGCCGGCTGTCGGAGCTGTTGTTCCGATGGTCGCCCATCACGAAGTAATAGCCATCCTGAATGCGCGTCGGTCCGAAGTCGTCGTGACTCTTGTACTCGGGCGGCACGAAGTCGTCGTTCATCGGTACGTCGTTCACGTAGACACGTCCGTCGACGATCCGTACCTCGTCGCCTTCTTCGGCGATCACCCGCTTGACGAACGATTTGTCCGGGTTGAGCGGGTAGTACAGCATGACGATGTCGCCGCGGCGCGGCGCGCCCATGCGGTACGCAAACTTGTTGACGATCAACCGATCCTGATCCGCAAGCGTGGGGGCCATGCTCTGGCCCTCGACGCGCGCGACCTGGAAGCCGAAGGTCACGATCAACGTCGCGTACACGGCGGCTGACGCCAGGGTTTTGAACCAGGCAATCAGTTCGTCTTTCCAGATGTTGACGCGCTGTCGAAAGAGGACTGAGGGATCGGCGGCCGGTTCGTAGGGGAGCGCAATCGCGTTCGCCCCGACTTCAACTCCCGGCGGCGGGTCGCTGACAGGATCGACTATAGCTTCAGGTACTCCCGTAAACGTTTGGTTTGGGCTCGGCTGACTGGTATCTCGCTGCCCTTCGTGTCCTTCATCCGAAGGATAAAGTTCCTGCTGAACCAAGGGACTATCTCCTTGATCTTATTGATGTTGACCAGATGCGACCGGTGCACGCGCCAGAAGACGTCCGGATCCAGACGAGCCTGAAGGTCGTCCAGCGTCCGGTAGTTCGACGTGCCGGTCACCTGGCCTGTCACTATGTTAATCGACTCGTCGGTTAAGGACGCAAAGATGATGTCGTCAGCCTGGACCAGCATGAGCCGTTCGCCGACCTTGATGGCAACCTGATCTCGCCGAATCTGACGCGCCGCCATCATTTTGACGATGCGCTCGATCTGATCGTTCGAGGGGTTGGCGGCCGTGCCGGACGGCTGACGGTCGGTCTCCACGCGTCGCCGGGCTCGCTGGAGCGCCTGCTCGAGGCGGCTGGCCTCGACCGGCTTGAGCAGGTAGTCGACGGCGTTCACCTCGAACGCCTCGATCGCATGCTGGTCGAACGCAGTCACGAAGATCAGGGCAGGGCTATCCTCCCGCTCGAGCAGGCGTCTCGCCACTTCGAAGCCTCCGAGGCCGGGCATCTGAATGTCGAGGAACACCACGTCCGGTTCGTGGCGCTCGACCGCTGCCAGCGCTTCGAGGCCGTTGCCCGCCTGAGCCACGACCTCGATCGCAGGCATCTGCTCCAGCTGATAGCAGAGCTCTTCCCGTGCGAGCTGCTCGTCGTCCACGACGATCACTCTCAATGGGCTCATGCCGTGATTTGTTCGAGCGAGACGATCTCAGGCACTTCGATTCGTGCGCTCGTGCCCTTGCCGGGCGCGCTCGTGAGCGTGAGTTGGTACGAGGTGCCGTAGACGACAGCCAGGCGCTCCCGCACGTTGGCGAGCCCGATGCCGCTCGACATCGGCTCCTCGAGGCGTTCGAGCAGGAATCCCATCCCATCGTCTTCGACTTCGATCACGGCGCGTCCCGACTCGCGCCGGCTGCGTATCGTGATCGCACCCGGCCCGACCTTGCGCGACAACCCGTGCTTGATCGAGTTCTCGACGAGCGGCTGCAGAATCATGCTGGGCACGATGACGCCGAGCGTGTCGGGACTGATGTCCTTTTTCACTCGCAGCTTCGGTCCGAACCGGACGGCTTCGATATCGAGATACTCGTCGATCGACTCCAGTTCCTCGCGCAGCGTCACGAAGTGCTGATGACTGCGGAGCAGGCGGCGGAGCAGCGCCGACAGTTTGATGATCAGCGTGCGAGCGGTGTCGGGCTGCGACCGAATCAGCGAGGAGATCGACGTCAGCGTGTTGAAGAGGAAGTGCGGGTTGATCTGGCTCTTGAGCGCTTCGATCTTCGCGGCCAGCAGGAGCTTCTCCTGTTCCTGCAGGCGATGTTCGACTCGCGCGCTGTTCCAGATCTTGATCGGTGTGGCTACGCCGAGCACACTTTCCAGCACGAGGAGGACCGTCATCCAGGGGGAGGGCGCGCCGAGTGTGAAGAGGCGGTGCGGCCCGAAGCGTGCGCCGAGCGCCAGCCGCGCGAGCTCGAGTCCAACCGGTGCTGCGAGCAGTACGAGCTGCCAGTTTGGTTCGAGCTTTCGGATCATCTGCCACACGTGCTTGGGCAGGTCCACGAAGACGAACGGTGTGAACTGCCAGATCGTTTCTTTCGGACACGCCTCGCGGACGCCGCCGCCGGCAAATCCGCACCCGACCGCGAAGGGGAGCGCGATGAGCTCGCCCGCGATCAGCGCAGGGCATGCCACGAGCAGGCCGACCAATGCGCCCGCGTAGGGTCCGGCGATGAGGCCTGCCAGGAATGCACCCTCGAGGGTCAGGTCGGCTGCGTCGTATTTCAGGATCACGCGGCTCGTGACCCCGGCCATGAGCGGAACGCCCAGCGACAGCGTGAACACCAGTCGATCCGCCCACCCGCGCCGCTCGAAGATGAGGATGTGGCGAAAGCGATGGAACCTGGCCAGCATGGTGGCCAGCACCGAGATGGCCGCCAGCCTGACGAGCAGGGTGAGGAGAAACTGCTCGGGCCTCAGAATGTGTTCCTCGAGCACGTCGCTATTGTACGGGGCTTTCGGCTTTTGGCTTCCGGCTATGGCCGAGAGTCGAGCGGCCAGGTTCAAAGCCCAGAGCCACGAGCCCGGAGCCCAAAGCCCAAAGCCCCGAGCCCAAAGCCGGATTCCAGGAGCCTGATATGATCACGAGATGATCGGTCCGCTGCTCAAGGGAATGGCGCTCACCTTCCGGTACATCTTCAAGAAGCCGGTGACGGTGAACTATCCGTACCAGAAGGTTCCCGTGTTTCCGAAGTACCGCGGCAAGCAGGTGCTCATGCGCGACGAGAACGGCCTCGAGAAATGCGTGGCCTGCGGTCTGTGCGCGGTGGCGTGCCCGGCGGACGCGATTTATCTCGAGGCGGCCGAAAACGACGGCACGGTCATGGCTGGCCCGCGCTACGCGAGCATCTACCAGATTCACAAGACCCGCTGCATCTTCTGCGGAATGTGCGAAGAAGCGTGCCCGGTGTCGGCCATCTTCATGGGCAAGGACTACGAGCTCGCCGTCTACAGCAAGGACGACTTCATCTGGGACAAGGCCGATCTGCTGGTCGCGCCGCCCGCCGGAGCGCAAGCCCCGACGAATTGAAGCCTTTCCTCCAGGCCCTCGACGATCGCGTCCTTGTCTGCGACGGGGCGATGGGCACGATGCTGTACGCCCAGGGCATCTTCATCAACCGCTGCTTCGATTCGCTGAACCTGACCGATCCCGATCGCGTCCGTTCGGTTCATCGCGATTACGTCACGGCCGGCGCCGATGTCCTCGAGACCAACACCTTCGGCGCCAACTGCATCAAGCTCCGCGCCTTTGGACTGGAAGACAAACTCGTCGACATCAACATCGCCGGCGCACGCCTGGCGCGCGAAGCCGCGGGCGAGTCGCTCTACGTGGCGGGTGCGATCGGTCCCCTCGGACTACGCATCGAGCCGTGGGGACGGACGGCCAATGAAGAAGCGCAGGCGTACTTTCGTGAACAGGCCGCGGCGCTGGTGAAGGGTGGCGTCGACCTCATTGTCCTGGAGACGTTTCGCGATCTCAACGAGATCGGCGCCGCCGTGTCGGCGGTTCGCTCGGCCTGCGAACTGCCGATCGTGGCGCAGATGACCATAGAGGACGAAGGCAACACACTCGATGGGACGCCGCCGGAGCAGTTCGTCCCGGCACTGCAACACAGCGGTGCCGACGTGATCGGCATCAACTGCAGCATCGGCCCTGCGCACATGCTCGAGACGCTCGAGCGCATGGCGTCGCTGACCAACGTCCGGTTGTCGGCCCAGCCCAATGCAGGGCGTCCTCGCGAGATCGAAGGGAGGACGCTGTATCTCACCTCGCCCGAATACATGGCCTCCTACGCGCGCCGATTCCTCGCGCACCGGGTCCGTCTGGTCGGCGGCTGCTGCGGGACTACGCCGGAGCACATCGCCCGCATCAAGTCTTCGATCGATGGAACGACGGTAGTGCGGCCCCCCCAGCACGCCGTGACAACGCCGACACCAGCGCCGGTGACTCCGGTTGCGACGAAGGAGAAGTCGTTTCTCGCGAGCGCGCTCGGACGGGGGCGCCGTGTGACGCTCGTCGAGATCCCGGCACCCAAGGGTCACATCCGCGAAGACACCATCGAGCAGGCGCGATCGCTGCGGATACGAGGCGTCGATCTCGCGTTCGTCTCGGATCGATCGAGCGGGCCGCGGGTCAGCGCGATGTCGCTTGCTGTGCTGCTGCAGCAACGCGTGGGCATCGAGACGGTGCTCGAGTTCTCGACCCGCGACAGAAACCTCCTCGCGATGCAGTCCGATCTGCTCGGGGCCCATGCGCTGGGCATCCGCAATCTCGTGGCAGTCACCGGGGAAGTGCGGCCCGTCGGCGATTATCCCGATGCGACGACGGTGGCCGATGTGGATTCGATTGGTCTGGTCAACGCGGTCGCCCGGCTCAATCGCGGGCAGGATGTCGGCGGACAGGCGATTGGGGAGCCGACGGCGTTCCACCTGGGGGTGACCGTGAACCCGGGTGCCGAAGATTTCGATCACGAGATACGGCGCTTCGAGTACAAGGTCGCCGCCGGCGCCGAGTTCATTGTCACGCGTCCCGTGTTCGATCCGCGCGTGTTCGAGCGTCTGTTTTCGCGCATCGAGACGGCGAAACTGCCCATCATCCTCGGCCTCAGACCGTTTGAAAGCGTGCTCGATGCCGAATGCGTGGCGAATGAAGAGCCGGGCACATCCGTGCCGGCCGAGGTGCTCGCCCGCATGCGGTCGGGCGGAAGTGCCGTGCAGGGTTCGGCCCTAGGGGTACGAATTGCCCGCGAGATCTACGACGTCTTGAGGGAACATGTACAAGGTGTCTTTGTGGCTGCTCCCCTCGGCCGTTTGGATCTTGCGTTGGACGTGTTGACGTGATTCGTGTGTAAACAACCCTTGTCGCAAGGTGATGAGCCTTGTATAGTGCCGACGGCTCTTCGCGTGTGCAACATTGATCGCGGTCGAATCTTGAGATGAGGGCCAGGAGCTCGGCTCGTGGCCGAAAAGGAGCCCGCCAATGTCGTTGTTCGAACGTGAGGAGAGTGAATTCAGGACTGAAGCATCGTCACGCGCGCTCTCGGTGACGGCGGTCGAAACTGAATTCGTGGCGGGCGTCTACGAGAAGCTCGCCAACGTCTACGACCTCGTGTTCGGACCGGCGCTCCATCCAGGCCGCCTCGTGGCGCTCGAACGCATGGCGATCAGGCCCGGTGATCGCGTCCTCGAAGTAGGCGTCGGCACCGGCATCAACCTTCCGCTGTATCCGCGCAACTGTCGCGTGACCGGCGTCGACCTGTCCAAGACGATGCTCGTGAAGGCGCGCGAGCGCGTGTTGAAGAAGGGGCTTCCCAACGCCAGGCTCCACGAGATGGATGCCGCGAATCTGACGTTCCCCGACGAAACCTTCGACATCGTCTACGCGCCTTACGTGATCAGCGTCGTTCCCGATCCGGTGCGTGTCGTGCGGGAGATGCGCCGCGTGTGCCGCACCGGGGGAAAGATTGTGATCCTCAATCACTTCCGCAGCCCGAGCCCGCTGCTGGCAAAGCTCGAAACCGCGATCTCCCCGTTCACAGTGCACATCGGATTCAAGTCCGATCTCGATCTGCCAGGATTCCTGGCGCAGGCGGAGCTCCGTCCCGAGTCGATTCAGAGAGTGAGTTTCCCGCGGATCTGGTCGCTGGTGACCTGCCTCAAGAACTGATCGACTCCCTGGCGATTCCACGAATTGTCACGCGCGTGGAGCGCCTGATTCGTCGGCGTCTCGACAATCACAAGCTGCTTCAGTCCGACCTGCGTGAGCCGGCTGCCATTGTCGGGTGGCTTGGCGCCGTTCAATCGCAGGATTTCCGCGGTGCGATGTGGGCACTCGGTCAGCGAGCCGGCGGACTGCCGGCAGCAGCGATCGAGCGCGCGTATGACGAAGGCGCGATTCTTCGAACGCACGTGCTCAGACCGACCTGGCACTTCGTGACGCCCGCTGACATCGGGTGGATGCTGATGCTGACGGCGCCGCGCGTCCAGCGATTCAACGCGCCCTACTACAGACAATTCGAGCTCGATCCCCGAACCTTGTCACGAACCAGATCGATCCTCGCGCGAACGCTGGAGGGCGACGTCCACCTGACGCGATCGGAACTGGCAGATGCGTTGAAGCGTGCACGAATCGAGGCGAAGGGCATACGTCTAGCGCTCTTGACCATCGACGCCGAGCTCAACCAGGTGCTATGCAGCGGCGCGATGCGGGGCAAACAGTTCACGTACGCGCGGTTCGACGCACGCGTGCCACGGTCGCGGACCTTCACACGCGACGAAGCGCTGGCGGAATTGACGCGCAGGTACTTCGCCAGTCACGGCCCGGCGACGATGAGAGATTTCGCCTGGTGGTCGGGTCTGACCATGAGCGACGTCAAGGCTGGCATCGCCCTGATGAAACCGGAGATCGCGCGGGAAGTCGTCGGCGATCTCGAGTACTGGACCCTGCCTTCGGATGAACCACGTCGCCGAAGGACATCGTCAGCGAGGCTGCTCCCGACCTACGACGAGTATCTGATCGCGTATAAAGATCGCGAAATGGTGGTCGGGGCGTCGCGCCCGCTGTTTCGCGAACGGTTTGCCCATCACGTCGTCATTGACGGCTTGCTGGCGGGATCGTGGAAGCCGACCGTCACGGGAACCGGCGTGCTCGTCGACGTCTGCTACTACGACGCGCCGAGCGAGCCCCAACGCCGTGCGCTCGAGCGCGCCGCCGCAATGTACGGCCGTTTTGTGGGGAAATCTGCCGTGATCCGTTGATCGCTCAGGGAGTGCTCAGTGGATCAAGCCCTGCACGAGCATGTGCCGGTCGCCGATTCGTCCGACGCCGAGACCCAGGTTCACCTCGTCGAGGTGGGTACGGACTTCGTCGATCGTAAAGGCCGCACACAGCGAGTTGAAGAAATCTCGCTTGAGAAGCTCATCCTCTTTGGCGGCAATCGCCTCGACAATACGACGCGCGGCGTCGAAGGAGGGGGGACGAATCAAGTCCATGACGTACACAGCTGCTCCCCGACGCCCCAACCGTGCGATTTCCTTCCACAGCACCCGAGGATCCGCCAGGTGATGGAGCAGATCTTTGGACAGAATGGCATCGAAGCCGCGGGTGGGGAGGGCGAGGCCAGGCAGCGCTCCGTGATGCAACACAATCTGACTCTCGAGGGCCGACGCACGAACCGCACGTTCCGCGAGGGCGATCATCGCCTTCGAGCCATCGACCGCCGTAATGACCACGCCTGGCGCCGCGCGCGCCAGCCGGATATCGACATCGGCAGGGCCGCAGCCGAGGTCGACGACCATGCGCATGTGCGCGGAATAGTCGCGGAGCAACCCGTCCACGAACACCTGGTTCGCCACGCTGAAGTCGGCCTTGGCGTAGGCTAGCGACTGCGCGACGTCGTCCATTAATTCCTTTTCGAGTACACGCTCCACGCAAGAGTGAGGCTACCACACGATGTGCCGTTATTCGGATACAGTAGCGGCCGATCGTCACTTCTCCTTGCAAGGCTTGCGCTTGTGGGAGATGCCCGGATCCGCCGGTCACGCCCTTGCTCTGGCGAAGGCTGACCGGTCCTACGCCGATGGGAGGCCGACGTGAACGCATGGTCGAAGGTCCTGGTCCTAATCCTCGTCTGTTGTTCGTCGGCGTCTGCGCAGTGGACGAACGTCCCTCAATCGACGGTGCCAAGAACGGCTGACGGAAAGCCAAATCTCTCGGCGCCGACTCCGCGATTGGCGGATGGCAAGCCGGATCTATCGGGGATCTGGAACCCGCCGGCCGGATACATCCGCAATCTGATGAAGGACTCGAAAGAGGAGGCGCCGTTCCAGCCGTGGGCCAAGGCGTTGTACGACGAGCGAGCGGCCGGCGTGCACTGGAAGGATGAGCCCGATGCGAACTGTCTGCCTCAAGGCGTCCCGAAGGTTCTGCTCGCGCCGGCACCGTGGCGAATCATCCAGACACCTCGAATCGTGTTCTTCGTGCACGAAGCGTTCAATTTGTGGTGGCAGGCCTTCATTGACGGTCGCCGGTTCGCACCGAGCGCCGACGTCACGCCGACGTGGCACGGCTATTCGACCGCCTCGTGGGAAGGCGACGCGCTCGTCATCGAGAGCCGTGGCTTCAACGGAAAGGTCTGGCTCGATCAGTTGGGGAAGCCGTCCACCGAAGCGTTGCACGTGACGACGCGTCTGTTGCGGAAAGACTTCGGACACATGAACATCGGCATCACCATCGACGATCCCAAGGCCTACACGCGGGCCTGGGGTGCGTCGATGGATGCGACGCTGCTTCCCGACACCGAGCTGATGGAGTTCATCTGTCTCGAGAACGAGAAGGACACGAGGAAAAAGTAGCCTTAGACCCTGGCTCGCGGTCGTCCGCGCGGCTTCTTCGGTGGCTTGTCCAGCGCCTTCAGGAGAATGTCAGCGGCGACGGCGGCACCGTTGGTCTCGGGCTTCTTCTTGAGTTTCGGCTGCGTCAGCAGCTTGTCGAGGTGCGACTCCCACTTGCCGGCGAAGAGATCATCGTGGGAAATCTGCGCCGAGCGCAGATATTTCGGCATCTCCTCGACGATCACGTCGTACTCAGGGAAGTGGCCGCGCGGCGTGTAGAGGATGGCCGCGTCGTTCGCGATGCATTCCGAGACGATGCCGTAGCCAGGCTTGGTCACGACTGCTTCGGCGGCGCCCACCAGATCCTCGTACCGCAGGCCAATGCCGTACATGGCCTCTTCGTTGATGGTGATGAACGACCCTTTTCGCTCGGCGGCCGGCGCATTCTTCTGCGCCCGCCCGAGCGGTGCGGTCACCGCGGTGATCACTGTGTACTTCTTGAACTTCGAGATCACCTCGGTGTCGAGTCCCGAGAGGCCCACTCCGCCGAACGACGACAGAATAATCGGCTTGTCGCTCGGCAGCTTGAGCAGCTTGCAGACTTCGTCGCGCGAACGCGAGGCATGCCTCGCCACGAAGGGGACGTCTCTGACGTTCGAGAAGCTCTCGAAGCCGCCCGACATCGGCAGACGCAGCGCCATCGACGCCTTCGAGTAGGCACCGCGGATCGCCGGCAGGAGCGATGGCGCGAGCCGCACGCGCGGATAGTCCGCATAGATCCAGTCCCACGTGAAGTTGCCCAGACCGATCGACGGGATGCCCGCCGATGCGCCTACAGCGAACGCCAACGGCGGGATATCGCCAACGATGATCCCGGCGCCGAGCTCGCGGAGGGCGCGCGTCTCGCTCGCCGCGCGCGTCACGAGATCGCTGTGGAATGACGCCGCCCGTCGAATACTGTCGGCTTCATCGAGCGTCAACGCGTCCACCTGCACGACACCCGTGTCGCATTCGAGCGTGCTGTAGGTGACTTTGCCCTTGACCGTCAGGTCGAAGAGCCATCGCGGGGCCGACGTCCGCACGCCGACTCGCGTTTCAGGACGCTGCGCCAGGATGGCATTGATGACCTCGATCGAGCGTGAGGCGTGACCAAATCCGTGACCGGAGATGTAGAAGACGATCGCTTGTGCCAATGTGGACGGGCCTACAGGTGCGGTTGAGAGGGCGTCTCCGCTGGAGTCGCCCAGTGAGTGGTCTCCGGTGCCTGATCCGTCGACAGCGCGGTGGCGATCACCTGCTCCAGCGTTTCGACCGGCACAAACGTCATGTCTCGACGAATCTCCTCAGGCAGTTCCGCCAGATCTGGTTCGTTCAGCGCCGGCAGAATCACCGTTTTGATCCCGGAACGCCGGGCCGCCATCGTCTTCTCCCGGATACCCCCGACCGGTAGCACCAGCCCCGACAGCGTGATTTCCCCCGTCATCGCCACATCCTGACGGACGGGGATTTTTCGAGCGGCCGACAGGATCGCCGTGGCCATGGTCACGCCGGCCGATGGTCCGTCCTTCGGGATCGCCCCCGCGGGCACGTGGACGTGCAGGTCCTGTTTCGCGAGGAATTCCGAAGAAATTCCCAACGCAGCGGCGTTCGCCCGGATGTGGCTCAAGGCGGCGCGGGCAGACTCCTGCATCACGTTTCCGAGCTGACCCGTGAGAATAATGTTCTGGTTTCCGCCTGGAAGCAAGGTCGCTTCGACAAAAAGCACATCCCCGCCCGTCTCGGTCCAGGCCAGACCGGTGGCAACGCCCGGTTTGGACGTCCTGAAGGCCGCTTCTTTCTTGAACCGCGCCGCTCCCAGGTAGTCATCGACCTGGTCCCGGTCGACGATGGTGACCGGCTGCTCTCCACCATCGGGCGGGCGCGTCGCGACCCGTGCGGCGACCTTGCGGCAGATGGCCCCAAACTGCCGTTCGAGGTTCCGGACGCCCGCCTCGCGCGTGTATTCCGCGATGATGACCCGGATCGCGGCGTCTGTGATCTCCATCGCGCCTGCGGGCAGCCCGTGTTCGCTCATCTGCCGTGGCAGCAGGTACTTGCGCGCGATATGTAGCTTCTCGTCCTCGCTGTAGCCGGCCAGCCCGATGATCTCCATGCGATCGAGGAGGGCCGGGTGGACCGTGCCGAGCTGATTGGCCGTCGCGATGAACAGCACCTTCGACAGATCGACCGGCACTTCGAGGTAGTGATCGCGGAACGAGTGGTTCTGCGCCGGGTCGAGCACCTCGAGCAGCGCCGCGGCCGGATCGCCCTGGAAGCCCGCTGACACTTTGTCGATCTCGTCGAGCATGAAGACGGGATTCATCGACTCTGCCTGTTTCAGCGCCTGCACGATACGACCCGGAATCGCGCCGATGTAGGTCCGGCGATGCCCGCGAATCTCGGCTTCGTCGCGCACGCCGCCGAGCGACAGCCTGATGAACTTGCGCGACATCGCGCGTGCGATCGATTGGCCAAGCGAGGTCTTACCCACGCCCGGCGGGCCCACGAAGCAGAGGATCGGGCCCTTCATGTCGCCTTTGAGCTTGCGAACCGCCAGGTACTCGACGATGCGATCTTTGACCTTGTCGAGATCATAGTGATCCTCGTCCAGCACCTTGCGCGCTTCGACCGGATCGATGCGATCTTCCGTCGTCACCGACCAGGGCACGTCGAGCACCCAGTCGATGTAGGTCCGCAGCATCTGGTACTCGGGGGAGGCGGCGTTCATCCGTTCGAGGCGATCGACCTCGCGCATCGTGACCGTGTGCACCGACTCCGGCAGCTTCGCGTCCTCGACTTTCTTGCGCAGTTCGGCGAGCTCGTTGCCTTCTCCCTCTCCGAGCTCCTGTTGGATCGCCTTCAGCTGCTGCCGCAGGAAATACTGACGCTGCGCATCGGTCATCTCCTGCTGCGCCTTCGACTCGATCTTCCCTTTGAGCTCCAGCAGTTCGACCTCGCGCCCGATCGCCACGGCGACCGCATCGAGCTTCTTGACGAGGTCGTTTTCCTCGAGGAGCGCCTGCTTGTCCTCGGCCTTCATGTCGATGAGCGTGGCGAGGATGTACGAGAGACGCAGCGGGTCGTCGATATTCATGACGACGCCGCGCAGCTCCTCGGAGAGGCCGGTGGAGAGCGACAGCGCGCGATCGATCAAGTCCTGGATCCGGCGGACGTGCGCATCGACCTCGATCGATCGCGACCAGGTTTCGGGCAGCGGGGTGATCTGCGCTCGCAGCGACGTGCCGTTTCGCGAGTACGACTCGACGCGCACGCGCGCGACGCCTTCCACGATGATGTTGAGGCCGGTGGCGGCCTTCGCCATCTGGCGGATGATGCCGACGCATCCGACAGTCTTCAGATTCGGTGGTCCGGGATCCTCTGTGTCATCGTCCTGGAGGACGAGCAGGATCAGGCGATCGGTCCCGAGTGCGCGATTGACGCTTTCGATCGACACCGGTCGATTGACGGCGAGCGGCTGCAGCGTAAGAGGAAACAGCACCGTTCGCCGGAGCGGCAGAACAGGAAGCTCGGACGGAAGTGTCGGCGAGGGCGACGGAGTCTCGGCCAAGACTCCCTTCATCTTATCAGCGGCTCACACACGCAGGGGCCGGCGGACGTGGGGGAGCGCCCAGGTATTCGTAGTGTCCGGCTTCAGCCGCAGGTGTAGACGTAGTGTCCGGCTTTAGACGAACCTGCAAACGATGTACGCTTCTTACGTGGATGAGCGACAGTTCTTCAGCGAGAAGCCCGAGCAGCGGCCCGCCAGATTTCAATGCCCCCGCTGCCGCCGCACCAACGATTATTCCGTTCGATGGATACGCCGAACGAAAAAGGCACAGATTCCATCCGGCGCAAACGACCGCGATCGCGCGTTGTTTGCCAAGTCGAAAGATCACCTCATCCGGGTCGACGATGACGTGACGTGCAAGACGTGCGGAAAGCGATTCGAGATCCCGTCACATCGTGCACTCATCTTCCTCGAGGAGCTCGAAGGGCTGCCCCAGGAAGATTACGACGAGTAGTGACGGTGTAGGCCGGGTCTTGCTTTGTAGACCCGGCGTCCTTGCGTTCGCGGCAGCTCAATAGATCCCTGGGACGACCCGGAAGCGCACCTTCCGCTTATAACGCTCGTAAGCCCCGGCCGTCGATGCAATCAACGAATGCTCTTCGAAGGGGATCGCGATGAGCACGTACGCCGAGCTCACGGCGGCGAACACGAACTGCGTCATCGTCATCGTCGGCATCGCGAAGACGGTCAGGAACCACCCCGTATAAATCGGATGGCGCACGAGGCCATAGAGTCCCGTCGATTTGAAGCTGTCAGGTCGGGTGGTCTTCGCCGCCGGGTAGATCTGGCTGACGCCTGACAGCACCCAGATGTCGATCGCCGCGGCGCTCGCGATCGAGAGCACGATGCCTGCGACGTGAAGGATACGCAGCAGCAGGACAGCCGGTTGGCTGGAGACCTGCCACATCACGCCGGGAATCGGATTCCACCACGCACACACCAGAATCAGCAGCACGCTCGATACCCAGACGTAGACCGACCGCTCCAGCGAGCGAAACGTTCGTCCGATCCATTCGCGCGCCCTGGAGCGCGCGAAAAGGCTGTGATGGAGGGCGAAGACGGAGAAGAGCACGATGTTCCAGACGATGGGGACGAGGCGGCTGGCGCCGGCCGCCGCCACGCTGTAAGTGATGTCGTAGCTGAACAGGAAGAAGCTCAGCGAGACGACGAACGCCACCGCACCAGCCCATGCGCAGGCCTGTGCAGCCGCGCTTGGTGCGTGGATGGGATCGTCCACGGCCAGTATTATAGTGACCTCATGTCGCTTAACGGCGCGTCTCGCGTCGTGATCTCCGGCATCGGTGTCGTCTCTCCGTTCGGCGTCGGTCGAGATCGCTTCTGGCAACACATCAGCAACGGCTGTAGCGGAACCAAGGCCATCACGGAGTTCGACGTCTCGACGTATCCGTGCCAGGTCGCTGCATCGGTCCCGCCGGTCTCGATCGCTGATGCGCTCGAACTCGACGGCGATGGCGATCACAACGGGCGCGCTGATCCGAAGCGCTACTCACGAGCTGCGCTCTTCGGCGTCGTCGCCGCGCGGGAAGCATGGCGCGATGCCGGGCTGCGGGCAGGGGAGTCTGGTGCCGGTGTCCTCATCGGCAGCGGCGGCGGAGGCATCGACGTCGGCGAGAAGCAGTACGAGGACTTCTTCGTCGCGGGCGGGCGTCATGTGACGCCGTACGCGATCGCCGTGGGCATCTGCGGGATGGTCTCGAGCGAGATCTCGATCTCGCTCGGCCTGCGCGGCATGAGTCACGTGCTCTCGTGCGGCTGCACGAGTTCGACTGACGCCATCGGATACGCCTCGTCCCTCATCCGGTCGGGAGAATACGAGGTGCTGCTCTCCGGCGGTACCGATGGTTGCGTGCTCCCGGGAATGATCTTCGGCTTCTCGCGCATGCGCGCCGTCTCGACTCGATACAACGATCGACCGGAGACGGCGTCACGGCCCTTCGACCGCGGGCGCGATGGATTCGTGCTCGGCGAGGGGGCGTGGATGCTCGTCCTCGAGCGCGAGGATCGCGCACGCGCGCGAGGCGCTCGCATCTACGCCCGCATCGAAGGCTACGCGTCGACCTGCGACGCCTATCACCGGGTGCAGATGGATCCCGACGGCGCCGAGATCGTCCGGTGCCTGGAGATGGCACTCGATAAGGCCGGCCGCGCCCCCCGGGAGATCGGATACGTCAACTATCACGGCACCTCGACGCAGTTGAACGACGCGATCGAAGCCAGATGTGTTCGTCGTGTCTTCGGCCGCCATGCCGACGATGTGCCCGGTTCCTCGACCAAGTCGATGATTGGCCATCCGCAGGGCGCGAGCGGCGCGGCCGGTGTTGCAGCGACGGCGCTGGCGATGACGCATGGCGTGCTTCCGCCGACAATCAACCTCGACGATCGCGATCCCGCCTGCGAGATGGACTTCATTCCTCACGTGTCGCGCCCGGCCGACGTCGAAGTAGCCCTCTGCAACTGTCTCGGCTTCGGCTCCAAGAACAGCGCGCTCGTGATCGGTCGCGCCCGGTAAACACCGATGGACAACGCCGGCCGGCTCGACGCGCTCGTCGTCGGCGCAGGCCCCGCGGGCAGCATCGCGGCGCTCGTGCTCGCCCGGGCCGGCGTACGCGTGCGTCTCATCGATCGCGCCAGGTTTCCGCGCGACAAGCTGTGCGGCGACACGCTGAATCCCGGTGCGCTCTCGATCCTCGATCGCCTCGGGGTCGGCGCCTCGGTGCGTGCGCGATCGCGTCCGGTGACCGGAATGACCGTCACTGGTCCGGGCGCCCGCGTGTCAGCAGACTATCCACACGGCTTGTGCGGCGTCTCGATGACGCGCCGCGATCTCGACCACATCCTCCTCACGGCGGCGATCGCATCGGGTGCGCAGCTCGAAGAGTGTCTCACTGTTCGAGAGCCGATCGTCGACGATGGGGGGCGCGTTGCCGGCGTCCGTCTGGTGTCCGCGCAGCGTGACTACGCGATCGGCGCCCGTGTTGTCATCGGCGCAGACGGCCGCGGTTCTCGACTGGCTTCGCATCTGAAGCTCGCGTCGTATGCACGACAGCCGCGTCGGTGGGCGTTTGGCGCCTATTACACGGACGTTGCAGGAATGACCGCGCACGGCGAGATGCACATCAGACGCGGTGGATATATCGGCGTTGCGCCGCTGCCAGGCGGCATGACCAATGTGTCGGTCGTCAGCGACGGTGAACACCTGCCGACGCGATATGCCGATCAGCAGGCGTTCATTCGACGTGCCCTTGCTGCCGATCGCGAGCTGAGCGATCGATTTGCCAAAGCCACCTGCGTGTCTCGTGTGGCGGTGCTCGGTCCGCTGGCGGTTGACGCACGAGGATCCGGCGCGCCTGGATTGCTTCTCGCTGGAGATGCCGCAGGCTTCGTCGATCCGATGACGGGCGATGGTCTTCGATTCGCGCTTCGCGGCGGTGAACTGGCCGCCGAGGCGGCGCTCGAAGAGCTCGCGTCGGGCCGGCCCGCGTGCGACGCGCTTCACGCAAGGCGCGCGCGTGAGTTCGCGGGGAAGTGGCGGCTCAACCGTGCGCTCCGATCGATCGTCGGTTCCTCATGGGCGTTGGATCTGGCGGCGGTGATCTCGAAGCGATGGGCGGCACCAGTGGAATATCTGATCGGTGTCGCGGGGGACGTCGGCTTGGCACAGGAGGGAACGGGGAAGACGGGGAAAACGGGAAAACACGGAGGTAACGGGGATAACGGAGATAACAGGGATTCTTAGCGGAAAACTCCCGTTACCCCTGTTAACCCGTTCTCCCCGTGTGATCATTCCCGTTCCCCCCGTCCCCTCCGTTTCCGCGATAGAAACGACATGCTTCCAACCATCTCGTTAATCGCAATCCTTCTGATGATGCTCGGCGAGCTCTGGCTGTCCCGATCGAACGAGCGGTGGATGCTCACCCACGGTGCGTCGCCTTCACTCGATCCCGTGTATGGGACGATGCGATGGGCGTACCCGATCACGTTTGTGGCGATGGCGGCCGAAGGGATTGTGATGGACCGGCCGATCGGCACGGCGGCCGTTGCCGGTGTGGTGCTCCTCGTGGCCGCCAAGGCGCTGAAATTCTGGGCGATCGCGTCGCTCGGACGACGCTGGACGTATAAGGTGTTCGTGTTGCACGGCGCTCCGCTCGTCTCGACCGGACCGTATCGTTTCGTGCGCCACCCGAACTATGTCGCGGTGATTGGCGAGCTCGTCGCCATGGCGCTGCTGAGCAGCGCACGCGTGACCGGACCACTGTCGGTGATCGGCTTTGGCGTCCTGCTCGTCCGTCGAATTGCTGCGGAAGAGCGGGCGCTGGGACTGCGGGAGCGCGCGTAAACTATACTCACGACAACCGGATGGTTCCTCAATCCATCGCCCGTCGCTTTCCACTCGCGCTCCGCGTCCTCGCGGTCTCCGCGTTGATTCTTCAGACTGGAACGCCGCCGTCTGCGCAGAGCAGAGCCGGTGCGGCACCGGCGACTCCCGCCGATGCGGCTGCACATGCGCTCGCTCAGGGACAATTCGATGAGGTCGATCGACTGCTGCGCAGCGCGACTGACCCACGATCGATCGCGATTCGCGCTCGCGCGGATATCGAACGCGGCCGGTATGCCGAGGCCGAGAAACAGCTGACCGGACCCGCCGCCGCACAGCCAACTGGCGACGCGGCGCTCGAGCTTGGACTGCTGCGCCTTCAGCTCGGGCGACGCGATGAGGGACGACGCATGCTCGACCTGATCGTCGAGCGATCTCAGCCGCGCACGGCGGCCGACTACCTGCGACTGGCGCTGGCCGCCCGCGCGCTGGGGCAGTCGCAGGACGCGAACGCCTTCTTCCGGAGCGGCAACAAGGTTGCGCCGCAGGATGTACCTCTCAACGCCGCCTGGGGCAGATTGTTCCTCGACAAGTACGATCCCAAGAACGCGTTGCAGTCGTTTCAGGACGCGCTCAAGGTCGACGAGAATTATCTCCCTGCCGTCGTCGGCTACGCGGAGTTGATGCTCGGCGAGAACCCGCCGAATGCGAAACAGGCGCTCGACCGCGCGCTCAAGATCAATCCCAACTACGCACCGGCGCACTTGCTGAACGCAGAGGTCCTGCTGGACGAGCGCAAGCGGGATGAGGCCAAGGACGAAATCAAGAAGGCGCTCTCGGTCAATCCCAACAGCCTCGAGGCACGGTCTCTGTCAGCGGCGATCGCGTTCCTCGAGGGCCGCACCCAGGCGATGGACGAAGAGATCAAGGGCATCCTCGCGATCAACCCGCGCTACGGCGAGGTCTATCGCGTGATCGGCGATCACGCGGCGCGCAACTACCGGTTCGACGAGGCGGCCATGCTGGTCAAGCGCTCGCTCGAGATCGACAACCAGAATACGGAGGCCTTTGCCGATCTCGGCCGGCACCTGCTGCGGACCGGTGACGAGCCCGCTGCGCGATCTGCGCTCGAGCGCGCCTTCAAGGACGACCCGCTGGATGTCGTCTCTTACAACCTGCTCACGATGATGGACAAGCTCGAGAAGTTCCAGACCGTCACCGACGGCAACATCATCATGCGTTTCGACCCCGAAGAGATCGGCGTGATGAAAGAGCAGGCGATCCCGCTCGCGAAGGAAGCATTGGCGACGCTCGCGAAGCAGTACGGCGTCACGGTGAACGGTCCGATCCTGATCGAGATGTTCCCCGTCCACGACGACTTCGCGGTGCGCAACGTCGGACTGCCCGGCATGATCGGCGCGCTCGGCGCGTGTTTCGGGCGCGTGGTGACGCTCGACTCCCCGCACGCGCGGCCGCCTGGCGACTTCAACTGGGGTGCGACGCTGTGGCACGAACTGGCGCACGTCGTCACGCTGCAGATGTCGAAGAACCGCGTGCCGCGGTGGCTCACCGAAGGGATCTCGGTCTGGGAAGAAAAGCGCGCGCGCCCTGAATGGGGGCGTGAGATGGAAGTGTCCTTCGCGCACGCGCTCAACGAAGGCAAGATCCTCAAGCTCGATGTGCTCAATGAGGGCTTCCAGGATCCGAAGATGATCTCGCTCGCCTACTACGAAGCCTCGCTCGTGGTCGAGCACCTGGTGAACACCTACGGCGAGCCGAAGCTCCACGCGCTGCTGCGCGCGTATGGCGAAGGGCTCGAGACCGAGGAGGCGCTCAAAGAGGCGGTCGGCGTATCGCTCGCGCAGCTGCAGACGTCGTTCGACGCGAGTCTGGACAAACAGTACGCCTCGATTCGGGCGGCGTTGAAGACGCCCGAGATCAAGGGCAAGCCGTCGGTCGAGGAGCTGCAGAAGCTCGCGGCGGCCGATCCGGGCAGCTTCGCGATTCAGATGCGGCTGGCCGAAGCGCTGCACCAGCGCAAGGACAACGCCGCGGCGATCGCCGCGCTCGAGCGTGCGGCGAAACTCATCCCCGCCGCCAACGGCGACAACAATCCGAACAAGATGATCGCGTCGATCGCGCTCGAGCAGAAAGATACGGCGCGGGCGATTCGCGCGCTCGAAGACGTGATGAAAGTCGATCATTCCGATGTCGAGTCGGCGCGGAAGCTCGCCGAGCTGGTCGTCCCGCTCAAGGACGATGCCCGTATCGAGAACGCATACCGCCGGCTGGTCGCGATCGATCCCTTCGACGTGCAGGCGGAGACGGCGCTCGGCAAGCTGGCGCTGAAGAAGAAGGATGCGAAGACGGCGATTCAGGCGTTCCGCAGTGCCCTCGCCAGTAATCCACCCGACCGCGCCGAGGCGTTTACCGATCTCGCCGATGCCTACGTCATGGCGGGCGAGTGGGCAGAGGCGAAGCGACAGACGCTCGCCGCGCTCGAGATCGCGCCGTCGTTCGAGCGCGCTCAGGACTTGCTGCTCAAGATCGCCGAGCACCAGTAAGTCTTCGCTTTCTCCTGTCTTGGGTCCTGCCGGAGACCGTAGACTGAAGATCGAAGACCGACCATGATCCCGCTTCGCGACGTCATCCCATCACGCACGACGCCGTACGTCACGATCTCCCTCGTTGTCCTCAACGTGCTCGTGTTCCTGTATCAGCTGTCGCTGGGTGATTATTTCGGTCAGCAGTTCGTGTACGAGTTCGGCCTCGTGCCGGCGATGTTCTCCTGGCCGTCGGTGCTGTCGTCGATGTTCCTGCATGGCGGCTTTCTGCATGTCGGGGGCAACATGCTCTACCTCTGGATCTTCGGCGACAACGTCGAAGATCGCATGGGGCACGGACGCTTCCTGGCGTTCTACCTGCTCTGTGGCGTGGCGGCGGCGCTGGCGCAGACGATCACCGCGCCCGATTCACCGGTACCGATGGTCGGCGCGAGCGGCGCGATCGCCGGCGTCATGGGGGCGTACTTCATCCTGTATCCGCACTCGCGAATCGTGACGCTCGTGACGCTGCTGTTCTTCTGGCAGGTCATGGAGATCCCCGCGATCATGTTTCTCGGCGTCTGGTTCCTGATGCAGTTCCTCAGCGGCGTGGGATCGATTGCGAACACGACCCACGGCGCGACCGGCGGCATCGCGTTCTGGGCGCACATCGCCGGATTCGCCGCCGGCGCGCTCGGCGTGTGGATATTCAGACGCCCCGAACGCCAGCGCGTCGAGTGGTGGAATGAACTCGATCGCTGAGGTCACGGAGACCGCGGAGTCACGGTCTTTGCACGGAGACACGGAGCTCGTTCGAGCTCTCACGATCCGGGCGCCGGCCAAAGGCCGGCGGTCCACTCGCGGCGTGTGTCGTTCGCGGCAGCAGGGCATCCGTCAGGTCTCCGTGTCTCCGTGCCTCCGTGCGAAAACCGGGTCTCCGTCAACCTCCGCTCCCTCTGACAGGAGTCCCGATTGAAGTGCCGATTCTGTGGAACTGAGATCGCCGAGAAGGCGCTCATCTGTTATCGGTGCGGCCGCGCCACGACCGATCCGGTCGTGGCACCGCCAGCAACCGGGTCGCTCTTTGCGCGTCGTCGGCGATCGAAGATGCCGTACGTGATTGCGGTGATCGTCCTCGTCGTCCTGGCCGTGATCGCCTGGTTCGTGCTTGGCGTCGCGCCGCGCGCGCTGAGAGTGGTCGATCGGCAGGGACCTATAATGAACGTGTGGGTATCCGCCTCGTCCTCGCCAGCCTGCTGGCGGCGGCGGTCGTCTTCCTCGCCGTTCAGGATCGCGAGATGGGCGTCGGCGCCGGACAATACGTGGCCGCGCAGCGCGCCGCGCTTGCCGGGCGCGGACCTGCCGTCAGCGTAGACGAGGTGATGGCGCCGGCGGTGCGCCATTCCGTGCGGCTCGGGCTGATCTGGGGCGGCCTCGTCGGCGCCGTCGGCCTTGCGGGCAGTGCGGTCGTCATGCGGAGGTCACGGCGTGGATGACCTCATCTTCGATTGGAATCTCGACGCGCCGTCACCGAAGCCGCCGATCGTTCAGCTGAACGACGAGACACTCCGCGACGGACTGCAGTCGCCCTCGGTGCGCGCACCATCGATCGATCAGAAGCTCCGAATCCTCCATCTCCTCGATCGCATCGGCATCGACACCGCCGACATCGGTCTGCCGGGCGCCGGATCCCATGTGGTGCGAGACGTCGAACGGCTCGCGCTCGAAATCGTCGACTGCCGTCTGAAAGTGCAGGCCAACTGCGCTGCGCGCACGCTCGTCGCCGACATCCAGCCGATCGCCGATATCGTCCAACGGACCGGGCTTCCGATCGAAGTCGGCTGTTTCATCGGGTCGAGTCCCATCCGCCTCTATGCCGAAGACTGGACCGTCGACTACCTGCAGCGCTGCACCGAAGAAGCCGTCAGCTTCGGCGTACGTCAGGGTTTGAAAGTGATGTACGTCACGGAAGATACGACGCGATCGAACCCGGAGACGCTGCGGCGGTTGTTCGAGGCGGCGATCAATTCAGGCGCTCACCGCGTCTGCATCGCGGATACCGTCGGGCACGCGACGCCCGCAGGAGCGCGTGCGGTGGTGCGGTTTGTCAGGCGCATGATCGAAGAGATGGGTGCCGACGACGTCGGCATCGACTGGCACGGCCATCGCGATCGCGACATGGGAACGATCAACAGCCTCGCCGCGCTCGAAGCCGGCGCGAGCCGCGTGCACGGCACGATGCTCGGCATCGGCGAACGTGTCGGCAACACGCCGATGGATCTGCTGATGGTGAACCTCGTGCTCATGGGCTGGATCGAGCGCGACCTCACGCATCTCAACGACCTCGTGCAGACGGTGTCGGACGCGACTGGCGAGCCGATCCCCGACAACTACCCGGTATTCGGCCGCGACGCCTTTCGCACCGCAACCGGCGTGCACGCCGCCGCGGTCGTCAAAGCGTTTCACAAGAGCGATCCGGATCTCGCAGACACCGTGTATTCGGGCGTGCCCGCCAGGCTCGTCGGCCGCGCGCAACAGATCGAGATCGGCCCGATGTCGGGCAAGTCGAACGTCGTCTTCTGGCTCGAACGGCGCGGCATTCGCGCCGACGATGAGCTCATCGAGCGAATCTTCCGCCGCGCGAAAGCCTCACGCACGGTGCTGACCGAAGACGAGGTGCTGAGAGAGTGTCGGGCAAGTGGAAAAAGTGGAAAAGTGGAAGACGTTGAAGAAGTGGAAGTAGGGAAGTGGCAGAAGTCGGGAAGTACTCCCGAGTGATCCCTGCGCCCTGACACTCCACTTGCCATGAGCGGCCTCTGGTTCGGCATCGCCGCCTACACCATCTGGGGCCTGTTTCCGCCGTACTGGAAACTCGTCGAGCAGGTTCCCGCTCTCCAGATCATCGGTCATCGCATCGTCTGGTCGTTCCTGGCCCTGATCGTCGTCGGTGCGGTGCGGCTGCGCGGGTCAGTGGCGACGTCGGTCCGCACGTTTTCCGTAACCAGCCGAGTGATGGGCATCTATGCGGCCGCCGCGGTGCTCATCAGCATCAACTGGTTTTTGTATGTGTACGCCGTCAACAGCGGCCGTGTCCTCGAGACGAGTCTCGGCTACTTCATCACGCCGCTCGTCAACGTCCTGCTCGGCGTCGTCGTGTTGCGCGAGCGGTTGCGCCCGTTGCAATGGTTCGCGGTGGCGCTGGCGGCCGGCGGCGTGCTGGATTTGACGCTCTCGTACGGATCGCTGCCGTGGATCGCGGTGGGCCTTGCGTTCAGTTTTGGCAGCTACGGTCTTGCGAAGAAGAAGGCGCCGCTCGATCCGCTCGCGGGGCTGACGCTCGAAACCGGCATCATCGTGATTCCCGCGGCGGCGTACCTGTTTGCGGTCAACGCCGACGGGCACGGCGCGTTTCTGCACACCGGTCCGGCTGCGGATGCGCTGTTGATCGGCGGCGGCCCGGTCACCGTGGTGCCGCTGTTGTTGTTTGCTGCCGCTGTGCGTCGGGTGCCGTTGACGTTGATCGGCCTGTTGCAATACGTCGCCCCGACGATCCAGTTGTTGCTTGGAGTGTTCGTGTACGGTGAACCGTTCGCCGGCACCCGCTTGATCGGATTTGCGATCGTCTGGACCGCGCTGGCGCTGTTCAGCATAGACAGCCTGCGCGCCCGCGGCCTCGCGGGAGGCATGATGCTCGACGAGGGCGCCGCGTAGTGCGATGTGCCCGCCGGTGGGATCGAACCGACCTGCCTTACCGACAATCCGCGGTCAACGTGACCTACGATCGCCAATGGATGGCGATCGAGATACGGCAAGCGCAACCGTCGGACGCGCGCATCGTCGCAGACATCCTCGTCGAGGCGTCCGCGTGGGTCGATTCGCTGGGTGTCGTGATGTGGGAGGAGGATGAGCTCGATCCCGAGCACATCGTGGCGGAGGTCGCGGCCGGGCAGTTCTTCATCGCGTACCTCACCGGAGAACCGGCGGGGGTGATCCGGTTTCAGCTCGAAGATCGTCTCTTCTGGCCGGATCTGCCGCAGGACGCGTCGGCGTTCGTTCACCGGCTCGCGGTGCGGCGCCGGTTCAAGGGACAGGGTGTTTCGCAGGCGCTGCTCGCATGGAGCGTCGAACGCACGCGGGTGCTCGGCAGGCGTCATCTGCGGCTCGACTGCGATGAGTCGCGGCCGAAGCTGCGCGCGCTATACGAGGGCTTCGGCTTTCGTTTCCATAGCTTTCGTCACGTGGGCGCGTACTACGTCGCACGTTACGAATATCCGCTGTCCGAGTAGCGGACATGGGGTCGACCCCGTTTACGCTGTCGATTGTGACCGTCGTGCGGCAAGCGCGGCCTTGACGCGTTCCGCGGTGAACGGCACGGTGCGAATCCGTGCGCCGGTGGCATCGAAGATCGCATTGCCGATCGCGGCGGCCACCACCGTGATTGCGGTTTCGCCGGAACCGCAGGCTTCGACGTCGGTCTGGTTGATCAATACCGTCTCGATCGTCGGAATCGCGAAGCCAAGCGGAAGCGGATGATAGGTCCGCCAATCGATCGAGGTGACCTTCTCGGCGTCCCACGTCACCTCTTCGCCGAGAGCGCGACTCATGCCTTGGATCGCACCCCCCTCGATCTGATTGCGCATCCCGTCTGGATTGGAGATCGGGCCGCAGTCCTGAGCGACGACCAGTCGCGTCACGCGGACTTGTCCGTTCGCCTGATCGACATCGACGTCAGCGATCATCGCGACGTATCCGTTGTCGCCTTCGTAGCAGACGCAGGCGATGCCGCGGCCGCTTGCCATCCCGGTCTCGCGCAGGCCGGGTCTCGGTGACGGCCGCGTCTGCCAGTTCGCTGCTTTGGCCGCGGCGCGGACTGCCGCGCTGAGGCGGGCGTGATTCAGGTGACGGAGGCGGTACTCGACCGGGTCGGCCTTCACATGCGCCGCGATCTCGTCCATGAACGATTCGTGCGCGAAGGTGTTCTGCAGCCGTTCAGGTGCGCGCAGAGGACCCGTGAAGAATGGCGATCGCACGCGATGAGAGAGCACGCGTTCGCTCCGGACGATGCCGGCCCCGTTCTGCGAGTCGCGCACGCGGCCCGCGATGTACGACGGCGCGGTGTTCGAGCCGTTGTTCAGCGGCTGCGACGGCGGTGGAGCCGGTGACCGGGGCGTGAAGCCCCCGGGGTTCAGACCGAGAAGCGAACCTGTGACCACGTTGCCCGGCGTGCTGTAACCGGGCCGGCCACCCTTGGCCGCTGACCACGCCTCGTAGTCCCAGACAACGATGCTGTTCTTCGCGTCGAGCCCGACGCGTTGATCGATCGCGAACAGATTGCCGTAGTTCTCCCACGCCATTTCGTCCTTGCGCGAGAGCTGCACGCGCACCGGCTTTCCAACGGCCTGCGAGAGTATGGCCGCGTCGTAGGTCACCGTGTCTGCGCCGTTGATGCCGTAACATCCCGCGCCGCGCGTGTAGATGACGCGCACGTCGTCCTGCTTCAGGCCGAGCAGCGTCGCCGTCGTATTTCGCGTCGGATAGGCGGACTGCGTTGCCGACCACAGCGTGGCCTTGTCGCCCTGCACGTCGGCGACCGCGCACGAGCTGCCGATGGATCCATGCATCTGATAGGGGTGTTGATACGTCGCTCGCAGGACGGTCGCCGCCGATTTCAGCGTGGCGTCGACGTCTCCCGAATCCACCAGGAGCGAATCAGCCGACGGCTGCGTGCGAATCTGCTGATACGCGTCGCGCTGCGGCGAGAGCCCGCTTCCCGCAGACCAGCTCACTTTCAATCGGCTCGCCGCCTGCGTGGCGTGCCACGGTTTCTGTGTGACGACGCCGACGAAATTCTGCTTGACCACCACCTTCACGAGCCCCGGGACGTCGCGCACCGACGCATCGTCCACGCTCATCACCGTGGCGCCGACCGAGGGCGGTCGCACCACGGCGCCGTGCAGCATGCCCGGCACGCGGACGTTGTGCACGAACTCGAATCGGCCCGTGACCATGTCGCGCATATCCACGCGCGGCACGGCGGTTCCCAGGACTGTCCATTCGCGCGGATGCTTGCGTTTCGCCTTCGGGTCGAGCTGGACCTCGAACTTCTTTCCGCCGATCAGTTCGGCGTAGCCGACACGCCGCGATGTCGGTCCGTTGCCGGCGCTGATCACACCGTCTTTCGCGGCCAGGCCGTTCGCGGATCCGCCGAATCGGGCCGCGGCAAGTTGCAGCAGTGTTTCGCGCGCCGTCGCGGCGGCCAGTGCGAGGTTGGTCGTGTTGAAGTTGGTCGGATGTGACTGCTGACCCGAGGTCGTTCCCTGGTCCGGCGTCATCGACGTGTCGCATTGAATCAGCCGGACGCGATCGAAGGGCACGCTCAGCTCCTCGGCGACCAGCTGCAGCTGCGCGGTGTAGAGGCCCTGTCCGAAATCGCACTTGCCGGTGTAGGCAGTGACGATGCCGTCCTGGCCGATGGCGATCCACGAATCGAGGCGGTTGCTGCCGGTGCCGTTGAATCCCTGTGCGAAGACTCCGTTCACGCGATCGAATGTGGCAGCGGATGCGAACGTGACGATGAGCGCGCCCGAACCTTTGAGGAAGGCACGTCGAGTGAAGCCGGCGTCGGCGAGCGCCCTGCGGGCGTCGGAGGTCAGTCGTGTCTTCATCGCGCCGCCTCCTTCGCGTACCGGTTCACCGCCTTCAGCATCCGCACGTTGACGTAGCAGCGGCACAGCACACCGGAGAGCGCCTGCTGGATCTGCTGCTCGCTGGCTTTCGGGTTCCTGTCGAGAAAGGCCTTCGCAGTCAGGATGACGCCGCTCAGGCAGAAGCCGCACTGCGCCGCCTGCTCATCGATGAACGCCTGCTGGATCGGATGCGGCTTGTCGGGCGTGCCCAGACCTTCGAGCGTGGTGATCTCCGCGTTGGCGACCGTGTTCACGGGCGTGACGCACGAGCGAATCGCCTGTCCGTTCGAGATCACCGTGCACGCACCGCACTGACCGAGGCCGCAGCCGAACTTGGGTCCATACAGCCCGAGATCGTCGCTGAGCACGTAGAGCAGCGGCATGGCGGGGTCGACGTCGACGTCGTTCGATTTCCCGTTGACCTTCAGCGTGATAGCCATGCGGTGAGGATAGAACAGGAATCAGGAATCGGGAATCAGGAATCAGGGCCGGGCCAGGCGCGAGGATTCCCGCCCGAGGCATCAGCCGGATGCGGGCTATCGGGCTGATGACAGGCGCTTTTCGATGTCGGGCACTGCCGCGACGATGACGTCGCCGACGATCTGCAAGCTCTTGGCGCTGACGTTGTCGAGGTTGTCCTGCGCGGTGTGCCAGGTCGGGTTGTCGAGGTCGATCACGTCGACGACCGGCACGCCGGCGCGCACGAACGGAATGTGGTCGTCCTCGATCGTCGTCAAGTCGTTGGGGAATGCGCTGGTGTGACCGAGCCGGGCCGCCGCGGACCAGATGATGTCGACGAGCCAGGGTGTCGAGTTCGAATCGCGGCGGATGTTCAGATTCTTGTCGCCGATCATGTCGAGCAGCACCAGCGCTTTGAGCGTGCGGATCGATCCAGACTTGACCGCGTCCTCGACGTAGTGCCGGCTGCCGTAGGTGTTGTCGAGGCCGCGCCACTCGGTCATCCGGGCCTCTTCGCCGTCGAAGAAGATCAGCTCGATCGTGAACTCGTGCGGCTGCGCTTTGAGCACGCGCGCCAGTTCGAGCAGGACGGCGGTCGACGACGCGCCGTCGTTGGCGCCGACGAATCTGAACTCGCGAAAGAGCTTGGTGTCGAAGTGGCTGGTGAACGCGATGCGGTCGGGCCGCTTGCCGGGAATCGTCGCAATCACATTGGCCATCGAGACCTCGCCGAGCGGCGTCATCGCGATGAACGGCTGCTCTCTCGATTCGATTCCGATCGCCTTGAGCTGCCCCATGATGTACTTGCGAGTGTCGACGAGAGCAGGAGTGCCGGAGGGACGCGGCCCGATCGCCACCTGACGACGAAGATGCTCCCACGCTCGGTTGCTGTCGAAGACGATCGGCTTTGGCGTCGCCTGACTATCCGCGGCAGGAGCTGGTGGCTTCATTGAGCTGGCCTCAGGCGCATCGGTGCAACCGATGGCGATCGCCGCGACGAGAGCCAGTACCGCACCGACCCAATCACAGGATCGCACCGACCCGCGGAAGCGGGATCGCACCGATGAGCGACAGCAGGATCGCACCGACGATCGTGAGAGCTCTCGCACCGGCGGTTACCGCTTTCCGAGGGGCACGTATTCCCTCTTCTTCGGCCCAATGTAGATCTGCTTCGGTCGCGCGATCTTCTGCTCGGGGTCGAGCAGCATCTCTTCCCACTGCGCGATCCAGCCGGCGGTGCGCGGAATGGCGAAGAGCACGGGGAACATCTCCACCGGGAAGCCCATCGCCTGGTAGATCAAGCCCGAATAGAAATCGACGTTGGGATAGAGCTTGCGGGTGATGAAGTACTCGTCTTCGAGGGCGATGCGCTCGAGCTCCAGCGCGATATCGAGCAGCGGGTTCTTGCCCATGACTTCGAACACCTGATCGGCGGTCTGCTTGATGATCTTCGCGCGCGGGTCGTACGACTTGTAGACGCGGTGGCCGAAGCCCATGAGCCGCCCTTCACCCGCCTTGACCCGCTTGATGAACCCCGCGACGTTCTGGATGTGGCCGATCTCGTTGAGCATGCGAAGGACCGCTTCGTTGGCGCCGCCGTGGAGCGGGCCATACAGCGCCGCCGCCGCCCCGGCCATCGCCGAGTACGGATCGACGTGCGAGCTGCCGATGCCGCGCATCGCGTTGGTGCTGCAGTTCTGCTCGTGATCGGCGTGCAGGATGAAGAGCACCTCGAGCGCGCGCTCGAGATGCGGGTTCACCTGGTACTTCAGCTCCGTCATCTTGAACAGCATGTTCAGGAAGTTGCCCGCGAAGCTGAGATCGTTGTCGGGATAGATGTACGGACGCCCGATGCTGTGGCGATAGGCGTAGGCGGCGATGGTCGGCACTTTCGCGATCAGGCGGTGAATCTGCTTCTTGCGCGACTGCTCGTCGAAGATCTTCTTGGCGTCGGCGTAGAAGGTCGAGAACGCACCCACGGTGCTGAGGAAGACGCTCATGGGATGGGCGTCGTACTGAAAGCCCTCCATCAGTTTCTTGATGTTCTCGTGCAGCATCGTGTGGAGCGTGATCTGCGTCGTCCACTCTTTCAGCTGCACCTCGGTGGGCAGCTCGCCGAAGATGATTAGATACGTCGTTTCGAGATACGTGGAGTGCTCGGCCAGCTGCTCGATCGGATACCCGCGATACTGGAGAATCCCCTTGTCGCCGTCGATGAACGTGATGCGGCTCCGGCACGCGGCGGTGTTCATGAACGCGGGGTCGTAGGTGCAGAGCCCCTGATCGTCCTGCGCGATCCTGATCTGGCGAAGGTCGGTCGCGCGGATGGCGCCGTCGGTGACCGGGATGTCGTACTGCTTGCCTGTGCGGTTGTCAGTAATCGTGAGCGTATCGGCCATAGCGGAGGCGTCGTCAATCAGCGTCGGGATCGGGGTCCTGGTCGGGTGTCGGCACTGGATCACTGGCCAGCCGGTACCGCCCGCTGGCCCATCGAGCCAGGTCTTCGTTTCGGCATCGTTCGCTGCAGAAGGGCCGCCACCGTTCATCCACCGGACGGCTGCGACACAGTACGCACAGCAGCGCCTTGCCCATCCGAACAATCATAACTCGTTCGGGTCCGCGAACCACGGAGGCACAGAGGCACGGCGGGCGAAATCCGAGGAAATCGATTGTTCGACGGATGTCTATTCGACGGGCGCTGGGCCGTGATGTCGTACGTCGAGCGCCGACACCATGAAGATCACGTCTTCTGCGATGTTCGTCGCGTGATCGCCGATGCGCTCGAGGTGGCGCGACACCAGGATCAGGTCGAGCGCCGGTTCCACCGTACCCTGATCCTTGAGCATGAACGTCAGGAGGTCGCGAAAGACCTGTGTCTTGAGGCCGTCGAGACGGTCGTCTTCGTTGAGAACCTGCTGCGCCAGGCTGGTGTCGCGCTTGACGAACGCGTCGAGCGCATCGCGCAGCATCGCCTGGGCGATGTCGCCCATCCTGGGAATGTCGATCAACTGCTTGACCGGCGGATGGGTGATGTAGCGTTTGCCGGCCTCCGCGATGTTCACGGCGAGATCGCCGACGCGCTCGAGGTCGGTGTTGATCTTCACGGCGGCGACGATCGCGCGCAGGTCCGTCGCCATCGGCTGGTGCAGCGCCAGCAGACGGAAGCACCGGTTGTCGATTTCGACATGGAGCTGGTTGATCGGCTCGTCGCCGATCAGGATCTTGTCGAACAGCGACCCGTCTCGCGCCACGAGGCCGTGGACGGCGGCGCGCACGCGTTCTTCGGCGAGGCCGCCCATTGCGAGCAGCCGTCCTTGCAGTGCCTCGAGCTCTTCGCGGAAGTGCGGGACCTGTCGCTCCACTAGCCGAATCTCCCGGTCACGTAATCTTCGGTCAACTTCTGTGCAGGCGCCGTGAAGATCTTATCCGTTCGATCGTACTCGACCAGGCGTCCCAGCCAGAAGAACGCGGTGTAGTCGGAGACCCGGGCGGCCTGCTGCATGTTATGGGTCACGATCACGATGGTGTACTTCGTCTTCAGGTCGTAGACCAGTTCCTCGATCCGCTGCGTCGCAATCGGATCCAGGGCGGAGGCGGGTTCGTCCATCAGCAGGATGTCCGGACGCACGGCCAGCGCACGGGCAATGCACAGACGCTGCTGCTGACCGCCCGACATGGCGAGCGCCGACTCGTGCAAGCGGTCCTTCACCTCGTCCCAGAGCGCCGCCCGTTTCAGGCTTTCCTCGACGTGGCCGGCCAGTTCCGACTTGCTGCCGGCCATCGCGTTGATGCGAAGCCCGTAGGCGACGTTCTCGAAGATCGACTTCGGAAACGGGTTCGACTTCTGGAACACCATCCCCACGCGGCGCCGCAGTTCGACGACGTCCATCCCGGACCGGTAGATGTCAGTGCCGTCGATGAGGATCTGGCCCTCGACGCGGGTGGCGGGGATGATGTCGTTCATCCGGTTGAGCGTGCGCAGGAACGTGCTCTTGCCGCAGCCGGACGGGCCGATGAACGCGGTGACGACGTTCGGCTTGATCTTGACGGAGATATCCTGCAGCGCCCGGTTTTCGCCGTAGAAGAAATTGAGCCTGTCTACCTGAATCTTGCAGCGTGTGTCGGGCTCGGCAGGTGTCTGTCGCGATGACGTCACATTGCCCAGCGAGGGAAGCGGACGTGTGGTTGTGCTCACGCCGCACCCGTCGAGTGGTTCTTGATCGACATCGACATCAAGGATACCTGCGGCAGCCTCCGCGAGGAATCGCTTTGCCGCGGTTCGGGCCCATCGGGCGATCGAGCCGGGGCACCGGGAACGGTGTCAGCGACCGGAGTGATCGCGCGAAGCCGACGTGAGGAAGTGCAAATGCGTTACAGCATCACGCTATCGGACGTGAATTTCGCGTCTGTTTCTGCGGTGTTAAATCATCGTGACGACGACCTGGCACCTCGGGCTGTCGTGACTCGGCGCGGGCGGCCGCCCGTCGCGCTCTCGCCTTGCCGTTCGTGCTCGCCCTGGCGGCCTTGGCTCTCCTGGCTGGGACCGCGGCCGGCAGAGGCATCTGAGCGGCAGCCTCGAGGCGTACGGGCTTGCCAATCAACTGCTCGAACGGCTGCAGATGACGATTGGTCGCCCAGATCTCGAGCTCGGCGTCAGAGCTCGTGTGGATCTGAAGCAGGGCGTCGTCGCCGCGGTCGCGAAGCTCGATCCCCGAGATCGCCTGCGAGTGGCTGCGGTCGAGGCTCTCGGCGACGCGCAGGATCGATGCAAGGGCCCGCACCGTCTTGCGGAGGCGCGCCGACAGGCTCGCGTACTCATCATGCGATCGCTTGGGTGTGCCGCGACGATGGTAGCGGGCGACGAGCGCGATCACCTCGATCTCGTCGGGATGGAATCCCCGCAGGTCTCCGTTCTTGATCAGGTAGTACGAGTGGCGATGGTGACGCGCGAAGCTGATGAGGCCGCCGACGTCGTGCAGCATCGCGGCGTACTCGAGCCACTCGCGCTCGCGATCGGTCAGGCCGTGGATCGCTCTCGTCTGGTCGAAGAGCGCCAGCGCGAGGCGGACGACCTGCTGGGCATGCTCTGCGTAGTAGTTGCAGCGCTCACCGAGCTCGAGCGCGCTGCGGCGCCGGACATCCGGAATCTTGTCGACCTGCGCGATCGTGCGGCTGTTCCGCCGGATGTAGTCGAGCACGAGCCCTTCGCGCAGGGCGAGATCGCACAGTGTGAGATCCTCGGCACCGAGCCGTCGAAGAATCGTGTCGAGCAGCACCGCGCCGCTCACCACGAGATCGGCACGGCGGGGATCGAGCCCGGGCACCGCGAGCCGCTGCTCCGCGTCGAGCGCGACGATCCCCTTGCGCAGACGACGAATCTGCTTGGCAGGGATGCGGAGGTTTCGCAGTTCGGGCGGCTGGCCACCGCGTGCGGCCGTCGCGGCCACCGTGCCGAGACTGAGAATCGTGCCGGATGTGCCGATCACGCGATCGAATCCGATCGCCGTGATCTGATCGCAGTAGCGCGCGACCTCGGACAGGATGTGTTTCGTCAGCCGATGTTCGTCGCGACCCGACAGGGGATCGCTTTGTACGAAACGTTCGGTCAGCCGAATGACGCCGATCTTGAAGCTGCGCGCCGCTTGAATCGACGTCGCGGTACCGAGCGTAATCTCCACGCTGCCGCCGCCGATGTCGATCGCGACCGCCCGGCCGCCGCCGACGTCCACGCCGTACACCGCCGCCTGATGAATCAGGCGCGCTTCCTCCGTACCGGTGATGACACGCGGGCGGATCCCGGTCTCGCGCTCGACCCGGGCCAGAAACTCGCCGCCGTTGCGCGCTTCACGTGTCGCGCTCGTGGCGGCGGCGAGGATGACGTCGACGCGATGCGAGTCGGCGAGCCGCTTGAACTTGGACAGCGCCTGGAGCGCCGCGCTCATGGCGTCGGCCGTCAGCGCCTTGCCGTCGAGACCGCCGGCGCCGAGTCGCACCATCACCTTCTCGCGATCGACGACCTCGAACGACAGGTCGGCGCGCACCCGGACGACGATCATGTGAACGGAGTTCGTGCCGATATCGATGGCCGCAATGCGCATGGGTCCGATTTATAGTAGGCCGAGAGCGGTAACTTGGCCATGACGCGCGCAAATCCCTCAGAACTCCTCATCAGGCAGCGGCTCGGTGCGCTCGGCCGTGCCCTGCCGGCGGCACGCAAGGGCGACGTTGCCGCGGTCCACAGCGCCCGCGTGGCCACGCGCCGCCTGAGAGAGGCGTTGCCGGTCGTCGCTGGCGGAAAAGTGGGTCGGAAGTTGCGGAAGCGGATGCGGCGGCTGACCCGGGCGCTGGGCCCCGTCCGCGAGCTCGACGTGGCGCTGATCACGCTGGACGAGGTACGGGCAGCCGGCGACGTCGCCGATGCTCCGATCGTGCGTCTGCAGCAGATGGTTCGGGAGGAACGCGAGCGCCTGCTCGTCGAGATGCGCAGGCAGATCGACCGCTGCGATCTGCACAAGCTCGAGAAGACCGCCCTCAGTGCCACCCTCCGCGTCTCCGAGAAGCCGCGGAATAATCGTCGGCGAGTCGTTCAGGCCGACCGGCGCGCCGGGCATCGAGGTGCAGACCTGCAGGCGGCCGTCCGCAATGCGGCGGGCATCTATCTGCCTGATCGTCTTCACTTCGTCCGCGTCGCCGTGAAGAAGCTGCGATATGCCATGGAGATTGCACGCGATCTCCGCGGGTCGCGCGCGATGGCCCATCTGCGGACGCTTCAACGCGTCCAGGATCTGCTCGGCCGCATGCACGATCTCGAGGTGCTCATCGCGCGCACGCGCGCCGTGCAGAGCACGGGCAGCGTTCGAGACTTGAAACTCTCTGCCGACCTCGATCGTCTCGTCAGGCGACTCGAGACCGAGTGTCGACAATTGCACGTTCGTTATATGAATGAGAGGAGAGCGTTGCTGGCGATCTGCGATTATGTCGCCGTGTTGGCTCAGCAGCACCGCGACGGCCGCGCCTCGGCAGCCTAGATACGCCCTCGTTCCCCGATGCCTTCCTGCGAAATCTACATCGTGCGTCACGCGATTGCCGCCGAGCGCGGCGAGGCTTGGCCCGACGATACCAAACGCCCCTTGACGACGCGCGGGGTCAATCGTTTCAGAGACAGCCTCGCCGGATTGAAGTGGCTCGACTTCGCGGTGGACGAGATTTTCAGCAGCCCCCTCGTCCGCGCGAAGCAGACCGCTGACCTGCTGGCCGCGGGCATTCAGGGCAGTGTCGGCGTCAAGATCCTCGATGCGCTTGCGCCCGGCCACGCTCCTGCAGTGGTGATGGGGCAGCTGGCCAAGGCAGCCAAGCGGCAGCGGGTTGCGCTCGTGGGGCATGAACCAGACCTTGGTGGATTGGCGGCACATCTGATCGGTGCGAGCCACGCGCTCGCCTTCAAGAAGGGTGGGATGTGCCGCATCGATATCGGGGCCTTGTCGCCAAGGCGCACCGGCTCGCTGGTGTGGTTCGTGACGCCCAAGATGCTGCGGAAGTTGGCCGGCTGATTGACCGATTGATGCTCCAAGCTGCCGTCATCATCAACCCGATTTCGGGCACCGGACGACGGCCTGATGAGGCGCGGCGGCGTGCGGAGCTGGCGGCTTCGCTGCTCGATGCGCGCGGTGTGGAAGCGGAGATCTTCGTCACTGAGCGCGGCGGCCATGCCCGCGAGCTCGCGCAGGCCGCAGTCGCACGCGGCGTGACGCTCTGCATCGCGTGGGGCGGCGATGGCACCATCAACGAAGTGGCGTCGGCGCTGGCGTTCAGCCCGGTCGCGCTTGCAGTCATCCCGAGCGGATCGGGTAATGGCCTCGCTCGCGAGCTGGCGATTCCGCTTCAGGCAGAAGACGCGTTCGATGTCGCGCTCAACGGCCGCGAGCATGTGATCGACGCGGGCGAGATCAACGGCCGCCTTTTCTTCAATGTCGCAGGGCTCGGGTTCGATGCCCACGTCGCGCACAAATTCGCCGAGCACGGGCACGCGCGCCGCGGCTTCGCGCGATACATCACGATCGCATTGCGGGAGCTCTTCGGGTTCGAACCCGATCACTACGTGATCACCGCAAATGGCATGCGCGTCGAAACGCGCGCGCTGCTCATCGCCATCGCCAACTCACGGCAGTATGGCAACGGCGCGACCATCGCACCACGAGCTCGCATCGACGATGGGGCGCTCGACGTGGTCGTCGTGGGCGAGCGCTCGCCGTGGACCGCGATGATTCAAATACCTGCGCTTTTTTCGGGGAAAGCCGATCGTCTTCCAGGTGTGACGATCATCTCGACGGCCCAGGTCGACATTGGTGCGAGCCGTCCCATGGTTTATCATGTGGATGGAGAACCTGCTCTCACGGGGAAGTCCTTGCAAGCGAAGATCCATCCAGGGGCACTCCACATTCGGGTTCCTACCCAATAGACATTGTTTACAGAAGGTTTACACCACCCACGACCCGTCGCGGGATATAGATTGGGGTCTTATGTACGCGCGAGTGTTCCGGAAGGCTGGCAAGACCCGTCGGTTCACGATCAGCGACGCAGGCGCTGCAGGATGGGAAGTTCGAGAAGAACAGGATAGCCGCGTGGTCTGGCGACGAAGCTACACCGATTGGCATCGAGTCGAGCGAGCGCGGATGAGTTTTGCGACCCAGGCGCTCGAACTCACCAGTACCGGTTGGCAGGAATCTTAGTGGGCGGTACGAGCTGGAAGAGTCACTCGACGAACCGGTAGCCCAGACCTACGACCGTCTCAATCTGCCGCCCCGCGACCCCGAGTTTTCCTCGAAGACGCCCGACGTGCACGTCCACCGATCGCGTTTCGACCAGGCGATCGTAGCCCCACACGCGCTCGAGCAATCGATCCCTCGACAGCACGCGGTTCCGATTCTCGACGAGATAGCGCAGCAACTCGAACTCGCGTCGGGTGAGTCGAATGGCTGCGCCGTCGACGCTCACCGACACCGCATCGAAATCGGCGACCAGATGTTTGCCCCGGTACACGAAGGCCTCCACCTCGCCGTTGCCGTTGGTGGCCCTCGGGTGTCCCCGTCGCAGCACCGCGCGCACGCGCGCGGCGAGCTCGCGAAGACTGAAGGGCTTGGTGATGTAGTCGTCGGCGCCGACATCGAGACCGGTGACGCGATCGCTCTCGCTGGTTCGCGCGGTCAGCATGATGATCGGCACGCGTGCCGTGGCCGTGCGTGAGCGCAGAATCCGGCACACCTCGAGGCCACTGAGCACTGGAAGGTTGAGGTCGAGCACGATCAAGTCCGGCGTGCGCTCGTTGACCGCCTTGAGCGCAGCGTCTCCGGTGGAGACCAGCTCGACTTCGAGCTCGCCACCTTTTTCGAGCGTGTGTTTGATCAGCCCGGCGATGTCCTGCTCGTCGTCGACAACGAGGACATGGGTGCGTGAGGCACCTCGCGCGTTCATGCCATGCTCGCTCGCGCCGCTCGATTCGTATGGATGTTGCACCGGCACCCCGTTTCCATCGCGTTTACACGCTCACGGTAAGAAACGGGGGTTTCCGACGCATGACGTCAGGGTTAATTCTGAGTTACAGGCAAAAGTGGGGGAGAGACGATTGGCGAATTTCGAGCGCAGGTTGCGAATGACGCACCGAAGATCCAGGATCCGCGGGCTCTGGGGTAGTATCCGGGGGTGACCAACCTAGAGACCTTGGGGCCTGAAGCCGGCCCCATCCCCGGCCGCGATGCCGGTCAGCGCTGGCTTCCGGCGCTGTTGCTGCTGTTCATCGGGTCCGGCTGCGCGGCCCTCATCTACGAAGTTGTCTGGTTTCAGCTCCTTCAGTTATCGATCGGCTCCTCCGCGGTGTCGCTCGGCGTGCTCCTCGGCGTGTTCATGGGCGGGATGTGCCTTGGCAGCCTCCTGCTCCCGAAATACCTGAACCGGAGTCTTCATCCTCTCAAGGTCTACGCAGGCATCGAGCTTGGTATTGGCCTCTTCGGCATCCTCGTGTTGTTCGGCGTGCCGGTCGTCGGACGCGTGTACACGTCGATTGCCGGCACGGGGCAGATCAATCTCGTGCTCCGTGCGATCGTTGCAGGGATCTGCTTGATCCCGCCGACCCTGTTGATGGGCGCGACCCTGCCCGCCATCGCGCGCTGGGTGCAGACCACACCGCGGGGCGTCTCGTGGCTCGGCTACTTCTACGGCGGCAATCTGGCCGGCGCCGTCGCCGGCAGTCTCCTCGCGGGCTTCTACCTGCTTCGCGTCTACGACATGACGACGGCGACGTTCGCCGCGGTTGGTCTGAACGTGCTCGTCGCGGTGCTCGCCATCCTGGTTGCGAACGTCACCCCTCACACGGTCATCACCAGCGAGGAAGGCGCCGCGGACGCGCCGGCACCGGAGACGGCCACGATCGTGTACGTCGCGATCGCGCTGTCGGGGCTCACGGCGCTCGGCTCGGAAGTCGTGTGGACGCGTCAGCTCTCGCTGCTGTTCGGCGCAACCACCTATACCTTCTCGTTGATCCTCGCCGTGTTCCTCGTCGGGCTGGGCATCGGCAGCAGTCTCGGGTCGGCGCTGGCGCGCACGATGAACGCGCGCACGGCGTTGGGCTGGTGTCAGCTCGGTCTGTGCGTCGCGATCGCGTGGGCCGGTTACACGACGAGCGCGTCGATGCCGTACTGGCCGATCAATCCCTCGATCAACGCCACCGTGGGTGCGCAGGCCAACGTCAACTGGATCACCTTTCAGCTCGATTTGATGCGCGCCGTGTGGGTCATGCTGCCGGGCGCCATCCTGTGGGGCGCGAGCTTTCCCCTCGCGCTGGCCGGCGTCGCCTCTCCTGGTCAGGATTCGGCGCGACTGGTGGGCGGTGTCTACGCGGCGAACACCGTCGGCGCGATCGTTGGCGCGCTGATCACCAGCCTGGTCCTCGTGGGAACCGTGGGCAGCCAGATCACGCAGCAGGTGTTGATCGGCGTCGCCGCGATGTCCGGGCTGCTCATGTTGCTCCCGGCGGTAGGCGAGCGCAGGCCCTGGGTGACGTCGACGCCGGTCGTCGTTGTCACCATCGCGCTGATTGCCGGGCTGCTCGCGCGATCGGTGCCTCCGATCCCGTGGCTGCTCGTGGCGTACGGGCGCTATTCCGCCACCTGGGTCGGCCAGAACGAGATGGTCTACGTCGGCGAGGGTGTGACCGCATCGGTCGCGGTCACGCGCACGCCGAGCGGCGTGCTGAACTATCACAACGCCGGCAAGGTGCAGGCCTCGAGCGAGCCGCAGGACATGCGGCTGCAGCGCATGCTCGGGCACATCACGACGCTCGTTCCGCAGGCGCCATCGAAGGTGCTGGTGATCGGCTGCGGCGCCGGTGTGACCGCAGGGGCCGTCTCGATCGACCCGCTCGTGAAGAATCAGACGATCGCCGAGATCGAGCCGCTCGTTCCCCGCGTCGTGTCCACGCATTTCGCCGAGCACAACTTCAACGTCGTCGCGAACCCGAAGGTCCACGTGCACCTCGATGATGCGCGCCACTATCTCCTCACCACGAGCGAGAAGTTCGACGCGGTCACATCCGATCCGCTGGATCCCTGGGTCAAGGGCGCTGCGACGCTGTACACGCGCGAGTTCTTCGACGTCGTCAAACAGCATCTGAATCCGGGCGGCGTGGTGACGCTGTTCGTGCAGCTCTACGAGAGCAACGAGGCGGCGGTGAAGAGCGAGATCGCCACATTCCTCGAGGCGTTTCCCAAGGGCGCGGTGTTCGCCAACACGATTAACGGGCAGGGCTACGATCTCGTGCTCTTCGGCCAGGTCGAGGGACGCAAGATCAACATCGACACCGTGCAGGCGCGTCTGAGCGACCCCGCCAACGAAGCGGTCGCGAAGTCGCTTCGCGAAGTGGGGATCAATTCAGCCGTCGATCTGTTCGGCACGTACGCGGGTCGTCGATCCGACATGAAGGGTTGGCTGAGCGATGCGCAGATCAACACCGACGGCAACCTGAAGCTGCAATACCTGGCGGGTCTGGGGCTCAACCTGTATCAGAGCGACGCGATCTACAAGGCGATGATCAAGGACTCGAAATATCCCGACGATCTCTTCGACGGCTCGCCGGAAACGCTCGCCTCGTTGCGCAGCAAGATCAACTCGTCGCTCGGCGGATCTCCTTCGTTCTAGCCATTAGTGTCGGCGGGCCTATCAACCAGGCCCGCCCTACACTGTCGGAATCCGCTAAGAGACAGTGTAGGCCGGGCCTGTGCTTCAGGCCCGGCACCTACTTCGCGGGCGCGGTCGGGTTCGACGCGAAGAATCCGACCGGTACCAGCCTGAATCCTGCCGTGTGCGCAGGCATGACCGGCCAGTCCTCGGGGCGCGGCAGGTGTACCACCGAGAACGTGTACCAGAGGACCACGTCGCGATCGACGATCGATCGATCTCCGGCGCTCCACGTCGACACGCCCTCCCGCTCGCGCATGAGGTTCACCCACTCGCCTGAGGCGTACATCTGGTGCGGGTCGGCAAGGGTGACCCAGAGCTGATGTTCGAGGAAGGCGGCGCGCCGTCGCGGCGCCGAGCTCGGGGCCTGCATCGACGGCGCATTCTCGCCGGGAATGAGCGCGTATCCGGTCGGCTGGCCGAGTGCGTTCGTACGTGTGCTGCTTGTGATGAGCCAACGGCGCGCCGTCGAGACGTCGACGTCGCGTTTGGCGCTCAGCTCGCTTTTGAGTGTGGTGCGCTGCATCCCGAACCATTCGCCGACGCTGTCGCGAAGCCGAGACTGCGCATTGGCCGTGTTCAGCTCGAACACGCGGTTGTTCGCGCCGTCCACGTCGAAGTCGATCCGCCAGTTGAAGAAGTGCTGGTGATTCGGCGCAGCCGTGCGGGGGGCGACCAGATGCGCGTACATGACGTCGTCGTCCTCATGGGACGACTCCTTGACGGCTGACACCGGTCGCACGTTCATCACGCCGGTCAGCTGCATCTGCACGTCGATGGCGCCGTCCTGATTGAATATCCAGTGAAACAGGTAGTCGTAGTTGTCGAGCGTGGTGTACCCGCTCAGCACCAATTGACGCGCGCGGCTCGCGCGTCCGCTGTGGTGCCAGAGCACGCCGCCGTCGCGTTCGTAGATCGCGACGGCACGCGGAACCGTGACGACGCGTCCGAGATAGTCTGCAAACGACGCCGACGCGAAGGCCGCGTTGGCCGGTGCGTCCTCTCCGATGATGGCGCTCGCCCGGGCGGCGCTGTAGCCCGAGACGCCGTAGTCACCAGCGTCGCGCGGGAACCAGGACCCGAACTCAGGGTCGCCGTACGCAGTCATCAGCTCGGACAGCCCGGCGCGATAGAGCACCGGACGCGTCTGCCCTCCGTCGACGATCGAGACGTCGTAGATTTCGAGGCCGCGTCGGGGATGCACGCCGAAGTGGAGCTTCCAGCGATCCCACAGGATCTCGCTGCCGCGCACGCTGAAACTCGGTCCGTTCGGCTGCGTCACGACGAGCGGCTTGAGAGGACGGGCGGGGGAGGGACCAGGGCCTTCCGACGAGCCGGTCGTGCCCGCCCTGCGAAAGGGCGAATCGAGAATCTCCTGGACCACACCACCGGCCAGGTCGACGCGGACCGCCATGCCTTCGACCAGGATGTCGTTGCCGATGGGATCCCAGACGAACGGCGACACGGTGATCGGCACCGTCGCTCCACGTCGTGCCAGCCGGGTGCCTTCACCGAGCCCCCCGAGAAACGTGACGCGGTTGACATCCTTCACGCCGCGCTGCGTCAGCGCCTCCACCACCCGGCGATCCCCGAGCGCGATCTCGGTCGCACGGTCGATCACCACGCGGCGCACCGGCGGGTCTCCCATCGCAATCATGACCGGCGCGCTGACGAGACCTTTCTGGAGATCGATCGTGAACTCGTTGGTCGTCATCGAGGCCCAGTCGAACAGCACTGCCCGCGCGGCACGCGGTTGACCGCGCGTCGACTTGTCCGGTTCCGCCAGCTCCATGGTCACGACCCTGACCGAGCCCGAGAAGCGGCCGGCTTTCGTCAGGGCAGCCGTGACTGCGTTGATTTCGGACGCCGACAGCGGATCGAGCGGATGCGCCACGGCCTCGGGCTGCGGGCGCCCCGCGGTTTGCGCGATCAGTAGTGCGACCAGAACCAGGCTGGAGACCTTCATGGTGTGATGTCCTTTGTGACTAAACGACCGTGCCCGGTTTCACCACGCCACCTTTCGGCACGACGATGATCCCGCTGCGGATGTAGTACCCGTCACCATCGACCTGTTCGATGCAGCGTTCGTTCGTCAGGCGCGCACCGTCGCCGATGCGCGCGTTCTTGTCGATGATCACCCGTTCGAGCACGACATTCTTGCCGATACCCAGCGCGGGCAGGTCATCGGGCGGTGCGCCGTACTCGTAGAAATCGGCTCCGAGCAGGACCGAGCGGCGGACCGAGGTCCCCTCGCGTACGGCTGCGCGCACGCCGACGACCGAGTCGTGGATGTCGCAGCCGGCGAGATAGCAGCCCTCCGAGACGACCGAATCGCGGACGCGGGCATCGGGCACGATCGAACCCGGCAGGTGCCGCAGGTGCGTATAGATCGGCCGATCCTTGTCCCAGAAATGAAAGGGTGAGTCGAGCCGTCCCAGCATGATGTTGTTGTCGTAGAACGACTCGATCGTGCCGACATCGGCCCAGTAGCCTCGATACAGAAACGAGCGCACCCGATATTTTCCGAGGGCGTTCGGGATCAGCTCGCGTCCGAAATCGTGTCCGGGCTCGCGCTCGAGCAGATCGAGGAGGACGCGTCGCGAGAACACGTAGATGCCCATCGACGCCATGAACGGGCGATCGTCGGTGTGGTCGCCGAACTCCGCATCCTCCGGAATGCTGCGACCGATCGTCGTGAGTCGCGCAGCCGATGGCTTCTCTTCGAATGCGACGATGCCGCCCTGGCGATCGAAGCGGAAAATGCCCATCTGGGTGGCGGTCTCGGAGTCGACCGGTTGCGCCGCGATCGTGATGTCCGCCTGGTGCTGTCTGTGCGCGTCGACCAGTTGGCGATAGTCCATGCGATACAGGTGATCGCCGGCGAGAATCAAATCGTACGCGGCCTCGTGCAGCGAGAAATGCCGCGCCGCCTGGCGAACCGCGTCGGCGGTGCCCTGATACCAGTTGGGGTTGTCCGGGGTCTGTTCCGCAGCGAGGATCTCACAGAAGCCGCGCGAGAATCGATCGAGCCGGTAGGTATTGGAGATGTGGCGATTGAGCGACGCGGAGTTGAACTGCGTCAGCACGAAGATGCGCTGGATGTCGGCGTGCAGGCATCCGCTGATCGGCACGTCGATGAGGCGGTATTTGCCGCCAATCGGCACAGCCGGCTTCGAACGTGTCGCCGTCAGCGGAAACAGCCGCGAGCCCGCGCCCCCTCCGAGGATGATGGCCAGCGTGTCGTGGTTCATATGTCAGTAATGCGAGCAGGTGTGTGCAATTCGCGGCCCAATCGGCCCGGTTTTAACACACTCGTGATCGGTTCGTGGCCGCTCCGTCACAGCGCCCCCGTACTTTGGGGGCATATGCACGTGGGTATACCACGGCAGTGGGCAAGACGGGCGTGGACGTGGCGCTAACGATGAGCGTCATTGTCTGCGCCCACAATGAGGCGCTATACATCGGACCCTGCCTCCATTCCCTCCTCGCCCAGACCCGACGACCCGACGAAATCATCGTCATCAACAATGCCAGCACCGATGAGACGCGCGCCGTGGCGGAGCAGATTCCGTCCGTGCGCGTGGTGGACGAACCGCGGAAAGGACTGGTCGTGGCGCGTGAGACCGGCCGCAAGAAGGCGACCGGGGACGTGCTCGTCTATCTGGATGCCGACTGTCGCGCGCCGCTCCGTTGGCTGGAGCTCATCGAGCGCCACTTCATGCACCAGCCGGATTTGATCGCCCTGTCGGCGCCATACCGGTTCTACGACTGGGATTGGTGGGGGCGGCTGCTCATTCGCGCCTACGACATGACGCTCGCGCCGCTCACCCAGCTGCTCGTGAAGTACGTGCTGCGCATCGGCACGATCTTCTACGGCGGCAACTTTGCCGTGCGCCGCGAGGCGATCGCAGGCATCGGCGGTTTCGACACATCGATCGAGTTCCACGGCGAGGACACGAACCTCGGCCGGCGCCTGCTGGCCATCGGGCGTGTCGCGCTCGTACGCGACTGTTATCTCTATACGTCGGCACGCCGGTACAACGCGATGGGGAAGGGGGCCGTGTTCCGGCTCTACGTGAGGAACTTCACCTCCGAGGTGCTTCATCATCGGCCCAAGGACACGACGCACGTGGACATAAGAACCTAGGCACGTGGAAGAAATGGAGAGGTGATGCCCGGCTACGAACCGTTTCTCCTCTGTGATTTCCACGTTCACACGACGTGGAGCGACGGCAAGCTCTCGGTGGCCGAGGTCGTCGATCTGTACGGATCGACGGGCAAGTTCGACGTCATCGCCATCACCGACCACATCCTCATGAAGAAGGATCTGCTGGCGCGCGCGGGACGGATCGCGACGCTCGGCCGTCGTGCCTTCGGCGTGCGTGAGCAGGACTTCGATGCCTACCTCGAGGACATTCACGAGCAAGGCGAACGCGCGCGCAAGCAGTACGACATGATCGTCGTCCCCGGCGCCGAGGTCACGCAGAATCGCATCCGCAGCAAGAAGAACTCACACATCATCGCGCTCGACATCAAGCGCTACGTGAGCGCCGATCAGGGTGCCGATGACATCCTGCGCGAGATTCGACGGCAGGGCGGGCTCAGCATCGCCTGTCATCCGCACCATCGCACGACGAGACGGATCGAGATCAGCACCTGCTACCTCTGGGATCATCGCGACGAGCTGTCCGATCTCGTCGACGTGTGGGAAGCCGGCAATCGTGACGATCTGTTCTCGGTGACCAGCCTCAAGCATTTCCCCTACGTCGCCAACAGCGACTTTCACAAACCGAAGCATCTCTATTCGTGGAAGACCCTGGTGCGCGCTGAGAAGAACTGGCCAGCCGTGCGCACGGCGCTGCGCGCCAACGTCGACATCGCCCTCACACTTTTTCGTAACGGATCCTGGGCTGCTTGAGTACTGGTACGGAAACGGAGACTGCGGAGGGAACGGAGAAAAGCTATCGACACGGAGGCAACGGGGGAAACGGAGGAAACGGGGACCTGACGTCTTCGTAATCAAGAATTCCCGTTGGCCCCGTTTCCCTCGGTTATCCCCGTGTGAATTCCCGTTCTCCCCATCTCCCCGTTATCCACTCGGGCTCCGTAGATCGACACACCGAATTGCGGCCGCGGCCGCAATCAATTTGCACGATCGAGATCCCCGTGTCATCGCGCCACCAGATGCTGTGTGTGGGCGGCCTGCGTCTCGTATGTCGCCAGACCGACCGCTTCGAGAGGAGGCAGCGTGAAGCTCGATCTGCACGTGCACACGTATCACTCCGGCCCCACCACGATCTATCCACTCAGTCTGGTGATGAAGGAGTCGTACAACTCGCCCGAGGGCGTGTACCGGCGTGCGAAGGCTCGCGGCATGGACCTGGTGACCATCACCGATCACGATCGCATCGACGGCGCGTTGACGATCGCCGATCGCTCTGACGTCATCGTCGGCTGCGAAGTGACAGGCGGGTTTCCCGATGACGGCGTCAACGTCCACCTCGGCGTGCTCGGGCTCAGCGAGGCACAGCACACGGAAATCCAACGATTGCGCCGCGATGTGCGCGAGCTGCTGCCGTACTTGAAGCAGCAGCGTCTCTTCACGACGCTGAACCACGTCGCGTCCCGCATCAACGGGGAGATCACCGCGCCTCATATCGCCGCGCTGATGCCCTGGGTCGATGGGATCGAGGTCATCAATGGATCCCGCCTGCCGTCTCAGAACCGGACGGCCGCCTGTCTCGCCGACGCCTGCGGGAAGGTCGGCGTCGCCGGAAGCGATTCGCACACGCGACGCGGGATCGGGCGCACCTGGGTGGAGGCGCCGGCGGCGCGGATACGAGACGAGTTCATCTCCGAACTGCATGCCGGTCGCGTCCGTGTCGGCGGGCGCCAAGGCAACTACTTCACGATGGCGTCGGACATGATTCGCCTGGCTTCGGGTTTTTATGCCGACCGCGCCGTGCTCCTGGCGCAGGCACCGTTCAACTGGAAGCGTCAGGCGTTCGTGCTCGGCGGCCTGTTGGGTCTCCCGCTCATCGCGCTGCCGCTCGCCGGCGCGATGGCCCATTTCATCCTCGAGAAGCGGTTCAATCGTGCGCTGCTGTTCGATCTGGTGAAGCGTCCAGCGAGCCGGATTCCGGAGGTGGCCTGATATGCATGTGGCGATCTTCACGGACAACGACTTCGACAAGATCAACGGCGTCACGACGACGTTCACCGCCGCGTTACGACACGCGCCCGAAGGCACGCGGCTGCGGATGTACACGTCGGCCACGCTCGCCGTGGATGCACCCGACTACCTGGCGGTGCGCTCGCTGGGCATCCCGATCCCGTTTTATGGCGAGATGCGCATGTATGTGCCGCGCCTGCACGAGTTTCTCAAGCGCGCCCGCGCGGATCGGATCGATCTCGTCCATCTGACGACTCCAGGTCCAATCGGCCTGGCCGCCTTGTTCGTCGCATGGCGTCTTCAGCTGCCCATCGTCGGCAGCTTTCATACCGATCTCGCGGCCTATGCGGCGAGACTGAGCGGATCGGCCGTACTGGGCGCGCTGATGCGGGAGTACATGCGGTGGCCCTACGGCAAGTGCGCCCGCATCCTGGTGCCGTCCGAGCACACCCGGCAGCTGCTGATCGACGCGCGCACCAATCCCGAGAAGATCGACGTGTGGCCTCGTGGAGTCGATACCACCTTGTTCTCACCGTCGAAGCGATCGATGGCGCTGCGCGAGTCGTGGCGGGTGTCGGATCGCCGGGTCGCGCTGCTCTACGTCGGGCGTGTGTCGCGCGAGAAGGGGCTCGAATCGCTGCCGCTCATCGGCGATCGCCTTCATGCACGAGGCATCGAGCACCGATTCATCATCGTCGGTGACGGACCGCTGCTGCCGGCGCTGCGGAGCCGCATGCCGGATGCGGTGTTCACCGGATCGCTGGCCAGGGAGGGCGTGGCCGACGCCTTCGCTTCCGCCGATCTGTTCGTCTTTCCCAGCACCACCGACACCGCAGGCAACGTCGTGCTCGAGGCGCAGGCCAGCGGGCTGCCGGTGATTGTGTCTGACACGGGCGGCCCGCGCGAGAATATGCGCGCCGGCTGTACCGGCGGAGTGTGCCACAGCGAGAATCCCGACGAATGGGCGCGAGCGATCGCGACACAGCTGCGCGATCCCGCGCTCGCGCGGGTCCGATCCGCCGCCCGTGAGTACGCGATGACACGCACCTGGACCCGCGCGTTGGAGCCGCTGTTTCGCGCATATCGAGAGGTGCTCGAGGGCGTCGCGCCGGCGACTGCTGTTCAACCCGTTGTGCAGGGTGTTTGACGTGACAGGCCGAGCCGGGCTCCACGCGCACGAGCCCACGACCGTCTCCGGCGTGCTCGTGTGGGTGGTCGCGCATCCGTTCGATGCGCTCGGGCGACGGTGGAACCACAAAGCAGCGATCCTCAGCTCGGTCATGCGCGCGGCCATCTTCTTCTCCATCAACGGCCGCGCGGGGTACCGTGCCGCAATTGCCGCGATGACGACGGAGTTCTGCTTCCGCTTCGCAACCTCCGGCTTTTACGGAGCGATGACGGAGAACTTCCGTCGCGTCGAGCCGCCGCTGGCGGGAACGATTGCGGCGATGATCGTGCTGCCGCTCGTGTCGCACTCGCTCGAGCTGTTCGTACACTGGCTGCGCGGCACGGCCTATCTGCAAACGAGTATCGGCGCGTCGGTGCTCTTCACCGCGCTCTCGACGGCGTTCAACCTGTTCGCGATGCGCCGCGGTGCGCTCGTGGTCGGCACCGGACGGCGCTCGCTCCTCGAAGACATGGCGGCGATGCCCCGCCTGGTCGCGCTCTTCATCATCGCGGTCGCCAGAAGCTGCCGCCGGGCATGGGCCTGACCACGCTGCACATCACGAACTCGTACCATCCGACGTCGGGTGGCATCCGCACTTTCTACCATGCCCTGCTCGAGGCAGGGAACGAACTCGGCCGCAGCGTCCGGCTGATCGTCCCGGGGTCGCGGACGACGATCGAAGAGGTCGGTGCATTCGGGCGCATCTATTCCGTCAAAGCTCCGCATGCCCCCGTCTTCGATCGCCGATATCGATTGATCCTGCCGAGTGCGTTCATGCCGGCCGTCCGCAGCGAGGTGATCGACATCCTGGAACGCGAGCGTCCCGATGTCGTGGAGCTCTGTGACAAGTACTCGCTGCCCTATCTGGCCGCCATGCTGCGCAAGCGCTGGCATCCGCGCGTCCCCCGGCCCGCACTTGTCGGCCTGACCTGCGAGCGCTTCGACGACAACATGTCGGCCTATGTCTCGGACGCGCTGTGGGCGCGCGCGTTCACACGTTGGTACATCCGTCACATCTACGGGCCGCCATTCGACGCACACATCGCCAACTCCGATTACACCGCTGGCGAACTGCGTTCCGCACTGCACGACCGGGAGCCGTGGTTCATCCGCACGTGTCCGATGGGTGTCGATGCGGACGGCTTCAGACCATCGCGGCGCAACCCGGCGCTGCGTACGCATCTGCTGCGTCGGGCCCGCGGTGCCGCGGAGAGCACGCTCGTGCTCTACGCGGGCCGCCTGTCGCCGGAGAAGAACATCGCGCTCCTCGTCGAGGCGATGCGTGAGCTTGCCGTCGATCCGGCCCACGACTTTCGCCTCGTGGTTGCGGGAGATGGGCCGCTGGCCGATCAGCTGCGCAGGCAGGCAACCGGAATCCTCGAAGGCCGGATCCTCTTGTGCGGCAATCTGACGAGGGAGACGCTCGCCGGCTACTGCGCGAGCTGCGATGTGTTCGTGCATCCAAACCCGCGCGAACCGTTCGGCATCGGCCCCCTGGAAGCGATGGCCTCTGGAGTCCCCGTTGTCGTTCCTGATTCAGGGGGTGTGCTCGAGTATGCCTCGCCAGAAAACGCCTGGCTCGCCGAGCCGACCGCGCCCGCGTTCGCAGACGCCATCCGCGCGGCACGCAGTGGGAATGACGCACGCATCGCGACGGCAGCGGCGACCGCCGATCGCTTCCGCTGGCGCGAGGCGACGCGGCGCTATTTCGATGCCTATGACGCCATTCACCGGCGCGTGCGTCACACCTCACGCTCGAAGCGGGCCCCAGCTGCTTAGCGGTCGCGGGTCGGTGCGATCTCACTGACGCGGGTCGGTGCGATCCTCGCTGGCGCGTATCGGTGCGATCCTTCCCGACGTCCGTCGGTGCGATCCTCGCTGGCGCGTATCAGTGCGATCCAGGCTGACGCGTGTCGGTGCGATCCTTCCTGAACGTCCGTCGGTGCGATCCTCGCTGACGCTTGTCGGTGCGATCTCGCCGGGGACGCTCAAAGCAAGATCGCACCGACACGCGATAGTGAGGCTCGCACCGACCCGCGAAGCGGGATCGCACTGACATGCGTTAGTAGGATCGCACCGACACGCGGTTGGCAGGATCGCACCGACACGCGGTTGGCAGGACCGCACCGACAAGGGCCGGTCCGAAGGACCGGTCCTACGTCAAGCCTCCCCCTCGAAATGTGCGCCGGCAACGTAGTAGATCGTTTCCAGCATCGGGATCGCCAGCCAATCAGCGGCGGGGAAGCGCATCAAGAAAAAGAACCCCCAGATCGCGATCACCGTACCGACGTACTGCGGGTGATCGAACCAGGTGAACGGGAACCTGCGGCACCACGGAATCGGTTGGCCGAAGCGATTGCCATAGAACACACCGACCTTGCCCAGGCGCCGGAAGACCAGCAGGTTCAGATACTGGCCGACTGAGACGAGAAGGCCCCCGGCCACCAGGACGCGCATGTCAGTGGATTGCGGGCGCAAGTTGCCGTGACCGGACGCGAACAGCCATCCGACGAACACGGCAACCTGCAGCATTTTGAAAAAGGCGAACAACCACGCGAGCGCGTCGATCGGGCTGCCCAGCTGTGCGATCGGCGGGCGCGCCGCCCATCGTCGAAAGGCGCGTGGGTGACGCCAGATGACGATGTAGGCGACGCGCTCGATGCTCAAGAGCGCGGCCGCACTACCCAGCAACCAAGGGTCCACTCGGGTTGCTCGACGGCGGTGACCGGCGCGTTCAGGCGCGCTGCCGGCGCGGGAAGTACGTGATCACGTCGGTGAGCGGATCGGTCACGAGCTTGACGTACCAGATCATCGACGTGCGGAAGCTGAACTTCCAGAACAGATACGCGACGCGGCCAGCGATCGCGAAGAGCGTCCAGTACCACCAGTGCTCGGCGATCGCGGGCAGCCGCTCGATGAAGACGCGATAGCTGAACGAGTGCGCCTCGAACAGATGTCCGAACGGGATCAGCACATACCCGAGCACGATGAGCGTCTTGTTGCGCGTGGTGTAGCCGAGCAGGGTCATTTCCTTCTCGTGGGCATCCGGTTCGAGCACCGCGTGGCCGAATTGCCGCAGGAAGAGCGCCCCGAGCCCGAGACACATCGCGCTCGTGAGATCGAACGCCAGGATCGCGTAGCAATAGAGAAACACGCTCGAGCTCACCAGGTGGAGCAGCTGGTTGCCGATATCGTTGTGCGACGCGTGGTGATCGTCCTTCTTCCGGGCCAGCACTTCATCGCTGAAGGCCTTCACCCCTGCGGGAACCAGGCTGCCAACCATCTCTCTCGCGACGCGCACTCGCATATGCTTCTTCCTTTCTGGATAGTGCACCGAATCGAGCCACCAGCCATCGCGCTTCATGTGAGCGGCGGCGTTGAGCAGCGCGCTCTGCAACGTCGCGTAATCGCGTGTTGAAAAATCCATGCTGCACAAACAACGCCCCGTGCCTACCCAGCTGAGCGTGATTCCCTCCGCACGGAGGTAGTACTGCAGCAGCCAGTTATAGCGTCCGGGCTCTGAGAAGAGGACCGTCCAGATCGTGCCCAGATGCGCCACGCGGACGGGCAGCATCTGCGCACCGAGCTCTCGATTCGTTGCCGCCGCCCAGTCGGCGCACTGCCGATTCATGTCCTCGTACAACGCCTCGACGCCCGGTGCCGTTGCCCACGTCAGGAACTCGAACATCGCTCCCATCACCGCGGGATGCGCCGAGAACGTTCCGACGACGTACGCCAGCCGCATCGGCCGGGCCGGGTCGAAACGGCGCATCAGATCGCGCCGGCCGCAGACGACGCCGATCGGAAGTCCTCCAGCCACGGTTTTGCCGTACACGACCATGTCCGCATGCACACCGAAATACTCCTGCGCTCCTCCGGGAGCGAGGCGGAATCCCGAGTACACCTCGTCGAACACGAGCGGAACATCGACGGCGGTACACACTTGACGGAGTTGTCTGAGCCAGTCTGCGTACGGCTCCGACGACGCCTGTGCGTGCCGCGCCTCGCTCGTCAGGAGCACGGCATCATTCGGCGGCGGCGTGTTCGGATGAAACGACTGAACCGGGTTGACCAGGACCGCGGCGATCTCGCTCGCGCGACTCGCGATCACGGCGAGCGACGCCGGGTTCAGATCTTTCAGCACGAGGAGGTCGTCGATCGGACGCTCGCTGCCAAGCCCGGGAACGACGCCATCCCACCAACCGTGATACGCGCCCGCGAAGCAGACAATCAGGCGGCGGCCGGTATTGAAGCGCGTCAGGCGGACGGCCGCCATCACGGCCTCGGTCCCGCTCATGTGGAACGAAACGTCGTCCAACCCCGAGACCTCTTTGAGCATCCGGATGTTGTCGGCCACGATCGGGTGAACCGGGCCGAGCACCGGGCCGAGCCGCCTGACGCGATCCCATCCGCGCTCGATCCATGATTTGTAGCGATCGAAGCCGGCCACGTTCAGACCGTACGAGCCGCTCACATCAAGGCTCCATCCGCCATCGAGATCGCAGAGGCGGGGACCATCCGAGCCGGTGACCACAGTCGTCAGATCGAAGCGCTCACGCATCACGCGCGCAAACGGGAACGGCACGCGATGCGCGTCGGCGAACCGGATGTCGGAAAACCCGTCGCGAATCGATCGCCCCCATTCCTCGGAACGTCGGTGGCGGGAGTGGATGGTCGCAGCGAGGCGATCGAGCGCGGCGGCCCTGCAGTCCGCGAGCTCAGGTCTGGCGCCGTCAGCGCGGAAGAACGCATCACCCGAATGGTCAAAGCCCCTGACCCGGCGGGAGAGCCATCGGGAAACCGTCGGCGTCCACGCCCGGGCGCGGGCGGTCATCAGCAAGAGGTACGCACGACGCAACGCGACCCATAACGCAACGGCAACTGCACTCACGATCACGATCGCGCTCAGCGCGACAAGCTGAATATTCACCGTTCCTCCGTAGGGGTCAGACCCCACTCCATGCGGTGTCAACCCATCGAGTCATCACGGAGCGGGGTCCGACCCCGCATGTGTGTCTGTCGAGACAGCCAGGCCGTTCACCATCTCGTACCGGTAGGTCATCGACATCGTCGAGGTCCCGGCGACCCGGACGTGCGCGGTGCTGTCGAGGCTGAGCGGGACTCGCACTCCCGCGATACGCCCGTATCGACGAACCACGTCGACCCGCGTCGTCCAGAACGACGGGTTTCGCGCGAGTCGCCCTTCGATCCGCACGAGGTCGGCGTCGTTGTCGGTGACGAAGACGGCGCCATCGACCAGCATGCGATCCCGACGGAGCGGCTTCATCGTCAGCCGAACGAGGCCGGGCGGGGCAGGGTCTTCGCCGGTCAGTTCGTAGTTCTCCGCGGTGAGCGCCGAGCGGGCGGCGTCGCCGCTCGCGATGAGGTCACGCTCGCCTTCGAGAATCGGGCGCAGGACCTTGCGTCTGATGTAGGGAGATCCTCCCTCAGAGATCACCCCGAAGGTGAAGACACCTGCGGTCGAAAGTTCAGTCCGGGCGTCCATCCAGGCCTGGGCGTTGAATCGAAGGTTGCGGGCTTCCAGGTGACGGAAGGCGCGGAACTCGGTGAGCGATTCATCAGACCGCTGAAAGAACCGCGATCGGATCGACGAGGAGGTGAGCTCGGCCGATCCCTGGGCCAGTCCTCCAACCACGCTGACCGCGACGAGCCCCAGCACGAGTATGAGTGACTTCACGAACCACACGATGCAGGTGTCATGTGTCCTGTGCGCGACGACGCGATCACAGCGTCGTAAAGTCGTGCTCCAAGTTCCGGGGTTTAACCTACACTTCACGCGCCAGTCATCTGCCGGTCACCCGTCATAGCTACGTTCCCCGCGTGAGCGCTTCGAGTGGAGTGATCGATGGAACCGATCGACATCGACGACGACAGTGCGGCAGCCCGGTTCGCTGATGCGTTGCGCCGCGCAGAGGCTGATTTCCTCGAGATGCCAGGACTCAAGCTGACCGTTGCTCAGGCATCGCGACTGTGGGCTTTCGATTCGTCATTGTGCAGCGCCGTCCTGTCAACGCTCGTCGAGCGGCGCTTTCTCGTGCAGACTCGCAACGAGTTCTTCTCTCGCGCGTGAGAGGCAACGAAGTTCTTCGGAGAAGCGGTTGTCGCACGGAGCCACGGAGTAACGGAGGTCAGACGGAGGCACGCCTGTGTGCGGATGCTGCGCGGGTGGGGGCGCCGGCCAAACGCCTGTGGCCGGCGCATGGGTGAGAGCCGCTCACGAAAACAAGCGCGCTCGACGATGACATGCGCGTTTGTTTTCGTGTGCGACTCGCACCCATTCGCGCGCGCAGCGCGCGACTCCACCCGCCCAGCGTCATTCGGCGCCCTGATTCCCTCCGTCCGATCTCCGGTGCTCCGTTTCTCCGTGCGACAACCGTTTCTCCGTCATCTCCGTGTCTCAGAGATAAAATGCGGCGAATGAAGACTCTCGCCGCCCTCGGTGCCACGCTCGTACTAATTGCAGCGATTGTCGTGGCGCCCAGCGCACAAACGACCCCAAACCAGGCATCGTGCGACAAGCTTGCGACGATGAAGCTGGCGGGTGGCATAGTCACCAGCGCGAAGTTCGTTGCGGCCGGCGCCATTCCGCCGCCGCCGGCACGAGCGGGTGGTCCGGCCGCTGCAGCCCGTGGCAATCCCTTCGCCGATCTCCCGGCGGTGTGCCAGGTCGCAGCGACGATGCGACCGAGCGCTGATTCCAACATCAAGATCGAAGTGTGGATGCCGGCGACGGGATGGAACGGCAAGCTTCGCGGTACCGGCAATGGCGGTCTTGGTGGCGGCACTGGTGCAAATGCCAACGCGCTCGCCGCCGGCGTACGGCGCGGATACGCGACCGTCGGCAGCAACACGGGCCATGAGGGCAACTCGAGCTACGCGATCGATCACCCCGAGCAGATCAAGGACTTCGGCTACCGATCCGCGCACGAGATGACCGTCGCGGCCAAGACGATGATGAAGGCCTTCTACGGCAGCGGGCCGAAGATCTCGTACATGGCCGAAGCCGGCGGCGGCACCATCGCCGCGTTCAGCGCCGCGCAGCGGTACCCCGAGGACTACGACGCAATCGCGGTCGTGGCCATGTCGTCGTACCTCACGCGTCACACCTTCGGCCAGATGTGGATCTGGCAGGCCACGCACAAGGACGAGGCGAGTTTCATCCCGCAGGAGAAGTACGCCGTGCTCGCGCAAGGGGCGCTGGCGGTGTGCGATGCCAACGACGGCTCGAAGGACGGCATCATCGGGGATGTCGAAGGCTGTCGCTTCGATCCGGCATCGGTGCAGTGCAAGGACGCGGTCGGGCCGAACTGTCTGACTGCGCCGCAGGTCGAGGCGGCGAAAAAGATCTACCAGGGACCGCGCCACTCGCGCACCGGCGCGGAGATCTACTCTCCGCTCTATCCAGGCAGCGAGCCTGGCTGGGGGCAGCTGGCGGGAGGGGCCGAGCCTCTGGGCATCCCACTCGAGTTCTTCAAGTACTACGTGTTCCGGGATCCGAACTGGGACTACAAGACCAGGCCGATCAATTTTGCGAGCGACGTCGAGGCCTCCGATCGCGCCGACATTCAGGCGGTGAACGCCGTGGACCCCGACCTGCGCAAGTACTTCGCGCGCGGCGGCAAGCTGCTGTTGATCGGGGGATGGGCCGATGCGGCGGTACCGCCGAAGGTCGCGATCAATTACTACAACCGGGTGGTTGCGACGGTGGGCGAGCGGCTCACTCGAGAGCACATGCGCTTCTTCATGGTACCCGGCATGGGACACGGGCCCGGAACCACCGGCGCACACAACTTCAACTTCGACCCGCTCACCTTGATCGAGGACTGGAAGGAAAAGGGCGTCGTCCCCGATCAGTTGATCGTCACACACTTCGCCGACGGCAAGGAGATCGGCAAGCGGCTCGTCTGCCGATATCCGCAGATCGCGCGCTACAAAGGCACGGGCGATACCGAGAGTCCGTCGAGCTACGAGTGCCGGCCGCGCTGAACGATCACGCCTTCTTCACCTCACCCCGGCGCAGTCGTCGATAGAGCTCGAGTGCGTCGCGGATGATCGTCATCGCTTCATCCGGGCCGCCGAGATCCTCGACCACCACCTGTTTGTGCTCGAGGGCCTTGTAGTCCTCGAAGAATCGCCGCAGCTCCCGCAGCACATGCGTCGGGAGCTGCGCCTTGTCCTTGAGATCTGCAAACGCGGGATCGTGCACGCTGACGGCGACGATCTTGTCGTCGATGCCTTTTTCATCGCGCATCTGCATGACCCCGATGGCGCGAGCCTCGACGATCGTCAGCGGGTAGACCGGCTCCTGGCTGAGCACCAGCGCGTCGAGCGGATCGCCGTCGTCGCAATAGGTTCGGGGAATAAAACCGTAGTCCGCAGGGTAGTGCACAGCGCTGTACAGCACTCGATCGAGCCTCAGTAGCCCCGTGTCCTTATCGAGTTCGTACTTGTTCTTGCTGCCTTTCGGGATCTCGATGATCACCGGGAACCCCGTCGCGATCAGGCTGTCGTCGACGTAGGTGTCGTGCCACGGGTGCATGGCTGCGAGTCTATCTCACGGGGATCAGACGAGCGGTCCGGCGGGCAGGACCGCATGCATTTGTTTACACCCATACCGTTGTTAACAGGAGTAAGCTTTCGTGTTAATTGTTTGTAACGATTTGCCAGATAAGCGTGTTGGCCAGGTGCCGGAATTGGAGCCAACTGCGATGAACAGGTCACTTCGGATCGCGGTCGTTCTTGGCGCGGCAGTCTTGATGTCGACCGGCATCAAGGGAAGCGCTCCCCTGCGCATACAGGTTTCGCCAGCAATCAGCCGCGCCCCCGCCCAGGTCACTGTGCGAGTGATAGTAGAGAGTGACGCCGCGAACCGGACTCTTCAGATCGTGGCGGCGTCCGACGACTACTATCGAAGCAGCGAAGTGCAACTGGACGGCAAAGACGCCCAGCCTGTCAACGTCTTCGAATTCCGCAACCTACCGATGGGAACGTACCAAATCACGGGCGTGCTCGTCGGAACCAATGGCCCCCGCGCGACGGTATCGGGCATCGCCCGGGTCGAGGCGATGGGCGGCTCCAGATAGGTCGTCACGAACGGGGCGTGGCCGGGCCGCGATAGAGGATGACCTCCGCGCGCTCGAGTGTGACCAGCCCCTCCTGCACCATTTCATCCAGCATCGGCAGGAAGGCCTCGATCTTCTCGGCGGCGTCGACGATCTCGACGACGACCGGCAGGTCGGTCGAAAGACGCAGAATCGTCGATGTGTGAAGGCGGCTGTGCGCGCCGAAGCCGACGAAGCCTTTGAGGACCGTCGCACCGGCCAGCCCCCGCATGCGCGCCTCTTCGACGATGGCCTGGTACAGCGGCTTGCCATGCCAGCGGTCCGCTTCACCGACAAATATCCGCAGCAACTTGCCTTCAGTGGGAATCTTCATGGTGCACGCTCACACCGCCCGCCCCACGGCGAACCCGGCCCACAACAGGAGGAATCCGATCACGATCTGACCGATTACGTTCACACCGGCGGCGACCATCTGCCCGCCGCGTACGAGCTCGAAGGTTTCGAAGGTGAAGCTCGAAAACGTGGTAAACCCGCCCAGCACACCCACCAGAAGAAACGCGCGTGCCTCCGGTCCGACGACGAATCGGGATTCGGCGAGGCCGACAATCATGCCGAAGACCAGACAGCCAAGGATGTTGACGACAAAGGTCCCATAGGGGAAGAACCCGGGTACCCACTGGTGCACGACGCCGCCGAGGAGATAGCGGGCGATCGCCCCGGCCGCGCCGCCGACACCAATCAACACGAATCTCACCTGTTCAGTTTAATTAAGGTGAGCGTCCGGCGGTTAGCACATCAGGACCGCGAATTGAGGCAGCTTTAACGACGTCGGATCCGAGCGGTCGTCTGGCGCCGCGGGTCATGTCTGCGAGCATCAACGGAAGATCCCTCCTTTTCCTGAACGTGTAACGAAATTAACGCCCTCGTAACACGCCTGTCGTTGACGGATCACACCCTCCCGATAGCGTGGCGACTTCAAAGACCTGTAAGGCTGCACTCGGCGCGGAGCCGGGGCGAAAGGGAGCGGTGAAGCACATGAAGAGGCTGCAGAGAAGCACTCTTTACGGACTCGTACTCGTCACAGTCATGCTGGCGTACCCGGCCATGGCCGCGGCACAAAGCAACGGACGATTCTCGGGGACCGTCGTGGATCAATCGGGAGCCATCCTCCCAGGCGCGACCGTGACGGTCAAGAACGAGCGAACCGGTGAAGAGCGCACCGCGATGTCCAATGCTGACGGCCGTTACGTAGTCCAAAATCTGAGGCCGTCTCGCTACACACTTACTGTTCGCTTCGGTCAGTTCGCGCCCCTCGAACTTACCGATTTGGAGCTCGTCGCGGGGCAGGACTTCTCGCTCGACCTGCAGATGAAGCCGGCCGGCGTGACCGAATCAGTGACCGTGACCGCCACGTCCAACGTCATCGATCTCAGTTCAGCGCGACAAGGTGTGAACGTGAACGAGGCCGAAGTGCAGGCGCTGCCCGTCAACGGCCGGCAGATGTCGCAGCTGATGCTGCAGGCGCCAGGGGCACAGAACTCCGGAAGCGGGACCTGGCAGGAAATCCGGTTCTCCGGCCGCGCCGTCGAGCAGAACGTGATCCGGTACGACGGGATCGAGGGATCCGCGATCATCGACGCTGCACCTGGCAATCTGAATGGTGAGGTGCCGTCCCCCTTCAAGCTGCAGGCAAGCCTCGAAAACGTTCAGGAGTTTCGGGTCGAATCGAGCAACTTCCCCGCCGAGTTCGGCACCGGCACCGGGGGACAAGTGAACGTCATCACCAAGTCCGGCGCCAATCGCTACCGCGGATCGATCTTCGAGTACGTCCGCAACGAAGCGCTCGATGCGCGCAACTACTTCGATTCCACGCGGCGCGATGACGGAAGCGTCATCGACGAACTGCCGAAGTCGCCGCTGTCTCAGCACCAGTTCGGGGGCTCGCTTGGCGGCGCGATCGTCAAGGACAAGGCGTTCTTCTTCGCCAGCTACGAGGGATACCGGCTGACCGCGGGCACCAACGCGATCGAAGCGATACCGAGCGATCTCGCGTGGTCGAGGGCCGTACCCGCGATCGCCGTGCTGCGCGGGGGTTTCCTCGCACCCGGCGGCGTCATCCTCGCGGGCAAGTCCCAAGACCCGCTGTTCGATATCGCGCAGCTGCAGGCGGAGCAGAAGGTTCAAGAGCACGCGTTCAGCGCCCGCGTCGATTTCAAGATGACCAACAACTGGTCGTCGTATGTGCGCGTCTTTCACGACCAGGGCAAGAGCGATCAGTTCGAAGGTGTGAGCGGCCGTCAGGTGCACATCACCGACAACCCGAGCAATGCCGTGTTCAACCTGCAGGGGATTCTCAGCGGCGGTTCGACACTCAACGAATTCAAGGTCGGCTACAACGCCGCGCCGACGACCATTGTAGGCAACGCACCGGTCGTCAACGGAATCGACTTCGGGTTGCTCGCTATCAACCTCACCGGCTCGATCGCGAACACCGGCATCGCCGGCCAGGGCGCGTCGACGGGCGTAACGATACCAGGCGGCCTGGTGCGCGCTAACAGCGCGACCAACGGCCACGCGTCCCCGTACGATCCGTACTCACTGACCTTCGCCGATACTCTGAGCCGTGTCGCGGGCAACCACGTCATGAAGGCGGGCGCCGATGTGCGCATGATCCGCATGGAGACCGACCGCGTTGGCGGCACGACCTACAGCTTCGCGAACATCGACGCGTTCCTGGCGAACAACCCGTCGAATGTTCAGTACGTCGGCAACCTCAGTGACCCGAGCGTCTTCAACACCGGCGCTTCCGGTCCGCGTCACATCGAGCAGCAGTACTACGTCGCGTTCCTGCAGGACGAGTGGAAGATGGGGCCGAAGGTCACGATGAACGCCGGCCTTCGCTACGACTACTACAGCGTGCTGCGAGAGCGGGACAACAACATCATCAAGTGGAACATCGACACCGGCGTCATCGATCCGCCGACCACACCGGAGTACACATCGAAGAAAAACAACTTCCAGCCGCGCATTTCGCTCGCCTACTCGCCCACCAATAAGACGGCGTTGAAGGGCGGCTTCGGGATCTTCGTGGGTCCAGGGCAGACCGAAGATCAGATTCAGCCAGTGGAATCGGACGTCATCCGCACGACGCTGACCGGGGTGACGTTCCCGGTGAATATCGATCAGCTGCGCGCCAGCTTCGTCAACAATCCGAACAACCGCGCATTCCAGCCTCGGGCCTACGCCAACGAGTACTCGATTCCCGAGCGCGTCTACCAGTACACCGCATCGCTGCAACAAGAACTTCCTGGAAACACGATCGCCACGGCGGCGTATGTCGGGAGCCAGGGCCGCAATCTCTTCCTGCGCAGTGTCGCCAACAACATCGTCGGCGTCTTCCAGTCGAGTCCGACAGCCGCGGCGGTTCCGATCCGCGAGTTCTCGATTGTGACGAAGGACGCAGCCGGCAACGTGACTGGCGTGCAGAACCCGTTCGCGGAGATCGACTACAAGACGAGCGGCGGTCACGACAGCTACAACGCGATGCAGCTCTCGTTGACGCGGCGCTCGGCCAACGGCCTGATGCTGAACGGTCAGTACACTCTGGGCTACAGCAAGGGAAACACGGCAGGATCGAACGAAGCGCTCACCGCGGCCAACAATGCGCGCGCGATAGCGGATTTCGACTACGACGACGGCTATAACAACTTCGACGTCCGTCATACGTTCAATCTCAGCGCTCTCTACACGTTCCCGGGCAGCGGTGCGCTGACCGGCGGCTGGAGCGTCGGCGGCATTCTCAACGCGCGCAGCGGACTGCCAGTGAACGTGCTGATCACACGCAATGACGTCGTCTACGTCGACGGCGCGGGCAACGTTTTCAACAACCCTGCGGCAGAACGGATAGCGGTCATCAACACACCTCGTGGCGGGAGCTCGCGCAACGTGCGTCGGCCCGACCTCGTGCCCGGCGTCGATCCGTTCATCAAGGACGGCGGCTTGGTGTTCCTGAACCCGGCGGCGTTTGCGACGCCTGCGCCGGGGACGTTCGGAAACCTCGAGCGGAACTCGATTCACGGGCCAGGTTTCAGGCAGGTCGATTTCGTCGCCTCGAAGAAGATCAACATGGGGGGCCCGAACCTGGAGCTGCGTGCGGAGGTATTCAACATCTTCAACACCACCAACTTCACCAACCCAGGGGGCACGCTGCCTAACGCCCTGCCGAACAACAGCCTGACCGAGGCGAACAAAGTGCAGCCCGGGCAGGCGTTCACGCCCGGCGCGGCCGGCACGTTCGGCAAGCTGACGAGCACATTGAGCCGCACGGTCGGCTTGGGAACGAATCGTCAGGTGCAGTTCGCGCTGCGCGTGAACTTCTAGAGAGACCACTGACCGCCGATGGGAGCCAATCAGAAGCTCCCGTCGGCGGCGTGTCTTCCCGGTCAGTTCGGTTCCCTGATCAGCCCTGCAAGGCAGCCTTCCGAAGCATCGACATCCTCGGACACCCACGTAGTGGCACCGGGATTGCCCGATCGCACGTTCTGCGTCAAACGGGACTCGAATAAACGCCACGTGAGCCGGGTGAAGATTGCGAGACGGATCGTCACGCTCGCTTGTGCGGGACCAGCACACGCTCCGCGACGTCAGGCAGCTCAGGCACCAGCCAGCGAAAAAGGGGCTGTCGCGAGCGTCGCGCCGACGATCTGCGCTGCAACGAATCCACCGACATCAGCCGGGCTTATGCTGGCGAAGGGTATTGGTCATTGAGCGCGCGAGGGTGACGGCCGGATTGGCGAATGATGTCGAAGCGGTAAATTAGTACGTGGCCGTGATGTAGCTCCGATAGCGAACTCCACCGCGTCTGATCGCCGCCGAGCGCATCCCCAAATCACTGCAAGGAGCCCGAACGTCGCCGTCGCTTCGCTGAGCAGCTGAGACCATCCGCTTCGGGCGTGCGTGGGTCGATTTGGTGCCGAGGTGTGTTTTCGAGATTGCAATGAAGAGCGGAAGGACGACGACCGTTACAGCGAAACGCCGACCGAGTTTGGCAGCCTGATCGTAAAAACAGCGCCGCCTCCGGGGGCGTTCTCGGCTCGCGCCTCTCCACCATGCAACTCGACGAGATGCCTGACGATCGCGAGTCCGAGCCCGGTTCCACCTGGGCGCGAACGGGACTTGTCCACGCGGTAGAAGCGCTCGAACACGCGCGCGAGATCTTCTTCGGGAATGCCGGGACCGGAGTCCGCAACAATGATGAGGAACGTCCCCCCGTCGAGCCCGGAACTCACCCGCAGGTCGGCACGCTCGGGCGAGTAGTTGACCGCGTTTTCCACGAGGTTCCGCACGATGTCGTGCAGCTTCGCGGGATCGCCGTCGACCTGGCGGGCATCGGGCGGCACCGTGATCGTCACGTGCTGGCCTTTGGCTTCGATGGCGGGTGAGAGATCGGCGATCACACCAGCGAACAGCTGCTCGACATCACACCGCGTCACATCCAGCACTTCCTGCCTCGCATCGAGCCGCGCGAGTCGCAGCAGATCCTGAACGAGGCGTTCCATCCGCGTCGAATGGCGCGCGATGATCTCCAGGAAGCGGTGGGTGTCGGCCGCATCGGCGGGGTCGTCGAGCAGCGCCTCGACGTAGCCACGAATCGCGGTCAGCGGCGTCCGCAGCTCGTGCGAGACGTTGGCGACGAAGTCGCGCCGGATCTGATCGGCGCGGCGCAGGTCGGTGATGTCGTGGAGCACGAGCACCGCGCCGCCCCCGCCCTGCGCCTGAACGGGTGCCGCGCGCGCGATGAACGTGCGCCCCGGGTCGCGGCCGAGCGCCAGTTCTTCGGTGCCGGATTCCTCGCCCCGGAGCGCGGCCGTGATCAGGGCGGTGACGTCCGGATGTCGAATGGCCTCCAGATACAGACGTCCGGTGGCGGCCGGCTCGACACGCAGCATCGCCTGCGCGGCGCGATTCACCAGTTGCAGCCGTCCGTGGATGTCCACGACGAGCACGCCCTCCACCATGCCAGTGAGGATCGCCTCCGTGCGCGCCCGATCGCGTGAGAGTTCTCCGAGCCGCCGCCCGAGCTCGTGGACCGAGTCGTCCATCACGCGGGCGACCAGCCCGAGTTCGTCCGCGCCGTAGTCGTATGTCGAGCGGGCGAGGTCGCCGCTCGAGTACCGATGCGCGACGTTCGCAATCGCCTGGACACGGCGGGCGAGCGGCGCCGACAACAGCCACGAGACGAGGAGCGCCAGCGGCACCGAGACCAGCAGCGCCGCCAGCGCCGAATTCCGGATGACGGCGAGCTGGGCGTCGACATCGCTCAACGGCAGCGCCACGCGCACGTAACGAACGACCGGATGGGAGGTGCGGGTCGCGACGTACAGCATGTCGGTGCTGACAGTGGTGCTGTGCCGCCGGCTCGTGCCCACCGCGCCGTCTCGTGCGGCGAGAATCTCGGGTCGGGTCGCGTGGTTCTCCAGCGTGGCGAGCTCCTGCTCGGTCTGCGTCGAATCGCCGACCACGCGTCCGTCAGCGGCGATGAGCGTGATCCGGCTCGCGATGAGCTGTCCGAGGCGGTCCGCTTCGCGATCGAGAGCGGCGACATCGCGATCGGTGTTGGACTCGAGGAGCGATGCGATCAGACGCGCCTCGTCCGTGAGGTGGCGCTCGATGGCGGCCTGCTGCCGGCCTTCGATCCGCCACGCGACCAGCACGGCGAGGACGAGGAGCGACGCGGCGGCCGCAGCAAACGACGCGACGAAGACCTGGGTGCGGAAGGTGGTTCGCATCGAGTGGTGAACCACTACTGGAGTGGCTGCGCGACTAAGATTCTTCCACTAACTTGTAGCCAAATTGTTTCACCGTGACGAGCGCCTTGACCAGGACCGGCAGCTTCTCACGCAGCCGGCGGACGTGCACGTCGACGGTTCTCGTCCCGCCCGTGTAGGTGTAACCCCAGACGTCGCCGAGGAGCAGGTCACGCGAGAGCACACGCCCTCGATGCTCGAGGAGATACTGCAGCAGCATGAATTCCTTGGCCGTCAGCTTCACCTCGCGGCCGGCATCGACGACGGTGTGGCGAGCCAGGTCCATCACGAGCGTTCCGAAGGCCAGCGTCGGGAGAGACCCGTCCGCCCGCTTGGACCGACGCATCAACGCTCGAACGCGCGCGACCAGCTCGTTGGGGCTGAACGGCTTCGAGATGTAGTCGTCGGCGCCGATCTCGAGACCGATGATGCGGTCGGTCTCTTCCGCCCGTGCCGTGACCATGATGATCGGTAGAGACGAGGTCGTCTGATCGGCTCGCAGAGCGCGACACACCTCGAGTCCGCTCAGCCCCGGCAGCATCACGTCGAGGATGACGAGGTCGACCGGCTGCCGGCGGATGTGCGCCAGCGCCTCGTCGCCGGTCGGCGACACGTGCGCGGTCCATCCGGCTTTGTGCAGATAATGCGCGATGAGATCGGCGATATCCCTATCGTCCTCGGCGACGACGATACGGGTGGCCGATTCGGGGCTCATGTCGAGCAGGCGGTCCTCATGAGCATTTTATCTGTTCGGCGGGCTGGGCCACGAAGAACACCGAAGACGCCGAGGATTGGGCCACGAAGAACACGAAGAGGAACGGAGATTTGGGGTGTCCTTTGTGGCCTGGATCTCTCCCGTGTTCTTCGTGGCCTAGCGGACTCCGGACACCAGCCGGATAAGGCCGTACGCGATCGCACCGATGAGCCCAGACGCGGGTATCGTCAACAGCCACGCCCACACGATCTGTCCGGCGACGCCCCATCGAACCGCAGAGAGGCGGCGAGTCGATCCGACGCCGACGATGGCGCCTGTGATCGTGTGAGTCGTGCTGATGCCCGTGCCCAGAGCCGTCGCCGTGTAGATGGCGAGTGCGGCGCCGGTCTCGGCCGCGAACCCGCCCATTGGCTGCAGCTTCGTGATCTTCGATCCCATCGTGTGGATGATGCGCCAGCCTCCTGACAGCGTACCGAGTCCAATCGCCGTATATGCGAGCAGCTCGACCCAGAAAGGAATCGGCAGCTTGCCGGCCACGTCACGTTGCAGGAAGCCCCCCGTAAACAGCGCGCCGGCGATGATGCCCATCGTCTTCTGCGCGTCATTGGCGCCGTGCATCAGGCTGAACCCGGCGGCCGACAGCAGCTGCATCCGGCGAAAGAACGCATCGACGCGCCGTGGGGTGCTGCGCCGAAACACCCAGTGGCTCGCTGCCATCAGCACGAGTCCGACCACGAGACCGATGAACGGCGCGACGACGATGAAGATGAGCGTGCGCGTCCATCCCGAGGCGATGATCGCGCCGAGGCCCGCCTTGGCGATGGCGGCTCCGGCGTATCCACCGAAGAGCGCGTGCGAGGAGCTCGTCGGCAGCCCGTAGTACCAGGTAATCAGGTCCCACACGATGGCGCCCGTCAGGCCGGCGAAGATGACCGAGAAGGTGACGACACGCAGGTCGACCATGCCCGAACCGACGGTCTGGGCGACGCCGGTGCCGAACAGAAACGCCGCCGCAAAATTGAAGAAGGCGGCCCAGATGACCGCTTTGCCTGGCGAGAGGACACGCGTCGAGACGACCGTCGCGATCGAGTTGGCGGCGTCGTGAAAGCCGTTGATGTAATCGAAGAGCAGCGCGACGGCGACGAGCGCGAGTACAGCGATGAGCGAGGAATCCATTGAGTGGGGGACCTTCAGAAATGAGCCGCGGTCACCCGTGCTTGACCACGACGCCTTCGAGAAGGTTGCCCACGTCTTCGCATCGATCCGTGGCCGCTTCCAGGAAGTCCAAGATCTCCTTCCACTTGATTACGGTGATCGGGTCGCGCTCGTCGTCGAAGAGCGCGACGATCGCGTCCTGATGCACGCGATCGGCCTCGCGTTCGAGCTGATCCACGCGTGCGGCCAGTTCGAGGACTCCCCGGCGGTCTTCGAGTGCCGCGAGCGCTTCGGTGATTCGGTCGGTCGCGTCGCAGATGATCTCCGCGAGGCGCCTCGCACCGGGTCTGACGCACGTAATTTTATAGAGCCGTGACACCGCCGCGGCCGCATCGATCGCGTCCATCACATCGTCCAGGGAGCCCGCGAGCGCATGGATGTCCTCGCGATCGAGCGGGGTCACGAAGGTCCGATTCAGGCGATCGATGATGGTTCGCGTCCGCCCGTCGCAGGAGTGCTCGATGTCTTTGATGGCGTCTGCCTTGCTCAGATCGGGTGGATCGTCGCCGAGCATCTGCCTGAGGATTTTGGCGCCGGTCCGGATCTCCTCCGATAGGCCGATGAAATCCTGGAAGAAGCGCTCTTCGCGTGGAATCAGACTGAAACGCGCCATGTCACCTCGACAAATCGAGGGATCGTAGCAGATTTAACCGCTTCGTTACATCACCGTCACAGGCTTCAGGAGTAACGGTAGCGAGAGGAGTTGAGTGGCGTGGCTATCGTGTGAGCAGATCCTCGACGCCGAGTTCCGCCGCGCGCGGCACTTTGAACATCGTCCCTGGTGTCATGCGAGTCAAGCGCTGTTCGGCCAACTGATATGCAGCACCCGCGAGCGGCATGGTTCCCGCTTGCGGCGAGAACAGCCCGGCGTTCCTGACGAAGTAGCGGGCGAATGCGACGACTTCGGGCCGCCTGGCGCGACTCACGTTCAGATAGATGAAGAGCGGCCGCGATAGCGGTCGATAAAGCCCGCGGCCGACGCTGCTCGGGGATGGCTCGATCGGACCCTGCCCCACATGGTCGTCGAGATCGTCGACGGCAAGCGCTTTGAGCCGTTGTTGGTTGCGCTCGAAGTATCCATAGCCGACGTAGCCGAGCGCGAGTTCGTCGCCAGCGACGCCGTCGACGATGACGCGATCATCGCCGCTCGACGTGTAGTCGCTTCGGCTCGCATCGACCCCGCCGTTGATGACTTCGGTGAAGTAATCGAATGTACCCGACTCCTTGCCTGGCCCGAACAGCGTGATGTCGCGTGCCGGCCAGTCCTTTCGAATATCGCTCCACTTCGTGACGCGCTTCTCCGCCAGTGGTTCCCAAAGTGTGCGCAGCTCGGGAACCGTGATCGACGTTGCCCACGTGTTCTTCGCGCTGACGATGATCGTAATCGCGTCGTGACCGACCGGCAGTTCGACGAAGGATATGCCGGCCATTTCGCACGCCTTCTGCTCGTCGACTGTGATCGGCCGTGAGGCCGTGGCGATATCGAGGAGACCGTGACAGAACTTCATCATGCCCACGGTCGTGCCCGAGAAGGTGACCGTCACGGGCATCCGGCGATTGGCCTTCGTGAATTCGCGAGCCACTGCGTCGGCGAGCGGATAAACGGTGCTCGATCCGTCCAATGTCACCGGAACGCTCGGAGGCTGCGCGCGACAGGCAGTGGCCGTGAGCGCGCAGAGGATCAGCAAACGAATCGGCCGAGTCATCGGCCGACGCTACACGTCGTCCGTATCGTGGATGTGGCGGGTGCGGAAATTGGATGTGACTATTTCTTCCCGACCCAGGTGAAGTTCACACCCCCACCACCCGGTGCTGCGGCCGGCGCGACGGCGAAGCGTGCGTTGCCGCGCCCGATGGTGACTGTGCGCCCGGCGACCATTCCGAGTGCCGCGCCGAAGGCCACGTCGCTCAGATAGTGACGCTGGCTCTCGATGCGCGATGAGCCCACGAAGGCTGCGGCGGCGAAGGCGGGAATTCCAACCTTCCATCCGAGATGCCGCTGGAGAACTGCTGCGGTCGCAAAGGACGCTGCGGTATGTCCTGATGGAAACGAGTAGGACGTGCCATCCGGCCGTGTGCGGCCCACCGCGAATTTGATTCCCTGCACCATCGTCTCGGTCATGATCTGGGCGCTCACGAGGTCTGCCCCGATAGCGGCCAGCTTGCCGTTCCCGCTGGCGCGGCCGATCGAATACGCGGCAAAAGCCCCGCCCAGTTGCGCATATGTCGACCCGTAGGCGTTTCCGACCTTGAAGGCCGCGCTCGTCGATCCGGGAACCATGCCCGAGATTCGCGTATCAGAGGAGTGGCCGAGCATCGAGCCCAGCCCTCCCATGCCGAGGATAACGGCTGAATCGAGTGAGGGCAGACGCCTGAAATCCTCGGTGAATGTTTTTGCAAACAATTGCCCGAGACTCGGAACGAAGTCGGCCGACTTTGAGGCCTCCGCAGTGACCGCCTTGCCGAGATCAGGTGTGAAATCCGAGGGGACCCGATCGACTTGTCCTTGATTAACCTGCTGCGGGGCAACGGTTTGAGCACCTACGACCGAAGGACACGCAATCAACGCACAGGACAGCGATATCGAAGCCAGCAGGGGGGTGGCGCGACCGGTCATGTCGGTATCTCCCAGGTGTAGGTTCTGTCTCTTAGTGGTGGTGCGCTGCGGAGTGTTACAGACCGTTTACTCGGTCTTTTCGTTTGGACGCCGCTTCCGTCCTTTCGGTCGACGCCGCCCGACGCTACGCCGGAACGGCCCCTGCTGTCGGCGTTCGCGGGACGCTGACCGCCAGCGGGCCGGTCAACTCCGGCAGGTGCGCCTTCCACCACTGTTCCGCCTGGTCCTGCGTCCATTCGTCGCGTCCGCGGCAGTTGCAGGCCATGCGAAACAGTTCGCCGGCACTTTGCGGCCGTCGCTTCGGGTCTTTCTGCAGGCACGCCATGATCAGATCGTCGAGCTCTTTTGGGACCGGGAGCTCGGTGCGCTGCGACGGTGGCGTCGGCATCGCCTGGAGATGCTGCATCAGCATCTTCAGCGACGTATCCGCCTGGAACACCAATTCTCCGGTGAGCAGGAAATACGCCACGCAGCCGAGCGCGTAGACGTCGGCCCGCCGGTCGACCTCGCCGTCCGCGAGAATCGTCTCGGGCGCCATGTAGGCGGGCGTCCCCGTGGTGGTCTGCTCGAGAGTCGCAAGCGAGTCACCGTCGCGCGCCCGCTCCTTGATCTTCACCAGACCGAAATCGAGCACCTTGGTGAAGTCGTAGTCCAGGCCCATGCGACACACGTAGATGTTGGCCGGTTTGATGTCGCGATGCACGAGACCGCGCGCGTGTGCGTCGGCGAGCGAGTGACAGACCTGGCGCAGCAGATGAATCGTGCGACTGGCCGGAAGCGGACCGAACTCCCGGACGAGCGTCTCGAGGTCGCGTCCCTTGAGGAGCTCCATCACGTAGTAGAACGTGCCTTCATTCGTGATGCCGAAGTCGAAGACCTCAATCGTATGCGGCGAGCTCAGCGCGGCCGTTGCCTGCGCCTCGCGCTCGAACCGGCGCAGGATCGTCTGCGCGTCCGAATCGGTCTTCGCGCCGAGCACTTCGGGGCGCACCAGCTTGATGGCCGCGTTGCGCGCCAGCAGCCGATGCTCGGCGCGCCAGACTTCACCCATGCCACCCGAGCCGAGACGCTCGACGAGGTGATAGCTGCCCAGATCCTGCGCTTCGTGCAGCTTGCGGCCAAGACGCTGCTGGACACGAGCCGGCACGATCGCGATGAACGCGCACGCGTACGTCGGCCACAGGATCACGAACAGATACACGGGATCGTAGGCGCGGCCCCCGAACAAGTACGCGGTCCAGTAGGCCAACGGATCGAGCGTCGCCGCGACCAGCGCGGCAGCGAGCATGCGCGGCGGGCTGGTCGGCGCGATCATCGAATAGATCAGGATGAGAAGCGCGATCCACGAGACCCGCAGCATCTCGTTGCCGATCGGAGGATAGGCCCACGCGTTGAACACGGCGATGCCGACCGCATGGAACAGCATCATGGCGGGGCCGACGCTGTTCTTCTTTTCGGCGTCGGTGCGCGGCCATCGCATGTAGTAGCACATCACCGCCGAGCCGATCGATCCAAATAGCTCGATGTTGATCGCGCGCCAGTTCCGTTGCCAGCCGGGCCACAACGCGGGCAGGATGACTGCCTCCACCGCCAGCGCGAACGTCCAGAGCACCACGCCGACGGTGCTGAACACGACGAGGCGGCGGACCTGCTCCGACAGCATCTCGGTCGGCAGGCGGGTCGTCGAGCGGCCGACTTCGGTCGTCGTGCGGGCAATCGGTGCGGCTGGACGGGCGATGATTTTCTGATGGCCCATTGAATGTCCCAGGGTCTTGCGAAGGAGTGCTTACGTTCCGGCGTCGACGCGGCGACGCAGTTCCTCCAGGTTCAGCATGATCGACTCGTTCGAGCGCAGCAGGTCGGCGAGGATTTCCTCACGCGCCCGTCCGTCGCGCGCGGCTTGCGTCGGGGTGCCGATGAACGGCGCCAGACGCTGACTGATGTCCTGTGGCAGCACGCCTTCGAGATACTCCAGGGCGGTGCCGCGCAGCTTCGGATCGTCGGTGTGCAGGCCGCGATAGGCAATCTGCAGGGGAGCCGTGGGCAGCACGAGCGTCAACAGCGTGAAGACGTGCGCGAGGCTCTGGCCGGCGCGATCCTTCAGAAACTCGTCGACGAAGGTTCGATCCTCGTGATCCACGGTATCGAGCAGACGGTGGCTCTGCCACACCGGACGACTGACCGCGACTTCGCGCCGCACGACGTCGAATACGCGTTCGCGATCGATGCGGACGCGAGGGTTCTTCTCGAAGATCGACGCGAGCGATCGGCCGCATTGGAAGCGGACCTCGAAGCGCAGATCCTCGAGTCCGAGCAGCAGACCTTCGACGGCGCGCTGCGACACGCAGACGGAGAACGCCCGCGCGAGCCTCCGGCGGACGGCAAACGGCTGATTCGGATCGAGCAGTGCGTCGACGAGCTCGCCGACACGCTCTTCAGCCACCTTGCGCAGCGCGCGCACCGCGTCTTCTGCGACCGGGTCCCAGGCGAGCAGCGGAATCACATGCGGAATCAGCGTGCCCGGCAGCCCTTCGTCATCGCGGAGCACCTTCAGGATCCGGTCGCGATCGCGCGACTTGAGCGCGAGAATCTCCTGCACCTCCGGATCCGACACCGGCAGTCCCATCGTGGTGGTCGCGGTGGTGCGGTCGTAGGTCAGTCCGCCGACGAACGGTGTGGCGAGGGTCTTGAGCACGACCGTCCGCGTCGTGATGTCTTCGACATCGGCGAGGTCGAGCTCCACCGCGCGGTTGATCAGGCTGCGCTCGAGCGTGTGGATGTAACCGTCGCTCAGACGGCGCGCCACCCACACCGCAACGACCGAGCAGGCGATCGCGGCCAGCATGAGCGCGCCGTACTGCCTGGACACCGGCAACAGGATGAGCAGCCGGATGAGCCCGCCGCCGACGGCGTCGCCGAGGCGATCGAAGCCGACGTCGATGATCGACTTCGCCGCGCGCTTCTCGTCTGCCGGGATGGGCGTGTAGAAGATCTCGTAGCCGGTGCGGAAGAGGGAGCTGCGGAACGTCGACTCGCCCGCGCGGGCGACGAGCGCCCCTTCGAGGCCGGGGAAGAGCAGGCCGCCAAGTCCACCGACGGCCAGCGCCAGTGACGGCGTGCTGGTCGTAATCGCGAGCCCGAGTTTCTCGAGCGCCAGCGTGCTCGCCGTGGTCTGCACGACGAAGGCGAGCAGGCTGACGCCCGCGTAATAAATCGCGAAGAACCGCAACAGCGTGTCGCCCCGCCCCAGAGTGTCGACCGCCTGGACCTTGAAGACGTAGTCGACCAGCGCCGCGGCGATCGTGCCGAGCAGCACGAGCGCAGCCAGATTGCGAAGGTAAGGAGTCGATGCAAGCACCCGCAGCCCTGACTGCGGTGATGCGGCCGAGAGCTCGGGCGCCTCGTGCATCGTCGTCTTGCGCTCACTCGCTTCAGTGAACGAGGCCAGACGCCGCGTCAGAACGGCGCACACGAGATTCAGCGCCGCGAGGATCGGGAGCATCGACGCAACACCGAACAGCGCCGCGACGCGTTCCGCGACGAGAGCGCCTGCGAGACCGCTAAGGGTTCCCACACCGGCGATGCGCGCGAAGTGTTGACGGGCGGTATGGGGATCGAAGCGCTCCGTCGCGATCAACCAGAAGCCGGAGCCGAGCATCGGGCCGAGGCCGGAGATCTGGAGATACACCGCCTGCGCGGCCAGCGCCGGCATCGTAAACGTCAGCGCCCACGATGCGAGCAGCAGCGCCGCGCTGATGGCAAACGCCGCGGGGACGAAGGTCGCCGGAGACACCTTGCTCAAACCGCGCGAGCCGGCAAAGACCAGGAGGATGGAGAAGGCCGCTGTGGCCACGACAATCGCCGGAAGCGTGGTCACGTCGAGGTTCGCGAGATACAGCGCGTCGCGCGTCGCCTTGCCCGCGATGAACTGCGCGCTCACGGCCCCGGAACAGATCATGGCCGTCATGAGCGATGCGTCAGGACGAGGCTGGGAGGAAGCCATTACTCCTGTTGGGTTTCGAGCTGCCAGCCGCAGCGATAGGGCTGGTCCCCGATGACGTTACTGCCGTGGCTCATCGTATCACCCCGTCCTTCGGGGCTTCGAAGCGCGCGACCATGCGGTTTCCGTTCCAAATCGACGGGGACGGTGGAGAGCCGGGTTGTGTTCGAAAGAGGCCTCTCTGCTCACCAGAGCGGATTGAAGTGGCGATGCAGGGTGTCCGTCCGACGTGCGCGGCACGTTGCTTCGAGGCGGACAGTTGATGCACCGCAAACAGCCGCTCGATATGGCTCAAGTTTTAGAGGGCGTGGTCCCGGCGAGGTGCCCCGCTTCACCGTACGACGCAGATTTCCACGAAGAAGGCTCCCATTCCTTAGTGACGAGCGCGATGCGATTGTCGGCCTCTTCAATCAGCTCGAGTGCCTGGCCCAGCCTTTGCCCTCCGGCGGCCATCGCGAGTCCGCTCCCGAGCCAGATCTAACATGACATCCGGTCCCAGCCATCGAGAGGAGAGCCGGGCGATCGCGATATGCTGTAGCCGCCATTCGCACGTCACGCGGCGTTTCCCGAATGGCAGGCTCCAATCACAGTCACGATTCGTCAGCGCCAGGGCGAGTTGATGTCATCGGAATCGAGCGGCGCCTTCGGATCAGGGGGCGATGAAATAACGATGTCCATTCGACACGTACAGGCGTGGGTGATAGCGGGCGCGTTGCTGTTCGCGTCCGCGCCCCGTGCGCTGGCTCAAGGAGGCGCGCCGGCTCACGGGAGAACGGGCGGATCGACCGCGGCGCCTCTTGCCGATCTCGATGGCTCGATCGAGACGCTCGTGCGCATCGTCGATCCGACGGTCGTGCAGATCTTCACGACCGGAGTGACTCCGGCTGAGGGAGTCGTCGTCGCGCGGCAATCGGAGCTCGTGACGACCCAGCGGGCCAGTGGATCCGGCGTCGTTGTCGATGGAGCGGGCTACATCGTGACCAACGCCCATGTCGTGCGTGGTGCGTCGCGCATCCGAGTGGAGATCCCGACGCAGCCGGCCGGCCAGTCACTGCTCGCGCGGCGCAGCCGCATCGTCAGCGCGCAGCTCGTCGGCCTCGACGATGAAACCGATCTCGCGGTGTTGAAGATCGACGCGACCGGCCTGCGCACGCTGCCGTTTGGTGACTCGGACAACCTGAAGGCGGGGCAGATGGTGCTCGCCTTCGGGAGCCCGCTCGGTCTGCACAACTCGGTATCGCTCGGGATCGTGAGCGCGATCGCGCGCCAACTCGAGCCCGACTCACCGATGGTCTACGTGCAGACCGACGCGTCGATCAACCCGGGCAACAGTGGAGGACCACTGGTCGACACGCAGGGGCGACTCGTCGGCCTGAACACCATGATCATGTCGACTTCTGGCGCCAACTCGGGGCTCGGCTTCGCGGCGCCGAGCAATATCGTGCGGACCGTCTTCGAGCAGATCAAGACGAACCGGCGGGTGCGTCGCGGGGACATCGGCGTTCGCGCACAGACCATCACGCCGGTATTGGCGTCAGGACTCGGCCTCAGCCGCGATCAGGGTGCGGTGCTGGCCGACATCATGCCGGGAAGTGCGGCCGATCGCGCGGGCCTCATCATCGGCGACATCGTGCTGACTCTCGATGGGAAACCGATCGAGAACGCCCGGCAGCTGCAGGTCAACCTGTATCGGCGAGCGATCGGCGAGGTCGTGACGCTCGACGTGCTGCGATCCGGCAAGACCGTGACGCTCAAGGCGATGATGGCCGAACGCGTCGATCCGTTGTCTGAGGCCGCCGCTACCGCAGATCCTCGCGAGCACATCGTGCCCCGCCTGGGCATTCTCGCGGTGACCCTCGACGATTCGCTCGCCCGGGTGATTGGACCACTCCGCGCCAAGGTTGGAGTGGTGGTCGCGTCTGCCACCGAGGGCGCATTCGATGCCGATGGTGATGGGCTCGTGCCCGGCGATGTGATTCACGCCGTCAACGGGCATTGGATCGTTGACCTGCCCGCGCTTCGAACCGCGATCGATGCAATCAAGAAGGGCGAGGCCGTGGTGCTGCAGGTTGAGCGACGAGGGTCGTTGCGCTACGTGGCGTTCGTGCTGGAGTGAAGACCACGGAGCCAAAAGAATCACGAAAACCGCAGCACGACTGGGAAATCGCAGGGCAGGCGCCTTAAACGTGCCCGTAGTACTCTGAGGGTTGCCCCGTGCTGTTCTTCGAATTCTTTCCGTTGTTCGTAGCCCTTGTTGGCGTCGTCGCCGCGATCCTCCTCTACATGAAGGACCGGCAGGCACGCGACAACAACGAGCCTGAGGACTCGATCACGCCTCGCGACCCGTCGGCGAAGGTCGATGAGGGCGGCCGCCAGGGTCTACGTCCCAGCATGCGGGCGTAGTTTGTAATGGGGTCGGGAGTCATTGCGCGAACAAAT
>DASWZV010000128.1:0-7978 GCA_036407095.1 Vicinamibacterales bacterium | reverse complement strand
TGCGACCGTCAGCGGGGCCATGGGCCTCGTCGCGCTGCTGCTGGCCGCGATGGGCATCTATGGTGTGACGGCGTATACGGTGGCGCTCAGACGCCGGGAGTTCGCCATCCGCCTTGCGCTGGGGGCTTCTCGCGCGCGGGTGGTCCGGATGGTGGTCGGGCAGGGCACGTGGCTCATGACGGTCGGCCTCGGCATTGGTCTCACGTTCGCGATCGGTATCGGACACGTGCTTTCCGTCTTCCTCTATGGATTGCCAGCCACCCACCTGCCCACTCTTCTCGGAACGGTGCTGCTGTTTGCCGCGATCGGTGCGGCCGCGTGCGTCGTGCCGGCGGGTCAGGCTGTCCGCGAGGGATGGCGGCGTTCGCTTCAAGAGGAGTGAGCGCGGTCGATTCCGCACTCTGAAAAGTACGGGCGGAAGCGCCCGGCCCCCGCCCGCCCGGTCATCTGCAACCTTGCCTCAACGCCCCAATCGACACTCAATGCTCAAGGCGTAAGCGTGCGACGTCCTGAGATCAAATGGACAACCAGCAACACAATTGCGATGACGAAGAGGACCCACGCTATCTGGGACGCCACAGCGGCAACGCCGTACGCACCCAGTGCGCTGGCCACCAGCCCGAGAATCAGGAAAACGAGCGCGTAGTAAAGCATGCTTGGCCTCCTGGAGTTATCCAGTCGCGTTCCTCCGTTGAGTCACCGACTACACCAGAGCATAAGTAATGCCGTCGGACCCGACTCGGCTGTACGGGTGTGGCACGAATCAGCGAAGGGCTGCTGATATGCTCGGTCGTTGCCTGAGCTTCCCGAAGTCGAGGCCGTCCGGCGCCGCCTTGCGCCGGTCATGGAAGGACATCGCATCGCCGATGTCGACATCCGTCGACCCGATCTGCGCCTTCCCTTTCCCCGTCGATTCCGCGCTCGCTTGAAAGGGCAGCGGGTGCTGCGGCTGACGCGACGCGCCAAGTACCTCCTGGCTGCCTTGGGGTCGACAGAGACGCTGCTCATGCATCTTGGCATGTCGGGATCGTTTCGTATCGAGATGCGGCCGCGCAGCGTCCGGCGTGGCGCGTCCGTCGCCGCTCGCCACGACCACGTCGTCTTCTCGATGGACTCCCACGTCGTGATTCACTTCAACGATCCGCGGCGCTTCGGGTACATGGACCTGATCACGCCGCGGCAGCTCGCCGGTCACCCGGTATTGAGCCGGCTGGGTCCGGAACCGTTGTCGGAGGAGTTCGACGCGGCGGCGCTGGCGCGCGCGTGTGCCAGGCGGTCGGCGCCGTTGAAGGTGGTACTTCTCGACCAGCGAGTGGTGGCCGGCCTGGGCAATATCTACGCGAGCGAAGCGCTGCACGTCGCCGGCCTGGCCCCACACCGCCGCGCGTCGAGCATCGCGACCCCTGGCGGTGCGCCGCGGCCGGCGGCGTATCGACTCACCCGGGCAATCAAGCAGGTCCTGCTCAGCGCCATCGAGCGCACGTCGAGCAGACGCTATCGATCGTCGCGGTTTCGCGTCTACGATCGCGAGGCCGAGCGATGTCTGCGTATCGGCTGCGGCGGTACGATACGCCGCCGATCGCAGGCCGGACGTTCAACCTTCTATTGCCCGGTGTGTCAGCGGTAGGCGCTCAATCGGGGCGCCGCGAACCGAGCCGCGCTGGAGCCGGCAAAGCGTTGCGCATGCGGATTATCGAGAAGAGAAGCGTCGATTCGACGACGGAGTCGCGCAGCGGCCAGAGATTCGTCACGATCCTCAAGTCCACCCCCCGGCGGTGCAGCTCGGACACGACGTCGTCAACCACCTCGACGCGCATGGGTGTGACGGATGCGCGGCTGACGAAGTAGCCGGCACATTCATCGACGCATTCGAACGTGTCCTGGGGGAGGTGATAGCAGAACAAGCGGCACTGCCGCACGCGCTCGAGCCAGGTGGGTTCGATGGCGACCACGGCATCGCTCGAACGGAGGAACCGTGATCTGTCCGCGGTCGTCGTCTCTGGACCGGCATAGTACGTCACTCGCGGACACTCGCGCGGAACCAGATAGTTACGGAGCCGCGCGCGATCGAGCGCCCACACGACCGGCTCCGCCCTCGACGCGGATGGTCTCGGGTCGAAATGGATGATGTCCGGGTCCTCGCTGATGTGGAAGAGCATGCTTATCGTCGTCGGTGGACGACCACCATCGTGGCAAGACTCAGAGCTGCTACCGTCAAGATAACGTACGCCGGCGCGATCGCCATCGCAAGCCCCAGCCGCGTTCAACCGATCGCGCTCGCGAGCATTCGCGTGCCTGCCGACGCGTCTCAATGCAGCCGGGCGAGTTCCTGGTGCGCCGCCGTCAGGATCGGAATGCCCGGGTCGGCGTTCTTCCACAACGCCAGGAAGCTCTGATACTCAGCTCTGGCCTTCGGGATGTCTCCGGCCGATGCGACCGCTCGACCCTCTTCGAGCAGTGCCGCGGCCCCGAGCGGATCAGCAAGAAGCAGACCACGCCTGGTCAGAATTTTCTCGAACTCGATGGCAGCTTCGGGACCACGTCCTGCGGCGAGATAGGCCTTGCCGCGCACGTAGGGCAGATACCGCCCACCAAAGAAACCGTTGAAGCAGATCCCTGAAACGGCGTTCTCGTAGGGCGCTCCCTTTTCGAGCTGGTCGAGTGCGCGGGCGGAATCGTGCGCGGCGAGGGCATCCAGCGCACGGAGTGTTGGCAGATAGTTGAACTGGACGGACGTGTCTTCGGGAAACCGCGAGCTCAAGTCCGTCGCGAGACTGCGAGCGCTGGACAGATCTCCAGCCAGGGCGAATGCGATGGCGGCGCCGTACGCCACGTCCCGCCCTTTCGAGATCTCGAGCGCGGCCTGTGCGTCGCGGCGGGCTTCACCCATCCTTCCGTCGAGCGCCTCCCACATGGCCGCGGCAGTCTGGTACATCGCGGCGCGTTCGGGTTGCTCGAAATGGTTCGCCAGCTCCATCGCGTGTCGCGACATCTTCCGCGCGGCATCGAGGTGGCCCGAACGCGCGAGCACGAGTGCCTGCGAGTGCGTGATCCAGTCCTCCGCCCCGGGCTTGCCACGCGCCAGTGACACCTGACGATCCATTTCCGCTCGGTCGTCGTTCAAGAAGGCGAGATAGTACCGGAGTAGCCCCAGTTCCGGGATGTCGAAATGGCGATCGGACGCACGTCGCAAAACGCTGGTCGCGTCCGCAAAGCGATCGAGATACGCGTACGAGTACGCCTCGTTTACATAGCCGAGGCCGAAATCAGGGTCGATCGCCTGCGCCTTCTTCGCCTCAATGAGGGACTGCTCGTAGCGGCCCGTGCCCTGTCCGCTGAAACCGGAGAGCAATCCATGCGAATCGCGGTCGCGCGGGTATGTCTGCGCCCACAATTCCAGCGTTTCATGTTCGCGATCGAGATTTCCCGTGACCTGCCTGTCGTATAAAGCGGTGATGAACAACCGCTCTCGATCACTTGTTCGTTGCCGCAGTGCGAACGCCCGCTTCGTGCTGTCAATCGCCAGGACCGTTTCCCCCAGCCCGCTGTAATTGAGGCCGAGCAGGGCGTGCGCCATCGCAAACTGCGGATCGATCTCAGTCGCTCGTTTGAACAGCGCGATGCCGGCGGCCAGTCCCGTCGTACTCGACAGCCTCATACCCGTGCTGTACGCCTTCAACGCCTCGAGCGATGCCGTCGTCGCCTCGGGGAGGGGCGTCGAGTGCTGTTCGAGCGTCGCCAGCGATTCGCCGGCGCGGCTTCTGAACCGGTTCGCGATCCGGCTGAGGGCGTTGAGCACCTCTTCTTTCGTGGCGGCCTCGTCCTGCTGACGATCGAGCGCATCTCCCGTCTGACAGTTCGTCGCGCGAAGGCCCAGAACGTACTGGCTTCCCAGGCTGGCAATGGAGCCGTCGAGCATCGCGGCGCTGCCCGCGCGCTCGCAGACTTCGCGTGCGAGTGCGGGGGTGAGGCGCGCGTCCGCCGGTTGTCCCATGAGCCGAAGCATCTCGCCGATCCGCTGATCCGAGACCAGGCTGAGAAACGGCGACTGTTCGAGCTGCACGGCGAGCCCCTGCCGAAGGGTTTCGTCGAAGACCGGATCTCCCGTCGCGTTCACGAATTCCGCGAGCACAATCGTGTCCTTGTCCGCGAGCGTCGGCACGCGTCTGGAGTACAGGTAGGCACCTCCGGCGACGAGCGCGACTGTGAGCGCGGCCGCTGCGATCGGCGTGCGTCGTGTCCACCTCCTACCGCCCACGCCGGAACGGTCGACGCGCGCGGGATCGTCTGACGGCACCTGAAGACGCGCCGAATGCCGATCGCGTCTGAGCCGCTGCAGATCGGCGCCCAGCTCGGAGGCGTGCTGATAGCGCAGCCGGCGATCCTTTTCAAGGCACTTGTTCACGATCCGTTCGAGGTCCGGAGGGACATCGGGGTAGAGCCGAACCAGGGGCAGGGGGACGCTGTTCAGGATCGCGTCGTACATGAGCGCCGTCGTTTCACCGCGGAATGGCAGCGCCCCCCCAATGATCTCGTAGAGCACGACGCCCAGCGAGAACACATCGCTGCGGCCATCCACCTCTTCGCCGCGGAGTTGTTCGGGCGACATGTGCGAGACCGTTCCGAGGGTCGTCCCATACGCGGTGAGCCTGGCCTCCGCAGTTTTCGTCCGGCCGGTCTCCAGCCCGGGTGTGTCGGTGCGAACCTTGGCCACGCCGAAGTCGAGTACCTTCGCGTGATCCCGCGTCGTGACGAAGAGGTTGCCGGGCTTGATGTCGCGGTGGACGATGCCCGATCCGTGCGCGGCATCGAGGGCGTCGGCGATGGCACTGGCTACGCTGAGGAGAAGGTCGAGATCGAGCGGCCGCGCCGCGAAGCGTTCGCCGATCGTCTTTCCCTCGAGCAGCTCCATCGCGATGAAGGCGCGTCCGTCATGCTCGCCGGCGTCGTAGATCGTGCAGATATTCGGGTGGTTCAGCGCGGATGCCGCCCGCGCCTCGCGTCGGAACCGCAGCAGCGCCTCCGCATCGCGCGCCAGGTCGGTGGAAAGAAATTTGAGCGCGACGAGGCGGTTCAGGTGTCGATCGTCGGCCTCATAGACCACGCCCATCCCGCCGCCGCCAAGCTTCGCGGTGACGAGGTAGTGCGAGATCGTCCGTCCGATCAGCGGATCACGGTCCTCTCCGGGCATCTGCAGCCGCGGTGATTATCTCCCATGAGGAAGGCGGCCCGGAACTGAATGATCGAAAACCACACCTCGTTTCGATCGATCCGTCACTGATCCCGGAGGGCGACGAGAGGATCGATCCGCATCGCACGCCGGGATGGCACCCAGCTGGCGACCAGCGCAATCGTCAGAAAGAGCAACGACGCAGCACCGATCGAAACGGCATCGACCGAGCTCAGGCCATACAGGACGCCGCGCAGCAGGCGAGCGGCACCGATCGAGAGCACGACACCCGCCAGCAGCCCGACGAGCACCGAATGAAGACTTCCGCGCATCACCACGGCCAGAATGTCACGTGTCTGGGCCCCGATGGCCATCCGGATCCCCACTTCACGCGTGCGCAGCACGACGTCGTAGCTGACCGTGCTGTAGATGCCCATCGAGGCGAGCAGCAATCCACACAAGCCGATGCTGATGGCGATCGCCGCAGACAGGCTCGCGGCGAGGAAGGCATCGGTACGGCGAAGCATGACCCGCAGGGTTGCGGCGGTTACCGTCAATGTCGGATCGACCGCTGTCACCACCGGTTCGAGCCTGCGCATGAGCAATTCGGGATCCGCGTTCGTCCTCAGAAGAATTGGATAATCGTGAATGCGGTCTGCCGGGATCGGCACATAGATCTGTTGAGCGTCACTGCCGTCCATGGTCACGCCGCGCGTGTTGCGAGCCACTCCAACGACCTGCCAGGTGGGACCATCGGGTACGAGCTCGCCTTTTGAGTGAGACTGTCCCGCCGTGCCCAGCCGCAGCGTGTGGCCAATCGGATCCTGACCAGGCCAGAGCCGCCGTGCAGCGGCGGCGCTCACGATCGCCACGTGAGCCTCCTCGACCGGCGAAGCGAAAGTTCTTCCCCTGACGAGTGGAATGCCAAGCGTCGCGAAATAGTTCGACTGTACCCACGTGTAATAGATCGTGGCGCGCGTGTTGTGCTCGGACGGCTCCTCGCCATTCAGTGACACGGCGGCCCGCCGCGCGCCCTTGTCGCTCGGCGCCCGCGCGCTGGTCATTGCGGTCACGCCTGCCACTTCGGCCAGACGCTTGCGCAACTCGCTCGCCTGAGCGGCTCTTGCCTCGGCTGTTTGTCCAGTGGGGAAGTCGAGCGACACGTCGACAACACGGTCGACATCGTACCCGGTGTCCATCGTCAGTGCCTGAATGGCGCTGCGTACAAGAAGGCCGCCGGCGATCATCAGCGTGAGTGAGACGGCCACCTGCGTCGCAATGAGGCCATGACGCAATCTGCTGCGGCCGATCGAGGCGCCCGTGTTGCGCGTGACCGCGAAGAGCGCGGACCGACTGTTCGTCAATGCAGGAGCAAGCCCGAACAAGAGACCTGCCGACACGGAAAGGGCCAGGACGTAGACGAAAACCCTGATGTCGGGGCTGACATCGAAGACGAACGTGTAGGCCGGTGGGAGCTGCTCGAACGCCTTGGTGACGGCCACCCGCATCACCGCCCAGGTGACGGGCACGGCGGTGGCCCCGGCAAGGACACCCAGCAGCACGCTTTCCGTCAGCAGTTGTCGAATCAGACGCGCCCGGCTCGCGCCGAGCGACAGGCGCATGCCGAGCTCCTGCTGGCGGGTCGTCGCGCGAGCCAGCTGCAGGCCGGCCGCGTTGGCGCCGGCGATCGCCAGCACCATCGCCGCGGCGACCATGATGAGCACAATTGTCACCCTGAGAGTGGAGTTGATCCCCGGTAGAGGCGAACCGGGCGAGATCATCACACTCGCGGGTTTGCTGAGCTCTGAACCCGGTTCGTGCAACTTGCGCAATCGACCCGCCACCACCGTACCCTCAGCCTCGGCCTGCTCCATCGTGACGCCAGGCACCAGGCGACCGAAGACGCGGCAGCACAGGTCCTCGCGATCGCGCAGGCGACGATCGCCAGGATGGACGAGCGGATAAAGGCTGAGCGGAAGCCAGAAATTCGGCGCTCCGATACTCGTGCCTGTGAAGTTGGCCGGCGTGATTCCAGCAATCGCAAAGGTCGCGCCGTTCAGGCGGACGCTCCTGCCGACGATATCGGGATCGCCGGCGAAGCGTTGTAGCCAGTAGTTCTGACTGATCAGCACGGAAGGAGAGGCAGCGAGCTCCGAAGCGCTCATGACGTCGAACGACCGGCCTCGTATGGGAGCGACGCCGAGCACCGAGAAATAGTTCTCTGAGACGACGAAGGTCCCTACGGTCTCCGCGTTGACTGCGAATGGAGGCGCGATTCCCAGCCTCGACAACAACGTGCCGGTACCCGAACCTCGGTTGATGGCCACACCGTTGGCGTTCGAGAGCGTCAGCTCTTCGATCGAGGCCGCGATTACACCACTGAACGAATGCAGGCCGTCACGATAGGCTTCGTAGTCCGCGTAGCTGAAGCGCCAAGCCGTTTCGCCTGCATGAAGGCGCACCGCGATGTTGACGAGGGTGTCCGGATCCCGGGCGTCGACAGGTCTGGCGACGAAGGCCTTGTAGGCCGTGATCACCGCCGTGTTGACGGCGATTCCGACCGCGAGAGCCAGGATGGAAATTGACGTGAATCCCGGATTGCGTCGCAGCGTGCGTGCGGCGTATCGAAGGTCCTGACGCAGCCCCTCGAGGAAGATCATCACGTATTTCAGCAGGATACGTGATCCGTTTGCCCGGGGTTCCGCTCGCTGCTGCTTCTTCGACGTCGTCGGGATTTGATGCGCCTGACATTCATCGACACGTGCCGCGGTCTTTCCCGTGCGCCGTGCCGCTCGGATCGATCCAATG
>DASWZV010000127.1:0-4518 GCA_036407095.1 Vicinamibacterales bacterium | reverse complement strand
CGGCAGCACCCGCACGCGTGGCGATCGACGCCTGCTGGACGTGGAAGAAATACGGCTCGGTGTGCAGTTGCGCCTTCTGCTCGTCGCCCAGCAACTGCGCGTCGTCGAGCACGCGGATGCCGGCATCGTAGTAGCCGAGTTCCAGCGCATGTCGCAGCAGGATGAAGAGCAGCGCGTTCGGCCACTGACCACCCTGGAAGCCGTCTTGGAGGCGGATGGTGTCGAAGGACAGCCGCGCCCACTCGTGGAGCCACTGAATGTAGTTGCGGCTGTCCGTGGTCACGATGCTCAGCGGATCTGTCTCGGACAGCGGACCCACTTGCACAGTTGGACCGGTGAGCGGATTCGCCGTCACCTTCCAGAACAGGTCGAACAATTGCGGCGTGACCAAGCCGCTGTAACCCAGCGAAGTCAGAAGATCGTAGGCCTCGTTGTGCAGTTCGTTCGCGGGCAAGGTCTGCCACGGAATGAACAGCTGCCACATCGCGGCGAGGTTTTGCTCCTGATCTTTCGTGTTCGCATAACGCTGGTGGAACTCGACCGAGCCGGGGTTCAGTCCCAGCACGTTGAGCAGCGTCTGATGCGGATCGATGGCCTGCGGCCCCACCTGTTCGATGCCGGCCGCGATATCGCGCCAACGCAGCTTCAGCGCATCGAGCACGGACTTGAACCGTGATAGCCATGTCTGAAATGCCGTCGGGCGCTGTTCGAGATACCGGGCCGCAAAGCCGAATTGCGGTGCGCGCGAGAGCACCTCGGTCCAGCTCACGCGGCTGTAGGCCGTCGTGGGAAGGATGCCGTAGGGTTGCCGGCCGATGCGTATCGCCGGCACTGGCCCGCGGCCGGTGATGAAGCGATTGAAGAACCAGCGAGTGTAGTACTGCACGTCATCGTCGAACACAGGCTTGAGCAGCGTGTCCATGAAGTAGCCGAGCGTAGCAGGCCACAGCGCGGTATTCATGGCGCGCGCTTCGGACTGATCGACCGCGCCGGCATTCGGGATCTGCTTCAACCAATCGGTGTCGAGGCCGAGCGCCTCGGCAAACCACTGACCATCGCGCTTGTCGAGCCAGTCCTCGGTCTCGTCGAAACGCGCCTTGTCCTTGAAGACGAAATCGAAGCTGGCATCGGGATCGTCGGTGCGCGCGTAGGCCGAGCTGCCCTCTTCGGTGTTGTTGGTCGGCGAGCCCTGTGGCAAGAGCGTGAATCCCGACGTGCCGAAGTGGTGATTCAGGAACAGGTCTTTCAAGTCCGTCGTACCGCGCACGGCATTGGCGCTCAGCCGCACACCGAGCACGAACAGGCGGTCGAAGCCGCGGCTTTGGTTGGCGTTCAGCGTGACGCGGAATCCCATGCCGCGACTCACGGCCTCGTCGAAGTCGACCATCCAGCGCAACTCTTCGCCGAGCGTCAAGTTGCCGTCGTCATCGAACTGGAATTGCGATTCGGGATTGGTGCGTGGATCGGGACTCACGTGCAGCGGCGTCTGAATGGGCGCGCCCAGCTCGTTGAGCACCTCGGTGCTGCCCTGGTAGCCGAGCAACACGAATCGCTCCGGCAGCAGCGAGGCGGTCGCCGCCTTGCTCCACGAGCGTGTTCGTGTTTCGGTCTCGTCGGCGGCCGGCAGCGACACGAAGAACACGCGCACGGTCGCGGTGTCGTGCGTGAAACCAAACGGCGGCGCCTCGGTGAGGTTGTACGGACTCACCGTGTCGCGCAGCTCCACGGCGCGCGCCGCACCGACCGCGGCGCCGAGCGCGGTGAAAGCGCTTTGCTCTTGCGCGGCGGAGCCGTCCGCCCGCCACATCGCCGTCCAGAATGTTGTTAGCGCCGTGCGTTCGGCGTCGGCCAGCGGTGCGTCTATCGAGGCCACCAGCAGCACTTCGCCGGCGGCGATGGACTGCGGCCGAGTTTCGAGCGTCGGGTCGCCATCAGGGTCGCCAGGTTGGAGCGGATTCAGCGGACGGAATTGGCGGATGACCCAGGTGGCGCGCCCCGAGCCATGCGCGGATACCAGCCCGCGCCATGCGGCACGCTCCGCGCTCTCGACACCTGCCGCGTGGAAATTCTCGCGCCAGAAGATCGACGCGTTCTTGACTTCGGAGTCGGAGAGCAACGCCTCGAAGGTGTCGACGAGGCACTCGTCGGGAAACACGCGCACCCAGAGCTGCGCGCGCGTGACGCCTTGCTCGGCGATGGTCTTGAAGCGCGTCTCGATCCGCAGCGGGAACAGCATCACCGGGATGTCGTCGTTGAAAACGCCGAGATTGTGACGTGGATCGGCCCATTCTTCGAAGCGTTGGAATGCATCCGCGAGCTGCTGCTTCGCACGATCAACGGATGTCTGCACTTCTTCCGCGCGCGCAGTCAGCCGGCGCTTTTCAGCGGCGAGCTTGCTGCCGGCCGCGCCACCTTCCGGCGCGTTCGGGCCGGCGTTGCGCGCGAGGTCGCGCAGCTGCTTGTCGACGCGTTCGAGCCGCTGACGCGTGCGGAACAGCGCCTCCTGCGCGCCGGCATATGCGGCGCGAGCCTCGTTTAGTGTTTTCTGATCGTCCTCGAACCGTGGCATGACGTGCCTATTTCTTGATGGTCAGCATTTCGCTGCCGTGCACCGCGACCATGACGGGCACCTGGAACGTCACGTAGGCCACGTCCGCCGCATCGGCAGCGCTGCTCCACGCAACCTGCTTGTCTTCACCGTGCTGCTCGAGCTCCTCGTCGAACTCGGCCTGCGTGGGGTCGGTGGGTGGCGTGAGCGGCGGCAGCGTATGCATGCCGCCCTTGATCTCGAGGAAGCCGCCCTCGGGTAGGCCGGGTGCCACGTCCTCCCACGCCACATCGCTCCAGGTGTTGAACTCCGTGTTCGGCCCGCCCAGATCGAAACCGAAGCGCGGCTCGCCGGGACGCTCCTTGATGACGAAGAACCAGCCCGGCTTGTTCTCGTCGCCGGGATGGGAGCCGTCGCTGCCTTTGGCCACTTCGGCGGTGAGGTCGAAACCGAAGAAGTAGATGTCGGGCTCGATCTTCGCGCTGTACAGCGGCGTCTTCACGATGTCGCGCGGCGGATTGTTTTCGAGCCCCGCAGGAATGTCGGCGAGATCGCGCTCCACGGTGTTGTCGATCTGGCTGGAATCGGTGCCATCGGGATTCTTCTTCATCTGCCACTTGGCTTTGTGAGCATAGATGACGGCCGTCGGATAGCGCTTGAGCAGTTCGCCGCGGATCACCAGCACGACTTCCGCCTCCTTCGCGCCGTTCACTTCCCGGTTGTCGTGATCACCGAGGGAATCCGTGGGCTTCCACGTGTGGATCTCCGGGATGTCCTTGAGCCGCTCGGTGAGAGTCGAGAGGTCTTCACCGGATTCGGGTAGATAGCCGCTGACGTCCCAGAACTGGCGGAAATAACTGCCGCGCTGATCGGTGGGATATTCGCGCCACAGCAGCTCGCGCCCCATTTCGTGGTTCAGGCCCACCATGTAGGCCTCGATGAATTTCTGATTGGTCTCGAGCAGTGTAATGCTGTCGGGCGGGATGCGGTTCAGGTTCGGCATGAACCACTCGGAGTTGAGGTCGACCAGCGGCTTGTACATTGGCAGATCGAACCGCGGGTAGTTCATGATCTCATCCACCTGCGCGGCGTCGAACTTCGGCACGAAGCGCCCTGGCAACAGGATGCGGTCGAGCACAAGCCGCGAAAGGCTCTGCGCCGGGTGCAGGGCCGTGGCAATACCTGTCGCCACGCCGGCAAGGCTCAGCTCTTGCCTCGGCGCCACGAAACCGGCAGCGCGTGCGGCCACGTCCACCGTGTACATCTCCGTCACGGCCTGCTTGAAGCGCACGCCCTCGGCGCTGTCGGTCTCGCCCGGGCTCGGACGGAAGGTCTCAGTGGCGGTTGTTAGTCTGAAGTCCGGACTCTTCGGCGCCTGCGCTACCATTTCGGGAGTCTGCGCGCCGTCCTTGAAGACCTGGGGCGCGTCGAGCTCACGCTGCACGCGGCGCATCTCGCGATACGCGAGACTCAACACCGCGGCGATGACGACGCCGACCACGCCGATCAATGGCGCGGCGAACATGGCCACGATCAGTGACAATAGCAGGACTATCAGCGCGAGCATCAGCGTCGCGCGTGGCAGCCACGGGAACTTCGACAGCAAATGGGCGAGCCAGGCTGGTTGCGGCGCCGGCTGCACTGTCTCCGCCAGTGTGGCTTCCGACAGCGGCGCCGCCGGCACGGGCTTCACGGGCGCGGGCAGGACCTCGCCCGAGTTCAGCCGTCGCACAAGATCGTGAGGCTTCGAGCCACGCGCCGTGAACGCCAGCTGCTTCACCACGCGGCCACGCGGGCGCAGGACGCGGCGCATTTGCGCAGACACGGCGACCGGAGGAACCAGGCTGGTTTTGAGCAGATGCGCAACCGTCACCGAGGTCGATGCAGCCGAAACCGGAGACGACACTGACGACACTGACGACACTGACGCTGACGCCCGAATTGCCACCGAGCTCTGGATGAGGACCCGC
>DASWZV010000126.1:0-239349 GCA_036407095.1 Vicinamibacterales bacterium | reverse complement strand
GTTGTCCCACATGCTGGCGACCGACTGCCGGTTGTACTGATAGCGGTAGGTGCCGAAGAACCACAGCTTGTCGCGCACGATCGGACCGCCGAACGACGGGTTGATGTCCCACAGCCTGATCGGCTTCAGCGGGGTCGACAGCCCCTTCGCCTTCAGGTCGGCACTGAGGTTGTCGGTCACCAACCCGCTCCCCGAGCCGTTGATGAAGAAGCTTCCGGCAAACATGTTTCCACCCTGCTTGCCGATGACGTTCAGCTGCGGCCCGCCGGTGGTCGCCTCGCCAAGGCCACCACTGAGGGAGAACACGATTTCCTGCGAATTGCCGACCTCGGGCGCATAGCCCGAGACGCCCATGCCCTGGTAACCGGCGCTCATGCCGTCGATGAGTACCTGTCCCTCGTTCCGGCGTCCGCCGTGAATCTGAAACACGCTGAAGACGTTTCCTTGCGACCCGCCGACGTCGTTGCCCTGCACGTTGAGCGCGGGCACGAGCTGCGTGAGCGAGGAATACAGGCGCGACGTCGGAATTTCGGTGACCGTCTTGCCAGAGATGGTCTGCTCGGTGCGCGAGCTCGCGATGTCGACGACGGGCGCTTCGCCGGTCACCGTCACCGTTTCCTGCACACCGCCGACCCGGAGATCGGCGTTCACTGTGGCGATGAAGCTGCCTGTCAGCTCGATCCCATCCCGCTTGACGGTGTTGAACCCGGGCAGCGTGAACGTGACGGAGTACGTGCCTGGTCTGAGATCCTGAATCGAGTACTGGCCGACTCCGTTCGTGACCACCGAACGCGTCTTCTCGATGAGGGCCGGGCTCGATGCTTCTACCGTGACCCCGGGCAATACCGCGCCCGAGGCGTCGCGGGCGGTGCCGACGATCGAGGCCGTGGCCTGCGCGAACGCGGCGGACGGTACCACGACCAGGCCGATGACGACGAAGATCCCTTTCAACAGTCGGTGCATGCACTCCTCCGGGAGGGGTGGTATCAAAGTCGCCACGATTCATGGAAATACATATTTCGTTGAGACTAAGACGTTGTATGTATGAGTGACCACGAACGACGTCGTCCATGGTCACGCTGTGGGCGGGCAAGTTGCTTCAGCGCGCGGAGCTGACCACCGGCGAAGACGCCGGCGGCGTGGCAAGACGGGTCTCTGTTACTTCTGGACGGTAAACGCGTCCGGGAGCACCGCCGATCCAACGCGCAGATCCCAAACAGGATCTGTGCTCTTCCCACCACCCGGTTTTACGGTGATCGTCAACGAAATCATCGTGCTGTCGTTCACAGTGACATTGCTGGCTGTCGGAGTTGGTCCAGATCCACCTTCGAACCCCACGGCCAATCCCGGCGTGAAGTTCGTGCCCGTGATCACGGCATCGATGACGCCTCCAACGAACGCGCTGGCGGGTGCGAGGGAACTGATCGTCACGCCCGCACCAGGCGTCGTTCCGCAGGCCCCACGGTTCTCCACTGTCTTCGCGGCAATGCCGAGCTGGAGGAGCACGCACGCACCGTTGTCGGTGTCGTTCGATTCCTTGATGCGGTCGAATGGGTCGAAATCGATTGTCAATTCGTACAGTCCATCATCGAAGTCGGTCAAGTCGATCGACTGGCCCGCGAGCGTTGAGCGGTACGTGTCAGCCCAACCGACCGACATCCCTTGCTTCTGGGCGGCGCAGGTCGTGTAGACCGCTCTCTTCGCTGCACCGGGAAGGCGTCCATCCACCTTCTCCGTGTCCATGATGCAGAAGCTTGTCTTGAACGCCTCGCGCTTCGACTTGCCCGGCGCATTGATTGGATTCAGCGTGTAGCGCGCGTAGTCCTGAAAATGAAAGTGATTGTGTAGGGGGTGCCACACGAATGTCCCCGCAAGATAGTCGTTGAAGCTGCCATCCGAGGTGTACACCCGTTGCCACACGTCCTGGCCCGCTTGTCCCGTCGCACCTGCCACGATCTCGAAAGGACCTGCCCCGCTGTTCCAGCTCGAGGCCGAGAAGCGGATCTCCGGGGCACCTGTGTCGGTATTGGTCGCAATGTAGATATCGAACGCCGGAAGGGCGCGCAGGTTCGGGAGCAACTCCTGGCTGGTGGCCGTCGAGGCGAGCATCAGTTGTCCAATCGTCAGACAGCTGAAGGCGACGAACACGTGAATCCGACGTCTAGTCATTTGATGATCCTCCTGGGAGTCGTTTGACAACCGATCGAGGAATGCTCGGGCCGTGGCCCGCTGGGGCGAAGCAAACAATCAGCCACGGCGAGGATGGTCGTTTGTCAACCGCGCCCGTCACGCGTCGTCTGAAGGCCAGAAAAAGGCCGTGAATCCGCACACCAAAAGGATCCAGGAGGAAGACTCCACCTCCCTGCGTGAACATGGGGTGCAACCCGGCGATGACCGCGTATGGCTCGGATATGGAATACCGAGACAGTCGAATGCGATTTGCAGCCGTCGCTTTGACCGGGCTGGTTCTCGCCGGCGTGTCAGCAGCCGCGCAGACACCGTCGGCACAACGGCCTGGTACCGTCCGCATCGTCGTTCACGATCTGACCGATCTGCCGGTCCTTGGTGCGGAAGTCACACTCGCCGCAACTGACGCCGCCATAGTGAAGGTCACGACCGACCTTCGCGGCGAGGCACGATTCGAAGGCGTCAGACCCGGGGTGTACTCAGCCCGAGTGACGGCGGCCGGTTTCAATCCGTTCGAGATTCGTGAGTTCATGGTCCCGGCCGGCGGGCGCGTGGCGCGCGACATCACGCTGCAGGTCGCGGGCGTGTTCGAGGCAGTCGACGTTGCGCCAGGCGCTCACGATCGTCAGCTGATGACCGCCTTCACGCGACAACTCACTCCTGACCAACTCGAGGCCTTGCCTGAGGATCCCGAGGAGCTCGCGCGAGTGCTGGCGCAGTTGGTCGGTGACGATGCGGACATCAGAGTGGACGGGTTCAAAGTCGGGCGGCTGCCGCTTGGCACTCGGATTCAGGAGATTCGCATCCGAGACGATGTAGGAGCCGCATCGTCCGGTGGTGGGCCCCGAGTCGAGATCGTGACCACGCGTGGCGGGGAACGCTGGCGCAACAACGCCGGCATGACGATGCGCGATGCGTCGTTGAACGCGCGCAACGCGTTCTCGGGCCTGCGGCCGAGCGGGCAGACACGCCAGTATTCGTGGAACCTCAATGGCCCGCTCGTCCGAAACCGGACCGGTCTCTCGGTGAGTGTCGACGGTTCCACATCGATAGAGAACCAGACGATCCGCGCGGCGACGGTCGACGGCATCTTCTCCCGATTGATCGAGCAGCCGTCGAACGGAATCGGTGTCTGGATCGGACTCGACCATCAGATCACGCCGGCGCAGACCATTCGCATGGAATTCACCCGACACGCCAACGAGGGACGCAATCAGGGAATAGGCGAATTCGATCTCCCCGAGCGCGCGTTCACGAGCACTGGTGACAACGGTCAGTTCCAGCTCAACCATCGCGCCACGGTCGCGCGTCGTTACGTGAACGATCTGCGGTTCGCATTCGAATGGGACTCAGAACGTGTGTCGCCCCTGACCGAGGCCAGAGCCATCCGCGTGCTCGACGCGTTCACGAGCGGTGGCGCGCAGCAGAAGGGGCTGCAACGCTCCAGAAGCATTGACATCGAGAACGAGTTCGAGCTCACGCTCAGGGAGCAGCACCACATCACGACTGGTGTCAGCGTCGACGGGGCTTCCTATCGCGGCGAGGAGTACAGCAACGCGTCCGGCACCTACACGTTCTCGAGCCTCGCGTCGTTCGAGGCCGGCCAGCCGGCCACGTTCACACAGCGCGTCGGCGACCCGACGTTCAGGTATTCCTTGTACCGCTTCGGATGGTACGTCCAGGATGACTATCGCGTTCGGCACAACGTGGTGATCAACCTCGGGCTTCGCCACGATTTTCAGACGCACATGCGCGACTGGGTGAATCTGTCGCCACGACTCGGCGTCAATTGGACGCCATCGTCGAACGCGCGCACGACGTTGCGGGCAAGTGCCGGGATTCTCCATTCCCAGATGAGCGCGGGGATCTATCAGCAGCTGCTGCTCGTCGATGGATCAGCGCAGCGTGATCTGGTGATCTCCGATCCCGGATATCCGGAACCGTTTTCGGCGGGCGTGACTGTGGCGGCGACGCTGCCGAGCATCATTCGCGCCCGAACCGATCTCGCGATGCCGTCCAGCGATCGGTATACGGTCGGAGTCGATCAGCCAATCGGCAAGTTCTCCCGCGTCCGTGCAACGTTCTTGCGCGAGACCGGACGCAACCTGTTTCGAAGCCGCAACGCCAACGAGCCTGTGAACGGGGTGCGCCCTGATCCGACCGTCTTGAACATCACGGAACTGCAAACGACCGCGCGTTCACTGACCGAGTCGTTCAAGACGGAGGTCATGATCAGCTATCCGCCTCGACGCCTGTCGGCCAACCTCAGCTATGTCATCGGCACAGCGGTGAACGAAACCGATTCGCCCTTCTCGCTGCCATCCGACAGCGTCCTGCTGGCGGGCGAGTGGGGGCCGAGTCGTGGTGACGCGAGGCACACGCTGAACGTCGGCTTGAACAGCGATTTGGTTGGCGGATTTCGTATGGCGGCCAACTTCCGCGCGCAGTCGGCGTTGCCGTACAACATCACGCTCGGAGTAGATCGCAACGGCGATGGAGTTCTGAACGAAAGACCTGAAGGCGTGACCCGAAACAGCGCGCGTGGCGCACCCACGAGGAACCTCGATCTCGCTCTGACGTGGCGTCTGAGTCTCGGCGAGCGTGCCGTGGACGGCTCGCCGCGCGAACGCGATCGGAGACGGTCTGCAGGGCGCGGCAACGACCCGTTCCGTTTCGAAGTCTTCGCCCGTGCCACCAACGTGCTCAATGTTGCCAACCCACTGAACTTCAGCGGAGTGCTCACGTCCCCGTTCTTCGGACTACCAACATCAGCGGCGGCTGCCCGTCGCGTGGCACTGGGGACGCGAGTGTGGTTCTAAGTGATCGTCGCAAGCTGCGTACTTCTGTCGCGTGTTCGGCGGTCTGGACGACCAAAGTTTTTGCGAGGGGTGACTTCGCGATTGGCGCTGTCCAATTGCTGCCGTCATTTCGCCACACAGTGGCGGTCAGGTTCTTGCCTAGCACGGCGGCCACATTCGCCGGGCACAGGAATGCCCAACGAACTCTCTCACGAGGAGGCACACATGCGCAGGTTAACAGTTGCGGTGCTGGCACTGGGGTGTCTGGCCCTCTTGGCGGCAACGGTATCAGTCACGCGTCCGGTTGCGGTCTACGCTCAGGTCTTCGGCAGCGAGCAATGCCCGGTGGATCCGAATTGTCCTGGAGGGGTGGACAAAGTCGTCGTTTGTCACTTCGACGAGAGCGGCAAGCTCCATGAGCTCTGCGTCAATGAATCGGCGTTTCCGGCTCACTTCGAAGGGGGCGACTCCGGTCACAACAAGGACTTCTGCCTCGGCGAGACCGACGCAAAAAAGTGTGAGGATGCGGAGCCTCCGAAGTAGCCTGGACGAGCGCGACTTGAATGATTGAGTCGAGGGCTCAATGACTGTGAGTCCCACCCGTCAGCCATCGAGACTGGCGGGTGGTGTTTCACCCGAGGGCCGCTAGTGACCTCGAAAATCAGGAACGGAGGCTGAGTCTGTCCATGAGCGAAAACACGGTGCAGGGTCCGTCAAATCCCACTTCCTCGTTGCCGCGTTTCGATTCGATGGCGCTCGCCACGTTCGTCGGAGTGATCATGATGTTGATCATTTCAGCGGTGAACGTGTGGAATCTGAGGCAACTCGCCGATCGCGTCGACACGATCGAAGCTGCCATGAGGCCTGCGCGGCCAACCGGCCCTGATCCGAAACGCATCCACACCGTCAACACAGCGGGCGCACCTGCGAAAGGACCTGAGACGGCCCCGGTCACGATCGTCGAGTTCTCAGATTTCCAATGCCCGTTTTGTCGCAGAGTCGAGCCGACGCTCAAGCAGATCGAGAGCACATACAAAGAACACGTACGAATCGTGTGGAAGCATCTGCCGCTGTCGTTCCACAAAGATGCAGCCGGCGCGGCCCTGGCGGCGGAAGCCGCGGGGAAACAAGGCAAGTTCTGGGAGTTTCACGATCGCCTGTTCGCCGATCAGACCAAGCTTGGATCTGAGGACCTGAAGCAGCACGCGAAGGATCTGAACCTGGATATGAAGCGCTTCAAGGCCGACTTGCAGAATAGCGGCGCGGACCAAAAGAAGATCGACTCCGACGTCGCAGAGGCCAGCGCGCTTGGCATTCAGGGTACTCCCGGCTTCTTCATCAACGGCAGGTTCGTGTCAGGAGCGCAGCCCTACGAGGTTTTCGCGAAGATCATCGACGAAGAGCTCACCAAGCGCGGCGTCGCGGTCCCCTCGAAGTCGTCGACGGAATAGGCCGTCCGCCTTCGCGCTTCGCGCTGCGGCGAGACAGGTTCCGCCTCGCGCTTCGCGCTACGGCGCGGCAGGGCGACTCTGGCACCGACTTGCGCCTGCCGTGTTGCCCTCTTGCGCGCCGTCGCGGTACACCTTGTGGCAATTGGCGCACGACTCGTTGAGCTGCTCGGCGACTTTGACGACAGCGTCGGCGTTTCGCGTCTGGGACGCGCGGTACGCGGCGCGTCCGACGTCCACGAGCGCGGAGGTGTACTGCTTCCAGTCGGCGCGATCGACGGGCACCGGTTTGCCGTTTTCGCAGCGACGTCCCGGCACCAGGAAGAGAGGAGCGGTTTCGACGAGCGCGAGCGACGCTTGATCGACCGCCTGCCACCCGTAGTACACCGTCCGTCCCCATGCGACGTAGTCGAACGGTATCGGCATCTCCGGCCTGTCTTTGCCTGGGTCCTTGACCTGCACGTTGAACAGGATGTTGGCGTTTGGAAACGTGACACCTCGCATCAGCTGTGCGAGGTTGCCAGTAGCGACGAACGACGATGACGCCGCCGCGCCGGATGTGGCCGAGGCTCGTGATTCAGGGAACCTAATCTGGTCAAGGGCAGCGGACGCAAGCTCCGTTGCTCCTGCCGGGAACTTGGCTGCGTTGAGGACATACGCCGCGACGTCGATGGCCTGCTGCCTCGACACACTGCCTGCCTCCTGTGGCGGCATCGTCTTTTCGATCTTGTCCACGAGCTCGGCCAGTGAACGTCTGCTCCACACGGCCAGGAAGCCGCTGCCGGCCAACGGCGGTCCGACGACGCCTTGGAGGGAATCGCCATGACAGGACACACATCGTGTCTTGTAAAGCTGCTGGCCACGTGCGGCCTGCGTGTCCGTATACACACGGTCGATGACGCTTCGGCCCTGTTGGGCTTGCCCGGCCGCTGAAATCACACCGGCCATCGCGCCGACGGTTACAAGCGCCGCAGCACGGCGGAACGTTACGGACCTCGGCGAACGCGCGTGCATCATGCACCTCCACTGCTGCAGGAACAGGCCGCGGATTATAGCTTGCACACCGCAGGTGTTTTGGGCAGTATCTCGACACCACAAGACTCGTTCGTGCCGCGGTCGGAGCCGAGGAGGAAGCATGCGCGTGATTCCACTGATTCCTGCGGCGTTGATGGTCTTTCTCGCACACCCCGCTCTTGCTCAGGAGTGGACCCGTTTCGTCAGCCCTGAAGAAGGCTTCAGTGCGAACTATCCGGGCAAGCCGAAGGTCGAGTCGATCACGTACACCACTGAATACAAGCAGCAGCTGCCAGGCAAGATCTTCAGCGCGGCCGACGCGCTCGGACGCTACTCCACGACCGTCGTCGATTACCGGAATATCGAGAAGCTGCACGCCGACCGGGCGGCGCAGTGCCGCGCCGCAAAGGGCGACGGAGACTCGTGCCAGAACGATTTCCGGCTCGATCTTGCCGGTGCGACCGACCACGCCGTCTGGAATTTCATGCAACGCGACGGCGTCAAGATCACGCATTACATGTACTACTTCGTCGAGCTGGTCTCAGGTCGTCTGCTGCAGATGACCAATCCCGACAAGACGCGCACCTACGCGGCCATCCACCAGCACGATGGCCGGCTCTATATCCATCAGGCCACGGTCCCGGCCGGCATGCCCGAGCCGATCCTGTTCATGGAGGGGCTGGCGTGGGCCGACGACAAGGGACTCGCGATCCGCTACCGCACGATCTACACGGAAGGATACGGCGAGTGGAAGTTTCCTCACGAGCGGCCGCCGTTCACGCTGCGCGATCTGAACACGTCGATCGACGGAACGATTCCACCCAAGAAATGAGGAGGGCGAAATGCGTGTCAAGGCCTTCGTCGTTGCGTTCGTGTCGATGGCGTGCTTCGGCGTCACCGGCATCGCCCATCACTCGCACGGGAACTACGACGTCCAGACCTGGACGATCATGGAGGGCACCGTCAAACAGGTGATCTTCCTCGTTCCCCATTCGATCGTGTATCTCGACGTCAAAGGCGAGAAGGGCGACACGATCACGTGGGCGCTGGAAGCCACGAACCCGCAGGGCATCTTTCTCAAGGGTGTCAAGAAGGAAGACGTGCAGGTCGGGGACAAGATCAAAGTGAGATGCCATCTGCTGCGCGACGGCGGACACGGCTGCCTGCTTGGCTTCGTGACGCCGATGCACGGCGACAAAGCGCGTGGTCACGGCGTAGAACTCGAGTGGGATTAGCGCGGCCGCTCGGCTGCCTGCGGAGCTGGTCCGGCTGAAGCCGGACACTACATTCGTCGGGTCAGGAACAGCGCCGTTCGACGATCTGGGCGCGCTTGTCCTTGAACGCATCGACCCATTCGTCGATCGTCGCGAAACCGGACGACGGGTCGCCGGGATTCCGCAGTCGCAGGTTCACGCGTGCGACCTCGAAGAGGTCCCGTATCTGGTCGTCGGTGAGCTGCACGAGCAGATCTGCCAGGAAGCGGCGCCCCTCTTCGCTGATCGTCGGATTCTCGAGTGTGCCCTTGAAGGACTTCCGCAGGTTGCCGGCGCAGCCGGCGGTGTTCTTCCACACCGGCGTCTGCCGCCACGCGATCAGATTCACACCGCTCGTGGTGTCGGCGTTGGTGTGGCTGGCACGGCCGAACGTCATGCCGAGATCGTCGATCAGCAGGAACGGATCGTCACAGCTCTCCGGCGCTCGATCGCGTGCGTGACCGGTGCAGGCGATGCGCTGCTGCTCCGGTTTACTGTCGGTGTGTTGAATGAAGACGGCGAGCAGCGTGAGGGCATCGCGCTGCGCCTTCGGCGCGCCGCCGGCGTCGGGCTCGACCTCGATGAACTCGCGCCATGACCACCCGGGCGGTCCATCAGGCGGCCATTCGCGGCCGGGCATCTTGCGTTCGATCACCGCCGGATCGAAGCGGCTCTCGTGATTCGGCCGCTCGATGCCGCCGAACGACGACGGGCATCGACGACAGATGACGTCGACCGGATACATCGCGTCGGCGCCGAAACCCAGCGCCCAGAACAGGCGTGTCGCCAGTACCTCGCCAAACACCTCGCCGTTGGTGCCGCCGAACTTCACTTTCACTTCGTCGTCCGCGCCGATCGCGCAGATGAATTTTGGCGACTGTCCGGAAACCTTACGGTGTACGTAGTCGCACGTGACCGTGGCGCGGAAACGAAAGGCGCCTTTCAGCTGAGGCCCCGCCCTCAGGTCCATCGCCGCGATCGAGGTTGGCTTCCAGATCTGCGCGCGAGCGATGACTCCGCGGCGGACGTTCGGGTCAACGATGCGCTCGCGTGCCCCCACGGTCGAAAATGCGATCGAGGCCGCGGCACACGTCAACATCAACATGGCGATCAAGAACCGATCCGTCGAAAGCCCGCTACGCTGTCGGTGCATGTTGCAATACGGCCGAGCTGTTCGGACTCAGCCGCTGCTGAATCACTGCAAGAGTCGGACCCTACGATCACACAACCCGTGTGCGTGCTGCCGCCACGCGATCAGCGCGAATGCGAACACCGCGGCGCACATCAGCGATCCCACCAGGAACCATCGGATCGGCGGCAGCCCCAACAGAATCGCGGCAGCGGCGATCGCGAACAGCAGGCCGCCGACGTCGCCACGAACCGGAATCGACGACACGTTGATCTCCGAGCGGAGAAGCCGGTCGGGAAGCGCGACTCTGCTCGGATGGTGCCAGTGCCACGAGCGCATGGCCACGGCAGCCGCGAGTCCGGCGCCAAGCGTGGCGATTGTGAACGCGGCGAAGAACGGCCACGTCGCTGTGAACAACGCGGCGACCAGCAACAGGAGAACGGTGCCGGTGGGTTTGAGGAGACGGGTCATCGTGCACCTCCTGCCGGATGAGACGTATGACCCATTGTACTAGTTCATTAGAACAAATCAAGGCGAGTCGATAGAGCTCGTCATTCGTCTCGCTCTCGTGTGCGCACCCGGGCTGGGTGTGCGTCCTGCGATCGTCACGGTTCGCTGTCGATGCGCGCCTGAATGTCCTTCGCGCGCTGACTGGCGCGGAACTCGATGACGCGCACGTCGGCGAGTCCGAGCGTGACGAATGGATCCTGCTTGGCGATGGCTTCGATCGCTGCTCGATCGGTGCCCACCGCCACGATGATGCCGCCGTCGCGCGGAACCTTGCGTCCGGATACCACGAAGCGGCCGCTCGCATAATGCGTGTTGATGAAGCGCATGTGGTCGCGCATGTGGGCGTCGATGCGGGCGAGATCGGCCGTGTAGATCAGTTCGATGATGAACACCCCACAAGTGTAGCGAGCGCGCCGCGGCGTTCATCCGCGAAGTAACGTCACAACCGCGAAGCGATGCCCTCGACCTCGATGCCTCGGTCGTCCGAAGCATTGAGCGGCGAAACCCGTAGCGACGCAGTGAAGGGGTGCGGTCTTCGGCTCAATCGCCATGTGTCACGTCGCGCCCTCGTGCCACAATCGCAGGCCGTGGACTTTGCGCGTGAATTGGATGTCGTCGAGGGATTCCTCGCCGAGGGCGGCCTTCGGGTTGCGGTGATCGGCGGGGTAGCGCTGGCGGCCTATGGACACCTCCGGATGACGCTGGACTTGGATATCGTGACCGACGCCGCGGCTCAGGGGACGCTCGTGGCGTTCCTGGAATCGAGGGTTTCGTGACGTTGCACCGTTCGTCTGGATACTCGAACCATCGCCACCCTGATCGGAACCGCGGGCGGGTGGACGTCATGTACGTACGCGGCAACACCGCCGAAAAGGTGTTTGCATCAGCGAAGGTGTTGCCGGGCCCGGGGGGCCGCTCTATTCTGGTGCCGAAGCCCGAGCACCTGATTGCGATGAAAGTCCAGGCGATCAAGGATGCCCCCGAACGCACGTGGCAGGATCTCGTGGACATCGCCTATCTGTTCCGCCTCGACGGTGTGAATCGTGAGAAGTGCGACAGTACTTCGAGCGTGCGGGTCTGCTCGAGAAATGGTATGAGCTCACCCAATCCCGATGAAGATGGCGTCATCGACCTTCCGCGCGACGTGCCGACGACAGTCGCGGACGTCGAGGTTCTACGCCGGTTGCGCCGAGAGACTCCGTCGTGGCTCCTGCTATCGCCGGCGGAATTCGAGTCACTCGTCCCGGACGGTGCGCTCGACCGGCACCCTGTGATGCGGCCCGACGCATGTCCGTTCACGTTGCCGTAACGTCGTACGGCACGCCCGTTCGCTCGCCGACCTTGCCAAATTTCTTGTCTCAACTCACATCCGCCGAGCAGGCGACGCTCCTCGAAGAGATGAACTACATGAACCTCGAGGAGATTCGCGGCTTCTGCTCCGCGCGCGGGATCCCGTACAAGATCGTGGCCGAGCACTCGAACGGGACGGTGCGGGCGACCAAGGATGCCGATCGAAAGCCGATCGTCCTGGCTCGGGTCCGACGCTATCTCACGACAGGAGAGACCGGCCAACCCACGTGCATCGCGGCGGGGATCGTCCGCACGCAGAATCCTCCATCGCGCCTTACTCCTCGCGACCGTCTGTACTATCGCTGGTACGCGAAAGAACACCTGAGCGTCATCCGGTTGCTCCGTGAGTTGACCGGCGGCCGATTCAAGGACGGCGCTGTCGCCCGGGTGCTCGCGATGGAGTTCTGGACTCGCGGAGAAGCGCCCACGCTCGAGACGTTCGCCCAGGCGTGGACGAAAGCCAAGGCTGCCCAGCGCAGTCTGCTCACGCCGGAGTACGCCTACCTGACGGACCTCGCGCATCAGCGCGCCGACGGCGACTGGAAAGCCGTTCGCACGGCCAAAGCGAAGTCGGCCTTGAAGACGCTCGCGAGAATCGCGCCGGTCCCGATTCGACAATCCCGGTGAGCTCGCTCGGCGTCCTCACGCCTCTCTTCAGCGCACCTTCATCACGATGAAGGTGAGATCGTCGTACTGCTCCGCGTCGCGGATCCAATCTTTCATCCTGGCCGAAATCCGGGCGCTGATTTCGTCGGCCGGAAGGTGAGCGGTCTCGCGGAGCAACTGCTGCAGGCGCTCCTCGCCGAACTCTTCGTTCTCAGGGTTGTGCGCTTCGGGCACGCCGTCTGTGAAGGCGAGAAGGACGTCTCCACTGCACAACTCGACGGTCGCTTCTTCGTAGTCCATGTCCGGGAACATGCCGACGACGGTTCCTCCGACGGAAAGTTGCTCGATCTCGGGCGACGTGGTGTCAGCCGTCGATTGCCGGCTGGCTCGCAGGAGATACGGCGCGTTGTGGCCGGCGTTGACGTAGCGCAGTTGCCGGCGCTGCTGGTCGAGTTGCGCATAAAAGAACGTCGCGTACTTGCTCGCCGGCGTCGATCGATGAACGAATTGGTTCATTCGCGCGACGAGGCGAGGCGGCGATACGTCGCCTTCGGACGCGATGATCCGCAGCGACGCCTGCACGACCGACATGATCAGCGCGGCAGCAACGCCTTTTCCGGACACGTCGGCCAAGGCGATGCCGATCTCTTTGTCGCGCAGCTCGACGAAGTCGTAGTAGTCGCCGCCGATGCGCCGGGCGGGCACGCTGATCGCGGCGAAGTCGGCAGATTCGTCGCGCGGCGGGGCATCGGGCAGCAGGCGACGCTGGACGTCCGACGCCAGGGCGATGTCGCGGCGCAGCGTTTCCTGTTCGACAACCCGATCGGTCAGGCGCGCGTTTTCGATCATCAGTGCGAACTGATCGGCGCATGCACGCAGTACGTGTTTCTCGTGCTCGCTGAAGGCGGCGCGCTGCCGTCTGCCCACCAGCAGCACGCCGAGGATCTCACTGCGTGTCCGCAGCGGTACGGCCAGGCTGATGCCCGCGGCGGCGAGCGCGCGAATCTCGTCGAGCCGCTCGGGTCGATGCGCCGCCGCCCATTCGGCAAGGGCGGCCAGTTCCGTCGGCGCAAACGGGAGCGGCTGCGGATAGGTTCGCAACCGGGTGATCAGAAACCCGTCGGCGGCGATCGCGGGCACTTCGAGCGCGCCGGCCGTGACAAGGCAGCGATACTCCGCCGGCGAGCCATCGCGGCGCTCGAGCAGCCCGGCCGATTCCACCTTCAGCTCGCCGCACACGCTGGCAAGCACGGCACGCAACGCGCCGATGTACGAGTCGGCGCCTCGCGCGGCGTCGACAAACGCCGTCAGCATGTCTGCCGGCGACACCTCCGATCCGCGGTCGCCCCCGCCGACGACCGCCTCGCGCACGCCGCGAACGGTGCGCTCCATTCGTTGACGCGCCCATTGCCAGACCGAGGGCGGCTGTTCGCGCATCGCCGCCATCGGCGAGATGAGCGTGGTGCGCCACGCCGGCACCGCCGCGGCCGCCGCGGCGACGAGAGTGACAACCGCCGTGGACGCGGCAAACGGCAGCCATCCGAAGTTGGCGACCTCGAGGTACCGCACGAGTAGCCAGACGCCGCCCACGAGTGCAATCGATCCCACGGCCACGCCCGCCAGCGACAGCTTCAGACCACCACCGAGGACGAGGGTCACGAGATCGCGGTTGATCGCGCCAAGGGCCATCCTCGTCCCCAGCTCCACGGTGCGCTGCCGCACGAAGTACGACATGACGCCGTATACGCCCAGCGTCGCCATCAGCAGCGCCGCGAGACCGAAGAAGGTCATGACCAGCGAGCTGAGTCGCTCGAGCTGCAGCGTGTCGCCAATGACGTCGTACATCGTGCGCACGCGTTCCATCACCAGCGTCGGATTGGTCCGCCGGATGGAGCGGCGGAGGGCGGGGATCACCTGATCGGTTGGAAGATCCGAGCGGACGACGACGTTCATCGGGTTGGCCCCCAGGACCGACGCCGGCATATAGATTTCGGGCTCGGGTGGCCGTTTCAGTCCGAAGTTGCGAATATCGCCGACGACGCCGATGACCTCGAACCGGGATCCTTTCGCTCCGCTGAAGCGCGCGGCGGCGCCGATCGGATTCCGCTCCGGCCAGAACTTGCGCGCGGCGGTCTCGTTGACCACGGCAGCAATCGGATCCTCCCGAATGTCGGACTCATCGATCAGCCGGCCTTGCCGCAGCGGGATGCCCATCGTCGGAAAGAAGTCCGGTGTGGTTGCCGACCAGCACGCCCGCGATGTGGGAGCATCAGCCGGCCTGCCCTCCAGGACAAAGTTGGCGCCACTGCAGCCAATTGCTGGCAGCTGGCTCGAGAAGCTAGCGCTCTCTACTCCGGGCGTTTGCCGGAGTGCGTCGATCAATCGCGCCTGTTCGGCCGACCGCGCTTTTAGGGCATCCTGACCTGAGAGCGCGGCGCGCCGCGGCAGAGCGAGCTCGAACGTGACGAGGCCGTCAGGCTCGAAGCCCAGCGACACGCGGCCCAGGTTGCGCAGTTGGACGAAGAGAATGGCCGACGTCGCGAGCAGCGTGAATGCGAGGGCGATCTCGGCCACGACGAACGCTTTCGACAGGCGTCGGGCCGGCGCCGCGGCTGACGCGCGGACGCCGTCGGTGAGCACCGCGTTCGGAGCCGTACGAATCGCCTGCCACAGCGGGGCCATCCCGGCGAGCACTCCGGTGGCAAGCGCCACCGCCACGCTGAAGCCGAGCACCCTCCAGTCGATCGTGATGTCCTCGACACGAGGAATGAACGCGGACGCGGCGGTCAGGATCTGCCGGACCATGAGCGCGCTCAGGCCGACTCCCGCGGCGGCGCCGGCGACCGACACGAGCGCGCCTTCGGCGAAGTAGCGCAGCGCCAGCTGGCGCCGTGACGCGCCGAGCGCGACGCGAATCGCTGTATCGCGGGCGCGAGCGACGGATCGCGCCAGCAGCAGTGTGGCCACGTTGGCACACGCAATGAGCAGCAGGAAGCCGGCGCCGCCGAGCAGGATCAGCAGCGGGGCGCGGAGGTACGCCCGAAAGAACATCGAAAAATCGCGCAAGTCGACGACGCCCGCCGTGTAGTTCTGATAGCTGGCGGGAGTGGTGGCGGCGACGAGCGCGGCGATGCGCTTGGCGTCTGCATCTGCCTGTTCCAGCGACACCCCGGGTTTGCGACGGGCGTACGCGAAGAAGGCCCGGCTGTTCCGGTTGCTTGCCTGTTCTGGCGACACAACAAGAGGAATCCACACCTGGGTGTCGCCGCGTGACCCCATGCTGGCGATCGGCAGCTGGAAGGCCGGCGGCATGACGCCGGTGATCGTGTAGCGGCGCTCGTCGAGGGTGATGAGGCTGCCAATGATCTCAGGGCCGCCGCCGAGGCGATGCCACAGGGCGGACGAGATGACGGCGCTGTTGTCGTCCGCGAACCACTGCCCGAGCATTGGCGAACCGAGCTCTCGTACGAGCGCCGGTGTCACGGCCGTGCCGGGGACGAATTGCGGCTCGCCTGGCGCCGTCAGATGAAATCGCTCGGCGCGGAACCAGCCGATTGCATCGAAGGTCGTTGTCTGGCGATCGTACTCCTGCAGCTCGAGCACCGACATCGCCATCATCGTGGTGTTGGTCGTGCTCCTGCCGAACAGCGCCACGAAGCGTTCACTGTGCGGGTACGGCAGCCCTCGCAGCAGCACGCCGTTGACGACGGTGAAGATCGCTGTGGCCGAGCCGATGCCGACGGCGAACGCGACCACCGCGAGGAGGGCGACACCAGGGGCCGTTTTCCAGGAGGCCCAGGCTTGCGAGAAAGCTGACAGCATCGCGGCGAGACTGTAACGCGGACGCGCCAGGCGCTACAACTGCGGCACGCTTGCCGCAGTCGGGTCATATCGTGCACACCCTTGTCGAGATCAAGTACTTCGATCGCGTTGCCTACTGTTCCTCGCCATCGGACTCGAGCGCTTGACGGCGCAGATCCTCGCGCTGCAAAACGTACGCGAAGCCACGCTGTATCCGCGCGACAGGTATCGAGTGACGCCGGAGCAACGCGATGCCTTCATCGTTCCCAGGTGAGCGGGTTGTTGCGTTGCTTGAAGGTCTTGTCGAAACGATCCGGCAGGCCGCTATCGGAGCTGATGTATCGCCGCTTGATGAGCCATTTGCCATCGACTTTGATCAGTTCGGAGTCCTCGCGGCCCTGTTCGGTCGCCGTGGGAGGCTTCCCGATCCCGGAATTGGAGACGCCGGTCCAGATGACATGGGCGATCGCTCTGTTTCCTCTCACTTCGATGACCGGGTTGGTCAGGAGCATATGGTTTTGCGGGCGCGGCGCGGCATCCGTGTTCCGGGTGGGGCCTCCTCCATACAGCTTGGCGATTTCCTCGCGGCCATGGGCGATCGTGCCGTCGACGTCGAGCATCGCGTCCGCGGTGAAGTACTCCGACAATTCGTGTGACTTGCCGTGCGAGAGATCGTAGTAGTAGCGCGTCAGCAGATCTTCGATCTGGATGCGATCGAGGAGCGTTTCCATCGTGACCTGTTGCGCCGACGCGGGCATGGCCAGCGATGTCAGCAGCAGGAAGGCCGCAGCGCCGGCCACAGCATGGGCGTGACGCAGAAACGGTTTCTGAACGAGGTGCGGGTTCATTCGGGCCTCTCTTGTCGGTAGAGAACGAATAGTCGCAGCGGTGTCAAGACGGCTACATTCAAACACACGCCAAAGCCGCGCTTCCAATCTGAGCCGCACGACAAGTGTCCGCTATCAAAGCGCAGAGTGATAGCCTGAGATCGATGCAACACATGGGTCGAACCAATCCCCTCACAGGAGAACGGCACATGGTGACAATGAAGAAGGAAGCCGAGCAGGCCGTGACACATGCACGGGCGGCCGTCGGGGAGGCGAGCCGCCAGAGTGGACAAGTGGCGAGCCGGCTGGCCAACAAGACCGTCAAGCAAGCCAGGAAGACGATCGCGCGAGTGCGGACGCAGGCAACCGAAACGGCTGGGAAGGTCGTGGGGAAGATCACCGGCCGCACCCGGAAGCGGAGGAGAGCCAAAGTTGTGGCTGTTGTCGGCGCCACCGCAGTCGCGGCGGCGGTCGGCGTGGCCGCGGTCCGCCGGCGCAGGCGTTAGCGTGCTCTTCTCGCTCCCCCTATCTTTCAGACCACGAGCGAGCGTTGGTTAATTCGCCGCGCCGTCCGTGCTGGTGCGCCGACCGAGTCCAAGCGAGCGCATCTTCGACAGCCACGCGCTCAGTCGCTGGTTCGCCAGCGACTGCTCCAGCGCATCGAGTTTGACGTAGGCCGCAGGCACCAACAGCAGCGTCAGGAACAGACAGAGCGACTGCGCACCGATGATCGTCACCGCGATCGCCGAGCGCTGGGCGCCCCCGATGCCGACGCCGAGCGCGGTGGGGATCAGCCCGAAGATGATCGCGAGCGTCGTCATCAGAATCGGACGAAGCCGGGTGCGGCACGCTTCTACGATCGCTGCCTCGCGCGGCACGCCGCGTGACCGCAGGACGTTGGTGTAGTCGACCTGGAGAATCGAGTTCTTCTTCACGATCCCGAAGAGCAGCAGGATGCCGAGCGCGCTCCACAGGTTCAGCGTCCGGCCGGTCGCCAGGATCGTGAACAATGCGAACGGGACCGACAGCGGCAGCACCGTCATGATGATGAGCGGCTGCACGAAACTCTCGAACTGGGCGGCGAGCACCATGTAGACGAAGATGCTGGCGAGCGCGATCGCCATCATCAGGTTCTGTGTGGTCTCGTCGAGATTCTGGGTCTGTCCCTGCATGCGGTAGCTGTAGCCAGGCGGCATCTGCGCCTCGCCGATGATGCGACGGAGATCGTTGGATGATTCGTCGAGCGCGTGGCCGGGGGCGACGTCAGCGTTCAGGTTGATCGAATACTGCCGGTTCGATCGGGTGATGCGAGTGGGCCCGAATCCTCGCTTCAGCTGCGCGATGTTGTCGATCCGCACCGGCTGCCCCGAGGTCGACGTGACCGTCAGCTTGCCAACCATGTCGATGTCGCGACGCTGGCTCTCCAGCACGCGGACCGTGACCGGGTACTGTTCGCCCGCTTCGCGATACGTTGAAATCTCGTCGTCGCCGGCCACCATCAGCCGCAGCGTGTTGCCGACAGTCGCCATGCGGACGCCCAGGTCGGCGGCGCGCGATCGATCGACGGCCACCTGCACCTCGGGGCTGGCATCGCTGTAGTCGGACTTCGCGTCGACGAGGCTCGGCGTCTGCTTGGCTTTCTCGACGATCCGCTGCGAGTACTCATAGAGCTTGCTGAGATCGGTCCCGAGCAGCACCGCCTGGATCTGGAAGTTGCCGCCGCCGCCGAGCGGGTTCCGGCCCACGATGCTCGCGGCGTACGCCGGATGACGCGCTACCACGCGGCGCACCTCCGTCATGATCTGACTCTGCGTGGCCTTCCGCTCGTTCGACGGCAGCAGGTAGAAAAAGAGGTGGAAGTGCGTGTAGCGATCAGCGCCGGCAAGATAGGCGACTTTCGACACGCCCTCGATCTCGCCGATCTCCTTGACCAGACTTCGCGCGATCTCTGCGGTGCCTTCGATCGACGTTCCCTGCGGCGTGTCGGCATGCACGGTGAACTCGTTCATGTCCTCGGCCGGCACGAACGTGCGTCCGACCATCCAGTTGAGCGGAATGGTGAGCGCGACCAGCGCGATCGAGATGCCGATGATCCACGTCGGGTGCGCGAGCGTCCATCGCAGCGACGCGGTATACCATCGATCGAGCGCATGAAACAGCCGATGGTGCTTCGTATCCTCGGCTATCCCTGCCTCTGACAGTTTCAGCCAGCGCGAGCTGAGCATCGGCGTCAGCGTGAAGCTGACGACCATCGACACCAGAATCGCAAAGGCCATCGTCCAGCCGAACGGATAGATGAAGCGCCGCGCGTACCCGGTCATGAACGCGACCGGCAGGAAGATGACGATCAGCGACAGCGTCGTCGCCATCACCGGCAGCGCCACTTCACGCGTGCCCTGAATCGCGGCGTCGAAGGGCGAGCGCTGCTTCTCCTCGATGTAGCGGAAGATGTTTTCCAGCACCACGATCGCGTCGTCGATGACGATGCCGACGGCGAGCGTGAGCGCGAGCAGCGTCATGTTGTTGAGCGTGAAGTCCATGGCACGCATCAACGTGAACGTCGCGACGATCGAGGCCGGGATGGCCACTGACGCGATGATGACCGCGCGCAGGTTCCTGATGAAGAAGAGCACGACCAGCGATGCCAGGAGGCTGCCCCAGATCAGGTGCTCCTCCAGCGAGGTGATGGACGCGTTGATGAACTTCGAATCGTCCGTGGTGATCGTGACCGCGACGTCGGGCGGCAGCGTCTGACGAATCGTCTGGAGCTTCTGTTTGACCCCTTCGATGACCTTGATCGTGTTCTCGCCCGAGGCGCGGCGGACGTCGAGCTGCACGCCCGGGCTCCCGTCCGCCATGAACAGCGACGTCGCCACCTTCTTGACCGAGTCCTCGGCATACCCGATATCGGAGACCCGGAGGGGGACCCCGTTCACCGTGGCGACGATGACATCGTTGAACTGGTCGGTGGCCTCGACACGGCCCAACGTGCGCAGGCCCACCTCCCATTTGCCCTGCTCGAGGGTGCCGCCAGGGATCTCGACGTTCTCTTTCTGAATGGCGTCGACCACCTGGTCGATCGAGAGTCCGTGCGCATTCAGCTTCTCGACATCGACGACGATGTGGATTTCGCGCGAGCGGTCGCCGTTCATGGTGACCGCGCCCACGCCGTCGACCGATTCGAGCGCGCGCATCACCTGCTTGTCGGCGATCTCGGTGAGCGTCCGGAGGCTCGCGCTCCTGCTCGAGATCAGGAGGCTCAGAATCGGATCGGCATCGGGATCCTGCTTCTGAATCACCGGTGGAAGCGTCTCGGGAGGAACGTTCCGCATCGCGCCGGCGACCTTTTCGCGTACGGCGTTGGCGGCATCCTCCAAATCCCGCTCGAGCACGAATCGGATCTGGATGTTGGCGTTGCCGCCGGCGTTGACATTGGCCGTCATCTGGTCGATGCCGGCGATGCCGCTGAGGGCGTTCTCCATCGGCATGATCACCGACGACGTCATCTCGTCGGGCGCCGCACCAGGCAGCCGCAGCGAGACGTTGACTTGCGCGGGATCCGCCTTGGGGAAGAGATCGACGCCGAGGTCGCGGAACGAGAACACGCCGAGCACCACCAGCGACATCACGAGCATCGTGGCGAAGACCGGCCGGCGGACGCAGAGTTCGGAGAGCACCTGCTATTTGCCTCCTGCAGAGAACCCGCTCGGGTCTGCACATTCGGTTGTTCCGGTCGCCACGGTACAGAGCACGACCAATATGAGGACACGCTTCGGCATAAGACCTTTGATCTTAGCTGACGTACCCATGTAAGTCCGTTGGCATCGTCAGCCGCCGCTGACCTGTACGGAGGCGTCGCGAACCCAGCACGCGCCCGCCGTCAACTTACCGAGGACGGCGTACGAGCAGGCGTCATCGGTTGCAACGGAAAGGTTCACGTGCAGGTGTTCGCGGCTGCATACCGCCACGGCGGCCTGGGCGTCACAGCTCACGGCGTCCGGGCACCGGACGGGCTGCCGATGTACGCGGATCTCGATCTTCGCGTTCCCGGCGTCGGCAGGCCAGGTGTCCAGTTCGACAGTGATCGATCGCGCCCTGCATCCTAGCCAGACGTAGCCGGTATGGAACAGCGTGTCGTCACCGCCCAAAGTTGCAAGACGTGGGGTTTCGCGCGGCGGGCGATCACCGAACAAGCCGAATGGATCGAGATCGAATTGCGTGCCTTCGACGAATGCCTTCCACGAACGCACACCGGCCTCGATGAACCGTCGCGTGTCCTCGAAGCCCGCCATGGGCAGGACGCCCGCCGGCGCGCCGGACGCAGCCTTGGTGAGGACCACGTTCAGCGAAGTGAAGGGCAGGCCGCCAGTCAACAATTGCACGTGTGGTGCCGATGCCAGGAGCCTGCCTGTGATCCCGTTGGCGGGGTGCGCGCAGAGATCGCTCAGGTTCGAGGGCAGCGGGGTGTTGAGCGCGTGGGGCCACAGCGAGCCGTCGACGCCCCCGACCGCCTCGAACGACGCGGTGCCCACCAGTTCTGCCAGAACGCCTGATGAGAAGTAGTAGTTGTTCGGCACGGGGATGATGTCGTCGCCGTAATGGAACTCCGTCGTCAACACGTACACACCATCGTCCTTGAGCACGCGGCGGACCTCGCGCAGGTGCGTGAGAAAGTCGTCGTACGTCCCGATGTGCTCGATCGCGCACGACGAGTAGCAGAAGTCGAACACCCCGTCGGCGAACTCGAGTGCGCGCATGTCCATGTGCCGAGCCGAGACTCGAGAGTCGTCGATCGGAAACGGCGCCGAAGCTTTGACGGATCGATCCGGATCATCGGTCCGTGCCCCCTCCCAGACGCTCGCGGATTCGTAGAGGTCGGTGACCGTCAGATGCCGGACGTGGCGAGCGAGGGCGTAGAGAAGGCGTTCCACGCCGCCTCCCATGGACAGCCCGCGCGCATTTGCACGCAGGAATCCGCGCCTGCGCAGCGCCCGGAAGATCTGCGCGAATTCCCACTGTTTCCGGTGCAGACGCGGCTGCTCCTCGAGCTCGGTGCGAATGATGCGATCGAACTCGGGATCGAACCAGTCCCCGGCGTCGCAGAGCTTGCTGAGCGACTTCACTGCGGGACGTCCACTTCGATGCGTCTGCGGCCGGCGGCTGCGTCAGATGGGCCGTGCGGGTAGAGACGAGCGACACGGTCAACGATCGCCATGTGGGCGCGGACCGAGGCTTCCCACGTGAACGCGCGCGTACGCGCGCGTCCCCGCTCTGCGAGATCGCGCCTCACGTTGGGATGCCGGAGCACGTGCAGCACCGCGTTGGCAATCTGTTCGGGTCGCTGCGGGTCCACGAACAGCGCGGCATCGGCGCACACTTCCGGCAGCGCTCCCCTGCGCGCGGCCACGACCGGGCAGCCTCGCGCCATCGCCTCCAAGGGGGGAAACCCGAATCCTTCATACAGCGATGGAGACACGAGCACCGAGGCCCGATCGAGAAGGGCGATCTTATCCGCCTCGCTCACCGGTCCGAGGACCTTGACGCGGGCGAGCGAACGGCCGTCCACGCCGAAGGCCCCGACATCGACCTGCGATCCCTCGCCGGCGATCACCAGATGCGCGTCCGTCTGCTGTTCGATCATCTGGAACGCGGCGAGCAGTGCCGGCAGATTCTTCATCGGGTTCAAGTGGCCGATCCAGAGGATGTACGGCACGCCGGGCCGGTCGGCGTCCATACCCGCGGAGATCGGCACCGGAATGCCGTGATGGATGACGTGCACGCGATCGCCCTCGATGCCGTAGTGCCGGCACACATCGTCCTTCGTCGCCTGAGACGGTGTGATCACGGCAAGGGCCCGCCGGAGTGCCCTTCCGAGACAGCGCCGATAGAAGTGGTACTGACGCGGGTGCGTATCGCGAAAGAGCCACGGGATCAGGTCGTGGACCATGACGATGCCGCGGCTGCCGACGAGCGGCGCTTCGAGCTGACTGAGACCGAAGACGAGCGCGTCGCGATATCGCCAGGCGAGCTGGTTCGCAAAGCACCACCGCTGAAGGTTGCCCGACGTACCGCGTGAGGGGGACACGCGCCGGCTCACCCAGCGAACCGACGCGTCGGCGGGAATCGACGACTCAGGGAAGAAGCGCCTCGCGTCCTCGTTGACGACGACGGTGATCGGGCGCTCGACACCGGCTCGCCACAGCCCGTGCACGAGATGAACCCCATACATTCCGATACCGTCCACACAGTCGCCGATGGCCGTGGCGTTCACGATCAGGGAGCGCTGCGTCATGTCAGTCCTCGAAGACGCCACGTTGCTCGCGATAGCTGCCTGCGACGACGGCAGGTTCGCCATCCATGACGAGCCGACCTCGATCGAGCCAGACGAGGCGATTGCACTCGTCCTGGAGAAAATCCAGGTTGTGCGACACGAACACGGATGTCACCCCGCCCGAGGCGAGCGCCTGGACGCGCGCACGGCACTTATCCATGAAGAACTCATCGCCCACGCCGAACACCTCGTCGACGAGCAGAACGTCGGGCTCCACGTCGAAGGCGAGTGCGAAGGCGAGGCGCGCGTACATGCCCGACGAGTAATGCTTCACCGGTTCGTGAATGAAGCCATCGATCCCGGCGAAGCGGACGATGTCCTCGAGTCGCGCAGTAATGCGCGCAGGCGACAGTCCGAGCAGGCTGCCCGCGAGGACGCAGTTCTCGGCGCCCGACAGATCGGGATGAAAGCCAACGCCGAGGTCGAGCAACGCAACGATCCGTCTCGTGGTATCGACGGCGACGTGCCCATGCTGCGGCACGATCACCCGCGCGAGCACACGGAGCAGTGTCGATTTGCCGGCGCCGTTCCGGCCGATGATGCCGAGCCGCTCCCCCGGCGCGACCGACAGCGACACTTCTGAGAGCGCCGCGTACGACGTGCGCGGCTTCCTGCCCAGCCACGACGCGAGGGAGTACTTCAGGCTGCGCGCCTCGATCGCATTCGTGCGGAAGGTGACGCGCACATTTCTCAACTCGAAGACGCTGCCGGTCACGGTGTTGGCCTCATAGATAGAAATAGAGGCGCGTGCGCGCCCACAGCACTGACAGCGAGCCAAGAGTCAGAGCAGCGACGGCAGTACCGAACGACAGCGCCCAGTCCATCGCATCCGGCCATCGTTCGGCGTGGATTGGCTTCTGAAAAAGCGCCGCAAGATAGGTCAGTGGATGCCACACCAGCAGCCGCGCCTGGGTGGACTCCGGTGGAAACAAGTCCGGGTGGAACAGGATCGGTGCGGTGAAGAACGCAAACATCAGCCCGAGCTGAACGACAGGACGGATATCGCGGAAGAACGTGAAGAGCGTGGCGCAGCACAGGCCCGCACCGAGCGCGGCCATTGCCCACGGCAGCACGGCAAGTGGCAGGACGATGAGGTGCACGGTCCAGCGCTCCTTCATGAACGCCAGAATGAGGGCCACCGCCGCGAAGGAGAATCCGAACTCGACTGACGCGACGATCCACCGCGCGAGCGGGAGCGACGACGGCGACGCTGGCGCCCTCTTCAACAGCCAGTCGCCCTGCACGAACGCATCCGTGCAGGTGGACACGACCTTCTCGAAATACCGCCACGGCACCAGGCCGCTGAACAGGAACACGGCGAAGTCGCTCAAGCGCATTTTGTTGACGTACGAAAACACCACGCTCAGGACGGCGAGATAGAGCAACGGCTCCAGCAGGTTCCAGAGGACGCCAAGAGCCGTGTATCGATACTTCAGCCGCAGTTCGCTCTTCGCGTACAGCCATGTGAAACGTATGGACGTCGCATCCACGCGGGTTCTCCTGTTCCCGATCTCAAGTGGCGGTGCTGAACCTGGGCGCACCGTCTGCCAGTTCACGTACGGCGCGCACGACGTCAGCCGGATCGATCTCGCCGAGGCAGGGACTCGGCCGCAGGCCGGTGAGGCCACACGGGGTCGCGTCGTTTCGCCAGCACGGTATGCATCGCAAGGTCCGTCGTGCGTCGAGGATCCGCGCACGCGGGTAGTCTTGTCCGCGCACGCGACCGTCGGTTGGACCGAACAGCCCCACGCACGGAAGGTCGAGCGCGCCCGCGACGTGAAAGAATACGGAGTCGGGCGCCACCAGCACATCGCAGCCACCAGCCAGCGCGAAGGATTTCCGCAGGTCGAGGCCCGTGACCTCGATGACACCCGGGCCGGGGGCATCAGTCGTCGTCACGCGGCCGAACACCAGCACACGAGCCTCCCGCGCCAGCGCGTCGACAATCTGCCGCATGTGAGGCAAATCTCGATAGCGCTCGTCGGTGCGCGGCTGCACGCCGACCACGAACGTGCCAGCGAGCCCGTAATCAGCGAAGAACCGATCGCGCCAGGCCAGTTCCGTCTCCGACACCGTGTAGCGCGGACGTCGGTCCATCGCTTTCAGGCGCGAGCCTCTGATGCCCAACCCGCGGGCGAACAACTCGATGCGATTGGTTTTGATGTCGGGTGCGGCGAAGCTCTCGTGCCGCGCCGCCGGGCAGTCGGTGAGGTCGAACCACTCCGTGTAGGCGGCCGGGTCGAGGATGGCATCGATGTCCTTCACCTGCACGTCGTCGTTGCCCTCGAAGAGCGGAAAGAAGCGAGGCGGGATCGCCAGGACGACCGGGCGGCCGGTGCGCGCCGCTTTCAGGGCGCGAAGGCCCGGCGTCATCATCAGGAAGTCTCCGAGACCGCCCATCGCGCGCGTGACGAGAGTTGCGTCGAGAGCCGCACCCGCACGCATCGACGTGCGCGCGGCGGCAGCTCGCAGACCGTAGTATCCGACGTAGGCGCTGACGTTCGTGCACGCCTCGAGTATCCGTGCGACGGGACGCCAGCGGAGGCGTCGCGCGGCGCCGAGACACGACCAGTGCGTGAGCCAGAGCGCTTTGTCCCCGACCGAGAGTTCGCGGCTGCCGAGCAGGCGCAGCAACCCTCGATGCGCACGGCGCATGAGATGCACGGCCGCGTGACGCTCGCCGACGTCAGTGTGGAATGCCCGAAGCCGTGCAACCACCAGACGCGTGAACGCGGGCGCGCGCTTCGTTTCGAGCGACACGGTGCCGAGCAACTCGAGCAGCGCCGGCACGGCGGCGCGGTCGGCAATGAGATAAGGGCGTCCATACGTGTCGGTGAGTGTCGCGTGCGCCGCGTCCACGTGACCGAGCAACACCTCGGCGTGCGCCTTGCGGATCTGGATCCAGGGCCAGATCTCGGGAAACGTTTTCACCCCGAGCGCCAGCGACAGCTCGCACACGCCACTCGCCTCGATGAAGCGGGAGGCGCGGAGCAATTCGCCCGACCAGTCGAGCAGCGTGCGGAACAGCTCCCGCGGAAATGAGTGACGGGCGCAGCACTCGGAGACAAAGAGCTGCACCACCGATTCAAGGAAGCGACGTTCGCGGCGAAGGGCGACGGCCGCACCGACCGGCAGCGCAGAGAGACGGGCCAGGCTGCTCAGCGCCACTTGACGGAGGATGTCCGGTTCTGCCTGCTGCGCCCGCTCGGCGGGCGTCAGCGCTTCGAAGAGTGTGCGCACATGCTCGGCGTGGCCGCGAACCGCCAGGTGATGCAGGGTTCCTTCGTCGGGGAGGTCCACCCGCGGCTGCGTCCGGCCAGGTGTTGCAGCGTCGAGACGCACGAGACTCCGAAGAGGCTCGATCATGACCGTGCCTGGAGATCTTCAGATGACACAGGTCGAGCTCACATCGGGAGTGCTCACCCCGTGAACCGTCGACCGTGCCAGCAGTCGATCCTAAAGCAAAGCGCGCGGGCCGAACCTCTGCTGCATTCGTCCAGCTTACCGGTGTCGAAACGTTGCCCTATACGGAAGAGGCTAGGCGGGCGGAAGCAACGGTCTACTTCTTCGCGGATTTCAGATCCTCGAGGCGCCTTTCGCGGCGCTCGAGTCGTTCGCGCAGGACGGACCGCTGCTCTTTCAGCTTTCGGATGCGCGTGCTTTGCGCCGACACGAGCTCGCGCAACTCGGCGTTCTCGCGACGGAGGCTCGCTTCGCGCTCGTCACGATCGGTTGTCGCCGCGCCGGCGGGCGTCACCCCGGAAGCGCCTGGTGCGGGCTGCGGCGCGATCGACGCTACGACAGGCGCCCGCTGGAGTATGCGCCGAAGGTTCCGTGGCAACCACGCTGACGGGTTCGCGTTGAACCGCGCCATGTACTGGTCGTACTGCGTGTCGCCAAACAGCCGCGGTGTCAGCAGGTCGAGCAGGACCGTCCGCTCGGGTAGCGACTCGAGCATCTCGGATGTGATCAGGATCTCGGCGGCGCAATCGCTCAAGCCGTGCGACTCGAACAGGCAACACAGCTTGAGGAGACGCTCGCGCGTTGGCTTCACGCCGAACTGAGCCTCGTACAAGGGTTGGCCGAGATCGCGAAAATAGAGCGCGTCACCCCATTGCACCTGACCCGAGACCGTCTGCGCCGGCTTGCTGATCGCAAAGGGCGCTGGCAATTCCGCGCGGCTGTATTTGCAGGCATTGAGATCGAACAGTGTGAACCCGCGCTGTCGCAGAAACCGATCGATGTTCGAGAAGACGTTCGCGTAATCGTGCACCGCGCCATGGAATTGGCTTTCGATCGAGATCCCGAGCAGCGTCGGACTCTCGAGCAGCGTCGCCGCGCCGAGCAGCACTTGGAAGTCGCTGCCGTCGGTGTCGATCTTCAGGAAATCGGGTCGAAGATGCGGCGACGACGCCAGGAACTGATCGAGCGTCACCGTCCTGGTGGTGAATTCGACCGGAGCGCCCGAATTGAACACAGCCTGCACGAAGTCCCGTTGCAGGATGCGGCATGCCGCCACGGCGCTCGACCGCTCGAACGGCTGATTGTAGCGGCTTCGCCTCGCGTCGTTTCTGATCTCGGGCGGGAACAGACGATCGTACTCGTCGCACCCGACAAAAGCGGACTCGTAGCGAACCGTCGGCCGTTTCTCGGCCTTGTTCAGCCGATCGACTTCCGAAATCAGCGGATCGAAACCGACCGCGGTCAGCCGATCGCCGAACACTGCCCATCGCTGATGGATTCCACCACTGGCACCGACGTCCAGCAGGCACAGGTCCTCTTCGCCCCAGAGCCGGCGGGAGACGATGTACTCGATCAGGTTGTCAGGCGTGGTGGCGAGCATGCGTTTCAGCCGCTCGGGCCGTGTGCGCTCCGCGACCGCCGTCAATCATCCGGTCCTCACTATATACGCGTCTCCGCGACGGAAATGACCGCGTGGGCTGACGTCCGCGCTCTACGGCGTTCTGAACGCATCGCTACTCTCCCGCGGCCGAGATCTTCATCCCATCGGTGAGCGTATCCACGTCGGTCAGCGCCACGCGATCCCCACTGTTCACGCCATCGAGAATCTCCATGCGGTCGCCGACGCGGTCTCCCGTCTTGAGCTCGCGCGCCTCGAGCCGATCGCCTTCGACGATGAACGCCCGGTAGACGCCGTAGCGGTACTGCATGGCGGCGTACGGAATGGTCTTGACCTGTTCGACCAGGGAGGTCTCGAGCCGCACGCGGGCGAACGTACCCGGCTTCAACAGCGCCTCGGGATTCGGCGCGAGCGCTTCGAACGCAAACGTGCGCGTCTGGGTCGTCACCGCGGGACTGATGCGTGACACGGTGGCGGTGAACTGCTTGTCAGGGAAGGCATCGACGCTCAGCGTCAACGGCTGTCCGACCTTCACCCACGGCGCCATGCGTTCGGGAATCTCTGAGCGCAGCTTCAAAGGGTCGACGCGCACGACGGTCATCACCGGCATCTGCGCTTTCACCAGCTCGCCGAGCGAGACCATGCGCTGCTGGATGTACCCGTCGAAGGGCGCACGGATGGATGTGTCGCGCAATTGACGGTCGGCGAGCTTCATCGCCGCCGCCGAGGCGTCGATGTCGGCCCGGAGGTTCTCCGCTTCCTGCAGCGCCGTGTCATAGCCGGCCCGCTTGAGCCGCAGCGTCGTGTCCGCGTCATCGAGCATCTGCTGCGCGATGAGTTGACGTTTGTGGAGCTCGGACGCCCGCTCGAAAGCTTGCTTGGCCTGCGCCAGTTCGGCGGCAGCCCGGCGCACATCGGGTGTATCTTCGACGCGCGGCAGGTGGTCCGTACCGGAGGCGCCGTATTTCGTCAGCGCGCGGGCGTGCGCTGCGCGCTGCTGGTCGAGGTTGTATTGCAGCTTCTCGCGATCGATCTCGACGAGGGCCTGTCCGGACTTGACGCGATCACCGAGATCCGCGAGCACGCGACGAACGACGCCGTCGACCTCGGACGACACCGTGACCTGGTCTTCCGCCGCCAGCGTGCCGACCACTTCGAGAGTGCGTCGCACCGATTCCTGACGAACGGCTTCAGTCTTGACCGGCTTCGCGGCCGGCTTCAACTTACCGGCCTTTTCCGCACTCGAATCCGCGCACGCGCTTGTAACCGCCGCCGGGGTACAGAGCACGACCAAGATGAGGACGACCTTCGGCATATAAGACCTTGATTCTAGTCCGCCTCAGAGATCGCGAACCACAGAGGCACAAAGACAGGGGTCTTCGTGCCTCGTTCCGTGTACCTCTGACGGAGACACCGAGGGCGTTGCACATTCTGCGTTGTTGCTGCTGACCGAGGTACGCAGGAAAAGCACGAATGACCAGTCGTCATCGAGCAGACAGCCGCTCTTTCGGAGCCGTTCGGCATCAGGCACTGTGTCGTGTCGTTCGCGACATTCGCGGCATGGGTCGGAAACGATCTACGGCATCAAGGGCGTGCTGAGGTGGACCGTCGACGGCACGAGGATCGACGTCGGGCCGGGGCAGGCGCCGTGTATTCAGCGGGGCGCCGTTCACCGATTCAACAACAACGGCGGCCAGGACGTGAAGGCACTCTGTATCATCACGCCAGCGGCGCTCGGCCCTCAGTATTTCCGCGAGGCAGCCGAGGTCATCAATACGGCGGCCGGTGGACCGCCAGACCGCGAAGATGGCTGAGATCATGCGCCGCCGCGGACTGCCCCCCGTGAAATAAGACCCGCTCCTGCCGATCGTGCCGTGCGGATTATTCGATGCCGCCGCGCACTATTCCGCACTCGCCCCCGCGCTGTCTCATACGGCCATAACCGAGGAGCCTGCGGAAACGCCACTTGCTGTCAATCGGCCTCGGGCACGCAGCTTGCTCGTGCGGGCGACGGAGGTGTGGTCATGGTCGCGAGAAGCATTCTGGTTCCAACGGACTTCAGCCCGACGTCTGATGCGGCCCTCCACTACGCAACGCAGATGGCTCTCGCCCTGGGCGCGCGCCTCTATCTGATGCATGTGCCAGGGAAGACCGGGGAGCACTTCGAGGCGAACTATCCGCTCGGACGATTCGAGACAGCGACGCGCGAGCGGCTGTCATCGTTTCTGACGAAGGACGAACTCGAGCAACTGCGCCCTGAATACGCGTTACGCGTTGGAGCGCCGGCTGAGGAGATCGTACGCTACGCGGATTTGTGCGACGCCGACTTGATCATCATGGGCACGCATGGTCGCACCGGGATCGCGCACGCGCTGATAGGCAGCGTCGCGGAGCAGGTCGCGCGAGTGGCCCCTTGCCCGGTCCTGCTCGTTCGCGCTCTCAAGCGCGCTGCGGTGGCGCAAGGCGCCGAGGTGAGAGTGGCGCCCGTCAAACGGGTGCTCGCATGAACTGGGTCGCAATCGGAAGCGCGCTGTTGTGCGGTCGGGAGCCGTAGGGGCCAAGTCGGGGAGGATCAACGGATTTTCCCAAAGCCTATTTCACCGCGGGTTCCTGGCTCTCGGACCGGAGGGTGTCATGGGGAACCACGAACGTTCGTTTGCTGTGCGTGTCAGTCGAGAGCTTCTGTTCGCACTCGGGGTGCTGGGCGCCTTCGCCGTCGTCGACGCAGTACTCCTGTTCTTCTTTGTGCTGGCCGCGATGATCATCTGGGTACCGAATCCATACATGACGCTGGTCCTTTTTGTCGGCGCGCCGCTGGTGGCGATTGTCGGCGGCGCACTTGCCGCCATCGCCTATGCGGTGTTGGAAGAGCACGCGCCGCCGGAAGCTGGCGAGCGCCACGCTCACGTGTGACGAGACGAAGGGGCAGCCGATGAAGCCGTTCCATTCGTACGAACACCTCGTCCGGCTCGCTGCGCTGTTCGCGGTGGGCATTGCCTTGGTCCTCGGATTCCGTTGGGCGCTCGTCCCGGAGGATTACGGCCGGTTTGGTCCATATCGAGCACGTGCACTCGTCCAGAACCAGCTCCGTCCGGTCGTCTACGCAGGCCAGACGATGTGCGTCGACTGCCATAGCGACGTTGCCGACCTGCGTCAGGGCAATGCACACGCGCGCATCGCGTGCGAGAGCTGCCATGGGCCGTTGGCGGCTCACGCTGCGGATCCCGCAGTCGCGGCGCGACGTCCCGATCCGCGAGCGACCTGCGCGGTGTGTCATCTGCCGTCGCCAGCCAAACCGGCGTGGTTCAAGACCGTCGACTTCACCGAACACGCCGATCCGGGAGCGTGCACGTCGTGCCATCCGGCACATGCGCCGAGGCTGTGACAAGGAGGGTTGACCGTGGCATTCGACCGCCGCTCGTTCCTGCTCGAAACAGGCAAGCTGCTCGTGCTGACCGCGCCCGCCGCGGCAGCATGGGATTACGTGATGGCGAACGAGCCCGAGAAGGCGCCCGGCTACGACGCCGCCGCCCACTGGTGGGCGATGATCATCGACGTCGAGCGATGCATCGGCTGCGGCCGCTGCGTTCAGGCGTGCAAGGCCGAGAACGGCGTGTCGCTCGAACCGACCTACTTCCGGACGTGGGTCGAGCGCTACGAGATCGATCCCGACGATCCAGAGCATCCGCGCGTGACGTCGCCCAACGGTGGGTACGACGGATTCCCCCAGCCGACCAAGGCCGGCGTGAAGACGTTCTTCGTGCCGAAGCTGTGTAACCACTGCGCCGATTCGCCGTGTGTTCAGGTCTGTCCCGTTGGCGCGACGTTTCACACACCGGACGGAGTGGTGCTGGTCGACAAGGAGTACTGCCTCGGGTGCCGTTACTGCGTGCAAGCGTGTCCGTATGGATGCCGCTACATCAATCCCGAGACGCACACCGCGGACAAATGCACGCTCTGTTATCACCGCATCACGAAAGGGCTGCAGACGGCGTGCGTCGAGGTGTGTCCGACCGGGGCGCGCTATCTCGGCGATCTCAAGAACCCGCGCGATCCGATTCACGAGTTCCTGCGGACTCACAAGGTCCAGGTACTCAAGCCGCAGATGGCGACGCACCCGAAGACGTTCTACCACGGGCTCGACGGCGCCGTGCGCTAGGAGCGAAAGATGGAAGGCGTCCAGGGGTTCATCTATCCGAACGAAGTGGAGCTCCAGTGGAGCCTCCTCATCGTGCTCTATCCCTTCATCACCGGCCTGGTCGCCGGCGCGTTCATCCTCGCGTCGCTCGAACGCGTCTTCGACGTGCAGGCCGTGAAACCGACGTATCGTCTCGCGCTCCTGACGGCACTTGCGTTTCTCATCGTGGCGCCGCTTCCGCTGCAACTCCATCTCGGTCATCCCGAACGGTCGTTGGAGATGTATCTGACGCCTCACACGACGTCCGCGATGGCGATGTTCGGCTTCGTCTACCTCTGGTACCTGATGGCGGTTCTCGTGGTTGAGATCTGGCTCGAATACCGGCAGGACATCGTCAGCGCCTGGCGACGGTCGTCCGGGGTGACGCGACTCGCGTATGCCGCGCTGGCGCTGGGATCGTCGAACGTGAGCGCCGAGTCGCGGCGCGTTGACGATCGTGTCGGCCGCCTCGTCACCATTGTGGGCATCCCATCGGCGTTTCTTCTGCACGGATACGTGGGGTTCATCTTTGGCTCGGTGAAAGCGAACCCGTGGTGGTCGACGCCGATGATGCCGATCGTGTTTCTGTTCTCGGCGATTGTCTCCGGGGTTGCGCTCGTCATGCTGATGTACATGGCGATCACGTGGTATCGACGGGTTCCGGTCGATATGACATGCCTGGATACTATCGCGCGCTATCTGCTGTACGCCTTCGTGATCGATCTTTCGCTCGAGCTCCTGGACCTTGCCCATCGCATCTACGAAGCGGACGAATCGTTCAAGACGCTCGACTTCATGGTTCACACACGTCTGTTCCTCTCGCAGATCGTCTTGCAGATCGTCGTCGGCACGCTGGTGCCGATCGCGTTGCTCGTCTTCGCGCGCGTGATTGCGAGCGAGCGTGGGCGGCGTGTCGTGTATGTCGTTGCCGGCGTGCTCACGCTCGTCGGCATCTTCGCGATGCGTTGGAACGTCGTCATCGGTGGGCAGCTGTTCTCGAAGAGTTTTCTGGGCTACACGACGTACAAACTGCAATTTGCGACCCGCGAGGGGGTCGGGGTGTCGCTGGTCCTCCTCATCCTGCCGTTCGTTCTCCTGGCTGGACTGGTGCGGCTTCTCCCACCATGGCCGGCGAGCCCCGCCGATGGTGAGTCCGGTGCGGCTGAGGGCGCTTGACTGCGTAGCGCCCTGCCGTTATTGAAGCGGATCTTCCGAAGACCTCGCTGATTGTCCTATCGTCTCCGCATACGCTCGTACGCGGGCATCCGGTGTGGATGCCGGTGGATCCTGAGCGTTCAGACGCAGTCTCGGCCTGGCGGTGCCCTCAGGGTCCGAGGAGGGAATGAAGTTGTCGCGCCAGGTCGCGAGATCTCGCCCGTGAGTCCGGCCCCTCGCTGTCACGGTTTGCGAGAGAGGTGGCAAACGCTTCGGTCTCTTTGAGCGCCCGGTAGAAAGCGCCGATTCTGTTTTCTGTCGCCGCGGGACTCGTACTGTCGTCCTCGGCTACCGCACGCGCGGTGCGCTCCAACTGATTGAAGCTGACCGACAAGCCAGGATGATTCGAGCCACCGACGTACGTCGTATTCTGCCGCGTGGACTGAATGATCTCGATCGCGGCGCGAGCCGCGGCCTTCGGCGTGATGTCGCGCGGCGTGGCGACGGTAACCGGCGCCGGCCCGATGCCGCCCTTCTGGCGAGGTGGATACTGCGAGAGCGATTTCTCCGCGTCTTTGGGCAATGCCTGCGCCAGCTTCGCATTGCTGCTCTCGTCGTCACGGTAGACGCTTCGCCAGACCAGGGTATTCCCGGCGCGCATTACGAGATCGATGACCAGAGTGCCCTGGGTCAATGCGGCCGGTCCGCCGCGGCGGGCGCTGAACTCCTCTCCGGCGATGGCGTAATCGACGATGACATCGGGATCGACGGACCGTTCTGTCAATCCCTTTGAAACGAGCACGGCTCTGATGGCGTCGCCGACTTTCCGCACGAGTAGTGGATTGTTCAACTCGGGGCTTGGGCTGTTGACTTTTCCCTCGTGCAGCGCGAACGACCTGAGGGTCGAGAAGTCGGTGTGCTGATCGAAATCGACATGGCGATCATCGGCCGCCAGCGCAATCGCATAGAGACACGTCAGACCGATCGACAGCGCAGTCACTCGCATTGCGTTTCCAGGTGGGCGAATCCGCCGCGCGAATTATAGATGACGTGATCGGTGCTAGCGCTTGCCCTTTTGATCTTTTTGATTCTTGTCGTCTCTACCCCCTCCGAAGACGCGAGACCAGAAGCCGCGCTTCTTGGGGGCAGGCGGGGGCTCGACGCTGGGCGGCGCTGACGCGGCCTCGCTGGCCGCGGCCGTGGGTACATGCGCAATGGCCGGCGTCGGTGCCACCGAGTTCGTCGGCGAGAAGAGCGCCGCCAGCGCACGCAGCGGGTTGCCGATCACCCGATTGTGGATCGGGCAGGTCTCGGTCGGCTCGGTGCCGACAACGAAGTTCTCGTAGTAAACCATCGGCTGCCGCGTCGAGTGGCCCGACTCGTCGGCGGTGACGGCGTCTCTGCACGAATCGGTGGCCAGCTTGCCGCTCAGACGGCAGATGCGCACGCTTGTGATGTTGTCAGGGCGAGACAACCAGTCAGGCTGGTCGTTCCGCGTCGCCTGCTTCATGAAGCGGGCCCACAACGGCACGGCAAGGTCCGAGGCGTAGCCACGCCCGATAATCGTGCGTGGCTGGTCGTAGCCGACCCAGACGCCGGCGGCCAGGTGCGGCGTGAATCCGATGAACCACGCGTCGTGGTAGTCGTTCGTCGTACCGGTCTTCCCTGCGGCCGGGAGCATGAATCCTTCGCGTCGCGCCGGCCAGGCCGTGCCCGAGTTGACCACGTCGGCAAGCATCTCCGCCATCTGAAATGCCGAGGTCTCACTGATCGCACGTTCCTGCACGTGATCATCGGTGTAAAGGACCTCGCCACTGCTCGATTCGACGCGCCTGACGAGAATCGGTGTAGGAACGAGCCCGCCGTTGGCAAACGTCGAAAAGGCCGCCGTCATCGCATCGAGCGTGACTTCTCCCGACCCCAGCGCGAGCGACGGCACGCTTGGAACCGATCCGATGCCGAGGCGCTGGGCATATTCCACGGTGACCGGGATCCCGACGTCCTCGAGCACGCGCACCGCTGCGCGATTGCTCGACGTGCGCAACGCCATACGCATCGTCATCGGCGAACCGTCGGAGTGTTCGTCCTCGGGGACCCACGCGCCTTGCAGCGTCATGATCGGTTGATCGAGATCGGTGATGAGCGTCCCGGGAGAAAACCCGCGCTCGAGCGCGGCGGCGTACACGAAGGGCTTGAATGCCGAACCTGGCTGGCGGTGCGCCTGGGTCGCGCGGTTGAATGAGCTCTGCGCGAAATCGCGGCCGCCGACCATGGCGCGCACTTGACCGGTGTGCGGATCCATGGCGACGAGCGCAGCCTGCAGCGCTTCGTCGCCGGTGGTCACGTTCCGTCCCTGGCGCTTCTCGATCTCGGCGATCGCGTTCGCGACTTCAGTTTCGGCGGCCTTCTGCATCTCCAGATCGATCGTCGTGTAGACCTTGAGTCCGCCCTGGTAGACGCGGGCCCAGCCGAAACGCTGCACCAGGAAACGCCGGACTTCCTCCTTGAAGTACTGGCCGTAGTCCTCGCCGGCTCGGAGCCCATCACTGAGCACGACCGCGGATTTCGCCGCCGAATCGTAGGTGGCTCGATCGATCATCCTGGCATCGCGCATCGCCTGAAGCACGACGTTGCGCCGGGCCGTTGCTCGTGGAAGGCTGACAGTCGGGGCATAGGTCGACGGCGCCTTGACCAGACCAGCAAGCAGCGCCGCTTCCTCGAGCGATACGTCAGCCGCGTGCTTGCCGAAATATCCGAGCGAGGCCGCTTCGACCCCGTAGAGTCCGTCTCCGAAGTACGCCTTGTTGAGGTACAGCGAGAGGATCTCGTCTTTCGAGAATTGCCGCTCCAGGCGAACTGCCAGCAGTGCTTCCGTCAGTTTCCGGTGAAGAGTCTTGTCGGGCGTGAGAAAGCTCTGACGTGCGAGCTGTTGCGTGAGCGTACTCCCGCCCTGCGCAAGCCGGCCTTCGAGGAGGTTATTGAATGCAGCACCGGCGACACGGACCACATCGACGCCGGCATGATCGTAGAAACGCTGATCTTCGATCGCGAGAACCGCCTGCACGAGCCGGTGCGAGACCCGCGAGAGCGGCACGTCGATGCGCTGCTCCCGGAAAATCGTGAACGCCGCGTGATCCTGCGCGTCGAACACCGTCGTCGCCTGCGCCATCGTACCGATGCCGCGCAAGGCCGCCTGATCGGGCAGCGAGCGAAGCGCGCTGACCACGAGCCCGGCTGTGGCTCCCGTCCCGACGAAGACACAGATTGCCGCGGTCGTGAGCAGCACCCTCGCCGAACGTATCGTCCGGAGTCGGGGAAAGCGAGCCCGCAACACCTCGAGCACGTGGTCATACCGGGCGCGAACCACTTGGCCGGCGGCCGCAGCACGCGTCTCGACGAAGGCACAGACTGCCGCGGTAGTGAGCAGCGCCCTCGCAAAACGTGACGTCCCGGTTCGGGGAAAGCGAGCCCGCATCACAGCTAGCAGGTGGTCATAGCGGGCACGAGCCGCCTGGCCATGAGAGTCGAGCGCGCGGCCAATTCGCATTCCTGCCCATCATCTCATTTCTTGCCTGCCTTCGTCGTGGCTGACAGCAGGCACGAGGCACGGAGAACGAAGCATTCTCCGTGCCCACTCGTCCGAGCGGTCACGCGGCAAGCTTGGCGCCGAGCACCTCGACCTTCTCGATCACCGGCGGCGAGGCCAGCAGGTTCGGGGCTTGCGTCATGAGCGCTTTATCTCCTTCAAGCTCACAAGACGCGCGGACTCAACGGCGACTGCGAACGGCCCTCAGGTCAGCCGCACCGAGGCAGCAATGCGATATTGATGCCCGTTATTTCCATGCGCATGCATGTGCTTGGGATCGACGTGTGTTCAGCCTGGGAGGACTGGCGGATCATGAACCACCCGCCGTCGCCGATGCGACGGCGGGTGCGAGGTTAGTGTCCGGCTTGGAGGCGGAGCCGGACCTTCTGCTCGACTAGAAGTACGTCTTCAATCCCACCGTCAACGCGAGACCGGAAGGATCCTGTCCGCGTGCATTGGCAACGGCGTGGTAGCGCCCCTCAGTCTTGAATGTCACACTTCGATTGAGGAAGTACTCGATGCCGCCGCCGGTGTTGAGGCCCATCCGTGATTCAGTGTTGCCGACCGAGGTGCCGCCAGTTCGAAATTGGAGGAAGTAGATTCCGACGCCTGTGCCCACGAATGGGTGCACGCGGCCACCCTCCCAGTTGTAGTTGACGTCGAACCGCAGAGGCATCTGCCTCAACGAGTCGATCGCACCACCACCGAACGCCGGATTTGACCATCCGAACTCCGTACGAACGCTGACGCGCGGGTGCATGTAGTACTCGTACAGAACGTTGATCAACGCCGAATTCGCCAGCCCATCGTTCGTCGGAATGAGTGCGCCGACGTCGATCCCAGCAGCGACCGTCCCAGCCGCGGGCACTCGCTCGCGCGCGGGCGCAGCACGCCGCTGTGCCGACGCGATTTCGGGCAGCGCGAGCAGCAGGGTGAGCATCAGCGAGCTCACAATCAGTCGTCTCATCAGTAATCCCTCCTTCTCGACAATACTTCTTATCGACACTAGGACGACTGAACAGGAGAAGGCATCTCGACAGTTCGTTGTCGATTTCTTGCAATTCGGCACAGATTCTTCCCTGTAGAGCTCCAGCTGCTGAGGTAGATCGTGTCGTTGTCGAGCTTCTGCCGGCGCAAAGGCGGTTTATTGCCCGTAGACGCAATCGCGCATTTTGGCACGAGCAGGGGCGAAGTCGTCCCTGCAAGGGGCCCGCATCGGTTCGACTCTGCTGACGGTGCCGCCGCGATCGACGACGTACAGTTCGCCTTGCTCGTCCTCGCCGAACGAGGAGATGTTCATGGCGGTGAACGCGAGAACGGCTTGCACATCGCCGTTGGTGACGAAGATCTCACCCGAGCAGAAGTCGCCGTAGACATACACGCCAGCCGGCAGTGTTCCACGCGATCCTCGATACACGTATCCCCCGGTGACGGAACATCGTCCGCGCGTATGCGAGTAGTCGAACAGCGGATCGATGTAATCAGATGGATTGCAGAGGGATGGTCCCAGGTTGGTGCAGAGCAGTCCTTCGTAGATCCGCCAGCCGTAGTTGCCGCCCTTGACGATGGCGCGATCGATCTCTTCGCGCTCACCCTGTCCGACGTCTCCAATCCATAGTTCGCCGGTCGTACGATCGAAGCTGAAGCGCCATGGATTGCGAAAGCCAAACGCAAAGATCTCATCGCGGCCTGGCGCGTTGACGAACGGGTTGTCGGGTGGCGAGGAATAGAGCGTGCCCGCGCCGGGCTGATCGACGTCGATCCGCAGGATCTTCCCGAGCAGCAGATCGATGTTCTGTGCGTTGTTCGGTACATCGTTGCCGCCGCCACCGTCGCCGATGCCGGCGTACAGATACCCATCCAACCCGAACGCAAGCATGCCTCCGTTGTGATTGGTGTTCACCGGATGAGGGATCGTCAGCAGCACCTGTTCCGGCGCGTCGGCAATGTTCGGGTCAGCCGAGACACGATACTCGGCGATGACGATCGTGCCGTCTCCCGCGCGGGTGTAGTAGACGAAGAACCGACCGTTCGTCGCGTACTGCGGATGGAACGCGAGACCAAGGAGCCCCTGTTCACCGTCCGTGGCAATCCTCGGACGAACGTCGAGAAAGATCGTCGGTGTCGAATGCCCGGCCTGCAGGACGCGGATGATGCCGTCCTGCTCCACGATGAAGAGACGCTGCGATTCGTCACCAGCGTGGCCGACGAAGAGCGGATTCGAAAGGCCGGTGGCAACAGGTGTGAGCTGGATTTGAGCGAGGAGCGGCGACGGCACGCATATGAGCGCCATCGCCGTGACGAGCCCCGAGATGCTGCTTCGAGTCACCGCCTAATTCTGAACCTGTTCGAACCGTCGAGCTGTGCAGGGGCGCGACTGCGAGGTTCGATACACTCTCAGATCGATGAAAACGCTGCTGATGGTGATCGCAGTACTCGCCCTCGCACGCGCGGGTGCGGCGCAGAACCCGGACGACTATCGCGGTGGCTGGCGGACCGACAGCGGGGAAGCGCACACGTACGAATTCTCGATTCGTGGTGCGACCGTCCGCGGCATCTACTGCACCTATTGCGCCGACGCCACGACGCTGGCATTCGTCGATGGAACGTTTGGACCGGACGGGATCGCGTTCGAGGTCACGCATGTGAACGCAGACGGCAGCACGAAATACAAGGACAAGGCGGTCGCGAAGGTCAGCAACGGCCGTCTGATCGTGACCGGCACGAGCGGTGCCCGGGGTGCCGGCGCGTTCGAACGGGTGCTGATCAAGGATCCGCGTGGGCCCGATCCGATTCCGGTGAAGGTGTCCGTGCTGCCGAAGGATCGTCCGTCGGTGCCTGGGAATCCGCAGCGTCGCAACGCCGATGGTGCCGACGGTCTGCCTTACATTCAGCCGGGCCCGTGGAAGACGAAGCTGACCGAGGAGGATGTGATCGGCGTCTGGCTCGGATTCGGTGTCGGCGCGCCCAAGCAGTTCTTCATCATCAAGAAGGTCGGCAATAAGCTTCGCGGCATGGTGTGCGGTACGTGCGACAACCCGTACACGCTGGCGGCACTCGACGATTTCCAGATCGAAGGCGACACGCTGAAGTTCAACATCCTTCATGAGGACTGGGCTGACGGTGAGATCCCGACGTTCTACAAGCACGTGACCGCACACGTCGGCTGGAACGAGATGCGCTGCACGACTGCCGCGGACCACCAGCCGCCCCCGCCGCCGCCCCCGCCCGGGCGTGTCCCGGGATTCTCGCTGCAGGGACCCGTCCCGATCGAAGCGACATCCGGCAACGTCTGGTCCGATTGGCCGCCGAAGAACACCTCGTCGCCACGTTGACGAATCAACGGCCCGAGTGGCCGACGTATGGCTCAACGCCGGGCGAGTGGATGGTCCGACGGATCGAGTGTGAGCTGTGTCCGCAGCCACCATCGTGGCTGATACGTGATCCGTACTGGCACCGCCGCCAGGTCATCGTCGAGACCGTAGATCACTGAAAACTGACTCTGGTAGTTGGTGGCAGGATTCCTGATTCGAAACGCCCCCTGAAGCAGGTGGGCGTATCGACGGCCCCCGATCATGACGTCACGCAATACCTCGACGTCCGACTGGCGCAACTCGTACGGCTTCGCGCGGTGGACGTAGAGCAGTGTGCGGGCCTCGTAATGGAACGTCGAGCGGTCCGCTGCGTTCCACGCGTTGACGCCCGACTGCATCAATTCGGTAAGAGCCACGAGGAATCCCGGACGCGTGGCTTTCGGACGGACGCCCACGCGCTCGTCCCATTCGGGGATCGTCGCCATGCGGTCGAGCACGAAGTCCAGCTCGCGATAGGTCGCGTCGCGTCCGACATCGACGATGGCGCTCGATGCCCGCGTCTCGCGAGGGGAGACCTGCTCGTGGATGAACATGAGCGTCCGGTCTCGATCCTTCTGATTGGCGCTTGCTCTGGCCTCATCGACCGTCTCTTCCTCGGTCTCGCTTTTTACGGCCACCAGTTCCGCCGAGTCGCCCCGCACCACTTCACGGATGTACCCCCACCGGTTCGCCTTGAAGGGGGCTCGCGCCGGATCAGAGCCCATGAGCAGCTCGAAGCCGAGCGTGCCGTCAGCGGCGCGCCGCCACGTCATGCGACCACCGCCGATGTTGTCGCGACTGATCCAGAACAGGAAAGGACGCGCACTGCCTGAGAGCCGATAGTGGTGTTCGGCAATGACCGGAAGTTCGTCCGGCGTCGGTAGTGTGTGTGCGCGCGCCGATGACGCCTGTCGGGCGACCGCAGAAGGTGATGCGACCAGAGACAGCGTCACGACACTGGAGAACAGTAGAACGACGACGAAGTGGACCATTGCGCAGACCCGCACTCGAGGATGAACCGGCTCGCCACGCGCACCGTCTCAGTCTACGGGATCCGGAATGAGCGCTTGCTCGACGGCGCTTACTCGACAGCGCTTACTCGACAGCGCTGAGTGGCGACTGACCAGGCATTGTGGGCTGGGCCGGGTGAGAATGGAGACGCTACTCGGCGTGCAATGCCTCGACCGGTGCGATGGTTGTGGCCCGGCGCGCAGGAAGATAGCTGGCCAGCACAGCGGACACGATCAGCAGCGCCGACACAGCCGCGTACGTCACCGGGTCGAGTGTGCTGACGCCAAACAACAACGACGACATCAGACGCGTGAGTCCGGCAGCTGCCACCAGGCCGATGGCAGCTCCAACGCCCGCGAGCAACAGACCCTGGCGCACGAACGTCGCGAGTAGTTCCGCCCGCTGCGCCCCCAACGCCGTACGGATGCCGATCTCGCGAGTCCGCTGCGACACCACGTAGGCGATCACGCCGTAGATGCCGACGATGCCGAGTACGAGGGCCATCGCTCCGGCGATGGCGAGCATCACCAGCGTGAACGACGTCCGTGCCATGGACTGGTCGTGGAGCGTCTTGAGCGTCGTGACGAGGAACACGGGCTGCCTGCCGTTCACTGACCAGATCGCCTGCTGCGCCTCCGCCAGCAAGCTCTCGGATGCCGTGCGATTGGAGCGGATCGCGAACATGCCGAAAGTCACGGCGAATTCGTTGTCGTCGGACCAGATGTAGCGATCCATCAGCGCCGGCCAGTACGCGAACTCGGGTGCCTTCACGTTCACGCCGTTGTCAAACACGTTCTCGACGACGCCCACGATCTCGCGCCACGGATCGCGATCGCCGCCTTCTCGAATCCGCTTGCCCAGCGCCGCACGCGGATCGCCCCACCACTCCCGCGCCAGATTCTCCGACACGATCGCGACGCGCCGTTTCTCATACAGGTCGGTCCAGGTGAACTCGCGTCCCGCAACGACACGCGTTCCCATCGTCGTGAAGTATCCGGGTGCGATTTTGCGGATGCGCCGCATGGGAGGCAGCTGGCCTGCTTCGAACGTCTTGTCTTCCGCATAAATCGGGTTGACGCCGCCGAGGAAGGATTCCAGCGGCGCCGCGTCGCCAAAGCCCACCGACACGACGCCAGGGATGGCGGCAAGTTTGTCCATGATCTCGTGCTGCATTCGCATCACCCGCTCCGGCTCCTTTGCGATCGCTTCCGGAATGATGGAATGCAGTATCTGAATCTCTTCGGGATGCGTGAATCCCGGCTCCACACTGCGCAAGTGTTGAAACGTGCGGATCATCAGACCGGAGCTGACGAGCAGCACGAGCGCGAGCGCCACCTGCACTACGACCAGCGTGTTGCGCGCGCGATGGCGCTCGCGCCCCTGGCTGGCCGTTCGGCCGACACTCTGAAGCGCGGTCGCGATGCGGGGTCGTGCGTATTTCAAGACCGGTCCGACGCCGAAGAACACGCTTGAAACTAGCGACACACCGATGGCGAACGCGAGCACGAACGGATCGATGCCGATTTCGCGCAGCCGCGGCAGCGTGTCCGGACCCTTCGCGACAAGAATCCGCAACCCCGCATACGCGAGGCCGAGACCCATAGTGCCGCCCAGCATTCCGAGCATCGTGCTTTCGACGAGCATCTCCCGCGCGATTCGTCCCCAGCCGGCGCCAAGTGCGGCCCGGATGGCAAGTTCCTGCTGGCGAGCCTCGGCGCGTACGAGCAACAGATTGGCGACATTCGCGCAGGCGATCAGGAGAATCAGCCCGAGACTGCCCATCACCACCCACAGTACCGTGGCGACGTCTCCGATGATGTCCTGTTTCAGTGGCTGCAGCATGGGCCCCAAGCGAGCGTTCTGAAAGAGCGTGCGAGAGATCCCTGGATTCGGAGGCCAGGCACGCAACCAGATCCTCAACATGCGAACCACGTCGGAATTGGCCTGCTCCATCGTGATGCCGGGTTTGAGCCGCGCGATCCCTTGGAAGCCAAAACCTCCCAGGAACTGCGTGTTCCGTTCGAACCGCTGCGGAAGAATCAGCTCGGGATCGCGCTGAAAAAGGAATCCCTCAGGCATCACGCCGATCACGCTGCGCGGTTTCGAATCGATCGTCAGCGTACGCCCGACGATGGACGGGTCGCCCGCGAAACGGCGTTGCCAGTAGCCGTACGTGAGCATGACAGTCTCGGGCGAGCCCGGCGTGTCGTCCGCCTGCGAGAACCACCGGCCCAGGAGAGGCTTCACGCCCACGGCATCCAGCACGCCATGGGTCACGAAGAGCGCTCGAGGCTGCTCTGGCTCGGGAGTCCCGGTGACGCTTGCGCCGCCGGAGCTCCACACACCGAACTGTTGAAAGCTCCGGTTCTCCTCGCCGTACGTGAAGTACATGGAAGGAGAACACGCGAGACTGTCGGGGAGGCCGGGTAAGCCGGGCGCCGTGTGGCGGATGCTTACCAGGGCCTCCGCATGCGGATATGACAGCGGCCTGATCAGGATGCTGTCGATCACGCCGAACATCGCGGTGTTCGCGCCGATGCCAAGCGCCAGCGTGATGAGAGCGGCAGCGGTAAATGCGGGAGCCTTTCGCAGGCGGCGGAGCGCATGGCGTGTATCAGAGATGAGCGTTTCGAGAAACGGGAGTCCTCGCTGGTCTCGATAGATCTCCTTGACCGCTTCCACGTTGCCGAACTTCAGCAGCGCCTGTCTTCGAGCTTCGATGGGTGACAGGCCGGATCGAAGGTTCTCTTCCGTCTGCATGGCGATGTGTTCGTCGATTTCGGCGCGCAGAATCTCTTCGTCCCTCGCAGTCGTCGCCCACGAGGTCAGCCGCCGGAACAACCGCCTCACGGCTTTCATTTCAGGTCCTGAACTTTCACCGCGAAAAACCGTTCGATGATCGCCGTCGTCTGTTCCCAGCTCCGGGCCTCAGCCTGCAGCTGCTTGCGTCCCTGCCGCGTCAGCCGATAGAAGCGGGCCTTGCGGTTGTTCTCGGACGCGCCCCATTCCGACGCGATCGATCCCTCCTGTTCGAGCTTGAGCAGCACCGGATAGAGCGTCCCCTGATTGACCGTCAGCAGATCGCCGCTGATCTGCTCGATACGCCGGGCAAGGCCGTACCCGTGCAGGGGACCGAGCACATCGAGCGTCTTGAGCACCATCAGCGCCAGCGTGCCTTGTCGAACGTCGGTGTCCTTCATATCTCTTTTGGGATTCCAACATGAAGGATGACACGCTTCCTGTGGGAAAGCAACAGGGCAACGCCAGAGCTGATGGCTGATACACTCGAGCCCATGTCGCAGATGTCGACGGGTTACGTGATGGGGCACGACGACCGCGAGCGCCGTCGTCTCGCCCTCCAGGCTTCTATCCTCAATCCGTTTTCGGAAGAGCTCTTGAGGCGTGCCGGCCTTTCGGCCGGCCTGCGCGTGCTCGATATCGGCTGCGGCGTCGGAGAGCTGTCGATGGTTGCCGCGCGGCTGGTCGGCCGGAGCGGCCGGGTGACCGGCATCGACATCGACGAGGGAGCGCTGGCCATTGCCGCTGCGCGCGCCCGCGAACAGGGACTCGATCACATCATCGATTTCGCGCGGGGCGATATCTGCGCGTATCGCACCGACACGTCATACGATGCGGTGATCGGCCGTCACATTCTCATCCACACACCGGATCCGCGCCTCGTCATCGGCACGGTCCATTCGCTGCTGAAGTCGGGCGGTGTCGCAGTCTTTCAGGAATACGACTTCAGCGTCGTGCATCGTTCGTTCCCCGAGGCGCCGTTGTACGAGCGCCTATTCGAGGTCTTCCGCGCGTTCTTTGCACAGGCGACGCACGGGAATATCGGCACCCGGCTGTTCAACTTGCTGATCGACGCGGGATTTCCAGCGCCGCAAGGCCGGGTGGAGTACCCGATGGACGGCGGCGACGACAGTCCGTTCTACGAGTGGGTGGCTGAATCGTTCCGGAGCATCCTGCCGCGCGCGGAGGCGCTCGGCCTCGTTCGAAGCGACGAAATCGACATCGATTCGCTGGCTGTGCGTGTGAGAGAGGAAGTGATCTCGCAGCGCGCCTGCATTCCAGGTCCGGCGATGGTTGGCTGCTTCGCGCGCAAACGGTGACGGACGCCGATTCCGGCGTCCGTCAGCAGCCTCCACTCGATGGTCAGCCGCGGCCGGGAGGGGGTGCGCCCGGGCCGCCACGTCCGCCACGACCGCGGCCGCCGCCACCACCGCCAAACGACGGGTACGGTTTCGGATTGACCATAAGCCGGTCCAGGAAGAGATCGATCGACTGCGCCATCACTTCGACGGCGTCGAGCGCGCCATTGTCGAACGCGTGATCGGCACCTTGAATGAGCGTCAGCGCCGAGGGCACGCCGAGGGCGTGAAGCTTGCCGAAGAAGTCGATGCTCGACTGCACGGGCACCGTGCCGTCGTTGGTGCCGTGAATGAAGATCGTCGGCGCGAAGCTCTTGGTGATGTAGGACGTCGGTGATGCCGCGGCGATGTTCTCCGGCGTCGCCTGTCCCTGTGGGAAGAGCCCCGTCGCGATCTGCGCACTGGCCAGCGGGTAGACGCCGATGCACGCGTTGACGTCCGAGCTGACGCCCGCGTTGCCGCCATCGCCCTCGAACTCCTTGCGCCCATTCGTTCCAGCGGCCATCAGCGACAGCATGCCGCCGGCCGAGTAGCCGGCGACCACGATCCGGTTGGGATCGACGCCCAGGCGTTCAGCGTTCGCGCGGGTCCAGCGGATCGCAGCCTTCGTGTCGTGAATCTGCGCCGGCCAGAGGCTTTCCTGCTGGAGCCGGTAGTTCGCCGAGATGTTCGTGTATCCCCGGGCGCCGAGTGCCTTGGCATCGTTGATGATGTAGCCGGCGTTCTTGTTGCCGACGAAGAAGCCGCCCCCGAAGAGGTGCACGATCGCCGTCCGCTTCGACGTCACGCCCGCGGGCGGCCGATAGACATCGAGCGTGAGGTCCTTGCTTCCACCTTTGCCGAACACGACGTCCTTCTCGACGCGCAGGTTTCCCGTGTCGGGTGTCTGGCCCTGAGCCTGGAGTGAGAGCGCCGTGAGCGCCGGTGCCGCTGCGAGCGCGCCCGACACCTTGACGAATCCCCGTCTCGTAAGTCGCGACATGATCGTTTCCTCTCGTGTGATAGCGAACAGGACGGCGGTAATTTACCTCAAGGCTCCGGATTTATCGCACTGATAGAATCCGCCCATGAAATCCTGGTGTTTCTCCGTTGCGTGCGTCGCGGCGATCGCGACGACCACGCTCGCCGCGCAGTCGCCCACGGCCGCGCCTTCCATGCGCGGCGACGGTCCGGCGCCCGCGCCGAAGCCGTTCAACATCACGCGCTCCGATCCGGGGCTCGATGCGATCGTCGCCGCGAACACCAAGGCGGAACTGATCGCCACCGGCTTCGGCCTCAACGAAGGGCCGGTGTGGGTACGCGAAGGGCAGTCGGGTTCCCTGCTCGTCAGCGGCCTGCTCGACAACGTCATCTACAAGATCGCGGCCGACAAGACCGTGTCGGTGTTCATGGAGAAGGCCGGCTACAGCGGCACGGATGTCAATCACACCGGCACGCAGACGCGCAGCGGGCGCTCGCACGTGCTGCTCATCGGTCCAAGTTGCACGAGTCTCGACTCGCAGGGTCGTCTGATCTGGTGCGCCGACAACGATCGCGCGGTGATGCGGCTCGAGAAGGACGGCACTCGTACGGTGCTCTCATCGGGTGCGAACGGCAAGCGCTTCAGCGGCCCGAACGACATCGTCGTGGCGAAGGACGATGCGGTGTATCTCACCGACAACGATTTTGGCTTGCGCGACGGCGGAAGCAATCCCGACAAGCAGCTGCCGAACGGCATCTGGCGGATCAAGGACGGGCAGTCGACGATGGTACTGGATGCAACCGTGCTCGGCGGCATCCCGAACGGCATCACGCTGTCACCCGACGAGAAATATCTCTACGCCAACGCCGGTCAGCGGATGAATCGCTATGAGGTGAAGGCCGACGGTTCGCTCGGACCGGGCAGCCTGTTCACGCAGGGACCGGGGATCGGCGACGGTATGAAAGTGGACACGCTCGGCAACGTCTACTCCACGAGCGGTGCCGGTCCGGGCATTGTCCGCATCACGTCACCAGCCGGGACGCTGCTCGGTTATCTCAATCTGCCGATCGTCGGCGGTGAACCGAAGCGGCAGATCTGCGCGACCAACGTCGCGTTCGGCGATCTCGACGCCAGGAGCCTCTACGTCTCTGCGTGCGATCACGTCTATCGCATCCGTCTCAAAGTGGCGGGCGTGATGCCGGGACCCAAAACGGCGCGGTAACCGTGTTATCTCGTATTTGCCGGGACCGCGCTCTCTCGTACGAGCTCGAGTGCTTCGGCCGCATCGCCCCAGCCGACGATGCGGACGTCCTTGCCTTCGAGAGCGGTTGCGGCAAGGGTGAACGTCTCGAGTTCCTGACGAACGCGCGTCGGCAGGGCGTCGATGCTGCCAAGCGTCTGCTCGCGACGTGCGTCGACAGGCATCGAGAGCACTCGATCGTTGCGCACTCGTTGCGACGAGTCGCCCCGCGTCTTGTTCTGTTCGACCTGCAGGACACCGATGGCGCGACAGGGGACGACCACGCCCGGGTATGACGGGACGTCCCACATGACGAGTGCGTCCAGCGGATCGCCATCGGGAGCGAGCGTCGACGGCACGAATCCCCAGTCGAACGGGAACGTCACGCCGAGGGGGAGTGGCCGCGACACGGACATCGCCTCCAGCGTGGCTCGTATTTGAGCTTGAGCGTCGAGCCGCGCGCGGCTTCGATGACGACATGATAGACGTCCCCGCTCGCGAAGGCGGGAATCGCGGAGAGATTCATCGCCGGCTATCGCGTGCCGAGTTTCTCCAGCTCGCGTGCCCCGCGCAGGATGGCCGGCAGTCCGTAGTTCCCCTCGTGGCAGGCGTACTCGAACATGCGCTCGCCGGTCATCTTGAGCGGAATCATCAGCGTCCACGGACGTGACCACACCGCCGGGTCGTCGAAGGTGACGTGGTACTCGAGCGTGTCGTTCGCTACACGCCGGAACTTCTCGATGGTGTGCAGCTTCTCGCTGGCACCCACTCGAGTCGCGTTGGGCACATAGTTGGTGGTGTCGACGACGAGTGTGTCGCCGTCCCACCTGGCGTGCGAGTCGCCGTGGTATTGCCTGATCACCGGCGAGATGTGCGCCGCCTTTTCGGTCGAGAAGATGCGCGCGTCGTGAATCATCTCGCTGCGCAGCGCGACGACGCCCGGCCCTTGGGTGATCTCGAAGTAGCTCTGATAGCCCGCGCGGATGTTCGGCGTGCCGTAGCTGACACACCGTGTGCCCAGCGACAAGTCCTGAGCGCGATCCGCGGGCCCTCTTCGCTGTTGCGCCGCGGCCTGCTCGCGTACGCGTTCGGCGGCGCCAGGCGACGGCGCCGGAATCCGGCCATCGGGCGGATCGATGATCAACGAGGTGCGGTTGTCCCACACCCGATCGGACAACCAGGTCTGATCGTAGTTGCCGGTCTGCGTATCGCTCGACTTGAACTTCGTCTGCCCCTCGATCGCGGCGGTGAACAGCTCGTCGGCGAAGAACGCGTCGCCTCCGTCCTGCATCGCTTTCGCTTTTTTCTGCAGATCCGCGAGCTCGGCGTCGGTCATGGTGGCGCGCATGCCGAACTGCTTCGGACGCTCGAGCGGTGTCATGCCGTTGTTGGCCCAGACGCCTTGGAAATCAGGATGGCCGTCAGGCATGCGCGGCACCGACCACGCCCCTGGTTTCGGCGACCTGTCCCCCGTAGCTTGAGTGGAAGGGGACTGGCCGCTGATGACCGTGGCTGAAAGAACGATGCCCATCAGGATGCACATCGCGGGTCGTCGGCGCATGGGCGGTCTCCTCTGCTCCGCACAGTGTGCCCGAAATCGAGGCCGCGTGCGCATACCCTTTCCGAGGTAGCCGGGCCGCCTGAAGGCGGCCCCTACGAGCTCGTAGGTACCCGAGGCTTCGGCGCGTTACTCGTGCCGAAGCGCGACCAGAGGTTGAACGAACGCTGCCCTCAAGGCTGGTCCGAGCGAGGCCGTGAGTCCCGCGAGCAGCAGCACAGCGGCCGCCGCTGCGAAGATGTACGGATCGCCCGGCGACACTTCGTACAAGAGACCTCTCATCACGCGCGCTGCTGCTACGCCGATAACGAGACCGGCGAGTGTGCCGATCATCGCGACTGTCATGCCCTGGCGGAGGACCATCGCGACGACCTCGCCGCGGGCGGCGCCGAGTGCCAGTCGAACGCCGATCTCCCGAGTACGACGCGACGTTGAATACGCGAGCACGCCGTAGATGCCGACAGACGCGAGCAGCAGCGCAATCGCGGCGAACAGACCGAAGGTGAACAGGTTGAAACGCTGCGGAGCGATCGAATCGGCGAGAGCGGCCTCGAGCGTCTGGACATCGAACACCGCCAATGTCGGGTCGACTCCAGCGGCGAGACGACGGAGTTCAGTGGCAGCCGCCGACACGTCATCGGTCACGCGTGCGACCAGTGAAAATCCGAACAGGCCGCCATGCATGTAGTCCATGTACAACTCCGGTTCCGCCGCGCCACCGAAGCTCTGAAGTTTCCTGTCAGCGACCACTCCCACCACGGTGGCCCACGATTCCAGTCCGTCGACCGGGGCTCGGAAACGAGTGCCGATCGGGTCCGCGGCGCCGAACAGACGATGGGCGAGCGTCTCGTTGATGACAAACACCGGTGCCGGTTCGAAATCGGAGAACCATCTCCCTTTGACGAGGTGCATCCCCATGACTCTCGTGAAATTTGCCGACGCCACGGTCACGAGCGCGAACGTCGCCGATGGGTCCCCTGGTTTCGGCGGAAAGGGATCTCCCTCACCCAACAACCGGAGTCTCGAGTCTGCGTTCGTCGTAATCGCCGCGGCGCTGACACCAGGCGAGGCTGACGCGCGCCGCAGAACCTCTGCGGCGTGTGCGCGCCGCGCGCTCGCCTGGCGATAGGCGGGGCCGAAAAACCGGATCTGCATCGAGACGATTCGATCCGGATGAAAGCCGTCGGGAAGTGCGGTCAGGCGCCACAGGCTCTTGATCAGAAGGCCGGCGCCGATCAACAGCATGATCGTCAAGGCGAATTCGAACGCGACGAGCGCCGTCTTCGTACGGAGCTTGCCGGCGATCGGCAACGTGCCGTACAACGCCTGCTTCATAACGCCCCGGGCATCGTCTTTCCACAGCGACCACACCGGGACCATCCCGAAGATCAGTGCGGCGACGATCGACGTTGCCACGGCAAACAGGAGCGCACGGCCGTCAATCGCGGTCTCCTGCAATCGCGGGACGGCATCGGGCAGCATGCCAACGATCGCGGCGAGGCCCAGCCGAGCGATCGTAACACCCGCGGCGGCACCTGCGGCCGCGAGGAGTGCGCTTTCGACGAAGAACTGCCGCGCGAGCCGTGCGCGGCCCGCGCCGATGGCCGCTCGAATCGCCACCTCGCGGCGCCTCGCCGACGCACGCGCGAGCAACAGATTGGCGACGTTCGCGCACGCGATCAGAAACACGAAGCCGACGGCGGCTTGAAGCACTACGAGCGGACGGCTCGCACTGCCGATGATTCGGTCTTTCAGCGGCATCATCATCAGCGTCGGAGGCACGCGCACATCGGGGTTCGCGGTTCTGGTGCGCTTGCGGATCGCCTCGAGTTCGAGCCGAGCCTGCTCAGGAGACACACCGCCTTTGAGCTTTCCAAGAGCACTGAACAGAGCGACGCGGCCGTCTACAGGTGGGCGCACCGTCAGCGTGCGGTAGGCGTCGACTTCCTTTTCCGGAAGACCGAGCCAGGCGGGCGGCCTCGTCAGCTGGGCGCGAAAGCCTGGCGGCAGCACGCCGGCGATCGTGACCTGGCGGCCGTTGATCGTGATCGCTCGCCCTGAGGTCGCGGGGTCCGCATGAAAGGCGCGCACGAAGAACTGGTGCGAGAGCAGGACGACGTCTTCTCCGCGCCGTGGAACACGGCCCAACATGGGGCGTGCACCTGAGACCGCCCAGAAGTCCTCGGACACCCACGCGACTCGCGACTGCGCCACCGTGTCCGCGGTCGAGATGGCGTAGTCGCTCATATCGAAGGCCACCAGGCCGTCGAACGAGGTCGCCTGTTCCTTCCACGCAAGAAAGTCAACGGCCGTCACGACCTCCTGGTCGCGATCGAGCGTAGCGAGCCACACCACGCGTTCAGGATCGGGATAGGACAACGAGCGGACCAGGACCGCATCGATCACGCTGAAGACCGCGGTGTTGAGTCCGATGCCCGCGGCCAGCGTCACCAGCACGGTCGCCGTGAACACCGGCGTACGCCGCATCTGTCGAAGGCCGTAGCGCAGATCGGCACCGAGATCGTCGACCCAGCTCACGCCGCGCACCTCGAAGGCCTGCTCCTTCCAGCGCAGCGGATCGCCGAAGTCCATGCGTGCGCGGCGCGTGGCCTCGTCCCGCGCCATGCCCGCGACGACCAGCGCATCGACGTGGGCGTCGAGATGCGCCCGCCACTCCGCTGCCATGTCCGCTTCGAGTCGTCTTCGGCGAAAGAGCGCCGCCAAAAAGGACCGCAGACGCGGGAACCGGGTCATACGTCCTCCGGCGCTGCGGCGAGGACCAGCCCGATCGCTTCAGAAAAGCGCTTCCAATAGGCTGCTTCGTCTTTGAGCCGGCGACGGCCGGCGGCCGTCAAACGGTAGAACTTCGCCTTCCGCTTGTTGTCGGACTCGCCCCAATCCGAGGCGATCAAGCCCTGATGCTCGAGGCGGTAGAGCGCGGGGTACAAGGATCCCTGCTGAATCTGCAGCGTATCGCGCGAGATCTGCTGGATACGCAGGAGGATGCCGTAGCCGTGCTCGGGACGCAGCGAGACGGCTTTGAGAATCAGGAGGTCGAGCGTGCCCTGCAGGAGCTCCGTCGTCGTCGCCATGAGGTGACTCTCCTAGAACGTCACAGAGAGTATCGCCCACTCTCCTAGGATGTCAAGGAGTGTAGCGTCTGGGTGTCGAAAAGCAGAGACCGGCGACTCGGGTTCGCCTGATAGAATCCGGCGTCATGCAGGTCCACCTTCGCGCTTCGCGCTCCGGCGGACGAGTCCACTCTCGCGCGACGGGCTGCGGCCGACACGTCATCCGAGTGATCATGAGCGTGATCGTGATCGCGCTCGCGGCGCAGGTTGCGAGCGCACAGCAGACCGGCCGCCGCGCGCCGGCGCCGACGCTCACGACGCAGGACTACATCGACATCCAACAGCTCATCGCTCGCTACGCCGTTGCCATCGACGAGTGCACGAACAACGGGTATGACTACGCGGCGCTGTACACCGATGATGGCTGGTTCAGCGCATCACGGGACGGCCGACCCGGAAGGAAGTGGCAGGGCCGCGACAGCCTCGCCGCGGCGGCCCGCGGGGACATGAAGACGTGCGACGAGGTGCCGTGGAAAGGCATCAAGCACATGTATGTGAACCACGTCATCACGCCGAGGGCGGACGGGGCGACGGGACGCATCGACCTGATCGCAATCGGTCTCGACGGCGACCCGCACAAAGTGGAGCATCAGGGTCACTACGAAGATGTGTACGTGAAGACGCCGCAGGGATGGCGATTCAAGTCGCGGCTCCACGTGCTCGCGCCGGGACAAGCCGAAGTCTCGTCCGGTCAGAAACCTGGAGTTCCTTCCAAGCCCTGACGGCACCGTGTCAGTGCTTCACCGCGAGAATGATGCCGTCGCGTACGGGGAGCACCGAGGTCGTCCATTCGGGAGATGTCGTGAGCAGCCTGGTCATCTCGCGTACGCCTTGGGTGTCCGGCGACGAGTCGCGGGGCTCGAAGATGCGGCCGCTCCACAGCATGTTGTCGACGATCAGGACGCCGCCAGCGCGCAGCTTCGCCGCGATGACGGGAAGCGATTCCGGGTACGCCCGTTTGTCGATGTCGTTGAAAACGAGATCGAAGGGTCCGGCTTGGGCGCGCAGCGCGTCGACCGCTTCACCGACGTGGTATTCGACGATGCCGCGATATCCCATTGCATCCAGGTCCGCGCGAGCGCGGCGTGACATCGCTTCGTCCCACACCACGTGATGCACGACACCGCCGCCGTTTTCCTGTACAGCGCGAGCGAACCACGCAGTCGAGTAACCGAATCCAGAGCCCAATTCGAAGACACGGCGTGCGCCGATCATCCGTGTGAGCTGGTAGCAGAGATGCCCGACGACCGGGCCGATTATCGGGAATCGCTGTTCCCGCGCGTACGCTTCCATGGCCTGGAGCGCAGGCGGGCGGTCGGGCACCAATTGCTCGAGGTAGTTGACGACTTGATCGGCGACGAATGACCGCATCCCACCTGTCCACAGTCCGGCTGAAGCCGGCGATAGAGGAAGCGGAGGGGGTCCCTCCGTTCCTTCTACATCTGACTCACGCCGGCGGCAGTGGGGGACACAGTTCGCCGAGCAGTCCACCGCCACCGCAATACTTCACATCCTGAATCTGCATTGCGAGACCATCCGGGTCGGTGAAGTACAACTCCGGCGTTCCGCCCTCAGCGCCGCCGCGATTCGGCATCCGCAGCGAGATGTAGGTGACGAGCGGTGATCGCCCCTGACCTTCCTGCTGCTTGAGTCCGTAGCTCACGAGTAGCTTGGTCACCGCTGCAGAATCGAAGTTCTCGATCGCGACGCAGGAATGGTCGATGCCCGCGGGCCGCGCAGGGCCACCACCCGCCGCACCGCGACCGGGTCCGGCCGGCGGAGCAGCCGCACCTCCGCCGCGCGTCGGACCGCCACCGCCGATGAACATCAGGAAGTGGACGCCGGTTCCGATCTGCCAGGCCGGCGTCGCCGCCTGATAGACCATCGGCTTCAGACCGAACAGCTCCATGTACATCGGCACCGTGCTCGGATCGCTCGCCGCGATGGTGAAGTGGCTCGTATCCTTCAGCGCCATGAGGCCGGGTTTGGGCGAGCGCTCCGCGACCGGACAGACGTTGCCGAGTGCGCCGCTCCCGCCGCAGTAGCTGACGTCGTGCAACTGGAAGACCACGCCGCTTGGATCGGCGACGAACAGATCGCGCGTGCTGCCGTCAGGCGAACCGCCCTCGTCCTGCTTCCGCGTGCGAACCAGCGCCTGCTTCGGCCCGGGTTTGTCACCTCCCGATGGGGCAGCGGTGATGCCATGGGCGGCCAGCGTCTGCATCGCGCGATCGATGGAGAAGTCCTGCACTCCGAAGCCGAACGCGCTGATGTACGGACGTTCCCCTGCGGCAGCCTGACGCAATGCGAGGAAGCGCGGTCCGTTGCCGATGCGGAGCAGCACCGTCGAACCCTGGCGCGCCTGCACCGGCATGCCAAAGAGTCCTTGATAGAACTCGAGCGATCGTTTGACGTCGCTGACCGTCAGCGTGATCTGACTCAATCCGTTGACCCGGAAGGTCGGCTGCGCCGGCCCTTGAGCGAGCAGACGCGGCGCCACGGCGAGCGCGGGAAGCGATGCGAGGAAGCTGCGGCGGGGGATTGTCATCATGCCGGGAATTCTACTTGTGCTGACGTAACCGAGGAAACGGAGGACACGGAGGGACTAATACACGGAGGAAACGGGGATAACGGAGAAACACGATCACAAAAGATCTCCGTTCTCACCGTTTCCTCCGTGTGATCGATCCTCCGTTCCCTCAGCTTGATTCGATTACCGCTTCTGCGCCGCTTCTTCCGCCCGTCGGGCGCCCCTCAGGATCGTCCCCAGCTGGTAGTTCCCTTCGTGACAGGCGTATTCGAACAGCGGCCCGTCGATGCGGGTCATTTCGTATTCGCCGCTCCACGGACGCGTCCACGTCGAGGCGTCCTCCACCGTGAACTGGTACCGAATCGTCGTTGGACTGGTCATCGTGAGGCGCTCGACAGTCTTGAGGTTCTCCGACGATCCGCGCCACCCCGTCTTCTCGCTGTAGTTGTTGGTCTCGATGACCATCGTGTCGCCGTCCCAGCGTCCCCGTGACTCGCCACGGTAGGCGCGAATGGCCGAGCCGAGGTCAGGACGGCCATTGAGCGGCACGATGCGAGCGACCGGCATCATCTCGGGCTGAATGACGAACGTGCCTGGCGCCTGCACGATCAGGAGATTCGAGTTGTAGCCGGTGGGGAGGATTGGCGGGCCCTCGTGTGCCCAGTAGATGCAGCGCTCCGAGAGGCCGCGCGCCTGCGCACTATCGAACGGGCCGATGCGTTTGCGCGCTTCCGCGCGCGCCTGGGCGCGCTTCTGACCCTCGGCGCTCAGAGGCGGGATGCGTCCATCCGTCGGGTCGGTGATGATCGACGTCCGCAGCATTGCGCCCTTCTTGTAGCCCTCGAGCAGCCAGATGCCATCGTCGTAATGGATGTCGGCATCGCTCTTCACCTGATCGCCGCGAGGGACATCCTTGACGTCTTCGAGCGCGCGCTCTGCGAACGCCTTCGCCTCCTCGGCCGTGAAGAACGCCTTGTCCTTGAACTGCGCGGGCCGCTCGAGCGGTGTGAACGTCTGGTTGGTCCAGTAGCCCTGCATGTCGGGCTTGCCGTCGATCAAACGCGGAATCGACTTGCCGGTCGCATTGGTGCGCGTCGCCGCGGGCGGTGCGGGCTTGTCCGTTTGCCCCTGTGCAAACGAAGACGACAGCAAGAACGACATCGCGACCAACGTGGACACCGGAATGTTCCTCATCAGTGCTCTCCCTTGACCAGTCTCCTACAGTATCCCGTGGCAACGCGTTGCCGTGAGTAAGATCGGCGGCGACATGGCCATTGGGCTGCGCTAAAATCCGCGTTGCAATGCGAACGCCAGCATGGGGATCCGGCCACGATTGCCGCTCCAGCAACAAAGGAATCGGAGGTTCGGTCGGCGCATCATCACGTCTCGCGTTGGTGGCACTGATGAAGTGAGGGGAGGACCACCATGGATGTTGGTCGAAGAACCCGTTTGATACGTCTCGCGCTCGCCCTCGTCCTCGCGGTCGGCATGGCGATGACGCTCGCGGCGCAGGCTCCGGCGCAAGGTCCGGCAGGTGCGCCCGGCCGGGGCGGCGGTCGGGGCAACGATCCGAACGCTGGTGCACCGTACACACCCGCAGCCGGTGCGAAGGACTTGCGCGCCGTGCTCTTCAACTGGATGTGGGGCCAGGGGATGCTGAAGGGCACCGACGAGCGCGACATGGTCGCGACGCTCGAGTATCAGGCCAAAGGGGGCATCATTCAGGTAGACGGCCAGCCGTGCTCGCTCTCGAAGTATCGCGCGAGCACCAACTATCAGACGCTCAGTCAGCGGATTCGGTACACCTGCACACGCGCCAACAAGCAGACTTACTCGAACATCGAGGTGGTCAGCTGGCAGTACGCGTGGAACGAGGACACACCCGGGGCAGAGATCGCCGGAACCAAAGGCAAGGTTGCTGCGATGCCGGCGGCCGTGCAGGAGCGGCTCATTCGAATCTGGGCCAGTCCGCAGGGCGCACCCAAGTCCGCGCTCGCGGGAACGATGGACACCTGGACGTTGGGGGCCAACCCGGGCACGGTGATCGCCGATGGCGTCGACAAAATGGGCAACACTTCCGTGGCGTGGGAAGCCGGCAAGCCAGTCGTGACGTTCCCGATTCCAGGTGTGCCAGGCGCGACGGCGAAGGCCACACTCGATGCGAAATACATGACCGAGAAGGTCGTCGTCACGCAGGGCCAGACGACAACCGAGTTCACCTACAGCGACTACAAAGATTGGAACAACCCGCTGAACCACATCGAGGTCTTCTACGCCGGCAAGATGATCGAAAAGAAGAACGGCGCGGTCGTCCGCGATCTGACGACGGACGTGACCGAGACCGGCAATGTATACGTCGTTGCGCCGGTGCCGCCAAGCGTGCAGAAAGCGATGAATGTCACGACGAAGGCTCCCGCGATCGTGTTCGCGAAGCAGGAGCCGCCAGCGAACACGAAGGCGACCACACCGCGACTCGGCGCGCATCCCGACCTGACGGGCGCGTGGGCGTGGAACGACTGGATCGGCAACTACATGGGGAACGGCGGGCGCCGATGCGGACCGACGCAGGCAAGACCCTGCAACAGAGGCACCAATCAGACCGAGGACTTCGAGCTCTACTCCCCCTCGCGCTTCGGACAGTTGGGACGTCCGATGTACAAACCGGAGCACTGGGACAAAGTGCAGCAGCTCGACATGTGGACGAACAAGAACGACCCGGTCATGACCTGCCAGCCGCTGGGCGTTCCGCGGCAGGGTCCACCGCGGCGAATCTGGCAGACCGAAAACGACATTACCTTCCTCTATATGGGAGGCGATGCCGGCGGCGGATACGGCGAGTACCGCATCATCCCGACCGACAACCGCAAGCGCACTGAAAACGCCGATCTCGAGCAGAACTACATGGGCAACACGGTCGGACGCTGGGAGGGCGACACCCTCGTGCTCGACTCCATCGGGTTCATCGACACGACCTGGATCGGGCGCGGCGGGTACTTCCATTCGACGGACATGCATGTCGTAGAGAAGTTCAGGCGTGAAGGCGACGCGATCTTCTACGACGTGACGGTCGAAGATCCCGAGGTGTTCGCGGAGCCATTGGTGTTCCCGACACGTGTGGTCAGGCGCAACACGGGTCCAAACGCGGCCCTCATTCGAGAACGAGGCTACTGCGAGACGAGTCAAGAGACCGACGCAGCCGCCTCACAGATTCGACACTGACGTACGTCGAGGCCATCGTTAGATGGCCTGGAGGATGGACTCATGACCAAATGGACTATGCGATCCGTCGTTGTCCTCTGCGCGTGCCTCCTGGCGAGTGCGTCGGTGTTCGCGCATCATTCGCTTGCTGGTGTGTACGCGCTGGGAAAAGAATCCAAGGTGACCGGCACGTTCAAGGCATTCAGGCTGGTCAATCCGCATTCGTCCCTGAGAATCGAGGCCAAGGGCGAGGACGGGAAGACCGTCGAGTGGGCAATCGTCGGCGGCAGCGTGCAGCAGATCGCGAGGCTCGGCCTCGGCAAGACCGGAGGACCAAATGCCCTCCACGTCGGGGATGAAATCACCGTGACGTTGACGCCGGCACTCGATGGGAAGAGTCCGGTTGGACTTCTGATCGCGATTACCTATCCGGACGGGCACACGGTACGGTTCCGGGGAGTGGACGAATAGAACCTCGCTGTAATGCAGAATGCAGAATGCAGAATTCGGACAGTGTCTGCATTCTGCATTCTCAATTCTGAATTACGTCAGTCGTTGCTTGAGAAACCGCCCCGTGTGTGATGCCTTGCACGCGGCGATCTTCTCGGGTGTCCCCGTCACGACGACCTCACCTCCGGCATGACCACCGTCGGGTCCGAGATCGATCACATGATCGGCCGTTTTGATCACATCGAGATGGTGCTCGATGACGATCGCCGTATGTCCGGCGTCGACCAGCTGATTGAGGGCGTGCAGCAGCCGCTCGATGTCCGCGAGGTGCAGCCCCGTCGTCGGCTCATCGAGGATGTAGACCGTGTGCCTGGCGCGCTGGAGCTGGCTCAACTCGGTCGCGACCTTCACGCGCTGAGCCTCGCCGCCTGAAAGCGTCGTCGCCGACTGCCCGAGCGCGAGGTAGCCGAGACCGAGCTCGTTCAGGACGTCGAGCTTGCGATGAACCGACGGCTCTTTCTCGAAGAAGGCCACGCCCTCCTCGATCGACATGTTCAGCACGTCGTCGATCGTCTTGCCGCGCAGCGTGACCTCCAGCGTTTCGCTGTTGAAGCGCGCGCCCTTGCAGACGCCGCACGTGACCTCGACGTCGGGCATGAAATACAGCTGGGTGGTGATCACGCCTTCACCCTGGCACTCCTCGCAGCGACCGCCTTTGACGTTGAAACTGAATCGTCCCGGCTTGTAGCCGCGCTCGACCGAGAGCGGCGCCTGCGTGAAGAGGTCGCGGATCGTGTCGTAGAAGCCGACGTAGGTCGCCGGGTTCGACCTGCTGTTACGGCCGATCGGCGTCTGATCGATGTTGACCACTTTGTGGACGTGCTCGAGTCCGTCCACGCCGTCGTGCTCGCCCGGCAGCGCCCGTGTGTCCACGAGCCGCTTCCACAGCGCTTTGTAGAGGATCTCGTTGACCAGCGAGCTCTTGCCCGACCCCGACGCGCCGGTCACCGCGATCAACGTGCCGAGCGGGAACACGACGTCCACGTCCTTCAGGTTGTTCTCGCGCGCTCGGCGGACCGTGAGTGCTTTGCCGTTCCCGGGTCGCCGCCGTACGGGTGTTTCGATCTCGCGCGCGCCCGAGAGGTACTGCCCGGTCGGCGATCGCTTGTTGCGCAACAGGTCGTCGATCGAACCGTGTACCACGACCTCGCCACCGTGTACTCCGGGGCCCGGGCCCATCTCGATCAGGTAGTCGGCCGAGCGGATCGTGTCCTCATCGTGCTCGACGACGATCACCGTGTTGCCGATGTCGCGCAGGCTTTTGAGCGTCGCGATCATCTTGACGTTGTCCTTGGGGTGCAGGCCGATGCTCGGTTCATCGAGCACGTAGAGCATGCCCATGAGACCCGATCCGATCTGCGTGGACAGACGGATACGTTGCGACTCGCCACCCGACAGCGTGCTCGATCGCCGGTTGAAGTTCAGGTAGTCGAGACCGATGCCGAGCAGCAGCTCGACACGGTTGCGGATCTCGCCGAGTACCTGGCGGCCCGCGTCCGCGCCGCGTCCGGCCGGTTTGATCGAGTTCACGAACGCGTGCAGCTCGTCGAAGTGAAGCTGTCCGACGTCGTAGAGCGTCTTGCCGGCGATCGTGAAGAGCAGGCGCGTGGCGCGCACACGCGTGCCCTTGCAGTCCGGGCACGTGTGCTCGACCATCACCTTGTCGAGCCACTGTTCCATGCGCGAGTTCGCCTCGCCGCGCTGGCGATACCGGCGATACCAGCGCTCGATGCGACGCGCGATGCCCGCAAACCCGATCTCCTTGCCCGCCCATTTGGGGCGCGAACCTTTCGTTCCCGGCGGCGCAATCAGTTTGATCTTCTTCGGTTCGATGCCGTAGAGAATCGCCTTGCGCGCACGCTCGGGCAGATCCTTCCATGGCTTGTCGAGCGAGAACCCGGTCGCCTTCGACAGGCTGAACATCAGCATGCCGTCCCAGGTCTCGGGGTTGTAGCGGAAGGCCTCCTTGACGAAGCATCCGTCGACGATGCTTCGTTTGACGTCTGGCACCAGCAGGTCCGGATGCGTGAGCTTGTCCACGCCGAGGCCCCCACAGGTACGGCAGGCGCTCTCCGGGTTGTTGAACATGAAGAACTCGGGGCCGATATCGCCGTAGACGAAGTGGTGGGTTGGGCTGCAGAGACTTTTGTAGAAGCGTTCGAGCTCGGTCTTCGATGCACCCTTGACCGCATGCACCTGCAGGAGGCCGTCGCCGACGAGCAGCGTGCTGGCGATACCCGCGCGGATCGCCTTCTCGTTGGCGCGCTTGACGACGAAGCGGTCGACGACGGCGTCCATGTGCTCGACGTCCGAGGCTTCGAGCTCCGTCTCGTCCGAGATGTCGATCGCTTTTCCGTCGACGATCAGGCGGCGACAGCCCTTCTTGCGGACCTCGGTGAACAAGTAGTTCAGGTCCTCGCCGTAGATCTTGGACACCGGCGCACGCAGCTCGATCTCGGTGCCGTCGGGCAGCGCGAGGATGGCTTCGAGGATCTGACTGGCTGAGCGGCTCGGCGTCGGTTCGCCGGTGCGCGGACAGTGCGGCTGTCCAATCGTTGCAAACAGCAAGTTCAGATAACTGGCGATGTCGGTCATCGTGCCGACGGTCGAACGCGGGTTGCTCGCGACCGTCTTCTGCTCGATTGAAATCACTGGTGACAGACCGAACACGAAGTCGACGTCGGGCTTCGCCACCTGCGCCACGAACCGTTTGGCATAGGTCGAGAGCGATTCCATGTAGCGGCGCTGGCCTTCCGCGTAGATCGTGTCGAAGGCGAGGCTCGACTTGCCCGAGCCCGAGAGGCCGGTGACGACGATGAGACTGTCGCGCGGAAGTTCCACCGAGATGTTCTTCAGGTTGTGGACGCGCGCGCCCTGGACGGCGATCGTCGTGCGGATACCGCCGTTGGTTTTCACCGCTTGCGCCACGCGCATGTCCGGCTTACCTGCCATCGACTTCATCCGGGAGGAAGAACGCGAGCTCCTGCAACGACGCCGAGCTGCGCTTGGTCGCGCGAACCGGCGAGGATGCCTTGACGATCAGATTGCGATCGGAGAGATATTCGCAGGCGGTCGTGACGCCCTCGATTCCGAAGCTGCGCGAGAAGTGGTCCTCGATGTCGCTCGCCGATCGGATCTCGCCGGCGTCGCGAAGGTAGTCGAGCACGGGCGCGAACAGCCGCTTCGCGCGCTTCGCCATATAGGCGTCAGCGGCGCCAAGCGCGTCCTCCACGGCCTTCCTGGTCTTCTTCGCGTTCAAGAGATCGGTATAGACGATCTTGAAGAACTGAGGGTTGAGGTCGAGCGCCTGCAGGATGACCTCGCGGTCGACCAGCCTCCGTGCCGAGATGACCTCGACCTGTGCGAGCGGCGTGGCGGCGTAGAGGATCCAGAGCGCCGTGTACTCGAGGTCGCCGCGCGTGATCAGAAACTTGCGCGCCTTGTAGAGAGAGGGCAGCACGTGAGTGCCGGCGCGGAGCAGCGCGAGAGAGGTGTCGCGCTCGCCGATGCGCTGGAGCCGCCCGCAAAGATCGCGGATCGTCTCGTCGTGCGTGAACAACACCCGGCTCTTGGCGAGGAACGAGTGCATGAACGACTGATGCACGCTGCCTTCGGCCAGCTTTCGAAACTCCGCCCGCTGCATCAGCATCGCGTGCACGTTGACGCCATCGGCGTTGAGCGACACGTACGGCGGTCCGGCGAGCTTGTCATCGACGGTGACGAGCAGCATGTCGATATCCGACTTCTCCCACACGCGATCGTGCGACAGGCTGCCGGCGAGCAGCGCGGCCAGTATCGAGCGATCGGCCTGGAGCTGGGGGACGAGCGCATCGAGCGCGGCGGCGAAGTCGGCGGTTGACGTGTCGTTCTTCATGATCCCTGGTGCTGAGTGCTTGGTTCTTGGTCCGTCAGTGGTCCTGGGTCCGTCCTTCGTCCTTGGTGCTTTGGTCCTTGGTGCCGCGCCGGGCGCGGACAGGGACTATGGGACCATAGGACCACGTACGGACGAAGAACCAAGCACGAAGCACCCAGGACCAACTGAGGCCCGTATACTACCGCTGCTCTCGAGGTGATGTGATGACGCGGCTGCTCGGCACGGTCGTTGTGTTCTTTATTGGCATTCAACTCGCTGCGACCGCCCAGCAGAGGGTTCCGTTCGACGGCGGCATACCAGTGGCGCCCGCCGGATTCGAGCCGCTGCCGATACCAGCCGAGCCGATCGAATTCGATACCGCTGAGGTCATGCGCATCCGGGTCGTTCCGATCGCGCAGCATCTCGTGAATCCGTGGAGCATCGCGTTCCTCTCGATTGACCCCTCGACTTCGCTCGGGGCAAGCAGCACCATGCTCGTGACCGAGAAGGAAGGCCGATTGCGGATCATTCGAAATGGCGTGCTCGATCCGAAGTCCGTTCCTGGTGCGCCAACGGTGCGCGTTCAAGGGCGGTCGGGGCTGATGGAGGTCGTGCTGCATCCTCAGTTCGCGACGAATCGATTCATCTATTTCACGTACATCAAGCCAGTCGACCAGAAACAAACCGCGCTGACGCTCGCTCGCGGACGGTTTGATGGATCGTCGATATCTGGACTCGAGGACATCTTCAGTTGCGGGCCCAGTGTGAGCGGTCCGTCGCGGCTTGCGTGGGGTCGCGACGGCAAGCTCTATATGACGACACCGAGCAGCGGCAACGGGAGCAGCTCGCAGGATCCGAACAGCTACGCCGGCAAGGTGCTTCGCCTCAATGACGATGGGACGGTGCCTGCGGACAATCCGTTCAGTGGACGCGCCGGGCACAAGCCGGAGATCTTCACGCTCGGTCACCGGAACTCTCTGGGACTTGCCGTGCATCCGGCGACAGGGGAGATGTGGCAGAACGAGATGGGACCGAACGGCGGCGACAAGATCAACATCCTGAAGCCGGGCGCCAATTACGGATGGCCGATCGTCAGTCTCGGCCGCAGCTACCCGGGGCCTTGGCAATCGCCGACGTTCTCGAAGGAAGAATTCGAACGGCCGGTCGTGTACTGGATGCCGTCGATCTCGTTGTCAGGCATGACGATCTACACCGGCAGCAAGCTGGCGAAGTGGAAGGGCGATATCTTCGTCGGCGGCCAGCGCACCGGCGAGATCCCTGGAACGGGCCATCTGGAGCGGGTTCTCGTCAATGAGAAGCTCGAGGAACTCCGTCGCGAGTCGCTCCTCGTGCCGCTGCGGATGCGCGTCCGCGATGTTCGTCAGGGGCCCGATGAGCTGTTGTACGTGATCGTCGATCACGACCAGAACGGAGGTGTCCTCCGGATCGAGCCGGCGGCGACGCGCCAGATACCGACCACCTACTCGGCGCGACCGCCCCGCTGAACACATGTGCAGGGCGGAGGAATGCGGACGTACCATAGTCGAGCGAGAAAGAGCGAGAGCATGCGCGTCAAGAAGCAACGGGGTGTCGTCGCCGCGGCGTGCCTGATGACGCTCCTGGCCGTGGCTCGACCCGCGGCCGCGACCGATGATCTCGGGCTCGTCGCCGCTGCCAGGAATCAGGACGCGGCGCGGGTCCGCGACCTGCTGACACGCCAGGCCGACGTGAATGCCCAATCGGAGGACGGATCCACAGCGCTCTTGTGGGCCGCGCACTGGAACGACATCGCCACGGCCGATCTGCTGATCCGCGCGCACGCCGCCGCCAACATCGCCAACGACTTCGGCATGACGCCGTTGTCGCGCGCCTGCACGAACGGAAGCGCTGCGCTCGTCGCGCTGCTGCTCAATGCCGGTGCGAACCCTGATACACGCATCGCGACCGGCGAGACGCCGATCATGACGTGCGCGAGCACCGGCAACGCCGACGCGGTGCGCTCCCTGATCGCGCACGGCGCCGACGTCAGGGCGAAGGAGCCGTCGCAGAATCAGGATGCGTTGATGTGGGCCGCGTCGGAGCGGCATCCGGACGTGGTGCGCCTGCTCGTCGAAGCGGGTGCCAATCCTCAGGCGCACACGAAGAACGGATTCACGGCGCTCCACTTCGCCGCGCGTGAGGGCGACATCGACAGCGTGCGGCAGCTGCTGGCGTCGGGCGTGAACGTCAACCTCCGATCGCTGCCCGACAAGGCAGAGACCAGGCAGGAGACACCCGCGAGTGCAAGCGGAGGACGCAGCGCCTCGGGCACCGCGGCCGCCGCTCCGCGTGGTCCCGGATACCAGGCCACCATCTCGGAAGGAAGCACACCGCTGCTGGTCGCGACCATGAGAGGTCATGTGCCGCTCGCACTGTTCCTGCTCGAGCAAGGTGCCGATCCCAACGTGCTCGATGCGGGCTTTACTCCATTGCATTGGGCGTCGGGTACCTGGGAAGGCGGCATTTCGAATCAGGTGTACGGGTTCACCGACGCGATGAGCGGCATCCCGAACCGTCAGCAGAAGATCGCACTCGTCAAGTCGCTGCTCGCACACGGCGCGAATCCGAACGCGCGGATGACGCGACGACCGCCGGGATTCTCAGGGCTGGGTGGCGGATACGAGGACGCACCCGGTGCGACGCCATTTCTGCTCGCAAGCGCCGCCGACGATCTCGAGATGATGAAGCTCCTGCTGGCTGGAGGCGCCGATCCCGAGCTCTTCACCGACTCGAAAGCGACGGCGGTGATGGCGGCCTCGGGCCTCAATCGCGGGATCGGCGAGAGTCCGATTACCGAAGCGCAGGCGCTCGAGGCGGTGAAGTTCCTCTTCGATCTCGGTGCAGATGCGAGAGGTGCGACGACCTACGGCGAGAACGCGCTGTTCGGCGCCGCCTATCGCGGCTGGAACACGCTGCTGGAGCTGCTCATCGACAAAGGCGCGGACGTCAACGCCATGAGCAAAGCGAGCATCACACCGTGGCTGGCCGCCTCGGGGTATGGCGACCGTCTCGGCGGTGTGCTCTACAACAAAGAGGGTGCGGACATTCTGCTGCGACACGGCGCCGATCCGAAGCTCGGAAAGCCGTGCCAGGCGCAGGTGAAGTGCCGGTGATGCGATCGCGAACGCGGGTGCGGAGCGCCTTGACGATGTGCGCGTGTGTCGCGTGGATCGCGGCCGTTTGTGTCGAAGCGCAAGTCCGGCTGAAGCCGGACACTACGAGTGCGAAGGCGGCCCTCGCGACGGATAGTACGAGAGAAAGCCCGGCGCGCGTGCTCGTCACGAAATACTGCGTCACGTGTCATAACGAGCGACTCAAGACGGCGAACCTGCTGCTCGACAAAGCCGACGCCGACCAGGTCGCGAACTCGTCGGACACGTGGGAACGGGTCGTCGTGCAGCTGCGCGGCCGATCGATGCCGCCGGCGAACATGCCACGCCCCGACAACGCGATGTATGACACGGTCGCCACATGGTTGGAGACCGAGCTGGATCGCGCTGCAGCCGCGCGATTGAATCCAGGTCGGCCCGCATCTCTCCATCGCCTCAACCGCACCGAGTACGCCAACGCCGTGCGCGACCTGCTCGGCGTCGAGATCGACTCCACCTCGATGCTTCCGCCCGATGCGCAGGCCTACGGCTTCGACACCAATGCCGACGCGCTCGGCGTCGAACCGGCGCTCCTCGATCGCTACCTGACCGCGGCCGCGAAGATCGCGCGCGTGGCCGTCGGCGATCCGACGATCCGCCCGGCGTTCGAGCGCTACACCGCGGTGAAGGGGAACACGAACGAGCAGACCTGGCTCTGGCAGACCGATCGTCTGGGTGAATCGTTCTCGTTGGGCTCGCGCGGCGGCATCGCCGCCCGTCACTACTTTCCGGTTGACGGCGAGTACGTCCTCAAAGTCCGGCTGTTGAGGACCTACGGTGGTGGAATTCGCGGGCTGCACGTGCCGGCCACCATCGACCTGCGCGTCGATGGCGCGCGCGCCGGACAGTTCACGATCGGCGGAGGCGCTGTCGACCAGCGAGAAGACGCCGACGACAGGCTGCAGGTTCGGGCGACACTGAGCGCCGGCCTCCATCAGATCGTCGCCACCATCGTCAAGACCGACGGCATCAAGGCCGAGGGGCTCGGACCGGCGCGGATTCCGATCTGGAACCGGGAAGGTGACGTGTTGGGCGCCGAGCTCGCGATCTCATCGCTGCTGATCGGCGGACCGTACAACGGGCGCGTGCCGACGGACTCACCGAGCCGTCGACGCATCTTCGTATGTCATCCAGCCAATGCAAACGAAGACACCGAATGCGCACGCAAGATTCTCTCGGCTCTGGCGCGTCGCGCGTATCGCAGGCAGGTGACGACCGACGACGTGCAGACGCTGATCGGCTTTTATCAGCGCGCACGCACGGAGCGTGATTTCGACGACGGCATCCGCGCGGCGCTCGAACGGCTGCTGACCAGTCCGGATTTTCTGTTCCGCATCGAGGTTGATCCAGAGAAGGTCCGGTCCACCGTAGCGTCGCGCGAAGGTGGAAAGGCGGACGCTACGAGTTCGGGAACCGCGTATCGTCTCTCCGACGCCGAGCTCGCGTCGCGACTCTCGTTCTTTCTCTGGAGCAGCATTCCGGACGAAGAGCTGCTCGATCTCGCGATTCGCGGCAGGCTGCGCGAACCCGGCGTGCTGGATCGACAGGTGCGACGCATGCTCGCCGAGCCGCGCGCGCGCGGCGCGCTGGTCGACAACTTTTTCGGCCAGTGGCTGCAGACGCGCAACGTCTGGCTGCTGACGCCAGACGCGAACACGAAGTTCCCCTGGTTCGACGACAACCTCCGCTCGGCCATGGTGCGCGAGACCGAGCTGTTCCTCGACGATCAGTTGAAATCCGACCGCGGCATCGCGGAGCTGTTGACGTCGGATTCGACGTTCCTCAACGAACAGCTCGCGCGGCACTACGGAATATCCGGCGTGTACGGAAGCCACTTCAGACGCGTGACCCTGACCGACGAGAACCGGTGGGGACTCCTTGGCAAGGCGAGCGTCCTCGCCGTGACGTCGTACCCGACCCGCACGTCTCCGACGATTCGCGGCAAGTGGCTGCTCGAGAACATCCTGGCTGCGCCGGTGCCGCCGCCTCCACCGAACGCCAACACCAACCTCGACGAGAGCAAGCTCGGAAAGACGACCACGGTCCGCGGGATGCTGGAGCAGCATCGGGCCAATCCTGTCTGCGCCTCATGCCACGCGCGCATGGATCCGATCGGTTTCAGCCTCGAGAATTTCGACGCGATCGGTCGGTGGCGAACGATGGACGGCGACGCAGCCATCAACGCGACCGGCGTGCTGCTCGATGGCACGAAGGTCGATGGCCCGGCTGCGCTCCGCCGCGCGCTCGTGGCACGGAAGGAACAGTTCGTGAGGACGGTCACCGGCAAGCTGCTCACCTACGCGATCGGGCGGGAGATGGAGTACGCCGATGCTCCCGCGATCCGCGCGATCGGGCGAGCCGCCGCAGCCGATGACTACCGCTGGTCGTCGACGATCCTCGCGATCGTCAAGAGCCCGCCGTTCCAGATGAGGAGATCGCGGTCATGATCGTCACGAAGAAGGCGATTTCTCGACGCACGGTGCTTCGCGGGATCGGAACGGCCGTGGCGCTGCCGCTGCTCGATGCGATGGTGCCCGCGCTCACCGCGCAGGTGAAGACGCCTGCGAGAGCGATCCGGCGCCTTGGCGTTGTCTATCATCCCAACGGCGTCATCTACGAGAACTGGCTGCCGAAGGGTGCAGGTCGCGACTTCATGCTCTCGCGCACGCTCGCACCGCTCGAGCCGTTTCGCGATCAGCTCATCGTCGTGACCAATCTCTCCAGCCATCAGGCGGAAGCGCTCGGCGATGGCGGCGGCGATCACTCGCGCGCGTCCGGGTCGTATCTGACCGGCGTCCACGTCAGGAAGTCGGACAGCATCGTCGAGAACGGCATCTCGATGGATCAGATCGCAGCGAAGGCGTTCGAGAAGGAAACGCAGCTCTCGTCGCTGCAGCTCACGGCAGACGATAACAGCCTCGTTGGCGCCTGCGATGTCGGCTACAGCTGCGCCTACAGCAGCACGCTGTCGTGGCGCACGCCAACGTTGCCGTTGATGGCGGAAAACAACCCGCGCGTCGTCTTCGAGCGGCTGTTCGGCTCGAGCGACAGCACCGACGCCCGGGTGCGCGAGCTGCGCCTGCGCCAGGACCGCAGCATTCTCGACTCGGTCACCGCCCGCGTGAAGCAGCTGCAGCAGACGCTCGGTCCGTCAGACAACACGAAATTGAGCGACTACCTCGAGTCGCTCCGGGACACCGAACGCCGGATTCAGAAGGCGGAGGAGCAGCGTACGAAACAGGGGCCCGAAGTGGAACAGCCGTCAGGCGTGCCCGACGGTTTCGAGCCGCACGTGCAGCTGCTCTACGATCTCCAGCTGCTCGCGTATCAGTCCGACCTGACGCGTGTGATCACGTTCATGTACGGACGCGAACAGACCGGCCGGCCGTATCCACAGATCGGGATTCCCGAGCCACATCATCCGCTGACGCACCATCAGAACGATCCGGCGAAGATGGAGAAGTGCTCGAAGATCCAGCTGTATCACGTGTCGCTCTTCGCAGCGTATCTGGAGAAGCTTCGCAGGACGCCTGACGGCGACGGGTCGCTGCTCGATCACGTGATGCTGCTGTATGGCGGTGGCATCAGCAACAGCGATCGGCACACGCACGGCCCGCTGCCGACGCTGCTGGTTGGCGGAGGCGCCGGTGCGCTCGAGGGCGGCCGTCATCTCGTGTATCCGCAGGACACCCCGCTGACCAACCTGCAGCTGACGCTTCTGAACAAGCTCGGTGTTCCAGTCGAGACACTTGGCGACAGCACCGGGCAGTTCACAGAGCTGTCGGAACTCTGATCGCATGCTTCCGGCTTTCGCGCTGGCGATCGCGCTCAGTGTTCTGCAGCCTGCTGACACGCCGTCGGTGAGACCCACACCAGCGCCGGTCGACGAGGCGACGCCGGTGGCCGTCCCGCCGGTGACGATGACGGCGCTTCGCTACTACAGCAGCGGCAATCGACTGTGGGTGCTCGACCAGGTGGTGTCGTTCGTGCTGCTCGTGGTCATCCTGTTCACTGGCTTCTCTGCGACACTGCGCACGTGGGCTCGCAGGATCGGACGCAACTGGTTCTTCACGATCGTTGTCTACTTTGCGCTGTTCACGATCGTCACGTCGGTCATCACTCTTCCGCTCTCCTACTACGAAGAGTTCGTTCGACAGCATGCCTACGGCCTGTCGAACCAGACGCTGCAGAAATGGTGGACCGACACGCTGACGGCACTGGCACTGACCTGCGTCGCCGGTGCGTTGTTCCTGTGGGTGCCATATCTGCTGCTGCGGAAGAGCCCACGGCGATGGTGGCTCTATACCGCCGCGGCCGCCATTCCGTTCATCGTCGTGGCCAATCTGATCGCGCCGATCTGGATCGCGCCGCTCTTCAACAGATTCGAGCCGATGCGCGACAAGGCGCTGGAGGTGAAGATCCTCGCGTTGGCGGATCGTGCGGGCATCGAAGGCGGCCGGGTGTTCGAGGTCAACAAGAGCGTCGATACGAAAACGCTGAACGCGTACGTCGCGGGTCTGTGGCAGACCAAACGGATCGTCCTGTGGGACACGATCATCGCGCGCATGGACGATCGCGAGCTGCTCTTCGTGATCGGCCACGAGATGGGGCACTACGTCCTCGGGCACGTCTGGCAGCTCGTGGCGTTTACCTCCCTGCTGATCCTGGTCCTTCTCTACGCGGCCTACAAGACGATGGGCGCGATCGTGGCGCGCTGGTCACACCGGTTCGGGTTCTCCGACCTCGCCGACGTGGCGTCGCTGCCGTTGCTGCTGCTCGTCACCAACGTGTTCTCGCTGGCGATCGCGCCGGCACAACTCGCGTTCAGCCGTCACGTCGAGCACGAAGCGGATCGCTTCGGGCTCGAGATCACTCAGACGAATCACAGCGCGGGAACCGCGTTCGTGAAGTTGCAGGAGGACGCTCTCGCCAATCCCTGGCCGGGACTGGTGTTCAAGCTGTGGCGCGCCAGTCATCCTCCGCTCGGCGAGCGCATCGAGTTCAGCAACGACTATCACCCCTGGCGCGAGGGTGAGCCGCTGCGCTACGGGGACCAATTCTCAGGCTCGCCGCAACTAGGACGGTAAACCGACGCGCCGAACGAGCGCCTGAAAGCGTGGGTCGTCGCGAATCTGGTCCCACCGCGGATCGCGTTTCAACCAGACCAGCCAATGCGATCGCTCGCCGTATGCCGCCGCCAACGCGGAGAGCGCGCGTTCACGATCGCCAAGGCCAGCGTAGATGACCCCGATCGCGTAACTGGAAGGGTAGCGTCCGGCATGTGCGAGCGCATCGAACTCGCCGAGGACGTTTGCGGCTTCTTTGGTCTGACCGCGCTTGCCGTAGAGGTAGCCAAGGGCAGCCATCGCCGGCGTCCATGTCCGCAACGCTCCGATGTTCCGGAGAGCGGAGGCGGCGTCTTCGTACCGGCCTTCCGCCGTGTAAATGCGGCCGAGCCAGAACCAGCCAGGCGGATACTTGGGATTCATCTCGAGCGCCAGCTGCGCTGAGTGCACGGCATCCTCGTTCCGTCGGTAGTAATGAAGGATGTACGCCTGATCGATGTAGATCGGTACGGAGAGGGGATCGAGTTCCCGCGCTTTTGCAATCTCCCGTTCTGGTTCTGCGGCCGGTCGTTCCTGAGCGGTGAGAAGGTAGGCGTACCATTGATGCGCGATCGCGTAATTCGGGTTCAGCTCGATCGCACGTTGGTACTCGGCCTCGGCCTTCGAGAAATTCCAGTCGTAATACATCAACGCATAGCCCAGGGACGCGTGCGCCTCGGCGAGCGTCGGGTCGATTTCGATGGCGCGCGTCGCCGCCGCGCGCGCCTGCGGAAAGGATTCGTCTGGCCGCACGTACGACCCGTAACCGAGTTGGCCGTACGCATCGGCCAATCCGGCGTAGGCGGGCGCGTACGTGGGATCGGCATCGATTGATGCTTGAAAGTCGCGAATCGCCTCCCGCAGATCGGCTTCAGTACGTTTATCCCAGGCGTGTCGGCCACGGACGTACGCCTCAAACGCCGCCGGCAGAACCGGACGCGACGCCGCCGCCAGCGTCTCGTTCGCCTCCGGCGTCAAGGCGAGGCCGACTTGACGGGCAATCGCGCGGGCAATGTCATCCTGCAGCGACAGCACACCCTGCTCCTCGCGTTCGTACGATTCGGCCCACACGCCTCGATCGCTCCTCGCGTCGACGAGCTGCGCTGACACTTTCAGTCGCGAGCCTTCGCGCAGCACCGATCCTTCGATCACCGCGTCAACCCCGAGTTCGCGAGCGATGTCAGGGATTTTCTTGACCGTGCCGCGATATCCCATCACAGACGTTCGCGATGTGATCCGCCAGTTGCCCATCTTCGCCAGACGCGTGGTCAGCTCCTCCGTCATGGCGTCAGCAAAGTACTCCTGCCCTCGATCGGGCGATAAGTCCAGCAGCGGGAGCACAGCCAGCGACTGGATGCGGCCAGCGGCCACCCGCCTTCCGTGCGTACTGAACCAGAAACCGATCGAGAGGATTGCGAGACCAAAGGCCACGAGCGCGATCGAAACTCGTCGTAACACTCGATGAGAGGTGCGACGATCGAGACCCCGTGGTTGGGAGGCTCCGCGACACTGACGGAGCGCGAACCCGAGGTCGCGAGCCGATTGGAATCGCTGCTCAGGACGTTTTTCGAGGCAGCGCTGAAGCACTGCGCTGACCTCGGGTGGGACATGCCTGCTGCCGTCTGCCAACGATGGCGGCGAGTCTCTGAGGATCGCTGCCAGTACTTCTGGCGGCGTCCCGCCCCCAAACGGCGGACGCCCCGACAACATCTCGTAGAGGACGCACCCCAGAGAGAAGATGTCGGAACGGACATCGGCAGACTCGCCCCTCACTTGCTCGGGCGACATATAGCCGACGGTACCGAGTATGGTTCCCGGTTCGGTGTCTCGGGGAACCGCAGGCACAGTCGTCTTGGCATCGACGCCAAGTGGATCGTGTCTGGCAAGCCCGAAGTCCAGAACCTTCACCACGCCGTCGCGCGTCACGAAGATGTTTGCCGGCTTGAGATCCCGGTGCACGACCCCGCGATCGTGCGCGAACGCGAGCGCGTCGGCGATCGATGCCGCGATCTCGAGTACTTGAGTCGAGGACAGGCTCTCCGAGGACAGGCGCCGATCGAGAGGCTCGCCTTCGAGCAGTTCCATGACGGCGAACGACACACCACGCTCTGTGCCGACGTCATGGAGCGCAACGATGTTTGGATGAGAGAGAGAGGCAACGACGCGAGCTTCGCGCTCGAACCGGGCAAGCGCGCGAGGGTCGTCAGTCAGCTGTTCCGAGACGATCTTGACGGCAACCTCTCGCCCCAAACGGCTGTCGCTGGCGCGGTATACCTCGCCCATCCCTCCTGCGCCGAGCGGCGACAGAATTTCGTACGGGCCGAGCCGAGTTCCCGGAATGAGCGTCATCGACGCATCCGCCGCGGCCGACTCACGAATCGAGCCGGCTCCGCGTGTCAGCCACTGAGCTTGCCATACGGGATACTGGCGGACAAGTCAGTCGGCAGACTCTCCAGCACTCATGGAGCGCGTCGATACCGGGTGGCGCAAGACGCAGAACACGACAGTGACTGGCCCCAGACCTATCACTGATTTGTCATCAATCTTCTCGGCTGCACCGATTCGTCGGCCGTTCAGGAACGTACCGTTTCTGCTCCCGAGGTCGTGCAGGGTCGCTCCTTCGGACCCGATCGAAATTCGCGCGTGTGTGCGCGACACCGAGGGGTGATCCACATAGACGCCGGCAGACGGGTCACGTCCGAGCACAGTCTCGCCGGACTGCAGGATGAACTCCTCTTTGCCAATCTTCAGGGAATAGCGCGGAAACACCGAGCGTCGGTGGTTTGCGGGTGACTCCAGCGGCGCAATGAACCGGTATCCCTTGCCAACCACTGTCTGGATGAATCGTGGCGCCTCCGCATCGTCACCCAACGCCTGGCGAATCTTGCGAACGGCCGTGTTGATGGCCGCATCGTGTTCGACGAATACCTCGGCGCCCCACAGCGCTGACTGAATCTCCGAACGCTGAACGAGAGTGCCTGCCCGTTGCACCAACAAAATCAGCACTTCCATTGGAATCTTTTCGAGCTTGACCGATTTGCCACGAACCCTCAGGGCGTAGGCGGTGAGATCGAGCTCGAATTGGGCAAAGTGGAACGTACCGCTCATCGCTGTGGCGATCATAGCGGTCCACTCATAAGAACTTCATGAACTCTTCAGACGGTCTCGATGGCATTCGGGTACCCGACTCGAGAGGATGTTGAACGCGACTTCATCGATTCGATGAAGGGGTCCTTTGGAGGTTCGTATGATTCGTTTCACTCTGCTCGGATGCATCGCTGCTTCAACCACGTTCGTGGCGTGTGGCAATCAACCCTTCAGTCCAAGTGCATCAAACTCACAGGCGTCGTCGCTTGCGATTCAGTCTCCGCAAAGTGCCTTCGGTTCAGCGTCGGCGACGCATGCGCAACAGCTGACCGCGGTGCGTGGCGTCGGTTCCGGGATCGTCAATGTCACGCCGACGGCTGCCGTCGACGGCTCCTTCTCAGCGCAGATCAACGTGAACGTTCACGGTGCGCGGCCGAACACCACCTTCTACGTCCAGCGCGCTCCTGAGATCGGACGGTCAAACGGCGCTGACGGGATCTGCCAACGGGCAGCCGGTGAAGCTCCGTGGGGACCGCCGACGCCAAACTTCGTGACATTCCCGATGCCGGCGGCCGGACCACTCGTCGTGCTACAAACCTCCGAAGAAGGAGCAGGCTCGATCCATATCGGCTTTGGTGCGCCGACGATCGCCGATGGGACGGCATTCGATGTCATGTTTCGGCTCGTCGACGATCTCACCAATCCGACGAACGAGTTGCGGACCGAGTGCTTCACCGTGGTCGTGAAGTGACAGGATGCCGCGGACGGGGCGGTTCCGCCCGATCCATTCCGTCGAGGAAGCGAATACCATAGCAGCGCCACTCAGTGCTTCTGCAAGGAGACCACATGGATTCGACCAGACGCACGCTCATCGCGCTGTTATTCGCTTCGACGCTGACCACGGGCGTCGCCGCTGCGCAACCCGCTCCGTTCAACGAAGTCGGGGTGACCATGGGTCACTGGCACCTGATCTCGAAGGACGTGGAGGCGAACGAGAAGATCTTCCTTGCCATGGGCGGCAAGTTGTTCATGCCCGGAGGAAACCCGTTGGTGATGTTCCCGGGTCTCTACATCAATTTGAACCTCCAGACCGAGAAAGGCGATGGCGGTACTGAAGGCTCGGTCGTCAACCACGTCGGCTTCATCGTCGATGACGTTCAGAAGCGGGCCGCTCAATGGAAGGCCGCAGGTGTGAACGTACTCCCGGGCCTCAACAACCGGCTGGATCAGGCGTTCGTGGTGACGCCGGACGGCGTCCGCATGGAGATCCTCGAGGACAAGAAGCAGGCAGTGCCAATTCGGGGTGAACACGTCCATTTCTCTGTAACGGAAGCCGAAATCCCGAAGGCAGTGGCGTGGTACGCGAAGACGTTCGGCGGAAAAGTGGGCTCACGGAATAACGCGCCGGTCGTGGACCTTCCTGGAGTACAGCTCCGATTCGCGAGAGCCGACACAAAGCAGGCCCCGACGCGAGGACGAATTCTCGATCACATCGGCTTCGACGTGAAGGACCACGCCGCGTTCGTGAAGACGCTCCGGGCGGCAGGCATCAAGCTCGATGAACCGCCTCGCAAGAGCGCGGCCGGCAACACCGTGACCTACATCACCGATCCCTGGGGCGCGCGCGTCGAGATCGTGCAACGCGCGCCTCTCGGACCGCAGGTGCAATAGACAAGGAAGCAGGGAGCAGGGAGCAGGGATCCGTCACGGATGGCGTTCGCCCTCCGCCGAACCATTACTCGCGAGCCGCGGAGCCGGCGCTCAAATAGTCTCGAAGATCAACATGGCCGCCATGCTCCGCCCAACCCGCTGCCGTTGCGCGGACCTTTTCATCCACAACCGTGCGATCGGCACCGCGGCGAATCAGATACTCTCCACCATGGGGCGATGTCCATTGAGCGCAGCGTAGTGAAGACCCGTTCCGGCGTAGTCGAATCCGCCGGGGATGACGTTCATCTCGGCGCCCCTTGCGAGCAGGTGATCCGCAGCATCGACGTGTCCATGCATGCACGCGTAGACGAAGGCGTTGTTGATGATGTCTTGCCGATCGTTCTTCCACGCGCTGAACCGCGCCGCGAGCTGCCGCCTTCCGGCCTCATCGAAGTTCGAGTGCTCGATCACCTCAAGGTCGCCCCAGGGCCAATTGATCGACCCGGCGGTCGGCTTCAAACTGCCGTCCGCGTTGAAGAAACGCTCCATCAGATCCAGTCTGCCGAGTCCGGACGCGATGCGCAGGTTGTGTGCGGTTGCGCCGCGCCGAACAAGCAGGTCTTCCACTCGGCGACTGTTCCAGTACAGGGCTTCTTCGAGGGGTGACCAGCCGCCCGTACCGTTAAGCGCCGCTCCTGAATCGAGCAGCAGTTCGGCGACCTCGACGTTGTCGCAGCTGCCGCACGCTACGAGCGACTCGTTGAGCTCGGCGCCAGCGGCGATCAACAGTCTCGCCATGTCCAGTTTGTGCGCTGCATGCTTACCGGAGAGGACCAGGCACTGAAGCAGCGTGGGATGACTCGTCGACGATCGCGATGTCGCGAGCGATCGGTCCGCAGCGACCAGGGTGCGTAGCTGCTCGAGATCGTCCGCTTTGATCGCCGCCATCGCGAGGCGAATCTTCGAGTCCATAATCGTATCGTAGGGCATCCCCGGGCCCCAGCGCTGGGCGTGCTGATCCAGCGCCGAAGCCGGAGCCTGGGTTGCGCATGTAGCGTTGTGCCGGTCCACGAGGCGTACCTGCGTCTGGTCCACGCGCAAGACGTCGATTGGCACGAGCGCGTCCGTTTTTTCGCGCTGTCGGCTCAAATCATGCGGCGCATCCTCATCGACGCGGCGCGCGCACGGACGGCAGAGAAACGTGGTGGTCGAACGGTGCACGTCGATCATTCATCGCCACTCGTCATCAGACCCCGGCATACCAGTGGAACCCGAAGTCCGAGTTGGTGCCACCAGTGCCCCTCCCGATGCCAGCCATCGAGTCGACGACGCGAATCGATTTCAGGAACTTGAGGTTCTTGTATCCGCACTGCCGCTCGACACGGAGACGAAGCGGCCAGCCATTGCCTCTCGGAAGATCGCGACCGTTGAGTCCATAAGCAAGGATCGTCTGTGCATGCGCGACCTCGAACAGATCGTATCCCTCGTACCACCCGTCGAACGTGTCGATGACGACGTAGCGTGCTGCAGAAGTGACGCCACCGGCCTCTTCGAGGACACGCTGGAGTGGAGCGCCGGTCCACTCGCCGATCGCTGACCATCCCTGTTCGCACACGTGAGCAGTGATCTGTGTTCGGGCGGGCAGGCTTCTGATCTCCTCGAGCGACAGTTGACGCGGACGCGCCACCAGGCCGCTGATTGGCAGTCGCCAGTCCTTGAAACCTTCCGACGCATGAAGTTGATACTCCGCGCTTCGAGGGTTGGTCTGGTTCCAAGTAGGGAAAGGATCGGCGATGTCGCTCCGGCTGTACTCGCGCGCCAGCTGCTGGCCCGACAGCAGGATTCGATTCGTGCTCATCGTCAGGACATCAGCGGCGCCGATCAATCCGCCGCGCACGCGAGGCGGAACGAATTTCTCGCGCGAGCATCCGGTCAACAACAACCCGCCGAGCGCAGGAACGCTCGCCAACCACGCTCGACGCGAGATGCGTGTGCTCGTCACTGAACGCCTCCAGTGATCATCGAACGGACCTTGGCGAAAAAGCCTGCGGCCGCAACCTCCAACACATGGACGACGACGAACAGCACCAGCACCACGGTGCCGATGGTGTGTAGCGTACGTGCAGATTGGCGGCCGCCGAACAGATCCAGCAGCCACGGCATCGCAGCCGTAAACCCGGGTGATTGCGCAATACCGGTCAGAATCATGAGCGGCACGAACACGAAGATCAGAATGAGATAGGACGTCTTCTGCAGCGTGCCGTAGCTGCCGTCGGACTGGTGCTCACGCGAACGCCAGGGCAAATGGTCGCGGAGCTCCCGGCCCACGCGCGCAGCCGTCCACTCATCACGAGCGGGCAGCATCCGGTTGCGAAAGTGCTTCGAGTAGAGGTTCCAGGCGACGTAAATGAGGCCATTAATGAGGAACACCCAGGCGGCGGTGAAGTGGTAGTTGCGTCCCCACCTCCGATCACCAAGCGCACCGGCTTCTTCCCACGACAGACCCCAGACCGCCAGTCTGAACGCCGCCGGATAACCGCGATAGCCCGTGTGGCCCCAATACAGCTCAGGGAAATCAAGAAAGATGTGGACGCCGCTCCACAGCAGATACACACATGCGACGAGGTTGACCCAGTGGCAGATGCGGACGTTGTAGGAGTGGCCCCCGTCCATGCGGGGATTCTACGACCAATCAGCGGTGTTGACGGTCAATCCCGCCGTAGCGCGCCCGAAAAGCGGGCGCGCGTAGGCGGATGGGAGTGTTGACAGTTTAGGGATCTAAACCGCGGCGTGTGCGAGGCCACCGCCGGTCTGGACTTCGCGCGCGGCGACGTCGAACCGATCGAGATTCATGACTTTGTTCCACGCGGCCACGAAGTCGCGCACGAACTTCTCCTTGGCGTCGCTGCTCGCATAGACCTCCGAGAGAGCCCGGAGCTCTGAGTTCGATCCGAAGACGAGGTCGACACGGCTGCCCGTCCACCTGGCGTTCCCCGTCTTGCGGTCGCGGCCTGTGAACGTGTCTCCGGCTCCGGACGTGGGCACCCACTCGGTGTTCATATCGAGGAGGTTCACGAAGAAGTCGTTCGTCAGCGTGCCTGGTTTCTTGGTGAACACGCCGACGTTCGACTGTGACGTGTTTGCGTTCAACGCACGCAGACCGCCTACCAGCACGGTCATTTCTGGCGCGCTGAGCGTCAGCCTGAAGGCGCGCTCGATCAGCAGATGCTCGGCAGGCACATCGTGTCCATGTCCGACGTGGTTGCGGAACCCGTCCGCATCTGGCTCGAGCACGGCGAACGACTCCGGGTCGGTCTGCTCCTGCGTCGCGTCGGTGCGTCCTGGCGTGAACGGCACCTTCACGTCGTAGCCGGCCTTCTTGGCCGCATCTTCGATCGCGATGTTCCCGCCCAGGACGATCAGATCGGCAAGCGAGATCCGCTTCTTGCCGCCCTTCTGTGCGCCGTTGAACTCCTTCTGAATTCCTTCCAGAGTTTTCAGCACCTTCGCCAGTTCCGGCGGATTGTTGACGGCCCAATCCTTCTGCGGCGCCAGACGGATGCGTGCGCCGTTGGCGCCACCGCGCTTGTCGGTGCCGCGGAACGATGACGCTGACGCCCAGGCGGTTGAGACCAGCTGGGCAGTCGTGAGTCCCGATGCGAGGATCTTGCTCTTCAGCGCCGCGATGTCCTTCTCATCGATCAGGTCGTGATCGATCTTGGGCACCGGGTCCTGCCAGATCTGCGGTTCCTTGGGAACTTCCGGGCCAAGGTAGCGCGCGATCGGACCCATGTCGCGATGCGTCAGCTTGAACCACGCCTTTGCGAATGCGTCCGCAAACGCCTGCGGGTTCTCGTAGAAGCGGCGGGAGATTTTCTCGTACGCAGGGTCCATCCGCATTGATAGATCCGTCGTCAACATATTCGGCGCAATCTTCTTCGACGTGTCGTGCGCCGCCGGGACCGTGCCTTCACCGGCGCGGTTCTTCGGCTTCCACTGCTTGGCGCCGGCCGGGCTCTCGGTCAGCTCCCACTCGTACTCGAAGAGGTGCTTGAAGTAATCGTTGCTCCACTTTGTCGGGGTCGTGGTCCACGTGACCTCGAGACCGCTCGTAGTGGCGTCGGCTCCCACACCGGTTTGATAGCTGCTTTTCCAACCGAAACCCTGTTCCTCGAGATTACCGCCCTCCGGTTCCGGGCCGAGATAAGGCACAGCGGGCGCGGCGCCATGCGTCTTGCCGAACGTGTGTCCGCCGGCAATCAGCGCCACGGTCTCCTCGTCGTTCATCGCCATGCGGCGGAACGTCTCTCGGATGTCACGAGCTGCTTTCACCGGATCCGGGCTGCCGTTCGGCCCTTCCGGGTTCACGTAAATGAGACCCATCTGCACGGCACCGAACGGATTCGCCAACTGGCGGTCGCCGCTGTAGCGCTCGTCGCCAAGCCACGTCGCCTCGGCTCCCCAGTTGACCTGCTCGGGTTCCCAGCGATCCGCCCGCCCGCCGGCGAACCCGAACGTCTTGAAACCCATCGACTCGAGAGCGACGTTGCCCGACAAGATCATCAGGTCGGCCCACGAGAGCTTGCGGCCGTACTTCTGTTTCACCGGCCAGAGCAAGCGGCGCGCTTTATCGAGGTTGGCGTTGTCGGGCCAGCTGCCGAGGGGAGCGAAGCGTTGCATGCCAGACCCGGCGCCGCCGCGGCCGTCATGAATGCGGTACGTGCCCGCGGCGTGCCACGCCATCCGGATCAAGAGCGGCCCGTAGTGGCCGAAGTCTGCCGGCCACCAGTCCTGCGAGTTCGTCATCACCGCCTCGAGGTCCTTCTTCACGGCCGCGAGATCGAGCGACTTGAACTCTTTGGCGTAATCGAACTCCGCTCCCATCGGATTGCCTGCGGGATGGTTCGTATGGAGCGCGTTCAGGTTCAACTGATTCGGCCACCAGTCGCGGTTCGACCTGCCGACATTCGCATGGCCCGGGAAGGGGCATTTGCTTTCGTTATCCATCTCGAGGTGACCTCTCTCGTAGGGCCGCCTCCAGGCGGCCGGAATTTGCTCGTAGGAGCCGCCTTCAGGCGGCCCGAATCTGGTTCTCAGTCCACAGGACTCTCTTCACGGTCCGATGACGCGATTGTCGGACCATCCATGCGTGGAGTCTTGCGCCGTTCTCGGGGCCGGCGTGTTGAAGGCTCGGAAGGGGATGGCGCCGCGGCCTGGACGACGCAATCGGGACAGCGACCCCAGTAGACGACTTCGGCTTCGTCGATCTCGTAGCCCTTGCCGTCGACCGCGGTGAGACATGGCGCGAAACCGACCGCGCAGTCGACGTCGACCGTGCGGCCACATATGCGGCAGATCAGATGATGGTGGTTGTCGCCGACCCGATTCTCGAAGCGAGCAGGCGATCCCGCGGGCTGAATGCGTCGAATCAATCCTTCGGCGACCAGGACGCCGAGCGCGTCGTACACCGACTGCAGCGAGATGGCGCCGATCTCCGACCTGACGGCCTCCGCCACGGCGTCTGCCGTGACGTGAGGCTGACCCGCAACTGCGCGAAAGACCGCCAGTCGCTGCGCGGTGACCTGAATGCCGCGCTGGCGAAGGAGATCGGCCGGATCGATGTCCACATCGAGATACTATCAAATAATGGATTGATTCAAATATTAGAGCTCTGGTAGAGGTGGCCGACGCGCACCGGTTACAATTGAGAAACTTGAGAAACTAAGGTCATAGAGCCTTCCTCGGGCACCAAATCACCTTTCTCTTGGAGAGTGCATTGGACGAATTCGGATTGTTGTGGATACCTGTGGGCTTCCTGCTCATCATTGCCTCGGTCGCCGTTCTCTTCCTGACCATTTGAAATCAACGCAAAACGTGCGGGTAGGCCGCCTGAAGGCGGCCTCCACGTACGGCGGGCCTCTACGTACGTAGGGGCCACCTTCAGGTGGCCCATAGCCCTTCTACTCCGCGCGAAGTGCGACGGTCGGATCGACTCGCGTGGCGCGAAGAGCCGGGAGCAGCGAGGCGAGCAGGGACGCCCCGATCAGGATGAGAGGCGCGGTCACCAAAACGACAGGTTCGATGGCGTTCACGCCGTACAAGAGGCGCTTCAGGATTTGACCGGCGCCCATCGCCAGCACCAGGCCAATCGCAATTCCGATGGCGGTGATCCGGCCGCCTTCACGCAGCACCTGCCACAGCAGCGTGCGTGGACGTGCCCCGGTGGCAATACGGATCCCGAACTCCCGCGTCCGGCGCGACACCACGTACGACTTCACGCCATAGACGCCGATTACCGCGAGCAGCAGCGCGATCGCCCCGAACACGGCACACACTCGGGCGCCGCTGCGAAAGATCGATACTTCAATGCTCGAGTCGAGATCGTCGCGCCTCGTGTTCAGTCGAAGCACGGGCACGCGGGCGTCGATCTCACGCACGACACGGGCGATGATCGAGAGCATGGTGCGTGCGTCCTGACCGTCCGCGACGCGAAGCTGCAGTGTCATCGCTCCGATGCCGTCCTGCTGGCCCAGCGGCACGTACACGTGCGGGAACGGACGCGGCGTGTCGAGCGAATGCTTCACCGCGGGCATGGTGCCGATGATGCGAACGGCCGGCCCGTTCGGTGACCGCTCTGACTCGCGCAGCTGAATCTGCCGTCCGACCGCACTCTCATTCGGCCACACACGCTGTGCCAGCGCATCGTCGACGATCGCGACCCGCTCGGTGGAGGCGGACGTGAGCTCGACGTCGTTGAAGTCGCGGCCGGCCAGCATCGGTAGTCTGAGCGTGCGCGCGTAGTCGCGGCCGACGACCGCGAAGACCGAGTCGACAGCGTTGGCGCCGGTGCTCCCGGCCGGAGAGACGAGACGGCTGTCGCCGAATGACGAGAACGGCACGCCCGATGCGGTCGTCACCGCTTCGACTCCCGGAACGGTTCTCATGCGATCGACCAGGGCGAGATGAAATCCTCTCGCGCGCGTCTGGTCATATCCGGCGAGGGTCGGATCGACTTCCGCGACCACGCCGCCGTCGACGCGAAATCCAGGGTCTGCGGTCGCGGCCGCGACCGCGCTCATCAGGAACAATCCCGCAGACGTGAGCAGCAACAGCGAGAGCGCGACTTGCGCGACCACGAGCGCATTGCCGACTCTGATCCCTCCGGGTTGTCTCCCTCGCTCGCCACCACCCTGGCGCTTCAGGTCGGTTATCACCGCGCGACCGGTCAACGTCCATGCCGGCCACGCGCCGAAGATCAGCGATGCCATCAGGCTGAACGCGATCGTTCCTGCGAGCACCCGCCAATCGATCGCGATCTCGGGGAGCGCCAGCGCGACCGGGAGCACCGGACGCAGTGCAGCCACCGCGGCGCTCGTTCCCCACGTCGAGAGCCACAGACCGACCGCGCCTCCAATCAGGGAAAGCAGCGCGCCTTCCGTGAGCAGCTGCCGCGTGAGGCGCCCGCGTCCGCCGCCGAGCGACGCTCTGATCGCCAGTTCCTGGCGGCGCACGTGACCACGGGCAAGCAGCAGATCGGCGAGATTGAGACAGGCGACGAGCAGGACGATCGCCGGCATGATCATGAGCAACAGCGAAAGCAGCGCCGTCCTCGCCCGGCTTCCCGGACCTGGCATGAACAGCAGGCGCATGGGTTCGGCGATCTCGAACGTGTGGCCGCCGTTGATCGCTGGAAACGCCTGCTCGAGCCGGCTGGCCACCGTCGCGAGCGCCGGTGGAACGCTCTCGACGGCAACGCCGTCACGACGCCGCCCCACCACGCTCAGGCTGTGCGCATCGCGCGCATCCAGTCTGGCCTGAGTACTCAAGGGGACCCAGATTTCGGGCCCCGGAATGCTCGTACCCGTGAACCCTCGCGCCGTCACACCGATGACCGTGAACGGATCGCCATCGACGCGCACGGTCTGGCCGACGATGTTTGGGCTGGCGCCGCGGCGTTCCCAGAGCGAATAGCTGATGACCGCGACACGCGCGGCGCCGGGCCGCGATTCGTCAGCCGTGAGCGTTCGTCCGAGCGCCAGCGGCTCCCCGACGACCCTGAAGTAGTCGTCGGTCGCGCCGACGGCCAACGTGCGGCGTGCACCGTCGCCGGCATCGAGACCGACGAAACCCATCGAGAACGCCGCGAGGTCGGCGAAGATGGCGGTCGTGCCATCACGGAGATCGAGGTAGTTCGGATACGAAATGCCGCGATAGCCCCCGTCGCCAGTGGTACTGCGGGTGGAGACGCCGATCACCTGGTCGGGCCGCTCGTACAGGGGGCGCAAGAGCAGGCCGTTGACGAGGCTGAACATCCCGCTGTTCACGCCGATGCCGAGCGCGAGCGTCACGATCGCGGTGAGGGTGAATCCGGGACTGCGGCGGAGTGTCCGCAGCGCGAAGCGCACATCCTGCGTGCTGTCGTCGAGCCAGCGCCATCCCCAGGCGTCGCGGGCCTCGTCTCGAAGGCGCAGCGTGTTCCCGAAGGCTCGCGGATCGTCCATCATCGCCCGGTGCGCGTCCATCTCACGGCGCAGCTCGTCCTCGATCGCGCGTCGGCGAACCAGATAGACGAGGCGACGAAACCACTCACCGGGCATCGACATGTCGGCTCACGCTTCTTTCAACAGCACATCGATCGCGTTGGTCCTGCGGCGGTACTCAATCATCTCGGCGTCGAGCTGCTTGCGTCCGCCGGGCGTGATCCGGTACTCGCGCACCTGGCGGCCCGACTCGGACTCGCGCCACGCCGCCTTCACCCAACCCTTGACGAGCAGCTTTTGAAGCGCGGGGTAGAGCGAACCTTCTTCGACGCTGAGCTCGTCGTGCGACAGTTGCCGGATGGTCTGCGCGATCGCGTAGCCGTGCAGCGGCTGCCGCGTCAGCACGCGCAGCACCACCATCATCAGCGTTCCAGGCGGGAGTCCAGCGTCCCTAGGCATAGTTATACTATGCCTGTGACTATCCACGAACCTGTCCGGGCTGTCAAGGCGAGCGATGGTGCGCCCACAGAGCCGGCGGGGTGGGCAGAGTGTTTCACGCAGAGATCGCCGAGGTGCGGAGATCGCGGAGGCGACGGGTGATCGCCGGCCTGCGGCCGGCGTAATGGATCGAGAGGAAGACACAAAAACGGGCGCCTGCTGAACAGATGGGCGTTCGTTTTTGTGCCTTCCTCTCGATCCGCCCGCGCCCAGCGCGGGTCACCCGTCGCCGTAGCCTTCTGCGATCTCCGCTCCTCGGCGATCTCTGCGTGAACCTTCTCAACCTGTCCGACGTATTCTCCCCTTGTGAATCTACAAGAGCAGAAGACCTGGCGTCCTGCAAGGCACTCTCGATCTGTTGATCCTGCGCTCTATCCAGCGTTGCAACGGCTCGAGCACCAGAGCTGGATCGCGGCTGACTGGGGCGCGTCCGAGAACAATCGGCATCGACCCTGTGGCGCTGCTGCCCATTGCCACTGTGACCGCGTTGGTTGGGGTCGCCCCTGCATTCGTGCCGACACGCCGCGCAGCGCGGATGCCTCCGCACACGCGCTGCGGCACGAGTAGCGACGGTCTAGTTCGACGTCGGCAGCTGCGCGCTCTCGATCACCACGGCTCTGAACGGTCCCTGGCCACGTACCACGCGAAGTCCCCATTGCTCGCGAATCGCAGTGGGCAACGATGGCGCTCCGGAATCCACCGGTGCGGCCGGATCGGCGGGACGCGGCGGAGCAAACGGGTAGTCCAACTCCATCGTGTAGCGGCCTTTCAGTGCGGTCTGATCCACGGTGATGTTGCCCAGCAACGGCCGCGCCTGTGGCAGCGAGAGGACTTCTCCCGCCGAGAACATCGTGGCGCCATCGAGTGTGATCCCTCCGGCCCGGTAGCCGCTCAGACATCGCGGCACCGCGGGATCGTCGTCTTCCGATGGCTTCCCGATCCGACAGGTACCGTCCCATTCCTTGACCTTCGGCCCCAGTTTGCCGTCGGGCCGGTCCACGACGAGGGTATTCACGTCGGCGGTCTGCGTTTCCGTGATTCGAACCTTCAGCGCGAATCGATCCTCGAGCAGCGTCTGCAGCATGAGCCGACGTTGCCGAAGCGTCGCGTTTGCCGACGCGACACCTTCGACGGCAAACCTCGTCTTGGTGGCCCAGTCCGGCCCTCCCGTCACCCGCATCGCGGTGTTGAATCCCCCGTCACCGTACGCCGTGTAGACCAGCCACACCAAGGTCATGCTCGGAATAGAAAGCCGATTCGGGCTCGACGGCATCACGCGACCGAACGGAGCGTTCGGTGCCGCCAGCTTGATCGTCGCGACTTCGAACGCGGGTTTCTTCTCCGCAGGAGCCTCCTGAGGACTTGCCGCCCCGGAAACCGCGAGGATCGCGATCACAGCGGTCGCAGACACGAGCGCCGCCCATCGACCGGGAACATATGCGCTCGGGTTCATGTGAGTCGCCACACTATCGAGTGAGTGTTACGCATTTGTCCGTCGACGTAGGGGCCGCCTTCAGGCGGCCCCATTTGTCCGAGCGGGTAAACTAGTGGACCGTATCAACTGGAAGAGTACCGCGCACAACGGGCCTCGACCGCGATTTGCCGGCCGCGACAACGGAGTGGCCGGTCCCTTTTGGGAAGTACACACCACTAGACCGCTCATGAGAGCCTATCCGAGAGAGCGTTTCGCTTCTGAGCTGACGCTGACGCCCGAGAGCGTCATCGCGTTTGCGACTGCCGCCGGCGACGACAACCCGATTCATCACGATCCTGAATTCGCCGCGACCACGCGATTCGGGAGACGAACTGCAAGCGGTCCTCACACCACTGCGTTGCTCCTGGCGCTGACCGCCTCTCACTTTTCGAAGAAGGGGGCGATGCTGGGTCTCGAATTCTGGGTCCGGTTCCGCCGGCCGATCTACGCCGACGAAACGATCTATCTGGAATGGCTCGTCATCAAGGTGACGCCGAACGAGACACTGCGAGGGGAGATCGTTGAACTGCGCGGCCGCATCAAAGGCCAGGACGGGAAGACGTCGCTCGGCGCAAAAGGCCGGGTGCTGGTGACCGATCGGTTGTAAGCAGGCGCTGCCGCACGCTGAGCAACTACCCGAACGTGTAGGTGCTGGAATGGCCCTGATTCCGATAACCTACATGGACACGATGCACATTCTGTCTTCGCGCACGCTGCTCTCGACTTCGCTCGAGCCAGGAAAGCGTGCGCTCTGCGTGGTTCTCATCGGGTTCCTTGGGTCGACTGCTCTCGCTGCTCAGTGGATTCGCAATTCAGCTGCAGGCGTGCCTCGCAAGACGGACGGCGGCGTCGACATGTCTGCCCCTGCACCGCGAACCGCCGACGGCAAGCCCGACTTGTCCGGAATCTGGACCAGCGATGAGGTCGATCCACGCCGGCCGGACGTGCCGCCGAATCCGCGTGACGCGACGACGTCGCGCCGGATGGTCAACATCGGTGTAGAGCTTCAGGGAGGACTCCCGTATCAACCCTGGCTCGCGGCGCTGGTCAAAGAGCGCTGGTCCAAGAATGCGAAAGACGATCCGCACGTGAAGTGCCTGCCTGACAACTTCATTCGCGCCTACGGCATGCCGCACCTGTTGAAGTTCGCGCAGATGCCGGGCCTGTTGATCGTTCTCAATGAGTGGAATGCCGGCTATCGGCAGGTTTTCATTGACGGTCGGGCGCTTCCCGAGGATCCGACGCCCTCGTGGATGGGATATTCGTCAGCGAAATGGTCGGGCGATACGCTCGTCGTCGACACGATCGGCCTGCGCGATGACAGCTGGATCGATTGGCAGGGGAGTGTGGTCGGCGAGTCGGCGAAGGTGCGCGAGGAGATTCGTCGTCCGGACTTCGGGCATCTGGACATCACGCTGACGGTCGACGATCCCAAGGCTTACACGAAGCCGTGGACCGTCACGATCAAGGAACGTCTGATCGTCGAGGCCGAACTGATCGACGAGATCTGCCTGGAGAACGAGCGCTCTCTGCAACATATGAAGTGATCGACGGCAGCGCCAACGCGTGATTCACGACAACGACCAAACGATCGAGCACTTTCGCATCCATGGCTGGATGCGTGTGCGCGCGGCGTTCAGCGCTGATGAAGCGGCGGCGATGCGCACAGCGGTGTGGAGCGCGCTCGCAAATCTCGGGATCAGGCAGAGCGAGCCGTCGACATGGACCACGGAGCGGCCGGAGCATTTGCAACACGTGAAAAACGACCCCGCGTTTCGTGCGGTCGGTAGCGCGCGACTGCTTCAGGCGATCGATGCGGTGCTCGAGGCGCAGCCGTACCAATGCTCGAAGAACTGGGGTGCGTGTTTCCTCGCCTTTCCCTCTCAACGGCGATGGGATGTGCCTTCAGGCGGCTGGCACATCGACGCAAACTATCTGAGCGCGCTGTCCCCGCCCGCGGGTGTCAGGACGCACGCGTTGTTCGGCGATGTCGCGCCTCGCGCCGGGGGCACGCTGATCGTGTCGGGCTCGCATTGCCTGGTGCACAGGTACTTCAAAGACCATCCGCCACCACGCGGCGCACGCGGTGCCGATTATCGAAGGCTCCTTCTACGTCACCCGTATCTTCGTGAGCTTCAGACCGAAGGCGATGCCGGCGAACGCGTGGCCCGTTTCATGGATAGCGTCGAAGAGCACGACGGCATCCCGCTGCACGTCGTCGAGAACACAGGTACCGCTGGCGACGTGATTCTGCTTCACCCGCTCGTGCTGCACGTCGCGACGCCGAACATCGGCGATGCGCCGCGGTTTCTTCTGAGCGGCGCAATCGATCTCCCCTCGATGTGGACCGTTTCAGCGATCAACGAGCCGCGCCTCACGTCCGGTCATTCCTGACGCAGCGCGACCAGCGGATCGACGCGGGACGCGCGATACGCCGGCAGCCACGTCGCTAACGCCGCGACGACGATCAGTCCTGCCACGGCGCTCGTCATCGTCGCGGGATCGCTTGGCGAGAGGCCGTACAGCCGGCTGGTGATCAGGCGAACCGCCGCCACCGATATGGCCGCGCCGGCGATCATTCCCACGAGCAGCAGGAGTCCGGTTTCACGCAGGATCATGGCGATCAACGTTCGCTGCGGTGCGCCGAGCGCCTTCCGGAGCCCGATCTCTCCAGTACGGCGTGTCACACCGTGCGACAGCACGCCGTAGAGCCCGATCGCGGCCAGCAGTACGGCGACGACGCCAAACACGATCGACAACTGCGCGAGCAGACGATCCTGCACGATTCGCAAGGCGATGGCATCGGCGACCGTCGTCACTCGAACGATCCGCATGTTCGGTTCGGCCTCTCGCAGCGTGCGTCGAAGCGTCTCGATCATCGCATGCCCGTCGCCCGATGACCGTACGATGAACGTTGCGGTGCCGTTGTCCGCGGCCGGGTTGGTGATCGGCGTGTAGAAGCGATGCTCGATCTCGCCGCGTAGCTGCCCCCTCTGACGCGAATCGCGAACCACGCCCACCACTTCGTAGGTGTGGCGCTGATCGGCGTACGTCGTCGTGACGTGCATGCCGATCGGGTTCCGATCTTTGAAGAAGCGCTTGGCGAACGTCTCGTTGATGACGATCACCGATCGTGCCCCCGCGTGGTCGGCTTCGGCGATCTCACGGCCGAGCAGTACCGGAATGCCCAGCGTCGCGAAGTATCCCGGTGCCACGGCATCGTAGAGTGAGCCGCGATCTCCTTGACGACCAGTTGGCGTGTAGCCTTCGACGATGATCTGATCGCCGTTATCGGAACCGCTGAAGAGTCCATTGTCGGAGTACGTCGCCGCGCGGACACCGGGCAGCGCACGTATCCGACCGAGCAGTTGATCGAAGGCCAGGGTCTGGCGAGCCTTCCCGTAGCCGGCCGGTGTGGCTGAGATGCGCGCGGTGATCAGGCGGTCTTTCGAATACCCCACGTCGACCTGCTGCAGGTTCACCAGCGTTCGAACGAGGAGACCGGCGCCGACGAGCAGCGGCAGCGACAGGGCCAGTTGTCCGATCACCACCGCCTTGGCGATGCGCTGCCACGCCACGGATCCCGCAATGCCGCGCCCCGGCTCTCGAAGTCCGGTCACGGGCTTCGCGCCCGTGATCCGCACTGCGGGAAGCAGTCCGAGCACGAGACCTGCTGCGAGTGTGATCCCGAAGACGAACGCGAGCGCTCGGAGGCTCATCGCGGCAGGGAGCACAATCGTTGGATCACCAACGAGCGCGAGCACACCCTGACGAAGCAGCAGTGCGGCCACGAGTCCCGCGACCCCGCCCGCCGCCGCGAGAAGGAGGCTCTCGGTCAGCAGCTGTCGAATCAGCCGGCCGCGGCTTGCGCCAAGCGCGAGGCGCACCGACATCTCGCGCGTGCGAGCCGTGGTGCGTGCCAGCAGCAGGTTGCCCAGATTCGAGCACGCAATCAGCAGCACGAGACCCGCCGCGACGAGCAGTACAGTCAGCGGCTCCGAAAACGTCTCGCGCACCGACGAGGCGCCGGTGGCAGCGGCACTCAGCTTCAGCCGTTGATTCCCGAACTGCTTTCGAGCGACCGGGTCGGCGATCGATGAGTAATAGGCCGAGAGCCCCTGTTGGAAGATCGCGTTCGCGTCCGCGTGCGCGCTCTCCAGCGTCACGCCAGGCCGCAGACGGCCGAACGCGTGTAGCCACATCGTCTTCTCGGCGCTGCCTGGCGCATCACGCAACCAATCGCGCCCGGGCAGAACCGCTGACTGCATCGCGAGCGGGATCCAGACGTCCGGCCGCTCACCGACTGTTTCACCGAAGAACGACGCGGGCGCGACCCCGATCACCGAGACGATCCCGTTGGGAAGTGTGATCGTCCGGCCGATCGCGTCGCTGCGCCCGCCGAACCGGCGCTGCCAGTAGTCGTAACCGATCACCGCCAGTGGCGCCGCGCCTGGCGCGGGTTCGCGAGTGGAATCGAAGCCACTGCCGAGGATTGGCGAGACGCCGAGTGTCGAGAAGTACGACGCGGACACGAGGCGGATCGCGACCTCCTCGGAATTGCCACCGGCCACGCGTACATCCACGCGCTGCAGCGAACTGCTCGACGCCATCAGCGACGCGAAGCTGTGGTTGCCATCCTGCAGCTGCCGGAACTCCTCGTACGAGAGCAGCGAGCGATCGCCGCGTTGCGAACCGACCTGCACGCCGTGGGAGGGCGGATCGGTCAGCATGACGAGCTGGTATGCGTCGCGCACTGGCAGCGTGCTCATGAGTACGCTGTTCAGCAGGCTGAAGATCGCGGCGTTGGCGCCGATCCCGAGCGCGAGCGACAGCACGGCAACCAGCGTGAATCCCGGACTTGACGCGAAGACGCGAACGGCGTGACGAAGATCTTGGTGAATCACGTGACGATGCTCCCTGAGTGCGGTGGGGAAGAGATCGAAAACGGTTGCGATCCAGATCCACGAGGCGGCAAGCCGGCCGTGACTGCGGCGTGCATCGCGCAGCTGCGCGGTGAACGCACCCACCATCTCGCCGCCGTACTCGTTGCGGAACGATGCCGGATAGCACCAGAGCAACGCCCGGTAGACGTTGGCGGCGCGCATCTCGTGCTCTTACAGCTTGCGCGGAATGAGCCCAGTGGCACGCGCCTGGCTCAACATGTCCTGCAGGCGTCGCGCCTCGGCGACGGCCGCGTTGCGGCCGAGACGCGTCAACCTGTAGTACCGTCGCCGTTCGTCGGCACTTTCAGGATCGGGACTGTCGCGCAGTTCCTCGATCAGTCCCTGTTCGAGCATGCGGCGAACCGCGCTGTACAACGTGCCAGCGCTCAACCGGACCTTGCCGTCGGTGCGCGCGGCCACGTCCTGCATGATCGAGTAACCGTGTCGATCGCGATCGGCGAGCGCGACCAGGATGTGGAAAACCGCCGTGGGCAGGGGAAGGAGGCTGTCTACCTCGTCAGACTGTTCTCGTCGTGCCGGCATCTGTATCGACGGAGACTATAACGTACTACGTTATAGTTTGGGAAGACGCACGAGTATCTCCTCAAAGAATCCGGCAACCTCTCAACGAAGTTGCGCGTGCGCCCACGCGCGGATGGGCGCGATATATTTCTGCTCGTCGCCCGCAAACTCATTGAAGGTCGGCCAGGGAGCATCGCCACTATCCATGGCCTGGCACAGGGCATACACCGCATTGAGTCGGACGTCTCTGTCTCGATCATCGAGTGCTTCGAGCAGGACCGGGTACGCTGCGGGATCGTTCATCTGACGCAGTGCGTAAATCGCGTCGTTACGGAACAACCGCGTCTCGATTTGAGCCAGGGCGATCAGCGCGTCCAGGAAACGGATTCTTTGACGCGGCGGCACGCCATTGTAAGCGTCTGAACTCAGGCGCGACAGGGTGTGCTGAAGATCGCGGTGCGCCGTCGAGACTGGTTCGTCTGCGTCGGTCCAGTAATCGGGATGACCGGGAGCGAATGACGGCTCGGACACCAGTCGCGTGACCTGTTCGAACGCGTCTGCACCGCCGTAGCGGGCCAGCCACGTCAACGCTCTAAAGCGCACGCCATAGTCCGTCGCGTTGCGGTATCGCTTCAGAGTCGGGACAGCGTTCCGGCCATCGAGTTCCGCCAGTGCACCGAGCGCGAACAGCGCCAGCCTTCGATCGCTGTCGTCGATGGCCGTCAACAGCTCCTGCCGCAGCGCGGCTGCCGGACTCGCATCCGGCCGGGCGAGATGACTCGACGCCGGGAGAACTTCGATGAGCTTCCCCGTCCCATCCAGGAATGCGATCACCGGCCGATCCTTGGTGAGCGCGTACTGATGCTCTTGACCGCACGGGAAGAACGTCGCGGTGACGCTCGAAGTGCTGACACGCCCTTTGAGCGCACGGTCGATGGGAATTGTGATCGTTGAATCCTGGTCGATTCCCGGGGGAGTGTCTATCGATTCCACCACGCCCTTCACCACGAGAGCTGCCTGCGCGAGCGCGTAATCCGCTGAATACCGGGCACAGAGGCGCGCATGCGCTGGTTGTGGCCAGCCGAGGACGAATAGAGACACTGCGACGAGGCATGAGCGAAATCGCATCGGGCACATGTGCCTATCGGCCAGATTATACGGAGGATTCAGGCCATCTCCGTGATTCGCCTTCGTGATCTTTGTGATCTTCGTGGCCAAACTCTCCGTGTCTCGATCTTCGCAGCCCCCTAAATTAGGGGGGCCACCGCTGCGGCTCGCGGCCCTACAATCGAGCGCTAATGAAAACACCGCACCGGACACTTCGTGGGCTCACGTTCGCCGCGATCGCGCTGCTCGCTTCATCGACGCTCATCGCCCATCATTCCTTCGCGATGTACGACCGGACGATCACCTACGTCTTCACCGGAGTGGTCGAACGCATCATCCCCGACGGCGCGCACATGCAGATCGTGTTCGTGCCGCTCAACGAGCAGCGTGATGCGCTCGTGCGCGACGCGAGCGGCATGCCTGCGAGCTGGATGGTCGAGATGGCCGGTTCCGCTCAGGAAGCGCGCGAAGGGATCACCGCCGAAAGCTTTCCGCGCGGCACCGTGTTCAGCGTCGGTCTCTCGCCGCTGCGAAGCGGGCAGCGCGGTGGCGCGCGGATGGAGGCAGTCGTCAAGTGTCCGCCCAAGAAGCCGCCGTCCCCAGGCAAGCACTGCGACTCGGTCGAGGGTGCCACGTCACACGGCGAGGGCCACCTCGCCAAAGCGACCATCGCGTGGAAGCCGTAACGGGGCCAGTGCGGGGCCAGACCGGAGCCAGACCGGGGACTGTCCCGGGCCTGGGCCAGGCCTGGCCCAGGCCTGACCCCAAGGAGATTCGATGAGCGCTGTGGTCGCTAGTCGGCACCGCCTCGCAATGGTGGGTTTCCTACTCTGCATGAGCGCGCTGATGTGGTCGTTCACGAAAGTGTCCGGCCAGGCGCAAGGCGCTGCACCGGCGACCACGAAGAGGAGTGTAGGTCGTGGCTGGCCGATCCCGGTTCCGCTTGGGAAGTTCCACGGCTATCCGGCAGACGAATTCGTGGGCGCCGTGACGCCCTGGTATTACCAGACCAGCGCGACGGCCACTGGAGGGAAGGCGCCTGCCGGCGTCCAGCCGCTGCCGCTCGACATCTTCACGTCGAAGGACTTCTACGTCGACCGCGCGCTCTGGATGGACAAGCGGTACTACCGCTGCAACAGTCCGATCGCCCTCGACTCGATCTGGGGCGATTACGCCAGCGGCCCCGGCGCGATCGAGAACAACGATGGGGCGACGGCGGCGTGGGGCCATTGCGAACGCGACTATCCGCGCGAAGCGATCGTCAGTCCGTATCCGTTCAAGACCGCGCAAGAGCACTACGAGGCGCTGCTCGCCGAGACCAAAGCGCGTGGAGCTCCGACCGTTCACACGAAGGACACGCTGCCTGATTGGAACGGTCGCTACACCAGAAACCTGAATCTCGTGTTCGGGCGCGGACGCCGGGGAGATGGGCCGGGCCAGCCGCTGCCGCAGGAATTCTCAGAGCCGCCGCAATGGGTTGTCGGTTGGGCGAACCAGATGCCGACGATCCTCTCGCTGCTCACGCCGGAGTATCAGCAGCGGTTCGTGCAGGCGGTGTATCACAAGGTCAACAGCAACGCGGCGCAGAACTCGCTCATGTACTGCCGTCCCGAGGGACTCCTGCGCTGGTGGTCCGGGCCCGGCGGTCCGAGCCAGCTCGATGTGATGGTCGTGCCCGGGCGCGTGCAATTCCTCGGCGGCACCGACAACGCGCTGCGTCACGTGCAGGTCGGTCGCGAGTTCAGTCTCAAGGGCACTGTTCCCAATCTGGGCTCAGATGTTCGCAGCTGGCTCGGCGAGACGATCGGCTTCTGGGACGGCGACACGCTGATCACGTGGACCTCGAACGTGCAGGGCTGGTTCACGCACGGCAGCTGGGAATACAGCAGCAAGATGCAGTTGATCGAGATCTGGACGCCGCGCAAATTCACCGATGGCCGCTTCGCGGGTCTCGAGCACGAGACCGTCTTCTACGATCCCGAGGCGTTCGTGCAGCCGGTGCGCGACATCCGCTTCTTCTCGCGGCGCAGCGATCTCAAGGACGCGCCGCCGTTCCACCTCGAGCACTGCAACCAGACGATCTTCGTCGGCAAGGATGGACGTGGCACGCAGGTCCCGCCCGGGACGACGATCGATTACAAAGTGCGGGACCTGTATGACCGCCCGTGGGCACGCATCTGGGAGGAGTACTTCGAGAAAGGGATGCAGCGGCCCAAAGCGGCTGATGATCTGGGTGGATTCAAATGAGGCTCGCGTGATCGCGCGTCGTGCGTTGCTGACGCTGACCATCGCGGCCGCATGCATCGTGGAGGCAGGGTTTGAGACTCGCCTGCAAGGTGCCGCGGACCTGTCGGTGTTGCAGACGCGCCTCGATCGACTCGAGGTGCTCATCCAGCGCGTCGAAGCGATCTCCGCGATCAAGCGACTCCAGCACGCCTACGGCCACTACGCGGAGCTCGGGTTATGGCATGACTTCGCGGACCTCTTTGCCGACAGCGGCATCGGTCACTACGCGCAGGGCGATCTCGATCGCGAGGGCGTTCGCTCGCTTTTCCTGAAGGACGTCGGTGGGGGGCAGGTCGGTCTCAAGGACGGACGCATCTATCCGCACATCAGCATGCAGCCGGTGATCACGCTTGCTCCCGATGGCCAGTCGGGAAAGGGGCGCTGGCACATCATGGCGATGCTGGGTGGATACGGAGCGACGGCGTCCTGGGCTGGCGGTATCTACGAGAACGAGTACGTGCTCGAGCGTGGTGTGTGGAAGATGAAGGAGGTCCGTTATCTCCCACAGTACTCAGGTCGATATGAGGCTCCCGGATGGACCGCGACGAAGGACGCGACGCCCTTTCACTACGACGCGTCGCGCGTCGGCAAACCCATCATGGATGTCGACGTAGGGGCCGCCTTTCCTGGCCTGAGCGAAGTCGAAGGCAGGCGGCCCAGCCAGCCAGCGACGCTCGCGACGCTGTCAAAGCGCATGGCCGATCTCGCCGCGCGCGCGCAACGACTGAGCGACGAGATCGAGGTCACGAATCTTCAGCACGCATACGGCTACTACGTCGATCGCAAGATGTGGGACGACGTGGCGGATCTGTTCGCAGCCGACGGCACGATGGAGATCGGCCTGCAGGGTGTCTATGTCGGGCCGACGAGCATTCGCCGCGGGTTGGGCCCTGCCGGTCTCGCCGAAGGAGAGGTCAACGATCACATCCAGCTGCAAACCATCGTGTCGATAATGCCCGACGGCCGAACTGCCCGAGCACGCGGCACTGATTTGGGAATGTCAGGAACGACTGGTGGTCGTGCGCTATGGACCCAGTCGATCTACGAGAACGAGTTCGTGAAGCAGAACGGCGCTTGGAAGTTCAAGGCCCTGCACGTCTACCCTCGTTTCATCGTCGATGCCGAGCAGGGATGGGCGAAGGACGCGCAGCCTGCGCCAGGTCCGAGCCGCGAGTTCCCGCCCGATCGTCCTCCGAGTGAAACGTACGAGATCTATCCGCGCTTTCACATTGCGCCGCTGCATTTCGATCACCCCGTGACCGGCCGTCCTCCGCAATACCCCGAAGGAACAAAGGTGGTGGTTCGACGGCCAGAGGGCCGTCTAAAGGCGGCCCCTACGATATCGAGCGTGGGTGCGCTCGAATCGCTCCTCACGGCGACGGAACTATCCGTTCGGCGCAGCAAGGCGTACCACGCAACCGAGAATCTCGCGACCGCTTACGGCTTCTACATCGACGAGTTCAAGTGGGACGAGACCGCGGACCTCTTCTCGCGCGACGGCTGGAAGGAGCTCTCGTATGTCGGCACCTACGTCGGCCGCGAGCGGATTCGAGAGTCGCTGAAGCGGCGATACCCGAATCCCAAGTCGCCCGACTTCCTCACGATCCATCAGGTCGTGCAGCCGGTCATCCACGTATCGGCGGATGCAAAGAGCGCGAAGATTCGTGGCCGGCTGTTTCAGTTGGGTGGTCCGAGTGGAGGCGAGGGATCCTGGATCTCGGGGATCTACGAGAACAGCGCGGTCGACGAGGGCGGCACCTGGAAGTTGTCAGGCATGGATCTCGACTACATCTGGACCGCGCCATCACGTGGCGGGTGGGTGCGCGTGAAGACGCCTCCGGCTGCGCCTCAGGTCGCGATGGCGAAGGAGTTTCCACCCGATCGGCCGCTGCGCGGATCGATCGCAGCACCGTTCCCCAAGGTCGACACCGTCGCATTCCACTATCGCAATCCGGTGTCGGGACGAGTGCCGCATGTGCTACTCCCGTAGCCTCCCGTGTTTCCGATTCTGTCGTTTCTCGCGACTCGATCTCTTGCGGACCTGCTGAACCTGGTCATAGCAATTGGGATCGGAGCGACGCTCTCATGGTGGGTCGCCTATGATGCCGCGCGCCGCGGCCGGGCATGGTACGCGTGGGGCACATTCGTCTGGTTTACGACGATCGTCGGGATCGGCGTGTGGCTCGTCATGCGCAGGCGCTGGCCGGTCGTTGCAAGCGGTCGCGGATTGTCACGCGAATTCGCGCGCGGTGTGGCGCTGGCCGTGCCGCTGACAATTGTCTCGCTCGTCGTCAATACGTTGCTCGTTGCATATGTCGTCCAACGTGCAAGAGTGGAGGCCCGCGCGATGGAGCCAACGCTGGTCCCCGGACAGCATGTCTGGGTCAACAAGCTCGCCTACCGGCAGGCTGCACCACAACGCGGTGACGTCGTCATGCTGAGCTACCCGAAGGATCCAAAGCGCACATTTGTGCTGCGGATCATCGCCATCGAAGGCGATCGGTTGCGAGTCGAGGACGGCCGAGTGTTTGTAAACGACCGTCCAGTGCGTGAGGATTTCGTTCCTGCGGAATATCGTAGCCACGAATACGTCAGCCCCATCGTCGTCCCGCCAGGCTCGTATTTCGTGATGGGGGATCGACGGAACTACGCGAGCGACAGCCGTCGCTGGGGTCTCGTTCCGAGAAACAACGTCCTCGGTCGAATTTACCCCTAGCATGACGCCTTTGCTGGCGGGTCTAAAGACCCGCCTCTACTTTCGTGCTTCCTCGAGGATCGTGGTGTCGATAAAGCCCGCGAGCTCGGTTCGGCTTCGCGGCGCGCGGTTCTGCTGCGCGGCCACCCATTTCTCTTCTTCGGTAATCAGGTTGAGTAGATCCGGCGCCACGCCGAGCGGGAAGCCATGGTGCTCCCAGCTGCGCGCGATCTGGTCCTGCGGGTGTTTGGTCTTCTCGCTGATGAGAGGGAAGTAACGCTTCGGGTCTTTCTGGAGATCCGCCGCCGCCGCGAGCGTCGCGCGCACGAACTCGACGAGCTCCTTGTGTCGCCGCGGATCCTTGATGACGTCGGTGGTCGAATACACACTGTACAGCTCGCGATACACCTTGTTGTCCTGAAAGATGATCGCGTCCTTGCCGATGGCGCGGACCGCGTTCTCCGACTCCGGCTCCCACATCGAGATCGCGTCTGCCTCGCCCTTGACCATTGCCGCCGCCATAGCGGTGGCCGGCGCCGATACCAGCGTTACGTCCGATTCCTGCAGTCCCACTGTGCGCAGCATCGCCACCAGGTAGTAGTTCGCCGAGGTGTTGCGCGGCACGACGATCCGCTTGCCCTTGAGATCCGCGAGGCGATTGATGCCGGCCGATCGCTTGGCGACTATCCGGTAGTTGCCGTCGACGAGGGTGAAGAGGAGCCGCACATTCGGGTTGTCGCCGAGGACGCGCAGCATCTGCGTGGTGGCGTTGCCGCCGGCATGCGCACCCTTGAGCGCGACGGTCCGCACGCCGCCGTCGATCACGCGGAAGCCGGCGCCGGCAGGACTCTGATCAGCGATGTGGATTGGCGCTGCTTCGAGCACCGCCATTGCGACCGCGACGGTGAACATCGCGTCGGGTGCGAGCGGAGTGATTGCAGGTTGGCCGGCTGCTGCTGGTGCGGGTGCCTGCGCGGTCTGCGCGAGCACGGCGATGGGGACCGCGACTACGTGCATCAGGAAGAAACCGAACAAGATCAATCTCCGCACAGCGCCTCCAACATCTCGAGTACGTAGGGGCCGCCTTGAGGCGGCCCCAATCACCGGGGCCGTGCGGATTGTAGTCGGAATACTCGGGGGCGAAATCAGTGCGCTCGCGCGCGCAGACCTTCGATCCGGTGTGCGGTGGAACTTCCCGCGACGCTCGCCGTATCCGATCCAGCCATGAGGGCCGCCGTCACGACGCGCTATGGACTTCCGGAGGTGGTGGAGGTCCGGGACGTACCAACACCGGCGCCCGCCGACAACGAGGTGCTCGTCCGCGTCCGCGCGTCGAGCGTGTGCTTTGGCGACCGGATCCTCCGACGCGGCCCACTGGTCATTCGGTTACTGAGCGGGTTTCGACCCAGGCACCCGATTCTGGGCGTCGATCTCGCCGGCACCGTTGAAGCGGTTGGACCGGGCGTGACGCGGTTCGCACCAGGCGATGCGGTGTATGGCGCGCGCGGCGACAAGTTCGCCGCCCATGCGGAGTTCGCGTGCGTGGCGGAGGATGGATTCCTCGCGCGCAAGCCCGCAGCCATGACATTCGAGGAAGCCGGCACCGTGTTCGTGGGCGCGGCGTGCTCGCTCTACTTCCTGCGCAGAGCGAACGTGAAGCCTGGCGAACGGGTTCTCGTCCATGGAGCGTCTGGCAGCCTCGGCGTGTTCGCCGTGCAGCTGGCGAAGCACTTCGGCGCGCACGTGACCGCCGTGTGCAGCGGCGTCAACGTCCACCTCGTGCGATCGCTCGGGGCGGACGAGGTCATCGATTACACCGCGCAGGACTTCACCGATGGTGGACCGGTCCACGACGTGATCGTGGACGTGCTCGGCAGGGCCGGATTTCCGCGCAGCTTGCGCGCGCTGAAGCCCGGTGGGCGCTATCTGCTGGTCGGCTTTTCAGGGGGATTCGCGCGGATTGCGCGCGCGCTGGTGATTGGCGGGCTCGTACACCTCTGCAGACGGGCACGATTCGTGACCGGCCCAGCCGATCCGAAGCCGGCCGATCTGGTTTTCCTACAGGAGTTGATCGACGCCGGCAAACTGCGCACTGTGATCGGGCGCCGATATACGCTCGACGAGATCGCCGACGCGCACCGCTACGCCGATACCGGTCACAAAATTGGCAACGTCGCAGTGTTGATCGCAAATCAGACAGAGCATGTCGGTGCGGTGCCGAGTACAGCAATCGGCATAGAGGCACTGGGAAAATGAGCGCCCCCATAAACGATCGCGACGGCGTCTGGGTCTTCTTCTACGGCTCATACATCTTCCTCCAGTTGATACGGTCCACTAAAATGGGCGCCGCATGTCCGACACGTCGGGCGATCGCATCACGCGTCTGTTCGATGATGCCGAGCGCGGCGACAAGGCGGCGCGCGATGCGCTGTTCGCCGCGCTGTACACCGAGCTGCACCGTCTTGCGGATGCCCATCTCCACCGGTATGGCGGGAACGTCGCGCTGAGCGCGACGACGCTGCTGCACGAGGCGTATCTCGACATCTCGCGTCGAACCCAACTCACCTTTCCGAGCCACGGCCATTTCCTGTCGTACGCATCGCGCGCCATGCGCGGTCTGGTCACCGACTTCGTTCGCCACCGGCAGGCGGTGAAGCGCGGAGGCGAGTTGATGTTCGTTCCTCTGGACGAGTCGATCGCTCCAGCGGGCGAGTCCGTGGATCTCGAGAAGCTGGGGCAGGCGCTCGACGATTTGGCGGCGCTGGATCCCGGGCTGGCATCACTGGTGGAGCTGAAATTCTTCTGCGGGTTTTCGTTCGCCGAGATCGCAGGTGTGCGCGGTGTCTCGGAGCGGACCGTGCAGCGCGACTGGGCCAAGGCGCGACTGATCCTCCACTCAGCGCTCGGCGATCGAGGTTCGGGTGACGCGCCGGAGTCTTGAGGGCTCAAATGGACCGACAGCTATGGGAATCGTTGAGCCCGCTGCTCGATCGCGCGCTCGATCTCGATCCGGACGCGCGGGCGACGTTCCTGCGATCGCTCCCCGCGGGTGATCCTTTCGTCACCCGAGCTCTTCGCGACTTGCTGCACGAACACGAGCGCGTGCTGGCGTCGGACTTTCTCGAGACCTCGCCCGTGGTCGACGAAATCCCGTGTTCCCTGCGCGGCCACCGCGTCGGCGCGTACACACTCGAACGTGCGCTCGGAATGGGCGGCATGGGGACGGTGTGGCTCGCGCGACGAAGTGATGGCCGCTTCGAGGCGTCGGTAGCCGTCAAGCTGGTCAACCTCTCCGTACTCGACGCCACTGCCCGGGAGCGGTTTGCCCGGGAGGGCAGCGTGCTGGCACGACTCGCTCACCCGCACATCGCGCAACTGTTCGATGCGGGCATCACGGCCGCCGGGCAGCCGTTCCTGGTTCTCGAGTATGTGAAGGGGACTCGCATCGACGAATACGCGGATGCTCACCGCCTCGACGTGCGCGGACGGCTCGCGTTGTTCAAGCAGGTCGCCGACGCGGTTGCGCACGCGCATACCAACCTCGTCGTGCACCGCGATCTGAAGCCATCCAACATCCTGGTCACGGACGAGGGGCAGGTGAAGCTGCTCGACTTCGGAATCGCGAAGCTGCTCCGCGATGAAAGCCTGGGCCAGGATCTCACGTCTCCCACAGCGCCGCCGCTGACGCTCCGTTATGCAGCCCCCGAACAGGTCGGCAATGCACCCGTGAGTACCGCCACCGACGTGTATGCGCTCGGCGTGCTGTTGTACGAGCTGCTCGGCGGACGTCACCCGACGATACGCGACGAGAGTGACCCGGTGGCGCAACTGCGCGCGCTTGCCGAACGAGAGCCGCTGCGCCTCAGCGAGGCGGTGCGCCTGGTGGCCGATCAGTCCTCAGGGGCCGGGATTGCGCGTGCACGCAGCACGACACTCGATCGACTGCAACGAGCCTGCCGCGGCGATCTGAATGTCATCGTCGCACGAGCACTCAAGAAATCGCCGTCGGAACGATACGCAACGGTCACGGCGCTCGCCGACGATCTCCGGCGGCATCTTCGCAACGAGCCAGTCAGCGTCAGGGCCGACTCGCTGCCGTATCGCGTCCGGACGTTCGCGCGACGGCATCGGCTGGGACTGGCTGCCGCTGCGAGCGTCGTCGTCGCACTCATTGCGGGTACCGCGATCGCGCTGGTCGAGGCGCGCGAGTCCGCCCGACAGCGCGATCGCGCGCTCGCCGACTTGCGGCTCGCCGAAGCGAAGAACGACTTCATAGACTTTCTGCTCTCTCAAGCGACACCGAACGGCAAACCGATCTCGAATGCCGAGCTGCTGGCGCGCGGCGAAGCGCTGATTCCGAAACGATTCGCGGCCGACGCGCCGCTGCGCGTGCACATGCTGCTCGCGCTCGCAGATCGCTACCAGGACAACCTTCAGCTCGACGCGCGCAATCGCGTGCTGGCGCAGGCCTACAACGACTCGCGATCGATTGCCGACGTGTCGCTCCAATCGATGGCCACGTGCCGATGGGCATCGCAATTCGCCGATCGCGGTGAATCCGCGCGAGCATTGGCGCTGATCGACGGCGTGCTGCCGGTGCTGTCGACGACGGCCGACTACGCGGAGACCGAGTCGCGCTGTCGCGTGTTCGAGGCCGAAATTGCGGCTCAGAACCGCGATGGTGCGCGGGCGATTCCCGCGGCAGAGCGGGCGGTGTCGCTTGAAGAGCATCGCGGCGGCGCGCCGGGGCGGTTGTTCGAGCCGCTGGCCGCGTTGGCCGGCGCCTATTCGGTGGCCTCACGCTGGGAGGCAGCGAGTCGAGCCTTCGCCCGTGCGATGGGCGCGCTGGAATCCGACGGGCTCGGGAACACGCGCACGGCGGCGGTGGTGCTGAACAACTGGGCGGTCATGCTCAGTGATGCCGGTCAGAACGCCGACGGCGCGAAGCCGGCCGCGCGTGCAGTGGAGATTGCGCGCGCCGCCGATACTGAGAACGGGCCCAACTTAGGCATGTTGCACACCTATGGGGCCGCGCTCGCCGCGACCGGCGACTATGCGTCAGCCGATCGCATCCTCGATGAATCGCTCGCCAAAGCGCGCGTGGTCAACTCGCCGCGTCGTCTGGTCCTTGTGCTGCAAGCCGCGATACGCTCGGCGTGCGATGGAGGTGAGCGGGCGCGTGCCGAGCGGCTGCTGAGCGAGGCGCATGCCGTGCTCCGAGCGGATCAGTCACCGACTGAATACTCGAAGGCCGTGGTCGAGATCTCCGCGGCACGCGTGGCGCTGGCCGACGGGGACGCTCGACAGGCGGCCGATCTCTCCGACCATGCGGTGCGGATGTTCACCACCGCGACGAACACTCGCGCCGGGCTGGTGCAGGCGGAGATCTTTCACGCGCGCAGCCTGAACGCGAACGGCCGCTTCAACGAGGCCGCGACCGCGGCTGACGAAAGCGTGCACGAGGCTGCGAGCCGCCTCGGCGGGTTGACGCATTCGAGCTTCATGGGGCAAGCCCTGCTCGAGCTGGCCGAGGCCGAACGGGGCAGGGGCGATACAATCGCGGCGCGAGCGACCATCGCAAGTGCGCTCGAACATCTGCACGCCGCAATCGGCTTCACGGGAGCCGACGTTCAGCGTGCAGAGGCGTTGCGGAGCACGGTCGACACACCATCGCACTGAGCTCGAACGACTTCGACGCGCGCCTTTTCGGTGCCGATGGAGTGAGACGATGATCCTCACGGGCGACGTGATCCGGCGCGAGATCGAGTCCGGCAGAGTGCTGATCGACCCGTTCTTCGCCGACCAGGTGGGACCGGCGTCGATCGACCTGCATCTCGGCGATGAGATCCGCGTGATGCATGTCGGACGCGACCCGGTACCGGTGACCGACGACGTCGACTACCGGACGATCACCGACGTGCGTTCGCTCGAGACACCGTATCCGCTGGCGCCAGGCGAGACCATCCACGGCATCACTCGCGAGCGCATCACGCTTCCGGGTGACATCGGCGGATGGCTCGAGGGCCGCAGCCGGTTCGCGCGCCTCGGCCTCATGATCCATGTCACCTCGGGCTTCGTGCAGCCGGGTGTGGCGTCTCGCCAGGTGCTCGAGATGTCGAACGTGTCCGGGCGGACGCTGCTCATCCACGCAGGCGTGCGGCTCCTGCAGATCGTGCTCCAGCGTTGCGAGGGCAACGCTACCTACCAGGGACGGTTCGCGCGGCAGGACAGGCTCTAGCGTGGCTGTGCCTCGCTAGAGCAGCAGTATCTCTTGCCCGCACTCCGTGCGGGCGAGCCGTCCTGACCGGGGAAAACTTGACTCATTTGTCACCAATCCAGCCGGTCAAGACGGCTAGCGGAGCAGGCCGCATGATATCGGCCTCACCGCGTGAAGAACCTCAGTCGGCGCGCAGTGCCAAGCCCGGACTGATGCGCGCCGCGCGACGCGCGGGTCCACTGCCGGCCAGCAAGGCCGCGAGAACCAGCACACCGACGGCCGAGACGATCACGTACGGATCGTTCGGCTTGACGTCGAACAAGAACGATTGCACCAGACGCGAAGTTAGCAGCGCGATTGGCACGCTGATCGCCAGTCCGACCGCTGCCAGCGCACAGACTTCGCGCAGCACCATCCACATCACCGTCCCCTGGCGCGCTCCCAATGCGATGCGAATCCCGATCTCAGGCGTCCGCCTCGTCACTCCGTAGGCCATCGTGCCGTAAAGGCCGATGCACGCCATCACCAGTGCGAGCACCGCGAACGCCGTGCACAGACGGGCGAAGATGATTTCCTGATTGAGTGTCTGCTCGATTTCCTGCGTCTGGGTACGCATCATCATCACCGGCACGCGCAGGTCGGCGCGGCGCACCACGTCGCGGACGATGGAGCTGTACTGGAGTGGATCGCCGTCGGTACGGACCACGAACGTCATCTGCCCAAGCGGCCGAGCGGGCGTCTGGCCGTACGGCATGTAGACCACGGGCGGGACCTCGCGTTTCAAACCGCTGTAATGCGCATTCGCGGCGATCCCGACGATCTCGAAATCGTCGGGCCGGGGACCGGCCAGGTGAATGCGGCGTCCGATCGGATCGCGGCCCGGAAAGTACGTGCGCGCGAACAGGTCGCTGACGACGACGCCCGTCGCTCGGCCGGGACCGTCGCGTTCGTCGAGGTCGCGTCCCCGCAGCAGGGGAATCTTCAACGTGTGCAGGATCGCCGGGCCGGCGTTCAGCACCCGCGATGCCGGGGCCGAGACTCCATCCACCGCAAGCGGGAGCCCACGGCTGGCCGCGATGATCGACGCATGCGCGAGCGTCGCGTCGCGGACGCCTGGCGTTTCGCTGAGACGGCGCCGGAGATCGGCGTAAAAGGCGGCAGTCTCTGCATTCGATCGGCCCGCCTGTGCGGCGTTGACATCGAACAAGAGCAGATGATCCGGATCGAACCCGAGTTCAACCGACTGGAGGTTCGTGAGCGTTCGCGCAAACAGCCCGGCCGCGACCAGCAACAACAGCGACATGATCAACTGCGAGACGATCAGCGACTGCATCGTGGTAAGGCGCGTCCAGACTCGCAGCCGCCGATGTGGACGCGCAAGCAATGTGTCCTTGAGGGCCGGGACGAGCGATGGTTTGCTGGCCTGCAATGCGGGCGCGAGGCCGAAGAGGAGACCACTGGCGATCGACAGCGCCAGCGTTACGCTGAGAACACGCCAGTCGAGGCGCGCGTCGATCAGGACATCTTGCTGACCGTTCGCTTCCTGGCCGTTGGCCAGCAACTGCGACAGTGTCTGAATGCTGACGAACGCGACCAGCACGCCGAGGGCACCGCTGACGAGCGCGAGGACGACACTCTCTGTCAACAATTGCCTGATGATGCGGAGTCGCCCCGCACCAACTGCCAGGCGAACCGCCAGCTCTCGCCGCCGCGCGGTCGATCGCGCGAGCAGCAGGTTCGCGGTGTTGGCGCAAGCAATCAGCAGGATCAAACCCACCATCGCGAAGAGCACGTACACCGGCTTCGAGAAACGGCGACGCAATGTCTCCAGACCGACGGCTCCGTTCTTCAGTTGCAAGGCCGGCAGATTTGCGAACTCGGCCCTGGTCCTCGCTGTCGACCGCGCCCACTGCTCGAAGGGCGTCCCGAGCGCGGTCTGGGCGTCGACAAGGCGCACGCCGGGCCGGAGACGGCCCATCACGTCGAGCCAGTAGTAGTTCTGGTCGAGGAGGAGGCCGTCGAGGGTCTCGGTCTCCAGCAACACGGCACTGCGAAGCGGCAGGTAGACATCCGGAATGGTAGCGGCATCGATCCCGGAGAAGTGCTCCGGTGCTACACCGATGACGGTGAACGGCACCTGGTTGATCAAGGCTGCCTGGCCAATTGCGGCCTGAGCGCCGCCAAAGCGCCGCGCGGCGTAGCTGCTGCTGAGGATCGCGACCGGCGGTGCGCCATCGCGATCGTCGTCCGGGAGAAACGCCCGGCCGGCGACAGGAACGACCTGCAGTGCCGAAAAGAATTCGCCCGTGACTAACTCACCCGTTGCGACCTCCGCATTGCCACGAACGATGACATTGAGCTTGCCTGCAGCCCTGTAAGCGAACAACCCGGAGAACACGGAGCCGGACGCCTGCTGGAGACGCTCGAACGCCGCAAACGGCAGGATGCTGGCTGTCACACCTGACGCAGTGCGATCGATGCTGCCGTTGATCGCGTGCATGACGAATTCGGAGTCGCGGAGCATCTTGAAAGGCTTACTGTGCCACGTGACGAGGACGAGCGACTCCGGCTTCGGGACGGGGAGCGGCCGGAACAACAACGCGTCCATGAAGCTGTAGATGGCCGTGTTCGCACCGATCCCGAGCGCCAGCGACACGATCGCGAGTCCCACCACCAGCCGATATCGCACCATCGTACGCAGCGCGTACCGGACGTCCTGTCCGAGTTGCTCGATCGTTATCCAGGTCCAGAGCGGGCGGACGTCCTCGCGAATCAACTGCGCGTTCCCGAGATCGAGGTGAGCGCGCCGCCGCGCCTCCTCCGAGGACACGCCCTCATCCTCACGCTCGTGCGCCTCTTCCGCGAGGTGGAACTCGAGCTCCTCGCGCAGCTCCTCTTCTGTCACGCGGCGACGACGCCACCATGCGAGCCGGCGAAAGAATGCGCTCACCGCGTCTCCTCTCCAGGCTGGAGCAGCAGCCGCATCGCCCGCGCGAACGCATCCCATTTCGATCGCTCACTTGCGAGCTGCTTCCGCCCGAGCGCGGTGATGCGGTAGTACCGGGCGCGTTTGCCTTTGTCGGACGTCTGCCACGACGCCGCAATCCACCCTTTGGCTTCGAGGCGGTAGAGCGCGGGGTAGAGCGAGCCGGTTTCCACCTTCAGCAGTTCTTCGGACGTGCGCTGAATGTGCTTCGCCACCGCGTGGCCGTGACTCGGCCCGGACAGCAGCGTGCGGAGGATGAGCAGGTCGAGTGTGCCGCGGAGGAGCTCGACGCGCGAGTCGGATGATGCTCGGCTCATTGTGTAGAGAGTCTACACAATATTGTGTAGGAAGTCTACACAGCAAACGTCGTCATCAACAGAGACGTCTGTGCAGGCGGAGCGCGGGTTGTAGTACATTGCGCCGCCTCACCATGAGAACCGCTCCGATTGTCTGCGCCGCACGACTTCCGATCCTCATCGCGCTGAATGTGTTCAGCCTCGCGCTGGTGACGGCTCAACCGGCGGTTCAACTCACCGGCGTCCGGCTCGATAACAGATTCGTGCTCGTCGGAATGGATGCGAGTGGGTTGGTCGTGTCGATCACCCTGAAAGGACCGCAGAGCCGTCGGACTTCTGATGATTTTGCGTTGGTGCCGTTCGAAGCCAGCGGGCGGCCTTCCGGATCCATGACGTGTCTCGCCATGAGGTTTCTCGACGGCGCGAATTCCCAGCCACCATGGATACTCCTTGATTCCACGGGGACAGTCGCAAGGAACTACCGGACACTGGTTGAATCCCACGCGGCGGTGATTGAACATGCACGCGCAAAGACCATGGAGATGGCTGGTCGATATGAGCTCGTGTATGTGGTCGGCACGACTACCAACCAGGCCGCGCTCGCCTATGGCGATGATCTAGCCCACCGCATTGGATCGGATGCGGCGCGTCGCCTCGTCGCCTCGTTCAGGGTGCCGCGGCAATAGCTACTGCAGCGGGGGCGTTGCGGCCTTCGGCCGCGACTGAACGAAGGCATAGAGGTCGGCGAGCTCCGCGTCGGGGAGAATCTTTTCTGTGTACGGCGGCATCTGCAGGCGGGGCGCGCGCACGTAACGCGCGAACGCCTGATACGGAAGACCGCCTGGGCCGAGCCGCGGCCCGGTCGTCGGCGATCCCTGTGCTTCGCGGCCGTGGCACTGCGCGCACCCGACTCTCGCGAAGCCGAGACGTCCCCTCTCGATGCTGCCCGCGGCGGCCGCAGGCGGTGCTGGCTCCGGTTGTGTCTGTGCCGACAGCATCACGGGGCCGATGGTTGCCGCCACGGCAACGACTAGGAGCACACGGGCTTTCGTCATCGCGGCTGCGTCACCACGTCGACCAACGCCGGCTGCCCGCGCTTGACTGCCGCGATGGCGCGCGCGAGCGACCGGCCGAGGTCCTTCGGATCGGCGATCGGCCCTTCCGCGTACCAGCCCATGCTCTGCGCGAACTTCGCGTAATCGATCGCCGGATTGTCGATTTCATTGCCGATGTGCGCGCGATCGACGCCGCGGTTCCGCCGATTTCCCATTCGCTGCAGGTGCATCGTCTCCTCGTGGTAGCTGCGGTTGTTGTGCAGCACCGTGAGGAGTGGAATCTTGCTGTGTGCGGCGGTCCAGAGTACGCCGGGCGCGTACATCAGATCACCATCGTTCTGGATGTTCACGGACAGCCGTCCGTACTTCCGGTTGGCGAGCGCAGCACCGATCGAGGCCGGCGCGCCGTAGCCGATTCCCGAGCCGCCGGAGACGCCGATGTACTGATGATGCTTCTCGAAATTCCACAGACGTAGCGGCCAGCCGCTCAAGTTGCCGTTGACGAGCGACCAGTCTTCGGTCCGGATCTGTTGCCAGAGCTCGGCGGCGAGTCGGGCCGTGCTGATGGGCGACGCGTCCCACGCGTAGCCGGCATCGGTGCGCGCGCGATCGAGCACCGCGCGGCTCGCGTCGGCCAGCTTCGCGCCGCGGGCGTCGAACGCCCTGCGGCGATCGGGCGTAATCAGTCGCTTCACAGCTTCGATCAGCGCCGGCAGCGTCGCCTCGCCGTCCGCGGCGATCGTCAGGTCCGTTTCCGCATAGCGCTGGAAATCCTGGTAATTGGCCTTGACGCTCAGATCTCCCGTGGTGATGGTGATCACCTTCACGCCAGTCTTGGTCGCGGGCTGCGACGTTCGTTCGAGCTGGTCGCGGAAGATGTGCATCGCTCCGTAGATGTTGGCGATCTCGAGGCCGACGATGACGTCGGCGGCGGCGATGGCGGCAACGGCGCGCAGCGTCTGGTTGAGTGGATGGCGGTTGGGGAAGTTCATGCGGCCGGCGGCGATCGGCGGCAGCGTGTTGGGCTGCGTGCTGATGACGGCGGCCTGCAGCAGTTCGGCGAGCTCGATGAGACGGGCGAGTCCCGCGGGCGTGCGGGCGAGCCGATCGGCGATGAGAAGCGGAGACTCGGCCGCCACGAGCAGCTTCGCGGCTTCGGCGACGGCGCCGGAGTCGCCCTGCGGCGGCGCAGCGAGCGTCAGTTGCGGGGCCCGCAATGCGCCGTGGTGCTCCTCGATCGGCCGCTCCTGAAGCTCGCTGTCGGCGACGATCACCACGGGCCCATACGGAGGTGTCATCGCGATCTTGTAGGCGCGCACCGCCGACTCGCCGAAATGTGGGAGTGACATCGGAGTGTCGTCCCACTTGGTGTAGTCGCGGACCATCGCCGCCGCGTCCTGCACGCTGTGCACCCACTCGACGCCCGGCGCCCGCATCGTTGCGTCGAGTGTGTTGCCGAGAAGGACGTAGACCGGCACGCGATCGCACCACGCGTTGTAGATCGCCATCGACGCGTGCTGCAGACCGACCGTCCCGTGCGCCATCACCGCCAGCGGCTTGCCTTCGATCTTGAAGTAGCCGTGCGCCATCGCGACTGCCGACTCTTCGTGCATGCAGGTGATCAGCTCGGGCTTTTCGTTGGCGCCGTAGTTGATCACCGACTCGTGCAGCCCGCGGAAGCTCGAGCCCGGGTTGGCGCAGATGTACTCGAAGCCGAGCGCCTTGATCGTGTCCACCATGAAGTCGGAGCCGGCGCGTCCGCCGGTGAGCGCCTCAGTCGCGGTGGTGGATGAATCCGAAGGGGGCGTGGCCGGTGCGGGAGCCGAGGACTGTGCGAGAGCGTCCGTCGGCGCAGCCAATGCGGCGCTGACGGCGGCGGCGCGCCGAATGAACTCACGTCGCGGGTACGAGAGACGGGAGCGCTTCGTCATCGGATGCGGGCTCAGACTAACGCTCCGCCCTCATCGGCGCAACGGTAATCTCAGAACCCAGCGCAGCAGCGGATACGCCGATCATCATGCTGCGCGTTGACGTCTGGCGCGGCGCTTCGATTGGCTCGACGCGGATGCCGGGCGAAAAGGAACTGCAGGAATATCTCGTGAACGAATCCAGGAGCTCTACCGATTGGCGCTCAGGATGCCACTTCGTGAAAGATGTCGTGATAGGCCGCGTAGAGCACAATCATCATCATCGGCAGCGTCACGAAGAGGCCGAGCGCCAGCGGAATGATCGAGGCGACGAACAGCACCGCGAACACAATCGCACAGAGGATACCCGGCAGCAGGTTCTTGATCACACCAACCGCACTCGCTTTGATCGCGGCGAGCGGCTGCAGTCCATCGAGCAGCACCAATGCCGGTGCAAAGGCGATCAGCAGTCCCAGGACGCTCGTGACCATCGAGTAGGCGAACAACAGCAGCAACCGTCCTTCGTACAGCGCGGGATCTCTGTACCCGATCCCGATCTGCACCCACGCCGGACCGTCGATTGCCGCGAGCACCAGGAGCGGGACCGCCAACAGGATTACGGAGGCCACTCCCAGAATCAGGAGAGGCGCGGTCTGTCTTCGGAAGCCCGCAAAGAGCGGGTTGAGCCCCGAGAGATCGCCCCGGCGCGACGCATCAGCCATCGCGGCAAAGCCGGCCAGCACGATCGCGGAGGCCATTCTCACGAGAACACTCACGATGGGCACGAACGCCAACGCGAGCATCGTTCCGTAGCCCACGATGAGCGCCAGGATCCAGAGGCCAGGATTCCGCCGGAAGATCTGCCAGCTTGTGGCAATCCATTCCAGGCCGTGGCCGATTGAACGCGACTGGCCATTCTCGACGTATTTGTGGTCCCGTCCCGGCGGCGCTACTTCCACCACGTCGCGCACGGCGGCAATCGGAGGGGCGTAAGGATTCCGCTCGTCCATGTACAGCTCGCTCTGTAGGGGAGTTGCAGAATTCTTTCACGCGACATCTGACGTGTCCATGCGAATTTATGCGAAGGGACGGAGACGCCGGTGATGGGCGAGACGGAGATGATGCGAGGAATCTTCTAGTCGCCGTTCTTGACGGCCCAGAAAGGCTGTTCGGCAGGCAGCAGCGCGCATACCGTTTCCATCGACCGCCGGTCAGGACCAATCTTGAACTGCAAGGCGTAGCGTTCAAGGTCCGCAGGCTCGGCGTCCTCCGGAATCTGTGCGCCATGCGCCCCGGCGGAATTGAGGAAAATCAGCGCGCGATTCGGACGGAACGCAACCTCACGCATCAGACGGCACTGCGCATCCGAAATCCAGTGTGGCCTCGGCCCCACAGCTTCCCTGTCGCCCTCGACCGCGAACAACTGCGTTCCCCAGCGCTGATCGTCCCTCTCGCGAGCGAGATACATCAGACAGGTGATGAATCCCCATTTCGGATCGCGATGAGGACGAATGCGGTATCCGCGCCGACGAAGGAGGATGCGGTGGTTCGAACAGTGGATGGTGAGCTGCGCCACCGGGTCCTTGCCAAGCACTGGAAGGACCTCGCGAAGCCACGTGGTCAACGGGGTGTGGAATTTGGCGAGCACGGCCGGCTTGATCGCGTCTTCCGTCACATGTGTGGCCGTGTGGTCCCACACGCGCATCGAATAGCTGGGGCCAAACTCGAGTGGAACGGTCAGCTGCTGCTTGTTCTCCGTCCGGGCGAACAAATCCGCCGGTGGGAGTGCGGTGATCAGCGTGTCGTAGTACCAGTCTGGCAGCAGATTGTCGACAACGCAGTGCGGGAAAGGATCGAGCTGCAGGGAGGCCGTGCCGATTGACGCCGCCACATGTTGTTCGATCTGTGCATCTTCGAGCGCTGCCTCAAAGCGGATGATCCTGCTGTCATCGGAGCGGCACTCCGCTTTGAGCACGGCCCGCAACTGGCGTTCCCGCACCTTGGCCCGATCGAGTTCCTTTTTCAACGTCCGGACTTCGGCGAACAGAGCATCGACCCGCCGCTGCAGCTTTCCAAGGCGAGCGAGCGTGCGTGGTCGAAACAGCTGCACCGCGTCGAGCAAACGTGCGAGCCTTCCGCCTTGAACCTCAGTGGGCTGCTCTGCCATGACCGGATCACTTATAGCATGCGGCCCTCGACCGTTTTCCGTGGCGCGAACCTTTAAGGTTCGCGCCACGCCCGTTACGGGTGATAAATTGCTACGCTGCTCGAGTACAGCCGATGGCGAACGGCGTCCGGACCGCGCGTGTCTATCAGTTCGGGGCATTTACCATCGACGCCCGAACTGGCGAACTATCGCACGCAGGCCGCCGAACGCCGCTCCGCGATCAATCTGTCCAGCTCCTGCTGGCGCTGCTGGAGCAGCCTGGCGAACTCATCACACGCGAAGAACTGGCAGGGCGCCTGTGGGCGGAGGGGACGTTCGTCGATTTCGATCGAGGTCTGAACAAGGCGATCAACCATCTCAGGGAAGCGCTGGAAGATTCAGCCGAAGAGCCGCGCTTCATCGAGACCCTGCCGCGCAAGGGGTACCGGTTTATCGCACCTGTGACGTGTGCTGGCGAGGACGTCGAAACCGCCCCGTTAGCCGATACGCCCCGCGCGTCGAGCCTGCGACGATGGCTTCTGCTGTCGGTGGTGGTGACCGCTGCAATCGGCATGGCCATCGGCTCCGGCATCGGTGGCGTGCGAAAACCGGCGGCCACCGTCTCTCCGCAGATTGCGGCTCTCGCGGTACTCCCACTGGAAAACCTGTCTCACGACCCTGAGCAACAGTACTTTGCCGACGGGTTGACCGATGCGCTGATCACCGACCTGGCGAAGATCGGCAGCACCCGGATTACGTCGCGCACGTCGGTGATGCACTACCGGGCGACGAAGAAAAACATCAAGGACATCGGGCGTGAGCTGAACGTGGACGCGGTCGTGGAGGGCACCGTGATGTACGCCGGCGAGCGCGTGCGGGTCACGGCGCAGTTGATCCAGGTGTCGACCGACATGCACTTGTGGTCTGAAGCCTACGAACGCGAGGTCAGCTCCATCCTCGATCTCCAGCGCACGCTCGCCACTGACATCGCCCGGCGGATCAATGTTTTCGTGAAGCCTCTCGATCGGACCCGGGTCGTGAACCCAGAGGCGTACGGGCTGTACCTCAAAGCGCGCTACGCCTTTTACACATACACGAGCCAGGGGTGGCAGCAGGCCATCGAGCACTTCAACAAGGCGATTGAGCGCGATCCGGAATTCGCGCCGGCGTACTCGGGCCTCTCGGATACCTACCTGGTCGCTGGCGCGTACTCGGCGGTCCCGACCGAGGAGGCGCTGACGCGCGGAAAGGCGGCGGCAGCAAGAGCGCTGCAGCTGGACGAGACGCTGGCAAGCGCCCACTACGCGATGGCCACGGCGCACACCTGGTACGACTGGGACTGGGCCGGCGCAGATCGGGAGTTTCGACGAGGACTCGAGCTGAATCCCAATGATGCCCTGGGCCGGAACTGGCATGGCGGCTACCTGTCGCTCCTCGGCCGGCACGACGAGGCGATTGCAGAACACCAGCGGGCCGAGCAACTCGATCCTCTTTCCGTGATCGGGAACGCGAACGTCGCCCGAGCGCTGTACCGCGCCCGCCGTTACGATGAGGCGATCGCGCAAGCCCGGAAAACGCTCGAGCTGGACCCGAATTTTTCAGTGGCCCTCCTCTGGCTGGAGGGTTCGCTCAGACACAAGGGGCTGTTCAACGACGCGGTGGCGCTGCGCCAGTCGGTCGCCGCCCCGGATCAGGTGCCAATCATCGCCCGCACATTCCAGCGCGACGGCTTCCAGGCGCTCCTGCGCCAGAGTGGAGAGGCGTTCAAGAAGAGCGGGGCGCTCGTGACGGCTGCCCGTTACTACGCACAGAGTGGTGATAAGGACAAAGCTATAGCGCTGCTCGAGACGTGCGCTCAGCGCCGGTGCTCTGATCTCGTCAGCCTGAACGTGGAACCGGATTTCGACGGGCTGCGGACAGAGCCGCGTTTTCAAACACTCCTCCGACAGATCGGACTGCCGTAGACAGGTCGTCCACGACGACCGATCCTTCCGGCGGCGCCCTGAGGATCTGGACGCAGCGGCCCGGCCTTCAGCCCCACGGACTCGCGGGAATCAACATTTCACGTCACGGGAATCTCGCGGGAATTGACCGAGGCGGATGTCGCGCGTATCTGTGCTCCTATCGCGCGACCGATCGAACCGCGCTGGCAGAGAGAATCAGACTCAGACAAGGAGCACGATGAGCACCAATCAGACATGGCGTGGTGTCGGCAGGATGTGGACGCTGGCGGTGCTGGTTCCAGTACTCCTGGTTCCAGTACTCGCAGGGACGCAGTTTGTCGGCGATGACAGCCAGGATGACGAGGACAACGCCAGAACCCTCTACGTCTGGGCGGGCGACCAGGCCCGAGTCGCGCCAGATTTCCTTGCCGTCATCGACTTCGACGAAGACTCGCCCCGCTATGGGAGGGTCATCAGGACAGTTCCCGTCCCAGGGCCTGGCGGCTCCGGAAATGAGCCGCACCATTGCCATCTGTCCGCCGACAGGAACATCCTGGCCTGTGGCGGGCTGCTGGCCCTGCTGCGCGGACACGACAGCATCTTCTTTTTCGATGTATCTGAGCCACGCCGGCCGAGATTCATGTTCTCGACCAGCGGCACGCTCTCCAACATCACGGACGACTTCCTGCCGTTGAAGGAAGGCGGATTCCTCGTCACGCAGATGGGCTCCCACACCGGGGGGACGCCCGGTCGCGTGGCCGAGTTCGACGGCAATCTGCAGCTGATTGGCGAATGGCCCGCCAATCCCCCGGAGCATGATTTCAACCCGCATGGCATCTCGGCCCGTCCAGACCTCAACCTGATGGTGACGTCGGACTTCATGATGCCGGCCAGCTCCCTGAACGTGGTCCCCGGCGATCCGCTCCTGCGCGGGATCATTCGCGTCTGGGATCTTCAACACCGGTCGATTGTCCGCACGATCGAGATTCCGACCGCGCTCGGCACCATGGACGTCAAGTTGATCCCCCGGGATCCGCTCGGACGCGCCTTTACGGCGGGGATGTTCGATGGGCTGGTGTATCTCGTCGACACCATGAACGGGACAGCGCAGGCCGTCTTCGACTGCGAAACGATCGTGCCGCACGTGCCGGTTCCCGTTCGCGGCGGGATGACACAGCTCATGGCCATGCCGCGCTCCGGCGACCGGTTGATCTTTGCGCTGTTCCAGGCGGGCCAGGTCGGGATGCTCGACATCACCGATCCCGAGCATCCCGTTCAAGCCGGGATCGTCAATCTCGGGGTGGATGCGGGTCCGCACATGATTGCGCTCACTGACGATGACAAGCGCCTGGTCGTCAGCGACTATTTCCTCAATGAAGACGACTTCGGGAAGGTTCACTTCGAGGGTGATCATCACGTCCGCGTGATCAGGGTCTTCAAGAATCGCCTCGCCCTCGATCGGCGCTTCGATGTCGACTTCGACACGGCGTTTGCGTCAGGGCCAGCGAGGCCGCATGGGGTGGCAATGAAGTGAGCGGGGCCCATCCTGGGCCCCGCTCCGATAATCAATTTCCGCGCATCACGTCTGGCGCAGCGCTTCGATTGGCTCGACGCGGGCGGCACGACGCGCAGGGACATAAGCCGCGACCAGCCCTACTGCGATCATCGCGACCGCCGCCACCACGAGCGGCAGCGGCGGCTCGACGGTCAGGCTCTGAACGAGCCGGGCAAGCAAGCGTGGACTGAGCGCCGCGAGTGGCACGCCGATCATCAGGCCCGAGATCACCAGACCGAGAGCGCTCTTCACGACCATCGACGTGATCTCGCTTCTCGTGGCACCGAGCGCCATCCGCACGCCGATCTCCGTCGTGCGGCGCGCGACGGTGTACGCGAGCAAGCCGTAGAGTCCGATCGCGGCCAGCGCTGCGCCCACCGCACCAAATGCAGTCGACAGCAATGCGATGAGCCGCTCGACGACGATCGAGGCATCCAGTTGATCGGTAAGCGTCGTCACACGGCCGATGCTGACGTTCGGCGCGGCCGCGCTCACCGCCCGACGGATCTCGGAGACGATCGACATCGGCGCCACATCGGTGCGCAGCGCGAATTGAGAGGCCGAGCCGCGTGCCTCCTGGAACACGTTCAGATAGATGATTCGCGGCGGCGTCTCGTAGAGGTCGAGATACTTCGCGTCGGCGACCACACCGACGATCTCGTACGATCGTGTCTGCTGATCGAAGCTGAAACGCCGGCCGATTGGATTGCTCGTTCCGAAATAGTGCCGCGCCATCGCCTGGTTGACGATCGCGACTGGTGGACGGCCCTCGTCTTCGAACGCGAAGTCGCGACCCGCAATCAGCGGTGTGCCGAACGTGGCGAAGTATTTCGGTGCCACCCCGTTGAGCGACACGTGCCGGCGATCCCCGGCGCGTTCGGTCACGCCCTCCACGTTCACCAAGCGGCTTCCGCCGGCACCGGAGATCGGCGTCGTGCTACTCACCGTTGCGGCGCTGACACCGGGAATCGTCTGGAGCCTGGCCAGCAGATCGCGATAGAGGCTCGAGAGCCTGAGTCGCTCGTACCCGCTTCGCGATGGATCGAGCGTGACGAGCAGCACGGAATGACGATCGAAGCCGAGATTGAGATTCCGCAGGTTCGACAGATGGGTCACGAGCAGCCCGGCTGCGCTCAGCATGACGATCGACAGCGCGACCTGCGCCACGACCAGCACGCGGCCGGCCACGCTCCGAGATCGCCGCTCATCCACCGAACCGCCTTCCCGGAGACTCGAGATCCGGGCCGATGCCGACGCATTCCACGCCGGCACCATTCCGAAGAACACACCGGTGACGACCGCAACACCCACTGTGAAGAGCAGCACGCGAAGATCGGGCTGCACGTCGAGATGGATCTGCTCCGGCAGTCCGATGATCGGACGGCCCGAGAGCAGGACCCGCACCAGCGTGGTCGCACCGGCAAAGGCGACGAAGATGCCGATGAGAGCGCCGCCGGCGGAGAGCAGCAACGACTCGGCGAGCACCTGTCGCCAGAGGCGCCATCTGCTCGCGCCAATCGCCACTCGCAGTGCCATCTCCCGTTCACGCGCAGCGCCGCGCGCCAGCAGCAGGCTGGCGATGTTGACGCATGCGAGCAGCAGAAGCACCGCGACCATCGCCATGAGCGCGAGCAGCGGGCGGCTCAAACGCTCGCGCAGCACCGACGTTCCGGCGCCCGCCGGTTCGACATCGAGCCGGGCCTTGCGCCATTCGGGAATGTTGAAGAAGCGAGCGAGATCCTCGACGCGTGACCGATCCAGCACGCGCATTTCCGCTGCCGCCTGCTCGATCGACACGTTCGGTTTGAGTCGCGCAACGATCGCCATCGAGGGACGAGCGTTGTCGCGTTGACTGGGCCGCGCGATCAGTGGCTCGATCGCGACCGGCAACCAGAGATCTGGATCGACAGCCACTTCGATGCCGGAAAAGCCTCGTGCCGCGACACCGACGACGGTCACCGGGACCGTGTTGACGATGATCTGGCGTCCCACGATGGATCTGTCGCCGGCAAAGCGACTGTTCCAGTACGCCCAGCTGAGCACGGCGCCCGCCGGATCGCCGCCGATGCGATCGTCCTGCGATCGCAGCATGCGGCCGAGCGCCGGCTCGACGCTCAGCGTCGAGAAGAAGTTGCCCGTCACGTACACGCCGTACACGGTGTCCGGCGCCGCCCCCTCGCGAGTGACCGTCAGGCGCGCCGGCGATGCACCGATGACATCCGAGAAGACCGTATTCGCGTCGCGAACGCGCTCGTAGTGCGCATACGCAAAGCTGTTCATGCGCGGCTCACCTGGAAAGGCACTCATGAACTGTACGAGCTGCTGGGGCTCGCGCACCGGCAGCATCCGCAGCATGAGCACGTTGATCAGGCTGAAGATCGCGGTATTGGCGCCGATGCCGAGCGCCAGCGACAGCACCGCAACCGTGGTAAACCAGCGCTCTTTGGCGAGCATTCGGAGTGCGAACCGGAGGTCCTGGATCATCGCGGCATAGTACGTCTAACGCGGTGGTCCTGGTTCCCCGCCCACAGGACGGACCAAGAAACAACGCACCAGGACCAAGGACCACATCACTCGCTGCGCAGCGCTTCGAGCGGATCGATCCTGGCAGCTCGGCGCGTGGGTATCCAGCAGGCCAGCAGTGCGACGCCGGCAAACAGCAGTCCGACGCCGATGAGCGTCGGTCCATCAGTGGGTGTGACCTCGAAGAGGAACGATGTCAGCCCGCGCGAGAGGACCACGGCGGCGACGATGCCCGCCACGACGCCGCCCGCGATCAGCCGGAACGCGTCGGCGAACACCAGGCTCCGGATATCGTGCCGCTGCGCGCCCACGGCGCTGCGCACCGCAATCTCGCGCCGTCGCGACGCGACCGACAGCGAGAGCACACCGTACACACCGACGAGCGTCAGCACGCTGGCGACGATCGAGAACCCGACGAGCAACTGCATCGCAAACGTACGCGTAGCGATCGAATTGTCGCGGACCTGCTCGAGCGTTCTGACGTTCTCGATCGCCACCGTGTGATCGACGGAACGCAGCTCCTTCTGGATTGCCGTCATCAGCGCGCGCGGGTCTGCCGACGTGCGAACCACCAGGTCCTTCGAGAACGCGCCCGCCTGCCAGAGCGAGAGATAGAGCTCCGGTTCCGGTGTTCGTGTGAGATCGTCAGTACGGCTGTTGGTGATGACGCCGACGATCTCGGTCGGCGGTTGCTGACGTCCGTTCTGCCACAGCTTCTTGCCGATCGCGCTGGTGCCGGGGAAGTAGCGATCGGCGAAGGCGCGATTGACGACAGCGACGCGATCGGCCTTGTTGGCATCGCTCGATCGGAAGTCGCGGCCTTCGGCGATCCGAATCCCGAGGATGTCGAAATACCCCGGCGTGACCGAGCGCACCGGCAGCGACACCGCGTCGCTCGGCCGCGCCACGGGAGGCTGGCCCTCGACCTCCACACGCCCCGGCCAGTTGTTGCCGGTCAGCGGCACACCCCACCCGAAGGCCGCTCGTCTGACTCCCGAGAGCGCCGAGACCTTATCGAGTGCGAGCGTGTGGAAGTTGTTCCAGTCGCCTTGCACCGCGGTCACCGTCATCGTCAGGACGTGCTCCACGTCGTAACCAGATTGCACGCGTGACAGGTTGCTCGTCGTGCGAAGCAGGAGTCCGGCCCCAACGAGCAGCGCCAGTGTCAACGCGGTCTGTCCCATCGTCACCGCACGCAGAAGGCGGCGATCGCTGCGCCCGGCGCTGGTCTTCGGGCCGGCGCTCTTGATCACCTGCATCGCGTCGAGCCGTGAGGCGCGAAAGGCGGGCAGAAAGCCGGCCACCATGGCACCGACGATCGCCAGTCCAAGCCCCGATGCCAGGACCGGCCACACGGCGGTCACCGCGTCGAGCCGTGGAATCGCCGGCCCGCTGATCAGCTTGAACACTTTGATGATCCCGAATGCGAGCGCTGCACCAAAGGCGCTGCCGAGCAGCGCAATCAACAGGCTCTCGATCGACACCTGACGAAACAACGCCAGACGTCTGACGCCGAGCGCGGTGCGAATCGCGTACTCGTCTTGTCGTTGCAGGCCGCGTACGAGCAGAAGCGCGGCGACGTTGCCGCACGCAATCAGCAGTACCAGCGCCGCCGCGCCGAAGAGCGGCAGCAGGATGCGTCCGGCGTCGCGATTGAAATCGTCGGTCAGTGCCTGCGCCTGTGCGGTGATCCCGTCGAACTCCTTGTCCGCTTGCGCCTGTCGCGAGGTCAGCACTTTCAGCTCCGAGCGCGCCTGGTCGAGCGTTGCGCCGGCGCGGAGCCGGCCCACCACATCCCAGTTCGGCGCTTTCATTCGTTCCTGATTGGGCGCCGCCGGCATCCAGAAATCGACTTGTGCATTGACGTTGTAGTTCGGCTCTTGCGCGGTGGACGGCGATGGCAGGAAGCGGATCCCTGGCGGCATGACCCCGATCACGGTAGGCGGCGTCTGCCGCCTGCTGATGCGAACCGGCGTGCCGATGATTCTTGGATCGCCTCCAAATTTTCGCTGCCAGACGTCGTAGCCGAGGATGATGACCTGGCCGGCGGGGAACGTGGTTTCCGAGTCCTGGAACGTTCGACCGAGCAGAGGCTTCAAACCGAGGACTTTGAAGAAGTCCTTGCTCACGAACATCCCTTCGAGCGATTCACTGCCATCGTCAGAAACGAGGAAGTTGAACGACCACGCGTACCCCGCCAGCGCCTCGAACGACTTCGACTCGCGTTGCCATTCCATCCATTGAGCGGCCGACCACCGCTGCACAGGACCCGGCTGACCATCCGTGCGCGAACGCTGCACGAGCGCGAGCCGGCCGGGGTCGTGGTACGGGAGTGGCGTCAACAACACGCCCTGAACCAGGCTGAACACTGCCGACGTGGCGCCGATGCCGAGCGCGAGCGTCAGGACCGCGATCGCGGCAAATGAGGGTTCCTGCCGAAGCTTTCGCCAGCCGAGCCGCACGTCTTCGAGCATTGCCTGCTCCTTGGCTGCCTGGAGAGCAACCGACGGTTAGACGGCGTTCGATGCTCCGCGGTTGAGAGCGAGTCGTGCCAATCAATCAGCCCGCATGCGATGCCCGGCGATCACCGGGCCCGCTCCTATAATCACGCGATGGGAACTCCGCCCGACGAGCACGGCATCCGCGATCCGTTCTTACGCATGCACGCTGTCAATGTCTACGTCAGAGATCAGGAGCGCAGCCTTCGTTTCTTCCTCGAGAAGCTCGGGTTTCAGGTCGCGTTCGACGCACGCGTGGAATCGGGTCAGCGGCTGGTGGCGGTTGCGCCGCCTGAGGGAGCGACCGTGCTGACCTTGATCGAGCCACCACCGCATTCGCTGCAGTCAAAGTTGATCGGTCGCGCGACGCAGGTAGTCTTCGTCACTGAAAACCTGGCAGCTACGTACCGCGAGTGGCACAGCCGCGGTGTCCGATTCCTCGGTGCACCGCGATTGAGACGAGTCGCTTATGAGCCGACCGGAGCGCCGTCGACACGGGGTAGCTCCGCGTCCGATAGTCACGCGACGGCATGGGGTGGCGCGTTCGCCCGCTTCGAAGACGTCGATCGGAATTCGTTCGCGCTGGTCAGTTTCGATGAGGTGAGCCGCGCCGTCGAGGCGCAGCGCCAGGCCGTTGCCGAACGGCGCGAGGCGGAGCGCCGCGCCGCGTACGAACTGGAGATTGCGCGCCAGGTTCAGGCGCGGCTCTTTCCGCAGCGGTTGCCCGAACTGGAATCACTGGAGTACGCCGGCGCGTGCGTGCAGACTCGTCAGGTCGGCGGCGACTACTACGATTTTCTCGATCTTGGCCGGGCGCGCCTCTCTCTCGTGCTTGGCGACATCGCCGGCAAGGGGATTGCCGCGGCACTGCTGATGGCCAACCTCCAGGCCAATCTGCGCAGCCAGTGCGCCACCGCTGTGGAGCAGCCGGAACAGCTGCTGCAATCGGTGAACCGCCTGTTTTACGAGAATACGGCCGACAACGCCTACGCCACGCTGTTCTACTCGGAGTTCGACGATCGGACGTGCCGCTTGCGATACGCGAACTGCGGCCATCCTCCCGGTCTCGTCGTTCAGAATGACGGGACCGTCACGCGTCTGTCATCGACAGCGCCCGTCCTCGGGCTGTTTGCGGACTGGCTCTGCGGCACCTCGGAGCTCCAACTATGCCCGGGCGACCTGTTCGCCATCTACACTGACGGCATCACCGAGGCGCTCAACCAGCGCGACGAGGAGTTCGGCGAGGAGCGGCTGCTCGATGTGATGAGACGCACTCGCGATCGGAGCCCGAACGATATCGTGAGGTCCGTCTTCGAGGAAGTACGCCGATTCAGTGGCGACCAGCAGCGTGACGATGTCACGTTGATCGTCGCGAGATGTCGATCGGCCAGCCGACGCAACGGGTGCTAGACTCCAGCCCGTGGCCCGTCGACCTCTTCTCCCTTGTTTGTTCGTGTGTCTGCTGGTGCATACCGTGGCCGTCGCCGGCGAGCGATGGACTATTGGACTCTCGACGAGCGGGGCGCCGATCGAAGCGGTGGCGATCGCAGGCCGTTCTGCCTCCTCACCGACCGTGCTCCTCATCGGTGGGCTTCAACAATCAGATCAGTCCAGCGACGCGGTCGCCCGTGACGCGGCCGCCTTCGAACAGATCCCGCAGAACCGCCGGGCGTTCCGCCTGATCGTCGTGGCGCGTGCGAATCCTGAAGCCAGGCCGCTGCAGTTTCCGCCGACCGGGGTTGGGTACCGCGAGCACATCGAATCGCACCTGCTGTGGCGATGGATCGGCACACACGCGCCTGATCTCGTGCTGGTCGCCGGGCCGGATCCTGGACTGGTGGAAGCGCTCTCGCAGAACGTCGTCATCGACGTCGGCCGGATCCCGGCACGCCACGTCGATGGCTCGACGCGATTGCTGCAGTCGGTCACCACGAGCGTCCCGTTCTCGAGCGCGCACCAGGAAATCGAGCGTCGGCTGGCGCGATCGCCGCAGGCGTTTGCCGAAGAACTGGCGCGCGTCTACGGACACGAGTTCGCGCAGCCAAACTACATCGCCGCGATGGCGCTCATCAGCCGGCTGAGGCTGGGCGAGCGAGACGAGGTCGCCCTCCTGCTGGCGCCGTACCTCGACGGCGCGCAAGACAGCTTCGCGCGTCCGTCGCAGTCCTCGCTCGCGGCGCATCAGCTGTTCTTCGAGTACGCGCGCCGGGCCCGCGACGATCGCGCGAAGGCACTGGTGCTGCGCGCGGCGGCGAGCGGCTTCACCGAGAACGGCGAGCTCCGCGAGTTCATGCCGTTGCACGGAGGCTGGAGCGATTCGCTGTTCATGGACGTGCCGATCCTGGCCATGGCCGGCGCGCTCACAGGCGAGCGGCGCTACTTCGACATGGCTGCCCGCCACGTCGCGTTCATGCAGCGGATCGTGCTCAGGCCTGATGGTCTCTATCGACACCAGGCGTCCACGGACGCTGCATGGGGGCGTGGCAATGCGTTTCCCGCTCTCGGCCTGGCGCTGACGCTCTCGGAGTTCCCGAAAGACCATCCGGAGTATCCCCGTCTGCTCGCGTCGTACCGCGCGCACATGGCGGCGCTCGCGCGCTTTCAGGACGAGAACGGGATGTGGCGCAACGTCATCGACCGGCCTGGCGCTTATCCCGAGTACTCCGCGACAGCGATGATTGCGACGGCAATGTTGCGCGGGATCCGCAACGGGTGGATCGAACGCGAGACATACGAGCCACTCGTCCAGAACGCGTGGAAGGCGATCCTCACCAGAACCGGCGCGGAAGGGCGGCTGGTGGACGTCTGCGAAAGCACCGGTAGCCGCGGCTTGACAGACCTCGACTACCTCCGCCGCACTGCGATCCTTGGCCGCGACGATCGCGGCGGCGGAATGGCGATGCTCTTCGCGACGGAACTCGCCGGGCTGTAAGGATCTCTTCGGCTCCTCGCAGAACTCTCCCCAAGGCGAGTTCGAACGAGGAGCACTTCGATCAGCAGAGCGTTACCGAGACGGCGAGGCCAGCCTCGCTTGTCTCCTTGTACTTGCTGTTCATGTCCTTGGCGGTCTGGGCCAGAGCTGCGACGGTTGCGTCGAGATTGACGCGGTGCCTGGATGCGATCTCGTTGCTGGCGATCGCGTAGGCGGTCCACGCTTTGACTGCGCCGAACGCGCACCGCTCGATGCACGGCACCTGGACGTAACCGGCGACCGGATCGCACGTCATGCCGAGGTGATGCTCCAGCGCCGATTCGGCAGCATTCTCCACGACGAGCGCCGGTGCGTCGAACGTAGTAGCAGTCAATGCTGCGGCCATCGACGAGGCAACGCCTATCTCTGCCTGGCAGCCGCCTTCGGCCGCAGACAGGGTCGCATGGTGTTTGCAGAGGTAACCGACCGCCGCGGCCGCGAGCATGCCCTCACGAAGCTTCTGCCGATCGACCTTCCTGACCTCGATGAGCCCGTAGACCAACGCCGGCATCACACCCGCGGAACCGCCGGTCGGAGCCGTGATCACGAGGTGGCCGCGCCCGTTCTCCTCGGATGCTGCCAGCGCAAATGCCGACAGCGCACCGAGACCGCGGTCTGATTCGAACTTGTCGTCCATCGCGCGCTTGTAGACGGTTGCGGCCTTGCTGTGCAGTTTGATCGGGCCGGGCAGCACGTCGTCTTCCGGCATCGCAAGCCCCGACTTCACCGTCGCGACCATCGCGTTGATGATCTTGTCGATGAAGGCGTACACCTCCGCGTCCGTTCTGCCCGCGATCGACATCTCGTTGGCAAGCATGATCTTGGCGATCGTGGTCTTGTTCGTGTCGGCGTGGGCCCGCAGTTCTTTCATCGTCGCGAACGGGTATTTCGGCGGGTTCTTCTTCGGCGGCGTGTAGCCTTTCCACTCGATGAATCCGCCGCCCACTGAGTAGTACTCCTGCTCGAGCAACACGTCGTTGCCGGCGAGGAGCTTGACGGTCATCGTGTTCGGGTGTTTGAAGTCGCCTTTGGTGGCGTCGTAGATGACGTCCTTGAGGCTCACGTCGATTGTCTTGGTGCCGAGCTTCACCGGGAACACCTGGTCGGGTTTGTCGCGCAGGCTGTCGAGGAATTTCGGGTCGACGGTGGCCGGTTCTTTACCAACCAGCCCCGCGAGCGCGGCCCGTTCCGTGCCGTGTCCCTTTCCGGTCGCGCTCAGGCTTCCGAACAGGTTCACCTGAAGCTTTGTCGCCTTGGCAAGTTTGTCGGCCGGCAGTTTGGTGGCTCGCTGGTAGAAGTCGTACGTGATGCGCATCGGACCGATCGTGTGTGAGCTGGAAGGGCCCGGCCCCACTTTGTAGAACTCGTCCACGGTTGTCAGGACCGGCCCCTTTTCCTTCTGGACGACATTCAAGTCGGCAGCGAGCGGCGGTGTCGATGGTGCAGCCTGCGCCGACAGCGTTGCGACGGCTTTGGCCGTTCTCTCTTCGGGCGAGAGAGAACAACCCGTCATGACGGCGGCTGCGCCACCCACAGCGCTTCGCATCAAGAAACTCCGGCGATCCACGCCGTGTGGAATCTCCAGTGAGATCAGCTGGCGTGTGTCGGCTAACGGATCCTCCCGAGAGGCTTCACGGGGTGTCGATTCTTTGTTTGACATGGTCAGCCTGCTCCCTTTCGTCGAGACCGTCGAGGCGGGACAGGACTACACCGCCCCGGATGGTCTCGCTGCGAGTGGGCACGCCATGTGCCGGAGCTGATGCTCAGAATCGTGCCTGTTTTCGTTCGAGCGGCTCCGGAAAGAAGCCGCATATTCGGAGCCCCTCCGGTATCTCGGAGGTCGGGCGCTAAGCGGGAGAGACTTTTACGGCCGAGTGGGAGGCGCGAACTCCGCGAATGCGCGCGGCCGCCTTTCCGCATCCGCGAAGGTTACGGCGGACCCGCCCTTTGCCCTCGTACTCGTGAGACGGCAAGCTGCGCGACAGGTGTGATAGCCTCGCCGCCACGAATCCGCGGATTGAGCGGGAGGTACGCAATGCGCCGAGTCCTGTCCATAGCCGTAGCGGTTGCGGGGTCGCTGTTGCTGCCCAATGGCGTCCATGCGCAGGCCACTATTGCAGGTGTCATTCGAGATGCGTCCGCTGCAGTTCTTCCGGGCGTGACGGTCGAAGCATCAAGTCCCGTTCTCATCGAAAAGATCCGGACCGTCGTCAGCGATGGCACCGGGCAGTACCGCATTACCGATCTGCTGCCCGGCACGTACACCGTGACCTTCACGCTGACCGGCTTCAGCACCGTGAGGCGCGAAGGAATCGATGTCACCGGATCGGGAGTGATCACTGTGAACGCCGATCTGCGCGTCGGCGCTCTCCAGGAAACGCTCACGGTCACCGGCCAATCGCCGATCGTCGATACGCATTCGGTGCGACGTGAAGTCGTGCTCAACAATGACACGCTGAACACGCTGCCGGCGACGCGCGGGTACGGTTCGGCGCTCGCGGCTGTCCCGGCGCTGAACATCGGCGGTGTTGCTGGAGCGAACGCGCAGACAGCACCGACGACGCCGAGCATGATGTTCTTCACCGCACACGGCGGCGCCAGCGGCGAAGGACGGGTGATGACCAACGGATTGACGGTGGCCGCGCCGTTTGGTGGCGGGGGCGTGTCCGACTTGACCTACGACACGGCGAATGCAGAGGAAATGCAGGTGCTCATCTCGGGCGGCCTCGGTGAAGCCGAGACCGGCGGACCGAGCATCAACATCGTTCCCAAATCGGGCGGCAACAGTTTCCGCGGCAGCGCGTTCTACAGCACCTCGGGAGACTGGGCGACTTCGAACAATCTCGACGATCAGCTGCGCAGCTTCGGCATCACGCAACCGCCGACGCTGCGCACCAATTGGGATACCAGCGCGAGTTTCGGCGGTCCGATCAAGCGCGATCGTCTCTGGTTCTTCGCCAACCTTCGCGCTTGGGCCAACGCCAACGTGGTCGACGGCATTTTCGGCAACCAGTTCGCTGGCGACCCGTCGCATTGGGATTACGCCGTGAACCGGTCGATCGAAGCTCGTGTCGCCGAATCACGCAAGATCATCGCCGGGCGTCTCACCGCGCAGCTCACGCCGAGGAATCGCGTGACGATCTCGCACGATTATCAGCGCCGCTGCGGCGGATCGTCGCTGAAGGAAGGCGGCGACGGCTGTCGCCAGGCCGGCAACGACTGGGTCGCATCCGGACGAACCTTCGGCGCCGACACGGTGTCGCCGGAAACATTCCCCGGCTATCACAACTTCCCGTACAACACGACGCAAGCCACCTATTCGGCGCCGCTCAGCAGCCGCACGCTGATCGAAGCGGGCTTCTCGCGCTTCCAGTACGACTACGCGCGGTTCGGCATGGCCGCGCCGGACGGGTTGATGGATCTGATTCCGGTCACCGAGCAGAGCGCCATCTACGGGCGGCCGCAATTCTCGTATCGCGGCGTGTTCGATCCGCTCGATTTCGGCTTCAACCAAAACAGCGCGTTGAATTCGAGCTGGCGCGCGGCCATCTCGTACGTGACCGGCTCGCACAACATCAAAGTCGGCTACAGCGGTCAGTTCCAGGACGTGCGCAACGGACGCGTGCCGAATCACACGCAGCTGCGCTATACGTTCAACTCCGCCGCGCCGGTCAGCGCCGCGTGTCCCGCGGGCGGCAGCCCGCGCCTCTGCCCCGTCTCGGTCTCGTACTTCCTGTCGCCGCGCTGGGATCAACACGATCGCACCGAGAGCGCCGGTCTGTACGCGCAGGATCAGTGGACGATTCGTCGTCTGACGTTGCAGGGTGGTGTGCGGTACGACCGCGCGTGGAGCTGGGCGCCGGCCGAGGGCAATGGCACCACGCAGACGTCGCTCTTCAATCCGCAGCCGATCTCGTTCGAGCGCACCGTCAGCGTTCGCGGCTACAACGACATCACGCCGCGCTTCGGGCTCAGCTACGATCTGTTCGGCAACGGGAAGACGGCGGTGAAATTCAATGGCGGCAGATATCTCGAAGCCGCCACCGGTGACGTGATCTACAGCTCGAACAATCCAGCGGCGCGAATCATCACACGCATCGGGTCGGGGCCGGCGGCCGCGCGCGGCTGGACCGACGGCAACCGCAACTTCGTGGTTGATTGCGATCTGCGTAACCCGGCAGCGCAGGACAATCTCGCCGCAGGCGGCGACCTGTGCGCATCGGTCGGCGGCGTCGGACTGAACTTCGGCAACGCCAACCCGAACACGACGACGATCAACCCCGAGATTCTTGGCGGCTGGGGCGTGCGGCCGTACGACTGGCAGATTGGCGGCTCGGTGCAGCACGAGCTGCTGCCGCGGCTGTCGGTCGAGTTCGCATACAACCGGCGCTGGTGGGGAAACTTCTTCGTCACCGACAACGTGCTGACAACTGCCGCCGATTACGACACCTATTCCATCGTCATTCCGCAACATGACAACCTGCCCGGCGCCGGGCAGAGCGCGCAGTTCGTCGCGATTACCCCCGCGGCAAGCGCGCGTGGCGCGCAGAACCTCATGACCAGCGAGAAGGATTACGGAGACCCGCGTACGGCGTACTGGCACGGTGTGGATTTCTCAGCGACGGCGCGTCTGCCCTTCGGTCTCAACGTGCAGGGTGGGACCAGCACCGGCCGCGGCGTTCGCAACAACTGCAACGTCACGCGCGCGCTGCCGGAGTTGTTGGGCACATCGCGAGTCGATTCGTGCGATGTCACAGAAGATTGGGTGACGTCGTTCCGAGGACTGGCGTCATACACATTGCCGAAGATCGACGTGCTGGTCAGCGCCAGCATGCGCTCGCTGGTCACGGCTCCTGGTGGAACAGCATCCAACGGACTCTCACTGGCGGCCAACTACGTGGTGCCGAACACCGTGATCCAGCAGTCGCTCGGACGGCTTCCAGCAAACGCGCTGGCGAGCGGAACGACGACGGTCAACTTGCTGAATCCCGGAGTGCTCTACACGCTCGAGCGAACGAATCTCGTCGACATGCGGTTCGCGAAGATTCTGCGCTTCGCGGGTAAGCGCACCGATGTCGGGATCGATCTCTATAACCTGTTCAACTCGAACGTCACCAGCGCGTATCAGCAGACGTATCAGTACTCGACCAGCGGTGCGGAGTGGCTGCGGCCGACGGCGATCGTGGCGCCGCGGCTCGCGAGGTTTCATGTGACGCTGAACTTCTAGGAATCAGGAATCAGGAAACAGGAATCAGGAATCAGGAAACAGGAATCAGGAATCAGGAATCAGGAATCAGGGCTGGGCCAGGGTTGAGGAATGAGTCGACGAGGCTGCAGCCCTGACCCGCTCCGCGCGGGCAGTCACTTCGAGCGCGGCAAGGCGCGTGCGAAACAGCCTCTACGCGCTATCGCAGCTGCGCCGGCGTCCATCGCCGCGGTGCCGCCGCCCGCAGATCGGCATCTACTTCATCAACTCCGCGAGCTTCGCGCTGACCGCCTCGCCCCAGATCTCGTAGCCCTTCGCCTGCGGGTGCAGGTTGTCGGCGCGGAACGAATCGGGCAGGAACGCGCCTTTGTCGTCCAGGAATTTCCGGCCGATGTCCATGTAGAAGACGTTCTTCTGATCGTCGAGCCTCGAGATGATCTGGTTGACCTCAGCGATCTTGTCGCGCACCGGATCGCCCGGCACGCCTCTGGGGAAGATCGCCAGCAGCAGGATCTTCGCTGCCGGAAAATTGCGACGCAGCTCCATGACCACCGCGCCAACGCCTTCTGCGATCTCGGGACCCGTGAACTGACCGGTGTTATTGGTGCCAATCATCAGCATCACCGCCTTCGGCTGGAAGCCCTGGCCCTCGCCGTTGCGGAGGCCCCACAGCACGCCTTGCGTCGTATCGCCCGCGACCGCGAAGTTGGCCGTGCGAATGTTGCCGAAGTACTTGTCGAACACCGGCTTGTTCGCGTCCAGCTGCCACCAGTCGGTGATCGAATCGCCATGCAGCAGCAGATCGATGTTGCCCTGCTTGGCCGTGGCGACGAATCCTTCGTGGCGCGGCCCCATTCGTTGATTCGTCTGCGTGAACGTCGCGGCGACGTTCATCCGCGGCGGCTGCAGGAGCATCAGCGGCTCGAATTTCTTGAGCAGCGGCTGCGTGGCTGACTTGTCACTGGCGACGAAGCGCTTCACCGCCGCGTTGACCTGCTCCAGTTCGGCCGGCGTCGGCCGCGGGATCGCGACTTCCGGTGGCACCGGCGCCGGCGGTCCGATCACCACCGGTGCGAATCCGCCGCGGCCCGCGCCGGGAGGACCAGCTGGCACTTGTGCCGATGCCGATCGCACAGAGGGAGCGAGAGCGAAGAGAAGAGCGAGGACGATCAGGCGCTTGGTCATGGCGCGATGATTCTAACAGCCAGCGCCCGGAGAACCACTTCTTGACGGGGGTCGGTGCGATCCGGACTTCCGTCGGTGCGGTCCTGAGTTGCATCGGTGCGATCCTGAGTTCCGTCGGTGCGAGCCCGAGCTCGGTCGGTGCGATCCCGGCTATCGCCTGTCCGTGCGATCCCAGTTCGCACCGATAGGCCTTTATCGGGCGTCTACGGCCCTGAATCCTGATTCCTTCACCTGTTCAGGCGGCGTTCAGGGCCGGCCGCGTAGGCTGTGGGGACAAGGAGCAGAACATGAAGTACTCGGTATTCGCGGTGGTCGTCGTGGCCGGCGCTGCACTTGCCGCCGGTTCTGTCGAGACGAAAGAGGAATCGATCGCGGGCCCCTGGACGTTCTCGGTAGAGCATATTGGACTGAAGCTCGTCCTCGAGCAGAAGAAGAGCGCCGTCACCGGAACGCTCGACTGGCCGCACGGCGATCCCGTCAAGCTGACCGGAATGTTCGCCGACGATGCGTTGGTCTTTTCCGGAGAATCGACCGGCGAGAATTTCACCATCCATATCGACTCGACCGGCACGCGCAAAGCGGACGGCACGCTGATGGGCACGGTGAAGGCGCACTTCGATGAATTCAATGATGCCCATCAAGTGGTCCGAACCAGGAATCAGGAGATTCCGTGGACGGCCGTGCGCGGTCTGCGCGACGTCGTGCATTTCCCTCGATAGAGTGTTCCCGGGTTGTTCGTCCGCCTAAGGCGACGAACCCAAGGACGGTCCGCCTGAAGGCGGACACGACGTCTCTGATAGCGAGGATCACTTGGGTTCGGAAGCGAGTTGCAGCATCGAGCGGGTGGCGACGGGTGGGGCATCCCCGCTCGCCGCGCAGGCGCCTACTCCGTGATCCTGCTTTTCACAGCGTGATCGTTCACTTGGCGCCGAGGACGAGCGGGGAGACCCGGCGACAGGACCCGCGAGACGGAACGCTCATTGACGAATCTTGAGGACGGTCCGCCTGAAGGCGGACACTACGGGTACGAACGTCAGTCAGGCACGTACGCGATCATCATGCTGCGTAGCGCTCCGTAGGTGAACGCGGACGGATCGCCGAACTCGGACGTGTATTCCTTGAGCGGGTTCGTCACCACCGCGTCTTCGGGACCGAGCCCCATGTTCAAATAGCCGATCATCGTCGTGAACAGCTTCTGATACATGTCGCGGTGCCGCACGATCTCCGCGCCGGTCATCATGCGGCCAACTGCCGGCACGACGCGCGTGCCGGGCTTGACGACATCGGCGAGATGTTCGAGCGCGCGAACGCGACCGCCGAGCCAGGCGCCGTTGCGATAGTCGAGCAGCGGCCATTCTTCCGCTGACACGACGCCGCCGACGGCCAGCAGATTCATCTTCGGGACGTGCACGAAGAGATCGCCGTCGGTGTGTGCGGCGGGCATGTAGCCATAGTCAATCTGCTGGCCTGCGAACTCCATCGAACCATCACCACGCGTCGTCTTGTTCGGGCGCGCCGCTTCCGGCAGCGGCGATCTGCGGCCCTTGAACGCGATCGAGTTGTAGATCGTGGTGCTCAACGCGGTCTTCGTCTTCTCGTGCGCGAAGATGACACCGCCGGCGCGACCGACCGCTTCGTTGGCGCCGGTCTGCTCGGGATGCCAGTGCGTGTTGATCAGCGTGTCGATGCGAGTGCTCTTCGTCGCACTTTTCACCGCTGCGATCAGTGCATCCGCGTTGGCAGCAAGGCCGCCGTCGATCATCAGCGCGCCGTCAGGTCCCGGGATCGCGATCACGTTGCAACCCGCGCCCTGGAGCAGCATCGCGCCGCCGAGATCTATCGTTGTAATTCTTGCAGGCGCTTGTTGGGCCGCCTGAAGGCGGCCCCCACGTACGAAGACAGCGCCGAGCGCGGCCGCGCCGGTAGAGAGAAAGGTTCGTCGCGACAAGGGCCGCCTGCCACCTTCGCGCGTTGCGCTTCCACCTTCGCGCTGCTCGCTTCGGCGGACAAGACGGTGGCCAGGGAAGGCGGCCCCTGCGATTTCAATCGGTCTTGGGTTTATAGACGGGTTCATGAACTCGGGATTCACCAAGGGGCCAGATGTCTTCCCAGACGCCCTGCGGTGGACCGAGCACCGGCCACTCGGGGCTTTTCGCCATCAACTTCGTTGCGCCCAGTTCGCGGAGCAGCGCCGCTTCGTCCTTGTAGATTGGCGTCTGCAGCGCCATGAACGGCATGAAGCCCCGCGACTGCGTGTAGTCGAGCGCGGTGAGGCCGTCCTGATCGACGGCGTCCATGTCGATCTTGAAGGAGGCGAGCAGCTTGATCACTTCCTTGTAGCGCTTGCGGACGGCGTAGTGCAGCGCGGTGCCGCCGCGGATCTCCTCTTCGTGATTGATCAGCGCGATGACGTTGACGTCGGTGCCGCCCTTCTGCAGGACCTTGATCAGTTCGAGCGCCTGGTTCTCTGGAGCGCGCCCGGCGAGCACGGCGTGGATCGGCGTCTGGCGATCTGCGGTGGAGAGGGTCGCGTCGGCGCCGTGTTCGAGCAGGAGCTTCACGACCTCGAGATCGTTGTTGACGGCCGCGCGGATGAGCGGCGTGGATCCGCGCGTATACACGGTGCCGCGCACGTTCGCCGGCTTGAAGAACAGCTGCATGTTCGGATTGGCGCCGCGCTCGAGGAGCAGCTTGACGACCGCCAGGCCGGTGGTCGCGTTCTGCGGATCGATCGATGCATGTCCGCCGTCGATGCGATTGCGCAGATCGACTGCCGTCAGCAGCGGCGATTCTCCGAAGATGTCCCACTGATTCACATCGGCGCCGCCTGCGATCAGTTGCTTCGCGAGATCCCAGTTCGCGTTCATGATCGCGACGAGCAGCGGCGACGCGCCATCGGGATCGGGAAGATCGATGTCCACCTTGTTCTTCAGCAGGACGTCCACACACGCGATGCAGTTCTCGCGTGCGGCGTAGAGCAGGGGCGTGAGCCCACCGCTGTCGAGGCTCTTGGGCCGGCCTTCGGCGGTCACGTGACGCTGATAGTCGCGATCGATCGAGGCTGCGTTGACGTCGGCGCCCGTGGCGATCAGCAGCTGCATCATCTCCGGATGCCGGCGCGCGGACGCCCACATCAGCGCCGTCTGTCCACCGAATTTTTCTTTCGCGTCGACAGTGGCGCCATGATCCAACAAGACCTTCGCAGCTTCCACGTTGCCGGTTCTCGCGACCGCCATCAGCGCGGTCTGTCCGTCGGGATTCGGTGAGTCGGCATTCGCGCCGGCTTCGAGCAGCACCTTCAGCATGTCGGTGCTGCCCACTTCGGCGGCGAGCGTCATCGGCGTTGCGCCGTAGCTGTTGGCGAGTGCGACGTTCGCGCCGGCGCGCAGAAGGCGTCTGGCCTCGGCGACGTCGCCGCTGTAGACCGCCCACTGCAGCGGCGTGCTGCCGTCGACGCCTCGGCGATTCACGTCCGCGCCCCGCGTCGTCGAGGGGCGCTGTCCCGCCGGAGCCTTGGCGGAGGCGGACGAAGCCTTGGCGGAGGCGGCCGGTTGCGAAGTTTGCGCTTGTCCTGGCGACGCGTCGCAGGGCCGGCTCAAGCCAGCCCCTACGAGTAACACGACAGCCAGGATGCTACGAGTTGGCACGATCACAGTTCCGAGAACGCGCCGGTGTTGTCGGCGAATTTCTCGATCTCTTCGACCGGGACGCCCGCGCGGTTCAGCATCGTCACCAGGATGTTCGCGTGCGGCGTGTCCTGCTTGTAGTGGAGATGCTGGTTGCCCTTGAGGCCACCGCCGCGGCCGATCAGCGCCTGCGGCAGCGGATCGTTGTTGTGCGCGTCGCTGTTCGCCATGTTGCTGCCGAACAGGATGAGCGAATGATCGAGCACGGAGCCGTCGCCCTCGCGCATATCGGCGAGGCGCTTCACGAACTTCGCGAACACGGCGGTATGGTAGTTCTGGATCTTTCTCAGGTTGGCGATGCGGTCCGGGAAACCACCCCAGTGCGAGGTCGGGTGGAACGCCTCATGGACGTCGAGGTTCGGATACGTCCGCATGCTCGCTTCCTCGACCATCTTCATCGTCGTCACTTTGGTGCGGTTGGTCTGCCAGGCGAGCGCCATCATCTCGAACTGCACCCCGAGCAGCTCACCGAAGTCCTCCGGCGGACCGAGCGGTGCACCGGGCAGATCGGCCATCGAGTGGGCGTTCTGCTCGAGTTTCTGCACGCGCAGCTCGATCTCGCGTACCGAATCCAGGTAGTCGCTGACCCTCGCACGGTCCGCCGTATCGAGCTTGCGATTCAGGCTCGCCGTCGCGTCTCTCACGTAGTCGAGCAGACTGTCCGTCGTCTTGAGAATGGCCGCGCGTTCTTCTTTCGTGTCGCCCTGGCCGAACAAACCGAAGAACACCTTCCGCGGATTGTTTTCCATCGGCAGCGGCTGATTCGGCGTCCGGAACGAGATCATGCCGCCCGGCTCCGCGCAGAGCTCCAGCGACGGCAGCGACGTTTCTTTACCGAGATGTCGCGCCGCAATCTGATCGACGGTGATGCCAACACCCGACTTCACATCGCGCCGGCGCGGGTTGATGCAGTTCAACCACGTCTCTTCGATGATCCCGTGCGGGCTCGAGCTCTCACCGCCCTTGTTGCGCAGGCCGCTGACGACGGTCACGTACTCGCGCACCGGTTTCAGCGGCTCGAGGATGAAGGGGAAATCGAAATCACGACCCGTCTGCTTCGGCTGCCACTCGTCCTGAAGCGCGCCGTGCGGGAAGTACACGAAGCCGAGGCGCGGGCTCGCTGCGGCAACCGTCTGCGCCAGCGCCGTTCCTGCCGGGATCATCGCATCCAGCAGCGGAAGAGCGATGGTCGCGCTGGCGCCCTTGAGCACGGCACGTCGTGACAGATGCTTGCGAGTGAGAAACATCACTGCAGTCCTCCGGACGAAGTTGAGGCTGGCTTCGCGGAGCCTGAAGGCTCCGCTCTCCCTGGCGTCTGCTCGTGGCTGTCCGTTTCCTTCTTGCGGAACTCGTCGCTCGAGATCACGCCAAGCGCGATCGACTTGAACGTGTAGTTGTCCGCGGCCGCCTTGCGGACGATGCGGCGGACCGTGGGCATGTCGTGATAGTCGAGGCTTCGACCCAGGGCGTAGGTCATCAGGTTCTCGGTGAACGCCTGCACGAACTGATGATCGGGCCGGGTGACCAGCGTCTGGCGAAGATCCTGAGGCCCCTTGATCGCCGTGCCATCCGGCAGCTGGCCGGTGGAATCGATCGGCGTCTGCGTATCGGGATCGTTGGCGCGGAACTGACCCACCGCGTTGAAATTCTCCAGCGCCAGTCCGAGCGGATCCATCGCTCCGTGACACGCGGCGCACGTCGGACTCGCCCTGTGCTGCTCGAGCCTGGCGCGCAGTGTCTTCGGCGGCTGACCGCGTCGGTTTTCCGGCAGGGTCGGAACGTTGAGAGGCGGCTCGGGTGGCGGCGCGCCGAGAAGGCGATCGAGTATCCACGCGCCACGCAGCACAGGCGACGTGCGATTGGGATACGCGGTCATCATCAGGATCGCACCTTTGCCCAACAGCCCGTAGCGTGCCGGGTTTTCGAGTGTCACGCGACGGAAGTGGGCACCCTTCACCGACTCGATGCCGTAGAGCATCGCGAGCCGCTCGTTGAGGAAGGTGTAGTCCGCGGTCAGCAGATCGAACACGCTGCTGTTGCCGCGCCCCTCGACGCCGCTAGCCGAAGGGCGCAGGACGCTATCGACGAACTGGCGGAGCTCCTCTTTGAACAGCCCGCGCGGGTCGAGCAGGCCGCTCGCCTGCGGGAACTGCGCTCTGTCGGGAGTAATCTCGTCCAGTTTGGAGAGGTGCAGCCACTGGAACGCGAAGTCGTTGCTGAGAGACTTCGCACGCGGGTCGGCAAGCATCCGACTCACTTGTGCGGCCAATACGTCGGGCTTGCTGAGGCGCGATTCGGCGGCGACCTTCAGCAGTTCGTCATCCGGCAGACTGCTCCACAGGAAGAAGGAGAGTCGCGACGCCAGCTCGAGATCCGATAGCGTGCGAGTCGCGCTCGTTCCCACCCCGGCTTCCGCGCGATAGAGGAAATGCGGGCTTGCCAGGATCGCGCTGAGGGCGTCGCGTACGCCACCTTCGAAGCCCCCGTTGGAGTATCCCGCCTTGTAGAAGGCCATCAAGGGATTGACGTCTTCGGCGGTCACCGGACGCCGGAACGCGCGCCGCGAAAGGTTCTCGACGATCCTGCTGGCGCATGTCAGTTCTTCGCGCGAGGTCTTGGGCTCGCAGATGAAGATCTTCGCTCGACTTGGTGACTCGCTCATGCCGGTAACGGAGAGCGGGCCGCGGATCTGCAGCGCATGCGCGGCCTGGATGCGCTCCTGGCCGCCTTCGAGCGCCACGGTGCGGACCCGCTCGTCGCTTTCGGCGAAGCTGCGATGCACGAACGTGATCGCCAGCTTGTGCTGCCCCGCGGTGGCGTGGAAGCGGATCTTCCGCAGCCGTCCGTTGATCGCTTCGACCGCGGGATCCAGCGTCTGATCGATCGCCTTGTGATCGGCCTCGCCGCCGATGTTCGTGCGATAGAACTCTTTGCCGTCGAGCAGCGCGATGACGGTGTTCTCGAACTCCATGCGCGGCACTTCGCGCGCCAGCGCCATGTCGCCGATCGTCAGCTCGTAGTCGCCGTCAGCAGGGAAGTTGTGTTCGGCGACGAAACCACCCCGTGTGCCGAAGGGCATGCCTTCGATGTGATGCTGCTGCCTGCCGGTGCCGGGAGCACCCTGCGGCGGCAGCGAGATCACCATGTTGGCGACGTCGCCGTACGTGGTCGTTTCGGCGGGAGCCTTGGGGTTGCCGATCGCCTCGAGTGCGACCGCGCGCGCGGCGTAGATGTACTGGTCGATGAAGTTGGGTGAGACCTGCAGGGCGGCGGCGTTGTTGTCGAAGTTGCCCTTGACGTTGTCCTCGGGCAGCCACGCCCTGGCATCGATATCGAGTCCGAGGAGATCGCGTATCGCGTACCCGTACTCGCGGCGGTTGAGACGTCGCAGCGGCACCCGTCCGGGTGCGCTCGTCGTGGCAGCCGTGTCGATTTTGTTCTCGAGCCAGGAGACGAATTCGGCGGTCGCGTGACTATCAGGACGTTTGGCGCTGGCGGGCGGCATCAGACCGCCGCGCAGCTTGCGGATCACCTTCTCGGCAATCTCCGCGCTCTGATCAACCGAGTCGAGGTTCAACTGTGACAACGCCAGGCCGCCTGACTTCACCCGATCGCTGTGGCAGCCCATGCAGTACTGATCGATGAGGGCGCGCTGCGGTGAGACCGGTGTCTTGGTCGGCGAGGCAGCCAGTGTCTGACTGGCAGTCTGTGCTTCCGTGGACGACTGTCCTCCAGAAACGACCTCCGAACCCGTTTTCGGAGCCGGAGAGGCTGTTTGCGCGCGCCCCTCCGACCAGCGATCGGCTGCTACAACGAGGTAGAGCAGGACAGCCACCGTGGCGACAGCGGTTCTCATTCCCCTCCTCATACGTCCGGTCACACCTGCCCACACGAAGTCTAGCCGGGGCGCCCGCAAGGGCACAAGATCAATAGATCACCCTATTTGGGTGAATTCATTGGCGGAGAACGCGGGGCCAAGTGGAGAATCTCGAGCGTAGCTCAATGGGCGCAGTGGTCGCGTACAGCGTCCTTCTGCCACGAACAGGGAGACACGGGATCTTCGTCTTCTCTTCTCATGCTCCGGTGGTAGCCGCTCGAGCCGGACTTACGTGGCGACACACCGGGGCACTGAGGTTGTTCAATGCCTTGAGTTCGATGCCGTTTTAGACTTCCGCGTCCCCCCTGTGTGAATTGTCTCCGACAGTGTGAATCGTCGTGATCGTTGTGGCCAGAGTCCTCCGTACTTTTTCAGGAGCCGATTACGTTGATTCAGAAACGTGTGTTCTTGGGTCTTGATCCTCGCGACCGGAAGAAGATCCAGGTTCTTATCGGTGTGATCGCGAGTCTTCAAGCCCTCGAGTTCTTGATCGGGGGGCAGCGGGTCATCGCCCCAGTGCCGGCCATTCTCGGAAATCTGGTCCTGCTGTATTGGTCAGCGGTGCCTCAAAAGGCCTGGAACTGGTTCTTCACGTTCATTCCGTACATCTGCGGGATTAGTTTGGTGTTCGATTCTTTGGCCCTGTATCGTGCCTGGGTAGGCCAACCGATCTTGACAAGCTCCGTTGTCTTGATCGGCATACGGCTCGCGGTGCTCGCATTCTCGGCACCTGCCGTGGTCCGTTACCAGATCGAGGTTCGGAAGCAGCTCGCGCGCGATCGTGAATCGACGAGTGGTACAGATCAGGCGTCCTGATTCGCAACGGTGGGGACAACGCGCGGTCCGGCAGCCGGAGTGTCCATCCACGGAAAGGTTCGTTCGGTCGAACGCAGATAGGCGAAGTGTGAGCACGACGCCGTACTTTCAAAATGCGTTCGTCGTCAAAAGGCGGCCGGTCCTTCGTGGCCCGAAAATGGAAAGGGCCGTCGACTGCGACGGCCCTCCCCGATGTGGAAACAGTCTAGCGACTGCCTCCGGTGCTGTTTGCCATAGATGCACCTCCCGGCCGCGACCGTATCGTGGTGCTCCCGAAGTTGAAAGAGCGTGGTCGCTAGAAGCCTTTGTTTAAGCGCCGCTGATGACGTCTGCGACGGTAGATCCACCATACCACGGAGTCGCACCTCTGTGTTCTTCGAGGCGTTGCATCGCGCACAGTACAATCGCCACGTTCGAAGCTCCTTGGAGGTTCAATGATTCGTCGCCTGGTCATCATCGGCGCCGCGTGTCTCGCGCTGGCCGCCGGTCTTCTTCATGCACAAACGAAATCCGTTCCGCGGCCTCCCGCGCAGCCGCCGGGGCAACAGCCGCCTGGCGAAAGCGCGGCGCCGGACGGCTACGCGCCGATTCCGCAGTGGCTCGGACAGACCCGCGCGGCGGTGCCCGCACGAAGCGAGAGTTTCACGGTGGAGACGTTCGCCAGCGGTCTGAACGGCGCGGCGTTCCGCTTCCTGCCTGACGGGCGCGCGATCGTCGCCGAACGTGACGGCCACATCAGGCTGGTCGGCACGGACGGCAAGATCTCGGAAGCGCTCGAGGGCATGCCGCCGAACCTGTATGCGCGCGCCCAACAGCTCGTCTTCGACGTGCAGCCGGATCGACGATTCGCCGAGAACCGCACCATCTACCTGACGTACTCGGTCCTGCCCGACGGTGTGGACCCGACGAAGCAGCGCACGCCGACGCATGTGCACGTCGCGAGCGCACGGCTCGCCGCAGATGACAAGCGCCTCGAGGGGGTCAAGGATCTGCTGGACGCCGAAGGCACGGGCGGCCGGCTGACGCAGGCCACTGACGGCACGCTGCTCGTGACGTCGACGGTGCCTGCCGGTCTCGGCATCAAGTCGGAGGACTGGATGCAGCCGCAGCAGCTCGACAGCCTGATGGGCAAAGTGCTGCGCATCAACACCGACGGATCGATCCCGAAGGACAACCCGTTTGTCGGAAAGGCCGGCGCGCGCGGCGAGATCTTCGCGCTCGGCTTCCGTGATGATCAGGGCGTGGCCATCCATCCGAAGACCGGCAGATTGTGGGCCAGCGAGCACGGACCGCGCGGCGGCGACGAGATCAACGAGATCGAGAAGGGGAAGAACTACGGCTTCCCGGTGATCGGCTACGGACGTGACTACACCGGCAAGCCGATCAACAACGACAAGACGGCACAGAGCGGCATGGAGCAGCCCGTGTACTTCTGGACGCCGGACATCGCGCCGTCGGGCATCGGCTTCTACACCGGCAAGATGTTTCCCGCATGGGACGGCAACCTGTTCGTGTGCGCGCTCGCCGGCAAGAGCCTCGTGCGGCTCGTGCTCAACGGCAACCACGTCGTCGCGGAACAGCGCCTGCTCGTGGATCTGAACGCGCGCATTCGCGGCGTCAACGAAGGACCCGACGGAGCGCTGTATGTGCTGACCGACGGAATGGGTGGAAAGATCCTGCGATTGAAGAAGTCCTGACCCGCCGGACCGCGTGATCTCGAGGACGCCGCGGTCTGGCGATCACCTCGCGCGCATCATCTGCGGCGGATTCAGCAGGTGATGCGCGACGAGCGTGTCCCGCCGCGTCTCGCTGCGAACCGCACGGACGATATACCGCTGCGGAGCCGAGCCCACGAAGTAGAACGGATAGCAGGTGACGAGCGTCAACGAGGGAGTCGTCGTCGGATCGAGCACCGACACATCGTCAGGGCCCACGATCCAGGTCCGCTCGATTCGATAGATCTCCGTCGCGTGAAGAGATTCGAGTTCGATCGCATCTCCGGGTGCGACGTCTCGCAATACCCTGAAGAAACCATCCCGATGTCCGGCGATGCCGACATTCCCATCGGCTCCTGGCAGCGCCGTGTCCACGATATGGCCCGTTCCTCGATTCAATGCGAGCTCTTCGGTGCCCTCGAGCACGGGTACTTCGAGATGGATACGAGGGATACGAAGCACCGCGAGAGGCGATGGACCTGGCAGGTCGCGCGTGCTCTGCCAGGCCTTGATCCGGGCTTCCGACCAGAGCGTCACGTCGACCGATTCAGGTCGATGACGTTCGGTGCTCTTGAGTTCCGAGAACTGCCGCATCGCCTCGCGCGTGCCGTTCAGACCGTCGCGGTACTGCAGGGCGACATACACAAGGCACACGACACCAGCAGCCCACGCGATAGCTTCTACTGCATTCCAGAACGCGCGCGATCGCATGGACGGGCCTGTCACGCTAGCGCGCCAGTCGACGCCGGATCGTGAGCGTCGCGCCGATCAAAAGCGAAGCCAGACCGATCAGTGCGATCAGGGGTTGCGTGCCAGCGGTCTTCGGAAGCGCTCGTGCCTCCCGAGGTGCTGGCTGTGGTGCGGGCGCTGGGGGCGGCGCGGCCTGCGCCGAGGGTGGCGCGATTGGCGCCGGCCTGGGCGCGGCTGCAGGTGGAGCGGGTGCAGGGGGTGCCGCCTTGGCGAGCGTCGCCTGCACTTCCTTCTCGGTGAGGACCTGCGGCGGCTTCGACGTGACGATGGTCGCCGACAGCCGATCGCCTTCACGGAAGTCGGATACCTTCGCCGGCTTTCCTTCGCGGTAAATCGTGGCCCCTCGTTGGTCGACGTCGCTTTGAGTGAACATCCTCACCTGACCGTCAGATGTGCGCACCCAGATGTTCGAGCCCGATTGCATCACGACCTGTCCGTTCCGGACTTCTGTCACGGTGACGGGAATAACCTTCGTGCGGGTCGTGATGTTGGCGGTTCCCGTCATCCCGGGCATCAAATCGTGGACGGACATCGGCTGACCATTGACGGTGAACCTGAAGTCGTCGGGGACGTTGAGTTCCCTCGTCCCTTCGGGCAGCTTGACGACCAGCGTGTTGCCGTTGACTGCGAGCACCTCGAACGACTTGCTTTCCGTCGTGGTTGACGTTTGTGGTTGTTGTGTCTGTGAGGTTTGGGCGAACGTCAGGGCGCCAGACAGGCACATCAGCGCCCCTATGAGAACGACGCGAATGAGTGAGCGTGACATTGATCCTCCTCGACCTTCGGCACGGAAGAGCGCGTGAGAGTTCTGGTAAAGGCGCTGGTTTGAAAGAGCAGATCCTGTGCCGCCGAGAGACGCGCAAGCAGCCCCGTCTTCTTTGGGCTTTGGCTGCAGGCCGCGGCGGAAAGCGGGGGTGCGGCCCCGACCTTTGCGCAATTGCTCGCGAAATGGCGTGGGAATGCGGTTACGGCTTCAGTCGAACCAGCCCTTGTGTATGCTTCCACCATCACGAGCTCCGCAGGAGACGCAGCATGAACGCTCGCCCATCGCGAAGGGAATTCATGGGGCTGACGGCCGGCGCCGTCGCAGTCACGATCGGTTCTCCGTGGTTCAGTCGATCGGTGGCAGCGGTCGCAGCCGCCGATGCCGGCAACGCCGATCTCATCGTCGTCAACGCGAACGTCTACACCGTCGACTCGCGGCTGCCGAGGGCGAGCGCGTTTGCGGTGAAGAACAGCCGATTCATCGCGGTCGGCCCCAACGACGAAATCAAAGGGCTCGCCGGCAAGGACACGCGCACGATCGATGCACGGCAGATGACCGTGGTGCCCGGCTTCACCGATTGCCACAACCACGCCGGCGGCGACGTCCTGCTCTACGAAGTGCTCGTCGGCAATCCCTTCGAAGTGGAGTTCGTCACGATCGCCAGCATCGTCGACAAGCTGCGCGCGAAGGCGAAGCAGACACCGGCCGGCACGTGGGTGTCGGGCTATTTCTTCGACGACACCAAGGTCAAGGACAGACGCGAGCTGAACGTGCACGACCTGGACGAAGTGTCACGCGACCATCCCGTCGTCGTGCAGCATCGCGGCGGCCACACGTCGTTCTACAACAGCAAAGCGCTGGCGATGGCTGGCATCACCAGGGACACGAAGAACCCTCCAGGAGGCACCTACGACCGCGACGAGAAGGGAGAGCTCACCGGCCGTGTCACCGACACGGCGCGCGTGGTGTTCAACAAAGTGGGGAGTCGTCCTACGCTGACCCCAGCGGAGTTGGAGCGTCGGGGCAGAGAAGGGATCGCGCACATCTCCAAGCAGTTCGTCCGCTATGGCCTGACGAGCGTCCATCACCAGAGTGGCGACCTGGCGGCCATCCAGGACGTGCGCACGCGTGGCGATCTCCGGCACCGTGTCAGTTATGAAGCGAACGGACGCGTCCTCGAGTCGATGATCGCCAGCGGCATCCAGACCGGGTTCGGCGACGAATGGATCAGACTCGGCGCCACATCCGAGCATACGTTGGACGGCTCGTTCTCCGAGCGGACGATGTCGATGAGCCAGCCGTATCCGGGAAGCACCAGCGGCTACAAGGGCAACGTCACTGAATCACAGGAGGAATTGAACGCCTGGATCGAGCGCGTGCATCGTGCCGGTATCCAGGTGAACTGCCACGCCAACGGCGATGTGGCGATCGACATGTACCTCACCGCCGTCGAACGCGTGCAGAAGCTGTTCCAGCGTGCCGATGCCAGACCGAAGATCACGCACTGCACGATGATCAACGACGGTCTCGTCACGCGCATCAAAGCGCTCGATGCGATCCCGGCGTTGTTCACGACCTACGCCTACTACAACTCCGACAAGTTCGTGTTCTACGGCGAGGAGTTCATGAAACGGGCGATGGCGTATCGCTCGCTGCTCGATGCCGGCGTGCATGCCGCGGCGGGATCGGATTTCAGCCCGGGTCCGTTTGCGCCCTTGATGGGCATTCAGGGGATGGTCACGCGCAAGGGCTGGGACGGAAAGGTCTGGGGCGCGAATCAGAAGATCAGCGTCGCGGACGCGCTTCGCGTGAACACGCTCCACGGTGCGTACGCATCGAAAGAAGAGAACAGCAAGGGCTCGATCACGCCAGGGAAGCTGGCCGACTTCGTCGTGCTGTCACAGGACCCGCACACGATCGATCCCGAGAAGATCAAGGACATCAAGATCGCGCGAACCGTCGTCGGCGGAAACACGATGTTCGAAGCTTGAGTACGTAGGGTCCGCCTTTAGGCGGGCCCCGGCCGGATCGCTTCGAGCCCACGGCGTATCGTGAGTCGTCCGCACGCCAGTCCACTCCTCAGCCGGTTTTCCATTCGATTCGTTCGCGTGATGCTGGCACCATGGTTGCCTGAGGATCGCTCGCGTCCTCAACACCGAGCTGCTGAACGACCTTCGAGCGCAATGCAGTTCCGGTCCTCTCGGAGGAGAACATCATGGCGCCGAATCGATCGCTGGTGGGGCTCGCGGTCGTCTGCGGGATTGCGGGAGTTGTCTGGACGGCCGGCGCGCAGCAGAATGCCGGCGCTCCACCTCAGGGGCTGTCGTCTCGAAAGACGACGGCTGTGACGTACGAAGCGGGCCGCACCACGAAAATCGATCTGGTGGGGACGCCTCTCATGCCACGCACACGGGGAGAGGCGGAGATTCAGACGGAGTCGGCCGGCCCCGTCCGGATCAAGGCCAAGATGCGAGACGTGACGCCGGCCAGTCAGTTCGGGCCCGAGTATCTGACGTTCGTGTTGTGGGTGATCCCGCCACAAGGGCGGGCGAAGAATCTCGGCGAAGTCCGGCTCGACGATGGTGAGAACCAGATCGAGGCGACGTCCGATGTTCAGACGTTCGCACTCATTGTCACCGCCGAGCCCTACTACGCGGTGACGACCCCGAGCGAGGTCGTCGTGATGGAGAACGCCGTCCGACAGGACACACGCGGCCACACGTCGATCGCGACGCTGTCATACGAAATCGTTCCTCGCGGTGCGTACATCGCGGGTGGGCCTTTCTCGCTGCCGGCACCGAACAAGAAAGAGCCGCCTGACGTGCAGCAGGCGCGCAACGCCGTCGCGATCGCGCAGATTGCGCAAGCGGACAAGTTCGTCCCTGATGGCCTCGCGACCGCGCGCCGGCTCCTCAACGAGACCGAACTGCTCGTGAAGCGCAAGGAATCGAAGCGCGAGATCATCTCGCACGCGCGCGCCACGGTTCAGGCCGGAGAAGAGGCGCGACTGCAATCGGTCGAACGGCGCGGCGAGGCCGAAGCGCGCGCCGAGCGGGAAGCGATCGAGGCGCGCGAGAAGGCTGCACGCGACGCAGCGGCACGCGAAGCGGCGGGGCGCGCCACCGCCGAGCAGGAACGCCAGCGTGCGGAGCGTGCGGCGCAGGAAGCCGCGGCGCTGAAGCAACAGGCGGAACAGGCGGCACAGCAAGCCGCGTTGGAGCAACAGAAGGCCGAACAGGCGCGGAGTGAGGCGGAGCGCGCGCGCGCAGAAGCGCAGGCACAGACCGCCCGGGCCGAGTCGTTGCGCGCCCAGGCGGAACAGGATCGGGCCACGCTGCGCGCCACACTGCTGCGTCAGTTCAACGACATCCTCGATACCCGCGACACCACGCGTGGACTCATCGTGAACGTCGGCGACGTGTTGTTCGAAACCGGGCGATACGAGCTGCGCCCGCCCGCGCGTGAAAAGCTGGCCCGCTTTGCCGGCATCGTGCTCGCGCATCCGGGCCTGCTCGTCCAGGCCGAGGGGTTCACCGATTCGACTGGCACCGACGAGATCAACGAACGTCTGTCGAAGCAGCGGGCCAATGCGGTCGGTGAGTATCTCGTCTCGCAAGGCCTGGCCTCGGATCGTGTGACGACGCAGGGATTCGGCGCGAGCTCTCCGGTTGCGTCCAACGACACGCGGGAAGGCCGCCAGCAGAACCGGCGCGTCGAGCTCGTCGTGTCCGGCGAGGTGATCGGGACTCCGCTCAGTGATGCACGACAGTAGTCGTCATCACGCGACAGCGATCCTTACTTCGTGGACAGCCGCTGCGCTTCGGCGCAGTCGCTCCCCATCTCGAAATAGCGCAGCACCGTCGCGGTGTCGGTCTCGTACGGATGTTTCTCGCCTGCGGTGCGCGGTAACTGGGCGAGGCGCACGCGATCGTAGGCGCGATCGAACTCGGTGTGATTGGTCATGAGGATGGTGGCTCCCGCCGCTTCGGCAACCTCCCGCATCTTGCGTTGGCTGTCGCGATAAATCGCGAAGTTCGCCGCCTGACGCGGGAAGTTGAACGCCGTGCCGCCGGAGTAGGCGACGGTCAGCGTGCGGCTTCCGTCCTTGACCGGGAAGAAGTACGACAGCGTGCCCGGTGTGTGGCCTGGCGTTGCGACGATGTCCATCCTGGTGTCGCCGACCGTGAGCTTCAGCCCTTCAGGCCCCACGGCGATGTCACGTTTCGGGACGCCGCCCGCTGCCGACGCGGGGCGCTGCAGCGTCGAGTCCCAGTCTGCTGCACCCATCACGACCTTCGCACCGAAGCGGCTTTGCAGCAGAGCCGCGCCCTGATCGTGATCGCCGTGCGCGTGACTGATCAGCACGTACTTGATCGCCCGCGGATCGAGGCCGAGCGTTTTCAGACCGTCGACGATCTCCGGCTCGATCGCGTAGTCGTACAGCGTATCGATGACGATGATGCCGTCGCTCGTGGTGAGCGCCCACGAGGAGTGGATCTTCGTGCCGATGAAATAGAGGTTGTCGAAGACTTTGTAGGGGCGCGCGTACCAGGTCGCCCGGTCCGGCACTACGCGAGCCGCCGGCGCTGCGCCTCGAGCGCCGCCGCCACCTCCACCGCCACCGACATTGTCGGGCGCGACGCAGATCCGCAGAAACGTGCCGGCATAGTCGACGCCGGCGGCGCGCTTCGCGGCGGCAACGAGGCTCTCAGGTGTGGCTGGTGCTGGGTTCTGCGCGCGAGCCGTGAACGTCGTAGCGGTCAGCAGTATCGCAGCCGCGAGCAATCGAGTGTTCATGGCGGCGTATCTTTTCATCAATACGCCGGCTCGTCGAGCCACCTTCCTCATGGGCGCGGTCGTACGAGAATGTTCGCCATCATCCCGCCGTCCTCGTGCTCGAGGATGTGGCAGTGATACACGAATCGCCCTGCGATCCGGTCTTTCTGAAACGGCACGATCAGCGTGACCAGCCCCGGGACCCCGTTGCTCGCGAACGGCACGTTGATGGTATCGAGCAGGCTCGCGCCGTCCGATGTCGTGGGCGATTGCGTGACCAGGAAGTCCAGTTGATGGATGTGGAAGACGTGGAACTCGCCGGAGGTATTGCGCACGGTCCATTCCTCGACGTCGCCAACGGTCACTTCGGCATCATTCCGATCGGGTTCCCATTGTTTGTCATCGATGAAGAAAGTGTTGCCGTCGGATGATTCGGAGAACGTAATCGTTCGGCGCCTGGTGATCGGCAGCGCGCGCAGGGCAGCTGCTGGCGACTGATCGCCGCGTGCGGTCGGCAGCGGAGTGCCTGGACGCACGGGACCGCTGCCGACGCCTTGAGCCGGGGGCCCGACGACCACGGTGGCGAGCCTCACCTCTGGATTCGGGTCACCCTGCGGACCGGTGTCGACCGTACGCGACTTCAGGACGAACCGTCCCTCACTCGGTGCGTGCACCATGACGGTGTAGCGCGCACCCGGCGCGACGAACAGATGCGTGTCCTCTCGTGGCCGCTCCAGCGGGTTGGCGTCGCGAGCCAGGATCCAGAAGGTGTGGCCTTCGAGCTCGAGGTCGAAGAACGCGTCGGCGCCGACGTTGCCGATCTCCCAGATCTGTGACTGGGCTCGGGAGAACCTGATCGTCGGGTTCGCCTGGCCGTTGATCGTTTTGGTCAGCGGCGCTCCGTCCACGGCTCCCGGGAGCGCAATGTCCTTGAGGATCAGAAATCGCTGCTGCAGGTTCGCGAGATTCGGATACCAGTCGTCGAAGAAGCCGTCCACCATGAAGAGTCCCGAGAGACCGCTCAGCACCTGCGGTTCGGCCTCGCCATGGGCATGCGAGTGATACCAATAGGGCCCCTGCTCGTGATCGTCCGGCACCCGGAACTGATACTCGTAGACGAAGTCGTCGCGCATCTGCATCTGGTGATTCGCATGGGCCCGCGGCGAGGGGTTGTTCATCATGTCCAGTGAGGGGATCGTGATGTAGATGTCGTCGGCAGGCGGGAGGGGTGACACCGACATCCCGTGATAATGCAGGTTCGTGGCCTGCGTGCCGTCGATCTGGATGTCGGCAGGACCGGTACGGTTGGCGAGCGTCAGATGCAGCTCCTCGCCTCGCCTCAATCGAAACACCGGCGGTGTGTATTGGCCGTTATAGACATTCGATACGAAGGTTTTGCCAGCCACCGTGACCGCACTCGGTCGTGCTTCCAGAGTCAGTTCGACGATGCCCCGGTTGGCGGTGATGATCTGCGGCTCGACGAGGTCGGGCGCCAGCTCCTCCTGAGCGAGCGTCGATCTGGTCAGCCACGCACCCATCAGTAGCAGCCCCACACACACGGGAATCGCCACACTCCATCTCATCGCTGAAGAAGACATTGCCCGATCCTTTCCCCGCGTGATGGCAGCCGCGTGCCGTCAGATCGAGTCGCGGTACGTCGTGGCTCGCAGGAGGAGGGACCCAGCGATCCAAGTGAAATTCCAAGGAGGCGTCACCCACGAGCCTCGCCGGAGGTCTCGCACGGAGCATGACGTGTACCGAAGAAGAACCCCGGCCACAGACGTAGCTGGAGCAGACGTAGCGTCTGCCTCTTTATGCGGACCTTAGATGCGCACATCAGGTCGCTGAATGGATCAAGCTGGCTGGAGCTCTCGGAGTCGATTGAAAGAGATTGGGGACGGGAGCGACGGCGGCCGCCTCCGACAGCTACCAGCACCCGACTGGCTGACGCATTCCTCCGTGCCGCGATCCGCGCGCCGGCCAACACCGGGGTCCCCGCCGCGCACGCTTGCGCGGTGGGGTGGAAGCCGCATCTCCAGCGTGTGCCTTACGGTGTGTCGCCGCTCCTTCGTCGCAAGGGGCTGACGCTGTTGCTTCTCACCCGCGGCTCGCAGCGCTCCGATGCGGTTGGCGACTCTCGCGTACGCGGCTCGCTCCACGCGGCACTCCGGAGCGCATCAGCCAGTCGGGTCCTGCTGAGGCGTGTCTCTCATTCGCGGACAGTTGCGCCGGCCAGGTTGATGCATCCTGGAGAGCGGCGTGGAGCGAGCCGCGCACGCGAGAGTCGCCAATGGCGTCGCAGGCGAGGCATGCGCCGGAGATGCCACTGGCCGGCGAGCGGATCGCGGCGCGCGGCTCACCGCACTCGTGAGTCCTCACACGTAGTGTCGGCCCACCGGTTGAGACCCTCCGAATCTTCTGACCGGCGGCTTTCGCCGACGTGCGCAACGCGCCTCGATCGGCATAGACTCTCCATCAGAACCCATCCGGAACCTGTCACCTTCCAGGAGTTGTCCGTGCGCCTACTCGATCGATCGGTTGTGATTGGCATCGTCTCAGCGGCTGCGCTCTTCGCGGGCACCGCGTTCATCGGCGCGCAGGCGCCTGCCGCTCCGCAGGGGACAACTCCGCCGCCGGCGCAGGCGGCGCCGGCAGCGGGACGCGGAGCGTTGCCCGGCACCGAAAGCGGGTGGGCAACATTTCAGAGCCAGTGCTTCCGCTGCCACACCAATCAGGCCGGTCAGGCGCCCACTGCGTGGTCCATTCGCCAATTGACGCCGGAGGAGATCGTCGCCGCGCTGAATCGCCCGAGCCATACCGAGGGGCGCGCGCTGAGCGACATCCAGAAACGTCGCGTGGGCGAGTTCATGGCCGGACGGCCGCTGGGCAGCAGGAATGCCGGTGAAGCCAAGTCGATGGCGAATCAGTGCACTGCGAATCCGGCGATGCGCGATCCGGCGAGCGGACCGGCGTGGAACGGGTGGGGCAACGATCTCGCGAACACTCGTTTCCAACCCGCGGCCGCTGCGCGGCTCACCGCGGCCGATGTGTCGAAACTGAAGTTGAAGTGGGCATTCGGCCTGCCGAAGGGCGAGACGAACAATGCGCAGCCGTCGGTCGTGTCGGGCCGCGTCTTCATGGCGGGCGACAACGGCTACGTCTACTCGCTCGACGCGAAGACCGGCTGCGTGTACTGGTCCTTCCAGAACGGCTCGATCGTCCGCGGTTCGCCGATGGTCGGAGCGGTCACCGGACAAGGCGCCGCACGATGGGCGGTCTTCTTCGGCGACGGTCATGCGAACGTCTTCGCGGTTGATGCACAAACCGGTCGTCAGCTCTGGAAGACCCGCGTCGACGAGCACGTCGTCGCGCGCATCACCGGCGGCGTGAAGTACTACGACGGCCGCGTCTACGTGCCGCTCTCAGGTTCGGAAGAGTTCGTCAGCGGCAATGCGAACTATCCCTGCTGCACGGCGCGTGGCGGCGTTGTCGCACTCGATGCCAGCAGCGGCAAGGTGATCTGGAAGGCCTACAACGTCGACGAGGCCAAGCCGTGGAAGAAGAATCCGAACGGGGTGCAGCTGTATGGACCGGCCGCGGGCGGCGTGTGGAACTCGCCGACGATCGATACCGTGCGCGGCGCGCTGTACGTGGGCACAGGGGACGCGGTCACACCGCCTGAATCACCGCTCACCGATGCGGTGATGGCGCTCGACTTGAAGACGGGCAAGGTGCTGTGGTCACGTCGCGCGACCGAGAACGATCTGTTCATGGGCGGCTGCGCCGGTCCCGATCGCAGCCAGGCGTGCCCCGAGAAGTTAGGACCTGATTACGACATCGGCAACTCGCCGATCCTTGCCACGCTGCCGAACGGGAAGCGCGCGCTGTTCGTCGGGACCAAAGGCGCCGACGTGCTCGCGCTCGATCCCGATGCGAATGGGGCTGTTCTGTTCCGCGTCAATCCTTCCGGGCAACCAGTGGGTTTCACGGGACGCGGACGTGGCGGGATCGTGTGGGGCGGTGCATCCGATCAACGGCAGGTGTACTACGGGATGGCGGCCGCAGGCCTTGGCGCCGTTCAGTCGAGCGACGGCAAGACCGCTTGGGTGTTCACGTCTCCCGGCGTGGGCGGTCGCGGCACCGCGGCACTCGGCGCCGCGCCGACCGCGATTCCTGGCGTCGTCTTCCAGGGCGCCGGCGATGGCCGGCTCTTCGCGGTGTCGGCCGCGGATGGCAAGAAGCTGTGGGAGTTCGATACCGCTCAGGACTTCAAGACGATCAACAACGTGCCCGCACACGGTGGAGCGATTGCGACATCCGGCGCGGTGATCGTCGACGGAATGGTCTACCTCGGCTCCGGGTACGCGATCAGCAGCGGCGCTTCTGCCGGTAACGTGCTGCTTGCCTTCGGGACTGATTAGTACGCAGCGTCCGGCTTTCCTGGCCACGTCGCGCAATGCGCGAGGGTGGCAGCCGGACTCCTTCACCGGGCACAATCACACGGCGCTGGGTGATATGGTGACTCTCGCGATCGCAGATCAGCGGAGGCGTGAGATGTCGCAGACCGGCACGGAATTCAGGTACGCAACTCCCAACGACGCAGCGCTGATACTTCGTTTCTGGAGTGAGTCAGGTGCAAGCATCGGCGTGACCGACGACGTCGAGCAGATTCGGCGTATCGCCACGAATCCAGCTGCCGTCCTCCTTCTCGCTGTAGTCGGTGATGAGATTGTCGGCACGCTGCTTGGTGCCTACGACGGTTGGCGCGGCAACATGTATCGCCTCGTCGTGGATCCACGCCGTCGTCGTCAAGGCCTCGGGCGAGAGCTTGTTCGCCGAGTCGAGCAGGTGTTCACACAGTGGGGCGTTCGGCGGATTACCGTGTTGGTCGAGGCCGATCGTCCGTGGGCGGTCGACTTCTGGACGGCTATCGGCTACCCACGCGACGAGCGCATCGTGCGCCACCTTGGAGTCCTCGAGTCAGGAACAATCGAGGCGTCGTGAGCCAGTCATTCGCGTTGGCGATCGGGCGAGCGAAGGTGGCGTAGATGCCAGATATCATCCGATGGCGAGGAACGTGGACGGGTCTTGGCCTCGCTCGGTGCGATGACCAGCTCTTTGCGGAGGTGATGCGCCGGTACGCGGAGCCGCACCGCAGCTACCACACGACACGCCACCTCGAAGAATGTTTCGCCAAGTTGGATGAGGGGCGTGCCCATGCCGAACGTCTCTACGAAGTCGAGCTCGCGTTGTGGTTTCACGATGCGGTGTATGAAGTTCGCAACTCCGACAACGAAGAACGAAGTGCGTCCTGGGCGCAGGCTGCCGTCTCCGCGGCGGGGGTCGACCACTCGATTGGAAGCCGGGTGCGGGATCTGATCCTGGCCACCCGGCACGACGTCGTGCCATCGACGAAGGATGCCGCATTGCTGATCGACGTCGACCTGGCCATTCTCGGCGCGTCCGCCGAACGCTTCGATGAATACGAACGGCAGGTGCGAGAGGAGTATTCGTGGGTGCCGGGGTTCCTGTTCAGACGAAAGCGGCGTGAGATTCTCGAGGCGTTCCTGCGTCGACCGGCGATCTACAGTACCAAACCCTTCCGCATCCGCTACGAATCGGCGGCGCGGGCCAACCTCGCTCGTTCGATTCAACAACTCGAAGCGTAAGGACAGAGGGGGAGAACACGATGCCACGCGTGGCGAAGCGGGCGATGTGGTGCGCAGTGATGGTGATGTCGGCGGTGATCGGAGCGTTTGTGCTTCGAGCGGCCGGCAAAACGCTCGACATCTACTTCATCGACGTCGAAGGCGGTCAAGCCACGCTCATCGTCTCGCCCCAGGGGCGCACGCTGCTTGTCGACACCGGCTATCCTGGCGACGGTACGTTTCAGTCGACGCCCCGCGATCCCCGCTCCGCCCGTGATGCCCAGCGCATCCTCGCGGCGGCCAAGAGTGCCGGCGTGTCGCGCATCGACACGCTCGTCATCACTCACTTCCACGCCGATCACGCCGGCGGCGTCGTCGAGCTCTCGCAGTTGTTGCCGATCGCGAGCTTCGTCGATCACGGCCAGGTGAACCCGGAGGCCGAAACCGGCGTTACGGGCACACTTGATGTCTTCGCGAGGTACGCTTCGGTGCGTGCGAAGGGCCGTCGTACGGTGGCCAGGGCGGGCGAACGTCTGCCCGCCGATGGCTTTGACGCGGTCATCGTGAGCTCCGACGGGCGCACGATCACGAAGCCTCTGGCGAGGGCAACGGGGCCGAACTCCGCGTGCGCCGCCGCCGCGACTGCGCCCGGCGACCCGCACGAGAATCCGCGGTCAGTGGGCTTTCTGCTGACGTTCGGCCGGTTCACCTTTCTCGACGTGGGCGACCTGACCGGCGCGCCACTCTTTGCGCTGACGTGTCCGAAGGATCTCGTCGGTCACGTCGATGTCTATCTCGTCGCGCATCACGGGGGCGACGATGCCGCCGATCTCGCGACGTTCAGCGCGTTGACGCCACGTGTGGCCGTCCTCAACAACGGCAGTCGCAAGGGTGGAAGCGCGCGGACGTTCGCGTCGCTTCATCGTGCGTCAGCGGCTGCCGGTCGTTCCGGTATCGCCGATGTCTGGCAGCTGCATCGTTCGACGAACACCGGCGCGGAGAACTTCGCGGACAGCCGGATTGCGAATCTCGATGAATCGACCGCGCACTGGCTCGAGCTCAGTGCGAGCGAGGATGGATCGTTCAGCGTGACCAACACACGGACGGGGGAGACGAAGAGCTACCCCTGAGGCCTCTTCGTCATACGAACCCTGGCGGGCGCTCGCCGCTCACTCCGAACGCGTGCTCGAGCGCGAGTCCCGCGCGCGCGATCACCCCCTCCGCGAAGAGGCGGCCGACGAGCGTGACGCCGTGTGGCACGCGTCGCGGCGGCGAGAACGTCGGCAGTGGGTGCGCGGGATCGGGGGCCCAGTCGCTGCGTGCCTCACCGACTTCGACGAAACCGGCGCGCAGCGTCAGTGACGGATGACCGGTGAAGTTCGAGATGACGAGCATCTCGTCGCGCAGCGACGGGACCAGCAGCAGATCCACAGTCGAGAAGATCCTGGCCATTTCAGCGGCGACATTCCGCCGGAATCGATCGGTCTGCACGAAGTCGACGGCCGAGAGGAAGCGCGACTCGCGGAACAGGTTCGGCCACGCGTCAGGCACCTGGACTTTCAGCTGATCGTCCTGGCCGCTCAACGTCAGTTCCTCGAATGCGGCGGCTGATTCCCCGAACAGGATGACGTTGAGCGAGTCGTACGGCCAGTCCGGCAGCGTGACTTCCTGGAGCACCATGCCCGTCTTCTTGATCGTCTCGAGCGCGGCGCGATCGACGTCGGTCGCGGGGTTCGCCTTCATCCACGCGGGGAAGTACCCGACGCGCAATCCGTTCACGCCGGCGCCTGCATCGAAGTCGAGTGGGCGCGCAATGCTCGCGACGTCGCCGGCGTCCGGCCCGCGGATCGCCTGCAGTACGAGCATCGCGTCTTCGACGCTTCGTGTCATCGGCCCGAGCTTGTCGAGCGACCAGCACAGGGTCATCGCCCCCGTTCGCGGCACGCGCCCGTAGGTGGGACGCAATCCGGTGAGGCCGCACCGCATCGACGGACTGACAATGCTGCCTTCCGTTTCGCTCCCGATCGAGAACGCCACGAGCGCCGCGGCCGTGGCTGCGCCCGGGCCCGCGCTCGATCCCGAGGACCCTTCTTCCAGCAGCCACGGGTTCATGGTCTGACCGCCGAACCAGATGTCGTTGAGCGCCAAGGCTCCCATGCTCAATTTCGCGATCAAGACCGCGCCGGCCTCACGAAGCCGTGCCACGACGACGGAGTCGGCTGATGGGATGCGGGTGCGAAACGGCTCGGCGCCGTAGGTTGTTGGAATTCCCGCGGTGTCGAGCAGGTCCTTCACGCCGTAGGGAATGCCGTGCAGCGGCCCACGATATTTCCCGGCAGCGATCTCGGAGTCGGCCTGCTTCGCCTGAGCGAGCGCCGCGTCGCGGGTGATGGTGATCACCGACCGCAATCTGCCGTCGAAGCGCTGGATGCGATCGAGGTAGATGTTCGTCAGCCGCTCAGACGTGAGAGCCTTCTTTTCGATCCAGCGCGAGAGCTGGCGCACTGGTGCATACGCGATGTCGGCATCTGATGCAGGGAGCGGTCCTGGCTCGCCTGCGGTTCGCACGAATCGATCGCGAGCGTTCGCCGCTGCACTCGAGGCACGTGCGTCGATCAGCCACGGGCTCCACTGGGTCGCGGGCGCGATCGTCGGATCGAGCGTGACTTTCCGGGGACCGATGCGCCGCTCGAGCAGCGGTGCCATCGATGTGCGCCAGCTGCCTGCCGCGATTCGACGCTCGGCATCGGTCATCTCGAATTGCGCGAGCTTTCCGGCTTCGGCAAACGTCTCGAGCGTGACCGGCGGTCCGATCGCAGGGCCCGTGTTGAACGCTGGCGGCGCGCCGGCAGTGGATGGCGTTGCAGGCGAAGAACCACCGGCCTGCTGTTGGCCGCGACGACAGCTCGCAAACGCCGCTGCAAGCGCGACTGAACCAGATATCAGAAACTGACGTCGGTCGCTCATGACCCCTCTCGTGCGTAGCGTCCGGCGTTAGCCGGACTTCCGCTTGTCGGCACACTACGTCTACCGGTCCGGCTAACGCCGGACGCTACGTCTGCCGGGACACTACGTCTACCGGTCACGCCGGCACAGCGCGCACAGGGAGCCTCGCAGGTCCGTGGCCGATCGTCGTCATCCACGGCTCTGGATCGCCGGCTGCTTCGAAGCGTTGAATCTTCGACAACATCGCGCCAAGCATCGCGTCGGCTTCGAGCTGCGCGAGTGTTCTACCCACGCACATGTGCACCCCTGCGCCCCAACCGACCTGGCCACGAAGGTCGCGGCTGATATCGAATCGATCGGGGTCGGCCCACTTGCGCGGGTCGCGGTTGGCGGCCGCGAACAGCAGGCCGCAGCGCGTTCCCGCTGGAATCACGTATCCGTCGATCTCGACATCGCGCGTCGTGATGCGTCCCGCCATGCGCGACGGTGAATCCCACCTGAGGCTCTCGTCGAACGCCGTCCGCGTCATCGCCGGATTCTGCCTCAACGTCTGATACTGCTCCGGGAACTCACAGAAGGCGCGAATGGCGGTGCCGAGTGTCATGACCGTGGTGTCGGCGGCCGCAGAGAGCAGGATCTGCACCAGAAGCTTGGCCTCGGCCTGCGTGATTTCGCCGCGATCCGCGGCGTTGAACATCGCCATCCCGAGTCCGTCCGAGTCCAGGTTCTCCCGGTTGCAGCACTCTTCGACCCACGCCAGCACCGGCTCGCTGCCCACCATCGCCTCGTTGAACAGATCGTTCATCGGGCCCATCGTCGCCCACACCATGTGGCCGAACGCTTCCATGTGTTCGCGACCGGGCACCGGCAGTCCCAGCAGATCGGGCAGCACCTTGTAGACGAACGGCCGGCAGATGGTGGAGACGGCGTCGAACTCGCCATCGACACCGAGTACGCGTTCGACGACGAGCTCGGCTTCTTTCGCGAACGCCTGTGCCATGCGATTGAGCGCCCTGGGCGAGAGCGCGTTGGCGATCACGACGCGCACCTCGGTATGACGAGGCGGATCGTCGGTGAGAAGGATCTCGGGTCTGACCGAGTCGGGATCGTGCCAGGGCCGCGATCGACTCGAGAACGATCGCCAGTCAGAAAGAGCGGCGGAGACGTGACCGAAACGCCCGATGACCACGATATCCTCATGACCGAGGCGGACAACCGGCGCGAGCTCGCGAACGCGATCGTCCACAGCCCGCGCGTGGCGGACCGATTCGGCGCTGAAGATGTCTTGGTCGAGGACCGGGATCGCGTGCGTCACGTGGCCTCCTGACTGGCAGACTGTAATCTTTTTGAGCGATGGTTGCAGGTGTGCCCGCACGCCGGGCGACAACGAGTGAGGTCTTCGTGACAATCAAATTCGAGATCTTTCGGGGTACGTTCACTTCGTGGGATGCGCTGTTGTCGGCAGCAGCCGCCTTCGCCAACAGTCTCAAGCCCGATCGGTTGATCAATATCTGCCACTCGGCAGACCAAGAGAACGGTGTCGTTGTCGTGTGGTACTGGGGCTGAGCGCGGCGCTCAGCGCAACTGGCGCGATCGTCCGGCTCGTAGTGTCGCGTTGGCCCTGACCGCCGCCGATGGTAAGATCTCTCTACCTTCTGACCGCTGCGCTCAGGCCTTCCGCATCAGATCCGAGCCTCACCCTCGTCTCTCCTGCGTTTCGTCATCGGGCATTCCGCTCGAGCCTGCCTTCAGATCATCGCATCCTTCGAGATGCAGGAGTAGTTCATGAGCACAAAGCTTTACGTCGGCAACCTGCCGTACGAGACCACCGAGTCCGATCTTCAGACTTTGTTCGAGTCAGCCGGACCGGTGGCCACCATCAACATCGTGCGTGATCGGGCAACCGGCCAGGCGCGCGGATTCGCGTTCGTCGAGATGAGCGACGCCGAGGGCGCGCAACGCGCGATCAGCGAGCTCGACAAGCATCAGTACGGCGGGCGGAACCTCACGGTCAACGAGGCGAGGCCGATGGCGCCGCGTGGCAATGGTGGCGGCGGTCGCAGCGGTGGCGGCTTCGGCCGTCAGCGCCGCGAGTCGCGCTGGTAGACGCGCCCCGCCGTGACCACCCACCGAGGCACCGAGGCGTTGAGCCTCGTGCTTCGGTCTAGGTTGAACTCGCGTACACCTGGTCATGAATGGTCCGGTGGCCTCGGGTGACCGGATCGTTTCGTGCGATCATCGACGGATGCAGTACTCGCGTCTCGGTGAGACAGGTCTGATCGTGTCGCGGCTGGCCTTCGGCAGCATGACGTTCGGTTCCGCGGCCAACCCGACGTTTGCGTCAGTGTACAAAGTCAGTCAGGACGGCGCGGATGCGCTCGTGGGGCGCGCACTCGATGCCGGTGTCAACTTCTTCAACTCGGCCGACGTGTACGCGAGCGGCGAGTCCGAGCGCATCCTCGGCAAGGCGCTCGGCGCGAAGCGCAAAGAGGTCGTGATCGCGACCAAGGTCGGCAACCGCATGGGGCCGTCGCTCATCGAAAGCGGCCTCTCGCGGCGGCACATTCTGGCCGCCGCCGAGGGCAGCCTGACGCGTCTCGGCACCGACTACATCGACGTATACCTGGTGCACAAAGTCGACACCCTCACGCCGGTCGAAGAGACGATCGAAGCGCTCGAGGACCTCGTGCGTCAGGGGAAGGTGCGATATGTCGGCTTCTCGAACTGGCCGGCGTGGATGGCGGCCAAGGCCATCGGCATTCAGCGCGCGCGCGGATGGACGCCGTTCCGCGCCGCCGAGATGTACTACTCGCTCGTCGGACGTGATCTCGAGCATGAGATCGTGCCGCTCTGCACCGATGCGGGTGTGGGCGTGATGGTGTGGAGTCCGCTGGCTGGAGGATTTCTGAGCGGCAAATACACACGCAGCAGTCCGAAGGGGGCGAGTGGCGACCGGCTCGGGGGATTCGACTTCCTTCCCTACGATCGGGAACGCGGGTACCAGTTGGTCGATCTGCTGCACTCGATCGCCACGAAGCGAGCGGCCTCGCCGGCGCAGATCGCGCTCGCGTGGCTCCTCACGCGACCTGCGGTGTCGTCGATTCTCGTCGGTGCGTCGCGTGTGTCGCAACTCGACGACAACCTCAACGCGATCAGCGTGACGCTCGACCCTGATGAACTGGCCCGGCTCGATGGTGCGACGACGCCGAGCGTCCCCTATCCACAATGGTTCACTCCGCGCGTGGCCGACAGCAAGGCGCATGCTGCACTCGGTGTCCCGCTCGCGACGGCGCCGCTGCGTTGAGGCCCGAGCCTAGGCTTCTCTTCTTCCCGCATGTGCACGGTGGCGAGGTCGTTGCGTGCGCTCGATACCCATGTGCGCGAAACGGCACCGCAGGAGTGCCAGGCACCGCAGGCCGGTCGTTCGCGTCGGGGCGAAGCTCCTGCCGGTTCTGATCATTTCCGCATGTGCGGCCCGACTGGTGCCGCCCACTTCCGATACGGTGAAAACGCCCGTTCTCGAAGTCCAGCGGGGTCTGGCGTCCTACTATGGGCCCGGTTTCCACGGCAGACGGACCGCCAGCGGCCTCATCTTCGACCAGGCCGCGCTGGTCGCTGCCCACCCCACGTATCCGTTCGAAACCGTCGTTCGAGTTACAAATCTCGCCAACAAGCAACAGATCGAAGTGCGCGTGGTGGACCGGGGGCCGGCTGAAGGTCCGCGTGCCGAGGGGGTCGTGATCGATCTGTCGGTGGGGGCGGCACGGAAGCTTGGGTTTCTGCGGAGGGGTCGCACACGCGTGCGCCTCGAGGTGCTGCGTTGGGGTCCTGGTGAATCAATTACAGGAGCAGGCTCCGTCCCCTCTGTATCTTCCTACCGTGAGGGCGCCCCAATAACGACGTCATTCGCGCCCTGCGTCACGACGACGAGCGTCGTGCCGAGACCCGGTGCTTCGGGGACGCGCGCGTAATACAGGCCAGGCACGAGTGCAGGAAAGTCGAACGCCCCGTCTGCGCCGATGGTCGCGCGTTGGCTGCCCACGATCGGCCCGGTCATCTGAACTCTCGCATGCGCCGGCGCGCCATTGACGCGTCCATGCAGGCGCGGGAGCTGCACGGGGGCCTTCACCGTGATCACCACATTCGACACGTCTGCGTCTCCAACCACGATGCCTTTTGCAGCATCAGCGTTGCCGATGCGCACGGACCGCAGGTCGTAACCGACGGGCATCCCGCCGAGATCGGTCACGTGTTGTCCAGTATGCAGGCGCGTCGTAAACGTGCCATCCGGATTGATCGTCGCGTTCACGTAGCTGTTGTCGGTGCGGAAACCGAGGATCGCCGACGGGAGCGGCCCCTTCTCGACGACGAGCTTACCGGTGACCGCGTGTGTCGGCGGACGCGTGTACTGAATGGGCGGAGGGTCGGTCGTGCCGACCTGGAATGACACCGAACGGCCGCCGGGTGGCGTCGGGAAGAAATTCAGCAGATAAGGACCGCTCGGCACGTGCCCGAAGTCGAACGATCCGTCTGCGCCTACCGGCATCTCGACCAGCTCGGTGAGTCGGAACCCTGACAGCACTGCGATCTCGGACTTCGCATCGGCGGGCGGCGGGCTGATCGTGCCGCGCACGCGTCCGCCGATCGGCTGCGCGAGCGTGATCTCCAGGTTATCCGTCGGAGCGCTCCCGACGTTGACGACGGTCGCGCGAATAGCCTCGGTGGTCGAAGGGAAGTACGTGGCCTGGCCTTTCACTCCGGCGACGATCACATAGCGGCCCGGTGGAATTCCAGGCAGGCGGAAGCGACCCTGCGCGTTGGTGAGCGTCGTCGCGACCGGCGGTGGGTCCTCGTAGTACTGAATGCCGTCTTCCGGGCGCGCGTCTGGGGGCGCAGCCACGATCGCCGAGATGCGAATGGCGACAACCGGCGCGCCGTCACGCGTGTGAATCTGTCCAGCGACCGTGGCCGGTTGCGGTGCCTGGGACACCTGCCCGAGTAGCGCAACGGTCAGGGGCCAGGCAGCCATCAGGGGCCGAGCGAGCATGACGCAGAGTATCGCATCACGAGTAGCGATCGTTGATCCACGGTTCGGCGCTGTTCGAATACCCGCGAACTTCCCAGAAGCCGAGTCGATCTTCCGCGGTGAATTCGATCTGCCGAATCCACTTCGCGCCCTTCCAGGCGTACAGCTTCGGCGTAATCACTCGCACCGGTCCGCCGTGTTCCCGGGGCAGCGGCCGGTCCTCCCAGGTGTGGACGAGCAGCACGTCGTCTTCGATCGCGCGCGCGAGGGGAAGGTTGGTGGTGTACGGAATATCGGTGCCGGGTGCCACGTCGTATCCGGTACACACGATGAAATGCGCCTCGTCGCGGGGAACGGCCAATTCCGCTAGGGTTCGAAGCCGCACGCCACGCCACCGGTTATCGAAGCGGCTCCACGTGGTCACACAGTGGAAATCGCTGATGTCTTCAACCTGCGGTAACGCCATGAACGCGTCCCACGTGAGAGTGACGGGATTGTCGACCAGCCCTCTGACCTCGAGCGTCCAGCGATCGTGCGGCACCTCAGGCAGGTCACCGAGATCGAGCACCGGCCAGTTCTTCACCTCGTGCTGGCCAATCGGCAGTTTCGGCATGCCATGGCGATTGGCGGGACCGCTGCCAGCGGCTGCACTGCCGCGCGTTTTGGCGGGATCGTGTTGAGCCAGCGCGCGCTGTCGGTCGATGTACCGCTGGCGTCGGCTGACGAGATCCTCTGAGTGTATGCTCATGCGAGCCTCCGCAACATCGATCGTACGCGAAGACCTCCATGTTCATCGTCCTCAACGGCCAATTCGGAATCGGCAAGTCGACGCTCGCGGAGGCGCTTACCGAAGCATCGAGCACTGCGTGATGCTCAACGGTGATGCGGGGTCACACATCATCGGCAGTGCGGTTATCGCCATTTCGTGATCGAACACATTTGGCGATCGCGTGCAGCTCTTGCAGATCTCCATCGTCGCCTCATCGCGCTCGACGATCACAAGGAGATCCACGGTTTCCTGCTGACGCTTCCGGCCGACGAGAACCTGCGGCGCATCACGCGTCGCCAGGATGCGCGTGCGATCGATGAACGGGAGTTCGAGGTGCGTACCTACGCGGCGGAACGAGAAGCATTGGCGGGACGCACGGACGTTGGCGAACCCTTTGACCTCTCAGCGTTGCCGTCTGAACTCGTCACGATGTTGCTGCGTCGCCTCGGTCTGCGTTAACGATGGGACACACTGGCCCGATGCGGATCACGAACCAGGGAGCGACAGAGGCACTGACCGGTAATGGAGGCGCCATTGCGAGTTGACCATCGAACGCTGGTCGTACTGCTTCTGAGCAGTATCGGGGCGTCAGGAGCAGTGCTGGCTTTAGGTGCAATGGTTGGTCTCTCTGAGTCTCACAGCGGAACGCCCGCCATGATTCGCCATGCCCAGATTCAGCTCGTGGTAGCGGCAAGCGGGATTCTGTGGAGTATCGTCGCCGGGCTTCGCTGGCGAACCACGACAGCGAGTAGCACTGTCCTGGCAATCGTGGCTGTCGGTCAGCTGTGTCTGTGGGAACTCTTACGCCGTTACGACATTGTTCGTGCCTGGAACCCTGCGCCAAGTGCATTCGCGTCGGTCTCTCTCGTCAGCGTGTTCGTCGCGTGGTCATTGGTGATCGGCCGCCTTTGGTCCAAGTGAGCTCCGGCGTGCAGCATGCGGCTGGACGCGGCCGCCGTTCGGTTGGAGAATCGCTTACAGCGAAGAAAAGCGATGCCTTCGAATACCTCATATCCGCTCGACGGGCTCGACGCGAACCGCCGCGGCGAACTCTCCGACTCGCAGCTCCGGGGCTTCCGCGGGCTTTCGAGATCCAACCGGCGAAGCAATCTCAGCAGCGCGGCATTTTTCCTGGCGGGCGCGGGGCTGATCGGCGTCTTTGCGACCGGCCCGGCCGGGACGCGCGCGATCCTCACGGTCATCTGCCTGGCGCTCGGCCTGTTCCTGGCTCTTCGGTCCATCGCCGGCCTCGATGCGGTCACGCGCGACCTGAGGAGAGGACGTGTCGACTCGATCGAGGGCGCGATCGGAAAAGGGCGTGTGCCGGGAAGAACCCGGTCCTCGTACTTTCTCGAAGTGGGTGACCGTCGGTTCAAGGTGGGTTCCACGACCTACCGGGCGGTGCCAGATGCAGGAATCGTTCGTGTCTACTTCCTGCCGCGCAGCCGAACGATCGTCAATCTGGAGCGGCTGGCGAACCCGCCATTACCGAACGAACCGATCATGGAAGCGCTGGGCCCGCTCGGTGCGTTGTCACGGTCTCACAACCGACGGGAGGCCAACGAAGCCCGCGCCAGGATCGCAAGCGTCACCGATGCGTGGGAAGCAATGCGTGCGCAAGCTCCGTCTGCGCCGCCGCCGGACGCGCGCGATCCGCGGCCCCTCAACGAGGCGATCGTAGGAACCTGGAATAACGGTTTGATCAATGTGACCTTCCTCGCTGACGGCAGGGTGACTGCCCGCATTCCTGGCAACCCAAGAGAGGGCCACTGGTCGGTCGATGGCGCGGGACGTCTGCACGTCGACCTGTTTCCGGGGGAGTCCGCGGCCGACGCCTGGATTGCCGGGGACACGCTCACGATCGCGGCAGAAGGAGACGTACTGACCTTCAGGCGCGAAGCCTAGCCAGCGATGTTCAGCGACAATTCAATCGAAGCGGGCAAAGGCTGTGGCACAATCTCGTCTGGAACGAGACGCTGCCCCTCAACTCCGGACGTGAGCCGGACGCAATGTGACTCGGAAAACGTGAACCCTCGTTGGGCGCTCCTCAAAGACGGCAATCGTGTGCAGATGAGCGGTAAGGCGTGACCCGGACCGGACCGACAAGAACGACGGAGGAATGATGGCAAAATCGGTAAGAAAAGCGGCGCGGACAAAGAAGCGGAAGGTCGCTGCGAAAAAAGCGACCATGGTTGGGAAGCGCCGAGCCGCAAGCAAGAAGACGGCGGCGAAAGGCACACGGCGCGCTGCCGGGCGGAAAGCGGCCGCGCCGAAGAAGCGTCGGAAGCCAGCGGCAAAGCGAGTCGCGAAGCGTCAGCCTCGCGTGACGGTCGTTCCTGCAGCGCCCGAAACACCAGCGCCGGTCGAGATGACATCAATCGAACCGTCGCTACTGCCTGCTGAATCGGACGGTCCCGCGATTTCCTGAGCAGCCTGAGACGACGGCCGACGGCGGCTGGTGGAAGCATCAGCCGCCGTGACCGGAGACGCGGGCGCTGGGCAGACGTCGAGGCACTGATTGAACGTGATCACGCCTGCCTCTTGACGACGTGTCTCACGACGTCGGATGTCCGCCGGAAGCCCCGGGCCACTCGGGACGTGGTCGACTCGCCAGCCACAGAATGAAATCGGTCGCCGGTGGCAGGCCGCCGTGCCGCCGAAGCAGCTTCGCACACTGAGCCCGATGGCCGTGTGAGTGCATGCACACCTGCATCAAGGCTTGCGACACGGAACACTTGCCACCCGGAATGCGCGCGTCTTCCAGGATCCATGCGAGACCGCCCTCGCTGGCGGTCTCGAGCCATTCTGCCTCCCGCGCCTGAGTGCTGCTGTAACGCTGGACCAGTGCATCGAACGAGGGGGAGGGGCGAGCCTCGTCGTCGAGAACGAACGGTTGCCCAAGAACAGTGAGCAGCCAGAAGCGATTTGCGAGCAGAATGTGATGGAGTAGGTGCAACAGCTCGGGATCAGATGCAGCGGCGCCGTTCTGACGGATGGCCGTCAGCAGCGCAGCGTTCGCATGTCCTTTGTGAGCGACCAGATCGCGGAGCATCTCCAGCATGCGCGGCATCCTAACCGAGGTGGCGAGCCACACCGATCGAACGCCTCGAATGTCGTCTTGAAACACGCTTCTTCCGATCGAAGGGCATCAAAGGCACGGCCTGCAGTAGTCGCCGTCGCAGACCATAGCGGCTGGGCGATCCTCGTCTCCGCGGCCGCTGTGAATGGCGAACCGGCTGTCGTCGATCGACGCCGTGTGCCGCTGATCGAGAAGAGCATGCCGAGTCAGCCCTATGAGCACGGGACGCAAGCTCTCAGCGACTCCGAGGCCGAGCAGCTGCTGCGTCAGGTGAAGAAGTCGATCGCCGCGTGTACGGCTCTGGCGTTCGATCGTCTGTCGGCTGATTTGTGGCCTTACTATCGAGTATCTTCGCTCACCATCCGGGAACCGCCGCTCGCGCAACTGCCAGCGACAGTCTTCGAGGTTCACGCTTCCTATCACGTGTTATGTCGGGCAGATGGCATGCTCTATCACTCGGCGATCTGTGCGGCCGCTCGTCAGCGTGACTTGGACGTCGTGTTTCACCATCGCGGGGAGGAAGTGGCGAAAGCTGCCGATGCGTTGAAGGTGAGCACACGTGAAGTCGAGCGGTTTCTGAACGGTCTCAAGCAAACACTGAAGCCACCGTGGACGGCGGAGCATCGCGACGCGTTTGCGGCGGCGATTGGTGCGCTCAGAGAGCCGTCACGACTCCGTGTGGGTGTGCAGCCCGGTCACGAGTCGGATCGCTGAAGTCATTCCGTGAAAAACGGAGCAGAACGGCACACGTGAATGAACGCGGCAAGAACTGACCTGTGCGATCCTGTCGCTGCTGCGCGCGTGCCCCGATCGTTCCGTGGGCGTGAGTCGCGCATGCGTGTAATCGGCCCATGATTCCCACTGTTCGCAGCATGTTGCCGATAGTAATCGTCGCGACCTACGTCATTGACGCGGCGTTCTACGTATGGCGGCTGGGGGACGACGAACTGATCGACCTCGTGCTCGTGACCGGCGCTCCTGGTTATCTGCTCGCCGGCTACTGGGCAGTTGCACTGACAGTGGGACCACTCGCGTGCCTTCAGCTGTGGCGCCGGCATCGAGCCGGCCTCACGGGCAGCATTGTCGTCGTCGGTGGCGGGCTTGCACTCGACGTGTCTTCGTATCTATTCGCAGATGCGCGACCCTGGACTGCACAGTTGCCGTCCGCACTCGCGAGGATCGGAGTAATCCTGTTTCTCCTGTACGCGCTTCGGGACCCCTCACCGGAGGTCTCGAAGGCGCCGGCTGCCTGATCTCGCATTCCTCTAAGGGCGTCGCGCGGTCTGTTCGCTGAAACAGAGAATGTAGCCGTCAACGTCCTCGACGTAGAAATCGAGGCAGTCCCAGGGTCGTTCTTCGAGCGGCCTGGTCACATCAGCGCCGCGTGTCCGCAGCTCGGCGAACAAGTCTCGGATGCCCGACACCCCAATGTAGGCGTCCAGATGCTCATGCTGTTTCCGGTTCGCCCGGTCAGCGGCCACCTTCTCCGCATGCTTGAGGTGGATCGCGAATCCGTTACGGCTGACGCTCGCATAGAACGATTCATAGGTGAAATCGAGCTCGAAGCCGAGTCTGTCTCGATAGTACGTAATCGCTCGATCGAGGTCGTCGACGAGAAACTGTGGGGCGATTCCAGTAATCTGCGCGGCGTTCCGGATCGTCACTGGAGACATCTCGAGCCTCGATTGGTCGTATGCAATGTATGTGGGGTGCCGAAGGGCGCCCGGTGGTATCGTTGCACGCGCTTGCTGCGATGGGCGGCCATTGCTGTGAGCCGGACGCTCCTGTCCTTCGGGTGACCATGATGGTTCCAAGTCGCCGCGACAAGGGAGTCTACTATCGACGTCAGATCGACGCAGGTCTTTGGAGACGTCTGTTCGCCGCCACGGCGGATGCGCGGTGTCTCGGTCCTGATGTTCGGCCCGAGGGCGAGACCCCGCGACCATTCGCCCCCGGGGACAACGCAGCTCCCGATCGCGCTCGTCCCAGCGGAGTGATAGTAAGCGAACGACCCCCGCGCATTACACAGCTGCCCACAAATTGCCACACCTGCGTTCGGAACACTCTGCCAAATGACCAAGTTTATGAGAAGTCCGCTCTGGCACATTGCTTGAGTTGCGGCCCACCACCCTCGCTATGGGGTCACGACGGATGAGGTGTGGCTTGCGGGCACTCATGCCCTCACCGCGCACGGCCAAGTGGGTGGTCGTGTGCCTCGCTCGATGTGCGCTGCCGATTGTCCTGATGCTGACGGCAGCACCGGCAACCGCCCTCGCGGAGTCGTTCGTCTGCCATGCGATTCAGCGTGGCGAATCCGCGGACCAAGTCGCACGCCGCATCACCGGCGACGCCCGGAACACGTACAAGGCGTGGTTCCAGATCATGAACCCCTCGTCCAAGTTCATTCCCAAATCGCAGTACGACCGTATCCGTGCCGGGTGGCGAGCCTGCGTCTTCAAGTCGGCCCTCGATCGGACATCGTCCACCGTCAATCGGTTCAAGGGCACCGACGCCCTCGACGCGTCCGAAGCTGCCAAAGCACAGGGAGATCGCGACGGCCTCGCAACGCCAAATGCACTCGCGACGGCCGATTCATCCAAAGCCGCCGGCGCCAGCCCGGGGCCTGGCGGGTCCGACTCCCTGAGCATCGTCGGGAGCTTCAATCTCGTAGTGGTCTGGCTCGGCGCGGCGATGGTTCTGCCGTGGTTTGGCTGGCGCATCCTCGACGGCTATCTCGGTCGACGAAAGACGATTTCGTTCGTCATGCGCCTCTTTGCCGAGCGATTCGTTCATGAATTCCAACGGCCGCTGGTTCGGTACCATGGTGGCGAGCGTCCTCTGCGATCGCGGCTTCGATGCAGCGCAGGCCGGGGACGATTCGACATCCTTCTCGCACCGGGCAAGGGAAGACGGTATCCAAACCTCTCGGACCACAAGAAGAACGTCGAATACGACGTCGCGCGGATAGTGCAGCTGCTTGGCGACGAATCGTTCGTGTGCGGTCCGCTCTCGACGCACGCCGGATGGGTTGTGGTGCCGTTTCAATTTCAGGTTCGCCGCAGCGTTCGGGAAGGCGGACCGGTCGGTCCCAACCGCCTTCGCGCCCTCGGCGCTTCGGCGCGGCAGGAGCAAGCAGGTGTCACATGCATATCCTCCTTTTGAGCGCGGGCGGCGGTGGTGGAAACATTCTGCGATCTGTGAAGGCAGCGTTCCGGCGCGATGTCGCCGTGGCGCACAAGACCGATGCCAGGTACGCCGAACGACTCAAACGCGCCGTCGCGACTCGATTTCTGGATACGAACGAGTTTGCGCTGTCCGATCTGCCTCGAGAAGAGCGGTTCCTCATCGGGGCCCAGACCACGGGCCGTCTGGGAGCGCGGCATGACCCGACGGTGGCGCTGGAGGCGCTGAACGAATCACGCAGCGAGGTCGAGGCGCTGTTCGCCCGTTATTCGATCATCATCCTCGTCGGCACTGGAGGAAAGGGGACCGGATCGGGCACCATGTTTCCGCTCGCGCGGATCGCGCGTCAGCAGAAGAAGCTCGTCATCCCGATCTTCGTCCGGCCGTCGTTCGAGCGTCACGAAGTGGACAAGCGCCACTATGACTACGCGGTGAGCGCGATCGATCAATTCGATGCCGCCGGCATCCGGCTGATCGAGATCCTGAACGATCGCGGATATGCGGAACACGATCCGCAGCCGCAGCCGGTCGTGTGGGAGCGCATGAATCTTCCAATCGCGCGGGGTCTCCGGGGACTGATTTACGTGCTGTGGGATCTGTCGCAGGTCGATCCCTCCGATCTGTCGATCCTGTTTGCCGGCGACGGCCGTCTGCGCATCGGTTTCGCGGAGATCGATCCTCCCGACGGCTGCGAGCCGACTGATGAACAGGTGGAGCAGGCGGTACGCCGGTGCGGCGACAATACGTACTACGCGTTCAACAAGCCCGCCGGCACATCCCTGGTCTGCATCCAGGGCAACTGGTCGAATCTCGTGGATGCGAAAATCAAGAGAGGGCTTGCCGCGGCGATGGGCGTCGATGCGACGAGCCCCTATAGTCCGTTGTACGCACGCGCGATGGGCACGCCGAAACCATGGGGCGTCTCGACGCTGTTTGCCGAGTACACGGGCACGCACCGGCCGCTCGACGTCGATTGGAGCCTCGAGCGAGGCGTCCGCACGTTCGCGAGCTCGCTCCGGCTTCCGCCTGAATCAATTGTCGTCGAGGAAGCCCCACTGGTTGCGGCGAAAACATCGCAGTCCCTCGACTCGGGCGTCGATCAGACGCTCGATGGGGACGAGCCCCTCGACTCGCCTGAAGCACAGCTCGCCCGGGACGAGTCCCTCGACTCGCTTGAAGCATCGCTCGCTCTGGACAAGCCCCTCGACTCGCCGGAGTCGCTCCCTCGGGACAAGCCCCGCGAGTCGCGTTCGGAGCCACCGCTCGCTCAAGACAGGCCGCGGGTGCTGGCCTTCAGCACGTTCTGGGAATTTGCCGTTGCGGTCAATCGTGCCGATCCAGCGGCGCTGGCGCTGGCGTTCGACGGCGCCACATCCAACATCCCTATCGACGGAGCTGAGCTCAGAAAGCTCCTCGGCATGAAGTGGTTTCGGACGGTACTCGACCGTCTCTCCCACGATTGGCGGGAACGGGTGCTCGCCGTGCTGATCGAAAGCGCGGCGGTGCCGGATCACATGATGAAGTTTCGGAAGCAGCCGATCCGTCTCCACGAACTCACGTACGAGCAGCTGCAGGAGATCGACGCGAAGACGATCGTGCCCGACTGGGTTCGACCCGACCTCGATCTCCTGATCACCGTGGGCCGATTCTGGGGCGCTGAGGCGATGAAGCGTGTCCGCTTCATTGAAGCGCCAGAGCGCCCCGGACCCTCGATGATGGAGAGCCTGCTGGAACGATTCCGATCGTAGGTTCTGTACGTAGTGTCCGGCTTCAGCCGGACCGGACTTTAGTTGCGCCGCCGGTCGTTCGATCGGCGTGCGTTGCGCGAGCGCTCCTCTCGCGGCCTCAGCTGATGTCGTTCGACTGCACGCTGCCCAGAGGGGAAGCGGCGAACCGCGTACGGGTGCACGTAAGTCCGTCGGTTGGCCCACGTGCGTGTCCATGGTGAGCGGTTGATGATCATCGTGCGGCTCGGCCACGCGAGACGCGCCTCGCTCCACCCCCACGGCGCGAATGGGGGACCCAGTCTGACGGGTCGGCCGAAACGAATCGCCGACGAGACCGCGAAGCCGCGACGTGGCGGCGCGAACACCACGCGCGGATCGTAGAGCGGAACGGCGAGGTAAGCCGGGCCGACCGGCATGATCTCGATATAGGGACCACTGGTCACGCGGACCTGCGCATTCGAGCGCAGATACCCGTACGACGAAGCCTGGCGCCGCAGCCGCTGGACGGAGTCCATCACAGCGGTCCGATCGGCGAGCACGGCGTCGCCGAGCTGCTGCGTCCACGCCATGTCACGCGCCATCATCTCCAGCACCGACGGAAACGGAAGCAGCGCCTGCACGCTCGGATCCCAGGGCAGCTGATCGTCGGCGATCGCCGCGCTCAGACTGTCGCCGGTGAGATAGCTATGACCATCCGCCCAGCTGGCTGCCTCTTGAATGTCATCGGGGTAGGTCGCGGCGGCGAACACTTGAGCCAGTAAAGGATCTGGATACAACGCGATCGGCGAGACGATGCGATCGAGATCCGCTGGGGAGAAGGACGGCGGGTTCTGTCCTGGCAGCGGCGCCTGGGCTCGAGCGGTCGCAGAAGTCAGAGCGAACGCAAGAACGAGAGTGAGTGCAAGGGGTAGATGTTTCATGAGGGCTCCTTCACCTCTATTGGGCATCCTGCGCTTGAAGGGCTCATGAACCAAGGATTAATTCAGGAACTCATCGACTGCCTCGCGATTGGTAGACGGACGAGAGCTCTGCCCGAGGTTGGTTTAGAATCCGGTCCCTCACGATATGAGATCCTGGGCCGTCGCGATTGTGCTCGTCGTGGCCGTATCCGCCTGCGGCGCGAACCCCATAGGCCCAGGACCGTCTCCGTCTCCTTCACCTCTGGACACGACGGCAACACTGGTTGGCGCCGGTGACATTGGCTGGTGCGGTGCCGACGGGGGTCCCGCGCTGACGGCGGCGCTGCTCGACACGATCGGCGGCACCGTGTTCACGGTCGGCGACAACGCCTACTTCAACGGATCGTTCCTGGATTACTCGCAGTGCTATGACCCGACGTGGGGTCGGCACAAGACGCGGACTCGCCCGATTCCAGGCAACCACGAATACACCGCGCCAGGTGCCGCTGGGTATTTCGGCTACTTTGGTGAGGCCGCCGGCAACGAGGGCGAGGGGTGGTACGCATACCGGCTGGGGGCATGGCACGTGTTCGCGCTCAACAGCGAGACGTCGGCCTTTCCCGGATCGCCGCAATACGTCTGGTTGCGGAATGAGCTCGCCGCGAACCCGACGCGCTGCGCGCTCGCGTATTTTCATACGCCTCTCTTCGGGTCGGGTGCCAACGGTGGCAACACGCAGATGCAGGCCGTGTGGGCACTGCTGCAGGAGTCAGGTGTCGAGGTGATCGTCAGCGGGCACAATCACAGCTACGAAAGGTTCGCTCCGCAGGATTCGAACGGACGCCCCGACCCGCGCGGGATTCGGGAGTTCGTAGTCGGCACAGGAGGCGCACCGCTGACGGGGTTCCGCTCGATCGTCGCCAACAGCGAGGTCCGTGACTCCAACGCCTGGGGAGTCCTCAAGCTGACCCTCAGGCCGGACGCCTACGACTGGCAGTTCGTGCCAATCGCTGGTCAATCGTTCTCTGACAGCGGCAGCGGCGTGTGTCACTGATCAGGCTTTCAGTGATGCAGAAGGCAGAATTCGGAATGCAGACACTATGTAGTACCTAGTGCCCGGCTTAAGCAGGACCTTCTGCATTCTGCATTTTGCATTACGGTCGCGTTCCTCAGCGACGGCTAGGGCAGCGCGATCTGCACGCCCGCGCGAACCGCGCGCGGCAGCCCTGATATGGCGACTGGAATGCGCCCGGCATCGTAGTCGGCGTCGAACAGATTCTCGACGGCGACGAACACTTGCGTCGATCGCCCGATCACGCGTCCGGCGAAGACGTCGACGACTGTCGCACGATTCAGCACGCGGGTGTTGACGTCGTCGTCGAACTGCGGCCCCACCACGCGCAGTTGGCCTGATCCCGTCCACCCCGCATCGCGATAGCGAACCGTTCCGACGACGCTGTATTCCGGCACCTGGGGCACGCGGAAGTCGCGAAGCACCGTGTGCCCCTGGAACCGCGAATCGATCAGCGCACCGGTCACTGCCACGGAGAGCGCGCGTGACATTCGCACGTCTCCCTCGAACTCGAGGCCTCTGGACCGGATCCGGTCGGCGTTCTCCCGTCGTCTGACGTTCAATTCAGGAGAAGTGGCGATCGTGACATTCGTGACGGCGTCGTCCAGGACGCTCCAGAAGCCGGTGATCCGAATCGACGCGGGCCCCCGCTTGAAGCTGACGCCAGTGTCTGCGCTTTTCAACCGTTCCGGTGTCAGCGTTTCGTTGGGAAGCGTCAGATCGTTGCCCACTTGGAAACTTCGATACAGCTCGTTCAGTGTCGGTGCACGGAACCCGCCGAACACCGACGCGCGAATCGTCACGCCGTTTTCGCTCGCGCGGTAGGCCAGCGACAGGCGGGGGCTGAACGCACCCACCGTCTGCGAAAACGATGACATGTTCGATGACGAATGCCACGCGTCGCCGTGCGCGCCCGCGACCAGCGTCACGCGGTCGTTGATTGTCACCGCAGCTCTTGCGAAGCCCGAACCAAGACGTTCTGAGCCACCCGTCTCCGTAACCGATGCCACGCTGCCGTCCTCGTATCCCGTGTCGATCGTGCGTCCCGTCATCAGGCGGGTCTCGCCGCCGACGAGGAGATTGGTGCCGGCCCATTGACGCGAATACTGAACGGACCCACCGCCGCTACGCGAAGGCACATGTTGCGTCGCTGTGAGGAATTCTTCCGACCTCGGCGGCTCTGCCTCGATTCGAGAGAAGGTCTGATCGTACCCCTGCGTGCCGCCGGACGCGTGGACCGAGAGAAACCCGCCTCCAACAGCGCCTGCGGCATCGCCCGAGTACAGCTGAGAGTCGCTGTCGTTGACCTGGAGCACCGTTCCGTTGTCGCGATCTTCCGCAAACACGCTCGCCCGCAGTCCGAAACGCCACGCGCGTGCGGGACCATAACCGATCGAGGCGATCGCCGAGGAATGGTTCGATCCTGACGGACCATCGATCGCGCCGCGATCCTCGGGACGAGTGAGGATGTACCCCGCTGTCGTGTACCACTGTCCACCCGCGGAGAACGTCCACGGACCTTTCTGGTTCCCGCCAAACCCCGACACGCGTCCGGTTCCGAGATTTCCGCCTTCGATGAGGATCCGGCCGATCGCCATGCGCGGTTCGAGCGTCAGGATTTGCACGACGCCGCCCACCGCGTCGGCGCCATAGAGGTCGCTGCCACCGCCTCGGACGATCTCGACTCGATCGATGGCGGCATGGGGCACTTTGTCCCAATAGACCCAGCCGCCGAACGGATCGTTGAGCGGCACGCCATCGGCGAGCACGAGCGATCGGCTCACGCCAGATCCGCCAAGCCCGCGCATCATCATCGTCTGCATCGTCGGGTTCGCCACTCGCGACGATGGAAACAGCGTGAACCCCGGGACGATCTTGAGGACGTCGTCGATGGCGAGAGCCGGAGACGACACGATGTCGGAGTACCCGAGTACAGAGGCGGCGACCGTTGGATCAGTGTGTGGCTCGATACCGCGCGACGAAGTCACCTGCACGGCGTCGAAAAACGGCGCGGGCTGCAACTCGATCGTGAGCGGCGATGCGCCCGGGACGACGGCGACGACGCGCTGCGCGAAGCCAGAGGCGATCACGATCAACCGGATCCGATCGGATGAGGATGTGAACGAGAACCGTCCGTCGCTGGACGTTTGCGCCTGGGCCACGACCACGCCCGCGGCTTCGAGTTGAACTGTGGCGCCAGGGACTGTGCTGCCAGTGGCATCGACGATCGTTCCGGAGATGGCGCCCGGCGGCTCCGCCTGTAGAAATGCCAGCACCACGAGAAGGGCAGCCGTCATCGACGTCGCAGCACATCCTGGCTGACTGCGGCGCTGCGCAGACGCGCGAACTCGAGCAGCTGCTGGACGCTGTCCTCGAACTCTTCGTTCGTAAAGGGTTTGACCGGGTCGTCGAGCGCCGACTGCCGCACCTGATCGTACTCGCGCCTGATCTCCTGATCGAGCCACGCATCGGCGCTGGCGACGGCCGCACAGGCAAGAAGCGTATCGAAATACAGATCGCGGATCTCCTGCACCGTCATCGCGCGATCCATCAGCCGGTTCCGCACCCAGTCCGGGACGTCGTCGATGTTCCAGATAACCGGATGGAGAGGCCCCGCCTTGAAGGCTTCGCTCTTGTCCCACGGAATGAACGTCGACACGCGGGTCGATTGAGACCGGTACAGATAGAAGTTGTTCATGCCGGCGTAGCCGAGCAGTCCGTCGTAATCACCGAGGAAATTCTCGACGGCCGCCTGTTTCACGAACGCACGGACGTCGACGAGCGCGCTGACCGCTTCGAGGAACCCGTCGGCCGGCGCCTGGTTGATCGTGCGAATCATGTCGACGAGCGGTGCCGGATCGGCATCCTTGACGTGAGTTTCCGGCTGGAATGGCGTCGGTGTATACAGCCCGGCGCCGGGACCCTTGTATTCGAAAAAGTATTCGCTGGCCCAGTCGTACTTATACAGGTAGCCATCGATCTCGGGAAAATGCCTGGCGAGGAAGTTTCGATCGATCGATTCGACGATGAGATACAGGCCGACGTACTCGTCGTTGACAAACAGGCGAGCGTGCGACGTTCTCGCGGCCGGAATGCCCATCTGCGCAAACAGCTTCATGCTGAGACGCTCGTGCAGGCTGCTCGCGTCTTGCGTGTTGTTCCGGAGAACGATGGAGGTCAGGCCGAAGAGTGTCTGCGTCGGGTCGTAGATGTTGAAGTCGACGCGCAGTCCGGGTTTGATCGGGCTGCGGCTCCCGGTTCCTCGTGAGCGGATGCCGACGTTGCGCAGTGTCTGGCCGTTCCAGACGAAATGCGCGGGGTAGTAGTCATTGAGCTGGAAATTCGCCTTCAGCGCCGCCCAGTCGCGAGGGTGCACGTAGAGTCGGATCTCGTGCAACACGGCATCGTTGAACAGGTCGTCGTCAGTCAGCGTCTGCGCGTCGACGGTCGACCACGGCAACAGCACGGCAAGGACGAGGAAGGCGCGCATCATAAGACGAACTGAAGCCGCAGCACGCGTGTCCAGAACGACCGGCGATCCAGAACCGCGTTTCCGTTCGCGTCTTCGATCCGCTCACGAATCACATTCACCTGCACTTTGATCCAACGGTTGGCGTACCAGTTCACGCCGCCGGTCAGTGCGGTGTCGCTCGTTTCGAGCAGGTTGGCGCCGCGTGGGCTCGTCGAGTCGGTATCCCCGGCGAATGTCGATCCGAATCCCAGACGTTCGTAGCGCGCCGCCAGCTCCAGCGCCCCCAACCCGCCGTGGAACAGCGGACGGCGCGGGGCGATCCCGCCGTACTTCGATTCGCCGGTCATCACCCACGTGGTGCTGACGTACCACCCTTGCGCTACTCGGGCAGGCAGGTTCTCCTGCATGACGCCCTGGTTCTTCCGTTCATCAGTCGCACGGATGAATTCACCTTTCACAGAGAAGGGGCCGGGCTGCCAGTCGGTTTCGAGACCCAGCCGAAGACGGCGGCCCTGCACGTACACAGGGTCGACGAATGACTCGTGAAACACCGTACGGCCGCGCAGCGAGCTGAGCCCCTCGGGCACGTCGCCGCTCGTGATCGCGAATCCCACTGTCAATTCGCCGGCGTGTGCGGGCAGCCGTGCGCGCCGCAGCGGCCGTCCGGTCACGCGCGCGGCAAAGGTCCGCTCGACGCGATGGTCGCGATCGAGTCGGGCATCCTCGTCTTCGCCGTCTCCGTTGAACACACCAACCTCGTACCCGACTGCGCGCTTGTTGAACTGTCCGTGCAGGGCGACGCCGGTTTCGCGGCCGGGCGAGAGATGATCGACGACGTTGGTGCGGTAGATGAAATCCAGATCGGTCGGGCCCGTCACTTCCTCGAGGCTGAACGGCATCTTGAATTTGCCTCCGCGAACCTGGAAGTCGTCGAAATAACTGACGTTCAGGAACACGTCGCGCCAGGGGTTCTCGTCGCGCAGCTCGCGCTCGACCTCGTACTCGAAGTACTTGAGGACGCGTCCCTGGATACCCACGCGCTTCCGGTTCATTTCGAAGCCGTCCTCCCGCGACACGGCCGGCTCGTACGCGAGGACGTCACCCTGCAGCTTCAGGCGGAAATCGACGCGCAGGAGATCTCCAACTCTCAACGAAGGGCGGTTGGTGAACACGAATCGAACGCGGTCGGCCTCGTCGGAATCGGTTGCCGTAGCGGGAAGCGAAGCCTGTGAATCCACGGAGACCGCCTGCGCCTGCACAGCCCGAGGCGCCGACATTCCGGCGAACACGAGCGCCCCACAGACGACGAGTCTCATCGGACAAGGCCCCTGATTGGAGAACGACACCGGCGCGCGTAGCGAACGTCCCCCTCAGGACGTGCCTTTCTTGACCTTCTTCCACGCGACCGACGTGATGCCCGGGATTGCGGTCAGCTGAGCGCCCAGGTCCTCGACCGTCAGCCGGCGATCGAGCGTGAGCTGGTACTTCACTGTCGATTGCCGGCCCTGCGAGACATCGCGTGCCTGGTAGATGATCCCGTGGCGGGCGAACACGCTTTCCACCGGCACCGTCGGGAACTCGCGGCTGTCGGCCTTGAGCTCCACCATCAGCTCTCGTGGCTTGTGGTCCGAGGGCAGACGATCGAGCAGCAGAAGAAATACGCACAGGAATCCCGTTCCCAGACCGGCGACCGCAAACGCGCCGAGACCGGTCGCCATCCCAAGACCCATGAGCAGGAAGAGAATCGTGATGTCCTTCGGATCCTCGACTGGCGTGCGGAAGCGGATGAGGCTGGCTGCGCCGGCGACGCCGAATGCCCGCGCCACGGAGTTGCCGATGATGATCATCACCATGGCGCCGGCCACGCACAGAAGCATCTGCGCCTGCTCCATCGATCGGTTGTTGGGAAGACCGGCTGAGAGCGGGCGATGAACGGTGGTAATCAGCAGCGCGATTCCCGCTGCGGCGGTGAGCTTGAGGAGCGCCAGAAAAGGCTGGCCGGGCGGTATGGCATTCCCTGCGGTGCCGAAATCGAGGTTGGCTGGGACCAGCGTTTCCGGCGGAAGCCACACGGTTCCAATCGCGAACAGCCCGGCACAGAACGCAATGGCCGCGCCGACCAGTGCGATTGTGCGCCATGGCCATTCCCGGGCTTGTGCCTCTGCCACCGAGTCGAGCATTGGAAAGACGCCGTCAAGCCTCGCTTCGTGGAGAAACGCGCGCACGTCGGCATTGACGTGCGCCAGACGGAGGCTGCCGCCATGACGCCTGGCCGTCGTGTGCCCCCGCACCAGCGCGCGGATTCCGGCCGAGTCGATGCGGCTGACTCCGGAACAGTCGACAACGAGATGCGGGTAGCCTTCAGCGATTCGCGCTTGAATCGAGTGTTCGAATTCTTCAGCGGCGCCGCCTTCGACGAGCGGCTCATGGGGCGACAGCACGAGTCGTCCGGCGCCTTGCCGGCGGTGCCCCAGCGGAACGGAGGCCTCGAGCGCCCGCGACATATTGGATCCAACGGGCCGGCCACTCGATCCGAACAGCCGCTCTGAGGGAACGAAGGGTACGGAGGGAACGGACTGAACAGGAGGAACGGAGAAGCGGAGATCGGATGAGAACGTCCGACACCCCGCCCATCTACTCCATTAGGCCATTGCTGAATGTGCGTGTCGACGCAGTATGACTTTTGGCCTCCGTTTCTCCGTTCCTCCTGTTAATCCGTTCCCTCCGTACTCTCCGTTCCCTCCGTACCCACCGTTTCCCTCTTAGGGTTGCCGTCTCATTCCGATCGCGACGCACAGCCACGCCACGGACAAGAGCACGAATGACAGAAAGGGCACGACCGAGACTTCTGCCATCATCACGAACTGAACGCCGGGCGCGTCGCCCGGCTTGATGTTGGCAAGTCCCCGAAACATGTTCGCGAGCCCCAGAAAGCCGTTGGCCACCGCAGCGAAGATCGCGGCAAGCGTCAGCGGACGCATGAGAGCCAGCAGGCGTTCGCCGGGGCGAACCGCAAACGCGATCCCGAACACCATGGGTATGGCGGTGACGAACAACCCCGCGAAAGCGGCCACTCCGAGCAGCCTGATAACGCTCACATCGACCTCCTATGGCAGACGAACGTGGGCCTCGGCAACTACGATAAGAACGCGTGAGAGCCCACCCCGTGACCGATGTCACGCTCGGCCCAGGTACGCGTTCTTCCTACATGGACCGGGAGTGTGAGCTCGCGCTCGTGCGTCGTATCAGGGACGGCGACGCGGCCGCCTTCGACATCGTGCATGCCGCGTTCAATGCGAGACTGTTCGGATTCCTGGCGCGCCTGTCGAGACGCCGGGAGATCGCCGAGGACCTGCTCGAAGAAACGTGGCTGCGCTTCGTCGCGCACGCGGGCCGGCTCGACGCCGGCACGAGGCTCGGCCCATGGCTCTTCACGGTCGCGCGCAACCTCCACGTCAGCTATTGCCGCTCGCGCGCGCTGGACGAGGCGTACGGCGCTGGTGCGATCGGGTTATGGCCGGCGCCCCGGCTGGATTCCCCATTCGAGCACGCGGCGGCCAACGAGCTCGAGTCGCGGATCGAATCCGCGCTGGCGACGTTGCCAATCGCATTCCGCGAAGTGCTGCTGCTCGTTGCAGTCGAGGGGCTGCGTCCCGCCGAAGCGGCACTCGTCTGCGGACTCACGCAGGAGGCGTTGCGGCAGCGGCTCAAGCGGGCTCGCGCCATGCTCGCGGCTCGCCTCGAGCTGCCCACGGCCAGCATTCGAGAGGTACGACGATGAACGATGACCTGCACGCCGATCCGTTGATTCGACTGCTGACCGACCTGCCGCCGATGGCGCCGCGCGGCGCGCGCGATCGACGCGTCCTCTCACGATGCCACGCGGCGATCGCGCGTCAGGTGCGATCGCGAGCACGCACCAAACGCGTTCGCACGATCCTCGGCAACTCGCTCGACGTGGTTCTTGCGAGCGCCGTGGCGTTCTACGCCGCAGTCGCTGTGAGTGAGGCGTTACGGCTGACGCTTCAGCCATAGCGCGTCTTGCACGATTCCGTAACGTCGGCTCACCGGGCGGGCCTGGCGTCGGCTCCCGGTTCGACGGCGCGGAAAATCGGGTCTTCCGGCGATGGAGCTGACGATGACGCCGTCGCCTTGGATGATTCGAACGACAGCCAAGAATCGTGTCGATAACCAGCTGGCCTGTATGCCGGTGGCGAACACCGGCGCCGACGCTCGCCGCGCCTCCAGACCCGACTTACTCTCTTCGCGCCTCACGCCGCGAACAGGTCGCCGACCCCAGGCCCGCCCGGTGAGCCGCCGCACACTCCGCCAAGCGACGGCGGTGTGGCCGCGGCGGAGCGACTGTTCGCGCCGCGATCAGCGACAGCCAGTAAAACGGCTCGGGAGCGGCCCCATCGGCGACGGCAGTGATTCGCCACGGACGCACCGGCCAGCTCGTTATCGACACGATTGTTCACCGTCGCGCGGATCAGGATCAGCCGTCGCCGGCAGCGGCAGCATATGCGCGGACGAGCCGTTTTTCCGCGGCGCGAACCGGAGCGAGGCCGCAGCCACACCGTCGTCGCTTGGCTCCTGGTGCGGGAGCGCCGCGCCGCGACGCGACAGACGTTCAGCGAAACAGGTTCAGAAGCCGCTGGCCGAAGGGCACGGGATGTCTGCGCCACTCGATGTCCACCGAGAAGATGCAGATGCCGGCCGGCACGGGACGAATGCGCAGCTCGAACCACCGCTTGGTGCCGTCGGGAAACGTGAACTGGTTCTCGATCACCTCGCTCGTCCGTTCCTCCATGCATCTGCGAAGGACGGCAAACATCGGTGTCTGATCGATGCCCGGGTACGCCTCGACCATCGGCTTACCGACGAGGGTCGAGGCGTCGCGCCGGCCGTGGCGCGCGGCTGCAGGGTTGACGTAAACGTATCGCCAGTCGGGGCCGATGATCTGAAAACCTTCGGTCAGGACATCGAGCGCGGCCCGGATATCGTCCTGACGGACGCTCGGCGGATGGACGGAGGCGGATTCTGGCATCGGCGGCGAAGCCTCTGGACACTATAGGGGATTCACCGCCGGCCGAGTTGCACGCCCTCGACGTCCCGGTCGTCGCTCACGCCTGACCGGGTTCGTCAGCCGAGGGCCCATAGATCGATGGCACCTTCGCGCCCATGGGTCGCAAGTAGCTCGAGAGCTGACCACGGTGATGGATCGCATCGAGCAGGAAGCCAAACAGCATGTCGCCAAGCGCGGCCTCCCATAGAATCTGTCCGTTCATCATCAAGCGTGCCTTGCCATCCCACTTCGCATCGTCGAGGGTCGCGAGCTGCGCTTCGAGGGCAGCGGCGTGTTTTTGATACGCCGCGATCGACGCTGCGATGCCCGGTCCCGGTCTCTCGACGTAGTTCACCTCGCCACGCTCGATGAGCGTGCAGGCATCGTCGAGCTCAGTCGCGAGCAGCCAGAGCAGCGCTCCTGACGAGGTCGAGCGCGGATGCGGTTTGTAGTCAGCCTGATCGGGCGGGACCGCTTTCATCACTTTCACGAAGGTCGGGATTTCGGACTTGAGACACTGGGTGTAGTACTCGCGTGCGTTCTTCACGGCGCATCCTCCTGAAATACTGGCCACCCCCGCTCGAGACAGCAGAACAGAACGCCTATCTTACGGTCGTCCTCCTGACGGGTGTTTACCGATTTGACAACTAGTCCACGAGTACTAGTAGAGTAGTAGACAATCATGCCCCGCCGACTCTCACTGCTCGGAGCACAGGAGCTCGCCATCATGAAAGTCGTGTGGCGTTTGCAGGATGCGTCGGTCCGTGACGTCTACGAGACGATGCGCGAACGCCGGCCGGTCGCCTACACCACGGTGATGACGATGATGAACACGCTCGAGACCAAGGGGTACTTGAAGAAGCATCTCGATGGTCGCGCCTTTCGCTATCGGCCCGCCGTGCCCGAACAGAAGGTCGTGGGGACGATCGTGCGGGACTTCGTCGATCGCGTCTTCGATGGTGGCGCCGCAGCGCTGCTGACGCATCTCGTTGCGGAAAGCAACCTCACCGAGGAAGAACGCCGGGAGTTGCGTCGTCTCATCGACGAGGCTGAGTGATGGGACCGGCAGCGCTCGCGCTCGTCGTCTACAGCTGTCAGATCCTCCTCATCGTAGCTGCGGCCGCGGTGGCTGAAGGGCTCCTTCGCCGGTCGGTGGCCACGGCTCGCTTGACGTACTGGCGTGCGATTGGCGTTCTCTGCCTCGCGCTTCCGTTGATTGCGTCGACGGGACCGGACCATCAGGCGGTCTCTGTCGCATTCGACGTCCTGCCTGCCGATCGAGTCGCGAACACTACCGCATCACAGGTTCTTCCGCAGGTCAGTGCGGCGATTCCGTGGGTGTGGGCCGCTGGGGCAGGCATCGGTCTGCTCTGGCTGCTTGCCGGTTTCTGGCGCATTCGTCAATTGCGTCTTCGAAGTGTTCCGGCCTCGCTGGGGTCGGACATCGATGCGCTGCGCGTGGCGCTGGCGCCCGACGCGGAGTTCCGCTGGTCGAGCGATCTGGAGCAGCCGGTGACGCTCGGGTTCAGCCGTCCTCTCGTCCTGCTGCCACGCCGGTTCGACACCCTGACGAATGAAGGCAAACGCGCGGTCGCCTGTCATGAGCTGCTGCACGTGCAGCGGCGCGACTGGCTCTGGAACGTGGTCGAAGCACACCTTCGAGCGATCTTCTGGTTTCACCCCGGCATCTGGTGGCTCGTCGACCGGCTGCAGCTTCTGCGCGAGCAGGTCGTCGACGAGCTCGTCGTCAATCGCACCTCGTCGCGTCGGGACTACATGCTGGCGCTGATGCTGTTCGCCGATAGCGCGCGACCAACCGTTCTGTCGAGCGCCTTCCTCCGCCGTCGTCATTTGAAGTCCCGTATGCGCGAGCTCGTGAAGGAGAGTCATATGTCTGTTCCACGTCTGGCAGCGGCTCTGATGGTCGTGACACTGGTGATGGGTGGTGTGACCGCCGCAACGATCAGGGCCCTGCCTCTCAACATCAGCGCGATGGCACAGGCGGGCGCTGCGAGTCGTCTGGAGATTCGACTCGCTGAATCGATGCCGGCCGATGGCTTGCGGGAGGCCGTGGTGTCGGGCTCCAACGAGCGAATCTACCTGCATCCGACGCCGCTGGCCACGTGGTCGGACGTCGAGATCGCGCGCATCACCGCTCCCGGGAATCCCACGAGCCTCGCAGTGACCTTCAGCCGTGCCGCTGCAGCACGGTTGGCGAGCGCCACGGCAGCACACATCGGCAGACCGATGGCGATCATCCTCGACGGGCGGGTGATCGCGGCGCCGGTCGTCAGAGCACCGGTCGACGACAGCGCGGTCATCACCGGAATCACGCCCGCGACGGCGCGAGAACTGATCGACGCGAATGCCGCGTGTCACACGAATCCGGCACAGTGCGTTGCCGCGATCCTGCCGGTCCCGGTCTATCAGGAACGGCCTCAGTACACGCAGGCCGCCATGGACGCGCAGATCGAAGGAAGCGTTCTTCTCGAGGCCGTCGTGCTCCCTGACGGATCAACAGGCGAGGTGACCGTCGTCAAGTCGCTCGACGCTGCGGACGGCCTCGATGAACAGGCGATCGATGCACTCAAGCGATGGACGTGGAAGCCGGGCACACGAGACGGCGAGCCTGCACGAGTCGCGGTGCAGGTGCAGATGACGTTTACCTTGCGGTGACCTTGGGAAGGGCAAAGGGCAAAGGTAAGGCCTTTTGACGTTTGAGCTTTGACCTACGTCCTGGGCCAATTCCCTTCACTTCGTCTCGAACGAGTGCGCCATATCCGGATATCCGTTCATCGCAAGCCGCGCTGAAGGCCCGTTGCCAGCAAAGCTGGCCAGATGCCATCGCTGCTTCGGTGATCACCCACCATTCACGCGTGTCCGCGTTCATGCGCCGCGGCGTCTTCGCACCTGACCTCCGCCTTCCCTGGCTCGCCGTCGCGCAACACGCGTAGGGGAACAGAACCCGCGGCAAGCTGGTTTCTGTCTTCCCGGGCGCAGAGAAGCACATCCATTTTTCACACGATGACACGCAAGTTCACTGGTTCGCCGTTTGCGAGGGGGCGGCTGAGTTTCATCTCACAGCGGAGGACAGTGAATGCGCGGGCACAGCGTCGGCGGGCTGGTACGATCTCTGGCCACTTCCACTTCAACGAAATGGCTTGCTGCTGTGGCGCTTCTGTTTGCGCTCCTCATCGCGGGCAGTCCTCGAGTCCGCGCGCAGGCAAGCCTTCAGGGGCAGTGGACCACGCTGCCGTATCTGATGCCGATCAACCCCGTGCATCCCACGGTGTTGAACAACGGCCGCGTGCTGATCGTGTCGGGGTCGGGTAACGTCGCGACCGAGACCACCTTCCGAAGCACGATCTGGGATCCGCAGGCCGGCACGTTCAACACGCGAACGCATGCGTACGACATGTTCTGCAACGGCATGGTGGTGATGCCCGACGGACGCGTCTTGATCAACGGCGGCAACCTCGCCTACGACCCGTTCCGAGGGCACAAGAAGAACACCGTGTACGATCCGGCGACCGATACGTTCACCGCCATTCAAGACATGGCGCACGGCCGTTGGTACCCTACGCCGACCGTGCTCGGCGATGGCAGCGTCATGACGTTCTCGGGCCTCAATGATTTCGATGGCGCCACGAATACAGCCGTGGAAATCTACACGCCCGGGACCGGCTGGAGTCCCGAATACCTCGCCGGGTGGACGCCGCCGCTGTATCCGCGCATGCACCTCATCACCGACGGCCGCGTCTTCTATTCCGGCTCGGGCCGCGGCTCGCGATTGTTCAACCCGTCGACCAAGACGTGGACGAGCGTGGTGGCGACGACCAACTACAGCGGCACGCGTACCTACGGCACATCGGTGCTGCTGCCGCTCTCGGGCGCGGACGGCTACAAGCCGCGAGTGATGATCTTTGGCGGCGGCAATCCCGCGACCAACACCACCGAGATCATCGATCTGTCGGCGCCCACCCCGCAGTGGCAGTGGGGACCGCCGATGTCGCAGGGGCGCATCGAGATGAACGCGACGATTCTTCCCAACGGCAAAGTGCTGGTGATCGGTGGATCGCTCAACGACGAGGATGCTGCCACTGCCAGCCTGAACGCCGACCTCTACGATCCCAAGACGAACACCTTCAGTTCCGCGGGCGCGAACACCTATCCGCGCCTGTATCACTCGGGATCGGTGCTGCTGCCCGATGGCACCGTTGCGCTGATGGGCGGCAATCCGACGCGTGGCAGCTACGAGCAGCACATCGAGATCTACTCCCCGGCATATCTGTTCAACGGCGACGGCTCGCCAGCGATGCGTCCGACGATCGCGAGCGCGCCTGGTTCGGTGACCTACGGCAGCGCATTCGACGTGCAGACACCTGATGCCGGTCAGATCGGTTCGGCCGTGCTGGTGCGTCTTGGTTCACAGACACACGCGTTCGACATGGATCAGCGTCTGATCCAGTTGTCGTTCACGTCGGCAGCCGGCGTCATCACAGCGACGGCGCCGCCTCATGGCAACGTCGCACCGCCGGGCTATTACATGCTCTTCATCCTGAACTCGGCGGCGGTTCCTTCAGTCGCACGCATGGTGCGTCTGTCGGCGGACGCGCCGGCGAATCAGGCACCTACTGCAACGATCACCAGCCCCTCGTCGAACGTCACCATCAACCCTGGCGGCTCGGTCTCGTTTGCCGGGACAGGCTCCGATCCCGACGGCAGCATCGCGTCGTACGCGTGGACCTTCTCCGGCGGCAATCCGGCGACGAGTACCCTGGCGACGCCCGGTGTAGTGGTCTACTCCACGCCCGGCAGCTTTGCCGCGTCGTTGAAGGTCACTGACGACAAGGGCGCCGCGAGTACTCCCACGGTTCGCACGATCACGGTGGCTGATTTCTCACTCTCGGGCACGCCGAACTCCAGCAGCGTTCTGCCTGGGTTGGTCGCGAGCTACACGGCGACAGTGACGCCGATCAACGGATTCACAGGCGCTGTCAATCTCGATGCCATCGGTCTGCCGTCAGGGACAACCGCATCGTTCACCCCGAGCTCGGTGACAGGCTCGGGCTCGACCACACTTGCGGTGTCGACGAGTGCGTCGACGCCGCCCGGGACGTACATTCTCACGATCAACGGGACGAGCGGCCCCATCACACGGAGTACCAACGTCACGCTGGTCGTCGCGGGAGACTTTTCGATATCCGTGTCACCGATGAGCCGGACTGTCACGAGGGGGAACAACGCGACGTATACGGTCTCCGTGAGTCCTGGAGCCGGATTTACTGGGAGCGTCACGCTGTCGGTCGGCCCGTTGCCGAGATTCGTCACCGCGAGGTTCTCGACTGGCTCGATCACCGCATCCACAACATCAGTATTGACGCTGGATACGAAGAAGAACGTGTCCCGGGGCACGTATTCGATAGCGGTCAGCGGTACCAGCAACGGTGTGGTACGCACGGTTCCGATCACGCTGACGGTCCAGTAGCGTCATGTCGATCACTCGCCGAAGTGTGCTGGGACGTCTTGGGGTGGGCGCCGCTGCCGTGGCGGCCGGTCCCGCGCTCGCCGACGCGGCATTCGCGTCCATGCTCGCTCCGTCGGTGCGCACGACGGGTGGCATGCTCCGTTTGCATCGCAACGAGAACGGATACGGGCCTTCACCGCGGGTAATTCGCGCGCTGCAAGAGGCGAGCGCAGGCACGGTCCAGCGCTATCCCGACGCCGAGTCCGAGGCGCTGCGACAACGGCTCGCGAGCGTACACGGCGTGACGCCCGATCACATCGTGACCGGCTGCGGCTCCACCGATCTACTCCGGATGGCTGCGGGCGCATTCCTGGCCCCGCAGATGACCGTCGTGACGGCGTTGCCGACGTTCGATGCGATCGGTCGCTTCGCCGGGCAGCGCGGCGCCACGGTAATGGCGCTGCCCTTGACCGAAGAGCACGCCCACGATCTCGACGGCATGCTCGCGGCAGTCGACGCGTCGACGCGTTTGGTGTACATCTGCAATCCCAACAACCCGACCGGGACGCTGACGCGCCGACAGGATCTCGAGCGCTTCCTGCGCAAGCTGCGGTCGGACGTCTCCGTCGTGATCGATGAGGCCTATCATCACTACGTCGATCCGACAGCCGAGTACGCGTCGTTCATCGATCGGCCGATCGACGATCCGCGGATCATCGTGACGCGCAGCTTCTCGAAGCTGTTTGGTCTGGCTGGCGCGCGCATCGGATATGCCGTCGCCGACCCCTCGACGGCGCGGCTCCTCCAAGCCTGCGCGATCCCCGACAGCGTCAACGCGCTCGCTAGCAGCGCCGCGGCGGCGGCGATTGAGGATGCCGACCACATCCAGGCGACGGTGCAGCGGAACGCTGACGAACGCCAGGAGTTCTTCAATCAGGCCAACGCGCGCATGCTGCGCGTGATCGACTCGCAGGCTAACTTCGTGATGCTCAACACCACTCGGCCGGCCGTCGAGATCGTCGAGCACTTCAAGACCAACCGCATCCTCGTCGCCGGTCCGTACCCGCGCTACGAAAACTACATCCGCGTGGCGCTCGGCACGTCAGCCGAAATCACCGAGTTCTGGCGGGTGTGGGATCTGCTCCCCTCGCACCACATGTCGATGAAGTAATTCGCAGGTAGTGTCCGCCTTCCTTGGCCGCCGTTGCGCGCTGCGCGAAGGCGGCAGGCGGACCTCCGTCCTCTCGTTGCGGATGGAAGCGGCCGGTGACATGATCGGCCGCATCGAATCGCAAGAGGATCGCGGTGAATGCCGCGGCTCATGCCATTGCCTCTCTCCTGCGTCTGTAGTCAAGGATCGGATGATGAAAAGCATCGGTTGCCTCAATCGATCCTCGCGTGGCGGCCGAGGGGGACTGTCGTCACAACGCCTCGCATCGTCGGCGTCACTATTCCCGCCACGCGGACACGTCGATGTGGGAACGGTGTATACCCTGGTGCGGCATTGGCGTAGATGCCGAGGGCGGCTCCGAGACCACCAAACGCGCCCATGAGCTTGAAGTAATCCCGCGTGCAGTCGCTCGAGTCGCATAAGGCTCTCATCAGCAGGGCGCCACTGGCGGCGCCGATCGCCGCACCTATCAGCGCCCCTTTGATGTTGCAGCAGTGGCGCGGCGGTGGTGGCGGAGGCCACCTGAGGCCGGTGCCGGTTTGAAGTGCAAACGGTGTCGGCTGGGTGACGTCCTGATCTTCTTGCATCGTCAATGTCTGCCCCCGAACCTCGGTCGTGACGACTATGCTGAGAAAGAGCACCAAAAGTGTGTGACGCATCTGGCCCGACCTCCTTGTGCGTGAATGTGCGATCGGAACTGGAATGGGCTCAGGGAGGAATCACACAAGCGGGGCGGGCGGGAGCGGACTGAGTAACCAGGAGAGTCTAGAGACGCGAATCTGCAATGGCGACGCTCGAGAAAGCATTCGGCTACCACGGCGACACGATGAGCCTTCCGGTCAAGGATCTCGACGCGTCGCTGCCGTTCTACGAAACAGTCCTGGGTTTTCGCGTCCTATCGCGCACCGACACGCCGCACCGTGCGGCGGTTCTTGCCAGAGACGACATTCGGATCGGACTCGCCGAGAATGGCGGCGATCCGGCGCAGGACGGCTGCGCGTTCCACGTCGCCGGTCTCGAGACGCTGTTGGCGCAGTTCAAGGCCAACGGTCTTCAGAAGGAGACCTCCGAGTTCAGCATCGAACGCCACGGCGGCAACGCATTTCGCGTGTTCTACGTCGTTGCGCCAGACGGCCTGTGCTACTGGTTCGGTGAGCGGCAAGCAGGCAACGCCTGAGTACGTAGTGTCCGCCTTCCTCGCCCGCCGTAACGCGACGCGCGAAGGTGGGCGGCGGACCGTACTTGGTTTCGTCAATGAGCGTTTCGTCTCGCGGGTCCTGTCGCCGGGTCTCCCCGCTCGTCCTCGGCGCCAAGTAAACGATCACGGCTGCCAAGAACACGATCACGGAGTAGGCGCCTGCGCGGCGAGCGGGGACGCCCCTCCCGGCGCCACCCGCTCGATGCTGTAACTTGCCTCCGAACGCAAGCTCTCCTTCGCGTTCAGTGGACGCAGTGTCCGCCTTCAGGTGGACCAGCAGACGTAATGTCGGCTTCAGCCGGACTCGTCCCTTTGGTCGCGGCTGGTGTCAAACCCTCACATGGCCGACATCAGCAGATCGCTCGACATCTCTCATACCGCAGTCCTCTCGATGGACTGTCAAAACGGTATCGTCTCGATCTACGCGAACCCGCCCGAGCCTTTCATCGAGAGGGCGGCAGGCGTTCTGCGCGCCGCGCGCGCGTCCGGGATGCTGGTCATCCATGTGCAGGCGGGATTCCGAGAGTCACTCCCGGAAGTCAGTGATCGCAACAAACTCTTGTCGCCACTCAAGTCGTCGCCGCTCCACCGGAAACTTTTCGAAGGCGCCGCCGGGCGAGTTCATCCGGTCCTGGGGCCTGAGCCCAGCGACATCATCGTGACCAAGCACCGCGTGAGCGCGTTTGCCGGTACGGACCTGGGAATCATCCTCCGCGCGAAAGAGATCCAGACGCTGGTGATGTTTGGCATCGCGACGAGCGGTGTAATGCTGTCGACGCTGCTGGAGGCATCGGATCTCGACTATCGTCTCGTTGTCATCCGAGATTGCTGCGCGGATTTGGATCCGGAACTTCAAACGTGTTTGTTTGAACGCGTGTTCCCCACGCGTGCCACCGTCCTGAGCGCAATCGACTTCACAGTGTCGCTGCACGCGACGTCCTGACACCTGCGTCGTGATGTGTGTGCATCGGCGTTTCGTGTAGGCTTCCGTCGAGCGAGGACGCGACTTCGTGAAGACACAGTACTACACAGCTTCCAGCCTAGACGGCTTCATCGCCACAACCGACGATTCGCTCGAGTGGCTCTTTCCGCTCGGTGACATCGCAGACACGAGCTATCCGTCCTTCATCCGCGATGTCGGTGCGCTGGCGATGGGATCCACCACCTACGAATGGATGCTGCGGCACGTCGTCGGCCCTGAAGCCAGCAAGCCGCAGCCGTGGCCGTATACGCAGCCGACCTGGGTTTTCAGTTCGCGACAGCAGTCGCCCGTGCCTGATGCGGACATTCGTTTCGTTCGCGGTGACGTCCGACCAGTGCACGCGGAAATGGTCGCGGCGGCTGCGGGGAAGAACGTCTGGATCGTCGGCGGTGGACAGCTGGTGGGGCAGTTCTACGATCACGATCTGCTCGACGAGCTGTTCGTGCAGGTCGGCTCGGTGACGCTTGGATCGGGAAAGCCGCTGCTGCCGCGAGCGATCGTTCAACCACCGTTGCGCCTGATCTCGGTGAGAGCGGTCGGAACGGGCTTCGCGGAATTGCACTACGAAGTTCCCCGACGCAATTCGATCAATTACACTCATCGCGATGATTGAACAAGGTGGCACGCACGCAGCGACCAACGCAGTGCTCTCCTGGTTGATGCGCTCACGGATCGGTGTCGTCGCCGCTGATCCGGTCGACGGGTCGATCACGATGGACTTCGGACGGGGCTATCGAGCGACTATGGTCGTCTTCCTGGTGCTTGCGACCGCGGCGCTGATCGGATTCGGAATCGCTGTTCGACACGACCCGGTCGCGGAGTCGCTCATCCTCGGCATATTCGGCCTGCTCTGGCTTGCGCTCGTATATACCGTCTACGACGCATTTCTCGTCGACCTGAAGGCATCCTCTCGTGGCATCGAATCGATGTCACCGCTCACGGGCAAGCGATTGCTCCGGTGGGAATCTCTGCAGAACACCGCGTACTCGTCGAACGCCAACTGGTACACGTTCCGATCGAACGAGGGCTGGGCGATTCGAATCAGCATTTATCGAAACGGCTTGAAAAGCTTCTCAGCCCTCGTGTCGGCGAACCTTACGCGAGGTCCAGCGCAGTCGGTCCCTTCGGGGTTCTACGCGCACATGGGCTGACGACGCTTCCGACCTACTGAATCCCCAGCTCCTTTGCTATCGGCGCGGCCGGATACACGTGTGTGAACGCAGTGCGAATGAACGCCGGGTGCACGGCGACGGTGCGATTGAACTCCGGATCGAACCAGAAGCTGCCGGCGATCGAATGAATGTTGCCGTCGAAGACGAGCCCGACGATGCGCCCCTGCGCGTTCACCATGGGACTGCCTGAATTGCCGCCGACGATGTCGTTGGTGGTCGACTGGTTCACGCGGGTCTTCAGGTCGAGACGCGGCTTCGCGTCGAGCCAGCGTTTGGGAAGGTCGAATGGCGGTGCGCCGGTCGCCCGCTCGTAGAGGCGGTTCAGCTGTGTGAACGGCTCGACGTGCATGCCCGCCTCGATCCACCCGGCCACGGCTCCGGAGGAGAGACGCAAGGTGAATGTTGCATCCGGATAAATCGCCGTCCCGTACACCTTGAAACGGGCGTCGGCAATCTTCTGCTGTGCGAGGCCTACAGGGCCCTGCACTTCTTCCTCGTTGATCGTGCGCAGACGACGCGACTCGCCGTCCACGGCGCGAGCCAGCACGATCATCGTGTCTTTGAAGCCGTGAAGTGCCGCCGTGCCACCTTCGAACAGCTTCACGCGGACTTTCGGATCGCCCAGCTGCGAGCCGGTCACGAGCTCACGTGCCCGTTCGTCCGGTGACTTGGTCCCGAGCACCGACTTCACGATCGGATGATCGGGCCCAAGATACTCGCGCATGCGCTCGAGCGAGAACGAGAGACGCACCTGTTCGAGGGCCGGGTACACGGGTGAGGCTGCCTCGAGCTGCGGCTTCAGACGCGCGAGCCCCGCATCGGTGTATTCGCGCAGCCGTTCGGGGTTCGGCTTCGCGCGCTCGTCGGCGGCGCGCACCAGTTGACGCGCATACGCAAACAGCTCGCTGTTGAACCCGGCGCCTCCTTCGAGCCACGTGTACGGATCGTGAATCTCGCGCGAGCGCTGTTCGGCGCGGGCGATGTCGTCCCAGGCGGAGCCGGCGACCGCCTTCATGGCGGGATCCGCATTCACTGCTTCGCGAAGCTTGCGTTCGTCGGCCGCGTGCTGATCCATCATGCGATCGTCGAGCAGGGCCGACAGCTCCATGCGCCGCACCTTGATCGAGTTCTCGATCGAGTCGAGATAATCCTGAGCGGTGCGCGCGGCTTCCGGCGATGTCTTCGAGTACTGGATGAGCCGTCCGCGCAGCTCCGAATACCGCACCAGCCAGAATGGCAGCACGACATCACGCTGCGTCTTCAGCTGCGCGACAGTGAGCAGGCGCTGCGTGGTACCCGGATGGCCGGCAACGAAGACCGGCTCGCCGTCTTGCGCCCCGCCCCATTCGAAGGTGAGATGGTCCGGCGTCGATGCGGGTTTGCCGTGCTCGTAGGCGCGCAGGAGCGACATGTCGAGACACCAGCGCGGAAACTGGAAGTTGTCCGGATCGCCGCCGAAGGCGGCGATCGCCTGCTCCGGCGCAAACACCAGCCGCACATCGTCATAGCGCTTGTACTTGTAAAGCCAGTACTGACCGCCCTGATACAGCGTGACCGACTCGCACGCCAGAGGCGAGCCGGCCTTCTTTGCGGTCGCCTCGCATTCGGCCTCGATCGTCGTCAGCACTTTGTTCCGGGCGGCGGCTGCCTCGGTCGGCGCGACGCCGGTGATCGACTTCGTGACTCGATCGGTGACGTTTTCCGTGCTCGTCAGCACCGATGCCTGGGCACCCTGGCACCGGATCTCGCCGTCACGCGTCGCAGCGATGTACCCGTTTGCCACCAGATCGCGTTGTGCGCTGGAGTTGTCGGCCAGGCACGTCGAGACGCAGTGATGGTTGGTCAGCACGAGACCTTCGGACGAGACGAAGGACGCGGTGCAGCCGGTCTCGAGACGAACGACCGACTTCTGCAGCCGTCCCAGGAATTGGTCGGTGATCTGAACGCCGTACTTCTTCGCCACCTCGGCCTTCGGGAAGTTGTCGAACGTCCACATCCCTTCGTCGGCGCGTACGCCGGCGCACAGCCCGATCATCAGCGCGGCCAATACGAAGCGTTTCATGGATGCCTCACTTGACGCGATCGCGCCCGGTTCACGTGTCTCTACGATATCAATGCCGGCGATGTCGGGCTTGCCGGCTCGTGCTGGAATCCGGCTGTGTTTTTGCTGAGGCGGCCGAAGTCGCGGTACGATTCGCCCTTCAACTTCAGTGACGGAGATTCAGCGTGTCTCTCTCCCGCGATCTACCGGCGAGCCTGCTTTCGGCGTGGCGCACCAACAACCGGGTCACGATCGAGCTGATCGAGCGCCTGCCGCCTGCGATCTGGGATCTCGCGATCCCCGGGGTGGTGCCGCAGCGCACGGTCCGCGCGATCGCTGCCCACCTGCACAACGCCCGCTGCATGTGGCTGAAGACGCTCGGAGGTGAGCACGGGATTACGGCACCCGCGCGCGTCGATCATCGTCTCGTCAACGCGCGGCAGCTCGTGACGGCGTTGAAGAGAAGCAGCGCCGGGATGGAGGCGCTCCTCGGTCTCGGCCTTGAAACGGGAGGCCAGGTGCCGCCGTCGAAAGGCTACGTGTGGCGCAATCTCGCGCTCGACGTTGGCCATGTCCTGACCTATTTCGTGGCGCACGAGGCGCATCACCGGGGTCAGATCATCATGGTGGCGCGCCAATCCGGTCACCGGCTGCCGGCAGCCGCGACCGCCGCCGTGTGGCAATGGAGACCGATCGCGCGCACCCGACGTACATAGGAGTCGTCTGGACCGGCTTGGCGTTGCGGTCGTGATCGCCTATTCTCGTCTCGTGTCCATCCAACGTCTACGTGATGTCCGATTGTTTCCCGCGTGGCTGTGTCTCTTCGTTGCGCTCGTTTGCGCGAGTGCCTGCGGCAGCACGGAAGAAGGCGCGGTTGCCCGCAATCCCAAGGTGCCGGCTGGCGCGAAGAGCTCCGGCGGCATGCACGGCGTGATCGAAACCGACAAGGGGCCGATCGAGATCGAGTTCTTCGAGTCGGACGCGCCCAAGGCGGTCGAGAATTTCCGGCTGCTCGCCGAGCACGGCTACTACGACGGCGTCACGTTTCACCGCATCGTGAAGGGATTCATGATTCAGGGCGGTGACCCCATGGGCGACGGCACCGGCGGTGAGAGTGCGTGGGGCGGCACCTTCGACGACGAGATCAAGGTCGACTCGCCGCTCTATCGCGACGGCTACAAGCGCGGGTTCGTCGCGATGGCCAACTCGGGGCCAAACACGAACGGCAGCCAGTTCTTCATCATGCACCAGGACTATCCACTGCAGCCGAACTACGTGATCTTCGCGAAGGTTACCAACGGCATGACGGTCGTCGATGAAATGGCCGAGACGCGGACGACGCTGGGCGCTGACGGCGGGATGAGCAAGCCGCTCATGCCTCCGATCATCAAGAAGGTCACGATTCGCCCGTAGCGCGGCTGCGACTCGCATCACGAGGGACTCGTGATCGATGTAATGCTGCGGAGCGGCGCTCTCGTCGGGACTTTCCGGGCTCCTTCCACCGGAGGACGGTTTCCGGGAGTGCTCGCGCTCGGCGGCTCGGACGGCGGGACACCCGAGTACTTTCTGAACCTTCTGGTTCCCGAAGGCTTTGCCTGTCTTGCACTCACGTACTGGGGGACGACCGATACACAGCCGGCGATGGTGGAGATACCGTTGGAGCGCGTTGAACGAGGTCTCGAGTGGCTGATCGATCGACCCGATGTCATCGCGCCAGACGGACGAGTGGGAGTCGTGGGCGCCTCACGCGGCGGCGAGCTCGCGGTGCTCGTGGCCGCCTCGTTCCCCGATCTGGTCGGTCCCGTGGTCGGCTACACGCCGAGCAGCGTCGTCTGGGTCGGCATCGACTTTACCCAGGCAGCCGGCGTCACACGGTCGACGTGGACGCGTCAGGGGAAACCGTTCCCCTATCTTCCGTTTCCCTCGAACGTACCGCCTGCGCAGTCCGAACGAGGCCTCTCGACGCTGCCCATCTCGGAAGCTGCCCTCGATGATCGCGATGCCGTCGAACGAGCCGCGATCGCAGTGGAGCAGGCACGCGGTCCCCTCCTGCTCGTGTCCGGTGGTGACGACCGTGTCTGGGCAACCGGCCGCATGTGCGAGATGATTGTCGATCGCATGGCCAGACACGGACGGGCGAGTGACGTGATCCATCTGCACTACCCGCGAGCCGGGCACATGTTGTTTCCGTACCAGCATCCTTCTGATGCGATGTATCCGGCCTTCCCGATGGATTTCGGTGGCAGCTCGATCGACGATGCGGCAGCGCATGCGGCCGCGTGGGGACAGGTCGTGGAACATCTGCGTCAGACAGTCGCGCGTTAGGGCCGTTGAGATGCGTCATCGAAACAGTATTCGACTCGCACTGCTGATAGCCGTTCTCTCGACGATTGGCTGCGATCGCGTGACGAAGCACGTCGCGTCTTCAGTGCTGGCTGACGGCGCGGTGCGTTCGTATCTGGCAGACACTGTTCGTCTGGAGTACGTCGAGAACACTGGCGGTTTCCTCGGGCTTGGCGCCGATCTGCCCGACGCCTGGCGTACGACGCTGTTCACAGCGATCAATGGCGCCGTGCTGCTGGCGATCGCTGCCGCCTCGGTGCGTTTCCGCTGGCGCGGGTGGTTGCTGACGGGCGCGTGCCTCGTGCTCGCTGGCGGCGTCTCGAACTGGGTGGACCGTGCCGCTCGCGGCACCGTCGTCGATTTCATGAACGTGGGCGTAGGCCCGCTGCGGACCGGCGTGTTCAACGTTGCCGATGTGGCGATCATGCTGGGCCTCGCTGCGCTTGCGCTGTCCGGGTTTCGCTCATCGCACGCCGAGTTACGTTCAGATCACGAGCCGGGACATCCCGCCTGACAGGCGGACATCTGCCTGAGGTCGATGATGTTCATCGCGACCGGCATCGCCACGATCATCCTGCTCGCCGTCGCCACTGTTCGGGGTAGTCAACAGAGGCCCGATTTTTCTGGCGAATGGATCTTGAACAGGCAGGCCAGCACACTCAGTTCCGGCGCAGATGCCGCCGAGAGCGGCATCTGGCAGATCGAGCATCGCGAACCGGCGTTTCACCACAAGGCGTCGTTCGTGATGGCCGGCAAGCCGTTCAACTACGAGTACGAGCTCCGTTCAGACGCAGGGGAGATTGTCGGCACGCACGAGGGCACGCGGACGGTGTCCAGTCTTCGATGGGATGGCGACGCGCTGGTCGTGATGTGGCGAACCGAGCGAGCGGGGAGCGCGACAACGATCTCCTTCAAGTACGACCTGATCGAGGAAGGGCGTCGTCTTCGAGCGACGGAACAGGTGCGAGGCACCGATCACGATCAGGACAACGTGTGGATGTTCGAACGGGGTTGATTAGGGACTCTTCTGTGCGTGGTCTCCGGCTGCGGTTCGCGGAGGCGGCGGAGAACACTCCGCCTCCTCAGGCCGTCGCTAAGACTGCGCCCCCGTGAACAGCGTTCGCGAGTCGACGAAGCAGAGAGGGTTCCCGAACGGGTCCTGCAGGTAGAACGAACGTTCTCCCCACGGCCTCACGGCTATCTCGCCCATCGGCAGACGGCCGTCGCCGATCGCTGGTGAAAGCCCGCCCAGTTGTTCGGCGCGTCGATACACCCCTTCGAGATCGTCGACCGCAAAGTACACGTGATCGAAGTTCGGTCGCGGGACTCGCGAATCTCCGTCGGCCTTGGGGCAGTACAGCGCGAGCACCACGTCACCGCATGAGAAGTAATGTCGCCCAGGCGAGACGCGCGCACCTGGTTGATCGAGCAGCGTCGAGTAGAACTGCGCGGCGGATTCCACCTCGTCGACAGGCATGATCACGCGGTAGAGTCGCATCATGGACATGCGGCGGACTCTAGCGCGGCGTTCTGGTCGTCACAAGAGGGCACTTTCAAGTGACCCTCCCGGCACCCATGCCGTCAGCCGCGGTGACACTCACCGGGAACGAGCGGCGTGCCCGTTGTATACGGCGATCGGAGTCATCGATGGTCGCTGGAAGGCGATGCTCTTTCAGCGCCTGTCACATCGCCCGCATGGCTTCGGCGAGTTGCGGCGTTCGATGCCGGATGTATCAGCCAAAGTGCTGCGACAACAGCTGCGTGAGATGGAGGCGGACCGCCTGGTGGTCAAGCGGCCGCTCACGCCCGCGCATCTGGGCGTGCGTTATGGCGTGACGCCATACGGACGAACGCTCGCGCCCGTCTTCGAAACACTGTGGCGCTGGGGCCGACGCCATCTTGCGCGGCGCGATGCGCACCTGGGCACACTCGTGATGGCGCCACGGTCCGTGCCCGACCCGAAGAACGAAGCGAGGAACGGAGCTGATTGATGTGATGGCCAGGTTTGACCCAGAAGAGCATTTGACCAAATACGTCATCGATTACTACGGTGGCCTCATGACTCGTGCGGAGTGGCTCGCGTATCGAGCTTTCATCGTGGAGGGCAAGATAGCGCATGGCTACTCACCAGAACTGCTCTCGCCTCTTCAAACCGACGATCCTGACGCACTCGCGTTGATGCGAGATGGGGTTGAGTCGTTCAGGCGCCAGGTGCGGGATCGCATTCTTCGCGAGCACGCGGACAAGGTGTTTTTCAACTACTGTCCGAAGTGCGGGGGGCTTGCGATGACACCAAGGGCCCGCCAGTGCTGTTGGTGTTTCCATGATTGGCATCGGCTTGATGAGAGTGCGTTGAGGTGAGATGACGCCGCAGTTTCTCCTCATCGTCCGCGAATGGCTGCGGCCTGGAAGCGAGCAGGCTTACGACGAGAACGAGCGGCGGCTTGCCGCTGCCTGCGCGACGCTCGACTGCCCGCATCCCTACTTGGCGCTCGCGCGTGTGGACCAGCCTCGAGAGATTTGGTGGTTGAATACGTTTGCGTCCGCGGAGGAAAGAGACGGTCTGGACGACGCCTACGCGCGCAACGGGCCGCTCATGTCCGCCCTCGTGCCGCTCGGTAAACGCAAAGCAGATTTCAGAGAGGCGCTGTCGACAACCAGGGCAACGTATCGGCCGGACCTCGGGGACGGTGCGGGTCTGCGAATCGAAGGAGCACGGTTCCTGATTGTCAGCACCGCGAAGGAGCCCTCGTCTGCTGCGGTTTTTGAATCTCCCGATGGCGAATGGTTCGGAATCGCATCGGCGCCGAACGGGACGGCGGCGAGCGAGGTTGCCGGGCGATTGGGCTTCGGCGCGATGATACTGGCGATCCAGCCTCAGTGGAGCTTTCCCGCCGAGAGTTGGATTCGCGCGGATCCCGAATTCTGGAAACCTGGCGCGGCGACAGAATGACGCAAACAGATCTGGAAACCTTTATCACCGGGTTGCCGAAAGTTCAGCGCATCGAGAACCTCGGCTATACGTGCTTCTTCGTCGGAGACGATCATCGGGGGAAAGGGAGCCAACGGGAATCCTTGATCATGAAGAAGTGAGGCCCAGCTTCCTCCGCAGTCTCCGTTTCCAGCGCGGACAAGGGAGACCCGGCGACAGGACCCGCGAGAGGTGACCTGTGCACCGGCGGCCACCAGTCAGCTGACCTGGTGTTATCGTTGATTCCCGCCGTCGCCGAGCGGTGGGGAGAATCGTGTTGAGCATGTTCAAAGTCGATTTCGATGCCATGCCCTGGCAGGACATCCGGCCGGGCGTGCGCCACAAAGTGCACTGCGAGGGGTCGCGTCTGATTCGCCTCGTGGAGTTCAACACGAGTGACGGCGATCCGCATTGGTGCGAGCAGGGGCACATCGGTTTCGTGCTCGCGGGTGGATTGAAGATCGATTTCAAGGGAACGGTGCTTTCCTTTGCCGCAGGCGACGGCCTGTTCATTCCGCCCGGACCTGAAGGCGCGCACAGGGGACACGCCATCACGCCGGGCACGCGATTGATCATGGTGGAAGACGTCGCAGAAACGGACCGCTCGATGGATGCGGCCGTGTCAACGTGACCGATCCCTTCGGCAATCGAATCGAACTCCTGGAGCGACAGTGAGCTGAAGCTCTCAAACATGATTGCGGAACTCGTTCTTCTCACGTGGGGACTGGCCGCCGAGGCGCAAGCGGCGATCGTGATTCGAACCCACGCCGATCGACTCGATGGCGTGTGCACCACGAGACCAGACGTTCGCTTGAGCGTCGGTCGAGATTCGTCGATGCCGGACGAGCGCCTACTGATCGTGGACTACCCGCCACCGACCGGCGACCCGGCGGGACGTGACGTGCAGTGCGCCGCCGAGCATCAGGACTGGACGGCAGGACGCGCGATCGAATTCCAGATCAAGTCCGCGCACCCACTGAGACTGTCTGTGTCGTTCCTGGATCGGAACCATGTCGTCTACACGGCGTGGAGGGAGTTGAAAGGCGGCGTGTGGCAGCAGATTCGGATTCCGTTCGACGAGATTCGCCCGAATCCGTTCTTTCAGCCACCTGACGCCAAGACGGGTGCTCCACTCGACGTGAGCGACGTGAAGTTCATCGCGTTCGCGCCACAGGATCAAACGTCAGGACAGTTGTCGATCGGCAGGTTCGTCACCTCGAAGTAGCGCGCCGCAACCGTCCTCGAAGGAAGGCCGATGGGATCGTCTAAGAGGGCCAGGAAGAATCGCAAACGCGTCGTTCCCAGTAAGCAGGGTGCGCGTCACAGCATGCCCTCCGTCATCCCGATGATCGCCTACGAAGACGGGGTCGCGGCGCTCGCATGGCTTGCCAGCGCATTCGGCTTCACCGAGACGGCACGTCTTCTCTGGCCGGACGGAAGGCTGTCGCACGGTGAGATGAAAGCCGGCGACGGCGTCATCATGCTGGGGTCGCCGACGCCTGACTACCGCGGTCCGAAACGGCATCGCGAATCCTGCGAGCAGGCCCGCGCGTGGTCGAGAGTGCCCTGGATCATCGACGGCGTGCTGGTCTACGTCGACGATCTCGATCGCCATTTCACGAACGCCAAGGCGGCCGGGGCGACGATCCTGTCGGGCATCGAAGAGGGACCGCCCGGCCGACGCTACCGCGCCGAAGATCTCGAGGGCCATCGCTGGTTCTTCTTCGAGAAGGGCGGACGGTAACGAGGACGAATGAACGGTCGCACACCAACATCGGCTGATGTTGCCGCGGCCATAATGCGCGATCTACGTGAGCTTCCACGCACGACGGCGCCGGCAGTGCGTGCGGTTCGGCGACCGTACTCCAGGACGTTGGCCGATGAGTCACCCGACGTCGTGCTCGCGATCGTCCGGTGTCTGCTGACGGAGAACAGTTGGTCCGCGCGCGTCGTTGCATTCGAGCTGCTCGACGGACATGACGGCGCAAGACGACGTCTCCGCGCCAGCACGGTTTAAGAGATGGCCGCCGGCCTGTCGGACTGGGGCTCGGTCGACCTGTTCGGCGTCACCATCGCCGGCCCCGCATGGCGCGAGGGCCGGATATCGGATCGCCACGTGATGCGATGGGCCCGTTCGAAGGATCGATGGCGTCGCCGGCTCTCGCTGGTCGCCACGGTTCCGCTCAACTCACGCGCCCGCGGTGGCGCAGGCGATCCCGCTCGCACGCTCGCAGTGTGCCGCCTGCTCGCGGACGACCGTGATGACATGGTGGTGAAAGCGCTATCGTGGGCGCTCCGCGAGTTGTCGAAGCGCGATGCTGGATGCGTGAAGGAGTTTCTGCGCACCGAGGACCAACGTCTCGCTGCGCGCGTCCGACGAGAGGTTCGCGCCAAACTGGAGACGGGACGTAAGGTACGGCCAAGAAAACCCAAGGACTAGTGGTGCGTACATCGCGAATCGGGACCGGCCGCTAGTTTGGCGTGGGCCGAGCCGCGCTATCGACGACGAGTACTTCGATCGGTGCGGTGGTCGGCTCGAGCTTCAGCCCGAGCTGTTCCTGGATCGCCGTCACAAGCGCGGGAGGCACATCGGATGCCGCTGCGTTCGCGCTCGGCGCCGGCCCGGCCAGCTCCGGTGTCCACCTCAGCTCGACGTTGAACCGGCCGTGCAGTTCGGTGCGGTCGATGACGGCACGGTCGGTCGACGAGGAAAGCGCGTCGGCGAGCCGCGACATCTCGATCGAATCGGCGATGAGGTGTCCCGGCCCGCCGCCCATCGCACAGCGTGGCATCACGCCTGGCGAGCCGGTCGCCGGCAGACGTCCGTTCTTGACGATCGCCGCGGTGAGCGCGTCGCAGTCGAACGTCGACGATTTCATCTGCGGCCCGAGCTCTCGATCGCGTCGTGCCGTGACGAGCGCATAGACCGGGCGATCCTGCGTGTCCTTGTGCACCACGAGCTTGAAGCGATCCTCCAGCAACTGCTGGAGCATCAGATAGACCTGCGGAGGCGACCCGTTCGGGCCGGGAAGGAATCCGCTCAGATCGAACGATCCCTTTCCTTCGATGTCGAACAGCTCGGAATCGATCCAACCGGGACCGCCGACGATCTGATTGGTGCCAAACCCCATGCGCGCCAGCTGACGGAGGGTCACGCCGCTCTGCGCGAGCCGGCCGGGCTGAATGTTGCCGCCTCGGCGGCCGGTGGCGTTTGCTTTGACGGAGGCGACCTCGAACGATGGTCGAGAGGTGGCGCTCAGAGGCGTGACGGTCTGTGCCGCAGCGCCTGTCGCGATCGCAAGCATGAGCAACAGGCCGGACGTCGATCGCGGAATCATTCCCTCGAACACGAGCGGCCGCTGACACGAGAATCCGCTGCGATGTCGCCGGATCAAGAGCACGCCGAGTATCGTGCCGGCGATGATCGATGCGAGCACGACCCACCACAACAGCGAGGCGACCTCTGCGAGCACCACCACGACGACGGCGAGAGTGACGCCTCCGACACCGTGGAGCGGGCTTGGCGTGACCGGCGCTTGCATCGTTTGCATGGTCAATCGACGCGAACGCTCGATCGCATCAACGGGCTGAAGGTCGACGAGCTTCAACGGGCGGATCTCGTCGGATCGATGCAGATACGCGGTGGTGGCGGCAGACAGGACCTGCAACCCCAACCAGGTGAGCGAGCGCCGACAATTGAACTCCTCGAGGAGGTCGCCGGCCAGCGCGTCGCTGTCGGGGACGAGACGCTCGAGCACGGCGATCGCGAATGAGGGGACCGCCTCCCGGCGGCCCACTGGCTTGCGGCGTGTCATGGATGTTTCGCCTTGAGTTGCGGGACGTCGGTCCACATGGTGACGAGCGCGCGCTGCGTTTCGCGTGCGGCGACAACGCCGCGCCTGGTGACGTGGAAGTAGCGCTTGGCGCGGCCGCCGCGCTCGGGCGTCGGGTCGCCGATCCGAGAGATGACGAGCCCGTTGCGTTCAAGTCGATCGAGCGCGGCGTAGGCGGCGCCGATCATGACCCGTCGTCCGACGGTGGTCTCGATATCGCGGGCGATCTGGACCCCGTAGGCCTCGTCACCGACGCGGAGGATGGCGATGACGATCATCAGCTCGAAGTCGGTGAGGAGCGTACGCGGCATATGTTCACAAATTGTGAACTAAGGCTGGTGACGCGTCAAGAGGGGGTACAAGGCGCCAGCTTCAACACGTACGGGGCCGCCTTCAGGCGGCCCAGGCGTATCCGTCGCGACATCGTTCGACCCCGCACCAAGGACTATTCAGCGCGAAGTGCTTTCGAAGGATCGATGCGTGAGCCGCGGAGCGACGGCACCAGTGCGGCGGTCACAGTAGCGAAGAGAACGATGGCGGCGCCAACTGCGTAGGGGCGCAGTCCAAACATCGGAATGAGCGAGTTCCCGCCGCTGACCATCCGGTCGAGCGCGATGGCAATCGCGATTCCGGCGCCGACGCCGACGAACGCAGTCCGAAGCGTTTCTGTCAACAATCCGGTGACAATCTGACGAACGGTCGCGCCGATCGCCATGCGAATACCGAACTCGCGCGTCCGCTGCGTGACGAGGAACGCGACGACCGCGTAGGTGCCAGAAAACGCGAGCGCGAGGCCGATCACACCTAGTAATCCGGCTGTGACCGATACGGCCTGGAGCACCCACGCCACCACGCCGATCACCTCGACGATCGAGTTCACCTCCACGGGTGCGTCGCGCTCGAGCGCATCGACCGTGCTGGCGACGAGCGTCTTCACCGAAGCGATGTCTGAACGGGCGCGCACCAGGATCGAGACATCACCAGCGTCATGGACTCCGGTTGGGAAGTACACGCAGGTCTTGTCGATTCCGTCGAGGACCAGCCCGCTCATCACGTCCTGTGTGACACCGATCACGCGGACGCTCGTATGCGGGGGGCGCCGCCCGGACTGATCGCGCGCGGGTACCACTTCGAGTGTCTGCCCGATCGGATCGATTCCTGGCCACAACAGGCGAGCGGTCGCCTGGCTCACGAGCGCGACATCGGCGCCTTCGTCAGCTTCTGCCTTCGTGAACGCACGACCTCGAACGAGCCGTATCCCGAACAGCGGAAAATACTCCGGTGAGACGACCATGAAGCCGGCGTCCTGCTCGACGTGGGTCGTCGAGGCGACAACGCCGATCGGTCGCAGGGGCCCGACCAGCGGCGGGCGCCACGCGATCGCGACTTGCTGCACGACGGCGTCTGCAGCGAGACGAGTCGCCAGCTCCGCTCGGAGATTCGGCGCAACGCGCACCGAGGACACGAGCTCGTAGTTCAGACCTGTGGTTGGATTCGCAGATCCTTTCGACTGATCGATGAGTCCGAATGCGCCGACCAGGAACAACACACACGCACCAATCTGGATCGCGACGAGACCGGTCCGCAGCCGCGACCGCCCCGTGTCCAACCCAGCCTCGCCCTTCGATGCGCGCACAAGGTTCACGCGGGTGACGCGAACGGCGGGAGCAAAGCTCGCGAGCACCGCGGCAGCAACCGCGGCCGCGCACAAGATCGCCAGCACCCGCAGGTCGGGCTCCAGCGGCGCGAGCATCTCCTGCACCGGTATCGCGCCAAGCGGAAATGTCCCCACGATGACCGCGGGGAACGTTCGAGCGGTCACGTAGGTGAGGGCTAGGCCGACCAGCGCCGCAGGTACGGCCAGCACCAGGCCTTCGATCAGGAGTTGTCGCACGACACGGCGGCGGTTGCCGCCGAGTGACAGCCTAACTGCGATCTCGCGTTGCCGGCCGAATCCGCGCGCGAGCATCAGATTGGTGACGTTTGCGCAGGCGACGAGTAGGACGAGCGCAAAGACCGAGACGATCAACGCAAACACGCTTGCCGTTTGGCCCGTCAGCGGGATGCGCGTCGCGCGGGATTCGACCCGCACGGCTACAGGCACTGATTCCGAACTGGGGAACCGCTGTCGAAGCCACGTGTCGAGCCATGCACGCGTCTGGGATTCGGTCGTGCCGGCTCGCAAACGCACGGTCACGGCAAGACCGTCGGCATCCGGATCGCTCCACGGGTCGCGCACGCCGAGCGCCCGCGCCATCGTCAGCGGCGCCCAGAAGCCGACGCCCTCATCACCCGGCAACCGAAACGCCGGCGGCAGCACACCGACGACGTGGAAGCGCTCGCGGCCGAGCGTGATCTGTTTTCCGACAATGGCCGGGTCGGAGCCGAAATGCGTACGCCACCCGAGATCGGACAACACCACGACCGGATTGCCGCCGGGCGCCGGCATGTCCGAGGGAAAGAGTGTTCGCCCCAGTGCGGGCTGCGCACCGAGTACCTGAAAGTAGTTCCCCGTCACGAGCCGCCCCGGCAGCGGCGTGCCGTTGTGCATGACGACCGCATCGGTTGCAGCGGTGAGGCCCGAGAAGAGCGGGGTACTCTCGCGAATTGCCTCGACGTCGGCGAGCCGGAATCTATGCCGCCTCGTCGTGGCGGTGTCCCAACTCAGGCCATACAGCGATCGGGCCTCGGGCAGCTCGATCGGCTTGAGGACATAGGCGTTGACGATCGTGACCGCCGAGCAGAGCACACCGAGACCGAGACCGATCGTCGCGGCAACGCTGAAGGCGAACAACGGCGAACGGCGCATGCCTCGAATGGCGTAACGGATGTCCCCGACAATCGATTCGGCGAACACACGACCTCCCTCGAGTCTTCGACGGCGTGGTAGACGGGTCTGAGCGTCTGCGAGTTCCCGACTTATCCTAGGAGCTCCCAGATAATCCATCTCGGACGTGCACTGACGTGTTCTACTCGATCGCGTCCGCATAGGAGTCTGAGACGTGGAATGTTCGGTCTGTAAGACATCGATGCAATCGCTGGGGCAGGTTCCGGTTCGAGTTGGCGGAACATCGGGAGGCTGGCATCTGTTGCTCGGCGAATGGGCCGACATGACGGAGCGCGTCTTCCCGCTCGATGTCTACCGCTGTCAACGCTGCAAGCGAGTCGAGTTCTTCGATCTCGATCTGAGTCTCCCGATGCGCGACTAGCCAGCTCCTCGGTGGCGTGGGCCGGAGAGGCGTAGAATGCGAGCTTCAGGACCCTGTCTCCGGGGCAGGCTGCTCGGATGGAGGATCGCGCCATGAAGACCATCTTGAAAGCGATGATCGTCTTCGTCGCTGTCGCGCTCACGTGGCCGAACGCGGCCGCGGCGCAAGCGACACTCAGTTCTTCATCGAACGGCAAGGCTGCGAAGTCGTGGACGGTGCCCCGGACCCCGTGGGGTGATCCGGACATTCAGGGGCTGTGGCCGGCGAACGACATGCAGGGCACGCCGTACGAGCGGCCGGAATCGTTCGGCACGCGGGCGACACTCAACGACAAGGAGTTCGCCGAACGGCAGTCGGCTCGCGAACGTCAGGTGCGTGCTGACAGCGAGCAGTTTGTGGCGCAAGACACGCGGACCGGCATCGGCGGTCCCTCTCACTGGAGTGCCGGTGAACGCGGCGAGCCGCAGCGTCAGGCGTCGCTCGTCGTCGATCCGCCGAACGGACGCTTTCCGCCGATGACCGATGAGGGCAGGAAACGCATCGCGCTCGCCCGCAGCACCTATTACTACGATTTCCCCGAGGCGGTCGTCCCGCATCCGTTCGAGACGTTCGAGGATCTCGGTCCGTACGATCGCTGCATCACGCGTGGCACGCTGTCGTCGATGATGCCGACGGCGTACAACATGGGCACCGAGATCATCCAGATCCCAGGCGCCGTCGTGATCCGCAACGAGATGATTCACGAGACACGCATCATCCCGGTCGATGGCCGTCCGCATGTCAGCCCGAAGATTCGCAGTTACATGGGCGACTCACGCGGCCACTGGGAAGGCGAGACGCTCGTGATCGAGACGACCAACTTCAACGGCAGAGTCGGGCTGACCCGCAACGGCAACACCCTCCTGACGAGCTCCGATCTCGAGCTTACCGAGCGGCTCACACGTCTCGACGAGAACACGCTGCAGTACGAAGCGACGGTTGACGATCCTGCAACGTGGACACGGCCGTGGAAGGTGGCGCTGCCGTTGACGCGGCATCCCGAGTATCAGTTCTTCGAGTACGCATGTCACGAAGGGAACTACGCGATGCGCAACATCCTGAGCGCGGAGCGCGCCGCGGAGAGGACGAAGGCGGCGCCTTCGAGCGAATCGTCAAGCCAGCCCTGAGCTGCGGTTCCGCTCGCCGTGCTGTTTCACATCAGCGAAGAAGCGGGGATCTCGCGATTCGATCCGCGGCCGTCTGAATACAGCGCAGTGCCCATCGTATGGGCGATCGACGACGATCGTCTGCGAAACTATCTGGTGCCTCGTGAGTGCCCGCGTGTAGCCTACTCTGCTGGCCCGAACACGACCATGGAAGACCGCGAGCGGTTTCTCGGCACAACCCCAGCGGTCGTCGCGATCGAGGACGCCTGGCTGGAGCGTCTGCGCCGGGCACGATTGTTTTGTTATCACCTCGCTGCAGACGCATTCGCGTGTCTCGACGAATGTGCTGGATACTTCGTCAGCCAGGAACCGGCGATTCCGATCAAGATCGAAGTGATTGACGATCCCATCGCCGAGTTGGCACGGCGTAACGTGGAACTTCGTGTCATGCCGAATCTCTGGCCGCTCCGCGATGCGGTCATCGAGTCCAGTCTCCGGTTCTCGATTATCCGGATGCGAAACGCGCAGCCGAGAGACACGGCCGACGGTGACACGCCGCTCTCGGCGCCGAAGAGGGCGGCCGAAAAGAAAGCCGGGCGTGCGTCCGATACGAAGTAGGTGGAGGACTGAGACGAGATGCCGAAACGCGCAGCGATGATTGGTGTCCTGGTTGCCGTGGTGTTGGGAGCCCTTTCCGGATCGGCAGGTGCACAGAGTGTCGACGCCCGATTTCGCGCCGACATCGAACGATTGCTCGAAGTGACCAAGGCCGCCGCTCTCGGGACCCAGATCGCGACCATCGCGTCCAACAGCGTGATCGACGCGATGCGCAAGACACAGCCGGAGGTGCCTGAACGCGCGATCGCGATCGTGAAAGAAGTGCTGGCCGTCGAGTTCGAGCGCGCCTTCAGCGGGCCCAATGGGATACTGGCTGCCGTCGTCGATCTGTACGCCAAATATTTCACCCACGAAGACGTGACGGCCATGCTGGAGTTCTACAACACGTCGGCCGGACGCAAGGCGATTGCCGTGATGCCGACGCTGGCGCAGGAGAGCGCCGCCGCGGGCAATGCGTGGGCGATGGCAAACATGCCGGGAATCATGTCGAAGGTCGAGCAGCGCCTGCGCGCCGAGGGTTTCCTCAAGTAAGCGATCTCGATAGAGATCTGCGTGTCGAACGGGCGCATGCCGCCGCAGGGTGACGGCTGATGAAGGCACCTCTTCGCATCGAGACGGCGCGGTTGATCCTGCGGCCACCGCACGCAGACGATGCGACATCCATCTTCGAGCGCTACGCCGGCGATCCCGATGTCACGCGATACCTCGGCTGGCCGCGTCACCTTTCAGTCGAACAGACGGAAGGCTTCGTTCAATTCAGCGCGCAGGAATGGAAACGCTGGCCGGCGGGACCATATCTGATCTTCTCGCGCGAGGGCGGTGAACTGCTCGGGGGCACGGGCTTCGGGTTTCAGACGCAGCGCGACGCGATGACCGGGTATGTGCTCGCCAGGGATGCGTGGGGGCAGGGGTACGCCACCGAGGTCCTGGCCGCGCTGGTCGGCCTCGCTCCCAGCCTCGGCATCTCGCGACTGAGGGCACTTTGCCATCCCGAACACCGGCCATCGCAGCGCGTGCTCGAGAAATGCGGCTTCGTGCGCGACGACTCGTGGGTAGAGTTCGTGGACTTTCCGAATCTGGAGCCCGGCACTCAGCGGGAAGCCCTGTGTTTCGTTCGGAACGTGAGCGCCGGAGGCCGGAACAAATGAGCCCCATCGAGCGTCCGGTTCGAGTATGACGATGCCACAGATCGCCCTGGCTCCGGCGGCGAAATGATTGTTGGCGTGATCTCCGACACGCACGGCCTGCTGCGACCGCGGGCCGTCGAAGCGCTGACGGGATCGACGCTCATTCTTCATGCTGGCGACGTCGGCGATCCGAAGGTGCTCGAGGCGCTGCGCACGATCGCGCCCACCATCGCCGTCCGCGGGAACGTTGATACGAGTGAATGGGCGAGGACGCTGCCGGTGACAGAGGTGGTCGAAGTCGGCGCGCTGCATCTCTATATGCTTCACAACCTCGCCGACCTCGACGTCGATCCGGACGCCGCGCACTTTGCCGCGGTCATCTCGGGCCACACCCATCGACCGAAGGCCGATGTGCGGAATGGCGTGCTGTTTCTGAATCCCGGCAGTGCCGGCCCGCGGCGATTCAGGCTGCCAGTGGCGGTTGCGAGAATGACCGTGGTCGGCGATCGGCTCACGCATGAAATCGTCGATCTCGACGCTTAGGGATCCTCCCGGTTGTCTGGCCACCGTCCACAGTGTACGTTCCCTGCTATGAGAAAGCCTTTTCTTACGTTCAGCGCGTTCGTCGCGCTCTCGGCGGCGCTCGTGGCGCAGTCACCAGAGCCTCCACTCGCGGAGACGCGCCTGACTGTGAGCACGCTGCTCAGGGAGGACGTCTTCGCTGGTTTCCTGCAGAAGGATCTCGCGCGGCTGTCGCGCGCGGAAAAGAATATCGACCTGCTGCTGGCGAGCCGGCCAGGCGAACGTGCCAGCGTGATTGCGTGGCAGGGGAGCGCCACGTTGACGCGCGCTGTCTTCGCGAACGAGGACAAACGGGCCGATGAATTCCAGAAGCAGTATCAGCGCGCGCTCGACCTGTTCGCCGAAGCCAAACGCCTGGGTCCGGAGTCAATCCCCGTGCTCGCCATCACCGGCGGTTCGATGGTGATGTTGACCGATCGGCTGCCGGCCGCGGAACGGGCGGCGCGATGGGAGCAGGCGTACGACGCGTATCAGCAGTTGTGGAAGCTGCAGAGCGCGGCCATCGAGAAGCTGCCGCTGCATCACAAGGGGGAAGTGCTCTCAGGCCTCGCGCAAGCCATGGAACGAACCGGTCGCACCACCGAGCTTGGGCCTCAGCTCGCGCGGATTCTCACGCTGCTGCCCGATACGCCATATGCGAAACGCGCACAGCAGTGGAAGGACGACCCCGCCTCGCGCCCGCAGTCCAGCGTCGCGTGCCAGACGTGTCACGGCCCCGGAACGCTTGCGTCCCGTCTGGCCGAGATCTCGAAGCAGAGTAATTAGTGCCCGTGGTCCGGCGTTTGCCGGACCGCATTTTCGTACGTAGTGTCCGGCTTCAGCCGGACCCCTTTCAGTCACTGAACACCATCGATGAACGAACCGACTGCCATCTTCTACGACGAACTCGCAGAATGGTGGCCGCTGTTTTCGGCGCCCGAGCACTACGTCGAGGAAGCGGACGACCTGCTGCGTCGCCTGAGGCCGCGCGTCAGCGGCGGCACGTTGCTCGAACTCGGCTCTGGCGGCGGCAGCCTTGCTTCCCATCTGAGGCAACATTTCACGCTGACGCTGACTGATCGCTCGCCATCGATGCTGACCGTGAGCCGCGTCATCAACCCCGAGTGCGAACATCTCGTCGGCGATATGCGCACCCTGCGGCTGTCGCGCCAGTTCGATGTCGTCCTCGTGCACGATGCGATCATGTATGCGACCGATGGCGACTCCGTTCGGGCCACCCTTGAAACAGCAGCCCGTCATTGCCGGCCAGGTGGGACGGTGGTGGTTGTTCCTGACTTCGTCCGGGAGACGTTTACGCCGGGCACCGATGACGGTGGAGATGACGCGCCCGACGGACGCGGACTCCGATATCTGCAGTGGTGCTGGGATCCCAACCCCGACGACGATACCTACGTGGTCCACTACGCGTTTCTGCTCAGGGATGCGAGGGGCGCAGTCCGAGCGGTGCACGATCGACATGTCGAAGGGTTGTTTGCCCGCGCGCGCTGGATCGAGTGGTTCAATGATGTGGGCCTCTCGGTCGAGAGCTCGCTCGATCAATGGGGGCGGGACGTGTTCCTTGCCACACCGAAGTGAATACTAAAGTCGACGCTTGTAATACAAAATGCAAACTGCCAAATGCAAAAGGGAATCCTCGAATAGCTTGGACGTTTTTGCATTTTGAATTTTGCATTTTGCATTCCGAAGTATCCTGATGACCTTGTGAAGGCGGATTCCGTATCGCGTCTGCCACTTGCGCTGCTGGGCGTTCTCTGCATCGGCCCGACCACGCATGGCCAGAACACGCCCGATCTGCCAGCGGTCACGGTTGGCGGACAGACGTACACGCCGCGATCGATCCTGGCTCGCAACATGGGGACGGAGGAGGACCAGACCACGGCGTTCACTCCGCACCAAGTGATCGGCAACGTGTACTACGTCGGCACCCGGACGCTCAGCTCGTTTCTCATTGCCACGCCCGCTGGTCACATCTTGATCAACAGCACGTACGAACGGAATGTACGCACGATCGAGAAGTCGGTGACGCAACTGGGGTTCAAGTTCTCGGACGTCCGCGTCCTGCTGGGGACGCACGCGCACGGCGATCATCAGGAAGGGGATGCGCTCGTCAAGGAGCTGACCGGTGCGCGGGTGACGGCGATGCGGGAAGATGTGCCGGCGCTTCAGGCCATCACACCTGGCGGGAAAGCCCATCCAATCGACCGGATGCTCCGCGACGGCGAAGAAGTCACGCTGGGAGGTACGACGCTCGTCGCGCATCTTACGGCGGGTCACACCCGTGGATGCACGACCTGGACGACGAAGGCAGCAGAGAGCGGGCGCACCTATAACGTCGTGTTCGCCTGCAGCTACCGCTCGTCCGGAACCGTGACGCCGGAGGTTGAAGGCGAGTTCAATCGCACCTTCGCGCTGGTGCGCAAACTGCCATGCGACGTGCCGCTCGGCGACCATCCCGCTCAGTACGACATGGCGGCAAAGTACGCGAGACTGAAAGCAGGCTCGCCCAACCCGTTCGTCGACCCCGCCGGTTGCTGGCGTGAGGCCGATATCCAGGAAGCGATGTTCCGCGCGCAGATCCAGATGCAGAAAGCGGCGAAGAACTGATGCTGAGCGCTCTCGATGCACTCGCTCGCCTGTACCAAGGCAACCGCCGATTCGTCGCCGGCCACTCGACGACCTCCCTGTCGTCGGCCGCGCGCCGCAGCTCGCTGGTGGAGCGGCAGGAGCCGTTTGCGATCATCCTGGGTTGCTCCGATTCACGCGTCCCGGCCGAACTGGTCTTCGATCAGGGCTTCGGCGATCTGTTCGTCATCCGCGTTGCCGGCAACATCGTGGCTCCGTCTCAGGTGGGGAGTGTCGAGTTCGCCGCGTCGCGCTACGCCACGCGGCTCGTGGTCGTCATGGGGCATTCGCAGTGCGGCGCGATCATCGCCACGCTGGAAGAACTCCAGGGACAGGCGACGACGCAATCGTGGAACTTGCGCTCGATCGTCGATCGCGTTCGACCGTCGGTCGAGCCGCTGTTCGCGACCAGACTTGCGGGCGCCCACGATGCCTTGGTCAGCGACGCCGTGCGCGCGAACGTGCGCGCATCGGTCGATCACCTGCGTCACGGATCGGCGTTGCTCGAGCAACTGATTCGGGAAGGCGGACTGATGATCGTCGGCGCCGAATATTCACTCGAGACCGGCGTCGTCGACTTTTTCGAGAACGTTCCACTCGAAGCAGCGAAACAGTAATCCCTGCATTTCGGTCGGCGATCCTGCATCAGGGTCGGTGCGAGCCTGCAGCCTGTCGGCGCGGTCCGGGTTCGTGGCGCGCGCGACAGTCGTCAGCTGAATCGCACCGACTATCGTCAGAAGGATCGCACCGACAAACATCAGCTCAATCGCACCGACCGGCGTCAGAAGGATCGCACCGACAATGAGCACTTACTGAACCTTCCGATACACGACGACGTTTCTCACGAGGGAGGGATCTTCCTGGCGGAACGTGATCGTCATCGTCCGCCCGTCGGACGAGATCACGCGCCGGGCCGTTCCGAACACGCGACCTGCGTGTGACAACACCGCATCAGACGTGTAGGCGTCGATGCGCTTGAACTTCACCGCGTCGTACGCATCGGTCCCGGACACCGGGTATTCCATGTCGTAGTCGGCGCGATAGTCGATCCGTTCTTCGCGGCCGTCCGCAAGTTTCCTGACGACCGTTCCCTTGACTCCGTCCGGTTCGCGTGTGAACGTGCGTGTCTCGCTGAGCGGCGGCGGACCCGGGTAATAGCGCGATTTCTCCAGATCGACCTGCCAGACGCCGAGCTGAAGATCCTGTGCAGGATGCGCGGGGGCTTGCGCGCGTATCGCGGGCGCCGCGATGACAATTACAACGGCGAGGAGGACCCGGCTCAGATCACGCATACCGCCTCCCGAGAATCCGGAGCAACGCGCGACGAGCAGCAATCGTACCACTCCTCGTCACATCGGCGCTGACCATCGGTTGTCTGTTCTGCCTCTCCCTTGTTCTTCCCGTGGCAACATAAGTCGGGTATGGCGTCAGAAGAGAGACCTCCGTTTCCGTCCGTTGCTGCCGAGCTGCGGCGTACGCTCGACGTCGCGCTGCCGAAACTGCAGGCGTTGAGCGACGCCGATGCTGCGAAGCCTCGTGCGCCAGGCAAGTGGTCGCCGAAGCAGGTGATTGGACATCTGATCGACTCCGCGTCCAACAACCATCAACGCTTCGTGCGCGCGCAACAGGGCGCCGAGCTCATCTCGCCCGGCTATGCGCAGGACCACTGGGTAGAGTGTCAGGGATACGCGTCGCGCTCATGGCGCGATCTGACGACGCTGTGGCACGCTTACAACCTGCATCTCGCATATGTCATCGAACGGATTCCCGCCGACAAGGCGCGGGTCCGCTGTACGGTCGGCGCGAATCAGCCGGTGACGCTCGCCTTCGTCGCGGAAGATTACGTCGCGCACCTGCATCATCATCTCGCGCAGGTGAATGTGCAGGTGTAATTCAGAATGCCAAAATGCAAAATGCAAAATGCAAAGAAAGACGAATGCCTGTAGAAAGATCAACGTTTTTGCATTTCGAATTTTGAATTTTGCATTACGCCGAGACAGTCTCTGGTGACGTCCCCTCCCACGTAGACTTCATCGCTGCCAATCGCTAGACTCGTGTGGCTCACTCAGGAGGCTGAATGAACCGTGTGTTCCGGATGGCGGCCGCGCTCGCGATCGCCCTCTCCCTGTCGGTGTCGGTCGGCGCGCAATGGCCCTCGTATCCCACGCCCGGTGTCCCGCGCACGGCCGACGGCAAGCCGATCCTGGATGCGCCCACGCCCCGAACGCCCGATGGCAAGGTCGATTTCTCCGGAATCTGGCAGCTTGGATTCGGTGGTGGAGGCGGTGGGCGAGGCCGAGGCGCGGGCGCGAACGGCGCGCCGGCCACTCCGGCGCCGCCGCCCGATCCAAATGCGATCCCGAATTCACAGTTCTTCGAAGTCGCCGGCCGTGGCTACGCCCTGCCGCTGCAGCCCTGGGCCGCTGAGCTCAAGAAGAAGCGGATGGCCGACAACAGCAAGGACAACCCGGATGTGTGGTGCCTCCCAATCGGCCTGATGCAGTACCACAATCATCCGCAGCCGCGACAGATCGTTCAGACCAAGAACCTGATGCTGATCACGTACGAGTCGAACTACGGGCTGCGTTACATCTACATGGACGGCCGGCCGGCGCCCGGCAACGATCCGACGCCCTGGTGGTTCGGTTACTCGCGAGGCTGGTGGGAAGGCAACGATACGCTCGTGGTCGAAACGACCAACTTCCGCGGGGACGAGCGCGCGGGATGGCTCGACGTGAACGGTAGTCCGTACACGGATGCGCTCAAGATGACCGAGCGGTTCCGCCGGCCGAATTTCGGCACCATGCAGATCGACATCACCATCGACGATCCCAAGGCGTACACGAAGCCGTTCACCGTGCGCGTGAACCATCGCATCATGTTGGACAGCGAGATGATCGAGTTCATCTGCAACGAGAACGAGCAGTCCTCCAAGCATCTGGCCAAATAATCTGGGTGCTCCTGTCGACGGCCCGTTCGTTCGTATTGAACCGTACGCTCCCCGCATGCACGAGGAGGCGTCGCGCGTGCTGGCGCGCGCCTTCGTCACCAACCCGATGCACGTGGCGGTGTTCGGCCCCGATCGCCTCGCCCGCAACGAAGCCTTCTTTTACACCGCGCTCGGCGCGATGAAGGGCCGGAGCCTCGTCGCGCTCGACGGCGAGCGCATCGTCGGCCTGGTTCACTGGGTCCACTCTCCGCTCTGCCAGTTCTCCGTGATGGAAAAGGTCCGCCATGTGCCGCGCATGCTGACCGGTTTCGGAAGTATCTCCGCCATGAAAGTCAACGTGTGGCTCGCCGCCTGGTCGAAGCGCGATCCGCAGACGCCCCACACGCATCTGGGCCCGATCGGTGTCGCTCCCGAGGCGCAGGGCTCAGGGGTCGGGCAGCGTCTCATGGAGGAGTACTCGCACGAGCTCGATCGCACGGGCGCCGCCGGTTATCTCGAAACCGACCGTTCGGAGAACGTCCGCTTCTACCGTCGCTTCGGATTCGTGATGGTCCATGAGATCGACGTGCTGGGCGTGCGCAACTACCTGATGTGGCGCGCGGGCAAGTAATGGTACGTAGGGGCCGCCTTCAGGCGGCCCAGGAGGAGACGATGACGCGACGCACGTTTCTGCAGGCCGGCGTCGTCGGCGTTGCTGCCGCCCGGATGCAATCGTCTGCGTCGAGACGTGTGAACATGACCGGAATCAAAGCGCTCGTCTTCGATGTGTTCGGTACCGTTGTCGACTGGCGTACGTCGGTCGCGCGCGAAGTCGAGACGCTCGCGAAGAGCAGGCACGCGACCATCGACGGTCCGACGTTCGCCGACGCGTGGCGGGCGCAGTACGCGCCGATGATGGATCAAGTGCGCACGGGAAAGCTTCCGTGGACGAAGCTCGATCAGCTTCACCGGATGATCCTCGATCGCATCGTCGGCGACTTCGGTCTGAGCGGGCTGACCGAGACAGAACGCCGGACGCTCAATCTCGCGTGGCATCGCCTGCAACCCTGGCCTGACGCCGTCGCCGGTCTGACGCGTCTCAAGAAGACCTTCATCATCGCGCCGCTGTCGAACGGCAACATCTCGCTGATGACCGATCTCGCGCGGCACTCAGGGCTGCCGTGGGACTGCATTCTCGGCGCCGAGCTCGTTCGACACTACAAGCCGGATCCCGAGGTCTACCAGTCGGCCATGCAACTGCTCGATCTCGGGCGCGGGGAAGTGATGATGGTTGCGGCGCACCTCAACGATCTGCGCGCGGCGAAAGCACAGGGACTCCGCACTGCGTTCGTGCCGCGGCCGCTCGAGTACGGTCCGGCGGGGAAGCCGGATCTCAAAGCGGACGAATCAATCGACCTTTCAGCGAAGGATTTCAACGAGCTCGCGAGTGAGTTGGGGGCCTGAGCAGATAACGGAGATGACGGAGGCAACGGATTAACAGGAGCAACGAAGGAACGGAGAAGAAGTCTATTCTCCGTTTTTCCGTTTCTCCTGTTAATCCGTTGCCTCCGTACTCTCGGTTTCGCTACGGAATGATCAGCGTGCTGCGATCGACCTTGCCGTGCTCGCCGACCATCAGCTCGGGCGCGTAGTTGGACTGCTGGCAGACGTACTCGAACAGCTCCGTGCCGGCTTCCCATCGCAGATTCGCGGCGCCGCTGAATGGCTTGGTATAGGCGCCGGGATCGTCGACTGTGAGCTCGTATTTCAGGGTCGAGAAATCGGTGCGTGTGAATTTCTCGATCGTATGCAGCTGCTCGGTATGCGGCAGCCCATCGCGATCCATCCAGAAGCCTTCGTTGAATCCGATCGTGTCGATCACGAGCGTGTCGCCGTCCCACCAGCCGATCGAATGTCCGTAGTAGCTCGGATCCGGATGGGCAGGATGTGTGCGGCCATCCATATAGACGGTGCGGTAGGTGTGCGGCCCGCCGATGTCGAAGATGAACAGGCGATCGAGCTCGGGCAGCTCGACGAACTCGACGCCGTACGGTGTGAGGAACTGTCGCGAGACACCTGACGGCTTGCATCGTGTGTGCGGCTCGAGCTCGTTGTTCTTGCGATCAGCGAAGAGCGCCTTTGCCCACGGCTGGAACGGCGTGTCCTTGATCGCGAGCGGATTCGGAATCACCGCGCCCGGCAGCCACACGCCCTTTTCGGTCGGCGTCGATCCACCGAGCATCACCTTGCCATTCGCGTAGCGCGGCGTGGGCTTCGGCGGTCCCGCCTGACGTCCTCGTCCCTGCCCGCCCTGACGCGTGCCGCCGGCGCGTCCTTCGGGGACGCCGACCTGCACGCTCGGCCGCTGAGGCTGCCCCTGCGGCTGATCCTGCTGTCCGGCAATGCGATCGGTGAGGAGCGGCGAAACGAACAGCAACGCGGCGGCAACAAACGTCAGCGTGTGTCGCATGAGACGCCTTAGGGAATGATCGAGCTGCTGCGGTCGACCGATTCATTCGGACCGACCATCAGCGTGCACGTAGTTGGCCTGCTGAGTGACTCCCACCTGGACGCGCGGACGCGGCGGTGTCTGGGACGGAGGCGTGTCTTGCAACTGCTGCGCGAGCAGCAGTACGACGAGACACACCAACGCCCCGGCTACGAGCGCAAAACGCGCTCGCGTGTGTGGTGCTGGACTAGTTCTGGTTGTCGCCGCCCTGGCTCGAGGCTGCGTCGAGCGTTTCGCCCGGACGCGCACCCGTCGCAACAAGCGTGACCGTTCGTGCGTTCATGCGCTTGCTGCCGTTCTTCGCCAGCGATCCAGCGACCGTCACCTGCTCACCGATCTTGAGCGTCTCTCGACGCCAGCCACGACGCTGCAAGCCGTGCGGAGGTCCCATCTCGGCGCCCCAGTTCGTCACCTCGCCGGTCTTGGGATCCTTCACGTTGATGTAGAACCACACGTGCGGATTGGTCCACTCGACTTTGGTGACGACGCCCGTCAATGTGACCGGCTTGTTGGCATCGAATTCCGCCGCGAACGAGTGGTGCGCGATCGCGGTGTTCGCTGTCAGCATCACGCCCGCTGCGATCAGACCAGCCAGTATGTACGCCCTCATCTGAATCCCTCCGTAAACCTGCGCCTACGAACTTATGAACTCCTGAACCTGGAACTGGAACCCTGAGCCGGATCTATGAACCCTGAACTCGAACGATGAACCCTTGAACTGATATGTTACGACCGTTACGGCCGATTCTCCTGACACAAATGCCGCGGTAGCTCCTCGCCTGCGACCCAGCGCAGCGTCCACGAATCGGACCACGGTCGTGTATACGCCCCAGGGTCGTCGACTGTGACTTCGTATTTCATCGAATCGAAGTCAGTGCGGGTAAATTTCTCGATCAGCTTCAGCTGCTCGGTGTGGGGCAGTCCTCCGTTGGTGAACCAGAAGTCCTCGTTGAACCCCCGGGTATCGACCGTCAGCGTGTCGCCCTCCCATTTTGCCACCGACCGGCCGTAATAGAGCGGGTTGTCATCGTCGCCGCCGACCTGCCCGGCATGGCCTCGGCCGTCGGTGTACATGATGCGGTAATTGCTGTTTCCGCTGCCAATCAGCACGAAAATGCGCTGCCGTTCACGGTCCTCGACGAACTGGATGCCGTAGCGCAGCTCGAACTGGCGAGGCCCGCCGGGCGGTTTGCAGTTCAGGTACATCGGATCGTCCTGAAGAAAACGACTCTGCCGGAACCGGTACAGCGCCTGCGCCCAGGGCTGCATGGGGGCTACTTTCGGTGCGTCGTTGATGTTCGCGAGCAGACCCCACGCGTCCATCTTGATGTTGGTGCCCTGTTCCATCAGCACCGTGGAACTGGGCCAGGCCCAGTAGCCCTGGACGCCGCCGGGAATTGGTCCGAGCCGAGGCTGCTTGTCGGGCCATCGCGGTGTCGGCCGCGCTTGCAGCGGCGCCGCGGGCGGCGTGGGTGTGACGTTGAGCACGCGGCGTCCGGTGGCGGTCACGACGACCGAATCGCCCCATACCTGACGGCTGCCGTCACGGGCGGAGATCCCTTTCACCGTGATGTGGTCACCAGGCTTCAGCGTGTCGCGGCTCCAGCCGCCTGCCTGCAGATCGATGGGGCTCTCGAGCTCGACCGCCCAGTTGAGCGTGCCCGTGCCCTTCGGATCCTTCACGTTGATGAAGATGTGCGCGTGAGGGTTTCTCCAGTCGACGAGCGTCACGACACCTTCGAGCGTCGTCGCTTTCTTGTCGTCGAACTTCGCGGAGATCGCGTGATGCGCAGCGATCGGCGCTGCAGCCAGTAGAACGAGCGCGAGCGTGGCCTTGGCAATCGATTTCATGGATGTCTGCCCGTTACTGGCGCTGAAGCTTGAACTGGCCGCTCTCGCGCTGGCTCTTCCACGTGCCGGTGATCGATCGGTTGTGGAAGGCGAGCCCTTCGATCTTGCCGTCGAAGACGTAGTTGATCGGGCCGGCCTTGTCCTTGGCGTCGGCCTCGAAATGGACCACCCACCCGTCCGGATTGAGCGACGCGTTCTTGAGGGGGATGTCGTCGGTGCCCGGGTTGATCATCCCGGTGACGACTTTGCCATCCCAGTTGAGGATGACGAGCAGGTCGTTGCTGTGCACCTTGCTCGGTCCCCAGGTCCCGATCCAGGACCCCTTGAGTGGATGCCCTTCCTGTGCGCGCACGGGGGCAACGGCCAGGCAGGCGGCGAAGAACACAAAAGTGACTATCAGGCGTCGCATCTCGAACTCGTCTCCACGTGGAGGATATCCACTAATAAGTACTACCGATAACGGCCACGTATTGTGGCGCAAGCGTAAGCGATTCACAAAATGGTGTTCAAGCGCCAAAATACGGCGGGCGCTCTGTTCGGGAATACGCCACAAACCCGGGTTCTGTTTGCGGCCCGTCGCTTGCAACTCCCGCTGACCGGCATGGCCATCTGTCTCCGGCGAATCTCGCTTGTCTGGCTGCTTGCCGTGACCTGCGGCTGCGCCACGCCCGCCAGCCCGACGGAGGCGTCCCCAAGCGACGGCGGCGGGGCAATAGCCTCGTCGATCGTCGATCTCACCAACGCCGAACGGGCCAACGCGGGGATCGCCCCCTTCCGCACGAGCGCGCAGTTGATGCAGGCCGCACAGCTGCAGGCCGATCAGATGGCGCAGCTTGGCCTGATGGAGCATGAACTGCCGGGTGCAAAGTACCCGACGCCGGCCGATCGTCTTGCGGCGGTTGGATACCGGTGGTCGGCCTACGGCGAGAACATCGCCATGGGCCAATCGAGCGCCGCCGCCGTCGTCGACGCCTGGATGCACTCGTCGGGTCACCGCGCCAACATCCTCAACAGCACGTTTCGCGAGATCGGTGCCGGATATGCGCGGGATGCCGCTGGGCGGCCGTATTACGTGCAAGTCTTCGCGACGCCCCGCTGATCGCGGGGGCTGAAGCCGCGCTCTACGATGTCGCGGCCTCCGACCTACACTTGTTCCCATGGATTACGCGACCCTCTCCATGGCGGAGGTCGTGGCGGGCCTCGAGAGCGTCGCTCGAGACACACAGGAGACCTTCGGCGCGCACACGGCGCAGCAGCTGAATTGGCGGCCCGATGCGACACGGTGGAGCGTCGCACAGTGCTTCGATCATCTGCTCACCACGAATCGGCAGGTGTTCCAGGCGGCGGAGAGCGCGTTGACGGGCGCCACGCCGCCCACTCTCTGGCAGCGTCTGCCAATGCTGCCCGCCGTGATGGGCCGTATGCTGGTGCGCTCGCAGGCGCCGGAGACGACACGGCGGTTTACGACAGTGCCGAAGGCGCAGCCCTCGAACAGCGACATCGCCGCCGATGTGATTCCACTCTTCATCGAACAGAACCGCGATGCGATCGCGCGTGTGCGATCGCTCGACGCAGGCGCCGCCAGGGCGATCATGGCGTCGCCGTTCTTCAGTTTCATTACCTACAGCGTGGAGGACGGGTGGCGCCTGGTGTTCGCGCACGATCGGCGGCACTTCGAGCAGGCGCGCCGCGTCACGCTGTCAGCGGGCTTCCCGAGTCGGTAACCGATGGGCCCCCAGGCCTCGTCCGCGCTTCTCTCGCTGCCTATCGTCGTATTCGGGTGGCAGGTCCTCGGCGCGGCTGCGACGTTCCGCCCGATGCCCGGACAACGAGGCGCCTCATTCCTCGCGCAGCTGATCTCACTGTCGTTCGTTGCGCTTCTGTACCGGCGCTTCGAAGTGCAGTTGAACCCGTGGCTGGCGGTGCTCGGAGTGATCGGTCTCGCCGCGTCGGTCGTGCTGTTCGAATGGGCGCGGCGTACCGTACGCGGGCGCCTCTTCTCCTACATCTTCTCGTCTGACACGCCGGAGTTCCTCTGCGCCGAAGGTCCGTACGCGTACATCCGCAATCCGTTCTACTCCAGTTATCTGCTCGCGCTTGCGTCGACGGCGCTGATGATGCCGAGCCTGTTCAGAGCGCTGGTGGTACTCGCGATGATCGTCTACTTCACCGCGGCCGCGATGTACGAGGAACGCAAGTTCGGGCGGAGTGCCGTGGCCACGGAGTACGAGCAGTACAAGCAGCGAACGGGCCGCTTTCTTCCCAGAGTTTTTGCCACGAAGGTCCGACGCTCACAACGCCTTTAGAAACGCGACGAGATCAGCTCTTTCCTGCTTCGATAACCCGATGTGGAAGCGCGTGTCGTAGAAATCGACGGCGTCGTCGAGCGTCGCGGCCGATCCGTTGTGGAAATAGGGCGCGCGGGCTGCGAGCGAGCGAAGGATCGGGCCTTTGAACTTGCCGATATCGCTCCACTTGCCGGTCACCATCGCCCGGCCGATGTCCGTGGTTTTCACCGTTTCCTGCGTGACGTTGTTCCTCAGGGTGTACAGAGGCAGATCCGGCGTGCGCCGGGCCTCGTCCGACACGCCGATGTTCAGGGGCATCGCGATCGAGTGATCGCCCGCGTTCGGCGTGTCGTGACAGACGGTACACGTGCCGTTGAACGACGCTGCGATTGGATCGCCCGTGCCGCCGTTCAGGCCGGGGACGTTGTCGATGACGAACGTGCGCGTGTTGAACAGCATCTCGCCACGCGCAATGGCGCGACGCTCCGGCGCTAACTGGTTTTCCCACGCCGTGAACAGAGTGAACACTTCGGGGTTCAACCCGCCGGACGAGGTCGCGCACGCTCCCGGCATAACTGGAAGCAGGTTCAGAGGATCGTTGATGCCGATGCAGAACGGCTGCATCGACAATGCCCTCGGTCCTCCGAGCGCGCCATCGGCGTGAAGGCTGCCCGCCTTGCGATCGAGCGTCTGCGCGGTGTACAGACCCAGCTCGAACTGCACGATCGCGCTTGCCTGTGCGGGCGACAGCGGTCCACCCTGTGCGTGGCCGGTCGTCGCGTCATTCGCCTGAGTGGCGAGATCAGCGGCGATCGCCTGGCCTTTGACGGTCTCGCGTCCGTCCCACATGACCGTGCTCAGGAGGCCGAGATTGGTGGACGGCAAGGGCCGGCGATACATCGAGGCCTGGGTCAGGGGCGCGCCGCAGTTGTAGGGATCATCGACGTCGTCGATGGTGAACTCCGCGCCGGCCGGCACGTCGAGGCCGACCCTGATGAGGCCCTTGGTCAACAGCAGGCTAAAGGCGCGCCGCCGCCTGGCGAGCGTGGACACGTCGGCGTTCCCGCAGTTCGATCCGTCGTTGGTGCGGAAGATCGGATCGAGTCCCCGGGTTTCCTCGAATCGCTCGCGGATCCGAGCAGGTGTGACCGTCCATGCCTGATCGGGCTGGTGACAGGAGAAACACGTGCGACCGTTCGTGCCGAGATCCTGGAAGAACGGATTGGCGAAGTCGATCGAGTCCGCGGTGGTGATCGTCCGCTGCACGCCGGACGGATCCTGAAACGTCAGCTCATTTCGCTGTGGTTCGTCGGCCATCGAGTGTCGTACGGCCGCCAGTCCCATCAGAAAGAAGAATGCGCCTGCGCAGGTGATGGTGCCTTTCACGTCCGTGCTCCTTGCCCTGTTCCGAGGGCGGGATCGCCCCCTATTTGAGAAGATCGGAAACGGCGGCCGAAAGGCGACAGACGCTAACGGGGAAGCGGAAGGACGGCGAGCTGGCGGGCGACGAATGGATTGCCGGGTAACGTCTGTTCCCACCGCTGCCAGATCTGCACTCTTCGCGCGTCGAGTGCATCGGCGTCGGCGATCCTGCCGGCGCGCCGTTCGATCGCGGCAAGGGATCCGTACAGACGAGACATCTCCGACGCGTCTGCGATGTCGGTCTCCGGCTTCGGTGCGGTGGCGAGCACCTGATCGAGGAGCTTCTGATATGTGTCGATGGCGTGCGTGAGCTCGCCGCGGGCCGCTTCGTCGTCGGCCAGCGCCGAGAGGGCTTCTGCGGCCTCCGAGTCGGCTTTGACCGGCGCGCCCGGATAGCGTTTCATCTCTGCCAGCTTGGCGAATGCGGAGTCCAATCTCGTCCGCGCTTCGGCAGTGCGATGAAGCGCCCGGAGCGGATACGTCGAATCGGCCAAAGCGCTGACCTCGCCCAGCCTCTCGATAGTGTTGTTCTTCACCTCGCCAGCCCGCTGCAGGATTCGATCGTCGATCGCGAGCGCGCGCCGGGGGTCGGATTCGCGCAGCAGCCGCGCCAGCGCGTGGCCGCAGAGCAGAAGTTGTTGGCGGCTGTTCGCCTCGCCGGGATCGCGCGCCGCCACGCTCTCGGTGATTGCCCATGCCTGCTCCAGCAGGCGGATCGCGTCAGCGGCGCGACCGAGGCTGATGCCGTCCGGGTTGTCGAGCACGGTCGCTTCGCGAATCAATGCCAATCCGAACAGCAGCCGTCGCGTTTCGGAGTCGCCATCGGCGGGCGCAAGAAGTCTCGTCGCATCGTGTGCGGCCGTCAGCGCCTCGTCGAGATCACCTCGTGCCAGCTCGGCACGGGCGACGACCGTCGTGGCCGATCCGGCCTGGGCCGGCTGATTGGTCGCCTTTGCGATCTCGATGCTCCGCCGGCCCAATCGGATTGCGTCGTCATAGCGTCCGACCAGCAAGTAGCGGTTCGCGACGTTCATGGATGTGATGACGACTTGCTCCGCCTCACCGGCTTGAATGGTGCCCGTATTCAGATAGCGCTCGAGGCGTTGGCCCGCGACCTGACCGAACGTGAACGCCTCGTCCACCTGACGTTTTTGACCGGCCACGAGCATGCGGTCGTGCGCGATCTGCGCGGAGCGGAGCAGTGCCGTGCGATTGCCAGGCTGCACCGACAGCACACGAGCGATGAAGCTGTCGGCGGTCCTCAGATGCTGCTCGGCTTGATCGGCCTGACCGAGATTCGGCGAGATCGGAACGCCCTCGACGCGGGCGACGCGCATGTAGGCGGTGCCGACGTCGAGAGCCAAATCGGGATCGTCTCCGGCATCGGCGGCGAGCTGGCGCAGGTAGTCGAGCGAGGTATCGACGATGAACTGTCGCGTCGTCGAGCTGCCGGGCATGCGGCGGACCCGCACGTCGATGTCGAACAACCGTGCTGAAAGCTGACGGACCTCGGTGAAGCGGCGTTGAGCAATCGCGCGCTGCCGGTCGACGGCGTACAGCGCCACCGTCAGACCGATCACGACGCTGGCTGCGACCAGGACGCCGACACGATGCCGCCGTACGAACTTCGCGACTCGGTACCCAACGCTGTCGGGTCTCGCAGCAATAGGCTCGTGATTGAGGTACCGTCGCAAGTCGTCCGCGAACGCAGTGACGGAGGCGTAACGCTCCTGCGGCGATTTCTTCAGCGCCTTGCCAAGGATGGTGCCAAGATCGCTCCCGGGCAATCTCTGCGGCGCCGTTTCAACGACGGCTTTCATGACGGAAGCGGCGGATGTGGGGATCTCACCCGACGGATGTTCACCGGTCACGAGCACGTACAGCAGAACGCCAAGCGCGTACACGTCCGTGGCTGTTGTGATCGGTTCACCGGTGAGCTGTTCGGGCGCTGCGTACGCGGGCGTGAGCGCGGCTCCGCTCTCACGTGTCAGCAGCGCCTCGTCGCCCGGCGTGCCTTCGCTCTCGATCAGTTTCGCGATGCCGAAGTCGAGCAGCTTGATGCGACCGGTGCGATCGACCAAGACGTTCGATGGCTTGAGATCGCGATGGACGATGAGCGTGGCGTGCGCATGGGCGACCGCCGCCAGGACGTCCAGGAATAGAAGGACGCGGCTGTTCGTGTCGAGCGCATGCTCTCCGCAGTACTGGTCGATGTGCTGGCCCTCGACGTACTCGAGGATCAGATATGCCTGATCGGTCGACGACACCCCGGCGTCAATCAGTTGAGCGATGTTCGCGTGCGTCAGCCGCCCGAGGATCGTGCCTTCGCGTCTGAATCGGGCCTCGCCGGACCGTCCGAGCGCGATGCTCAGAAACTTGACGGCCACGCGCCGCTCGAAGCGTCCATCGCTGCGTTCGGCCAGCCAGACCGAGCTCATGCCACCCTGACCGATCGGTGAGACGAGCGTGTACGCGCCGATCATGCGGCCGGTGAGCGCATCCGGCGTCATCATCACGGCGTGTGACGGCGCGCCGCCCTCGAGATACTGCTCGTTCACGATCGCGCGATGCTCGCCGAGAATCGCCCGCAGTTCCGCGGCAATCGCGGGCTCGCACTCCTGCAGCGCGGCCAGCCACGACTCGCGTTCGGTCTCGTCCTCGAAGTCGAGCGCCCGATCCAGGTATGGGCTCACCAGACGCCAGCGATCGGAATCGGGAGGAGTCACGTTCAAACCGCCGTCTGCCGGAGCGCCCGGCGGAGGTAGATACGCGCCTTGTCCCACTGGCGTTGGATCGTGCGCACCGAGGTGCCGCGCATGGCGGCGATTTCGGAGAACGAGAAGCCACAGAAGAACTTCAGATCAACGACCTCGCCGAGCGCCGGCTCCACCGCCGCCAGCTGCTCCAGCGCCGCGGCGAGGTCGGACAGCTCGCGTACCTCGACGTCGGCGAGGCTGTCGACGATGTCGCTCTGGAGGGAGGTGATCTCGAACTGGCCGCCGCGTTTCTTGGCGTGACGGTTTCGCGCGTAATCGACGATGAGCCCCCGCATGACGCGCGACGCGTAACTCATGAACCGCGCGCGATCCGGAAATACCGCTTTCGATCCATCCGCGATATTCAGGTAGGCCTCATGAAGGAGCGTGGTCGCGCTGAGGGAGGCCGAGGCGCCGTGGCGCGAGAGCTCGCGTCGCGCGATCCGGTGCAGCTCGTTGTACAGGGCAGCGAAGAGCGGCTCGACCGCCGATTGATCGCCTTGTTCGACCGCGGCGATCAGCGAAGAAATCGTTCTGGTATCCAGAGCTCCGGCTCAGGCGGGCTCAACGCGCCGCGCGACAGCCACAGTCGGAACAATCGCTCGCACCGTCATTCGGGTTTTCTCATCGGGTCGAGGAGCGTCACGCAGATCATCGGCGTGAGGTGACCTGCGAGTCAACCGTAGATCTCTCTTCGTGGCGGGAGCATGCGCCACAGAGGACATGATGCAGAAGCGGGAAGATACGCGGCCACGGACATCGCACACAAAGGACACAAAGGAGTCACGGATGATGCCGTCTGTTCAGCGCCTCCGTGGCCTTGTCCGCATCCTCCGCCCGAACGAGTACGTCAGCCGAATCGAGCGCCGGATACATGCCGCCTGCGTTGTCGGACCGGATCATCGACGGGATGCCGACTTCATCCAGGATGCCCTTGGCGATCTGGGCATCGGCAAGCGAGCGGAACGTTGAGACCGAGACGAGTTCATCCTGAGCGTTCATCGTTGAGACTCCTGTTCTCCGTGTCTCGCCCTCGTGTCCTTCGTCGCCAGGCGCGCTTGAATGGACGAAGACGGGCTCACGACGACAGTGTTCACCAGGAACCGCTGACCATCGGCCGTGACGTCGAACGCGTGATACGCGCCGTAGGGATAGTTCGCGCGGAACAGCGGGCGATAGTCGTCCACCGAAAAGTCGCCGCGTGAGCTCGTGACCGACACCGCCATGAGAGTGCGATCGGGTGCGAGATAAAAGATCTCTTTGCCGTCGCGACGCCAGCGTGCCTGACTGCCGCCGTCGGCCGAGATGCGCCAGTGTCGCCCGTTCGGCGGGAACCTCGAGACGTACACTTCCGACTGGCCGCCTTCGGTCGAACTGAACGCCACCCACTTTCCGTCGGGCGAGAACGCCGCCCAGTTCTCGGATGCCTCGCTGTGGAGAAAAGGAAAGGGCTGGCCGTGACGACGAAGTGGCAGGACCCAGATGTCGTTGTTCGTTTGACGACTGTTGGTCACGTAGAGAAGGAACCGGCCGTCGTGCGACAGGCTCACCGGCCACTTCCCATCGCCATCGGCGAGCAGCGTGGTCCGCGATCTCGCGTCGTTCGAGGGAGCTTCGAAGAGATCCAGGCTCTCGAGCCCCGCGTTCATGATCACGCGCCGGCCATCGGCCGACCAGACGAGCCAGTTCTCGTCGGTGGCGTCGGAGGTGAACTGCGTGCGGGCGCCGGTCCTGGTGTCGTAGATCCAGAGGTCGCGGGGACTGCCGGTGTGCGGCGCGACCGCGACCGCGACGCGCGTGCCGTCGGGCGACAGCTCGATGTTGCCGTGATCGGCCGCTGGTCCGACGCCGCCCAGTCGTGTGCCCGCGCGATCGAACCACGTGAGACGGGAGAGGACCGGCGGGCGCGGGCGAGGCTGTTGTGCGGCAAGAAGCCAGGGCAGCCCGGCCACGAAGACGAGGCAGACCGCAACCGTGCGATGCATGGTCCAGAGTCTAGCGCTGTGCAGAGTCTAGCGCTGTGCAGAGTCTAGCGCGTTCGACGGGGTGGAATTTCGCCACGCGGATGACTTCCCCCCACCTATGCAATAAACTGTAAGGCTGGTTGGCGCGAGGAATTAGCGCCAGAGTTCCCCAACACGAGAAGCGGCCCGAAGCGGTGATCGTCCACATCAATCACATTTCGCAACTCAAGAAGCCGAAGGGCGATCAGCGGTCGCCGCAGAGTGAGATCGCGCGCCTGGTGACAGGTTCGCTGATGTCGCTGGTCGAGGAGGGCGTGCTCGACGCCCGGCTGGCGCCGTCGTTACGAATTCACCTCGACTGGATTCAATACAAGACCAACTTCCGCGATCCGGTGATCGTCCGGCGAACGACCAATCCCCAGGGGCAGCCGCTCTCGCTGGCCGAGATTGCGATCGACATGCGCCAGGCCGATGCGGCGCGGATTCCCGAAGTGCTGGCGACAGCGGTCAGGAGCATTGGGCAGCCCGATGCCAACGGCGGGCGTCACGTCTATCTCGACGAGTTCCGTCCGTACCGAGACTGTCTGATCTGGAGCTTCAACCGTCTGTTCTGGCGCCATCTCGGCGACTGGGAGGCGTCGTCCGGAAAAGGGTTCGAGGCGGCGCTGCCGGGCGGGCAGTCCGATGCCAACCACCCGCAGGCGGTCTCGGACGCGGTCGCTGATTTCTGGACGCTGCTGCGCGATCTGGAGAACCGCGGCCAGCTTCCACACGACATCGTCGGGCTCGAGATCGGCGTCGGGTCAGGGGCGCGTGCGGTCGCGTGGCTCGATCGCTTCAAGGCACTCGATGAGAAGTGCGGCACCTCGTTCTATTCGCGTCTCCATTTCATTCTCGGCGACTACTCCCCGACCAGCCTCGAGCGCGCGATGACCGCCGTCGCGCACCACGGCTCTCATGTCAGCCCGGCTCCGCTCGATGCACTGAACCCCGAGAAGACGCTGACGAAGTACCGCTTCAAGTTGATGTACGTGCACCTCACCAACGTGTACGACAACCTGCCGTTCGACGATCTGGTACGCCGCGACGGCAAGCTGTATCTCGTGGAAGTGCGGCCGTACTTGAACGGCACGATGATCGACGCGCTCGTGTCCGACTTCGGTGTCTCCCGCGACAGCCTGCCGGCGCTCGTCAAGACGCTTCTCGATGGCGGGCCGCACGCGGTCTTCGCCGGCGAGCGTGGCGTCGAGTTCTGGCGCCGGCTGTGGGACACGTTCAAGCTCGAAGAGCGGCTGCGGCTGCTCGACGCTGGCGAGGACGCGCACGTGCCGCCGGGCCTCAATCGCACGCACCTCGAGGATCTGCTCGCCGAAGCGCCCGACGATGTGCGGTTCCACATCTCGCGCGGGGCGGGCGAGAGCTTCGCCAACACGCTGCCCCTGCTGCATCCGCGCGGGTATCTGCAGGTTCAGGACATCTTCGTCAGCGACATGGACGAGTATCGCAAGGGCTTCAAGGGGCCGGGCAAACTCGATGGATCGCTCGTGACCTGGGTGAACGGCGCGCTGCTGCGTGCGGTCGGTGCGCGCGCAGGGTACGACGTGCATTTCGCGCCGTTCCCGTACCGGCCCGGGACGAAGACCAGCATTTTGTATACGACGCAACGGGACTAGGTCGTCGGCGGGTCTAAAGAGCAAGACCCGCCCTACACTGAGGCCCCTTCGAGACGGATGAATTCATGACCTCGCCACTCCCTCTGCTTCCCACGACCGTGATCGGCAGTTACTCGATGCCCGAATGGCTCGAGCGCGCCAAGAACGAGTACCTCTCGAGACGATTGAGCAAGCGCGATCTCGAAGAGATGCACGACGCCGTGCGCAAGGCGGCGATCAAGGATCAGGAGACCGCGGGCATCGACATCGTCTCCGACGGCGAGGCGCAGCGCGACAACATGATCGACTACTTCACCGAGCGGATGCCCGGCGTCCAGGTCGATCTCGGGTCGAAGCGCTTCTACTACGACTTCTACGAGAGCGTCGTGCGGACCAAGCTCGCCACCGGGACGCTCGGTCTGAACGAGGAAGCGAAATTCCTCTCGAAGTTCACGACGCTTCCGTCCAAGATCTCGATCTCGGGTCCGCACACGCTGGTCAAGCGCATTCAGAACAAGCACTATCCGTCGGAAGCGGAGTTCGCGCTCGACATCGGCAAGCTGCTCAACCTCGAACTGAAGGAACTGGTTCGGGCCGGCGCCACGCGCCTGCAGATTGACGAGCCCTATTACGGCGGGTTCCCCGAAGACCTGCCGTGGGCGTTGAAAGCGATCAACGCGATGGTCGACGGCGTCAACGCGCACGTGACGCTGCACATCTGCTACGGCAACCGGTACGGAAAGCCGTCGTTCGAAGGCAGCTACAAGTTCCTCTTTCCGGCGATCCTCGATGCCAAGGTGCAGGCCGTGTCGATGGAGTTCGCGCGCCGCGGCGAGGAGGACATCCAGCTGTTCAAGGACGTGCCCTTTCAGGTCGGCATCGGTGTCATCGACGTCAAGACCAACGAAGTCGAGTCGTCGGCGTTCGTGGCCGATCGGATCCGCCGCGCGCTCGAGGTCATTCCCACCGAGCGTCTCATCATCACACCCGATTGCGGGCTCGTGCGTCTGCCGCGCGACGTCGCGTTCAGCAAGTTGAGCGCGATGGTCGAAGGGACCCGTGCCGTGCGACAGGAACTCGGGAAGTGAAGGCACTTGCCGAGCGCGTGAAGTCCGGCCAGTTCCTCTACATGACGGAACTCGTGGCCTCGGGCCTCAAGCGCGAGGCACAGGTGCTCGAGATCGCCTCGAAGCTGGCGATGATCCCCGAGATCGCGGCCGGCAGCATCACGAGCTACGCGGGCGGACAGCTCGGACAGGATTCGATCCGCGTCGGCACGGCGGTGCGTGCGCGCGGCCTCGTGCCCAACGTGCATCTCACGTGCGTCGGCCAGGATCGCACGACGATCGACAAGACGCTGGCGCAGCTCGGGGCGCTCGAGATGCACAACATCTTCGCGATCAGCGGCGACTGGCCGAAAGCCGCGGCGAGGACCGCTGTCTTCGACATCGACTCGGTGCAGCTCGCTGCCCACATCGCCGAGCTCCGCGCGCGCACCGGAACGCCGTACTTCATTTCGTGCGCCGTGTCGCCGTTCAAGTACCAGCGCGAAGATTGCCTGTATCAGTACTTGAAGCTCGAAAAGAAGATCGCCGCCGGTGCCGAGATGGCGATCACGCAGGTGGGATGGGACGCGACGAAGTTCGTCGAGCTGAAGAAGTATCTCGACGAGCGCGGCATCAAGACGCCCGTCCTCGGCAACGTCTACGTCCTGAGCCGGCGCGCCGCCGAGCGTATGAACACCGGCAACCCGCCGGGGTGCTGGGCCTCCGACGAGCTCGTCGCGATCTTGAAGAAGGAGTCAGAAGCGTCCGACGGCGGGCTGCAGGCGCGGCTCGAGCGGGGCGCGAGGTCGATTGCCGTTCTCAAAGGGATCGGTTACGCCGGCGCCTACATCGGCGGGACGCACGACGCGAATCACATCAGATGGATGATTCGCCGGGCCGAGGAGCTCGCGCCGAAGTGGCAAGAGCTCTACGAGGAGCTGCAGTTCGGCAAGAAGGACGGCTTCTATCTCTACCAGCGCGACCCGCAGCCGAAGCCGGCACGCACGTTCCTCCCCACCGTGATGGACGCGGCGGGCAAGACGCTGCCGTTTGTGCCGTGGGCGAAGACCACGAAAGAGTCGTCGGTGAAGCGGGTGATCGCGGGTGCCTTCCGCTGGCTCGATCGTCATCCGACGCTCAGTCACTGGTTCGAGCGGTTCGAGTTCTACTCGAAGAAGGAAGTGTTCGGCTGCCAGAACTGCGGCAACTGCGTGCTCGGGTCGATGGAGTACGTGTGCCCGCAGACCTGTCCCAAGCAGATGCGCAACGGGCCGTGCGGCGGCACCCTCCACGGCGCGTGTGAGGTGATCGATCAGGAGTGCATCTGGGTGAAGGTGATGGCGCGTGCCGAGGCGTCGAACACGATCAACCAGTTGAAGCTGTTCATCCCCCCGCCCGACCGCGCGCTCACCGGCACGGCGTCATGGCTGAACTTCTATCTCGGTCGCGACAGCAGGCCGGGCCGCTCGAAGGATCTGTGGAGGAGCGGTGGTCCCGGTCGAACCGTCGAGATCGATCAGGACGTGAAGCTCCAGACGGCTGGACCGTCAGCGGCCGACCAGGCGCTCGCGGCCAGGCAGGCCAAGGCTGCACCGGCGAAAGCAGGTGGGGCGGGTGGGGCTGGTAAGGCGGGTGAGGCGGGGAAGCCGGCCGAGAAAATGAGGCAGGCGGGATAAAGCACTCAGCAATGCAAAATGCAAAATGCAAAATGCAAAAACAAAAATGCAACGAAGCACTGAAGGCCCTTTTGCATTTTGAATTTTGAATTTTGCATTACGAGGATCACATCCAACGATGAAATCAGCGCTGCAGATCGCTCACGACGCACGACTGCGTCCTATCGCCGACGTCGCCGCTTCAGCCGGCATTCTTCCCGAGGAGCTCGAACAATCGGGTTTGTATCGCGGCAAGGTCCGCTTGTCGATCCTCGATCGCCTCGCCTCGCGGCCGAACGGCAAGCTCGTGATCGTGACCGCCATCACACCCACCAAAGCGGGGGAGGGCAAGACGACGACGAGCGTGGCGCTGACGATGGGGCTGGGGAAGATCGGCAAGAAGGTGATGCTGTGTCTCCGCGAACCGTCGATGGGCCCGGTGTTCGGCGTGAAGGGTGGCGGCACCGGCGGCGGCTACGCGCAGATCGGGCCGATGGAGGACATCAACCTCCACTTCAACGGCGACTTTCATGCGGTGACGGCGGCGCACAATCTGCTGGCGGCGGCGCTCGATGCCTCGATGTACAACGGCAACCCCTTGCGCATCGATCCGTCGACGGTGATCTGGCCGCGCACGCTCGACATGAACGACCGCGAGCTGCGCTACACGGTCGTTGGCCTCGGCGGCAAGACCCACGGCATTCCGCGTGAGAGTCAGTTCATCATCACCGCGGCGTCCGAAGTGATGGCGGTGTTCGCGCTCTCGAGCAGCCTCGCCGACCTGCGTCGTCGTCTTGGCCGCATCGTCGTGGCGTCGACGGTCGACGGCGAGCCGGTGACGGCGGAGATGCTCAAGGTCGCCGGCGCGATGACGGTCGTGATGAAGGACGCGATCAAGCCGAACATCGTGCAGACGCTCGAAGGTCAGCCGGCGCTCGTGCATGCCGGACCGTTCGGCAACATCGCCCACGCGGCGAACTCGATCGTCGCCGATCGCATTGCGCTCAAGTCGGCCGACTACGTCGTCACCGAAGCGGGCTTTGCGAGCGATCTCGGCTTCCAGAAGTTCTGCGACATCGTCTGCCGTGTCGGCGGGTTCGCGCCGAGCGCGGCCGTGCTCGTGACGACGGTGCGCGCGACCAAGTCGCATGGCGGGAAGCCCTTCAACGTGCTCTCCAACGAGGACCTCGATGCGCTGAGGAAGGGCGCCGACAACCTCGCCGCGCACGTGAACATCGTGCGGCAATACGGGCTGCCGTGCGTCGTGGCGATCAACAGCTTTCCGACCGACACGCCGCGGGAGATTTCACTCGTGCGTGATCTTGCGCTCAAGGCCGGAGCGGAAACGGTCGTCGTGCATTCGGGTTTCTCAGAGGGTGGAGCGGGCGCGGTGTCGCTGGCCGAGGCCGTCACCGCCGCGTGCGACAAGCCGAACTCGTTCTCGTTCCTGACGCCGACCGGCTCGGGACTCGTGCCGCAGATCGACGCGATCGCGACGAAGCTGTACGGAGCGGCGGGGATCGACCTCGAATCGCAGGCACGGAAAGATCTCGAGCGCATCGAGAAGCTCGGTCTCGGCCACGCGCCGGTCTGCATGGCGAAGACGCACCTCTCGCTGTCGCACGATCCGACGCTGCGCAACCGGCCGACCGGTTTCATCCTGCCTGTTCGCGGTCTGGTGCCGAGCGCCGGCGCCGAGTTCGTCGTCGCGCTGTGCGGCGAGATGCAGCGCATGCCCGGCCTCGGCAAGACGCCGGCCTTCATGAACATCGATATCGACGCGGAAGGACGGACGATCGGATTGTTCTAAGGGATCGGGGATCCCCGCCTATACGCATGTCTGACGACGCACTGCGCGACTCGTGTCTCACGCAGCTCACCGCGAGCCTGAGGGCGCTCGCGAGCGAGCCGTCGGATCAGCTCGCGCTCTTTCCGGACTCGATCAGCAGGGCCGACGATCTCGCGTCGCGCTTTGACGATGCACGTGCGGTCTGCAGTGAGTACGAGAGCAGCCTGTCACGGCAACAACTCGGCGCGCTGGCTGCGCTCAGCGAACGGCTCGCCACCATTTCACGTGATGGCGCCGAATTCGACCCGGGTTTGTGGACCGACGAAGCCGTCAGAACGAGCGTGCACTGGCGCGATGTGCGCGCGCTCGCAAGTGCCGCGCTCGAAATGTTCGAGGATGCGACGGCCGTTCCGGCTGAAGCCGAAGACGTCGGTCCGGGTAAAGCCGGACACTACGAGTGAGCGACGAGAGCCAACGAGTCACGTGAACACAATCGAACGATTCGTCGGGACGTACGAGGGCACCGGAGCCTGGCACGATGCGGCGGCGAAGTCCGGCACGTACAAGATCCGGCAAACCAATGCGGTTACGGCTCGAGGCTTCGAGGTCTCGTTCACACACGACTTCGACGACGGTACTGTCGTCGATGCGCGTTTCGCGATGACGTGGGTTGCGCCGAACATCTTCCGCGTCGATCTCGCCGGCACAGCGCTCGGCCACGGCTATGTGTCGGACGACTACTGCCATTACTACTTCACAGCCGGCGACCGGTTCGTGGAAGCGAGCTACCGCGCGAATGGTGAGGGTCTGCGGGTCAACGGCTCGAGCAGCACGAACGCGGAAGGCCACTTCACCGCATGGGCGGAGACTCTCACACGCGCACGTTGAGCACGCCGAAGGGATTGCTGTTCGACTATGGCGGCACGTTGGTCGAGGAAATCAGCGTCGATCTGCGTGCCGGCAATGAGTGGCTGCTCTCGCGTGCGTCGTACCGGCCCGCACATATCACGCTCGATGATGTGCTCGCGCAGGTCGCGCGCGTCTCGCGAGACGTCGCCTCGCTTCGTGACGACACGCACGTCGAGACGCCGTGGCCGGCGCTCACCAGGCTCATACATGACGCGCTCGGCATTCGGTTCGACACGCCGATGGCCGAACTCGAATTGGGATTCTGGAAGGCGACGGTGCGGACCGCGCCGATGCCCGGAGCGCGCGCCGCCCTCGAGCAATTTCAGCGCGCGAACCTGCCTATGGGTGTCGTGAGCAACACCGGCTTCGGCGAGCAGGTCATCCGATACGAGCTCGGGAAGCACGGGCTCACTGACCATCTCGCGTTCGTGATGGTCTCCTCCGAGTACGCCATCCGAAAGCCGAACGTGCTGCTCTATGACGTTGCCGCCGCTCGGCTCGGCGTAGAGCCGAAGGACATCTGGTTCGTCGGAGATCGACTCGACACCGATGTTGCCGGCGCCGAGGCCGCCGGCATGACGGCAGTCTGGTTCAAGATCGGCGATCGACTCGAGGCGTCTCCTCACGCCGATCTCACCGTTCCTGATTGGAGCACGCTCCTTCATCACGTCCTCGGAGCGCAGCCTCTTTCGTAACACCCGTTCGGCGCTGCCCCCGTTCTCGGTGTTCTTCGGGGCGTGCACGCGGATGCCCTGCGCGACACCACAAAACGGTGTAACGCGGACGCGTCTCGTAAAGTCTCCAGGTGCATGGCCGACAACCCGATGGATCCCACCAGTTCCTGCTCTTCGTTCACGTGTGTCTGGAGGATGCGATGAAACGATACGCAATGGCCGCAGCGACCCTGGTGTTCGTTGCTGCGACCGGTGTCCATGCCCAGGGTCCGCAGTCATCGACGGCCGAGGAGTTCGAAGCCAAGCTCGGATACCAGACCGGCACGGTGACGCTCAAAGACGGCATGGCGAAGATCCAGCTTCCGGCTTCCTTTCGTTTCATCGGACCCGACGGCAGCCGTCGTCTGCTGACCGAAGCATGGGGGAATCCGCCCGGCGCGGCCGACGGTGTGCTCGGCATGCTGATCCCCACCGCCTCGAGTCCGCTCTCGAAGGGAGGGTGGGGCATCGTCATCACGTTCGACGAGGACGGATACGTGAACGACAACGATGCCGCCAAGATGGACTACGGCAAGCTCCTGAAAGAGATGCAGGACCAGGCTGTGGAATCGAACGAACAGCGCCGGAAGCAGGGCTTCCACGCCGTGCGTCTGGTCGGGTGGGCCGAGCCGCCCTCGTACGACAGCGCAACCCACAAGATGTACTGGGCGAAGGATCTCGTCTTCGGTGACGAGACCGATCACACGCTCAACTACAGCATCCGGATCCTGGGGCGTCGGGGCGTGCTCGTGCTCAATGCCGTTGCGTCGATGGATCAACTCGGGGCGATTCGCGGCGAGACGAAGAACGTGCTGGCCGCCGTCGAATTCAACGAGGGTCACCGCTACACGGACTTCCTCCCCGGCAAGGACAAGGCGGCCGCGTATGGACTCGCAGGACTCCTCGTGGGCGCCACCGCGGTGAAGGCCGGTTTCTTCAAGCTGCTCTGGGTCGGCATCCTCGCGTTCAAGAAGGTCATCATCGTCGGTGCGGTTGCGCTCCTCGGCGCGCTCAAGCGGCTGTTCGGCGGAGGGAAGCAGACTGCATAAAAAGATAGGAATCAGGAATCAGGAAGCAGGAAGCACGAAACAGGAAGCAGAAGACAGGAAGCAGGACGCAGAACTGGGTGAGGCTCGAGGGATCAGGGAGGCCTCAGGCCCGAAACAAGTTCGCGCTGATAGTCCTGCCCCCCAGTCAATATCGCGCCGCGGGTGTCATCATCGCGATGTGACGAAACGCCGGTGCGCGATCTTCTTCGATCTCGACGACACGCTGCTCGACGATCGCGGAGCGCAGCAGACGTACCTGAAACAGGTCTACGCCGCGTGGCGTGACGATCTCCCGCACTCGGAGGAGGCGTTTCCCGACACGTGGCGTACCGCTCTCCAGCATCACTTCGATCGTCACATTCGCGGCGAGATCTCTTTTCTCGCGCAACGGCGCGAGCGCATTCGCGACGTCTTCCGCGCGCCGTCGCTCTCCGATGAGGAAGCCGATCGCCGGATGCGCGAGTTCCTCGACATTTACGAAGCCAGCTGGCGCCTGTTCGACGACGTGATACCGATGCTGGACGCATTGAGCGATCGTCCGCTCGGCGTCATCACGAACGGCACTGACGTTCAGCAGAAGGACAAGCTGGCACGCATGGGGATCGCAGATCGGTTTGCGGTCGTCGTGACGAGCGAAGCGATGGGCGCCGGCAAGCCCGATCCGCGCATCTTCGTGCAGGCGGCTGCCCGCGTGAACATGCTGCCGGCGGAGTGCGTCCACGTAGGCGATGACTGGATGCGCGATGTCGAGGGCGCACGCGCGGCCGGGTTCCGGCCGATCTGGATCGATCGAGGGAAGCAGGAGCACGCATCGATCTCGCCTGATCCACGGGTGGCTTGCATCAGGACTTTGCAGGATCTGCTTCCACTGCTCGTCTGACGACACGCGAGCGATTGCTCCGCGATGACACCGCATCGCTGGAGATCTAGCGCGCTCTTCAAATCGACGTGGCGCGCGTCGGATGTCCTCGGTTCTTGGTCCTTCGTCCGTCCTGTGGTCCGTGGTCCTTGGTTCGAGTGTCACGTTCCCGTAACGAGGCAACTCATGTCGCTTTCAAGACGGACCTGGACCAAGAATCTGGGACGGACCGCGGACCAAAGAACGGACCAAGCACCAGGGCCCATGGACCAGGGACAGCGGCTCTGATACGAGAGGTGCTCTAAGATTTGACTCGTGGCATGATCCGCCCATGCGGAGAATGCTGATCGCCATTGCGGCGCTGGTTGCGCCATTCGCGCTTCATGTGAAGGTTGATGGCGCGCCCCAGGGGCGAGCCACGTCGCCACCGTCGGTGAGGCTCTACGTCTTCGATGGCGGGGTGCTCGAGTCCGATCCTGCACGCTACAAGATGACCAAGGAAGACGTCGGGACGACGCAGCTGTCGGTCGCGGCGTATCTCGTCGTGCACCCGAAGGGTGTGCTGATGTGGGATACGGGCGCCATCACCGATGCGGCCTGGTCGCCGACGGGGAAGCCTTCGTTGCAGCAGCTGACGCTCCCCGACGGGCAGCCTCGTCAGGTCACGATTACGAGCCCGCTCATCGCGCAACTGAAGGCCGCGGGCTACACGCCGGCCGCGGTGAACTTCCTTGCGCTGTCGCACTACCACTGGGATCACACCGCGAATGCGAACGCGTTTGCCGCAGCGACGTGGCTGGCGCGTCCGCTCGATCGTGAGGCGATGTTCGGAGACAAGCCGGTTGGCACGTCGCGGCCAGAAACCTACGCCTCGCTCAAGAACAGCCGCACCACGCTCATCAAAGACGACGAATACGACGTGTTCGGCGACCGGGCGGTGATTCTCAAGTCGGCGCCGGGACACACGCCCGGCCACCAGGTGCTCTACGTCAAACTGGCGAAGACCGGCGGCGTGCTGCTCTCGGGCGATCTCTATCACTATCAGGCGGAGCGTCGACTCGATCGCTATCCGACGTTCGAGTTCAATGTCGATCAGACACGGGCGGCGCGGAAGACGGTCGATGCGTTCATCGCGAAGACCGGCGCGCAGCTGTGGATCCAGCACGATCTGAACGCGCATCAGAAGCTGAAGAAGGCACCGGCGTACTACGATTGAGACGGGTCATGCGCGCACGAGACTTTCGTCGGATCGTTCTCGGAATGGAAGGCGCGATCGAAGGTGCGCACATGGGGCATCCCGACTTCCGCGCGCACGGCCGCATCTTCGCGACGCTCAATGCCGAGGAGACCGTCGGGGTGGTCATGCTCACGCCGGATCAGCAGCAGAGGTTTCTCGCCGAGTATCCCGACATCTTTTCGCCTGCAGCGGGCGCGTGGGGGCGCGGCGGCTCGACCCTTGTTCAGCTCGATGCGGCTGATGATGAGGACATGGTCGGTGAAGCGGTGACACTCGCCTGGCAGAACAGCACCCTTCGGCCTCGCTCAGGGCAAGCGGAGAGGGCCGCGAAAAGGAAGCCGGTTGCCGCGAAGAAGAAGGCGCCGGCAGCCAAGGCCAAATCGAAGACACGCCGATGACGCCCCGCGATCGCGCCCGTGCGTTTTGCGACGCGTACGGGCTGAAGGTTCCAATCCTCCTGGCGCCGATGGCGGGCGCGTGTCCGGTCGGCCTCTCGATTGCCGTCGCCAACGCGGGCGCGATGGGCGCGATGGGCGCGTTGATCACACCGCCCAAAGGCATCGCCGAGTGGGTGCGCGAGTTTCGATCGGCGAGCCAGGGTGCGCTTCAGCTGAACACGTGGCTGCCGGATCCCGAGCCGGGCCGCGACCCCGGCCGCGAGGCGCGGGTGCGCGCGTTCATGAGGCAGTGGGGACCGGAGGTGCCGGCGACAGCCGGCGACGTGTCGCGACCCTCGATCGAAGAGCACTGTGAGGCCTTTCTCGAGGCTCGACCGCGTGTCGTCTCGTCGATCATGGGGCTGTTCTCTCCGGAGGCAGTGCGGCGATTCAAGCAGAACGGCATCCCGTGGTTTGCGACGGCGACAACGCTCGATGAGGCCCGGCGCGCAGAAGATGCCGGTGCCGATGCGATCGTGGCGCAGGGATTCGAGGGGGGAGGGCACCGCGGTTCGTTCGATGCGGCCGACGCCGAGCGGCAGTCGATCGGTCTGATCGCGCTGGTTCCGCGCCTCTCCGATCATCTCCGCGTACCGATCGTTGCCGCCGGTGGCATCGGCGACGGTCGCGGGGTGGCGGCGGCATTGATGCTCGGCGCGAGCGCCGTATCGATCGGCACGGCGTTCCTGCGCTGCCCGGAAGCGAAGACGCACCAGGCGTGGGCCGACGCGCTCGACAACCTCGAGCCGGAGCAGACCGCATTGACCCGTGCACTGACCGGCCGACTCGCGAGGGCGATCGCGACCGACTTCGTCAAGGCGGCTGCAGCCCCGGATGCGCCACCGCCCGCACCCTATCCTGTGCAGCGTGGTCTGACCGCGGCGATGAAGGAAGCGGGTGTCGCCGCCGGCGACTATCACCGCATGCAGGTGTGGGCCGGGCAATCAGCTGCGATGGCGAAGCCGGTCCCGGCGGGGGATCTCGTGCGAGAGATCTGGGCGAAAGCGGAAGGACTCATCTGAGATGCGGTCGGTGCGAGCACTCTGGCGATTGTCGGTGCGATCCTTCTGACGATAGACGGTGCGATCCCTCCACGATAGTCGGTGCGAGCCTGCATTCTGTCGGTGCGATCCGGCTGCGCGGTCGGTGCGAGCCTGCATTCTGTCGGTGCGATCGTACTACCGCGTGTCGGTGCGATCTCTCTAGCGATTGTCGGTGCGATTCGGCGGCTGTCGGTGCGACGTTGAGATCGCACCAACTGTCGCAGACTGGATCGTACCGACGGGCGAATCCAGGATCGCACCGACGGGCGAAGCCAGGATCGCACCGACCGGCGAAGCCAGGATCGCACCAACAATCGTAGAGGGATCGCACCGACGAGGCAACGCCAGGATCGCACCGACCAGCGGCAGTTCGATCGCACCGACAATCGTCCAGAGGGATCGCACCGACTATCCGACGGCTGATCTCGACGACAATAACTCGCGGCCTGCTTGCTTCTCGTCCTCAGACTGACACTCGTTCCGATCTTCATTGCGATCATCACGCTGGCCGGCCGCCGGTGGGGCCCGCGCGCGGCGGCGTTTGTTACCGCGCTGCCTGCAGTAGTCGGACCGACGTTCTATTTCTACGCGGTGCAGCAGGGGCACGCATTTGCTGCGCATGCGGCGGCCGGGTCGCTGCTTGGTCTCGTGGGTGTCGCGGCGTTTTGTGCGGCGTACGGCTATGGCGCGACGAGATTCAGCAGCTGGCCCGCATGTCTCCTCATCGGCTGGATCGCATTCGGCCTCTCGACGTTCCTGCTGCGTCACGCGGAGGCAGGCGCGCTCGCCGGCCTCGTCTGCGCGATCGCGTCCCTGCTGTTGGTGCGACGAGTATTGCCGCGGCCCAGCGCGCCGCAGCCGCTTGGTCGCCCGCCGGCTTGGGACCTTCCCGTGCGAATGATTGCAGCAGGCACACTGGTGTTCGTGCTGACGTCGGTCGCAGCACGACTGGGTCCTGAATTGAGCGGCTTGCTGACGCCCTTTCCGGTGGCCACCGCGATCCTCGCGAGCTTCACGCACGCGCAGCAGGGACTATCCGCGGTCGCCCGTTTTCTGCGCGGGTACATGCTTGGCCTCTGCAGCTTCGCCTTCTTCTGTTTCGTGCTGGCGATGATGTTGCCGGCGAACCCCCTTGCGTGGGCGATCGGAGCTGCGTTGGCCGCGCAACTCGCGACACAAGCAATCCTGTTGAAGGTGATGGACGCGGGAAACTGAGATGGTGGGGCAGGATCCCGTTAACGCGCGTGGTGCGATCGTACTACCGCGTGTCGGTGCGATCCACGAACTCGGTCGGTGCGATCCACGAACTCGGTCGGTGCGATCCCGAACCCGGTCGGTGCGATCTCTCTAGCGATTGTCGGTGCGATCCCGCTGGCGGCTGTCGGTGCGACGTTGAGATCGCACCAACTGTCGCAGACTGGATCGTACCG
>DASWZV010000125.1:0-2604 GCA_036407095.1 Vicinamibacterales bacterium | reverse complement strand
CCGCCCGGGCGCGCGACTGGGAGGCAGGGCAGAGACACCCCTGCCGCAAGGCGGGATAATAGCACCGTTTTGAAGCAGATCGGGCCGATCTCCGGCCGCAGGCCGGTCCTCCGAGGACCGGCTATCATGTTGCTCCCGCTCACTGGGTGACCCGATGCGATACATGGTTACGGCCGCCGCGGTTCTGATGACGGCAATCAGTCAAGGAGCTCCGTCCGATCCGTACGTTCCCGCCCGGCTCGTCGAGGGACCGGCACCCGCTGCCCCCGGACGGATGATCGTTGGCGGCGGCGAAGTACTGCTCGACGTCACGATCGACGGCGCCGGGCAGGTGGACCACATCGATCGCATTCGCGTGACGCCTCCGTACACGGATCTCGTAACAGCAGCCGTCGAGAGCTGGCGTTTCAGTCCGGCCGAAGTGGCAACGCGAGAAGGACGGCGCAAAACGGAATCCCATGTGCTCGTTGCCGGCGTCTACCGCCCGCCCGCGCTGTTCCTCGGCGGCAGCCTGGGGGAGCCACCGAAGGACATCGCGAAACCAGCAGCGCTCGTGCCGATGCCGCACGAGTTGACGCCTCCCACGTACCCGCCGAACGCGCGCGGCGATGGAACGGTCGTTCTCGAGATCGAAGTGGGAGCCGAGGGCGACGCGCGAGCCGTTCGCGTTGTTCAATCGGCCGGCGGCTTCGACTCCGCCGCCATCCACGCCGCGGAGGGCTGGACCTTTTCCCCCGCCCGGCTCGACGACGGTGCCGTCCCGGCCTTCGTCTACGTCGTCATGGGCTTTCGCGAACCCATCGTGTCGGGCCCCGGGCGCTGACAGCTGCCGACAGACCCAGCCTGAATGCAACATGCACAATGTTGAATGCCCAAAAGTTCAATGCTCTCAACATTCAGCATTGAGCATCCAACCGTGACCTCCAGTGCCTGGCAGACCCCTCCACCTCACTACAACGTTTCAGAAGGGGCTTTGTAACAAGGATGAGCTAGCGGGACCCGCCCTTCCCGATCTTGACGAGGACGGCCCCGTGGCGGGGAACGGTCGTGCCGAACGCTCCGGCGGTGGTTGTACCCCGATCCGTGTGCGTCCACACGTCGCGGACGGGCTGCGGGCCGTTCATACCGAGGTCGACCAGTTTGACGTCGACCTGCGCCGGCTCGGGGCTGCGGTTGAAGAGCCCGACCGCCAGCGTGCCGTCCACGAGCGGGCGGGCCCACACCTCGGTCCAGCCGTCGTTCGCGATGCGGTGGGCGGCATTGCCGAGTTGATCCTGGTCGATCGCCAGAACTTCGCGATTTCCCAGGAGATCGATGGTGAACGGGTCGGCCTGCGAGAGATCGGCGCCGATCAGGAGGGGCGCTGCCTGAAGCGCCCACAGCGAGATGTGGGTGATCTGTTCGTTCGGATCGAGCTGCGAGGGCCGCGGTGTGTTCGGACGGCCCCAACCGACCTTGCCGACGACCAGCATGTCGGTGTCGTTCCAGTGTCCGGGCCCCGCGAACTTCTCGTGGCCGGTCTGCTGGAAGCCGATTGACGACATCGAGGGCCAGGTGTCGGTGATGTCGCCCGTCACGCGCCAGAGATTGCCGCCGACGGTGTCGCCCCATTCCCAGACGTCGCCCCATCCGTACTGGCAGAGCGAGTACACGAAGTCGCGATCGAGCTTGTCGAGCGCGCCGCGCATGAGAACGTACGGCTTCTGCAACCCGGGCAGCGGAGTCTTGTCACGCGCGGGCTCGACGTCGGAGTACGAGCACCAGTCGTACTTGATGTAGTCGAAGCCCCACCTGGCCCACGTCCGTGCGTCCTGCTCTTCGTGCTGATAGCTGCCGGCGAACCGCTGCTGACACGTCCGCGGTCCGGGCGACGAGTACAAGCCGATCTTCAAGCCCTTCCCGTGCACGTAGTCGGTCAGCGCCTTCATGTCCGGGAACTTCTCGTTCGACGTGATCTCGCCGTCGGCCGTCCGCTGCCCCTCCCATGCGTCGTCGATGTTGACATAGGTATAGCCCTGGCCGGCAAGCCCGGTCGATACGATCGCGTCGGCGGCGGCGCGCACCTTCTGGTCGTCCACGCTGGCCGCCCAGACGTTCCACGAATTCCAACCCAGCGGCGGCGTCAGCGCGAGCGCATCCGCCCCGCCGACGATCGTGATCTGGCCCGATGCGGTCCCCTTGGCGTTCTTCACCGTCACGTCGACCGTGGTGCGGCCTGCCTGCGCAAGCGATCCGGTGATCACGCCTGATGTCGGATCGAGCTGCAAGCCGGCGGGAAGATTCTTCGCGGAAAACGAGAGCGGCGCTTCTCCGGTTGCGGGAATTCTGAAGAGAAACGGACGTCCGGGTGTGCCGCCGGTGATGCGCGGGTAGTTGATCTGAGGTTCGGCCGAGCGGCTGGAGGCGATGGACGGTTGCGCCTGTGCGGCGGGCGGAGCCACGCGGGGCGCCTGTCCGCCGGGCTTCGTGATGACGACCGCTCCCGCCCAGTCGGCGCTGTCTCCTTGCGTGCCGTTGTTCGCGTCGATCGTTGCCAGGACGAGCCGCTGCGCTCCGGTCAGATCGACCGACAAAAGCTTCGGCGCCTCGCCTCCGTGCATGACG
>DASWZV010000124.1:0-4829 GCA_036407095.1 Vicinamibacterales bacterium | reverse complement strand
AAAGGCCGCTTCCCGACGTCGAGCAGCATCGCCTCCCAGTCGAAGTACTTGTCGAGCACGATGTAGGACGTGAAGTGGAGCGACGCGTAGTAGAACGCGAACAGCCCGAGCATGCGCCGGTACTGGATGAGGACGTTCCATTTGGTGAGCCGCCGGAGCGGCGTAATGGCAAGCGTGACCAGCAGGAACTTGAACGCCCAGCGCCCTGTCTGGAGCTGGATGGTCTCGGCCGGGTTGGCGCCGAGGTCGCCTTCGAAGAGGCCCCACAGCAGCCAGGCGGTCGGCGTCAGAGCCGCGAGAAACAGGACTGGCTTGGCGAGTCGGCGCACTGCTGCAGTTCGTCGGGATGCGGTACGCGGGATCGGGGATCCGGTGTGCATGATGCGAAACTCAAGTCACTCACCCCGCATACCGCATTTCGGATCCCGTCAGTAGTACTTCTTGAGATCCATCCCGGCATACATCGATGCCACCTGGTCGCCATAGCCGTTGAACAGCTGCGTCTTCGTCGTGGCGAACAACGACGGCAGACGGCGCTCGCGGCTCTGATCCCAGCGCACGGGACTCACGTTCGGGTTCACATTGGAGTAGAACCCGTACCACGCAGAGTTCTCTTCGACCCAAGACGTGTGCGGCATCTTATCGGTCAGTCGGATTCTGACAATCGACTTGGCTCCTTTGAAGCCGTACTTCCAGGGCACGACGACCCGAATGGGTGCGCCGTTCTGGTTCAGGAGCGTCTTGCCATACAGGCCCACGGCCAGCAGCGTCAGCGGGTGCTTCGCTTCGTCGAGCCGGAGTCCCTCCGTATACGGCCAGTTGAGACCACCGTATGCCAGACCGGGCATTTCCTTCGGACGAAGCACCGTCGTGAACTCGACGAACGTAGCCTTCGCCGTCGGTTCGACCCGGTTCAGGATCGAAGCGAGCGGGACGCCCACCCACGGGATCACCATCGACCAGGCCTCGACGCAGCGGAAACGATAGATGCGCTCCTCGAGCTCCGCCGGCTTGATCAGATCTTCCAGGTGATAGTCACCGGGCTTGTTGCAGAATCCGTCGATTTTGACTGTCCACGGGCTCGTCGTCAGCTTGCCCGAGTACGCCTTGGGGTCGCTCTTATTGGTGCCGAACTCGTAGTAGTTGTTGTAGCTGGTGATCTGCTCGAAGGTATTCGGCGGGTCCGTCGTCGTCACCATCCGTTTGGAAATGCTGGGGAACGCCTGCTGGGCCGCGTAGGCCACCGCGTCGCTGGGCTCCGATGCATCCGCCGCGGCGCGCCCACAGGCGCCGAGCACGCCAGCCGCGGCCACGCCGGCAACCGCCCCTCCAGCCAGCCGGATGAACTCGCGCCTGCGAAGGTACAGACCCTCGGCCGTGATCTCTGACGACCGGACATCGGAGGGTTTCTTGATCAGCATGCCTGCCCCTGACAGTAGGACGCCGCAAGCCCACGCCGCGTTTCCCTGAAGCGACCGCCTTCGGCGGACCCGCTAGAGTCTAGTGTACGCGCCTTTGTCGCGGTCCGGGGGGCCAGGGGATGGGCTTTTGTCGGCGTGGTGCGCCTCGGTGACAGCCGAGGTTTGAACATCTCGAGAAATACGTCAGACTCGCGGCATTGAGCCGTCACGCGCAACCGGAGGAGCGTCGAGAACGGCCGGTCGAATTGCGGCTCGGCCTTGACGAGGGCGTCGAGTGGCCGAAAGCCGCGTATAGAATTGCTGTCGATGCCGGAGCACAACGAAGATCCTCAGTGGTCCAGAGTGCTGTCGCTGTCGGTGCACGAGTTCCGCACGCCGCTGACGGTCGTTGCGGGCTACCTCCGGATGCTGTTGAAGGATCGGGCGGGTCCCTTGAGTGATCAGCAGCGGAAGCTGCTGGAAGAGGCGGAGAAGTCGTGCGGTCGCCTGACGACCCTGCTCGCGGAGCTCAGCGATCTCGGACGTCTGGAAGGCGGCGCGCTCGTCTTCACCCGGCAGACGGTCGATCTGCGGGACGTGCTGCGCACGGCCCTCGATCAATTGCCGGCCTTGCCGGACCGGAAGGTGACAGTGGTACTCGAGATCGGCAACGAGCCCGCCCCCATCGAAGCCGATGCGCCGCGCCTGACGTCGGCGGTCACGGCGGTCGTCGCTGCCGTTCGCCGCGAACTGGTGACGACGGATCAGTTGATCGTCAGCGGCCGGCGAGTGAGGAGCGACGCCGCGAAATACCAGATTCTGATCGGTGATCGTCAGGCCGTCGATGCCGTCGGGCCGGAAGCGTCCGGACTGCCGGTGTTCGATGAGTGGCGCGGCGGCTGCGGCCTCAGCCTGCTCATCGCCCGCCGCGTGTTGAACGTCCATGACGGGGACATCTGGGCTCCTCCGGATGCGCAGAAAGGGGCCGCCGTGATCGTCATCCCCGCCGCGCATCAGTGATTCCCATGAGTTGGAGAAACGCACGTGCTCGTTCGGTCGATCGCTCCGCTCGCTCTCGTTCTCGGCGCTGCTCTCGCTGCCGACGCGTCCTTCTCGCCCGGTCCCATCAACAAGCTCGCTGACGGTTCCGTAGCCGCACAGGCCGCCGTCAAGCTCGCGTTCTACAACATCCGTTCAGGCATGGGGATTCCTGGTCTGCCGGGACACCAATCGCCCTTCAGCAACGTCCGCAACTGCACCGACCGATCGAAGCCGGTGAACGCCTGGGGCACGGGGCTCGTCCAGCAGACACTGACGTCGGCGATTGCCTCGGACCCGTCGATCCTCGCGCTCGGTCTCGCCGAAGCCTGGAAGGACGTCTGCGGCTCGCCGGAGCGCGTCCGCGCCGTGCTCGGCTGGAAAACAGCTTCGGAGGTGCGGAACGGCGTCGCGCTCGTGGCCAGATACGGCTTGAGGGACCAGCGCTGGCAACAGCTCGATACGTCACGGAACAAGGCCCCGTCCGATACCGTGTGGATCATGCGGGCGGCCGTCTGTGCGGACCCACGATGTCGCCACTCGCTGATCACCTACGTTTCACATTGGTACGGCACCGGGCCGGCAGAACAGTCTACCTACGCGACACAGGCGCGGCAGACCCTCGACTTCATGCGGGCGACCAGCGACGGCCGCCCGCACGTGCTCATCGGAGATCTGAACGTGTGGACCGCCCCCGGCGTCGTCTGCCACCAGACGCCGAATGGCGCGGAAGCCTTGCAGGTCCTTGCTGCAGCGAAGTACGTCGATGCATGGCGGGCGATCCACGGAGATCAGAAGGGGGACACCGGCATGCTGAATCGTGGAGGCTGTGGGGAGCCCGAAGGTGCGGCGTGGAAACGGATCGACTACGCGTGGTCGCCGGCAGGCTATCGCCCCCTCGACATGTCGCGCTTCGGTGTGGTCCAGCCAGGAGAGGCGGCACCCTCCGATCACTACGGCATCATCGCCACCTATCCGCTGGCGCTGGCGGACGACTGACGATCGGGCGTGCCCGACACTCAGCGCAGTTGGATTCGGAGGCCTTGCGGAGGCGGCGGCGCGGCCGACGGCACTTCCGCGATGAGCGGAAGAATTGCGCCCATGTCGGCTCCGAGATCCCGGTTGTCGGTTCCCGCGAGGTGAAACGGACTGCCGGGCCGCAGCCGATAATCCGCGTCCGGAATACTCGCGAAGATCGTGTTGAAATCGGGTTGAAAGAAGTTATCGGCCGGATAGTTCTTCGCGTCCCCGCCCGACAGCAGGTTGCGGCGGAAGTTCACGTTCGGAAAGTACGTCGTGATCGTCCCCATCCCGAACGCCAGGCCCGGCCCCATCACGCCATAGGTGCCATGCCGCGACAGGTTGTTTGTGTAGGTGAAAGCTGGAATCTGCTGTCGGGCGGTAGCGGTTCCGCCGTAAGCCGAGATCAGAAGGCCCCCGTTGTGATCGATCGTGTTGTGATCGACCACCACATTGGTCGGTGCTCCGCCGACCTGGAGAAAGAGCCCGGCCCCTCCCCATCGGGTGTGGATGTCGTAGAAGAGATTGTCGTGAATGTTCAGGTTGGCGGCCCGCACGGTGGGACGTTCCGGCTCGTCCAGACCGAGGATGTTGATGCCGGCGCCCGCATGCCGGACCACGTTGTTGCGGAACTCGAGGTTCTGAATCGTGCACCACGTGCACGCGCCGCCCGAGCGCACGGTGAGCTGGATCGCAAAGCCTACCTGCGATTCCAGCCAGCAGTTCTCGAACACGTTCTGTTCGATGACCAGGTCGCGCGCGCTCTTCAGCTCGAACAGATTCTTGACGCTCCAGACGGTGCCCTTCGTGGGCAGCGCCCCTCTGAGGCCGTCGACGCCGGCGTCCGTGAAGGTCGCCTCGGTCACCGTCCAGTACTCGACGATTCCGAACATGTTTCGATAGACACGATACTCCGTGGCAGTGGGCACCGGCGTCCATGTCAGCTTCACCTGTCCGGTCGCGGGCAGACTCACGGCTGCCGGCGCGGACGGAAGAGACTGGGCGACGCTCCCTTGTCCCGAAGGGCGGCGCGCAACCACCTGGTAGGTATAAGCCGTTGCCGGAAGGCCGCCGCCCACACCCACGGTCGCGGCGACGTGGCCGGGAGTGGCGAGAATTGGATCGCGCCACCCGAGCGGCTTCGTCAGGTAGTTGCCGCGAAGAGTAATGCCGGCGGGAATCAGTCCGGGAATGGCCGGATCGGAGCCCCCGAACATGACGTTCTCGCCTGCGGCCTCGAGATAGTTGTTCTCGATCAAGTACGGTCCCGGACCGTTCCAGCCGCCAATCGCTTGCGTGTCCTGGCCCACGGTCTTGATATCGCGGATGGTGGAATTCGTGATCGTGACGTCGCGCGCGTTCAACGCGATG
>DASWZV010000123.1:0-3598 GCA_036407095.1 Vicinamibacterales bacterium | reverse complement strand
CTTGCGACGGCGGGGCCGGAGGCGGCTGAGCGGCCGGCGGCTGCTGGGCGAAGACGGCGACCGAGAGCATGAGCAGAACGGCCGCGACGAGATCACGAGCGGCAACCGTCCGTGTGGGACGGGGCAACGGCATCGGCGTGTCCTCGGAAGTCAATGTTCAATGCTGAATGTTCAATGTTGAAAGCAGAGCTGCTGGACATTCAACATTGTGCATTGTGCATTCAGGCTGCGTCAGCAGCCTGTTAACTCTTGGGGATCGCGCCGCCGGGCGTCGCGCGATCGACGGCCTGCGGCAGGAGTTGCGACAGCTTCTGCGTCAGCTCCTCGACCGACAAACCGGACTTCGCCGACAGCTGCTGCAGCAGCTCGGGCCCGAGCACGCGATGCACGTCCGCAGAGGAAATCGGATCGTTGGGTCCGGTTCCGACCCACGATCTGACCGTCGCGCCCAGCCCGTTCTTCTCGAATTGACTGACGACGCCCTGCAGTCCGCCATGCTGCTCGATGATGCCGTTCAGAACGGTCACCATCCCGGCGCCGACGATGCCCCCGAGCACTCCATCGAACATTCCCATGTGCGCCTCTCCTTGCCACCTGTGGCCCCATGATGACACGGAGACGGGCCGAGTTCGAATGGAACGCCCGCCCACCGCGAGGATCCGCCCGGCGCCTCCGCAACAGGAAGGATCGAGGAGGGGAAGACCTCAGAAGGTCACGCCGAGCTGGACCTGATAAGCGCGCGGCGTCACGAAGTGGGTGCCGCTGAACGTTGACAGAAAGTTGTAGAGCGCTTCCGTGTTGGTCAGGTTGATCACGCTGAACCGGACGCGCAGCCTGGTTCTGTCGGTGTGCAGCAGGTTGTCGGCGCCAATCCCCAGATCGAACAGATGGCGCGGCGCAATCCGCGGCGGATTCGTCACGTCGTCCACCGTTCCTTCAGCGGGGATCCTCAACCGCGCCGCCCCGTAGTTCGACGTCGTGCAGGTCGCATCCGTCAGCGGTGCGTCCCGCGTAGCGACCTGGGTGCCGCAGAAGAAGCCGATGGCGGCCTGCTGATCGGCCGTCAACCCGAGCGCGTCCTCCAGGCTCGCGACCGCACCCGCGACCAGCCCGGAATCGTACCTCCACGCGAGCGCCACCCAGGCGCCGGTGCGCTTCTCGAATACGTACTGGACGTTGGTCGTCGAGTTGAACTTCTGATCGTGGTCGATGCGGAAGTCGCCCCCGGGCTGCTCCAACAGGATGCCGCCGACGCCCGGCGGCGAGTAGATCGCGTTCGTGTGGGCCATGACGAAGAATGCGCTGAACCCTCCGTGCTCCACGAGATTCACGCGTCCGGTGAAACCGTTGATTCGTGAGTGATCCCACGCGACCGGAAATGCGATCGGCGTGTTGAAAAGCACCCCGAAGTCGTAGCCGTTGTCCGTGCGCTTGTTGAAGTACCCGAAATCGGCGACGACCCAGCGGCCGAAGCCCTGCTGAATCCCGAGTTCCACGTGGTTCCGCCGGCCCGGTGGAACCGGTTGACCGTCGCCGAAGAGTCCGTTCAAGCGGTAGCCGGCCGAGAGCAGCAGGTTCTCGTTATAGGGCGTCTCCATGGTCCGGCCGTATGAGGCCCGCAGGACGGTGCCGCCGGCGACGGCATATGACACGCCGAGGCGCGGCTGAAGGAGCGTCGCGGTCGTCAACCCATCGTAGTGATCGAGCCTCAGGCCGAGGTTCAGTGTGGCGTGTCCGGCTTTGATGTCGTCCTGGACGTACGCCGCTTGCTGCTTGATCGTGAACGACTGGTCGTACGCGAGCGGGGAGCCGCCGTTCGTCAAGTCGAACGGCGCAAGGGCCGGATCGAACGCTCCATCGTCGAGCGCGAAAGCGCTGTCGGTGGGATCGGTGATCCCGAACGTGAACTGCTCGTGCAGCTGCGTCGCCCCAATCGATCCGCCGAGCTTCAGATTGTGCACGCCGAGCGTCATCGACAAGTCGGCCTTTACGCCGACGTTCGTCAGCGTTCGATTCTGGCTCACCGTCGCCGGCGTGTCGTCGAGGGGATTCGGGCTTGGAACATACGTGAGGTGATCCCGGCGAACGTAGCCATTCGCGGTGAGGAGCATGTTCGAGCCGAGGACCCGGGAGTACCCAGGGGCGATGTTGAACGTGTCGATGCTCTGGTGCTGCGTCTGGGCGATCTGGTCGTAGGTGTTGGGCACGTCGAATCCCGATCGCGCCGCCTGGACGTTCAGGTGAATCGTGTCTCGGCCTCCTGGGCGGAAGTCGAAGCGATCGAACAAGGAGGCCTGGTCTCCGGCATCGTGGAGCGCCTCGACCTCCGGCGGATCGAGGAAGCGATCCGTTCGCAGACCGGAGAGCGACAGGAAGTTGCCGACGCCGTGCGATCCGACGCCGAGGTTCAGGTCGGCGGTCGGGCTCTTGAAGGAACCGTAACCGAACGACGCGCTGCCGGTGGGCTTCGCCTGATCGAGACCGGATTTGGTGACGATGTGCACGATCAGGCTGCTCTTGTCGCCGTACTCGGCCGGCGCGACACCCGTGATCACCTCCATCGACTGCACGGCGTCTTCCGAGATCTGATTCGAATAGAGACGGCTCTGCTGATCGGTGATTGGCTGGTTGTCGATCGAGAACTGAGTCTGTGCGTGATCCCCCACCGGATGGAAGAACCCATTCGAGTCGGAGACGACTCCTGGGGACGCCATCGTCACGATCTGGTTCAGTCCCGACGACGACGTTTCGAGCGGCAGCTTGGTGATGAGGGCCTGGTCGATGTCGGTGTGTGCGGTCGGATCGCGCTCCAGCAGATCACCGGCGTGGCCGACGACATCTACCGCTGCCGTGGCCCCGGCGAGGGCGAGGGTCAGGTCCAGCGTGATCGGGACGCTGGTCCGCACGTCGATATCCTGTTCCAGCGTCTCGAACCCCTGCGCTTCGACGGTGATGTGGTACGGATTCGGGGGCAGATTGCTGAAGACGTACTGACCAGCCGCGTCGGTCGTCGCGGTTCGGGAGAATCCGCTGACGGGATTGCTGATCCGGATTTGAACAGCCTGCATCGCGCCGCCGGTCGGATCCTTGACGGTGCCTTGCACTGTGCCGGCGCCGAGCCCCTGCGCCGAGGCCGGGGAGGCCAGGAGCGCGAGGGACAGCAGCGCGGCGGCGACGCGCAAACTCGTACAAGCGTGCAACATGGTGGTCATCGAGCCTCGTTCGAAGAAGGGTCTTCTCGAGGCAACGGTAGCAACGGCTTCCCCAAGCCAGCCACAACAAGCCAATGAACGGTCGGCTTCGGCAGACGAACGCCACCCGCGACGCCACGAATGGGGCTGCAGAACGGCCATAATGGGCCAGGAACCGGCCGCGCACGGGCAGTTCCATTCATTGGCTCGCAGCGACCGTTCGTGCGTGCAAACGGACCGGTCGCTGCCTTCCGGTTAGCGATCGTCCGAGACAGGCATACCGTGTCCACCACCGTGAACGTCGGCGAGCTGCTGAACCTGGTCGGACTGAGCACCGGCGTCGTGCTCTACGCGATGCTCCTGGCCATGGTCGTGCGCGCTCGCCGGACGCCCGGCCTCCGGACCGG
>DASWZV010000122.1:0-144103 GCA_036407095.1 Vicinamibacterales bacterium | reverse complement strand
GATCGCGTTGGGCCGCATCATCGTCAGATGCGTGCCGCCGATCCCGTGCAGCGTCACGATCAGCGGCGCTTTTTTGTTCTTCTTCACCTTCGACGAGACGAACAGCGAGTATGGGATCTCCTGATTGGTTTCGGCGAAGTGATGCATCCGGATCTGCACCCGCGGATCGACCGGCTGCGGCCCTCGCCCCCGGCCCGGCGCCTGTGCGGCGGTGCCAGGCGCGGCAGGAACGGCTTGCGCGGCCCCGGGCGCTTGCGCGGCACCCGCATGCGGAGCGACCGCGGCAATCCCTACGCACGCCGCGACGGCGAGCACGCGAACCAAGGTCTTGAGTGTCATGGCCGGCACGTTCATATGAGTCTCCTGTCGCCGCGCGAGATGATCGGGTGAGTTCGAGTCATTCAACCGGTAGTGCGCATTATGCAACGAGCGGCGCGTATAATGCGCCACTCGCGTTGTGCGACGCACGAATGTGCAGCGCTTAAGCAGGTACACGGCATGACTATGAAGAAAATATCTCCCTGGATCCTGGCGTTGAGCATTCTGCCCGTGAGCCTCGGCGCGCTCGCCCGAATGCAGAGCAGCGACGGAAGTCCCGCGCGACCGGCGAATGCGGCGCCGCTCGTGCCCGTTCGTCTCAATGCGGATGGAAACTTCAGAATCGGCCCGCCCTACGTCGCCGACCCGGCGTTCACGGCGAAATCGGATGTTCCGAAGGGGCGTGTCATCCGGTTCACGATGAATTCCGCCGAGAGCAAACTCTTTCCCACGGCACCCGCGGGGCGCCCAGGCGGCCCCGGAAGAGGGCGCGGCGAACCGGCAGCGGGACCTGTAGAGCCGCCGCAGCATCAGACGTTCCAGCGTCAGGTCGCGGTCTACGTCCCTCCCGGATACGTGCCCAATACACCAGCGCCGTTCATCGTCGTCCAGGACGGGCGCGGGTTCGTCCCTGAAGACGCACCAGCCGCCGCGGACGGTACGCCGAGAACGGATCTGCCCTTCATACCGGTGATGCTCGACAACCTGATCTACCAGAGACGCATCCCCGCGATCGTCGCCATCCTGATCTCCCCAGGCCCGGGCGGACAGCGCACGATCGAGTACGACACCGTGTCCGATCGCTATGTGAATTTCGTCGAGACCGAGGTGCTGCCGCGCATCACGCGCGACTACCAGGTGGCGTTCACGACCGATCCCGAAGGGCGCGCCGCATTCGGTCAGAGCTCCGGTGCGGCGGCCGCGCTGACGATGGCGTGGCTGCACCCGAACCTGTATCGCCGGGTGATCAGCTACTCGGGCACGTTCGTCGCACTGCAGCGCAACGCCACCGCACCGAACGGCGCGTGGGACTTTCACCAGACGTTCATTCCCAACTCGGAGCGCAAGCCGCTGCGCATCTGGCTGCACGTGAGCGAGAACGATCTCGGCGCAACGTCACCCGCTGACCAGATGCGCAACTGGGTGATTGCGAACAATCGGATGGCTGCGGCGTTGAAAGCGAAGGGTTATTCGTACCAGTTCGTGTTTTCAGAGGCATCCGGTCACGTCGACCGCGCCGTGGAGATGCAGACGATGCCCGAAGCGTTCGAATGGGTGTGGAAGGGTTACAAACCGGCCGGGCGGTAGTGATCGCTTACGTCGGTGTCGGCGTTCAGCTGCGTCCGCGTGAAGTCGACCGATGCCACGTTTGTCACGAATGGGTCGTTGAACGCCATGACCGCGAGGTGCTGCGGGTGGCGCTGATACTCCCGCAACGCTTCGATCGACGTGAACTCCATGATGAGGACCAGATCCCAGCTGCGCGCGTCGCGCACCTCGTCGCGGCCGATCTCGAGACGCTGAATCTCGCCGACCGTCCCTGAAAGGACGCGCATGCGCTCGCAGAACGCGGTGACGTGCGCCTCGGACGTACCGTCGCGATACTTCAGAAAGACGTAGTGCTGCAGCATCATTCAGCCGCCGCCAAGTGTCGCGCCGGCGATGATCGGCGGCGAACCGTTGAGCGTCTCCATCGCGAAACCGGCAGCCGCCTTGTACCGGCTCATGAACGCATCGCGTTCTGCGGCGGGAATCTCCGCGTCGATGTCGTCGAACACACCGCCGCAGCGCTCGTCGAGCAGATTGAGGAGGCCGAACGGGCCGGCACCACGGTTCCGCAACACCACCGCCGACACCTCAGCGCACAGCCGCTTGTCGTACGCCAGCAGCGCCGCCGGCGTGACGCCGTGCTCGAGAATTGACGCACCCAGCACCCGCGCGTCTATTACCGCCTGGCTTGCGCCGTTCGAGCCGGTTGGATACATCACGTGGGCCGCATCGCCGAGCAGCGCCACCCGGCGATCCACCCATGTGGGCACGGGATCGCGATCGATCATCGGATACTCGAAGACCGCGTCCGCGCCGCGCAACATCGCCGGCACGTCGAGCCAGTCGTAGTTCCAGTCTTCGAAATGATGGATGAAGGATGCGACGTCGACCCGCCGGTTCCAGTCGCCAGTCGTCCACCCTCCTGAGTTGTCGACCGTGATCTCGGCAATCCAGTTGATCGGCGCGAGGCCGGTGACTGGGTCCGGTCGCGCAATCGGGTAGAAGACGACGCGATGACGATGCGTGCCGAGGCCGACGAACGAGGCGCCGGTCCGGATAGGCACGCCCGGCGTGACGCCACGCCACATGATGGCGCCGCCCCACTGAATCGGCGGCTGCTCCGGGTGCATCTGCGCGCGCACCGCCGAGTGCAAACCATCAGCGCCGATGAGCAGCGACCCTTCGATTTCCAGGTGTTGGCCGTCCTGCGTTTCGACTAGCGCGCGAACGCCCTCGCCGTCGTCGTCGGGGATGTAGCCGGTGACCGCCATACCTGTTCGCACGGCGCCGCTGCCGAGACGATCGAGAGCCGTCCGATACAGCAGCATCTGCAGGCCGCCCCGGTGCACTGAGTATTGCGGCCACTTGTAGCCGGCGTGCAGCCCGCGCGGCTCCGCGTACACCTCTTTGCCGTTCAGGCCGACGAGCACGAATTCCCTGGTCTGCAGGCCGATCGCACCGAGCTGGTCGGGCCCGATCGCGAGCTCGTAAAGCTCTCGTACGGCGTTCGGCTGCAGGTTGATCCCGACGCCGAGCGGCTCGAGGTGGCGCACGGATTCCAGTACGACACAAGGCACCCCGATTTGATGCATCGTGAGAGCGACACTCAACCCTCCGATGCCGCCCCCGGCAACGAGGACAGGTCGACGATCCATGGACCGGCTAGGATATCAGGACCGTCTTGACCGTTACCCGATCCACGGCACTTTGGTCCAGGTGTGCTTCCGGTCGCCGTGCAGGTTCATGGTTCCGCCCATGAGCACGATCCCGCGGTCACTGCGATCGGGTTCTAGGCCGGCGGACGCCTGGACGCGATTGGCCCGGAGGCTGTGACGGTTCTGGCGCTGCCTCCAGCGCGCGCGTAGGTCACGTGCACGGCGAACTTCACACCCGCTGCGCGTGACACGTCAGAGTCCGAGGCGAACGCAAACGCTCCGCTGATCGTTACGTTCGAGCTGATCGTCGTCGGAAATCCGTTGCCCGAAAACGTCATGAACGCGCGGCCACTCTGATCCAAGACCTCGACAGTCATTTGCTGCAGCGTGATCTGGTCCGTCACGCCGCTGGCGACGTGAATACCGCCTGAAAGCGTGTACGAGAACCCGAACCCCGCGAACAAAGGCTGGGCGTCCATCTGAAACGAATCGAGGACCACGTCGTCGGGCGCCGTTGGCGCTGTCGGCGAGCTCCCGCAGGCGAGCGAGAGCGCAGCGGCGATCGTGACCAGTCTGAGCTGCAGGGACACCCTCATGATGCCCGCACGGTTCCGGAGACTTCGATCACTCGCGACGGACCGACCACCCTCGAGTACGTGATGCGCACGACGAAAGTCGCGGCCAGCGTGTGCGTCGGATCGGGATCGACGGGGCCGCCGAAGCATCCGAACACGCCGCCGTAGGAGGGAGGCAGCCGCTGGAAGAACGTCGGATCCGACCACGTCAACACGACTGTGCCGCTCGCGTCCCATAACGTGAGCACCATGGCGTGGAGCAGGACCTCTTCCGTCACTGCCGGCGCGATCCTAATGCTGCCGCACACCGAATATTCGGGTCCCGTACCCGCGAAACGTCCCCTCGAGCTGACCGTGATGTCGGACACGACAATGTCCGGGGGGCCCGAAGGTGCCGACGGCGAGCCGCTTTCGCAGCCGACCGCAAAGATCGCGGCGGCGAGGGCAAGACCGAAGCGAATGCGCAGGGCCACCGCATCACGTATACGACAACGACGAGTCGGGCTGCAGCGTTTTCTCCGGCGTGCTCGCGATTGCCGTGCAACGCGTGATCGTCGTGCGCAATCGTGTCCGCGTTACGATAGATAACCACTCGCTGGAGGGCGTCGTGCCGACCATGGTGATATAGTCCCGCCGCCACGCGGCTCAGCGCGTGACGTGCGACACGCCGGTTGAATCGCTCGATTGAGAAACCGAGCTGCGATGGTCTCAAGCCCTGGTGACGCTCTCCAACCCGCCAACCGCGGCAGCCTGGTCGCGTGGCGTGCCGCCAATGTCATTGTCGTCGCCTGTCTCGTGGCCCTTGGTGCGCGCTATTTGATCAATGACGCCATCCCGTTCCTCACCGATGTCTCACCAGGTACGTTCGGGCGCTACTGGCCGCGTCGAGTCTGGCTGCTGACCCATATCGCCGGGAGCGGCCTCGCGCTCCTCGTCGGTCCCTTTCAATTCTGGTCTGGCCTGCGGCGGCGTTCAATGCGTGCTCACCGCTGGAGCGGCCGACTCTATGTGGTGGGCGTACTCATCGGTGGCTCTGCCGCTTTCTACTTGGCCTCGCATGCGGGGCAGGGCCCTGCGTTCGGCATCAGCCTCGGTGCTCTCGGGGTCGCGTGGTGGACGACTACGGGAATGGCGTATGTCGCCATTCGGCTCGGCCAGGTCCGCCAACACAAGGACTGGGTTCTTCGGAGTTACGTGGTGACGTTCACGTTCGTGACGACCCGCACGCTGGCGGAGCTCGGCATATTGCCAAGCCTCGGGCGCGACCCTTTCGCGACGTTAGTCTGGCTGTGCTGGAGCATGTCTCTTCTCGCGACGGAGGTCATTCTTCAAGGACGGAAGGTGATAGCTCCCGGGGGCGCCGTCTAATGTGCTCACCCCAAGAGGTCGAGAGCCTCGAGAAGTACGCGGAGGCGACCAAGAAATCGATGGAGTCGGAAGAACATCAGGGCGTGATGAAGGGCTCCTGAGTCACGAAGTCGTGCAGCACTGCGGCCATGACCGTGGCGTACATGGCCCTCGCGTTTCTACGCGAGACGATCAACGACCTCGAATCCCCGGCTCAGAGCGACCGCCAGCCACTCGTCCGCTCGCGCCTTCGCCGCGTGCGGCGTCCGTTCGACCTGTGACATGAGGAGATCGTCTTCGGTGCCGCGGAAGCATCGCACTTCAACTCCGTTTGGATGCAGGTACAACATCGTGTCGAGCGGCGATCTCCGTACGGCTGCCGAACAGCTCCACGGGCTGACAGGGACAAAAAAGGGACACTTTCGGCCGGAGTCGAAAGCGAAAGGTCACAAATTGCTAAATAAGTTTGGCCTGCCAACCGTAGCTCGTTCGGGGCGGTTACGTCCACCTTCGCTCGCGGTCCGCGAGCTACGGTGGACAACCTTCGCCTGCATTCATGAGCGAAGGTTGGAGGCGCCGCCCGGATTTGAACCGGGGATGGAGGTTTTGCAGACCTCTGCCTTACCACTTGGCGACGGCGCCGGCTGGAACTGTGCTCGTGTTGAGGAGAGTCCGGCCGCGTCTAGCTGCGGCGACAACAGCGACAGGCCGCCTGCAAGCGGCTGCTACGAGCAATCGAAGGCGTGTACTTCATTCGCGGATCTCTGACGTCCACCTTCGCGCGTCGCGCTACGGTGGACAACCTTCGCCTGACTTGCCACGCTAGCTCGCTCTTCGCAGGCCTCTGACAGTTGGCCTGCCAACCGTAGCTCGCGTGTGTGGCAAGCGCGAGCGAAGGTTGGAGCGGGAAACGGGATTCGAACCCGCGACTTCGACCTTGGCAAGGTCGCACTCTACCACTGAGTTATTCCCGCTCGCGACGAAATCACAGCGTACCACAGCGTTCTCAGGGCAGGCAAGGTTGAGGCCGGCGTCTATAATCCTGCTCGACATGGTCTCATCTCGCGACAATTCACGTCTCGTGCGTCGACTCCTCATGCTCGTCAACGTCTGGATCGTCGGCTGCGCCGCAGTCGCTGCCTCAGAGTTCTGGGAGTCGAAACCGTTCACCCAATGGTCCGACAAGGAAGTGGAGAAAGTCCTCACCGACTCGCCGTGGGCGGTGCTGATGGCCGTGCCGCTGCCAAACAGAGGACCAGTACCCACCGCCGATTCGGGTGGTGGAGAACGCGGCGGAGGCGGGCGCGGTGGTGGAGGCGCCGAGGGATTCGGCCCGGGTCCGCAGCGCGTGCGCTTGACGATCTCCTGGCGCAGCGCGCTGCCGGTCAAGGAGGCCGCGGCTCGTCAGCAGGCCGGCAAGAACGGAACGATCACCGATGAGACCAAGGCCGCCCTCGAGCACGACGAGAATCTGTATGTGATCGGCATCCAGGGCCTGCCGCCACAGTACCTGCGGCCGGGACCCAACAACACCATCCAGGCGTTTCTGCGTCGTGAGGGCAAGGGGGCAATCGCCGCGACCCAGGGCAGCACGCAGATGACGCGCGGCGGTGCGCTGCTCCTCGTCGGCTTCCCGAGGACCGATCCGATCACGTTGAGCGACGGCGACGTCGAGTTCGACGTGAAGATGGGCGAGTTCTCCTTCAAGAAGAAGTTCAAGTTGAAGGATCTCGTCTTCGACGGGAAGCTGGCGTTATAGACGCGCACGCTGAAGCGTGCGGTCTACGAGCGCGCTCAGAGTCGCGTCTCTCGCAACACCTGCGCCGCTTCTTCCGGCGGCGTCGGATTCACGTAGAAGCCGGTCGCCCATTCGAAGCCCGCGACCTTCGTCAGCTTCGGGATGATCTCGACGTGCCAGTGATAGAAGTCGCCCGCCGCCTCGATGAGCGGCGCCGAGTGAATGAGCAGGTTGTAGGGCGGGTTCAGCAGCATCTTGTTCATGCGCCGCAGCAGGTCGCCCAGCAGGCGCGCCAGCGACGCGTACTCGTGGCGCGGCGCGTCCTCGAACAGTGGCTGGTGCCGCTTCGGCAGGATCCAGGTCTCGAACGGAAACCGCGGCGCATAAGGCGCGATCGCCATCATGTCCGCATTGTCGGCGATGACGCGGCGGCCGTCGCGCTCCTCCTGCGAGAGCACATCGCAGAAGACGCAGCGCTCCTTGCTCGCAAAGTGCGCGCGTGCGCCTTCCATCTCGTCGCGCACTTCGCGCGGAATGATCGGCAGCGCGATGAGCTGCGAATGCGGATGATCGAGCGACGAGCCCGCCGCCGTTCCGTGATTCTTGAAGACGATGAGGTAGCGGAAGCGGCGATCGCGCTTCAGATCCTGCATGCGCTCCCGGAACGCCCACAGCACCTGCTCGACCGCCGTATCGCTCATCGTCGCCAGCGTCTCGTCGTGCTTCGGCGTCTCGATGATGACTTCGTGCGCGCCGATGCCGTTCATCTTGTCGAAGAGACCCTCGCCCTGCCGATCGAGCATGCCTTCGACCCGTAGCACAGGAAACTGGTTCGGCACGACGCGCAGGTCCCACCCGGGACAGTTCGGGCCGGTGCCATCACGACGTCGCGCCAGCAGCTCGCGCGGCGTCATGTGCTCGTGGCCCTCGCAGAAGGGACAGCCGGGATCGTGTGGAATCGTGACCGGCTCGATTCGAAAATCCGAGAGACGCTTGCCGCGGTCGGTGGAGATGATGACCCAGCGGCCAGTGATGGGATCTTTTCTGATTTCAGACAAGGTCAGTGTAGGGAGGGTCCGCCGTCGCCTCTCGGCTATGGCGCGACCCGCCGATCAAGGACGGGCCGTCCAAGAGGACGGGCCCTACGAGCGAGTTACGCCGCGTCGAATGCGTGAGCATACACCTCAATGTGCGCCGATTGTTGATCGGTCATATCGACGACCACGACGTCGAAGCGGCATGGACGGTCGTGCAACTGGTGCCGCGCGAGGAAGTCGACTGCCATTTGTGTAAGCCGACGCTGCTTCCACGCCGTGACCGCTTCGGCGCCGCCGCCGAAATCGTCTCCCTTGCGCGTCTTGACCTCGACGAACACCGTGACATCGTTGTCGCGAGCGATGATGTCAATTTCTCCAAACCGCGTGCGGTAGCGACGCGCAAGAATTGAGTACCCCCGTCGAATCAATTCCGCGCAGCTGAGATCTTCCCCAAGTTTTCCTAGTGTGTGTCGGGCATCTTCTGACATGCCCGGTCGTCTACGCATGTTCGAGGCCAACGACGCGGGGGCTCAAGCCCCCGCTCTACCCCACCAGCCCTACTCGCCCGCAACACTCGCAAGCGCCTGATCGAGGATCTTGATCGCAGTATCGGCTTGTTCCTTCGTCAGCACCAGCGGCGGGCACAGACGGATCGCGTTCTGCCCTGCCCCGAGCACCAGCAGTCCCCGTCTGAAACAGTCCTGGACGACGGCATCACGCTCGCCCGTGGCGCGCTCCTTGGTCTGGCGATCGCGTACGAGCTCGAGGCCGATCATGAGACCGCGGCCGCGGACGTCGCCGATCATCCGATGCTTGTCCATCAACGCCTTCGCGCCCGCCATCATGTACGCGCCGACGGTCTCGGCATTCTTGACCAGGCCTTCACGCAGCAGCTTCAGCGTCGCCAGCGACGCCGCGCACGCCACGGGGTTGCCTCCAAAGGTGCTGGCGTGTGTGCCGGGCGGCCATGAGATCACGTCAGACTTCGCCGTCGCGACCCCGAGCGGCAATCCCGACGCAATCCCCTTCGCCATCGTCACGACGTCGGGCTTCACGCCGGTGTGCTCGATCGCGAACATCTTGCCGGTGCGTCCCATGCCCGATTGCACTTCGTCGACGAGCAGCAGCATCCCATGCTTGCTGGTGAGCTGCCTCAGCCGCTCGTGAAACACGTTCGGTGGCACGACGTAGCCGCCTTCGCCCTGGATCGGCTCGACCATGACGGCGGCCACTTCGTCGGGCGAGATCAAATGCATCAGGAGCTGGTCGTCGATGAAGCGCAGACACTCGGCCGCGCAGGAGTCCGGCGAATTGCCGACCGGGCAGCGGTAACAGTTCGCATAGGGGGCGTGAAACACGCCCGGCACGAGCGGGCCGAAGCCGCGCCGCTGCGTCAGCTTGCTCGCGGTGAGCGAGAGCGACCCCATCGTTCGCCCGTGAAAGGCGCCGAAGAACGCGATGATGTAGGGACGCTTCGTGTAGTACTTCGCCAGCTTGATCGCCGCTTCGTTGGCCTCTGTGCCCGAATTGCCGAAGAACGATCGGTGCGGTCCCGGCATCGGCGCGATGGCCGACAGCTCCTCTCCCAGCCGGACCTGCGGCTCATAGTAGAAATCGGTGCCGGACATGTGGAGGAACTTCTGCGCCTGGTCGACAATCGCCGCGACGACCGCCGGGTGTGAATGACCGGTGGCGGTGACGGCAATACCGGCGGTGCAGTCGAGGAAGACGTTGCCGTCGACATCTTCGACCAACGCGCCTTCGCCGCGCGCCATCACGAACGGATAGTCGCGGGTGTAGGACGTGGACACCACGCGCGCGTCGCGCTCGATGATCGCTCGTGCCTTCGGACCCGGCAGTGCGGTCTTCAGGTCTGGGCCAGTCATTTCCTCTTCCAGCGTGTTCCGGTCGGGCTGTCTTCGAGCAGGATACCGCGGTCCTGGAGCTGCTGACGGATCCGGTCCGCGGTCGGGAAGTCTCGTCTCTGCTTCGCGGCCTTGCGTGCCTCGACCAGCTGCTCGATCTCCTGAATCAGGTCATCAGGGAGCGCGGCGTCCTCGGCACGTCGAAGCGCCACGACGCCAAGGACCCGATCGAACTCATCGACCGCGCTGCGGATGAGCGCGGCGTCCGCGCCGCTCACCTGCTTCGCGTCGATCGCGGTGTTGCCCTCGCTCACGAGATCGAACACAGCGGCCAGCCCTGCGGCGGTGTTCAGATCGCTCTCGAGCGCCTTGCGGAACAACTGCCGTGCCTTCGCGACGCTCGCCTCGACGTCGGCATGCGTCGCGCCACCGCGAACGTTGTCGAGCCGGGCCAGGAAATCGACGATGCGCCGGAGCGACTCCTCAGCCTGGTCCATCCCCGCCCAGGTGAAGTTCAGCTGCTTGCGGTAGTGCGATGAGAGCAGCAGATAGCGAAGCGCCGACGGCCGATAGCCCTTCGCGATCACCTCGGGCACCGTGTGCACGTTGCCGATCGACTTCGACATCTTCTCGTTCTCGACGAACAGATGCTCGACGTGCACCCAGAACCGCGAGAACGGCTGTCCGGTCGCGCCCTCAGCCTGCGCGATCTCGTTCTCGTGATGCGGAAACAGCAGATCGATGCCGCCGGCATGGATGTCGATCGGCCCCTCGCCGAGGAGACGCAGCGCCATCGCCGAGCACTCGAGGTGCCACCCGGGGCGCCCGGGTCCGGCGCCGACGTCCCACGTCGGCTCCCCGGGCCGGCTCGCCTTCCACAGCACGAAGTCGCGGGCGTCGTCTTTCGAGTACTCGTCCACGTCGACACTGACACCCGATTTCATTCCCGCGTGATCGAGGCGCGCCAGCTTCCCGTAGTCGGGCAGCGTGGAGATCTTGAAGTAGGTCGATCCGTCGCGCGCGTAGGTATGGCCGTTCCTGTCGAGCGCAGCGATCAGATCGCCCATCGCGCGAAGGTTCGCCTGGTCGGTGGCGCGCGGCATCTCCTCCGGCATCTCGATGCCGAGCGTGTCCATGTCCTCGCGGAACGCGCGGATCCACGGCTCGGTGTACTCAGGCAGTGCGACGCCCGCCGCCTGGGCACCGGCAATGGTCTTGTCGTCCACGTCGGTCAGGTTGATCGCCTCGCGCATCGTGTAGCCGCACAGATGCTTCAGCGTGCGGCGCAGGACGTCCACGCAAACGAAGTAACGGAAGTTGCCGATGTGCGCGCGCGCGTAGACGGTGGGGCCGCACGCGTACATGCGGACGGTGCCGTCGCGCAGCGGCTCGAACGGCTCCTCCTGCCGGGTGAGGGTGTTGTAGAGGCGCATCCGCTCAAGGAGCTAGAGGGAGAGGACGATGGTCCGCGAGCCGACGACGACCTCGACGGGACCATCCGAGCGTCTGACGACGATCGGAAGGGCGCCGCTGCCCACGGCGCCGTTCACCTGCGCGCGCACGGCTTCCTCCACCGCGGCGCCGAAGCCTTCCGCACTGGCCTCTGCTCCGACGTATCGAGCGGCTTGCTCCGCCAGCTTGCGGATCATCAACGCCCCGCTCGCGTTGCGGGGCACGGAGACGTTGAACTCGAATCGTGTCGTGTTCACGGCTATACGGAAATCCTGCTGAACAGCCGATCCGCACGGAGGCGGTCGGCCTCGACCTGCGCCCGCAGCGCGTCGACGTCTTCGAAGCGGCGCTCGTCGCGCAGTCGCTGCACGAACCCGAGTCGCACACGTTTGCCGTACAGATCACCGCTGAACCGCAGCAGGTGCGTTTCGACCGTCACCGTGTTTTCCCCAAACGTCGGCCTGACCCCGATGTTCGTGATGCCCGCGTGCACCGTGCCGTCGATCGTCGTCGTGGTCGCATACACGCCATAGGGGGGAATCAGCTCGTTGTCGGTGGCGAGGTTGGCGGTCGGAAATCCGAGCTCACGGCCGCGCCTGCGCCCTTCGACGATCGTGCCGTCGATGAAATAGGGATGCCCCAGCAGAGCGCCCGCTTCGTCGACGCGAGCCTCGGCGATCAGCCGCCGAATTCGTGTGCTGCTCACCACAAAGTCCTTGTAGCGGACCGGGTCGATCTTGTCGGCCCGAAACCCGTAGCGTTGTCCGAGTGTCCGCATCACGCTGAAATTGCCGCTGCGCCCGTGCCCGAACAGGAAGTTCGCCCCCACCCAGACCTCGGAGACTCGCAGCCAGTCGACCAGTACCGATCGCACGAACGTCTCAGGATCCCACGTCGACAGCTCGTGCGTGAACCGTACGACTGCGACACATTTGATGCCGGCCCCGTGCAGCGCGTCCAGCCGCTGCGATTTCGTCATCAGCAGCGGCGGCGCTTTGTCGGGCCTCACGACCCGCGGCGGATGCGGATCGAACGTCATCGCCATCGGCGTGCCTCCATGCTCGGCCGCCCCGCGTCGGACCCGCTCGATGATCTTGAGATGCCCGCGATGCAGTCCGTCGAAATTGCCGAGGGCCAGCACCGGATGCACGAGCCACAGCGGCCTCGGGTCGTCGGGGAAGTGGATGGTCTCCATTCACCTATCCCTTCACCCGACGTCGACTCGCACGTCGAGCACGAGCCCATCATATGCCAGTTCAACGCCGGCAGGCAGGCGTGCAGCGGTCTCCTCGTGGCCGAGGTCGTGCGTCATATGCGTCGTCAATGCGCGACGCGGCGCGACGCGGCGCACGACGTCGATCGCTTCCTGCACGCTGAAATGCGTCGAATGCGGGCGATCGCGCAACGCGTCGATGACGAGCGTGTCGACGCCGTCGATGAGCGCCCACGACTCTTCGGGGATGCGGTTGCAATCCGTGAGGTAGGCGAACGCACCAAACCTGAAGCCCAGGACCGGCATGTCTCCGTGCCACAGCGGCACGGGCAGGATGTGCACGCCTCCGACCGCGAACGGTCCGGTGATCTCGTGCGCCACGAGCTGCGGGATGCCGCCGCCCTTCCGCGGAAGACCATCGAAGATGTAGTAGAAGGTCCGGTGGAGCGTCTCCCACGTCTCGCGCGTTCCGTAACACGCAATCGGTCCGCCCTGAATCGCGTTGAAGCGGCGGACCTCGTCGAGCCCGAGGACGTGATCGGCGTGGCTGTGCGTGAAGACGATGGCATCGACGCGCGACAGGCGATGGGTCAGCGCCTGCTGACGCAGATCGGGCGTCGTGTCGACCAGGATCTTCGCGTAGCCCGGAACGTCGACGTAGATCGACGGGCGCAGACGCGTGTCGCGCGGATCGGTCGATCGGCACACGGCGCAGTCGCATCCGATCAGCGGCACTCCGTGCGACGTGCCCGTCCCGAGGAACAGCACGCGCGCAGGCGCGCTTGCAGTACTCACCCCTCGACTCCGCTCAGGGCCAGCGCGAGGGCGGCGATCAAGGGATGATGATGCGCGAAGGCTCGGCGGGCGCGGCCTTGGTCGCCTCGACGTAGCGCAGGCGCAGCTCGTAGACGATCTGCTCGAGCAGCTGGCGCTCCTCCGCGGTCAGATTGCCTTTGGTCTTCTCTTCGAGCAGCGCAAGGATGTCGATGAGCTGACGTGCGGCGGCGACATTGGGTTCGCCGTTCTTCCCGGTCGCGGGATCGGGGACGTCGCCGAAGTGAAACGCCGCCGTGTGTGCAAGCGAGAGCACGAAGCCGACAAACGTCACGCCGCTCGCCTCGTGTTCGTGGCTCGCGTCGTGGTCGTGCGATCCCGGTCCCTGTAGATGCTCCGCCATCGTCTCCTGGCCCGCCGCCCGCCGGGGCGACAAACATCGAATGGTAGCATGTCCGGCATGACCTCAGGCGTGGGCGAGCGTTTCGCGAAGCTGGTGGATATCATGCGCGCTCTGCGCGCACCCGACGGCTGCCCGTGGGACCGGGAGCAGACCCATGCGTCGCTGCGGCCGTTCCTGCTCGAGGAGACGTACGAAGTGCTCGAAGCGATCGAAGGCGGCACCCCGCGCCAGCTCTGTGAAGAGCTCGGCGACGTGCTGTTCGAGGTCGTCTTCATGTCGCGCCTGAGCGAAGAGGCCGGCGACTTCTCCATCGGCGACACGATCGATGCGATCAGCGACAAGCTCGTGCGCCGCCATCCCCACGTCTTCGCTCGACAGACGGGTGACTCGCCCCTCACGAGCAGCCAGGTGATCGAGAAGTGGGAGACCTTGAAGGCGCGCGAACGCGCAGAGGCGGGCGCGCCACCCAAGGCGAAGACGACGCTGAGCGGCGTGCCGAAGACGCTGCCTTCGCTGTTGAGGGCGTACGAAGTCAGCTCACGTGCTGCCGCAGTGGGATTCGATTGGGCCCGAGCTACTGACGTCCTCGACAAGATCGAGGAAGAGGTCGGCGAGCTGCGCCACGAAGTCGAGCAGGGCGCCACCGGGGCTCTCTCGCGGGCCGAGGAGGAGATGGGAGATCTCCTGTTCGCAATCGCGAACCTGTCGCGCAAGCTGGGCATCGAGCCCGAAGGGGCGCTGCGACGGGCCACGGAGAAATTCACACACCGCTTCGAGACGATGGAACGGGCGCTGGCCACCAAGGGCCGGACTCTCAATCAAGCGACGCTCGATGAGATGGAAGCGGAGTGGAACCGCGTCAAAGCCACGGAGGACGCCGAGAGTTTGGGCCACAAAGAACACAGAGATCACTAAGGGAGACACGGAGAGTCCAGGCCACAACGAACACAAAGATCTGTCTGATCAGGACGACGCGCGATTGCCGCCTCTGACACCGACCAGCACCCGACTGGCTGACGCATTCCTCCGCGTCGCGATCCGCTCGCCGGCCAACGGTCTCTGCGGCGGATGCCTTCCGGTGTCTCGCTGCTCCCCGTCGCAAGAGGCTGACGCCGTCGCCTCCTCCGCCGCCGCTCGCGTCGCCTGCGAGCCCGTTGCCGACTCTCGCGTACGCGGCTCGCTCCACGCGGCGCTCCGGAATACATCAGCCAGTCGGGTGCTGCTGATTGTGACTGTGAGAGAGTTCGCGGACAGTTGCGCCAGCCAGGTTGATGCGTCCTGGAGCGCAGCGTGGAGCGAGCCGCGCACGCGAGAGTCGCCAATGGCTTCGCAGGCGACGCGAGTGGCGGAGGGAGGAGCAACAGCGTGAGTCGCTTGGGACGGGGGAGCCGCGAGGGTCCGTCAGGCACACGCCGGAGAAGCCATTGGCCGGCGAGCGGATCGCCGCGCGGAAGGACGCGTCAACCTGGGTGGCGCAGTCGGCGCCGGACGACCGAGATCGCGTGGGGCAGTTGAGAAGGAATCGTTGAAGAGGCTGACGCTGGTACTCTTCCGCCGCCGCTCGCGTCGCCTGCGAGCCCGTTGGCGACTCTCGCGAATTCGGCTCGCAACAAAGGAGCGGCTAGGGCTCCGTTCCTCTCCGTGCCCTTAGTGGCCTACATAGGTCCGTGAATGGATGTCCTGCCCATCCGTCTCGATCGTGATCTGCCCATCACGGTCGGTTCGCATTACCGTGGCGCCGGCGGCTTCCAGACGTTGCACGACCTCCGTGGCCGGGTGACCGAATCGATTGCCGCGTCCACAGCTGATGAGCGCAACGCTTGGTGGCCACGCGTCGAGCAGGGCCTGCGACGTGGACGTCCGGCTCCCGTGATGGGCCACCTTGAGCACGCGCACACGCGCGGGCGTGAGCGACGGGATCAGCGCGCGTTCGACGTCGGCGCCGATGTCACCTGTCAGCAGCATTGCGACATCGTGGTACCTCACCTCGAGCACCACGGAATCGTCATTACGCACCCGCCGCCGTTCCCAATCGGGAGCGGGCGGATTCAGCACGCGAATGCGAACGGACTCGAGGCTGACGTCCTGCCCCGATCGCAACGCGATCATCGCGGCGCCGCGGCGCGCAGCCAGTTCGGCCAGCGCCAGCGACGGCGCATGCACCGGGACCCGGATGCCCTCCCACACGCGGATGGGTGAGAAGTCGTCGACGATCGCCGGAGCGCCGCCGATGTGGTCGGGATCGCCATGCGTCACGAGCAGTGTGTCGAGAGATCCGATGCCGCGAGCCCAGAGCGCAGGCGCGAGCACGCGCTGGCCGATGTCGATCGCCGCACCAAACGGTGCGCCGCCAGCGTCGATCAGCATCGCGCGCGCCGACGGCGTTTCGAGGAGCAGCGCCTCTCCCTGGCCGACGTCGAACATCGTGAGTCGGAGCATCCCGGGATGACGGTCAGGAGCCAGGCCTGGCACGCTGACCCCGCGCGCGATCGCGATGGCGATCACGAGCAGCGCCGATGCCGTGACGAGGCGCATCCGGCGAACGACGAGGAACACGACGAGGGCGAGGTAATACGCGAGGATCAGCATGAGTCCAGGTGCGGGCACCCGCGCCGAGAGCCACGGTGCCACGAGGACGAGGCGCGCGCTGCCGACGAGCGCCCAGACGCCGGCGTGCGCTACCCACCCTGCTGGCGCCGCAATCGACCCGACCTGATCGAACGCAACGACGACGAGACCGGCGACCTGGATGGCGCAGGTCATGGGAACGGCAAGGAGATTGAGCACGAGGCCGGCGCTCGTCACACGCGAAAACATCTGCGCCGACACGGGCAGCAGCGCCGCTTCCACCGCTAGAGACGAGAGCACCGATGCCGCGATCCACGAGAGCGCGCGCGAGCGCGGCAGCAGGGTGGCGCCATGACGCGCCCCTTCGAGGAGCGCGGCGGTGGCTCCGAATGTGAGGACGAAACCTGGATCGCGGATGTCGAGCGGATGGGCCACGATCATCAACGCTGAGGCGACGGCTGCCGCCTGCCATGTGGGCACGCGGTGATCGAGCGCTCGCGCCGCGAAGTACAGCAATGCCATCAGCGTCGCGCGCCAGACCGACGGACCTGACGAGGCCACGAGCGCATACAGCGTCAGCATCGCCATGGCCGGCAGCGCAGCACGTCGATCACGCACACCGACGAGTGTGAACAGCCCGGTCACGACCGCGGCCAGGATCGCAATGTTGCCGCCCGAGATCGCGATGACGTGATACGTGCCGGCCGCCTGCAGCAGATCGCGCGTCTCGTCAGGCAGGCCGCCGCGATCGCCAATCAAGACAGCGGTCGTGATCGCTCCCGACAACGGATCGTGCGTCGCCACCCATCGTTCGATCGCGCGCCGCACGTGCGCGCGCACCGCCGAGGCCACCTCGTGGACGAGGCTTCCCTGCTCCACGACCTGGACGAGCAGGCCGCTCTTGACCGACGCGAGCAGGGTGACACCGTCGAGCGCGAGGTCGCGCTCGAAGTCGGGAACCCCATCGTCAAGAAACCGCGCGGGCCGACGAAACGTCATTGGCGCTTCGACAGTCCGCCCTGCTCGCCACTCGACAATCCGCCCCGCCGACGGTTCCCCGCTGACGCTGACGATCACACCGCCCTCAGCGGTCTGCCACTCACCATTCAGCGTGATTGCGACGACCTGCACGCGCAGCGAGATGTAGCTGTCGCGCGGCGTGGCGTCTTCGAGGAGAACTGCGCGCACGGCTATCGGCGGGTGCTCGCCTTCGGGACCTGCCGATGTCATGAGGAATCCGCCGAACGCACGCTCGAGCTTCGCGCGAAGAGTGGTCTGCAGCGAACGCTCACGCGCATCGGCAACGAGGAGCGCCCCGGCTGCGAAGAACCCCAGCATGAGCGCGGCGACCGTCGTGCGTCGTGCGTGAGCACACCAGGCCGGCACAGCGGTCCCCGAGCTCGCAAGCACGGTCCACAACACCCAGTTCGCATCGAGCTCGAGCCCGAGCGTCGCAAGCGCGCCTGCGATCAATGCGAGCGCTGGAAGAAGTCCGACGAACCGCACGAGCCGGACGATGCAAGAGACCGCCTCTCGCCCGCGCACGCCTCACTCAACAACTTAGGAAAGCGGTGTTGAAGTTTCTGCGCGCTGCCATCGCGCTTCGAACGGCAGAAATTGGAAGGTCGAGGCGGCCGTGACCTGACGCGCTTCTGCGGGGGGTGGAAATTACTTAGTGCCTACGGGTTATTTCCCTGGCACCAAAACACTGGATCAATCACTGGGATCAGGCGGGTCGGAAACGCGAATGCAAACGGACACAGAGGTCGAACCATGCCTCTTGCCTCTCGGACCCGATTGGGCCCATACGAGATCACCGACGTGCTCGGGACCGGGGGCGCCGGTGAGGTGTACCGAGCCATCGACACACGGCTGAACCGAACCGTCGCGATCAAGCAGCTGAAGGGCCCTGACGCCGACCGGCTCGAACGGGAAGCGCGCGTCATCGCAGCCCTGAACAATCCCTACATCTGCAGCATCTATGACATCGGCACCGACTACATCGTCATGGAGTACGTCGACGGCAGCGCGCTCGAGAGCCCCGTGCCGCTGAAGAAGTGTCTTCGCTTTGCCACGCAACTGGCGACCGCGCTCGAAGCCGAACACGCCCTGGGCGTCGTGCATCGCAACCTCAAGCCCTCCAACATCCTCGTCAGTCGCGGCAACCTGAAGCTGCTCGATTTCGGCCACATCGCACTCATGTCATCGAGTCCGGGCAATTCGAATCCGGCGACGCTGACCGAAGCCGATGCTGCGTACATCTCGCCGGAGCAAGCGCAGGGCAAACCCACTGATCGGCGATCGGACATCTTCTCGTTTGGCGCGGTCCTCTACGAGATGCTCTCGGGCAGACGCGCGTTCGAGGGTGTCGGGACCGGTGACGTGATCAATGCGATCGTCCAGAGCGAACCACGTCCGCTCGAAGCTCCTCCTGAACTCGAGCACATCGTGAAGCATTGCCTGCGCAAGGATCCGGCGACCCGGTTCCAGTCCATCGAGGAGGTGACGCACGCGCTGAAGCAAGTGCCGATCGAAAGGCCCGAGAACCAACCGTCCATCGCGGTGCTTCCGTTCAGCAATCTGAGCGGGCAGCCGGACAACGACTACTTCAGCGCCGGCCTGACCGAAGAGATCATCAATGCCCTCACCCAGATCCCAGGGTTACGCGTCACTGCCCGGACGTCAGCCTTCGTCTTCCAGAAGAAAGAACGCGATATCCGCAAGATCGCTCACACCCTCGGGGTTCAAACCGTCCTCGAAGGCAGCGTGCGCGAGTCAGGCAGCAGGCTTCGCATCACGGCACAACTGATCAACTCGACCGACGGTTATCACCTCTGGTCGCAGTCGTACGACAGAGAGAAGGCGGACGTCTTCGCAATACAGGACGACATCGCGGGCGCGATCGCCAGAGCACTCCTCTTGCGGCTCTATCACCGCAGGACCGTCAGCATTCAGGCCTATGAAGCCTATCTGAAGGCTCGCTACTACATGTGGAAGCTGACACCGGAGTCGTTCGCGAAGAGCCGCCAGTACTACGAGCAGGCCATCGCTCTCGATCCGGAGTTTGCCCTGGCGCACTGTGGGTACGCCGAGCACTACCTTGCGCGGTCGCTCGTAGGCATCCTTCCTGCTACTGAGGGCATGCCGGCTGCACGTGCCAATGCGCGCAGGGCGCTGGACATCAATCCTTCTCTCCCCGAGGCGCACTCCGTACTCGCGACGGTGGCGACGCTGTACGATTTTGATCGACGTGAAGCGGAGCGACGGTTCGAGCTGTCCGTGGCCCGTGAAGCCGTGGCGTCGATCGTCCGTATCTGCTACGCCTTCTACTTTCTCCTTCCGCGAGGCCGCGCCGACGAGGCAGTCAGGATGCTCAAACGGGGTCTGACCGAGGACCCGTTGAACTCGACGCTTCACTACATGTTGGGAGTGGCCCTCTTCGAGAGCGACAGGGATGCGGAAGCCTGTCAGGAATTCGAGGAAGCCCTCGAACTCGATGACCACTTCATCTGGGCGATGGCGGTACTCTCGATGAACTATCTGTCACGCGACATGAACACAGACGCGCTCGCGTGGGCAGAACGGGCACATTCAGCGATGCCGTGGCATGCCATGCCCGCCGGCCTGTACGCGGGGACGCTGACGAGGATGGGCGACCCACACCGCGCCACGAGAGTGCTCAAGCAAATCGGCGACGGTCAGGCGTACGGCGCTCCCTACGGCCTCGCCGTTTTTCATGCCGTCACCGGCGACATCGACGCGGCTCTGCATTGGCTCGAGAAGTCGATCCAACAGCGCTATGTTTCCGGTGTCTTCCAGCTCCTGCACAGCCCGTTGGCGAATCGCTTGTCGTCGAGCCCTGGATGGCCCGCGCTGGTGGAACGGTCGAATCTGAACCAGACCATCCTGCCGACGCGCGAAGCGCAATCTAGTCCTTAGTGCTTGGTCCTTGGTGCTTGGTCCGGCCTTGGTCCATTGCTAAGGCTTCAACGCCTCCGCGAAGTATCCGCGTCGCGCGCGCACGAAGTAATCGCCGCTGCGCACGCGGACACGCAGCGGCCGCCATCCGCCATCGGGCGGACGCGACGAGCTGTATCCGAGCGTGTACTGCTTGTTGAGTTCATCGGCGATTCGCGCGGTGGCCGGCCCGAGATCCGCGGCTGATCGCACGACTTCGGTGTAGCCGCCGGTCAGCGACGTGATCTCGCGCAGTGCGTCGGGATTGACGCGGGTGGCCGCCCGCGCGTCGGGGGCATCGATCGCGAGCGCGTACACGAAGGCATCGTTGCGTCGCATGACTTCGATGGCCTGATACAGCGACCGATCGCTCGCCGTGTCGGCGCCGTCGGAAATCACGACGGTGGCCGCGCGGACATGCTTCCGCCGTTCGAAGAGCGTCGCCGTCTCCGCCAGCGCGTCGTAGATCGCCGTGCCGCCCGACGGTTTCAAATCGGCCAGGACGTTCTGCAGCCTGCTCGGTGGTGTCGTCCACTTCGAGGCGAGCCGCGGACGGTGGTTGAAGGTGGCAACGAACACTTCGTCGCCCGGCAGCAGCAGCTCGCCGACGAACCGATCGAGCGCGAGTCGCGCATCCGCCACCGCCTGACCGCGCATGCTGTCGCTCGCATCGAGCAGCAGCTCCACGCTCACCGGCACCCGCTCGTCGGTGAACTGCGTGATGGTCTGCTCGACGCCGTCTTCGAAGACTTGGAAATCGTCCTTCGCGAGGCCGGTGATGAGACGGCCGTTCCCATCAGTGACCGCCACCGTCACTTCGACGATGTCGACACGCGCTCGGAAGGGAGCGTTCTGAGCGAGGAGCGCGGCTGTTCCGAACAGAACTGTTCCGACGAGACACAGTGTCAGCGAGATGCCCGCTCCACCCCCTGCGACTCTCTCGGCGCTCATCGCGCTGTTCCGTTGGTGACTACTTCAGCTGCGCAACCGGCGCCGCCGCCGCGTAATAGTCCTGGAGCGAGCGCACGGTCAAGGCGTGCCGGCGCAGCGCGCCGATGGCGCTGACCGCCGCCGACGCGCCGGTCAATGTCGTGATGCACGGCACTTGTGCCATCGTCGCGGCGCGGCGCACGGCGCGGTCGTCGAAGAACGACTCGCGTCCGAGCGGCGTGTTGATCACCATGTCGATGCTCCGGTTGACGAGATGGTCGGCGACGTTGGGTCGTCCCTCATTGACCTTGTACATCACATCGACGTCGAGGCCGTGCGCACGCAGAAACGCGGCCGTGCCGCGCGTGGCTGCCAGGGTGAAGCCGAGCTGCGCGAGATCGCGCGCGATCGGCAGCACCGTCTGCTTGTCGCTGTTGTTGACGCTGATGAAGACGCAGCCCTTCTCCGGCAGGCGCTGCGCAGCACCCATCATCGCCTTGCCGAATGCCGACCCGAAGTTGTCGGATCCGCCCATCACCTCACCGGTGGATTTCATCTCGGGGCCGAGAATCGTATCGACCCCCGGGAAGCGCACGAACGGAAACACCGGGCTCTTGACGAACACACCCGCCGCCTCGAGATCGTCGACCAGCCCCAACTCGCCGAGCGTGCGGCCGGCCGCGACGCGCGCCGCCATCTTCGCCATCGGCACGCCGGTCGCCTTCGAGATGTACGGCACGGTTCGCGACGAACGTGGATTGACCTCGAGCACGTAGACCGTGTCGTCCTTGATCGCGTACTGAATGTTCATCAACCCGACGACCTGCAGCGCACGCGCGATGCGCCGCGTGTACTCACGAATCGTCGCGAGGTGCCGCTCCGCCACCATGAACGGCGGCACGACGCAGGAACTGTCGCCCGAGTGGATGCCCGCTTCTTCGATGTGCTCCATGATGCCGCCGATCACGACCGCCCCGGTCGCATCGGCCACGGCATCGACGTCGAACTCGAACGCGTCTTCGAGGAAACGATCGATGAGCACCGGGCGATCGTGCGACACGTCGACCGCGCCGGTCATGTAGCGATCGAGCGCACCCGAATCGAAGACGATCGCCATGCCGCGTCCGCCCAGCACGTACGACGGCCGTACGACGACCGGATAGCCGATGCGTTCGGCGACGTCGCGCGCTTCCTCGCTCGACACCGCCGTGCCGCTGGCGGGCTGCGGCACCCCGAGATCCCTGAGCAGCTGCGAGAAGCGCTGACGATCCTCCGCCAGGTCGATCGAGTCCGGCGACGTGCCGAGAATCGAGACGCCCGCTTCGAGCAGCGGCAGCGCCAGCTTGAGCGGGGTCTGCCCGCCGAACTGCACGACGCAGGAGACGTCACCGCCGGTACTCCGCTCCCGTTCGATCACCGCCATGACGTCCTCGAACGTGAGCGGCTCGAAATAGAGCCGATCGGCGGTGTCGTAATCGGTCGAGACGGTCTCCGGATTGCAGTTGACCATCACCGTCTCGAAGCCTTCCTCGCGGAAGCCGAAGACCGCGTGGCAGCAGCAATAGTCGAACTCGATCCCCTGACCGATCCGATTCGGTCCGCTGCCGAGGATGACGACCTTCTTCTTCGGCGTCGGCGCCGCCTCGTCGGTCTCCTCGTAGGTGCCGTACATATATGGCGTGAACGACTCGAACTCCGCGGCGCAGGTGTCGATGCGCTTGTAGACGGAGACGAGCCCGACTTCGAGGCGGCGCTGCCGCACCACCTCTTCGTCGATGCCGTAGACGCCGGCGATGTCGGCATCGCTGAAGCCGCTGCGCTTCAGCGTGCGGAGCAGATCGATCGACATCTCGCGGAACTCGCCGAGGTCCGCCATCTGTCGCAGTTCGACGATATCGGCGAACTGCTGAAGGAACCAGGGGTCGATCTTCGTCAGCTCGTGCAGGGTCTCGATACTCCACCCCCGCCGCAGCGCGCGGAAGACCGCCCACATCCGTCGATCGCTCGGCACCACCAGGCGCTTCCTGAGCGCGCTCTCGTCCTCTTCCTGGATCTGTGCGACCGAACCGGTGAAAAGGCTGCCGCTCCTCCCCAGCTCGAGCGACCGCACGGCTTTGAGGAACGCCTCTTTGAACGTCCGTCCGATTGCCATCGCCTCGCCGACCGACTTCATCTGCGTGGTCAGCGTCCGGTCCGCTTGCGGGAACTTCTCGAAATTCCAACGCGGGTACTTCACGACGATGTAGTCGATCGTCGGCTCGAAGGACGCCGGGGTCAGACGGGTGATGTCGTTCGGGATCTCGTCGAGGTGATAGCCGAGCGCCAGCTTGGCGGCGATCTTCGCAATCGGGAAGCCGGTCGCCTTGGACGCCAGCGCCGACGACCTCGACACGCGCGGGTTCATCTCGATCGCGACGATGCGGCCGTCGGTCGGATCGATGGCGAACTGGATGTTCGACCCGCCTGTTTCGACGCCGACCCGCCGGATGATCCGGCGCCCCATGTCGCGCATCCGCTGGTATTCCTTGTCGGTGAGCGTCAGCGCGGGCGCCACCGTGATCGAGTCCCCGGTGTGCACACCCATCGGATCGACGTTCTCGATCGAGCAGATGACGACGAAGTTGTCCGCGGCGTCGCGCATCACCTCGAGCTCGAACTCCTTCCAGCCGATCACCGACTGTTCGACGAGGATTTCGTGCACCGGGCTGAGGTCGAGCCCGCGGCCCGCCAGCTCGCGGAACTCTTCGATGTTGTAGGCGATGCCGCCGCCGACGCCGCCGAGCGTGAACGACGGACGGATGATCGCGGGGAATCCGACTTCGTCGACGATGACGAGCGCTTCTTCGAGATTGCGGGCGACGCCGCTTCGCGGCACGTCCACGCCGATCTCGCGCATGGCGTTGCGAAAGAGCAGTCGATCTTCAGCGACTTTGATGGCGTCGATCTGCGCGCCGATCAGCTTGACGTTGTGCTTGTCGAGCACGCCGCGCTCGTGCAGCGCCACCGCCAGATTGAGCGCGGTCTGACCGCCGACGGTCGGCAGCACCGCATCAGGGCGCTCCTTCTCGATGATCGCTTCGACGATTTCCGGGGTGAGCGGCTCGATGTAGGTCGCATCGGCAAGCTCCGGGTCGGTCATGATCGTGGCCGGGTTGCTGTTGACCAGCACCACTTCGAGCCCTTCCGACCGCAGCGCCTTGCACGCCTGTGTGCCCGAGTAGTCGAACTCGGCAGCCTGGCCGATGACGATCGGCCCGGAGCCGATGACGAGGACGCGTTTCAGATCGGTGCGTCTGGGCATTAGAGACGCGTCTCAAGTCTGCTGTTCATCTCTTTTCCATGGCATCGAGAAACTGTCTGAAGAGGTAATCGGCGTCGTGGGGACCGGGGGATGCCTCGGGATGATACTGCACGGAGAACAACGGCTTCGTCACATGGCGGAAGCCTTCGACCGTCTTGTCGTAGAGGTTCACGTGCGTCACCGTGGTATCGGCGGGCAGCGTGTCGGGATCGACCGCGAACCCGTGATTCTGCGACGTGATCTCCACCTTGCCGGAGCGCAGCTCCTTCACCGGGTGGTTCGCGCCACGATGCCCGAATTTCAGCTTGAAGGTGTCCGCACCGACGGCCAGCCCCATGATCTGATGCCCGAGACAGATGCCGAACATCGGCACGTCGGTCTGCATCAGCGCGCGGACGTTCTCGATCGCATACGAGACCACGGCGGGATCGCCGGGACCGTTGCTCAGAAACACGCCGTCAGGCTCGATCGCCAGCAGATCCGGGGCGGGCGTGGTTGCGGGAAAGACGTGGACGTCGCACCCGTACGTGCTGAGCCGCCGCAGGATGTTGTACTTCACGCCGAAATCGTAGGCGGCAACCCGCAGGCGGCGTGACGAGTGCCGTTCGGGGGCGATCCCGAACTCGGCGTGGTCGTCTTCGCCCCAGTCTCTCGCCCGCTCGCGCCACTCGAACGGCTCCTCGCAGGTCACGCCCTTCACGAGATCGGCGCCCTCCATCTTCGGAAGCGCGCGCGCCTTCTCGACCAGGCCGACCGGATCCGGCGATCCGGTGGCGATGATGCCGCGCATCACGCCGGCCGATCGCAGCACGCGTGTCAACGCACGAGTATCGATGTCGGCAATCGCGACGATGCCGTGACGCGTCAGGTATTCACGCAGCGTGCCGTCGGCGCGCCAGTTGCTCGCGATTGGCGACGCTTCCCGCATGACGAAGCCAGCAACGCGAGGGACGACCGACTCCGCATCGCCGGGCGCCACACCGTAGTTGCCGATGAGCGGCGCTGTCATCGTGACGATCTGTCCCGCGTACGAGGGATCGGTCAGCACCTCCTGATACCCGGTCATGCTCGTGTTGAACACGACTTCGCCGCCGGTCTCACCGGACGCGCCTGCGGCGACACCGCGATACCAGGTTCCGTCCTCTAGAGCCAGAATGGCGTTCATAGATATTCTTGCGATCGTAACATCCGCAGCTCAGTTTTCTTGACACTGCGCTCGAGCCTAAGCAAGAGTCTTAGTGGGATGTCCTTCCGGCAATGCGACTGGCCGCTCCGGTGCAGCGGCCAGCAGAATTTCACTCGAACGCTTGGTGCGGGTGGAACCCCTTCAGTGGAAGCGGTCCACTAGTGGTGCAGCCCCAATCCCTGTCAGACCAGGCATCACACGACGCGGGCGCGGGCAACAGGGACGCGGCGCCCGGTTCCCGCATTTCCATTGATATCCGTCGATTCCCGTGGAGCAGGCGACTGGCGACCGACTACGCCTTCGACTTTCCGCGCATCGCCGACTTCTTTTCCGGCAATCCCGCGGACCCCTCGGCATGGCGAGAGGCGATCGCCCGCACGCAGGCCCACCCGCGTCAACGGGACCGCATCGTCGATCTGCTGCACGCACAACAGCGGACACGCGGCGCGCATACGCGCGCAGTCGACGCGACGAGCGAGCTCGGTGATCCACGTTCGGTCGCGATCGTCACTGGACAGCAGGCGGGACTGTTCGGCGGACCGCTGTATACCCTGCTGAAGGCGCTCACCGCGATTCGCCTCGCCGAACGGGTGCGAGCCGAGCATCATGTGCCCGCGGTGCCGATCTTCTGGATCGATGCCGAGGACCATGACTGGAACGAGGTCAAGTCGTGCCAGGTGCTCGACGCAGAGCTGACACTCGTGTCGATCGCCGCCGGCGATCCTCACGGCGCCCACAACGGTCCCGTGGCGGGAGTGCGTCTGGACAATTCGATCACCACTGCCCTCAATGCTCTCGAATCAGCGCTGCCCGCGACCGAGTTCACGCCCGCGCTCCTCGACGGGCTTCGAAAGGCGTACTCTCCCGGGATCGGGATGGTCGATGCCTTCGGCCACTGGATCGAGCAGCTGCTCGCCCCGCTGGGCCTGGTGGTCTTCGATTCGTCGGACCGGGATGCCAAGCCGCTCGTTGCGCAGCTCTTCGCGCAGGAGATTGCGCATCCCGGGCGGACGTCCCGGCTGGCTGCGGAGGCGGGGAGGGCGCTCGAGGCACGCGACTATCACGCGCAGGTCAGCCCCCAGGAAGACAGCACGGCGCTCTTTCACTTGAACGGCGGACGTCAGGGGATCAAGGTGCATCCGCAAGGGTTCCAGGTTGGAGACGAGGTGCTGGCGGCGTCGGCACTGATCGATCACATCAAGGAAACCCCGGAAGCATTCAGCCCGAACGTACTGATGCGCCCCTTGGTACAGGACACGCTTTTTCCCACGGCGTGCTACGTCGCGGGGCCGAACGAGCTGGCCTATCTCGCCCAGTTACGGAACGTCTACGAGGCATTTTCGGTGCCGATGCCCCTCGTGCAGCCGCGGGCGTCGGCGACGATACTCGACACCAATGCAATGCGCTTCCTCGGCCGATACGACATTCAGATGGAGTCGTTGCGGGCACAGGACGAAGCGGTGTTGAACGAGGTGCTCGAGGCGCAGCTGCCGCCGTCGGTGGATGCCGCGCTCGCCGAGGCGACGCACGCGATTCAGCAACGGATGGACCGTCTGGCGCAGGACGTGCAGGTCATCGATCCGACGCTCGAAGGGGCAACGCGATCGACGCTGGGACGGATGCAGGACGACCTCAAAAAGCTGAACGGCAAGATCATCCAGGCGGCCAAGCGCAAGGATGACACCCTGCGCCGCCAGTTTCGTCATGCCAGGAGTCAGTCGTTCCCCGGTGGCGAGTCCCAGGAGCGTGTCGTCAGTTTCGTGTATTTTCTCAACAAGTACGGTCCCGCACTCGTCGATCGATTGAGCCGTGACCTTCCCCTCGACGCGGGCACCCATTCGGTCGTCGCTATCTGAAGACGACGCTTCATGACCAGTGTTCCCACAACGTAAGCCTTCCCCCGGCGCCCGCCTCAGACAGTCCACTGGGACCGTACGGCTGATGCTCCCCGGAACGCTGGCTCGATCGCGTCTGATCCGCTACGCCGTCTTCACCCTCGCGGCTGTCGGTATTGTGGTTGCGATCACGCTTTCGTATGTGTGGGTCTCGTTCTCCCGCATGATCGACGAACGGCTGCACGGCGAGCGCGAGCGGACCCTTCCCCGCGTGTACGCCCGGCCGGTCGAATTCCGGCGCAACCAGTCCCTCTCTCAACAGGATCTCGTCGTCCGGTTGAACGATCTCGGGTATGCCGAACGCGCAACGGCGCAACAGGGCGGCGAGTTCGCCGTCGCGGGCAACACCGTCACGCTGATGCCGCGCGCCGGCGAGCAGGCCGGAAAGGCGATCCGTCTGACGTTCCCCAAACTGGCGCCCAAGGGGAAAGCCGCCCCCCGCGGCATTCAGGCGATCGAGGCCGGCAAGACTCGAGTGGACGGCGTGAAATTGGACCCGCCTCTGCTGACGGCGCTCATGGCCTCGGGCGCGCGCGAGAAGCGTCGTCATGTGCCGCTCGCCACGATTCCCAAACGGATGCAGGAGGCGGTCCTTTCGATCGAAGACCAGAGTTTCTATTCGCACGTCGGCATCAACCCGTTCCGCACAGTCGGCGTGGCGATCTCGAATCTCTTCGGGCGGGGCCGGCCGACCGGCGGCAGCACGATCACGCAGCAGCTCGCACGCATGTTCTTCCTCGCCGACGAGTTCAACGAGGAGCTGCAGAACAACACCTGGTCCTACGGCCGCAAGATCAAAGAAGCGCTGATGTCGCTGGTACTCGAGCGCCGCGCGTCGAAGGAGGAAATCCTCGAGCTGTACCTCAACGACGTCTACCTCGGTCAGCGCGGATCGTTTGCGATCCACGGCGTCGCCGAAGCGTCGCGGATCTTCTTCGGGAAGGATGTCGCGAACCTGAGCCTGAGCGAGGCAGCGGTCATTGCCGGCGTCATTCAGAGTCCGGCGTCACGGTCGCCCTTCGGCAACCCGAAACGCGCGGTCGAGCGGCGCAACGTCGTACTGCGCGCGATGGAAGGCGAGAAGTACATCACTGAAAGCGAGACCGAGCGCGCGATCCGCGAGCCGCTGCAGGTGCTGCAGCGCGGTGTGGACAACGAGGCGCCCTATTTCGTCGACATGGTCGGCGAGCAGATCGCGGCGCGCTTTCCTGGCGTCACGTCGCAGCCCGGCGCGGTCGACGTCTACACCACGCTCGATCTCAACCTGCAGCGCGCTGCCCTCGATGCGATGCGCACCGGGCTCGACAAGGTCGACGATATGTTGTCGAAGCGGCGGCGCAAGATACAGGAGAAAGCACAGGGGGCGCTGCTCGCGATCGATCCTCGAACGGGCGAAGTGCTCGCCCTGGTCGGGGGCCGTTCGTACAACCAGTCTCAGTACAACCGCGTGATGGACGCGCGGCGGCAGCCCGGCTCCGTCTTCAAACCCTTTGTCTTCCTCGCGGCGTTCGAGTACGCCGCGGCAGAAGGGCTGACCGATCTCACGCCCGCATCGATCACGTCGGACGAGCCGGAGGTGTTCACCTTCGACGACATGACGTGGGAGCCCAAGAACTACGACGACTACGACGGCGAGATCACGCTGCGTCGCGCCCTCGCCATGTCGCGCAACCTCGGAACCATTCATGTCGGCGCACGCGTGGGCTTCGACAAGGTGGCTGCATTCTGGAAGAAGGTCGGTGTCGGCACACCGCCCAAGGGCTACCCCGCGATCACGTTGGGCGTCTTCGAACTGACACCGGCCGAAGTCGCGCAGGCGTACACGATCTTCATGAACGACGGATCGGTGCGACCGCTCGAGGCGATCGATCACGTCCAGGAGGGCGGGCACACGATCAAGCCTGCGCCACCCAAGTTGAAACGCGTCGCCAGGCCGGACACCACGTTCCTGGTCACCAACATGATGCGCAGCGTCCTCAACGAAGGAACGGGCGCACCGGCGCGGGCGGCCGGCTTCTCGGCCGACGCGGCTGGCAAAAGCGGCACGACGAACGATTTGCGCGATGCCTGGTTCGTCGGGTTCACGCCGGAGCTTCTGACGGTCGTGTGGGTCGGGTTTGACGACAATCAACCCGTGGGGTTGAGCGGAGCGCAGGCCGCGCTACCCATCTGGACCGACTTCATGAAGGCGGCGACGGCGGGACGCGGCAGCCGCGAATTCGAGGTCCCCGAAGGGATCACGTTCGTCGAGATCGACGCGGAGAACGGCAAGCTCGCCTCGCCGACCTGTCCGCGAAAATTCACCGAATCGTTCCTCGTGGGGACCGAACCGGTCGAGATATGCGATCTGCATCATTGATCGTCTGAACTTCGTCGGGGCGTAATCCGTCGACTACACCGGATGTTCCGCCACAGATACCGTCGGAGTCCCTTCAACGACTTCATCAATTGGACTGACTACCGATGGGATCCGGCTCCCCGTCCGCATGCGACCCTCCGCGGACCCTGGGGCCGGTCGAGACGGTACGGCCTGCTTCAGATCCTGATCGCAGGGCTGGCCGTCGTGCTGGGCGTCAGGGTGTTCTCGGCCTATCGAAACTATCGAGGATCCTGGCTCGGGAAAGCGGTGCTCGGCACCTTGGTCCTCGCAGCCATCGCCGCCATTTCGTCCGCCCGCCAATCGCGTCCGTACCGCTGGTAACTGCCTGTCAACACGGCGCGAACGGAGTTTTTCTACACGGAGGAAACGGAGACAACGGAGGATAAGAATTCAAAAAAACTCCGTTTCCCCCGTTTCCTCCGCGTGAAAAGACTCCCTTCGCTTCGTGTGGAAGTTCCGTGTGGAAGTTGGAAGCCCAGGCGATGAAGGACATCATCTTCCACCGCTCTATAATTGACCTGTGAACCAAGAGGTTTTCGCGGCGCTGGCCGACGCCCTCGCGCGTGGTGAAGAGGTCGCGCTCGTGACGATCGTGGCGGCGACAGGGTCGACACCGCAGCGCGTCGGCGCAAAGATGCTCGTCTTCCCCGACGGCCGAACTGTGGGAACGATCGGGGGCGGCTGCTACGAGAACGATGCCTTCTGGAAAGCGCGCGAGGCCATCAAGGTTCGCCGTCCGCTCAACGTGAAGTACGAGCTCAACGACGACTTCGCTCAGGAGACCGGGCTCGTGTGTGGGGGGCAGATGGAAGTGTTCATCGAGCCGGTCGAGGCATCGCCGGACGTGTACGTCTTCGGTGCCGGGCATGTCGGCTATTTCGTCGCGAGGATGGCGCGCGAAGTCGGATTTCGGGTGCACGTGGTCGACGATCGAGAGAAGTTCGCCAACGCCGAGCGCTTCGGCGACGGCATCGATGTGATTGTCGAAGACATCCCGAACTGGCTCGCGACGAACGCGCTGCCAGCCACCGCATACGCCGTCATCGTGACCCGCGGCCATACCCACGATCTCGATGCCCTTCGCGCGCTGACCGCTCATCCTCTGCGGTATCTCGGCCTCATCGGGAGCAAGGCCAAGGTCAAGCGCATTTTCGACGCGCTCCGGGAAGAAGGCGTCCCCGCCGACGCACTGCGCGGCGTGCACGCGCCGATAGGACTGGACATCGGTGCGATTACCCCGCAGGAAATCGCGGTCAGCATCGTCGCCGAGCTGATCGCGGCCAAACACGGCAAGATTGCCGAGCCGAACGTCGCTGCCGTCAGCATGCGCTGGGAAGGGGCGCTCAGCAAATCGACGTTATAATCGATTGGTGGGGGCCCGTCCCATCGGGCGGGCCTGGCTAAGCGCTGTCCTCACAATGGGTTCCTACCAACTCTCGCAACGTTCGCATCGCCTGCTGGCGACGCTCGTGCGTGAATACATCGAGACCGGCGAGCCGGTGTCGTCGCAGGTGCTCGCCCGAAAGAGCGGGCTTGGTGTGTCATCGGCCACGGTGCGCAACCTGCTGGTGCAACTCGATGAGGGTGGGTACATCCATCAGCCTCATACATCGGCGGGACGCGTTCCGACGGACCGCGGGTATCGCGTGTTCGTCGATTTGTTGTTGCAGAGCCGACGATCAGCGCGGACCACGGTCGACGTCGAGGTGCTGCTCCGTCAGCACGCCGGCCAGTCGCCGCTGATGGATCATCTGCTCGCGACCGTGTCACATGTCGTCTCCAAGGCTGCGGGGCATGTCGGCTTCGCGCTCGCCGAGACCGACGAAGCGATCCTGCAGCGTATCGAGTTCGTTCCTCTGGGCGGACCGCGCGTGCTGGTGGTCGTGGTCTCTCACGGGAATCAGGTGACTCAGAAGGTCGTCAACACTGGAGAGGACCTCCGGCACGACGACCTGGTGCAGGCCGCCAACTACCTGAACACGGAGTTTGCCGGACTGCCGCTGCTCGACGTCCGTCAGGCGGTGCTGGCACGACTCGAGCAGGAACGGACGCTTTACGACCAGCTGCTCGCGCGTGCGCTGCGACTGGCGCGATTCACGCTCGAGGAGCTCCCGAAGCAGCAGACGTTCCACGTCGAAGGCGCCGCGTCGCTGCTCGAAGGCGATGCGCACGAACAGGTCTCGTTCGAGACCTTGCGAGCTCTCCTGAACATGATGGAGGAGAAGGAGCGGCTCGTATATCTGCTCAATGAATACATCGACGGTCCTGGTCTCACGGTCGTCATTGGGACCGAGCATGCGGCGCCCGATCTGCGGCGTTTCAGCCTGATCGCCTGCACGGCGATCGATGGGCGGACGACGCGCACGGTCGGTGTGATTGGACCGACGCGCATGCACTACTCCAGGGCCATTACGCTGGTGGACACGACGACCCAGGCGGTCGCTCGCGTTCTCCGCGACGTGCATTGAAGGGCATGGCTGAAACAGTAGACCAACAGGATCCGCAGCAGGCAGAGTCTGCCCAGGGCGAATCGCAACCCGACCCGCAGGACGAACTGCGCCGCGAGAAGGACGCGCTCCAGGATCGGCTGCTGCGTACCGCCGCTGAATTCGACAACTACCGCAAGCGCGTCGATCGCGAGCGCCGCGATCTGGCCGAGTACACCGCCGCCGACATCATCTCCGAGATGCTGCCGATCGTCGACAACCTCGAACGCGCGCTCGCGGCGGCCAGCGAGTCCGACCCGCTTCGCAAAGGTGTGGAGTTGATCCTCAAACAGATGCTCGACATGCTGCGCAAACGCGGCGTCAAACCCATCGAGGCACTCGGCACCGACTTCGATCCGAATTTCCATCAGGCCGTCATTCACGAAGTCAGCGCCGAGCATCGCGAGGGCGAAATCATGGAGGAACTGCAGCGAGGCTATCTGCTCGGTGACCGCCTGCTTCGTGCCTCAATGGTCAAGGTGGCGAAGCCCGCGTGACCAAACGAGATTATTACGAAGTGCTCGGCGTCGTCCGCACGGCGTCCGACCAGGAGATCAAGAGCGCGTACCGCCGGCTCGCGCTCAAGTACCACCCGGATCGCAATCCCGGCGACACCACTGCGGAAGAAAGCTTCAAGGAAGCGGCCGAGGCCTACTCGGTCCTGGTCGATACCGACAAGCGGCACATGTACGACCGCTTCGGGCACGCCGGTCTCGGCGGCGCCGCAACCGGCGGTTTCGATCCGAGCGCCTTCACCGGGTTCGAAGACATCCTCGGCGGGCTCGGAGACATCTTCGGCTTTGGCGATGTCTTCGGCGGAGGAGGACGGCGGCGAAGCGGGCCGCAGCGCGGCGCGGACCTGCGCTACGACCTCGAGATCTCGTTCGAGGAGGCGGCCAAAGGCGCTGAGGCATCGATCCAGATTCCACGGCAGGAGACGTGTCAGACCTGCGGAGGAAGTGGCGCCGCGGCCGGTTCATCGCCGACGACCTGTCCTCAATGCCACGGACGCGGGCAGCTTCGATATCAGCAGGGATTCTTCACCGTCGCGCGAACGTGCGGGCAGTGCCGTGGTTCGGGCTCGGTCATCACGAAGCCGTGTCAGACCTGTCGCGGCGCCGGCCGCGTTCAGCAGGAAAAGAAACTCAGCGTGCGGATTCCGGCGGGCATCGCGACCGGCCAGCGGCTTCGCCTGTCGTCGGAGGGCGAGGCAGGCCCCGGCGGCGGCCCGTCCGGCGATCTCTACGTAGTGATTCACGTTCAGGAGCACCCGTTCTTCCAGCGTGACGGCAACGATCTCTACTGCGAGATCCCGATCAACTTCACGACGCTCGCGCTCGGCGGCGAAATCCTCGTCCCCACCCTCGACGGCAGGGAGCCGTTCACAGTCCCATCGGGCACGCAGAGCGGATCGACGTTCCGGATCCGCGGGCAGGGGATGCCCGACGTCTCCGGGCGTGGACGCGGCGATCTGCTGGTCACGGTGAAAGTGGCGACGCCGAGGAAGCTGACAAAAGATCAGAAGAAGCTGCTCGAGCAGCTCGCTGAAACGCTCCCGAAAGAGCACTTCGAGCCGACGCCGGTCGGCGACCACGAAGACAAGGGTCTCCTGGATCGGGTCAAAGATATTTTTGGGTAGCCGTACCTGGCCGGCGCTCGATGTCGTCATCGGCGCCGCGTTCGACCGCCTCGAACTTTTTCAGGCAGCGCTCGCGGACTACGACGTCACCGCGATCGACGAAGCCGCCGACCGGTGGCGCATCTTCTTTCACACCGCGGCCGAACGCGACCGCACCGCCGAGGCGCTTCGCGACGACTTCGCGGAGCTCGCATTCGAGCGTATCGATGTCCCGGACGAAGACTGGGCCGCCCGATCGCAGGCTGCGCTCCGTGCCGTTCGAATCGGAAAGATCGTCGTCGCACCGCCGTGGGACGTACCCCGGCGCCGGCACACCGACGACGTGATGATTGTGATTCGACCGTCGATGGGTTTCGGCACCGGGCATCACGCGACGACCCGCCTCTGCCTCGATGCCCTTCAACATCTCGATCTGCACGGTCGTTCGGTCATGGATGTGGGGACCGGTTCCGGGGTACTCGCGATCGCGGCGAGCTTCCTGGGCGCCACTCCGGTTGTTGGCATCGACGACGATGAAGACGCGATCGCGGCGGCGCGTGACAACCGCGAGCTCAATCCCCATGCGAGCGTCAGTCTCGAAGTCGGCGATCTGCGTACATACGTAGTGTCCGGCTTCAGCCGGACCGGCTCCGATGTCGTCCTCGCGAATCTGACGGGCGGACTGCTCGTGTCTGCGGCCGCCGAACTGCAGCATTTGACGAAACCGGGCGGCCGACTGATCCTGAGTGGGTTTCTGACGGTGCAGGAATCCGCCGTGCTTCGAGCGTTCGCGCCTCTCACGGTCGAACATCGAGGCGAGGAAGAGGAGTGGCTATGCGTAACGCTTCGCTGATGAAAATCCTCGTATTGTTGACGATGATCGTCGGCCTCTGGAGCGCCATTCCGTCGGCGGAGCGCATGGGCTATCCGGCTGAGGAGTTCACGGCCCGCCGGCAGAAGCTGGCCAAGTCACTCGGAAGCGGCATGGTGCTGATGTTTGGCGCGTCAGGGCCGACGCCGGGAGCACGCTTCCGCCAGGACAACGACTTCTTCTATCTCACCGGCACCGAAGCCTTGAACGCTGCGCTCGTGATGGATGCGCCGTCAGGCGCGTCCTATCTGTTTCTCCCGAAGCTGACCGCGCGAGAGATTCGATATGAAGGGGGAAACTGGCTCGAGGAAGCGGACGCCGCGAAGAAGTACGGATTCGCGACGGTGCAGCCGCTCTCCGAGCTCGAGGAGTTCCTCGCCCGTCGTCGGATCGTATCGGGAGAGCAGGTTCTGTGGACACGCTTGTCCGAGCGCGACTACGTGAACGAAGGGCGGATCGACATGGCGATCCAGACCGCCCGTCGTCTGATCAACCCGTTCGCGCAGCATCCCACTGAAGATGCCGCTCGCGTCACCGCGCTGCGCGGACACTTCCCGTACTACGAGATGAAGGACGTCTCGCCACAGCTCGATCGCCTGCGCACGATCAAGTCGCCGCGCGAGATCGAAATCCTCAAATACAACGGAAAGATCAGCGCCGAGGCGCTCAAGCGTGCCATGCAGGCCACGGGCGCGGGCAAGTACGAGTACGAGCTCGAAGCCGAAGCCAAATACTGGCTGGTGAAGCACGGATTCCAGGGTGACGCCTACCCCGCCATCGTCGGTTCGGGACCGATGGGCAATCAATGGCACTACGAGGACAACGGCCGGCAGATGAAGGCGGGCGAACTGGTCGTGATGGACTACGCCGGCTCGCTCGATTATCTGACGATGGACATCACCAGAACCTGGCCGGTGTCAGGCCGCTTTACCGACACGCAGTTGAAGGCGTACGAGTGCGTGCTCGAAGCGCAGAAGGCGATCATCGCTGCGATCAAACCGGGCGTGACCCGCGACACGGTGCAAGCGATCGCCGAAGGCATCTACAAGAAGCACGGCTTCGATCCACGCTATGCGTACACCGGGCACTACGTCGGCCTGTCGGTGCACGATGTCGGCGACTGGAATCTGCCGTTCGAGGCGGGCATGGTGCTGGCGATCGAGCCGATCATCGATCTGCCGGGACTTCACATTCGCATCGAGGACAGCGTGCTCGTCACGCCGACCGGCACGGAGATCCTGAGCGCGGGCGTGCCGAAGGAGTCCGAAGAAGTGATGGCACTGCTCCGCCAGTCAGCGCGGACGAATTAGGCAGTCGTAGGGTCCGCCTTCAGGCGGACCAGCAGACATAGTGTCCGGCTTCAGCCGGACCGTACCTAGGTTCGTCAATGACCGTTTCTTCTCGCGGGTCCTGTCGCCGGGTTTCCCCGCCCGTCCTCGGCGCCAAGAGAACTGTCACGGGTACCAAGAGCCCGATCACGGAGAAGGCGCCTGCGCGGCGGGCGGGGATGCCCCACCCGGCGCCACCCGCTCGATGTGCAACTCGCTTCCGAACCTAAGAGTTTCCTCGCTGCCGGCAGATTGTAGTCCGGCGTTAGCCGGACCCGTCGTCGTCAGATCGCATGCCTCGTTCGCGGGCATAGAGCACACTCCCTAGCAGCACGTCGTCTGGAAGTGATGCATGGTTACCGTCACCACGTGTCACATCGATGCCCGAGAGGTAGCCACGTACGTCTACAAAGACGAGAAAGGCAACTTCGGCTTCGGCACTCGACTCGTACACAATCTCGAAGGCCTTGCCAGCCTGGCCGGGCACTGAAATTGGCGACAAAATCACTTCAGCGGGAATCTCAAGGTCAAATGGCAAGGAACTCCAACCGCTGACGCGCCTTTGCTTCGCTGTTCCCCATGCGGTCTCCCGCCCGCGTTCAGCTGCAAGCGGTCAGTTCAAATGTCGCGCGCGCAACGACTCGTGAGGCGCCGCAAATTCGATCGTGATCGCCATTCCGTCGCTCTGCCCAGCCAATATTGAGTCGAATTGTCAAAAACTCGATTGGACCAGCAAACGGGGGCGACCCAGTACGGGGCCGCCTTCAGGCGGCCCACAAGGCCGGCTAAATCCGGCCTCTACGTACGCGCAGCGGCGGTTGCCCAGCGCTCCGACTGGGCGCGGATGCGACTGAGCGCCTCTTCGATGTTCTCGAGCGAATTGGCGTAGCTGAATCGCATGTAGCCGTCGCCGTAACTGCCGAACGCGGTGCCGCTCAAGCACGCCACGCCGGCATCGTTGAGAAGCATGTTCGCCAGGTCACGGCTCGAGATCCCCGTCCCCTTGATGTTCGGGAACACGTAGAACGCGCCGTCGGGCACCGTGCAGCTGAAGCCGGGGATCTGATTCAGCCCCTTGACGATCGCATCGCGCCGACGACGGAACTCGGCGACCATCTGATCGACGGCATCCTGAGGTCCCTGCAGCGCCGCGAGGCCCGCCCGCTGGGTGAAGCTCGCCGTGCAGGAATTGGAATTGACCATCAGCTTGTCGACCGCGTCGACGAGCCACAACGGCATCACCCCGTAGCCGAGGCGCCAGCCGGTCATCGAGTAGGTCTTCGAGAAGCCGTCGAGGATGATCGTCTTCTCGAGCATCCCGTCGAACTGGGTAATCGACGAAGGCTGCACGCCGTAATTGATGCGCGAGTAGATCTCGTCGCTGAGCACCAGCACGTCACGGCTGCGAAGCAGATCCGCAATGCGCTTCAAATCCTCGCGCGGGATGACGCCGCCGGTCGGATTCGCCGGCGAGTTCAGCACCACCATCTTGGTGCGCGACGAAAGCTTCGACTCGAATACGTCGAGGTCGAACGAGAAGCCCCGCTTCTCGACGAGGGGAATTGGTACCGGTGTGGCGCCGAGGAAGTTGATCACCGACTCGTAGATGGGGAACCCCGGGTTCGGATAGATGACTTCGTCGCCAGGTTCGACGACGGCCATCATGGCGAAGAACATGATCGGCTTGCCGCCCGGGACGACGACCACGTTCTGCCCCGAGACCTTGATGCCGCGCGAGGTCGAGATGTAGTGCGCAATCGCCTCCCGGAAGTCCGGGAAGCCTGGCGTCGGACCGTACCCGGTCCAGCCCTCGTCGAGCGCGCGCTTGGCGGCCTCTTTGATGTGCGCGGGCGTCGGAAAGTCCGGCTGCCCGATCTCGAGGTGAATGATGTTCTTCCCCTGTGCCTCGAGCGCTCGGGCGCGCTGCAGCACTTCGAACGCGGACTCGATTCCGATCCGCGTCATCCGATCTGCTAATTGCATGTTACTGGTACACCCTTCGTGAGTCGCGGCTGGCCGCACCGTGGACGCGGCGAGCGGATTCGTCGTCAACCTTCGCGTTGGTTCCTGCGATCGACTGGATACGATCAACAGTCATCTCGATGATGCCGATTCGACCGGCTCGATGCGAATGAGCGCAGCGTCGTTCTCTTCGGTCAGAACGTACACGTATCCGTCAGGACCCTGCCGCACGTCGCGAATGCGCTGACCGAGCTCGCGCAGCATCGGTTCGCGCCGCACTTCTTCCCATTTGGTGTTGAACTCGATGCGCTGCAGCTGACCGGTTCGGGGCACTTCGCCCTGACGCAGTCCGCCGACGAACAGATTCCCTTTCCAGCCAGGGAACTTGTCGCCGGTGTAGAAGGTCATGCCCGAGAGCGCGATCGATGGAATCCACACGACATGCGGCTGCTCCATGCCCTCGTGCACCGGTTGATCGGAGACGCGCGGGCCCGGATAGCTGCGGCCCTGGCTGATCACGGGCCATCCGTAGTTCTTCCCTGCCTGGATGATGTTCACCTCGTCGCCACCGTTGGGTCCCTGCTCGCTGGCCCAGATCTGTCCGGTCTCCGGATTGACGGCGAGACCAAGCTGATTGCGATGGCCGAGCGTGTAGATCTCCGGCCTGTATCCCGCCTTCCCGACGAACGGGTTGTCAGGCGGGACAGTACCGTCGTCGCGCAATCGCAGGAGCTTGCCGCCGTAGTTGTTCGGATCCTGCGACGGCGCGTTCGCGCCTTCAGTCGAGCGGCCGAGGCTCATGTAGATCATGCCGTCGCGCCCGAAGACGATCCGCGATGCTTCGGTCGTCACGTCGGCGACGAAGAGCTCTTTGACGTTGGTGATTGCGTTGCCATCCCACGTGCCCCGCGCAAGCGTCGCCAGTCGCGCAGGTGGAGCGCCAGGGCCGAACCCGGTGGCTCCAGCCGCGGCGGGATTGGGCTTGTGATACGTGAGGTAGACGAACTTGTTTTCGGCGAAGCGCGGATGGAGCGCGATGTCCATCAACCCGGAAAGCCCCTGCGCCGAAATCGGCGGAAGACCGGCGACGAGCTTGGGATCGAGCACGCCGTTGCGCACGATGCGCAAGCAGCCAGGCCGCTCGGTGATCAGGATGTTGCCATCGGGCAGAAACGCCATGCCCCATGGATGCGTCAGGCCTTTGGTGACGACGAGCCGCAGATTGCGATGCGCGGGTACTGCCGATTGAATCGCGATCGGGCCGTCGGGGAGGGGCGGGGCTGCCCACGGAATCGGCGGCGGCGTGCCGCCTCCTCCACCTGCTCGCGCAGCAGCACCGCGGCCCGCCGGAGCTTGCCCGGCCCCGCGTCCCGGAGGAGCCTCGCCCGCGCGACCGGCCGGTGCCGCGCCGCGCGCAGGCGTCGCGGGCTGACATGTCGACGTGGACTGCGGCCCCTGCGGCTGCTGCTGAGCGACCGGACGTCCAGCCGTCAGAATGAGCGCGCCGCCAAGCGCCACGCCCGCACACGAACCACGAAGCCACGTTCTCATCACGCCCTCCTCGAGCGCGACAAGTATAACCAGCAATCGCTTCGCCCTTGATATCCGGGCTCACCCCTTGCTGGTCGCCAGTGTCTCTTGGCGCGCGCTTTGCGCGCCTAGCCCGTTATGCGGGGCACAACGAGCACCGCATTCTCGTTCGAGCCCGCATAACGGGCTGAGCGCTATTTCTTGGGCGGGGCGTCGGACTTGCCCGGCGCGGCGTCGGCACCCGGCGCGCCTGGTCTCTTCTCGTCGGGATACCAGTACACCAGATGGCAGCTTTCGCACGCGTTGTCGACCTCTTCGCCGACATTGAGCAACGCGTCCTTGTCGTGGGCCTTGGCAGCTGCTCTCGTTTTCAGTGCGGTCGCTTGCAACGCGTCAGCCTTCTTTTCCCACGCCGCGCGGTCCTTCGCGATCTTCTCTTCGATTTGAACCGGTGTCAGCTCCGGCGCGTCGGGCTGACTCTTCAGATTGGCTTGTTCGGGGAGCGCGACGTGGCGACCCGGCATCTTCAGGAGATTCGCCACTTCGGCGAGCAGCAGTGCATCGCTCTCGATCTTGGCCCACTCCTCGTCATTCTTCGGCGACCGCTCGATCAGACCTTTCGGTCCCGATTCGGTTCCCACCGAATTCCAGATCTCCTTCGAGCTGGGATCGACGATGCCCTTCATGATTTCCTTGACCGTACCGACCGGCGTCACTGCAGACGATGCAACCGTCGTCGCCGTGCCCGCAGATGCACTCTTGTTGGTATCACACGCTGCGAAGACGAGGGCGCTCACAACGAGCAGGGACGAATAGACCGTTCGCATGGATACTCCAGAAGGAATCAGGAATCAGGAATCAGAGCCCGGTTCACACGCGACATCGTACGTACGCGGCGCGACAGTTCACCTGAAGACTTGATTAATTCTTCGTCAGGAAGGATGAGGGTCGTCCGCCTCCGCCTTGGGCTACGGCGAGACCCGCCGAGGCGCTTCGCGTGAAGGCGGGGCGTTCGCTGTTCCGTCCACTGGATACCAGTACACGATGTGACAGCTCTCGCAGGCGTTGTCGATCTCTTCGCCGACGTTGAAGACGGCGTCCTTGTCGTGCGCCCTGGCTGCGGCAAAGGCCTTCATCGCCGCCGCCTGAAGCGCGGTCGCCGACTTGTCCCACGACACCCGGTTGTTCGCGAGCCGTTCTTCGATCTGAACCGGGGTCATCGTGGCTTCCGGCCATCGCATCGTGCCGGCTTCTTCAGGGCGCGCGATCAGACGCCCCGGCATCTTCAGCAGATTGGCGACTTCCGCCAGCGCCATCGCGCCGTTCTCGATGACGGTCCATTCCTCCTCGGACCGCGGCTCCTTTTCGGTCGTGCCGGTCTTCTCGTGCACGACACCAACCGCACCCCAGACGATCTCCGCATTGGGATCGACCATCCCCTTCATGATCTCCCTCACGGTCCCGACCGGGGTGCCCTCGATAGCGACCTTCGCGGCGGTCGCTGACGTGGTTCCCGACGAGCGCTGATTGAGGACGGTCGCGGTGATTGCGACCGCGCCGGTCGCCAGGAGAAGCCAGTACGCCGTACGCACGACCAGATCGTACGCAGCAACGGTCCCGGCTGGCCTGAAGACTTACTGAATTCTTCTTCAGGATTGCCGCGTTCCCGGGCTCGTGCGATTTTCCGCCTCCGCCGAGGCTACGGCGAGACTGCGCTCTACGGCGAAATGAAAGCCTGCGCGTCGGTTCGCCCGAGGGGCGGAAGCCCCCGCTCTACGCCGAATCGCAAACCTGGGCTAACGTATGAACCCATGGCACCAGCCACGACGACGCGCGTGGTACGTCGTCCACCGCGGAGCGCGCCGGCCAGCATCACCACGGACGTGTGCGTGGTCGGCGCGGGCATTGCAGGGGTCTCCGCCGCACTCGAGGCCGCGCGGCTTGGCCGCTCGGTCGTGCTCGTCGATGCCGCGCCCGCGCTCGGCGGCCAGGCGATCGGGTCGATCATCGGGACGATCATCGGTCTCTACACCCATGGGCAGCGCCCATACCAGATCACGCACGGGATCGCAGACGACCTCATCACCGATCTGACGGCTGAAGGCGCCATCAATCGCCGCGTCTCCATGACCGGGACGATCACCTTTCAGTACGACGAGGTGCGGCTGGCGCGGTGGATCGAGCGTCAGGTCGAGGCAGCGGGCATTCGTGCGCTCGTCGGCGCGGTGCTGATCGATGTCACCATCGAACAGAAACGGGTGCGGCACATCGACTTCGCCACGCGGTTCGGCAACGCGCGCGTCGCCGCCAACGGGTACGTCGATGCATCAGGCGATGCAAGCGTGACCTATGAAGCCGGCCTCGAGATGCGTGAGCCTGACGCGGCCGTCTTCGGCTCGCTGAATTTCCTGATCGAGGGATACGACACCGAGACGGTGAACAGCCTGGTCATCGCCGATGTGCATCAACGGCTCGCCGAGCGGGGCGACGCCTACGGGCTCGTGCGTCACGACGGGTTCCTGATGCACTTCCCCGGCAAGAACATCATGCTCGCCAACGTCACGCACTTCGAGACGCCGCTGAATCCGATGGCGGGCGCGCAGATGGTGTTCGAGGGCCGTCGTCAGGCGGACAATGTGATCCGGTTCCTGCGCGCGGAGTTTCCCGACATCTTCCGAAACGCGCAGGTGCGCGTCTATGGCAACCCGGGGCTGAGGCAGACGCGCTGGATCGTCGGTCGCCGTCAGCTGACGCTCGACGAGATCCGCTCGGGAGCACGGCCCGCCGATGCCGCGGCGCGCTGCGCGTGGTGGGTCGAACTGCACAATGCCCCTGATCTGGTGCATTGGGAGAAGTTCGCACCCGATCACGTCTACTACATCCCGCTCTCGTGCATGATTCCGCGCGACGCCGACAACATCGTCGCGGCCGGCCGCTGCGTCGATGCCGACGTCGCCGCACTGTCGGCGATCCGCGTGATGGGGCCCTGTATTGCGATGGGCGCAGCCGCTGCGCACGCACTCGATCTCGCAGGGACGAACCCCGTGCACGCGATCGATCTCTCGGCGTTACAGCAGCGATTGAGTGGAAATCTCGATCGAAGAGACTGAACAGTCTTAGAGCGGGGCCTTCAGGCCCCGCGTCCTCGCAGGCTGACTGGTCCGCCGGAGCCTGGCGAAGGCGGAAGCCTGCGCTCTACGGCGACTGAACTAGGCTGTCTTCGGCCTCCGCGTCAATGCCGCCGACATCATTCCGCGCCAGAGCGTTTGCGGAAGCAGCGCATGCATCGCGAGCATCAGGCGGCCCTTCACGGGATAGCGAAGCCGCGAAGATTGATCGAGAGCGGCCCGATAGATGGCTTCCGCAACCGGCTCCGCGCTTGACGCGTGCCGATCGCCACGCTCGATCCACGCCCGCATGTTGCCCGCCTGCGGTTCGTAGGCCTCATGTGATGCCCAGGTCAACGATCGGCTGATGAAATCGGTCTTGAAATGTGCAGGCTCGACCAGCTTCACCCGGATGCCGTGCCCCTTCAGCTCATATGCGAGCGAATCGGATAAACCCTCGACTGCGAACTTCGTCGCGTAGTACGCGGAACACAACGGACTCGTGAGGCGACCGCCGATCGACGAGATGTTGACGATCGTCCCGCTGCGCTGCTGGCGCATCACCGGCAACACGTGACGAATGACCGCCGCGAGACCGAGGACGTTGACGTCGAATTCACGTGTCAGATCCGCCCGGCTGATCGCCTCGAGCGGCCCGAACACACCGAAGCCGGCATTGTTGACGAGGACATCAATGCGTCCGAATCGTTCTACAGCCGCCGACACCGCCGCGCCGACGGACCGTTCGTCGGTGACATCGAGGGCGAGGATTGCCACGTTTGGCGCCATCAAATCGGCGATCGCCTCTGGCCGGCGGGCGGTCGCGGCGACGTTCCACCCTCGCTCGGCAAACAGGCGCGCGGCCATCCGGCCGATGCCCGACGAACAACCGGTGATGAGCACAGTCTGCATGGCGGCTCCTTTTATTCGTAGGTGATGCGAACCTGGTCGCCGTTCGGATTGACGTCGATGTTCAATTCGCCCATCTCCGCGAGCACCGATTCGATCATCGCGGGATCGATCTTCGACAGGTCGATGTCGACGCCACGCTCCCGGAGATGCGCGTTCATGCTGGCGTGGAAGCCGGGGATCATCGTGCCGAGGCGCAGGCCGCCACGCACGACCGCGATCGGAACGCGAATGCTCACGTCCTTGTCCTTCTGCCCGCTCGTGCCGCGCTTGTGGACCTGAATGCGGATGAAGCGTCGCTTCGCAGCTGCACCCGCCTCCGTCTTCGGTGCGCCGTCGCCGGTTGCGGTTTGTTCCTTGAGCGCGCTGAGCAGCTGCTCGGCTTCGTCGACCGTCAACTTGCCTTGCGCGAGCAGGTCGAGCACCCGCCTGGTTTCGTCGCTCATGATCGCTCTCCTTCCTTCGGCGTCTTGAGCTCGGCGATCACCTCGCGCGCGCTCATCTCTCCGCGTTCGAGCCTCGCGAGCAGTTCACTCGCCGACGCACGCTTCGTTTCGGGCTCGGGCGCCGGCTCCACCTCCATGAACGGCAGCTGCGCCCCGATCCGATTGAGCCGGTTCTTGATCGTCGGGTAGCTCACCCCGAAGAACTTCTCCATCTGCTTGATCGACCCATGGCATCGCACGAAGGCGGCCACGAAGATCTGGTCGTCGCCGGAAAGCTGCGCCAGTGGCGGCAGCTCGAACGGACCCTCGATCGCGACGTCCTGCTCGACCAGGCGCACACGCTGGATCTCGATATGTCCCCCGCCGGTGAGCTTGGTCAGCGTTTGCCAGTCTTTGGTCGTCATTGATTACTGGCATATCATGACACGTAAAAATTGAATAAGTCAAGTTATATATTAATTATTTTAATTTCACACCGGAACACACTACGTCCTGTTTAGGGTCCGGGCTAAAGCCGGACACTACGCCTGTTTAGCCGGCCAAAGCCGGACACTGCGTCCTGTCGGTCCGCCTGAAAGCGGACCTCTACGTCATCGGGCTTTTTCGAGGGCAGGAATCAGGTTGGTGTGGCCGTACTTGCGGGCGAGCTCCAGCGGCGTGAGACCGTCCGTGTTCTTCACGTCCGCGCGTGCCCCGGATTTCAGGAGCAGCTCGATCATCGCCGCGTCGCCGAAGTCGATGTTGGCCGCCCACAGCAGCGGCGTCATCCCCAGCTTGTCGACCACGTTGACGTTCGCGCCGCGCGCGATCAGCATGCGCGCCATCTCGACGTCGTTGTTGAGCGCACATCGGCCCAGCATCGTGATGCCGTTGCCGTCGGTGAAGTCGACCGGCGCCCCGAGGCCGAAGAGCGCGTTCGCGACATCGACCTCGCCGAACTTGAACGCGCCGAGCAGCGGTGTCGTGCGTGACGTGCCGATGAGCGTCATCGCGTCATCGAGCTTTCCGCCTGCGTCGAACAGCCGCTTCAGGCTCTTGGCGTTGCCGGCATAGGACGCAAGAAAGAACGGGTTGGCGCCGAACACAGGTGCGCCTTCCGGCGGAGCCGCCACTTGCGCACCGTGATCGAGCAACAGATTGATCGCCGGATCGGCGTCCTGATACTGCGCCGCGACCATCAGCGCCGAGAATCGTGACTGCGCCCGGGCATTCACGTTGGCGCCCCGATCGATCAGCAGCCGCATCTTCTCGACATCGGGCGCTGCCATCATCAATGCCGTCGTGCCGCCGGACTTCGTCTTCGCGTTCGGGTCGAGTCCGCCAGCGAGGAGCTTCGTGACATCGGCCACCGTGCCGAACAACATCGGCTCGACCCACGACTCGATCCCCGATGGCTCCGTCTCTGCCGGGTCAGGAGGTGCCACTCGCTTGCCTGGTCCCGTGGCGTACGAAAGCGCGATCACCGCCCAACTCGCGCCCTGCATCGACAGGAACTGGTCGTGACCACCCGGGTACCCTGCGTCGAAGTACGGCGGGCTGACCGGCGCAGGCGGATGGATACGCGTCGCGGTGTGCCAGCTGCCGTCGGTGGCTTGCGTCTTCAGGAGGTACTCGATGCCACGCAGCCACGCGGCATCGAAGTAGGCGACGCCGCCGCCGTCGTGCAGGCCCACGAGCGCTTCGGCGGTCGAATACGGATCGCTCTCCCGCCCCGCCACCGAATTCCATCCACCGTCCTGACGCTGCAACGCCTTCAGCGCGGTGGCGAGGTTGCGCAAGACCGATCGGCTCGCTCCGGCCCATCGCAGTCCGAGCATTTGATAGGTGCGCTCTTCGGTATCTCTCGGCGTGTGCGACTCGAGGAACTGCCGCGCCCGAGTCACGGCGGCGTCGGCCTGTTGCTGTTGACTGGGATGGTGATACAGCTGCACCGCCCGCAGTCCCAGCGCGGCCATCGTCACCCTGCTGTACGACGATGGCGGCCGCTGATGAAATCCATCCCAGTCTCCGTCGCGGTTCTGACGCGAGATCAGAAGGCGTGCGTACACCGCCGCCCCGAGGTTTGCCTTCACACCGGCTGCATCGGCTGCCACCAACCGGTACGCGTCGTCCATCGCGGGTTCGATGACATGGGTGTACTGCACGGCGCGATCGATGTCGGCAAACGTGAACGCCTTCACCGTGTCGGCGCGCGCGATCGCCTCGTCGAACGGCACATCGTGCTCGCGGGCCGCCCGGTATGCGAGAGCGGGCTGATACTGATGATGGCAGGAAGCGCACACCTGTTTGTTCGTCGTGTACCACGGCGCCTGTGCCTTCTGGATCGCTGCCAGCGCTCGCGACGCTGCGCTGCGCATGCGCTCGGTGTCGACGTCCTGCGCACGCCCGGCCGACACCAGCAGAAAAACGAGTGCAGCAATCACGAATATGGTTGCCCTTCGCATCTCAGCGTCCCCGCTTCACGACTTCGACGATCCCGCGATCGCCATCGACGATGACCCAATCACCGGTCTCGATGACCTCGAGCGGATCGCGATCGAGGTCGGTGACGCTCGGTATCCGCATCACCACCGCGCCGAGCGCGATCTTCGTTGTCATCTCGTTGAACACGAGCGCCTTCGGTGCGGTGCCAGCCAGCCGCGCGGTGTGATACATCGCCGACCATCCCGACGATCCCTTCGCGCCTCGGCAGACGAGCACTTTGTCCTTGAAGCTCTGGCCTCGCAGTTCGTGCTGCGTCTCGGTGATGACACCCTGCACCGGATTGACACCTCCCCATCCGGGGATCGTCTGGCGCGTGACCAACGCTTCTCCTTCGGCGCGGCCACCATAGACTGTGCGTCCGCGCAACACGATCGTTGCGGCAAGGGTCACGGTGGCGTTCCGTTCCATCGACCGCTGATCGCTGCGTTGATGCAGTCGGCCGTCGATCCGAACCAGGCCTGCACGCCAAGAATCGCCGGCAGATAGTGCGCCTGCTTCGCCGAATCGAGCGCCGCGACCTTGGTGCCCGTCGGCACGGCCTGCGCGAACGCCGAACAGGTGTCAGTCAGGAGCACCGCCCCGGCCTGCGCAAGAACCGCAGTGATCCCTGCAGCCTGGGCCTGAGCCTTCACCGCACGGGAGGTGAAAATCCACAGCTGACAATTGCCGCTCACTGTCCTGCCGTCGAGCAGACGCGCGGCCTCCTGCAGCTGCTCGAGCGCTGCGTGCGGACAGCCTAGCATCACGTAGTCGACCGCGGGCTCGCGTGCATTGGCATTGAGCTGATCGTACACGCGACGCTGCTCTTGGCGGCCGTACCTGATCCGCTCAATCGGCTGACGCGGCCCGAATGCCATCTCGATCGTCTCGGCCTCTGGCGTGACGCCGACGATGTGATACATCTCGACGCCGCCAGAGCTCGAAGCGGCTGCACCGAAGTGCTTCAACCGCACGATATCGGGCGTGTGGTAGCGGCCGCTCAGTACTGGAATGCGCTCCTGCACCGCATCGCCGGCGAAATACCCGAGCATGCCCCAGTCCATCACCGACTCGACATCGAGTTCGACCTCGATCTGGTGAGAGCCGTACCGGTGTTCGGTTTGATGAAGTCCCCAGTCGGGAATCCTTCCGGTCAACATCGCCGCGCTCGTGCTCTCGCGGCCTTCCGTGTTGGTCCGCGCGCCGATGACCGAGTTGGCGTAGATCACGGCTGACGATTCCATCCACGCGAGGTGCTCGCCTCTCGCGGGAACGTTGCCCGCCAGATACGGCGTGCACGTCTTGAGGATGCCGACATCGTGTTCGGCAGCAAAGGCCTCGCGCGCCTCGTGATTGCGGAAGACTTCGACTCTCACGCCGAGCGTCTGCCAGGCCGTCGGATCGGCTCCACCCTGCAGGTGGTAGGTCGGCACGACCGCATTCGGCACGTCGACGAGCTCATCGGCATCGAGATCGAAATAAGAGAAGATCGCATCGCGGCCGTCGGCGTTCTTGTCCTTGTAGTAGTTCTGCAGAAACGGATTGGCCGATCCCGGTACGCCCGCCACGTTGCGGGTCTCGACGAAACGCTCGGCGCCCAGCGCATTCGCATAGCGCACGAGCAGTTCCATCGCCTTCTGCCGCGCTTTGCCGTCGCGGCCATCGAGCATTCGTCGTTCAGACTCTGTGAGCTTCACGCTATGCGTCCAATGTTACCGATTCGCCGGGCCTAAACAGCAGGCCCGGCCTACACTGTCATAACCTGCTAAGCCTCAGGAGATCCATGAAGATCCTGCGTAGCAACTTCGAACCGGGCTCCCCACGCGAGGCGGTCCGTCGAGCACAGTGGCGGGCACTCGGCCTGACCACTGAGGACATGCTGAAGCCGAAGATCGCCGTCGTCAACAGCTCCTCGGAGCTGGCGATCTGCTTCAGCCATCTCGACGGCATCGCCCACGTCGTCAAGAACGCGGTGCGCGAAGCCGGCGGTCTCCCTTTTGAAATACGCACCGCAGCCCCGAGTGATTTCATCATCAGTGCTGGCGCAGGCGGCGGCTACATGCTCGCCAGCCGCGATCTCATCGTCAACGACATGGAGATCGCGATCGAGGGCGCTCAGCTCGACGGCATGATCTGCCTCTCGTCATGCGACAAAACGCCGCCGGCGCACCTGATGGCGGCAGGGCGCTTCAACATCCCGACGATCCTCGTGATCTGCGGCTATCAACCGAGCGGTCAGTACGAGGGGAAGCACGTCGACATCGAAGAGGTGTTCATCGGATCGGTGCAGGCGATGTTCGGCAAGCTGTCGAAAGAGACGCTGGGCGGCATGTGCGATCACGCCATCACCGGACCCGGCGTCTGCGCGGGCATGGGCACGGCCAACTCGATGCACATCGTCTGCGAAGCGCTCGGCATGACGCTGCCCGGCGCCGCGCCCGTGCTCGCCAACAGCGCGAAGATGTTCGAGATCGCGCGCCAGTCGGGTCGCCGCATCGTCGACATGGTGTGGGAAGACCTGACGCCGCGGCGCATCCTCACGCCGGGCGCGTTACGAAACGCCGCTGCGTCCGTGCTGGCGGTCAGCGGATCGATCAACTGCATCAAGCATCTGCAGGCGACCGCCGTCGAGAGTGGCGTCGATGTCGATGTCTTCGCGCTCTTCAACGAGCTCGGCGTGCAGGTTCCGGTGTTGGCCGCCGTCGCGCCGAATGGCAGCGACACGATCGATGCGTTCGAGGCGGCAGGCGGGGCTCACGCTCTGTTGAAAGAGCTCTCACCGCTGCTCGATCGCGACGCGCTTACGGTGACCGGGCACACACTTGGCGCCAACATCGCGCATGCAGCGAATGCGAACCCCAATGTCATTCGTCCGCTGAATCGTCCGTTCGCACGAAACGCATCGATCGTCGTGCTGCACGGCTCTCTTGCGCCAGAGAGCGCGATCATCAAGCCGGGCATGCGCGCGCCCGGGCAGCCGCTGCGTTTCAGCGGCACCGCGCTCGTCTACGACGATGTGCCCGCCGCGATTGCAGGCGTGCAGCAGGGAGCGCTGAAGCCAGGCGGTGTGCTCGTGCTGCGCGGCTGTGGACCAAAGGGCGGCCCCGCGATGGCGGGTTCGGCGTCGAGAGTGGTCTTCGCGATCTACGCCGCCGGACTCGAGGGCGACGTCGCGTTCGTGTCCGATGGCCAGCTCTCTGGGCTGTGCAACAAAGGCGTGACGGTCGCGGAGGTCTCGCCAGAGTCTGCCGCGGACGGTCCGCTGTCGCTCGTCGAGAACGGCGATCGCATCACAGTTGACGTCGACCGGCGCACGCTCGATCTCGAGGTGTCTCAGACGGAGCTCGACGCGCGTCGCGCCCGTCGTGGCGAGCCGGCTTTGTCGAAGGCGAGCGGGTATCTGTCGATCTATCGACGTGTGGTTCAGCCGATGTCGACCGGCGCGGTCCTCGTCAGCGCGGATGACACGCCGAAAGCGGGGTGACGTGCGCTTCCGACGAACCGGGACGATGGTGTGCGCGGCGGCCGGACTCTTGTGTGTCTGGGCGCCACTGCTCCGTTCGTCAGCCCGTGCCGACGTTCCTCAAACGAGCGCCGTCAACGTGCCGCGTGCCAGCGCCGTCGTCGCTGCCGATGGCACCGGCGACTATCGCACGGTCCAAGACGCGATCAACGCGGTGCCACAGAATGCTTCGGCGGCGAATCGCTGGGTCATCTTCATCAAGGCTGGCACGTACCGCGAGCTGATCTACGTCCAGCGGGAGAAGCGATTCGTCACGCTCGTCGGCGAGGATCCGGCGCGCACCGTGCTCACTTACAACCTCAACGCCAACATGACTGGCGCAGACGGAAAGCCGATTGGCACGTTTCGAACGCCATCGACGGTCATCGATGCGGATGACTTCATCGCCGAGAACCTGACATTCGAGAACACGGCGGGCCCGGTGGGGCAGGCGCTTGCGCTGCGCGTCGACGGCGATCGCGTGGCTTTCCGCAATTGCCGCTTCCTCGGGTGGCAGGACACGATCTTTCTCAATCGCGGCCGTCAGTATTTCGAGGATTCGTTCATCGCCGGACACGTCGACTTCATCTTCGGGGGCGCAACCGCCTACTTCGAGCGTTGTCACTTGCACTGCTGGCGTGACGGGTACATTACGGCTGCATCAACCCCACCGGAGCAGCCGTACGGTTTCGTCTTTACGCACGGGCGCATTACCGGAGATCCAGGCGTCAAGACGTATCTCGGACGCCCGTGGCGTGATTTCGCGCAAGTCACGTTCCTGAATGTCGAGATGTCCGACGTCGTGCGGCCGGAAGGCTGGCACAACTGGGATCGTCCCGAACGCGAGAAAACCGCACGCTATGCGGAATCCGGGACGACCGGTGCCGCGGCCAACCCACTCAAACGAGTCACGTGGGCGACGCGGCTGTCAGCAGCGGATGCCTCGAAGCTCTCGGTCACGACGGTTCTCGGAGCGGCAGACGGATGGGATCCCCGTCGAATCACAGCACGACCATTCGGTACGCGTGCGATTGAATTACCGCTTCCATCGGCGCCCGGTGTTAAACCGTAGAGCGGGCCTTCAGGCCTCGGGTGTTCCGCGCGGGCTGAAGCCCACGCGTTACGAGTCCAACGTGACAGGCTTCAATTTCGGGGCAAGGATGTGGATTGCCGCAAGCGCAACGAGATACGCGGACGCGGCAATCAGGAACACCGGCAGGTAGCTCCCCGTCGCTTGCAGGATATATCCGGTGAGCTTCGCGATCAGCATGCCGCCAACCGCTCCCGCCATGCCGCCAAGACCGACGACCGATCCCACCGCGTGCCTGGGAAATGTATCCGAAGCCAGCGTGAACAGATTTGCCGACCAGCCCTGATGCGCGGCAGCCGCGAGGCTGACGATCGCCACCGCCAGCCATAGCTGACGCGCCCCGGCAGCAAAGGCGATCGGCAGGACTGCCAGCGCGCAGGTCAGCATCGCGATCTTGCGCGCGCGGTTGAGCGTCGCTCCGCGCTTCATCAGCGATGACGACAGCCATCCGCCGCCGATGCTCCCGACGTCGGCCATGAGGTAAATCATCACCAGCGGCGGACCGACGCTTTGCAGATCGAGGCCGTGGTTTCGGTTGAGAAAGTCCGGCACCCAGAACAGATACAACCACCAGATCGGATCGGTCAGGAACTTTCCGATCGCAAACGCCCACATCTCGCGATGATGGAGCAACACGCGCCACGGGACGCGCACAGCTGGTTCGGCCGGATCGCTTCGAATGTAGGCCAGTTCGCCCGGCGATAACCGCGGATGGCTGTCGGGCGATCGATACCCGACCCACCACCACACGAGCCAGAGAAACCCGAGGGCGCCGGTTGCGACAAATGCCCAGTACCAGCCAAACGCGATCGTGATCCATGGAACGACCAGCGGCGTCACAATCGCACCGACGTTCGTACCCGAGTTGAAGAGCCCGGTCGCGAGCGCGCGCTCGCGCTTCGGGAACCACTCGGCGACGACTTTGATCGCCGCAGGGAAATTGCCCGCCTCGCCGAGGCCGAGGGCAAAGCGCGCGACGATGAACCCGGCGACCGATGCGGTGTACGCGAGACCGGCGATCGCCAGCATTGGAGCTGCGATGCGACCGATCGCTTCCGCCTCGGCGTGCGCCATTGCGGCCAGACTCCAGACGACAATCGCCAGTGCGAAGCCGGTGCGGGCGCCGAGGCGATCCATGAGTCGTCCCGCCACGAGCAATCCGACCGCGTAGGCGAATTGAAACGCGAACAGGATGTCGGCGTAGTCGATCTCGCTCCACCCGAACTGCGCCTGCAGTGTCGGCTTCAGCAGGCCAATCACCTGTCGATCGACGTAGTTGATGGTCGCCGCGAAGAACAGCAGCGCGCAGATGGTCCATCGGCGATACCCGACAGCCGCCAGCGGCCTGGTGTCCGCGTCAGTGGCCTGGACTCGCGAGGAAACCGGGAGCATCACACCTCGGGGCGGTCAGATCGTCGGGTTGCGTCGGTGAATCGCGAACTCGCGGTGGCCAAGCCGCTCCGCCGCGGTCTGCCGTCCGCTCGCGACCTCGAGCACTTCATCGAAGAGCCGTGCGGCGGCACTCTCGAGCGTGTCGGTATCGTCGATGATGCCGCTGACATCGAGATCGATGTTGTCGGCCATCTGTCTCGCCGTGCGGCTGTTGCCCGTGATCTTGATCACCGGGGCAACCGGATTTCCCGTCGGAGTGCCCAGGCCGGTCGTGAAGACCACGACCTGTGCGCCGCCTCCAACCATCCCTGTGACCGACTCGACGTCGAGGCCCGGTGTGTCCATCACGTTGAGCCCCTTGCGCCGGATCGGCGCCGCATATGCAATCACGTCCTGCAGCGGCGCACGCTCGCCCCCCTTGTGAGTCGCGCCGAGCGACTTCTCTTCGATGGTAGTCAGACCTCCTCGAATGTTGCCGGGCGAGGGCTGCGTGCCGCGAATGTCGAGCCCGAGCGCGCGGGCTTCGGTCTCGACGCGCGTGATCACCTGCAACAACCGGGTGGCTGTCGCCGGGTCGGTGGCGCGCGACGCGAGCACGTGTTCGGCCCCCATGATCTCGGCGATCTCGCCCAGCACCGCGCTGCCTCCAAGATCGACGAGGCGATCGGTGACGCGGCCGAGCGTCGGATTCGAGGCAAGGCCCGAGGTGTAGTCCGAACCACCGCACTTGAGCGACAGAATCAGCTCGGACACATCGCACCACTCGCGTTCGTCCCCGGCGAGCATCCCGGCAAACGCCTGGGCGATTCGAATCCCTTTGTCGGTGGCCTTCAGCGTCCCGCCTTCCGCCTGGATCGCCACGATCTCAACCGGCTTGTGATGCCGTCGCGCGACCTCGGCCAGCGCCTGTGCCATGACCTGTTCGCATCCGAGCGCGATCACGACGACCGCCCCGACGTTGGGATGGCCACAATAGGCCGCCAGCGTTTCATGCGTCACGCGCATGTCGGGTCCCAGCTGACCGCACCCGGCCAGATGCGGCAGCGCCACGCCCAGAGGCGGCGCCGCTGCCGCTACACGCTCGGCGACAACCGACGCGCAGATGACGGTCGGCACGACGAGCACGTGATTGCGGGTGCCGACGCGGCCGTCATGCCGGCGGAAGCCGAGAAACTGCGGGCGCGTGCTCACGACGACTCCGATGTCGCCGGGGTACGAGTGCCGGGCGCACCCAGCTCCGAACCGTTGCGAGCGGGTGGATCGTCGGGAGGTTCGGCAAGTCTGGCCTGCGAACCGGGAACAGATACGTCCAGATCACCGCGTCCGCGGGTGCTGGCCACATTGTGCGTGTGCACGTGCGCGCCCGCCGCGATCGGCACACTGGCGGTACCGATGGCACTGCCGTACTTGATCACCGGATCTCCAGCGGCGATCGGTCGCAGCGCGATCTTGTGGCCGCGGGCGATCGGCTCGGCCACAATGACCGTGGATCCGTTGGCATCGACGCGCTGACCCGGCCGCAGCTCTTGAAGCGCAGTCGCGACGTTGTCGCGCGCGCTGATGACCAGCGCAGCTTTCATTGATTGACCCCGCTCGCCAGGAAGCCACCGTCGACCGCAAGGAGGTGTCCGGTCACGAACGACGCCGCATCCGACGCCAGGTACACCGCCGCGCCGACGAGCTCGTCGACCCGTCCGAACCGGCGCATCGGTGTCCGCATCAGGAACTCCTGTCCACGCGGCGACTCGAGCAGCGCGCGATTGAGATCGGTCTTGAAGACGCCGGGCAGGATCGCGTTCACGGTCACGCCCGACGGCGCCCATTCCACCGCCAGCGATCGCGTCAGCCCCGCGACGGCGGACTTGCTCGCAGCGTATGCGGCAACCTCGAACATCCCGAGCATCGAGGTGAGCGAGGCGATGGTGATGACGCGGCCCGACCCGCGCCTGACCATCTCACGCCCGAACACCTGGCAGCATCTCAGCGTACCCGTCAGGTTCGTCTCGAGGATGTTCGTCCAGTCGGTCTCGGTCATGTCGAGTGTCGACACGCGTTTCGTGATACCTGCCGCACATACCAGGATGTCGAGGCGGCCGAACGTCTCGAGGCAACGGTCGCGCAATCGTTCGAGCGCCTGTCGATCACCCACATCCACAGCCACCCGCAGGCTGCGGCGCCCGCGCGCCTCGATCTGCGCAGCGACCTCCTCGACCAGATTCGCCCGACGACCGGTGGCGACGACATCGGCACCCGCGTCGGCCAACCCGAGCGCGAGCGTCCGGCCGATGCCGCTCGTCCCACCAACCACGATGGCCGATCGGCCGGAGAGGTCGAAGGCGTTCATTCGCGCGGGTAGTGCTTCGCCCGCCGGCCCTTGACCGCGGACACCTTGACCGCGGCGTCAGGTCCTTCCGGCTCCTTGGCCTGATGCGCGCTCGCCTGCATCAAGTGGGTGTGCATCGCGCGACGGGCCTCGTCGGCATCACGGGCGCGAATGGCTTGATAGATCCGTCGATGCATCTCGGCGGCGTCGCGCATGTCGCGGTCGCTGGCGCGGGCCGCGGTATCGCGCCGGCGTTCGTAATAGAGCGCCGAGACCATCTCGACCAGGGACGCAACGATCGGATTGCCCGATGCCGCCGCCACCGCACGATGAAAGTTGATGTCGTGCACCAGAAACACTTGCGGATCGGCCATCGACGCAAACAGGCTCGCGACCTCCTCGGCCAGCGTCGCGATCTGGTCTGGCGTCGCCCGTTCGGCTGCGAGACCGGCGGCACCCACTTCGAGAATGCGGCGTGCTTCGTACATCTCGTCGCGGGTGAAACCATGCAGCGCCGCCAGAAAACTCAACGCATCGGTGCCGAGCGACGGCGGACCATCGGGAATGTAGGTGCCGGACCCATGCCGTGATTGCACGACGCCAATCGCCGCCAGAGCCCGGAGACCGGCACGAACCGTCGGGCGACTGACGCCCACATGCGCAGCCAGATCGCGTTCCGCCGGCAGCCGATCGCCGGGCCGCAACGCGCCCTGTTCGATCAACTGGCGGACATGCGCGACCACCTGTTCGGTGCTCCCTTCGATCGCGCGCTCTTCCTTACGCCGGACGGCTGTGCTCCGCATTGGTCTAGCCAATTATCCCTTACCCGGTCTCCCCGGCCAGCGAGGGAGGCACCTCACAGGTGGTTGGGCCTCCGTCGCTGACAGCGCGCTAGAACGTGAACCGTGCCCCAATCTGGATATCGCGCGGATTGTTGCGATCCTGATTGATGATCCCGAAGTTCGACTGCCGCGGATCGAGATTCGGGTTCCACAGCACGGTGTAGTTCAAGGCGTTGATGATCTCGATCCGGAGTTGAAACGTCATCGCTCTCGGCAGCGAGAAGTTCTTCGAGATGCCCAGATCCATGAGATGCACGTCATCGGTGCGGATGTGATCGAACGTCGACGGCGAATACCGCACGTTGTTGCCCATCTGGATTCTCGTGTCGGCTCGCTGCTTGGCCGGGTCGTCGACGCCGTTGGTTTGCACCGCCGCGTCGTGGAAATAGAAGCACGAGACATCCCAGCCCGGGACATCGAGACCGGCGATGCCCCCCGCCACCTTCTCGCCGATGTTGGACCTCAACGACTTCACGTCGCACGACGGGTCGATGTACAGGCTGTTGTTGAACACGAGCGGAGCGCCATTCTGGTACTGATATGTGGCACTCACCTGCCAGCCGCCGGCCACTGCTTCGATCGCATCGTTCCAGCCGCTTCCCCATTTCTGATCGCGCCCGAAGGGGAGCCGCCACGTCCCTCCCGCCGAGAACCGGTGCGGCCGGTCGTTGGGCGAGATACGATCCTCGAGCTGCCCGTTCTGCGGGTTGAGGAAGTTCAGTTTGTCGTGAACTGACGAGCGCGTGTACTCGGCCGTCAGCGAGTTCACGCCCCGGAAGCGCTTTTCGATCTGCACCGTTGCCGCCTGGTAGCGATCCGAGCCCGAGTACTCTTCGATCGAGATCGTCCCGAACTGCGGGAAGGGCCGCAGCAGCTGATTGCGCGCGACGGTCGCGCCGTTGATCGTGCTGCCAGGCAGCAGGCCCACCATCGGGTTTGGCACTTGTGCCGAGAGGCTCGACTCGAGAGCCGCGTCGCGGAAGCGCGACGTGGACAGGTACTGCATCGCCACGTTGTTCACCGCACGCGTCACGGGCAAATCGCGGCCTACGGATCCCGTGTAGATGAAGGCGGCGACCATGCCGCTACCCAGGTCGCGCTGCAGGCTCGTCTCCCACCGTGTGTAGTACGGCGTCACGCGATCGGGTTGATAGAGCGTATTCAGATTCGTCCCGCTCAGGTTCTGCCCGAGCGAGCTTCGCAGGCCAGGGGCCGCCCCCTGCGGTTGGATCAGCTCGCCGCTTGGAAGCGGGTTGCTGAGCGTGACTCCGGTGAACGTGAGTCCGTTGTCGTTGGTGGTCAGGACCGGCGTCGCCTGCGAGAAGCCGGTCTGATTGATGTTCTCGAAGAAGTAGTCGTAGGAGAAGAGCCCGACGCCCCCGCGCAGCACGGTTCGGTCGTTGATCATGTACGCCGTCGCCGCGCGCGGCAGAAACTTGGTTTTGGTCTCGTTGACTGGACCATCGGCGAAGAGCAGGCCGCCGCGCACGTGAAATGCCGAGACCGGGAGCTCCGGAATCGGATTCAGCGCATAGGCCGCAAGCGCCTGCGCTTCGATCGGATTCGACGTCGTGGTGTCGAACCCGGACAGGTTGCGGTCATGGATTTCGCTCATGCCCGTGTTGATCTCGAGACGCAGGCCCAGGTTCGCCGTCAGGCGGGACGAGACGCGCCAGTCGTCCTGGACGAACACGTGGTGCATGACCTGCGTCCACTCGCCGGGCGATGCGATCTCGAATTGACTCGACTGCGTGCCCGGAGTGGCCACCGCACCGGTCGCAGCCGTCGGCAGTCCGAGCAGGAACTGCGCCCAGGACTGCGCCCGATCGTTGGTCGGAGCCGAGTTGTTCAGTCGCGTGTACGCGCCGTTGAACTGGTACCGCCCTCCGGGAAACCCGCTGTTGGTGATCGTCCATTGCTCGTAGCGGAAATCGTAGCCAACGCGCGGTGTGTGGGCGCCCCAGACGCGCGTGAGGGTCGGCGCGAACGACAGGACATTGAGCGGGCGGTTGAACCCGTCTCCCCAATCCGACCGGCGCGAACCGAGCGACGCGATCGTAGAGCTGTCGTTGGTCGTGCTGAACTGGCCGAACGTCATCAGCGGCAGATACTTGAAGTCGCCGATCGCGCGCAGCGCCGACGGCGCGAATCCGAGCGACGCTGGATCGAAGGTCTGCGACGGGTCGCGGTACTCGCCGAACTGGGACCAGCTCCCGCGCACATCGAGCAGCGTCGTCGAGCTCAGCACCGAGGTGTAGCCGGTCGTGACCCCGGTGTTGCTGCGGTAGTCGAAGCCCTTGGTCACCGCGAAGTTGTTGATGACGCCGCCGTCGGTCGCGTTCGCGGCATCCTGGGCCCAGTTGTATCGATCCTCCTGGCGCTTGTTCCAGTACACCGTCCCGAACACTCGATTCGCGTTGCTGAAGTTGTGATCGATGCGTCCCATCCCGGCGTTGTAGTCGTAGGGACGCAGCTGATTCGTGAAGTAGTTCGCGTTGGTCCCTGGACGATTCGGCAGCGGGTACAGCGCCGCGTACGCGGCCGCGACGCGATCGATGCGATTGGCTGGAATCTGGTTGTTGGAGAACGGCGAACGGACGCCGCCCGAAATGGTGAACGGGTCGTAGATGAGCGTGCTGAATTCGCTGAAATCACCTTGGCGCATGAGCTCGGTCGGCACCGTGTAGGTCGCAGGCTCGGGCTGCACGTCGCGAAGATGTTCGAACGAGCCCATGAAGAACGTCCGATTGCGCAGCACCGGCCCGCTGAGCGTCGCGGTGTAGCGGTTGTACTCGCGCGTCGGCTTGGTCCCGTTGTTCCGCTCGGTCAAGAGTGGTGTCGCCGCCCGCGCATCGCTTCGATTGAAGTAGCTCGACGCCAGATGCACATCGTTGGTGCCGCTCTTGACGGCGAGGTTCACGAGCGCGCCGGCGGTGTGACCGGTCTGCGCGTCGAAGGCGCTGGTCTGCACCTTGAACTGGGAGATTGCGTCAGAGGGCGGAGAAAACCCGACGCCTCGCGCGTTCGACATGTTGGGCGACCCGTCGATCGTGAACTCGTTGCCGCCTTGGGTGCCGTTGGCGACGATGCCGGCGAGGTTGCCGTTGTCGGCGGGCCGGGCGAAGTGCAGATCGGAGGTGTCCATGATTCCCGGCGCGAGACGCGTCAGCATGTACGCGGTGCCATCGCCGAGCGGCAGCTCGGCGATCTGCTTGCTCTCGACCGTCGTGCCGCTGACACCGGAGCTCGTGTTGAGCAGCGATCGCTCCGCGGTCACCGACACCGTCTCGGTGACGCCTCCGGTGGCCAGGGTCATATCCACACGGGTGACCTCCGCGATGCGTACCTCGTTGTCGAGGCGCACCGACCGCTTGAAGCCGGAGATCTCGGCAGCAACCGTGTACGTACCTGGATTCAAGTACAGGGCGCGATAGCGCCCGGCTTCGTCCGTCACCACGCGCTGCTCGACCGACGTCGCCGTATTCGTGACGGTCACCGTCACACCTGGGAGCACGCCACCGGTCGAATCGGTCACCGTGCCCTCGATGGTTCCCCGGAAGTCCTGCGCACCGGCGATCGCACCCGTGATCGCCACCATCATCACAACCAGCGCGCCGCACGCGTGACGTGCACTCATCTTCGGCCTCCTGCACAACTGAACGACTATCCCGCCTTCGAAGCGCAAGAGGTATTACCACTTTGATCGTTTAGGTGTCAACAGGGCAACGCACTTTGGTGCCGGCTCCTTCGGAGCCGGTGGGGCCGGTAGGGCCGGTGGAGGAGGTGGGGCCGCTCGCCTTCGCGAGCGGTGGGGCGGCCTCACTTTGCGGTGAAGCAATACCCACCGTCGCGCAAGCGACGCCCCCACCGTCGCGCAAGCGACAGCCCCACCGTCGCGAAGCGACGGCCCCACCGTCGCGAAGCGCGGCTCCACCGTCGCGAAGCGAGGCCCCACCGAGCGACGGCCCACCGAGCGACGGCCCCACCGAGCGACGCCCCCGAACGGCGCGCCCTCATTCGACGCGCACGCGGACCGGCGCTTTGATGCGTCGCGCTTCGCGCGCGAGGTAGGCGTCCCACGCCTCGGGCGTCGTGATGTCGCCGCCGCGATCCCACGCCGAGGCGGCGTAGTACACCGCCGGCCCCTGCGACGGCAGCGAGGCGATCAGCAGGTAATTCCCATCGGCGTTGCGAGATTCGATGAAGGTGCCAGGCGTGGCGATGACCGCGCACCCGAGGTTGCCTTCCTGCTGCAGCGGCTCCCACGCGCGGAGGATCCCGAGCGCCGCATTCACGTGCGAGACCGAGCGGGGATTGATCTTGATCCCGAGAGCCAACGCCGCACCGGCTGCTGGCGCGGGCTGGTAGGTGATTTCGATCCGGTTGAGACGATGACCCGCGTCGAGCGTGATGCGCTTGACCTCCCGCACGGTGCCGCCGCCGGTGTCCCACGGCTCGTACATCAATTCGAACATCACGCGGATTGGGCCGTTGGCCAGCGATCTGGTGTTCCGGAAATTGATCGAGCTGTGCAGCGCACCGCCGCCCCAGACGCCGCTGCCCCCGCATCCTCGGGTGCGGCCGACCGAGTACAGATCGGCGCCGTCCCCGGTATTGCGATGGTAATCGTCGACCATGTACCACTCATTGACGATGAGGCGTGGCGTCCGCTTCACCCACACGTCGAGACCACTGCTGGTGAGCGGTTCCTGCGCCCAGGTCTCGAGCGCGGTCCCGTACATGCGATGCGCCACGAGGTCGTTTTCCCAGGCGAAGTCGTCACGTCGCTCGCGCACGAATCGGCCGTAGGCGCGGAATTCGTCTTTCGCCGGGATGCGCCGATCCCCGGTGGCCAGCTCGAATCGCTTGCTCTGTGCGGGGCTCAAGTCGGTCTGGAAGATCACCTCATCGAACGTGCCGTCGTCATTCAGGTCGACCGGTTGCGTGAGCAGATCGGCACCGGCCTCATCGCGTACATGCACGAGGCGAACGTCCTGGACACCAAGCACGCGCTGCAGATCGGCAGCCGGGATCGTGACCGTCTCTTCTGGGCGCGCGTCGGCCGTGGGGTTGATCACGGTGACCATGCCGCGTCGCGCAGGCGCGGTCTGCGCGATGAGGGCCGCGAGCAGCAACGCGACGGATGCACGCATCACCATCAGCCTTTCTTCGGACGGTAGTGGAATGTATTGAGCGTCTTCTGAATCTCGAAGTTGCGAATCATCGTCAGGACTTCCGCACCAGCCATGAGCGCGGCGCCGAAGCCTTGCATCGCATGCGGATCGGTGGGCCGGTTGTAGTAGTAGACCGCGTCGTACGCCGCCGTCGTTCCCACCACGGTGCCTTCGATCGTCCCGTCCGGCCGAATGCGCGTCTCGAGGGCGCGCCATCCGGTCTGCGCGACAGGGCCATAAAGGGGTTGCAGCCACCCACGATTCACGCCTCTCGCGATGGCGAACGTGAACATCGCCGTCGCCGAGGACTCGAGGTAGCTGTCGCTCCGATCGAGCAGCTGATGCCAGAACCCGCTGCCGCCTTGCACGGCCGCCGCGCCTTGCGCGCCGCGCCGAAAGATGTCGAGTACCTGCTGACGTCGGGGGTGATCGTCGGGCATGACCGACAGAAGTTCGGCCGTCGCCATCAGCGCCCATCCATTGCCACGTCCCCAGTAGAACTTCGGGTCGACGGGTTCGTGCGCGAACCACGTGTGGTCGAAGAGCCCGGTCGTCGGGTTCATCAGGCGGGCTGCGTACTGCACCACTTGATTTGACGCATCGTCGAAGTACGCTCTGTCGCCGGTCAGCACGCCCATCTGGGCGAGAAACGGAATGCTCATGTACATGTCGTCGGCCCACATCGACACTGGGTACGGGCGCGGGCGGGCCAACGTCCCATCGGGCATCCGCTGCATCTTGTGCGACACGAAATCGGCGACGAGATCGATCACCGGCCGATAGCGCGGATCCTTCCACCGTGCATTCGCCTTGATGAGCGCAGCGCCGATGGCGCCGCAGTCATCCAGTTCGTGCATGTCCAGCAGACGCCGGTATCCATACACCTGTGGACCGAATCGAGCCGCCTGGCGGCGGAAGAAGTCGAGATGGTCGAAGATGAAGGCAAAGTTCTTACGCGTGTACTCTTCGAACGAGTGGTCGCCCGTCACGTCGGAGACGTGCAGCATGCCCGCAAGCACGACGCCCATCGAGTACGTCCAATCGTTGAATTCGCCCGGTCCGAGGTCGATGCCCGCGGTCCGTGTCGGCGTCCCGAGATCCGCGAGCGGCTTGCCGGTGGACGTGTCGATGACACGATAGGGTGTCGATCGTACGAAGTAGTCGCGCATGCGGCCGAGCGCGCGTGTGATCTCGGCCTCCGTCGGCACCGTGTAGTCGACGCCAGGCGGCAGCGACGGCTGCGTGAACGAGGGATCGCTTCGGCCCTGGCCTGGCAGCGGCGCAGGCGCCTGACCGTCCACGGCGACCGCGAGCAGAAGCGCGAGCACAACCGCATATAGGGACACACCTCGTTTCTGCATGGACACCGCCTTCCTCTGGCGCTCGGTGTGGCCGAGCGACATTGGTATAGCCACTTTGAAATGGGAACGCAAGCGCCGTCTGCAACCCCGAGGCACCGGAGTCTCCGGGTGCGTCGCGATCACCGCGTGATCCGGGTCGTCGTCAACCGCCCGTTGATCGAGACGTTCGTGAGATCCAGATCCTTCACCGACTCGAGTACGTCGGCCTTCTCCACTCCGTCGAAGCGGCAGTCCACGACGCGAACGCCCGTGATCGGTGCGTGCGGGTACCCACGAAGGAGAAAGGCATACTGGCTCTTCGTGCTCGTGACCTTGCGCACTTCGATGTTGCGGACCGTGGGAGGGTATTTTCCGGCATCGCCTTCTTCGTAGAAGAAATCGATGGTCACGACCGCTTCAGCGACCTGTCCGACCGTGACGTCTCGCATGTAGACGTTTTCGATCACGCCGCCGCGGACCGAGTTCGTCTTCAGCCGGAGCACACGATCGAGCCTGGGGCTGTCCATCTGGCACCGCTCCGCAAATATATTTCGCGCACCGCCCGAGATCTCGCTCCCGATGACAACCCCACCGTGGCCATCCTTCATCGTGCAATCACGAATGACGATGTTCTCGACCGGCGTATGGAGTCGTCGTCCATCATCGTTACGGCCCGACTTGAGCGCGATGCAGTCGTCGCCGGTGTCGAACGAGCAGCGCTCGATGAGCACGTCGCGGCACGACTCCGGGTCGCAGCCGTCATTGTTGGGACCATGGCTGTCGATCGTGACATTCCGGATGGTCACGCTCTGACAGAGCACCGGATGCAGCTCCCACATCGGCGAGTTGACGATCGTCACGCCGTCGATGAGCACGTTGCGGCTGCGGTACGGCTGGATGAAATTGGGGCGCAGGAAGTAGCCTTCGCCGAAGACGCGTTCGGTCACCGGCACGCCTCGCGCCTGCATCTCGATGAGTCGAGTTCGACCGGGCAGCTGACTCTGAGCCGCGCCGCGCGCCGCACCGGCGCCGCGCCAGTTCCACCATCGATCCGGACCGGCCTGTCCATCGAGCGTGCCGGGTCCGGTGATCGCGATGTTCGTCGCCTCGAACGCGTAGATGAAGGGCGAGTAGTTCATCAGCTCGACCCCTTCCCATCGTGTCAACACCAGCGGGAGGTAGTCGCGAGGCTCCGGACTGAACGCGAGCGTGCCGCCGGCAGCGACATGAAGGTTCACGTTGCTTTCGAGACGAATCGCACCTGTGAGAAAGCGGCCCTTCGGCACGATCACCCTGCCGCCGCCTGCCGCGCGGCACGCGGCAATCGCCCTTCGAATCGCCTCGGTGCACGAGGTCACGCCGTCACCGACGGCACCAAACGTTGTGATCTCAAGGTCCCTCGACGGGAAACGTGGAACAGTGATGCCCTTGACGATCGCCTCAGCCTGCGTCCACGGATTGGGCACCTCGCTGCGCTGAAACGCGCGCAACGCGGGTGGCCACGCCAGGACCGATGCGGATGCCGCAGCGGTCGCAATCAAGTCACGACGGGAGTACTGGCGGCTCATAGTGGATAGACCACCTGTCGATGGCGACGAATCTTGGCGGCCGCAAGCGGGAATGTCAAGCGATGGCATCTTGCCATATCGCTCTCTCAGACGATAAGCTGGCGGTCGCAAAGTGGATTGACATGTTCAAGGACACCCGGGGTCTGACCGGAGCCGAACGGCGGCTCGCGCTCCATGAGGATCCCGCCCATCGCTGGATTCACACGTCTACACATTGACGGCCCGATTGCATGCCCATCCTCGATATCTCCGGCCGAACCTGCATCGTCCGAAACACGGGAGCGACACACGGTCGAACGCGATCGATAGAACCGGGCGTCGCGGCGGTCAAGCATCTCCGCTACGGACGAATCATTCTCGACGCCAACCAAACCGGTTCGGCGATCGACGTGGACACTGGCCCGTTCGAGACCGCCCTCATCGCGTTGACCGGCAGCGCAGTCGTGTCAACGCCGGATGCCGACTACGAGATGCATCGCTACGATGCGCTGTATCTCCCGCGCGACACGCCGTTTCGCGTGCGCCCAGGCGGACCGGGCTGCGATCTCGCCGAGATCGCCGCGCCAGTCGAGACGCACTACCCCATTCAGTTCGTGTCGTTCGATGCAGTGCAGCGCGATCCGGGCCTCCACTTCGAGGCCGGCAATGACAGCTCACGCCGCACCCTCAACATCCTCATCGGCAAGAACGTCAAGGCAGGCCGTCTGATGGCAGGCGTGACGTTCAGTCAGCCGGGCAACTGGACGTCGTGGCCCCCGCATGAGCATGCCGTCCTCGCCGAAGAGGCGTACCTGTTCATCGACATGCCTCGCCCTGCCTTCGGGGTGCAACTCGTCTACGTGGACGATGTCAACCCCGAGCTCGCGACGATCGTGCGCGAGGACGACGTCGTCCTGATGCCGCAGGGCTATCATCCGAACGTCGCCGCGCCGGGAAACCCGATCAACTTTCTGTGGATGATGGCCGCCGAACGCGAGCTCGACGATCGCCAGTTCGGCGTTGTGAACGTGCACCCTGATTTCGCGAGCGGTGGCTCGGGCCTCGATCGCGGCCGCGCGCGATAGCCGTCTTGAGCGTCAGGGAGCCTCGGTTAGTACCCGTGCTCGACCGCTTCAGGCTCGACGGTCGAACCGCGCTCGTCACCGGGGCGTCACGTGGACTGGGGTCTGCGATGGCGCGAGCGCTCGCCGAAGCCGGAGCCGAGGTCGCGGTTCACGCCAGTCAGCCACTCTCGCCCCAGACGACGCGCGAATTGATCAGCACCGTCGGTGAGCGCGCACACGTCCTGTCGGCAGACCTCTCGCAGAAGGACGCAGCCGAGCAATTGGCCCAGGATGCATTGCGCTCGCTCGGACGCATCGATATTCTCGTCAACAACGCAGGCATCATTCGCCGCGCCGATGCCGAGAGTTATCCTGACGAGGACTGGGACGACGTGCTGATGGTGGACCTGTCGAGTGTGTTCAGGTTGTGCCGGACGATCGGTCGCACGATGCTCGAGCGCGGCTCCGGCAAGATCATCAACATCGCCTCGATGCTGACATTTCAAGGCGGCCTGCGCGTCCCCGCCTATGCCGCCGCCAAAGGCGGCGTGGCGCAGCTCACCAAAGCACTTGCGAACGAGTGGGCGGGACGGGGCGTGAATGTCAACGCGATCGCGCCTGGATACATGCGTACCGACAACACGCAGGCGCTGCGCGACGATCGGCCGCGTTACGACGCAATCACGGCGCGGATACCTGCCGGACGCTGGGGCGAACCCGATGATCTCGCCGGGGCGGTCGTCTTCCTGGCGTCCAGTGCGTCCGACTACGTGCACGGATATGTGCTCGCCGTCGACGGTGGGTGGCTGGCACGATGACGGCTCGACGCGACAGTGCCACCGCCATCGAACAGGCGGGCGTCGTTGCGGTGATCCGCATCAAGGAGGCCGAGCGTCTGCGCGAGATCGTCGATGCCCTCGCCGAGGGCGGCGTTCGTGTACTCGAAGTGACGATGACGGTGCCAGGGGCGGTCGACCTCATTCGTGCCCTGTCGCCTGCGTTACGACCGGGTGTTCTGCTCGGCGCAGGCACCGTGCTGGATGCCGAGACGGCATCTCGAGTGATTGACGCCGGCGCGCGATTCGTCGTCAGCCCCGTCTTCAAACCTGAGCTGATCGAGGTCTGCCATCGGCATGATGTCGCCGTGATGCCGGGATGCTTCTCGCCGACGGAGATCCTCGCGGCATGGGACGCCGGAGCCGATTTCGTCAAGGTATTCCCTGCCACCGCGCTTGGTCCCTCGTTCTTCAGGGATGTGAGAGGGCCGCTTCCGTCGGTCAAGTTGATACCAACCGGTGGGGTCACGATCGACAACGCGGGCGAGTGGATCCGTGCCGGCGCTGCCGCGGTCGGCGTCGGAACCGCGCTCCTCGATGCAAAAGCGATCTCCTCGGGAGACTACGGTGTGATTCGCACCAACGCCGCGCGCATCGTGGCCAACGTGAACTCTGCGAGAGCACCACAATCGCAGAAAGCGGTGACGCGGTGATGCCGCGGGTGGTGACGTTCGGCGAGATCATGCTGCGATTGAGTCCACCGGGACTCGAGCGCTTTTTCCAATCACCGACGCTCTCGGCAACCTTCGGCGGCGGTGAGGCCAACGTCGCGGTGAGCCTGGCGCACTTCGGGCTCGACAGCGTGTACGTGACGGCGCTCCCCGCTCATGCGGTCGGCGACGCCGCCGTGTCTGCGTTGAGAGCCGAAGGGGTGCGCACGGATCACATCGTCCGGAGCGGCGCGCGCGTCGGCATCTACTTCGCGGAGACTGGAGCCAGCCAACGCGCATCAACGGTGATCTATGACCGCGCGCACTCGTCGATCTCCGAGATCGGGCCGGATGCGCTCAGGTGGAACGACATCATGACGGGCGCCGCCTGGCTTCACGTCAGCGGCATCACCCCGGCGCTCGGCGCCAACGCCGCGGAGTCGACGCGTCGCGCGATCGAGGCGGCGCGGTTGGCGGGCGCACGTGTCAGCTTCGACCTCAATTTCCGGCGCAAGCTGTGGACCGAGGCGGACGCTCAGCGTGTCGTGCGCCCTCTGATGCGCCAGGTCGATGTCGTGATCGCCAACGAGGAGGACCTGCAATCGATGCTCGGCATCCATGTCGCCGGAACGGATGTGAGTGCGAGACGCCTCGCGTCTGAAGGGTTCCGCGATGCGGCCGAGCAGGTGACACGCGATTTCGGTCCTCGACGTGTGGCGATCACGCTGCGCGAGAGTTTCTCGGCCAGCGACAACGGGTGGAGCGCGATGCTGTGGGACGCGGATGCCGGTCGGACGATCGTCAGCCAGCGTTACGAGATCCGTGTCGTCGATCGCATCGGTGGAGGGGACAGCTTCGCAGCGGGGTTGATCTATGCGCTCATCAGCGAGCGCACGTCCGAGGATGCGCTGCGCTTCGCCGTCGCCGCCAGCGCGTTGAAGCACACCATCCCCGGGGATTTCAACCGCGTCAGCGTGGCGGAGGTCGATCACCTCGCGCGTGGCGACGCCTCGGGTCGGGTGCAGCGGTAGTGGTGTGGGGTGGCAGACCGGGCGCTACAATTCGCTTGAGAGGAACTCCTTGACTTCTCCTTGGGTTGTGCTCGTCGTGATCAGCCTGGTGATCTGGCGAGTGGTGTATTTCAGCAGCCGCACTTTCTGGCGCCGCCCGCCGGCGCCCTGACAATCACCTGTCGCCCACTCCGAGCATGCGACCGCATCGATCGCTCAGCGTATCAGCCAATATCGACGACGTGATTGTCCGTCTCGGCCGGGTGCAGGCCGACAGCGTGCGTCGATGGGGCACCATGACGCCGCACGAGATGCTCTGCCACCTCTCCGATTCGTTCCTTGCCGTCATGGGCGATCGCCCGGCGTCCACCGTCGACACCTGGTTTTCACGACACGTCGTCAAGTTCATCGCGATCCATACATCGCTGCCGTGGCCGCAGGGCACGCCGACGCGCCCTGAAGTCGACCCGAAGCGCGGCGGCACCAAGCCGATCGAGTTCGAACGCGATCGGACGAAAACAATCGAGCTCGTTCGCCGTTTCGTGCGACCGGACACACGCTGGGTTCGACATCCCATCTTCGGCGTGATGACGCGCGACGAATGGATGCTGTGGGGATACGGCCACTGCGATCACCATCTGCGACAGTTCGGGCAGTAATGCCACGTCACGGGCTCGTCGTCCGCGTCACGCACTGGTTCAACGCCGTCGGGACCATCGCGCTCATCGTCAGCGGCATCGCCATTCTGTTCGCGCACCCTCGTCTCTACTGGGGTGAGACCGGCGCCGTGGGCGGACCCTCGCTCATCGACCTTCCCCTCCCGTTCGTCTTCGGGCACTCGGGCTGGGGGCGGTATCTCCACTTCCTCGCCGCGTGGGTCTCGGTCGCGAGCGGCGCGCTCTACCTGGTTTCCGGACTGGCCAGCCGCCATTTCTCCAGGGACATCGTTCCCTCGCGCAGCGATCTGAGGGCGGCGAATCTTCGCCGTGTGATTGCGGTTCACCTGCGACTGCGAGTGTCCGAGCTGGCGTCGCACGATTCCTACAACGCACTTCAACGCCTCACCTACGCCAGCGTCGTGTTCCTCCTCGGGCCCGTCGTGCTGTTGTCGGGACTCGCGTTTTCCCCCATGCTTGCGTCGGCGAGCCCATGGCTCGTTGGCATGTTCGGTGGCCAGCAGTCGGCGCGCACCATTCACTTCTTTGCGGCCGCCGCCGTCGTGCTCTTCCTGCTCGCGCATATCCTGATGGTGAGCCTCACGGGATTCACAACACGGGTACGTTCGATGATTCTTGGCGGTCCCTCCCAGATCGCGGAGGGCTCATGACACGGACGATGTCGAGACGCACGTTGCTCGCGACTGGACTCTCTGCGGCGGTCGGCGCGTCAGGCGTCGGTGCGGCGCTGCACGTGGCCGGTCGCAGCGGCCTGATTCCACCCGATCATCAAGGGCTCTTTGGCGTCGGCGAAACCCTAACCTACTCGGCACAGCGACTCGTCGCCGGCGACCTGTCGCTCGCCCGTGAGTTCACGAGGAGCGATATCTCGAAGGTGATTCCGGTCAACGGCCCTCCCCCCGAGACGGCCGCGTACCAGCGGCTCCTCGAGAACGAGTTCCGCGACTGGCGGCTGACGGTGGACGGTCTCGTGGCCCGCCCGCGTACGTTCTCGCTCGCGGAACTGCGAGGCTATCCTTCGCACACACAGATCACACATCAGGCGTGCGAGGAGGGCTGGTCGTTCATTGCGGAATGGACGGGCGTGCGGTTGTCTCAGGTCCTCGATCTGGTCGGCGTCGACCCTCGCGCCCGCTATGTCGTCTTCTTTCCGTTCGACGAGTTCTGGGAAAGCATCGACATGGCTGACGCGCTGCATCCACAGACGTTTCTGGCATACGGCATGAACGGCACGGAGATCCCGCTGGAACACGGCGCGCCGGTGCGGCTACGCGTCGCGCGGCAGCTTGGCTACAAAAGCATCAAGTACCTTTCGCGGATGACCGTGACCGATTCGATGGCGCGCTTCGGCAAGGGGCTCGGCGGCGCGAACCCGGAGTGGGGCTACTCCTGGTGGGCGGGCATTTAGTACGTAGTGTCCGGCTTTAGCCGGACCATCTAACGATGTTCATCGGACACTTTGCCCTCGGATTCGCCGCCAAGCGCGCCGTTCCGCGCGTGTCGCTCGCGATGCTGTTCGTTGCCGCGCAGCTGGCCGACATCCTGTGGCCGGTCTTCCTCGCACTCGGCCTCGAGCATGTCCGCGTCGACCCCTCCGCCTCATCACCATTCCTGAACTTCGATTTCATCTACTACCCGTATTCACATTCGCTGCTGTTCCTCATCATCTGGGGCGCGGCTCTTGGGTTCATCTATCGCGCGTTCGTGCCTGGGACGCGTGCGTTCTTTGTGATCGCAGCGCTCGTCGTCAGCCACTGGGTGCTCGATGTGATCACACACCGGCCCGACATGCCGCTCTATCCCGGCAGCGTGAAGGTTGGCCTCGGCCTCTGGAATTCGGTCGCGGCGACTCTCGCGGTCGAACTGGCGCTCTACGCGGCCGGACTGTGGGTCTACGTGCGAGCGACGCGCGCGAGAGATGCCATCGGACAGTGGGGATTCGTCACGCTCGCTATCTTTCTCGTGGTCGTGTATGTCGCGTCGATCGGCAGCGTTCCACCCTCACTGCCCTCGCTCTACATCTCCGCGCTTATCGGCGCCGCCGTTTTGATCGCGTCGGGCTGGTGGGCCGACAGTCATCGCGAGGACCGAGACCTGAGTCCCGGCCCTCGCCCTTCAAGGCGGGTCTGAACTTCAAAAAACGGGCCTGGTGCCGTGGCTACGGTGTGCAGCCGACTGGCAGTGCGAACGACTCGTTGATCGCGACCGACTTGCCATGAACAGCTCCGGCCGCGCCAACACCGACACCGAACTTCGCGAACGCTCGCCACACGCGGCACTCGTCGTCGGCGTCGTCGGGCGCCGCTCGGACCGCCGCCAGAATCCCGTCACGCATCTGTTCGTACGTGGGTTGAGGCGGCGTGAAGTTCATCCCGTCGACGATGTAGTCGAAGAGCACGTCCTTGCGACTTTCGCCAAACAATTCGAAGAGGCGCCATCCGATCGCGCCGTAGATCTCGCCGTCGTTGTGTACTTCGGCCCCGTCCACATCGCCGTAGGTCATCGGATAGCCGGCATACGGGAAACGGCGCAGCCCGAGTGGATCGCTGAACGAGTACTCGCCGATGACGTCAGCGCCAGTCTCGGTGCTGTTCAACAGGAGCGCGCAGACGTCGCTCATGCCTTCGCCGATGGCTCCGGCAAGGGGTCCTGACATCTTACCGATCATCCTCCACGTGAGGCCGTGGCAATACTCATGGAACACGACATCGGAGTCGATGTCGCCGTCGCGGGAGAGCGGCGGCGGATTCGACAGACGCACGACGCCTGAGGTCGGCAGCATGGCCTTGATCGTGTTCCCGCTGCTCTGTGCAATGAACACCGCCGGGATCGTGATCGACGCGTCCGCCCCTCCCATCAGGAAAATCGACTCGCCGGAATTGTTGGCCACGATCACGGCCACGGCCCCGGCGTTCTGGGCGTTCTTGACCTTGACCGTGAAGGCGCAGTTGCCACGATCGATCAACGCGATTGCGCCAGTCAGTGACGTCGTGCTCGCTTCGCAGCCATCGCTGGTCGTGGCGGTGCCGTCGTTCACAAGCCGGATCGTTCCGGCGATCCCCGCATTGTCGAGAGCCGGGCCAAACTCGGCACCCTGCGCGAGAAACGTCTGACCGCCGGCCAGCACCTGATGGGTGCCGCGACCGGTCCAGAGGTACATCTGCATGCGCGGGTTCTGCCCGTCTTTCGGAGTCGCGAAGTTGGCGTTGTCGATTCCGCCGCCATCCTGCGCTTCCGCGTTGACTGAATCCTTGCCGTTGCCACCGTTCCCGAAGTTGTTCTCCTGGAAGTTGCCCGCCGCCTCGGTGAATCCATGCCGGTACAACTCGTCGTGGATCACGTTGTTGAGGAAGAACAGATTCTGTACGGCGACCTCGCGATTATCGGACGTCGATGGCGAGGCCGTGAGGTCGACGGCAGTCGTGAAGCTGCCGCTGCTGATCGTGTCCCCTTCACCGTCCGACTTGTTGTTGCTGACCGCATCGAGGTAGGCGCTCACGTTGTTGCCGGTGATGTGGGTCGATCCCTGGACGCCGTTGAACAACCAGCCTGCAGGCGACTCGGCGTTACCTGATCCGGGTCCAGCCGTCTGCGTCTGCGCACTGACGTTCGGGTTGAACCGAAACACGCTGTAGACGTCACGGTTGGTGCGCGACTCGACCTCGAGCACCGCACCGCTTCCATCAACGAGCGTCTCGTTCAACTCGTTGGTTGCTTGTGTCCAGGTCTCGACCAGGTAGCCGATGCTCATCGATCCATCGCTGAACGGAATCGCCACCCGCGTCGCCGCCGGCGTGCGTCGGAAGAACCCGGGCGGCACGGTCCGGAGTGCCGGATAGAGATTCGCGACGGCAGCGGCGACGGCTTCCTGTTGAGTGATCCGTGCGCGGCCGATCGCGCGAGGCACGGTGACGAGATTCTCGACGACGTTCACGAGCGATCCCTCGGCGCTCAACGCCACTTTCGCGTACGTGCCATGCACAGTCAGTCCGGCCGCGCGCTGCTCGAAGCGCGCGTGGGACACGCCGCTCCGGCCCTGGGTTCGCGACTGCTCGACGACCGACTCCACGGTCGTCTCGTCTCGTCCCTGTGCGCGCAGCAACTGCTGAAGCGCGGCACGAGGTGACGCGGTCGCCGGCAGCCCGCCTCCGGGTTGCGAGGATCGTGCTGCAGGCACTGCGAAGCGTTTGCCTTGTGCGGCCGCAGTCGCTGCGCACATGGCTACGGCCGCCAGACACAAGAACACGCGGAAAGGGGTACGCATGATGTCCATCCTTCGGTGTCGTGCGAAATTGCGGGGGACGGGTGAGAGGGACGAATGCTACGACAGGAGGGATGGATGCGCAAGGCGCAGACACGACGTCTGCGCCATTGTGCGAAGGCTGGTGTCCCAGGAGACTAGAACTCTTTTGCCGCCCCGGTGATGTGCTGCACGTATCCGTTGTTTTCGTTGCAGATGTATTCCATCAGTTCTTCGCCGGGCCGCAGGCGTGCGGTGAACGAGATCTTGAACGGCTTGGTGTAGGCACCCGGATCATCGATCGTCGTTTCGATCACGAGCGTACCGATGTTGGTGCGCGTGTAGCGCTCGATCGTGTGTAGCTTCTCGGTGTGCGGTGTCCCCTGGAAGTCGAACCAGAACCTGTCGTTGAACCCGACGGTGTCGACCACGAGCGTGTCGCCCTCCCAGTGGCCGACCGAGTGGCCGTACCAGGTGGGATCGAGATCCTCAGGATGCTTGCGGCCGTCCATGAAGATCTGTCGATAGCTGTGAATGTTGCCTTCGAACAGAAGGAACGTGTGCGTCGGCGTCTGCAGAATCCGCCACGGGTAGGGATCTCGTCGTGGCACACCGGTCGGGAGACAGTTGGCTTCCGGATCGTCCTTCGCTTTCCGGCCCTCCATGATCTTCTTCCACTCGGGCTTGATCGGCAGCGTCTCACCTTTGGCGAGTCCGTCAGCGATGTTCCCTACCGGGCCGCCGCCCTGCCAGACCCCGGACAGGTCGATCTGGCCGTTCGCAAGACGAGGCGCGGGACCGGTCGAAGCTGCAGGCGCGCGATTGAGGCCGCCCGAACCCGCCGGCGACGTCGCGGCGGGCGGCGTCTGCTGCGCGGCTAGCGCCGTGGCGGTGACCACCACGAAACACAGCGATGCCGATCTCCAGATGCGTGACATGGCGAGTTCCTCCCGCGCGCCGCGATTACTTCTGCGCGGGCGGCGGTGCGTCGCCACCTGACGAGCCCGCGAAGACGCGTCGTCCATCGGCCAGCTTCACGACTCGCGCGTTCGCCATGTTCGATCCGTCCTTGGCGCGCGACCCTTCCACGGTGACCTCGTCGCCGACCTTGAGCGAATTGCGCGTCCATCCGTTGCGGACCAGCACATTCGGGCTGGCGAGTTCGAGGTTCCAGTTGGTGGTCGCGCCCTTCTCGTCCTTCACGTCGACGTAGAACCGCGCATGCGGATTCATCCACTCGACCTTCGAGACCGTGCCTTTCAAGGTGACCGGTTTGTTCGCGTCGTACTCCGCCGCGAACGAGTGATGGGCGACAACCGGGCGCGCGAGCAGCACCATCGTCGCAAGTCCCGCAAGCACACCGACGCTGACTCTCATGCGCGATACCTCCGTTGGGTCAGATCTTGATTCCTGCAACACGCAAAATCAAGATCTGATCCCGCACCGACCGGCGTCAGCCCGATCGCACCGACCAGCGTCAGTCCGATCGCACCGACACGCGTCAGCAGGCTCGCACCAACCCGCGTCAGCGCACCGACCGCGCAAGGAGGCTATCGCTCCGCCATGAGATTCACAGGATTGCGTTTTCGTTGTTTCAGCACCCACAGCATCGACTGATGCACGTCGTGATAGACCCCGGTGCCCGGGCCGACGCCAAGCTGCTGGAGTGCGACGAGCTGACGTTCGTACGCGCGCCGCTCGTCGGGGCCATGCTTGAGGTGCCACTCTTCGTGGATGAGGATGCTGGCCAGCTTCTTCACAGCGAAAATGTCACCGCATTCATCACGCCGTTTCCCGGCTGCCTGCTGCACCACGGCCGCTGAAGCAATCACGTAGATCTTCCCGGTGCTCTGGCGGACAAAGGCTTCTGTCCCCACTGAAACGTATGGCGGTGGCGTCTCGAGAATTTCGATCGGCGGCAGGCTCGCTTCCGATCGGTTGAGCGCGGCAAGCGCGCACACGAGCGCCGATGCAGCGGCACTCAACATAGCCAGCCCTCCTGTCGTCGGGCGCGGGCTGGCCTCCTCTATACTGGAGTCGGTCCGGCCCGCAGCCTATCCCTGCGGGTTGTGATCAGGGGGCGCCGATGCGTTGCCGCGCGTCGGTGCCCCGCCCTTGCTTGCTTCGAACGTTGTTTCCTTCTCCCCGAATCTTTTGAGCTTATGACGGGACGAACCAGCAAACGGTTCGCTTCGTCGTGAGAGATTGCTCGACAGAGGGACGGTAGTTCCAATTTCGAACGAACCGTCCCACGAACGAACGCGCGCACGCGCTATTTGATGATCGCCTGGGCCACGGCGTTCTCGAAGTCGCGCTGCAGCGATGGCGCTCGTCTGCATCATGACGATCTGCACCTGTGCTCGGCCGGCTCGATGTGAACGTTGGTGCCGTACGCGCCAGCCCAGCCCCATGCACCCGTCGAGACACAGATCCGCGGCGACGGGATCCTCGACGATCAGTACGCCAAGGCCGAAGCCCATCCCATGAGCGGGACGCCCGAACTGTCCGTTGACGAGATCGCCCGGGTGATTGGAGGACATGAGATCGATCATCACGGCGACCGCGTGATCGGCTTCGACATCGACGCCCGCCGGAAGATGCCGTCCTTCGGCAACAGACACAGCACGGCAATCGATCTGGTCATCGACGTCCGACCTCATTTCACTGACTAGCGAACCAAAGTCTGCCTTTGGGATGGCGAATCGCGACCGCACTAGGCGATCGCGGGCTGTTTCGTGCAATGCGAGTAAGGCACGACGGTTGCGGATAGAAGAGGCATTGAGGCCGCTTGCCATGGCGACTCAAGGCTGCCTCTCCCTGAAAGAGGCGCCCTCCCCCCAGCCTCGATCGCTTCGTTCCTGAGTGTGCCTGGGACGAGGCGGTCGGGGTGCCAACAGCCGCCGTCTTTGTGGCTCACCGAAGGCGCGGGCTCAGCACCGACGTCACTTGACGACGTCGCGATCGGCTGACTGGTATGTCAGCTCCGTTCGAGAGCACGAGTCGCATGCCCTGCAAATCGTGGATCTCGCGGACCGCGTCGACATTCACGATCGCGCCGCGGTGGATGCGAAGAAAGCGCCGCGGATCGAGCCGCGACTCGAACGCGGCCAGCGTGGCGCGCACCAGATGACGGCCGCGAGTGGAATGCAGGAGCACGTAGTAGTTCTGCGCCTCGATCCACAGCACATCCGCTGTCTTGAGCACGACGAGATGATCCGCGTCCTTGAACGTGAGCCGCTGCAGGTATCCGGTCTTCGCATCGGAACCCAGCATCGCGTCGATCGGCTCGGCGCCGTTGCGTGCGGCGTGCGCGTCGCGAGCGCGCTTCTCGTGCACCCGTTCCTTCGCGCGTGACAACGCTTCCTGAAAGCGGGCATCCGAAAACGGCTTCAGCACGTAGTCGACCGCCCGTACGTCGAACGCGCTCGCGGCGTAGTCGCTGAACGCGGTCACAAAGACGACGACTGGATCTTCGGCCGAAAGACCACGAGCCACCTGAAGGCCGTCGATCCGCGGCATCTCGACATCAAGGAAGACGATGTCGGCGCGAAGCCGCTCGATCGCGGGGCCGATCTCGGTCGCATCCGCGCACTCGACGACGGCCTCGATCTCGGGATCGTCCCTGAGAAGACCGGCGACCATCTCGCGTGCCAGCGGCTCATCATCGGCCACGAGCACGCGAAAGCCTTTCATGCCGTGGCCTCCGTCTGCACCACCATCGCTCGAGCGGGCACGACGATGGCGGCCACCGTGCCACCGCCGTCACGCGCCGCCACACGCAGTTGCGCCGCCCGGCCGTACAGACGTTCGAGCCGCGAGCGTGTATTCCCGAGCCCGGTGCGCGCGTCGCGTTCGAGATCGAATGTCGGCGCCACGCCCACTCCGTCGTCGCTGACCCAGAGGTGCAGTCGGTCCCGTTCGAGCCGAGCACCGACCTCGAGCCGGCAGCGGCGACCCTCGCGCCCCATCCCATGACGGATCGCGTTCTCGACGAGCGGCTGGAGGACGAACGTCGGGACACCGAGGGCGCGGCAGTCGTCACCGATTCGATAGGCGACGTCGAGTCGATCGGCGAACCGTGCCTGCTGCAAGTCGACGTAGCGCTTCGTGAAATCCATCTCCGCGTCGAGCGTCGTGAGCGGATCGTTGGTGCGCTCGAGCGTGTGGCGCATCAACTCACTGAGACCGAGGAGCATCTCGAGCGCCCGATCGTTGGCCTTGCGACGGATCAGCGCCGAGATCGCGTTGAGGGTGTTGAACAGGAAGTGCGGCTGGATCTCGAGCCGCAGCGCTTCGAGTTGGGCCTTGGCCAGCTCCGCCTCGAGACTGGATTCGCGCACCTCCAGACGCCGCGCGAGCCGCGATACCGCGAGCGCCCACCCGCTGAGCAGCAGCGTGCCGTAGGCGAGCAGGTCGACGGGCAGCACCGACAGTTGTCGCACGAACGCCTGGCGATACCCCACGTCGGTCACCGGCACGTACGGTTGGAACCAGAGCGCGAGCTGCGCCGCAAGCGCCACGTGCCCCGCGACACACACCGCACCGAGCATGCCGAGACGCAACCACGGACGTGGCGCGTGCGCAAGGCTGCCCGCGGCCCGCACGATGATCGGCGCGACCAGCGCCCACACGCTCCAGCAGCTCATTTGCCACAACAGAATCGCGACAAAGGAATGCCCGTGCCCGAGCATCGAGAGGTAGGTCTGCGCCGAGATGCCCGCGCTCAGCACCACCGAGCCCAGGAGCGCAAGCGAGAAGATCCACCGCGCGGGAACTGCATCCGGCGGCGCAGGGGTCACGGCGTCGAACGTACTGGCCGCGTCGCCGCGTGAGGCGCGCATAGGGTTCACGGTACTCGGCTCAGCAGCGTCGATCAAGCACGGGTTGGAGAGCAACTCGCCTCAGAAGGACAGGCGCGCTCCGAATTGGATCGTTCTCGGATCACCTACCGCCGTCGTCTGGTTGAAGGTCGAGACGGGGCTGGTGGGATAGGCGCCAGGACCGAAGGTCACATTCCGCGTCACGATGTTCACTCGATTCGTCAGGTTGAACGCCTCCACCAGACCATCGAGCCGCACTGAACCGGCCAGACGGACGCCTCGGCTCACACGGAGATTCAGCGTGAAGAAGTCGCTGCCGGTTCCCGCATTCCGCGGGATGAACGTGACGGCACGCACGTCGAAGTTCGGCGTCGCGGTCGCTGCGCCAGCGAGCGGACGACTCGTGGTGCCCTGCAGGTTGGCGACGCCGGACGTGATGTTGAACGGCAGCGCCGAGTAGTACTGCACCATGGCGCTCGCCTGGTATCCGTGAGTGAGCCGCGCCCACGTCGTCGCGGCCGGCGCCATCGATGTGTTGACCGTTCCATTGATGACGACCCGGTGGCGCTGGTCATCGTCCGATCGTCCCCAATCCCTCTTGATGTCAGTGGGGTCGATCGGCTGGCTGAAAAACGCCTCACCGAGGTCGTTCATCGACTTCGAGAAGGTGTAGCCGACGCGAATGCCAGCCCACGCGGACGGGCGCTGAACGAAGGATATGTGCAGTCCGTGGTAGGTCGAGTCGCCGACAGACGAATACTGGATGTCGTTCCGGTAACTCGATTGCGGCCGGCAGCCATTGTTCGTGCCCGCGGCTGCACACGTCGGGACGTTCTGGTTCACCGACATCAGCAGGTTGTAACCGCGCAGGTATTGGTACCCGACACTCACCGTGCGGCCTGGACCAAGCGATCGCTCCACCTCGAGGCTTGCCTGTCTCGAATGGGCGTTCTGCAGGTTGCGGTCCATTGTCGTGAAGTCGACGAGTGTGGTGGTCAGGATGCGCGCCTGGAGAATATCCGGGAACGTCGGGGCGCCCGCCTGCGAAGGAATGATGCCCGAGACGCCCGGCTGGTGGAGGTTGTCGAGAGCGGTCGTATTGTTCGCCGACAGGATCGCATTGGCGACAGCACGAAGCGGCACGCGATCGAAGAACACTCCCGCATTGCCGCGGACCACGACATCGTGTGATGACGACGGCGACCATGCAAATCCCACCCGCGGCGACACGTTGTCGGTATCAGTGTTGACGATCTCGAGGAGCTGCAAATCGTAGCGAAGCCCGAGATTCAACGTCAGCGCGGATCCGGCCCGCCACTCGTCCTGCACGTACACCCCGATGTTGGGGTTGTTCTGCGAGACGACCGGGTCGCCAAACGTCTGTGTAAAGCCCGAGTACGCCCCACTCAGGAATGCGGCGAGAGCCGGGAAGGTATAGCTGCCACGATACGAACGGGGATAGGTGATCGTGTCGTCGTTATGAAGTACATCCACACCCGCTCGAAACGCATGCTCGCCAGCCTGATACGACAGGTTGTCGACGAGCTGGTACATCCGGTTGACCCGTCTCACCGGGCTGCCGGACGAGGTGCCGAACGACGCGACACCCGCGATGCTGACCGCCGGTCCGATCGGATCGGTTGGCGGCGCCTGCAAATCGCCATAGGCGAACTGTGCCCGCGTTTCATTCACCATCCGCGGCGAGATCGTCCACGTGTTGCCGAACGTGACCGAGTGATCGACGTTGTCGAGGCTCGCCGATGCAGTTGGTGCATTCAGCGCTCCGGCGCCGCGCGAGTTGTCGGACGTCACGCGATAGAGGCTGTACCGAACGGCGAGCTGATCGGATCCGTTGATCTGGTGATCGATCTTCCCGAGCACGTTCGACGTGTGCACCGGGTTGGGATAGATTCCCGTGGTCACCGGCGGCCCGGGGTAGCCGACGGCAATGAGCGTGTCGTTGATGATCGGCACGTTCTCCGGCAGGATGGTGACCAGGCCCGTCTGGTCGAGCAGCCGCCGTTCGACATTCGCGAAGTAGAACGTCCGGCTCGAAACAATGGGCCCGCCGAGACTCGCCCCGAATTGCTGCTGATTCATCGGCAGGATGGTGTGCGAGAGCGCGTTTGCCGCGTTGAAGTTGTCGTCGCGAATGAAGTCGTAGAGCGTGCCGTGCATCGTATTCGTGCCGCTCTTGGTGACGACGTTGATGTACCCGCCGAGCGCTCGCCCGAGTTCCGCCTGCCCTCCCGAGGTCACCACTTGAAACTGTTCGACCGCATCGACGCCGTACGGGATGCCGCTGAGCCCAGCCGCATCATCGTTGGCGGAAAGGCCGTCGACGATGAAGCTGTTCGAGAGATTGCGCTGACTGGAGATCGAAATCCCCTGGCCGGGCACCGCCGACGTCTCCGCAAACAGTTGGGTGCTGCCGATGTTCGTCGGTGACACGCCGGGAACGAGCAGCGAGAGATCGAGGAAATTCCGGCCATTCATCGGAAGATTCCGAATCTCGGCTGCGGGCACCGTGCCCGCAATCTGGCTGCGCACGGCTTCGAGAATCGTGGTGTCGCCGGCCACGTTCACCGTGGTTTCCACGGTCGCGAGCGACAAGGCGACGTCCATGTCGAACGCCGATCCCACGGTGAGCACCAGCGTTCGAGAGCTGTCGGCGAAACCCGGCGCGTGCACGCGCAGTTCGTACGGCCCGACTCTCAGATAGGGAAAGCGGAATCGACCTTCGGCATCCGTGACGGTTTCTGCGGTGACGTTGGTCTCGGTGTGGCGGGCGCTGACCACGGCTCCAGAGACGACCCCGGCCTGCGGATCAAGTACACGACCGCCCACGCGGGCGAGGTTCACCGTCTCCTGCGCCGCCGCGCTCACGCTGCAGAGCGCCGTGAGGACCAGCATGGCAATGCACCGCGGCGCTGCGGTGCAGGTTGGGGCCATGGTCCCAGCCTAAGATGCTGGCCGGCTCGCTCCAATCGACTTGCAGCCACCGGTTGCCTGCTGGCGGCGAATGGTCGTTCAGGAGCTTGCCGAGGGTTGCCACGTTTCTTTCGCAAATCGCAAATGTCACACACGGACGGCCCAGGCCTTGTGACCAACCGCCCGGCCCGTTCGTCCCTTGCTTAGCCCCCTGGAGACGATTTCATGCGTTCCATTTTTGCGTTGACGTGCGTGGCCGCCGCGCTCGTTTCGTTCGCGTGCGGAAGTTCTAATCCTTCCGGGCCTTCGTCCGGAACAGGCACGTTGAACGTGCGCCTCACGGATAGCCCGTTCACCGACGCCAAGGCGGTTCTCGTGACGTTCTCGGAAGTCTCCGTGCATCGCGAAGACGCCGAATGGACGAAGGTACCGTTTGCGGATCCTGCCGCGATGACGCGGACCTGCGATCTCAAGAAGTTGCAGGGCCCGATCGACATCCTCGGGATCGGCCCGGTGCCCGCGGGACACTACACACAGATCCGGCTCGTGGTCGTCAGCACCACGATCTACTTCGACAACCCGAGCGACCCCGCGGTGCCTCCGTGCGCGACGACGATCGCGGAACCAGCCGGCGCGAAGGCCAGCGTGACCATTCCGTCGGGTGAAATCAAACTCAATCGCTCATTCGATCTCGCGGCCGACGGTACGTTGTCGATCGATCTCGACTTCGACGGCGACAAATCAATCCACCTGACCGGCAGCAGCACGTACACGATGAGCCCGGTGGTCGCGATCAAAAGTGTCCAGTGACCAGGATGCACAACTGGTTCGTATTGGTGCTCGCGCTCGGCGGCGCGATCGCCGCGCCGGGCGCTGACGCGCAGACGGCGTACAGCGTTTCGGCGAGCGTCGGCGATTTTCACGTCGCGGTCTCGAACTACTATCAAGTTCCGGAGCGCGACGTGATCGTCGTGCGCGAGCGACGCATCCCCGATGAGGAACTCCCCGTGGTGTTCTTCATCGCGCAGCGGGCGCACGTGCCGCCGGCGAGGATCGTCGACATGCGGCTGCGCGGCAGCTCGTGGTGGGATATCTCGGTGCGCTACGGTCTGAACGCTGATGTGTACTATGTCCCGGTGGCGGTCCGCACCGGCCCGCCGTACGGCCGGGCCTACGGTCACTACAAGAAGCCGCGGAAGGAGTGGCGGACGCTCGTGCTGACCGACGCCGACATCGTCAATCTCGTCGAACTGAGATTCATGTCCGAGCACTACCACGTGCCGCCGGAGCGGATCATCGAAATGCGTGAACGCAACGTCGACTTCGTCAGCATCAATCGCGACGTCTCCGGACGTCGCGTCGCGCGGGATCGCGACGACGATGACGATCAGGGCGAGAACCGCGATCACGGAAGGGGCAAGAAGCACTAACTCACGTTAAGATAGCGCCGGGAGAGTGCGACGGGGTCAGAGTGCGACAGCCGGACCCACGCCTCTCCCCAGCGCGTTCATGACAAAAATAGCGGGTCGATACGAGATCACCGACAAGCTCGGTGAAGGCGGCATGGGTGTGGTGTTCCGCGCCTACGACCCTGCGCCGATGGACCGCGACGTCGCGGTCAAGACCCTCCACGAGTTCGCCGACCCCCTCGCTCTCGAGCTGTTCTACAAGGAGTGCGCCGCACTCAAATCGATCAGCCATCCGAACATCGTCGAGATCTTCGACATCGGCGAATACGAGGAGGACGGGCACCGGCGTCCGTTCTTCGTCATGCCGCTGCTGCCGGGCACCACGCTCGACCAGCTGATTCGCCGGGCCAGTCATCGTCTCACCGTCGATCGCGTCGTCGAGATCTTCGCGCAGACCTGCCGCGGGCTGCACGCCGCGCACGAGCATGGGCTGGTCCATCGCGATCTGAAGCCGAGCAACATCTTCGTGATGGCTGACGACTCGGTGAAGATCATCGACTTCGGCGTTGCCCACGCCGTCCACGCGCGATCGCGGACGACCGGCTACGACAAGGGCACGCTGCTGTACATGGCGCCCGAGCAGGTCCAGCACAAGCCGGTATCGGTGCAGTCCGACATCTACGCGCTTGGCGTCACGCTGTACGAAGCGCTCACCCGCCGTCAGCCGTTCCGCGCGGCAACCGAGGACGCCGTCATCCAGGCGATCCTGACGCAGATTCCCCCGCCCGCGTCCGAGCTGAACCCGTCGGTCAGTCATGTGATCAGCCGCGTCGTTCACAAGGCGATGGCCAAGCAGCCGTGGAACCGCTTCGACACGGCGCGCGAGTTTGGCGAGGTCCTGCAGAAGGCCTGGCGGAACGAGCCGATCGCGCTGTTCGATCCGACGCGAACGCAGCCGCGCATTCAGACCGCCACCAAGGCGCTCGAGAAGGGCGACTTCCAGTTCGCGGGCGAGATCATCAGCGAGCTCGAGGCCGAGGGGAACATCGATCCGCAGATCACGCTGCTGCGGGCGCAGATCGACCAGGTGGCACGCCAGAAGACGGTGGCGCAGCTCCTCGAGAGCGCGCGAGCCCGGTACGAGGAAGAGGAGGATCCGCTCGCCCTGCAGAAACTCCAGGAAGTGCTCCAGCTCGATCCGACCAACGTCACCGCGCTCGGTCTCAAGAGCAAGATCGAGGACCGCCGCAGCGAGAGACAGATCGAGAAGTGGATCCAGCTGGCCCGCCAGCATGTCGACAACCAGTCGTTCGGACATGCGCGGGAGGCGCTCCAGAATGCCCTCGCGCTGCGGCCGAAGGATGCCCGCGCGACCCGGCTGCTCAAAGAGATCGAGACCGCCGAACAGGACTACGTCCGTCTGCGCCGCGAGAAGACGGAGATGTATCAATCAGCGGTGAACGCGTGGCAGAACGGCGAGGTCAGCCAGGCGCTCAGTCGGATGAAGCAGGTGCTCGATCTGGATCGACAGGCACCGGATGCCTCGTCTCCGGACGCAGCGGGCGTCTATCAGAGCTTCTATAACAAGCTCCGATCCGAGCACGATGCCATCAACAATGGCTACGCCGAAGCGCGGCGACTCTTGGCCGACCATCATTTCGCCAAGGCGCAGCAGATCTGCCAGGACTTCCTCACACGCTATCCGGGACACGCGCTGTTCCAAGCGCTCAAGTTCGACATCGACGAGCAGCAGCGGCAGCAGCTCTCGTCCTTCATCGCGGATGTGGATCGGCGTCTCGACGAGGAAGCCGACCTCGACGCCAAGGTCAACCTGGTTCGCGAAGCGCTCACCGAGTACCCCGATGAGGACCACTTCAAGCGTCTCTCGCGAACGCTCGAGGACAAGCGCGATCTGGTGAACTCGATCGTCGAGCGGGCGCGGGTCCACGAAAGCAACGGCCAGATCAGCGAGGCCCTCGGCGACTACGACACGCTCCACACGATCTACTCGACCTATCCCGGCCTGGCGTTCGAAAAGGAACGGCTGCAGAAGCGCCTGCATCAGCAGGCGCGTGTCGCCGCGCGCGCCACCTGGGTACGACAGGTCGATGCCGAGCTGTCGACTGGCGACTACACCCGGGCGGCAGACCTCCTCGACAAAGCGGAAGTGGAATTCCCCGATGATGCGGAGCTCGCTGAACTGCGGAAGCTGGCGCGTCAGGGAAGCGAACGCACCAGCCGCGCCGATCAGCTGATCGCTGAAGGCCAGGAGCTCTGCGCCCAGGGGCAGTTCGAACAGGGCGTCGATCTGCTCAACATCGCGCTGCAGCTCGACGATCGCACCTCCGTCCGCATGATCCTGCGCGACCTGTTCGTCTCACAGGCGCAGCACAGCATGGCCACGGACTGGCGCGCGACCGAGACCTTCGCCGACCGTGCGCTCGAGATCGATCCGAACCACACGCTCGCGAAAAGCCTGCGGGCGCAGGCACTCGACAAGAAGCGGGACGCAGACGTCGAACAGTGTGCGTCGCAATCGCGACGGCTGCAGGCCGAGGGCAGCATCGAGGCTGCGATGTTGGAAGTCGAGCGAGGGCTTGCCTCCTATCCGGAAGACGAGAGACTCACGCTGATCGCGGATGCTCTGCGCAAGGAACTGGGCAGGCCCGCGCCGCCACCGGTCGAACAGCCGCACTCGCCATCGAGATCAGGGCGTTCGGCGTCGGCGCCCTCGTCCGCTCGCAGCGCGAGCAAACCGGCATCGGCAGCGCCGAGCGTGCCGCCCGAGGCGATCGAACGAACTCGACTCGTGCCCGAGCGCCGTGCCGCACAGAGCGAAGCACCGTTAGCAGATGCTGGCACACCGGCGCCGGCTGTCGAGGCCACGCACCTCACTCCCCCACCTGCGCCGCAGCAACCGGAGACTCTCGAGCCGTCTCCAGTCCTCGCACCGGCTCCGGCGACGCAGGCTCGTTCACGATCGACGATGTGGGCGGTGGTCGCCGCCTCGGTGGTGGTCGTCGTTGTCGTTGTCTGGGTCATGATGCGACCGAATCGCGTCACACCTGTGCAGTCCGCTCCGCCACCAGCTCAAACGACCGTAACGCCTCCGACGGGAGGCACCGCGCAAGCGACTCCCCCCGCGGCGACAGTCGACGCGCCTGCGGCGACACCGTCGCCGGCCACCACCGAGGGGCTCGCGACGCTGTCACTCAAGCAACTGCCGCCAGGCACGCGCGTCCTTCTGGACGATGCGCTGATTGGCGCCGTCGGAAGCGACGGCACCCTGTCGAAATCAGTGCCCCCCGGGCGTCACACGCTTCAGTTCTCGATGCGCGGCTACGACACCGTGACGATCACACCGGAGTTCACGGCTGCGCAGACGTTGAATCTCACACGGGCCGACCTGAAGTTGACGCGGTCGCCGGTGACAGTGGAACTTGCCGCCGACGCCGGCACCGATATCACGATTACTCAATCATCGAAGCTCGTGCAGCAGCAGGTCGGGCCGGGCAAAGTCTCGCTGCCTGAAGGTTCGTACGAACTGATCGTCAAAGGCCCCGCCAATGTGGCCTCGTCGAGCCGGCTCTCCGTCTCGGGCTCCGGCGGACAGGTCGTCGATGTCCGGAATCTGGTTGTGTCCGGTATGGAGCGATTCGACATGACCGGGTGGACGCGTCAGGATGCGTGGTTCACGCGGCGCGGCGGCAACTTCGTGCTGTACAACCGCCAGCTGGGTGACGGCACGATCGCGTTCACGGTGAAGCTCGATCGGAACGGCAATCCCTTCTCGAGCGGATCGCGGCTCAACTGGGTTGTCGGATATGTCGACAGCCGGAACTACGTGCTGCTGCAGATCGACAAGGACGCGTTCTTCCGCTCCATGATCAGCAACGGCGCCCCACAACCACCGACGCGACTCGAGCACCACATCCCGACCAACGTCGCGTACGTCAACATGCGGGTGCGCATTGCAGGAACGCAACTGCTGCATGAATACAGCGTTCGGGAAAACGTCTGGCAGACGATCGACGCGTGGCAGGCGACGACCGGCTCCGACCCCAAGCGCGCCATCCTGAATGGCAACTTCGGGTTCTTCCTGCCAGGTACCGAAGAAGTGGCGATCTCGAACTTCTTCTTCTATCCGCCCACCAAGCCATAGCCAGGGTGATCAGTAATTCATCCGCAGCTCCAGATGCGACGGCCACTGCGCGCGCATCTTGTTGTCCGACAGCTCTTCGAAGTTGTACGGCGGCATGCCGGTCGTGATGATCTCTTCGATGTTCTCGCCGTCCTTCTTGATCAGCGCCATGTTCACACCGGACGAGTTATGGAAGGCGTGAATCAGCTCGTGGCACAGACCGATCGCGGGCGGCCGCTTGTGCATACCGGATCATCGAGGCAGTGGAATGTCTTCGTGTGATTGAATGTGACCAGCGAGGCAGCACCAGTGCCCGGGGTGAGGTAGTTCCTCAGCAGGCGCGGCAACTCGTAGTCCCAGTCTTCGGGCAGGTTCGACACCGCGCGTTTGCCGGCCAGCAGATCCTGCAGAATGGCCATTGCGGCTGCGGTCTGGAGACCGGCGTGGAGCATGATGTCCTGCGCCGACGTGCCCGCAGGCGCCGGCTTCTTCTGCGAGGGCGCGACGACGTTCTTCGCCGACATGTAGGTCGCGGGCGAGAGTCCGGCAGACAGCTGTCGCGCGAGGTGTTCCATCGTCAGCCCGCCGACCTTGGCCCGGTCGATCACCGTCTTGAGCTCGGCTGCAAAGCCTGCCTGATTCTTCTCGGCGATCGTGACGGGCAGAGCCGGACAGGCACTCAACGCCTGAGCGGAACAGGCGTTTCCCTCCGTGGTGTCCTCGATGGTCACTTTGTGAGTAAGGGCACAGATCTTCTGGAGCAGTTTCTTGCCGTCGGGGACTGCCTCGATCGTGTCAAGGCACGCCGTGACGCCATTTATGTACGACTGGCCGCCGTTGATATGAATCCTGCCGTACAACTTGTATTGTGCCATCGTCGCTCCCGTGCTCGTCGGTCTAGCGTGCCTGCGGACGGTAGAACCAGAACGTGCCGGACACGGTGAGGGTGATGGTCTCGTGGCCGCTCGTGAACGTCCCGCTGCTGAAGAACATCTGCGTTCGCCTCACCGGGGATCCCTTGACGTTCTGCTCCAATACCGTGACCGCGCCGTTGGCGTCGACGCTCTCGACGATCGCGGTGTGATGCGGGCGTCCACCGCCGTCCTCGCGGAACGAGCCGTCATCCCGGTCGACGCGTTTCAGCCACTCGTAATTGCGGAACTGAATGATGTCGCCCGCGCGCACGTCGGCAAGGCCGACTGGTGTTCCCCAAACGTAGTCGGCGTCGGCGGAGATGCTTCCGTAGTGGTCGGCACTTCGCGCGCCGGCGCCGCGCAGCGCGCCGTCGGCGAGGGCAAAGCACTGACCGTCGCCGACGCGCTCGCCGTAATGCTGGCGGGGAAACGCGACGATCTGGCTCGCCATGCTGGGCTGCGTCTGTTTCGGCGTGCCGCCTTTCGCGTCGAGGCCGATCGGCCCTGGCGGCGGCGACTCGGTGCGTGCGGACGTGCCTGGATCGATGCGGATCGGATCGCCGAGATCGTTGGTGGGGGTCGGAGGGAGGCCGTTGCCCATCAGATCACCCCTGATAGAACAGCCACGTGCTGACGAGACCGAAGATGACGCCGACGATTAACCATATGCGCGCCTGTGGATGTGGCGTACCGCCGCCACCGGTGATACGCGCGATCGCGAGCACGAGAAAGACGACTGACAGAGCCGCCAGAATGTATTTCGCCGCCATCACTTCATCCCCGCGAGCAGGCGCTGCTGCCGCCAGGCAGGAGCGCTGGTGTTGAAGAGCGGAGTGCCGGGTTCGAGGAGACAGAGGTAGTGCGCCGCGAGAATGCGCTGGCGCTGGTAGCCGTTCTTGAGTACGTCGATGCAGTGGTCGCGTGTGACCGGAGCGCCCATGAAGTAGCGTGTGCCTGGCTGGAAGCGAGCGCTGTTCTTGTCCCACCAGTCCTTGATAGGCTCGGGGTCCGGCCAGGGCAGGCCGTCGTCAGGATCCATCTCGACATTGGGATCGTCGGGGTCATCGTTGGGTCCCGGCTCGACGTTCTCCGGCGGCTTGCGTTCAAGATCGAGCCAGACGAGGTCCGCCCCTGTGATCAAACTGAACGCCTCCCCGGCGATGCGTGCCGTCGCGTCAGTGGCCATGTGAGTGATCAGCCAAGGCACATACGTAGGGTCGCCGACGATCCCGCTGCCTCGAATGAGCCATCGGAGGTCGCTCGGGTCGCGGGCAAGCGACTGCAGAACGCCGTGCGCGTCGTCGACACTCGTCGCCTGCAGTGAAAGTCTGAACGCGCGCTCTCGGAGAGGACCGGGCGACACCCCAGCGTGTATCAACGCCTGCAACGCCGAACCGCGATTTCCCAACAAGACGGCAGACCACAGAGCCCAGATGCGACAATTCGAGTCGGAATCGCCGAACAGTGCACTTACCGCCGGCACGAAATCGAGCTGTCCGTCATCCGCAGCGACACGGACCGCCACGCTTCTGATAGCCGGACTAGCGTCAGATAGCCCCGCGGCGATGACCGACTGACCCGGATTGACTCCATGCAACCTGCAGGCGGATAAGCCCAACACTCGCCGCCCCGGTGAAGTCGCGTTCAGCAGCTGTCTTCCGATACCAGCCAGGCGATCGCGGGGGACCCAGCCGAGCGCCGACACGAGACCTTCGGCGATCGGCGCCGTATCGCTGATGCACACGCAGCGTTCGAATGCCTCTTGATGCTGCATCGTCAACGCAACGACCGCAACCGCGAATAGCGTCCCAGTGCTGGGTTCTGCCAGTTGCCTTTCCGCGACCTGCAATCCATAACTGCCTGCGACCACGCACCCGTCATGGTGCGCGGCCACCCTTTGGTCCGTACGTGCGAGATGACGCAGTGAAACATGGCCGGCCACGGTCAAATTTCGACGCACCGACCATAGCAATGCCAGTTCTTCGGCGTGCTGTGAAACTACAAGAGGGATAACAGGGCGGCTAATCACGTCACCTATCGCTCTCAGAGTAGACTTCGCCAGTCGTTCAACGTTGACCCGAGGAACACCTCCTGACCTGCGACCGACAGGACTAGTCCCTGGCTCGCGTCCAACTGGGACGATGGCACGACGGTGCCCTGAACCAGATCGACCACTTCCAATGTGGAACCCACCAAGCATCTCAATGAGTGACCATCGGCAAGGTACACTTCTTTTCCACGACAGGCTATCGCTGCGAAATCCAGGTCCTGCACTCCGTCATATTCGACAACTCGCCAATTCGTCCCTCTCCCTCGAACAAGCGTCCCCGCCAGTCCGCATGCAATCACTTCGTCGTCAACGATCGCCGCATCGGTAAGCATGACGTTCGTCGGGGTTTCGATCTTGCTCCACGTTCCATCAGCACCCTGCCACATCTCGCCTTTCGTCCCGACGGCGTACGTTTCGTTCTGATCGAATCCGACGATGGCGTTGATTCCGCCGACATCCCCGAGTCGCTGCTTCATGAGCGTCTCGACGTCAGCTCCCTTCGAGATGTCGAATGCCATCCCTTTGTCGAATCGAGCCCACTGCCCATCTCTCAGACGGAATACATCCCGTTTCATGCCGACGGCGTAGACATCGCCGTCGACTGCATCCAATCCTCGCATCGGCCCGAGTGGCCGCCTGTCGTCCAGCTTTGATTCCTTCGTGTCATCTCCGGCGACTGCCGCGAGCTGACCATCGCGGCCGAGCACCCAATATCGATCTTTCTGAGAGGGATCCAGCTCGATATCCACCGCCTGCCAGCCGAACTTCCCGACCCGTCGCCATTCGCCCGAATCGAATATCAAGACGACGGCCACGTACACGTCGTCCTTCAATGCCGGAAGATAGTGCGCGACAAACGCCGACCTGTTCGCCGACTCGATACGCCCCGCCACGAATACGAACCTGTCGAGTTGTACCGGTTGACTGCTCACTTGCGACCTCTCTTCAACGTCAAATCGAAAACGACCTTACGGTCCGAGTTCGTCCATGTAGTGCTGAACCGCTTCGGGGTTCTGCGTATCGGCGCCGACTCTCTTCGTCCGCATCGGCGTCCCATCCGTCACGTTAATAGGCGCCTGTGTATGGTACGCATCGATTTGAGCGTCCAGACATTTCTTAGTGCACGGCGGGTCGATATCGGGAAAGACCTGTTGATGAGCACCGACTCCAGTGTCTCGCGCTTCACCATAATTCATCGCATATTCAGGTGTTCGTCCGGGCGTGGCTGTACCGTCTGCGTTGAGAGAGGCGACCACGTCAACGGCAGCGCGTTCCGTCGAGTCTTGGATGTCGTGCATGTCCGGGTGTGTCTTGTCGCGCTTGTTGAAAGGACTATTGTCTTCGCGGTGCCAGGAGTGTCCTTCTACACAGACGCAAGGTGCTTCACCCTGGTCGTACCCGCTCACGCCGGTGAAATGGTGTTTGGGAACGATATGGTGACCCGTCTGGCCTTCGCAGCACCCTCCTTGCTTGGGTGTCCTGTCCTTCGGCACTAGCATGCAGCGCTTGGCCTTGATGCACTTGTGGTTTCTGACGCCGGCGTTTTTCGTCTTGTCCGAGCCGATATCCGGGCAGTCCTCATCAGCCTTCCCCGCTGTCTCGCAATTCGGACAATTCGCTTTGACCGCCGCCATCTCAGGTCCACACGCCTTCTTCGCCTGCGCTGCGCTCATGTCGTCGAGGTAGGGCCAAGTCGGCGAATTGCCAGGAACGGAGGCATGGTTATGCGTGGTGATGTCGAAGTGTCGGACGACATTTTCGCCTTCGACCTTCACATCCATCGACCACATGTTGAAGTAGACCTTGCCCATGTTCTTGCTGGTCACCACGCCCTTCTTCGGAGCGCAACCAGCTTCATCACCCATGCTCTTCTTGAAGTACGACTTGTTCTTGAGCATCACCTCCTGGCCGGATATCTTCACAGTGCTCGAGCCGTCAGAGCAGTCCGAAGCCATGCCGGTATTCGGATACGGAATCGGTACACCGGGCGGCGTCGCCGGTGTGGTGGGCGGGGTAAAGCACACGTCAGGAAACGCGCAGATCGACTTGCCATCCGCCGCCTTGCAGGCCACCTCCATGCCATTGGCGTAGACCTGATTTCCCATTACGCGGTGCCCTCGTATCTCCACACGGAGACACCCCGATCGCCGGCATCATTGCCTGCGTGGATAAGGATCCGGGCGCCGGGACTGTATCCCTTTACGCACGCCGTCAGCGCGACTGCCACTGATGCCGCGCCGATTGCTGCACCGACCTCACCAAGACAATCAGCTGGATGCCAAATATCAAACTCCTCCTTGCGTCGACGCAAGGTTCTGCTCACAGCAAGCGCAGCTTCTTTGAAGTAGTACTGCTCGCCCGAGTTGTCGGTGACGCGAAAGTCGACATCGTGGAGCCCACAATTGGCTTCGAGCAGGGCGCGTTTCATCGCTTCCTTCATTCCCTCGGCGCGAAACGGCTCGTCGCTTCCAAGCACGGCCCGCTCTGTGGCAAAGCCAAGCCCTTCGCACACCAGCGACGGCAGCCTGCCGGGCTCTCGGGCGATGAGCAAAGCGCCGCCGGCTTCACCAGGAATGAAGCCGTCAGAGTTCAGTGGGGTCAGCAGGCGACCTTCGGACTCATATCGAGCGAGCGTCGGACCGACGAGCAGCGAATCGGCGGCTGCAATGAGCACGTAGGGGACCCGGTGTTGATGGAGAAGCGTCCGCGCCTGGGACAACGCCCGAACAACACTCACGCGACCACTTGCAATCACACCCGACAACGTGGCGTGAAACTTGAGGGACAAGTCGCGTTGCAGTTCGCCCAGCACGTTTTCGTCGAGACCTTCAAGACGGCCGTGTCGTGACGACTCCGCAAGACACAACATTACCGGCACCGATGCCGCGTTGAACTGCTCCACCCCATCGATGCACTCCTCGACTGCCATCCGCAGCATGGTGACGAGCTTCTTACGTCCGCGCCAGGGTGGGTCAAGAGGGACCTGACCGGCAAGGATCCACTCTCCGGCCTCGTTGATGAAGCGCGTGGGCGTATGGTTGGTGACTGCCGCACGAATTGCTGCGCAGGAAGCCGCAGCAGACAATCCAACGCTCGAGACGAGCCCGGCTTTCACCGCGGCGATTGGCTGACCGTTCACGGCAATCGATCAGACGGTGACGATGTATTCGTCCCGTTCTTGTGCTCGGACGCAACCGACACCAGACGGAGTGGAAAGGCGGGCGTCTCGCGATCTGCCCACCATGCCTGCGACTTCTTTCCAACGAGGACCTGAGCCACCTCGAGCATGTTCTTACGCAACGGCCGAGTCGTCCGCCACGTCAGCGTGAATCGCCGCCGATCGGGCTCGAGCACGATCGTGTCCAGAGCGAGCTTGCCGTCCTCGCGCTGGCCCTGCTCCGGGAAGAAATGGATCGGCGCATCAAAGACTGGAAGGATGAATGCGACCTCCCCATCAGAAGCGAGATTGACCAGCCGCAGTTCTTCCCCTCCCCGCGGATGTGCAATCTGCTGATCGAGTGGTGCCGCTTGGTAGTACTGCTCGTCGAAATCCGGCGGAAGAAAAGGGAAATGGTCCTCCAACCAGATGTCATCGTACGTCCCGGCGTACTTGTAACGTGGATCCCACCCCCGGCCCAATGGGCCGAACGACATCGGAAGAGGAGCCTGCGCGTCAGGAGCCGTGATCGCACGATTCGACTCCTCTGTGTTCGGCATCGGGCTGCCATCGACCCACGCGGGGCGCAAGTCTCGATGGAAACCCGTGCCCACCGGATTGCGCATGAAAGCCGCGTGCCTGGATGGGTCCTCGTGTCGGTTGTCGATACCTCCGAACGCCCGGTCGTATGAGATCGGCATGACGGCGAAGGGCTCAGGGGCACTTGCCGTCGCGCCGCGAATGCCTGACTGCCAACGCCGGTTGCCCACGACGGTGAAGCTCTTCGCCATGGCGCCCACACGGATGCCGACCTCGACTCTCGTCGTCGGACGGCCGCCGGGGGCGTACGCGCTGCCGTTCAGCAACACGTCACATCGGTGCTTGCGCGGCGCGAAGTCGACCTCGTACACGGGAGCCGAGAATCCAGGCTCGCCGGTGAACGTGTCGGCCATGACCAGCGGCAGCTGCTCGTCAGCGAGACGGACGGGATCGCCATTCCTCGGAATCTGGAATGTGCCTTTGACAACGACCACGAGAAGCTCGCGGCCGCTGGGTTCGAGACCCATCGTGTAGCCAGCGACCATCCGAGTCGAGTTGACCAGTTCCATGAGACGCCGCCCGACTCAGTTGATCTGAACGGAACCGCCTTTGAGGCGCAGGACGCCAGACGATCGGTTCGATACGTACGTGCCCTGGAAGAGCACCTTGCCCGAACGGGTCAGCGTGATGCTCGCCTTGCCGCAGCGGAGCACGAGCTGCTCCTTGGCCGTCACCACGAGACGCCGACCATCGACGTCCACATCGACTGCACCCGGCTGTGCGGGCAGGGTGCGCGCGTGGGCGTCATGCAGACAGCCCATGATGATCGGGCAGCGTGGATCGCCATCGTCGAACATCAACACGACGTCGCGACCGATATGTGATCCGTGAAGATCGAGCGTCGCACGTGCCGGCAGGGCCGCCGAGCCGGGCTGACCCTCGTACATGACGAGCGGCACCGTGCCCTCGTCTTTGAACGCAACCAGCCGGCCGACGAGCGCGCCGTCGATCCGCGAGCGCGGCGTCCGCACGGTCACCGGTCCCGCTAGCAGGTCGTGTAGATGGCCCTCGCGTTCAGCTGTGGGCTCGAGGGTGGGCGTTGCGGCTCGTTCGCTCATGTCTGCGGCCTCAGTTCTGGAGAATCTTCGACCCCTTCATCACGATGTCCTTGGACGCTTTGATGTTGATCGCGCCGCTGCCTTCGATCGTGATGTCCTTGCCCTTGATGTGAATGGTGCCGTCTTTCTTCATCGTGATGCTGGCACTTCCCGTCGTGATCGACACGGAATCACCTGACGTCACGACCAGGTTTTTCGCCACGCTCAGTGCATCGTCCTTGCCAATGCTGGTCGTCCGGCCACCAGTGACCCCGTGCGTTTCGTCAGCACCGATCGTCGTCGACTCGTTCTTGGCGACGTTCGTCGTCTGGTTTGCACCAACCGTGACTGACCGGTTCTTGCCAACGCCCGTCGACTGATTCAAGCCGACGTTGGTCGTCTGGTCGGCCCCGACGGTGAACGCCTGCATGGCTCCGATCGTGATCTCCTGCGCCGCGCCGACACTGATCGTCTCGTTGATGCCGACGGTATGCGTCCTCTGCAGCGCCACGGTCAGCGTCTCGCTCCTGCTGACCGTCCCGTCACGATTGCCGCCGACGGTGATCGTCTCGTTGCCGATGATGCTCTTGGTGCGATTGGCCTTGACCGTCAGCGTCTCGTTGGCGCCGATCGTGGCATCGCGGTTCACGCCGACGTCCCACTTCTGGTTCTTGCCGATCGACTCCGAGTCGTCGATGTCGACGCGGTCGGTGCGGTTGTTGTGAATCGTCGACGTCTGATCGTGTTCGACTACGGTGTCCATGTTGTACTGGCCGTGGACGAACACCCGCTCCTTGCCGGCGGTGTCGTCGAGCGACATCTCGTTATAGCCGCTCCCCTTGTGGGTGTCGGACTTGGTGCCGCTGATCACGGCTCCGGCTGGGAACCCGAACGGCGGCGGCTGCTCCGCGTTGTAGACGCGCCCGATGATGATCGGTTGATCGGGATCCCCTTCCAGGAAATCTACGATCACCTCCTGCCCGATGCGCGGCGTCGCGACCGAGCCCCATCCCTTGCCCGCCCAGGGACTCGACACGCGGATCCAGCACGAGCTGTTCTGATCTTTCTTGCCGTACCGGTCCCAATGGAACTGCACCTTCACGCGCCCGTATTTGTCCGTGTAGATCTGGTCTCCGGCCGGACCGACGACGACCGCGGTCTGCGGCCCCTGCACGAACGGCTTCGGCGTCCGGCGCTTCGGCCGGAACTGCTGCGCGCTCGACATCGCCACGAAGCTGCAGTGGTAGCTGCTCCCGCCGCCGTGCGGCATCGCTTCGTACTCGCTGAACTCGACGTCGTAGGTTGCCGAGAGAATGAGGTGCTCGCGGTTCTGATCGTCGCGGGTGCAATCGGCCAGCGTGAACAGCGACCCGACGCAGATGCCTTTCGCGTTGGTGAGCGCCTGCGAGGTCTCGAACTGGCTGCCGTACTCGTTGATGCGAACGTCGGCGTACTGCTCGCCGTCCCCCTTCTGTAGGTAGTGCCCGGGGTAGTCGTAGACTTCGTAGTCGCTCGGCGAGTAGCTGCGGCTCAAGACCTTCTTCGTCTTGAGCTCGACGCTCGGCCGCTCGAGGTCGTAGTCGTCGTGGACGTAGACGCCGGGTTGGATCTCGCGCGTGAAGTCCCAGCTGGTGATGCGCTCGAGCTCGGGTCGCACGACCTGCTCGGGCGACACGAACGACATCGTCTCGTAGCCGGGTGTCGGCGTGTGCTTGCTCGTCGAATCGGTCAGCACGACGGTGTTGTGGCCGTCGGTGTGTTTGATGTAGTAGGTGATGCCCTCTTCTTCGAGCAGCCGGCTGACGAAATTGAAGTCGGTCTCCCGGTACTGGACGCAGTACACCCATTTCCGGTACGAACCGGTCAGCTCGAACTTGAAATCGGCGGTCGGCTCGTCTGCGAACACCTTCTTGACGATGTCGGGGACCGTCATCTCCTGGAAGATGCGACAGTCGGTGGTGCGCGTCAGCAGCCACAGCCACGGGCGGACGACGGCGAAGTACCGGAAGTAGCGGCCGTACTGCGCGCCCTGCGAAAACCGCGTGACGACGCCGTTGAAGCAGCGCGTGCTGTCGTCGGGCAGCCCGAGCTTCACGGTCACGTTCTTGCCGAGGATGCCGTCCGGCTTGATGTCGTGCTTCGGGCTGAGCAGATCGATCCGCAGCGCGGTCAACCGGCTCATCTCCTCCTCGGCATGCATCCGGTGGAACAGCAGATCGTCCCCGAGTGGTGTGGTGATTTCCATCGCTCGAGGCATCGTCTACTCCGTTGGACCGCCATGCGGCTCGTTGCCAGAATCCGGCCCTGGCTCGAACCCGCGTGGCGGTCCCAGCCGCGCGGAGCGCGGCGAGAGATACTGGCCATCAGCCAAGGGGCGAAGTTCCTTGGCTGCTCTCGTCGCACGCACGACGTAGCCGTCGACCGGATCGCCGGCTTCCAGACGCAACTCCGCCGGCACGATCTCGGATCGCAGGCCGGCGCTCGCAAGCATATGTTCGAGATACGGACGCGTGTGACAGTAGCGGCCGTGTGTGTTGAGAGAGTACCCCTCGGCAGCCCCGTCGTCCGACGACGCTTCGACGGTGAAGATCAACCGCCCGCCGTGACGCAACGTTCTGGCCGCAGCCGCCACGACCTCGTCGAGCGGACCGAAGTACACCAGCGTGTCCGCCGAGATGATCACGTCGAACGCGCCGACCGCGCTGCGGAGGAACGCCGTCAGCTCCCCCTTGATCAGCTCGTCGTACACCTTCCGCGCGTGGGCCTGGGTGAGCATGCCGGCGGACAGATCCACGCCCACCAGGCGACGCGCATACGGCGCAATCAGCGGCCCGCACAACCCGGTGCCGCATCCGGCATCGAGTATGTCGAAGCGCTTCGATGCCTCGGGTTCCACCTCCGCGAGCATCGCCGTCACCAGGCTCGGCGCCCGGTACAGCAGTTTGGCCAGCTTGGCATCGAAGCTGCCCGCGAAGCTGTCGAACGTCGTCTCGATGAAGCCGTCCGATGCGCGCGCGGGAACATCGTGGCCCGAGCACGCCGCGCGCATGTGCAGCGCGATCGGATGATTCGGCTCTTCCGCGAGCCATTCATCGAAGATGCGCACGGCGGCGTCGATCTCGCCGACGGTGCAGTGCGCCAGCGCCAGCAGTCTGCGGGCATCGGGATGCTTCGGCCTGAAGGTGATCGCCTTGCAGAAGCAGATGACCGCTTCGTGCGTGCGCTTCTGCGCGTTCAGCAGAATCCCGAGGTTCGTGTACGCCTCCGCGTGTTCGGGGCTCACTCGAATCGCGGCACGATAGGCCTCTTCGGCTCCCGGCAGATCGCCCTGCGCCCTCAAGAGCACGCCGAGATTGCTGAGCGCGTTGGCATGATTGGCGTCGATCTCCACCGCGCGGCGGCACGCCTCGATCGCTTCCACGAGCCTGAGACGATCGCGCAGGACGATCGCCAGGTTGCTGTACCAGTCGGCATGATCGGGCTCGAGGGCCAGACTCTTCTGAATCAGCTCGATGGCCTCGTCGCTGCGCCCTTCCTGATGGGCGAGCACGCCCGAAAAGTGAAGGGCATCGGCGTAGTCGGGCGCGACCTCGAGGATCTGCCGGTAGATGTCGGCCGCGGCGGCCCACTGCTCGTTCTGCTGCAGCCTGATCGCAATCGACACCGCTTCCTCGAGCGTGACGGGGCGGTCGGTCGTGGTCGATGGATCCATGCGTTTCTCAGTCGAACCGGTACGCGAAATCGCCGTTGGCGACGCCCAGGCGCACGCCATTCAACGCCGCCCCGGCCATCGTCCGCGCCAGGAACTCGCGGCTGATCGCCGGCAACACTGTGTTCGTGAGGATGGCATCGATCATACGCCCACCGCTCTCGACCTCGGTACACCGGCTGACAATCAGCTTCACCGCGTCGTCGTCGTAGTTGAACGGGATCTTGTGGTGCTCCACCACGCGCTTCGCGATCCGTCCGAGCTGCAGGCGGACGATGTTCGCCAGCATCGCGTCGCTGAGCGGATAGTACGGGATGACCACGAGCCGGCCGAGCAACGCGGCCGGGAACTTCTTGAGGAGCGGCTCGCGCAGCCCCTTCGCGATCCCCTCGGGCTCGGGCATCAGGTCGGGGTCTTTGCACATGCCCATGATCAAGTCGGTGCCGACGTTCGAGGTGAGCAGGATGATCGTGTTCCTGAAGTCGATGCGGCGGCCCTCGCCGTCCTCCATCCACCCTTTGTCGAAGACCTGGAAGAACAGTTCGTGCACGTCGGAATGCGCCTTCTCGACCTCGTCGAGCAGCACCACGCTGTACGGGCGGCGACGAACCGCTTCGGTCAAGACACCGCCCTCGCCGTAGCCGACGTAGCCAGGCGGAGAACCCTTGAGCGTCGAGACGGTGTGAGCCTCCTGGAACTCGCTCATGTTGATCGTGATGACGTTCTGCTCGCCGCCATACAGCGCCTCGGCGAGCGTCAGCGCGGTTTCGGTCTTCCCGACCCCTGACGGACCGCACAGCATGAACACGCCGATCGGCTTGTTCGGGTTATCGAGCTTCGCGCGCGACGTCTGTATGCGCTTGGCGATCATCTCGAGCCCGTGTCGTTGCCCGATCACACGCTGATTGAGCGTGTCGGCCAGGTTCAGCACCGACTCGATCTCGTTCTTCACCATGCGGCCGACCGGCACGCCGGTCCAATCCTGAACGACGGAGGCAACCGCGTGCTCGTCGACACTGGGGAGAATCAACGGCGTTTCGCCCTGTAGTCCCTTGAGCGTGGTCTGAAGACCGGTCAATTCCGCCAGCAGCGCCTGACGATCCTCGGTCGTCACCTCGTCCGCCACGGCGACGGCCTGCGTACCGGCCTTCTCGGCCTGCGCGGCGGCTTCGAGCCTGCTCCCGGTCCCCTCGACCTTCTCGTGTCCCTTGCGCAGCTTCGCACGCAGATCGAGGATGCGATCGACGACCACCTTCTCGGCCTGCCAACGCGCCTCGAGCTCGCCGCGACGCGTCTCTGCAGCCGCAAGCTTCTCTTCGGCCGACTTCCTTCGATCGGCGGCCGCCACGCCGACCGCTTCCTCACGGCCGATGATCTCGAGCTCGGTCTGCAGCGCCTCGATGGTGCGACGGCAGTCTTCGAGCTGCGCCGGCACCGCATGCTGGCTGATGGCCACGCGCGCGCACGCCGTGTCGAGGAGGCTGACCGCTTTGTCGGGCAGCTGGCGCGCGGGAATATAGCGATGCGACAGCCGCACGGCCGCCTCGAGCGCCTCGTCGAGCACCTGCGCTCGATGATGCTTCTCGAGCACCGACGCCACACCGCGCACCATGAGGATGGCCTTCTCTTCGCCCGGCTCGGCCACCTGCACGACCTGGAACCTGCGCGTCAGCGCCGGATCCTTCTCGATGTATTTCTTGTACTCCGCCCACGTCGTCGCCGCGATCGTGCGCAACGTGCCACGCGCGAGTGCCGGTTTCAACAGATTGGCCGCGTCGCCTGTGCCCGCGGCACCGCCAGCGCCGATGAGCGTGTGGGCCTCGTCGACGAAGAGGATGATCGGTTTCGGTGAAGCTTGTACTTCGTCGATCACCTGCCGCAGCCGGTTCTCGAACTCGCCTTTCATGCTCGCGCCGGCCTGCAGCAGTCCGATGTCGAGCGTGTACAACGAGACGTTCTGCAGCGGCGGCGGCACGTCGCCCTTCGCGAGGCGGACCGCGAACCCTTCGACGACCGCCGTCTTTCCGACGCCGGCTTCGCCGGTCAGGATCGGGTTGTTCTGGCGCCGGCGCATCAGGATGTCGATGATCTGCCTGACCTCCTCATCGCGTCCGCTGACCGGATCGATCTGCCCCTTGCGGGCGCGGTCGGTCAGATCGGTCGCGAATCGCTTGAGCGCCTCCTGCTTCCCCATTTGCGCAGGCGCCATCGCGTCGCTCGCCTCGCCGGGCGCGGCCAGCGACGACCCGTCGCGCGCGGTCATCGCGTCCTCGGGCGATCCGCTCACGATGCGCCGGAAGTCCTCGGAGAGCGTGTCGCTCTTGAGCCCTTCGAACTGACGCGAGATCGCCACGAGGGCATTGCGCAACGACGGCGTCTTCAGCATGCCGACGACGAGGTGACCCGTGCGCACCTGAGTTTCGCCGAACATCAACGTGGCGTACACCCACCCGCGCTCGACCGCGTTCTCGACGTGCGAGGAGAGATCGGAGATCGACGTCGCGCCACGCGGCAGACGATCGAGCGCCTCGGTGATGTCCTTGGCCAGCCGCGACGAATCCAGCTCGAAGTGCCTGACGATCCGGTGCATGTCCGAGTCGGGCGTCTGCAGAATCTGCTGGATCCAGTGCACCAGCTCGACGTACGGATTCCCGCGCAGCTTGCAGAAGACGGTGGCGCCCTCGATCGCCTTGTACGCAAGGCTGTTGAGTTTGCCAAACAGGGCGGAGCGGCTGATTTCACTCATGCAGCGATGTCTCCCGCGCGATCGATGGACGCTTCGGCGTCCAGACAGAGATCGTCAGCATCGGTGCCCCCACGGCGCTGACCGAGCCACGTCGTCCACCCGAGCTGCCCGGCACGACCGAGCGCCAGGCGCGGCACCTCGCGCTCTTTCAATTGCAGTCGAACGTCCCAGTCGAGCTCGAAACTGAGATAGAAGCGGACCCAGTCCACGAGTTTCCTCAATGCGCCGCTTCGCGACCCGCCTTCGCCACTCCGTGGCTTCGGCGAGGCAGGCAGAAAACTCTCGTACTGAGCGAGCGTCAGAGGACCCAGATGGATCCGGAATTTGTGCTGCCGATCCCAGACGCGACTCCCGAGCACCGCGCCCGCGCCGAGTGCGCTGCCGTCGCGCGTGAGCGACGTGCGTTCGGGTGTCTGCAGCGCCAACCAGTGGCCGACGAACTCCTCGATCCGCACCGGCACCCGGAAGAAGTGCTGAAGGATGTGGACCAGACCCTCGGCGTTGCGTGGCTGCCGGATCAGCGCGCCGACGTGGAAGAACTTCGCGAGATCCGGGAGCGCGTCCCGCTCTCGTGACGTCATCGGCGCCATGCCGATGAAGGCGCCGATGTAGATGGTAAAGCGATCCGCAGCCGGCCGATCGCGGCTGACGTGCGGCTGGGCCTGTGCCCAGGCGCGGTAAAACAACGAGAGGAAGCGATGGTGAAAGATGTCGAAGAAGCGGCTCAGTGTGGGATCGTTCGCAAGACGCAGCCGCTCGCGCACGTATTCGGTCATGTGCAAGGGCAACGGACCGTTGGGCCCGAACAGACCGAACAGCCTGACCTGCAGGCGTGGCGCTCCTCCGTTCCTGGCCTCGAACGAGGCGAGCGGTGCAGGCGCAAACGACAGATCCGGATCCTGCCCGAGCCGAACCGGCTCGTCGATCGGACGCAGCGCCTGTCCCCATCGCGGCTTGGTGTCGTACAGGCATTCCAGCCGCCGCATCGTCTCGTAGAAGTCGTACCGATACGGCGCTTCCGCGAGGGCGGCGAAAAACGCTACAGCGTCGGTCTCGCGCCCCATTGCTGCCCCCATCGGTTGATCTCGCGGGTCTCCGACCGCAAGACCGTTTCGGTGAACGAATTGATCGACACGTGACGCGCGAAGTAGCGATCGAGCACGGAGCCGAGCATGAAGGCGCTGGCGCCTTCGAACGCGAGTTCGTCGATCTGCAGCGCGATCTGCAGGCCCCGGCCGAAAGCAAGGGGGCCTGGAGCCTGCAGCTTTCGCACGACGCGCGCGACCTGCACCGATCGAATCCCCTCGATCTGCCGCCTCGCGGTGTGATCGGCGCTCGCGGCGTACAGCTCGAGCAGGTCGCGCAGAGCCCCGGCTCCTTCCTGCGGACTGGTCTGCACGAGCGATAAGTAGTTGAGCGACAGATGGCTGATCGCCCGCCACGACACCGCTCCGTCAGCCAGCGGCGCATACGGACGGCTGGGACCGCCGATCACCCGTGTGCTCTTCACCGGCGCGGCGACGTCGAGCGACATGTCGCTCGAGGCGGTCCCCTTCGCCATCTGCAGCGCGAGATCGCGATTCGTACAGAGCGTCTCGATCGAGAGCTGACGCAGATCGCCGCTGAACGGCGCCTGTGCCGGATCGACGAGCGACAGGAACACCTCGGTCCCGATGTAACTCGATCGAGGACCACGCCGCTTCGCGGTCAGCGACATCAATCGCGGCTCGCGGCGCGTCGTGAAGTACGCAGAGTGCCGCTGCGTCTCGTCCGAACTGTACGCGGTGTAGAACGGGAGGAACTCCTGTTCGCTGTCCGTCCCGATGCCATGCCCGACGACACGCGTGACCGAATAGACCTCGAAATCGAGCGGCCTGGTGCGGTCGGGGACGACATGGTACTCGTGGGCGCTCTCGCTGATGTGAATGCGATCGGCGCGCTTGGCAAACAGATTGACCGCGGGCGTGCAGTTGAGCGCCAGATTCGACGCGTCGACCACGTTCTCGAGCGTCGGATCTCCGCGACCGAGCAGAATCACGAGCTCGACCTGGTTCGCGTCGACCCGCTTCAACGCACGAGCGAGCCCTGACAGCTCGAAGAAACGGAACCGCTGTGGGAACGCAAAGTACTCCTGCAGCAGACGGTAGCCCTGAAACGAGCGCAGCGTCACCGGCAGCAGCGCCTCATCGTCGCCGAAGCCGACCGGCTGGATCGATGCAGCGGGAAGCAGCTCGTGCCAGGGCGGGGGATTCTTCGAGGGCACCACGAGCGTGCCCAGTCCGCTGGCCAGGCACAGCTCGTACAGCTTGTTCGCGACGTCGTCGCGACCCGTGAGATAGAAGCACAAGCGATCGAGACGCGTCTGGGCGAACGTCAGACCGGCGCTCGTCTTCAGTCGAATCCGCAGACCGCCCTTGATGCGGCGCGCGATCGGAAGCGCATTGAGCGGGAGATCTGGCGCGAAGGAGAAGTAGCTCGCTGACGTGATCTCGATCGGCCACATCGTCACGTCATGCGCGGTGTGGAATTCACAGTCGGCCGCATCGGCGCCGATCGCACTCGACAACGCCGCACCGCGCGGCACCTTGAATCCGCCGGCCAGGCTCGGATCGTTCAGGTCGGGCGTGAGCTGCGCCATCAGCATCGATGGAATCGGCGCGAGGTAGTGCGGGTAGACGATTTCGAGCAGCGCCTGCGTGAAGCGCGGGAACTCCGCGTCGAGCTTCAGCTGAACGCGCGCAGCCAGGAATCCCACGCCTTCGAGCAATCGTTCGACATAGGGATCGTCGACCTCGAGGCCGTGCATCCCGAGCCTGGCGGCGATCTTCGGAAAGTGCGCCGCGAATTCGGCGCCCATCTCGCGCAGATGCTGGAGTTCGAGGTTGTAGTACTGAAGCAGGCGGGGATCCATGACACCTGCCTCTCAAGACACGAGATCGGCGACCTGCACCTTCCCGGTTTCCAGGTCGAACTCGGTGCGGACCAGGAACTCCAGGGGCACGGGCTGCGCCCAGAGCTCACCGTGGATCTCGACGCCGATGACGTTGTGATGATCGAGCTCACCGGGGTCGAGCAGTGTGCGAATCTGCAGCGTGCCCGGAAGAATGCGGGGCTCGAACATCAGAATCGCTTCGCGCACGGCGCGCGCGAGGTCGGTCATGTCGAGAGACGAGGCGGTGTGGCCGGACAGCGCCGGCAATCCGTAGTTCACGACCGACCGTTTGACGGCAGGCAGCTTCGTGAGGTCGGTCACCGCGTCGAGTCGCGTCGAGTTGAACAGCCACGCGAGATCGCGCAGGACCGACTGCCGCAGCCGGTTCTTCGAGAGGACGCGCACTTCGGGCGGTTCCTGCCGCTTGTCCGGCTCGTCGTCGGTGAGGCGATCGAGCAGCGCCGGCTGCAGCCGGTCCTGGGGCAGGAGCTGTTCAGCCACGATCGCCTGCGAGATCCGCGGTCTCTCCGGTACCGGTGATCGAGATGGCGCGGACCTCCATGATCGGCGTCTCATCGGCGTCGGTCGCGATGATCCGCTGCCCGAGGCCGCGGTGCATGTCAGGGGCGATCTCCTCCCACACCGTCTTGCGGCCGAGCGCGATCAGACCCTCGCCCGCTTCGGAGCCCGGATAGCGCGTCGGAATCAGGGCCACAGACTCGCCGCCGTTTTCGAACTGGAGGCGCGCGGGCATCCAGACGAGGTCGCGAAGATCTTCCGGCGGGTCGATCTCGATCTTCAGGAGCCGCGAGAACGGCACCCAGTAGTACCGGCCGTTGATGACCGCTTCGAGCACCGGACCGATGCGGGAATCGGCGTCGGCGATCCACGCGAACGGCCGCCCATCGATGTCCCCCTGAGAGGTCGGCGCTTCGTCGAAGGCCCTGGCGCGCAGTTCCTGCGCGCGCGAGCCCTCGCCGTGGCCCGACGCGAGCAGCGACTCGATCAGGAGCGCCAGCCACTGATCGGGCTGGCCGAAGATCATCGGCGACTTCTTCCCGGCAAACACATCGTTGCGCACCGCCTCGCAGCGAACCGCATCGCCATACGTCTTCTGCATGGCCACCGCTTCCGGGTCGAGGCCGGAGGCCACATCGAGCTGATTGAGCGCGCGGTCCCACTTTCCGAGCACACACAACAGCTGAAACAGGAAGACGCGGAGTTTCACGTCGGCCGGCCGGGCCCGCACCTGCTCCTGCAGTTGCGCCAGCGCGGCGGCCGGGTCTCCACTCTTCAGCGTCTGTTCGGCGGCGGCGGCGAGACTCATGACGGTTACGGCAGCTCACTCCATGCGTCGATGAACGTCATGCCACCCTGCGGCAGGCCGTCCTTGCCTTGCGGCACATACTCGACTTCGATCTTGTTGAACGAGAAGCTCACGCGCTCGACGAGCTCGGGAACACCGCCACCCTGGGGCTCGACGGTGTCGACGATGAGCGACATCACGCGCCCTTGCTCGATGCTGATCTTCAAGTATTCGAGCTGTCCCTTTCCGGCTTTCCGCACCGTGAGGACCGCTTTCGAGATCGGCTCGTTCGTCCTGAGCGCCTGCATCAACGCCGTCGAGGCGCTGTCGACCCGCTTGTTGACCTTCAAGTCGTGGATGGTGGCCTTCCCCGAGGCGGCGCCGCCACCCAGGCTCGCCTTGCCTGCCATGCCCCACGACCATGACAGGATGTCGATCTCGCCCTTGTGCTTGTCGTCCTGCGACTCTCCCTTGATCACGCCATGCTTGGCGCCCTTGACCATGAGGAACATGTCGCCGGCACCGCCGCCAGCATTCACAGGTGTCACGTCGTCAACTTTCTGTCGATGTCGCGAGGCGGGTCATCGGCGCGGCACCACGAGGGCCCGCACCTGGACCCTGCGCGTGGCACCGCGCCTGACGCGCTCGTCGGTTTAGCCTTCCTTGTTGCCCTTGATGTCGTACTTGAAGTGCACGCCTGCGTCGAGCGATCCGTCCTGCTTCTGCGGCTTGTATTCGAGATCGACCTTCGCGAACTGTATCGCGACGTGCTCGGCGGTAGCGGCTCCTTCGCCGGCGCCGCTCGGGGCCACTCCGGTGACGATCACGTCGGCCATCTTGATGATCAGGTACTCCTGCTGGCCCTTGCCGGCCTTGCGCACGGTGATCGTCGCTTCCTTGATGTGCTCACCGGTCGCGCACGCCTTCATCAACACCGGCGACGCCTTGTCGACGTGGTGCGTGAAGTTGAAATCGTTGAAGTTCGCCTTGCCCTCGCCGCCGCCCCCGCCGTGCGCCATGGTACCGCTCTGCGTTATGCCCCAGGACCACGAGAGGATCTCGATCTCGCCCTTGTGCTTGTCGTCGAACGATTCGCCTTTGATGTCCCCTATCTTCGCGAAAATGTCTGATGCCATAACGAAACACTCCTACGCTGACGGACGTCGGAAAACTCAACTCGCCTTGGCTGAAGGCAGCTTCGACACCAGCCTGAGCGACACGGTGAGACCCTCGAGCTGATAGTGGGGGCGAAGGAAGAACTTCGCCGAGTAGTAGCCTGGATTCCCTTCCACTTCTGCGACCTGAACTTCCGCGGCCGCGAGCGGCTTCTGAGCCTTGGTGCTCTCGGAGGAATGCGCCGGATCGCCGTCGACGTAGTTCATGATCCATTTCTGGAGCCAGACCTGCATGTCGTCGCGCTCCTTGAAGGAGCCGATCTTGTCGCGCACGATGCACTTCAAGTAGTGCGCGAACCGGCAGCACGCGAACAGGTACGGAAGACGCGCCGACAGGTTCGCGTTCGCAGTGGCATCGGGATCGTCGTACTCGAACGGCTTCTGCAGCGACTGGGCACCGATGAACGCGGCGAAATCCGAGTTCTTCCGATGCACGAGCGGCATGAACCCGTTCTTCGCGAGCTCGGCCTCCCGGCGATCGCTGATCGCGATCTCCGTCGGGCACTTCATGTCGACACCGCCATCGTCGGTCGGGAACGTATGGGTGGGCAGACCTTCCACCGCTCCACCCGATTCGATGCCGCGGATGCGCGAGCACCACCCGTACATCTTGAACGAGCGGTTGATGTTCACCGCCATCGCATACGCCGCGTTCGCCCACGTGTAGCGGTTGTGATCGGCAGCGCCCGTGTCTTCTTCGAAATCGAACTCTTCGACCGGGCTGGTCTTGGCGCCATAGGGCAGACGCGACAGGTAGCGCGGCATGGCGAGACCGAGGTAGCGCGCGTCATCCGACTCGCGCAGCGATCGCCACCCCGCATATTCCGGCGTGGTGAAGATCTTGGTCAGGTCGCGCGGGTTCGCCAGTTCCTGCCAGCTTTCCATCTGCATGACGGTCGGCGAGGCCCCGGCAATGAACGGGGTGTGGGCGGCGGCGGAAATCTTCGACATCTCGCCCAGCAGCTCGGTGTCGGGCGGTGTCTGGTCGAAGTAGTAGTCTCCGACCAGGCAACCAAACGGCTCGCCACCGAACTGGCCGTATTCCGCCTCATAAATCTTCTTGAACAGCGGACTCTGATCCCAGGCGGTGCCCTTGTAGCGCTTCAGCGTCTTGCCCAGGTCGACCTTGCTGATGTTCATGAAGCGGATCTTCAGCATCTCGTCGGTCTCGGTGTTGTTGACGAGATAGTGCAGCCCGCGCCACGCGCCCTCGAGCTTCTGAAAATCAGCGTGATGCAGGATCAAATTGATCTGCTCGGTCAGCTTCTTGTCCAGCTGGGCGATCATCGCCTCGATGGACTTCGTGACATCGGCGCCGATCAACTTCGTCTGCGCGAGCGCCTGCTCGGCGAGCGTGCGCACCGCGCGTTCGACCGCTTCTTTCGCTTCGTCGGTCTTGGGTTTGAACTCTTTCTTCAGCAGAGAGTCGAAATCGGTGACTTCGACTGTTCCACCAGCCACCTGCTCCTGCTGCGATTTCGGATCGGCCATACGTCTCTCCGCTAATACGTCGGGGGTTTACGATGCGGATTCGTCTTTCTTCGTCGCCGCCAGCGTCTGCAAGAGAGCCGGATCCTGGAGCAGCTTGGCGACCAGTTCCTCGGCCCCGGTCTTGCCGTCCATGTAGGTAATCAGGTTCGCGAGCTGTTCGCGCGCTTCGAGCAGCTTGTTGAGCGCGTCGACCTTTCGCGCGACCGCGGCCGGCGAGAAGTCGTCCATGTTCTCGAAGGTGAGCTCGACGTTGATGTTGCCTTCACCGGTCAACGTGTTGGGAACCTGAAAGCTTGCCCGCGGCTTCAGCGCCTTCATGCGGCTGTCGAAATTGTCGACGTCGATGTCGAGGAACTTGCGGTCGGCGACCTGCGGAAGCGGCTCCGCGGGCTTTCCCGACAAGTCGGCCAGCACGCCCATCACGAACGGCAGCTGAATCTTCTTTTCCGCGCCATAGAGCTCCACGTCGTACTCGATCTGCACGCGTGGCGCGCGGTTGCGTGCGATGAACTTCTGACTGCTCGACTTAGCCACGGCTCACCTCCTCAGCACCCGTGAACCTTCTGAACGCCTGACGTACTACTCGTCTCTCAGGCCACCTGCCGACTTCGCTTGCGGGACCGCATCGGGCGCGATGTCGGCCAGCACCTCGAGAAAATCCTTCGCGACCAGACGCTTCGCACGATCGAGGAACAGCGGGATCGGACTCGACGGCTCGTTGCGCCGAAAGAAGTCGGCAGCCGCATCCATCGCACGAATCGCATCCTGTCGTGATTTGATCGCACCCACCGCCACGACCGTCGGCCCGGCCGCGTCGGTGGCTGCCTCACCACCCTCTTCAGCGGCCCCACCACCATTGGGATGCGCCGCCAGCTGCGTGCGGACGATGGCCGCCATCCTCTTGAACTGCGCCGAGAGCCCCTCGAAGTTCGGCGCGACCTCGGTGCCGGCCGCGTTTCGCATCGCGCCATCGATCGATCCGATCGCCGTCAGCGCGCCGTTGATGCTCTCCCGCAGCAATTTCAGCTCGTCGATCGGCGTCGCCCCGAACGCGGCGTCGATCTGCGCCTGGTCCGGTCGCGGCTCGGACTCGCCAGGCGTGACCTGACCGGCCACGATATCGAGATCGCGGATGCTGAAACGTCCGTGCTGGCGGCTGCTGACGAGCGGCGCACGGCGCAGGCCGTCGATCACCGCGACCGGATCGGCAAAGCAGTTCAGGGCGTTCTGACGAAAAATCGCATCCTCGTCGACCAGAGGATAGACGTTCGCCCAGTACGACTCGAGCCAGGATGACGCCACCGTCAGCGTCTGCGCGAACGCGGGAATCCCTTCGACGCGAAGCGTCGCGGCCCCGAGGTGCGCGAGCAGGCGAAGGTCTTTACTGGCCTGCAGCGCCGCAAGCGCCTCGTCCCTGATCTGTCCCCAGTTCGGCGGACGATCGCTTTTGCGCGCCTCACGGCGGACCGGTTCGCCGTCTTCCGATTTCACCGGCTCGAGCGTGACCTGACCGAAGATCTGATAGGCGTCGAGCGATGCCAACGTCTCGCTGTCTTCGAGATTCTTCCCACACGGCTCGTCGGCTGTCACCGGCGACACCAGGTCTTGTCCGTTCCAGTAAGCGCTCATCGTCCGCTACTCACCGGCGCGCCTCTGTCGATATAACGACACGTACCCTCACGACGAACGCTTCTCCCTGGTCGGCTGACATGTGGGTGCGGCGGGAACCCGTCGCTCTGCGGCTCGAATTCTAGCGGCTTCAAGCCAAAGTCCCAAGCCGAAACTGCGGGCCGCCGCCCGGCGACCCGTCTCCGCAGTCCCCACGTGAAGTGGTGTGAAAAGGAGTCATTTCGTTACGTGAAGGCTTCGACGATCAGCGCGGTCACGTTGTCGGGCGCGCCCGCTTCCAAGGTCGCCTTGATCAGGCCGTCGACAGCCCCGCGGATGTCCTCGTGCTCCATCCACGCCCGGATCTGCGCGTCGGGCACGGTTCGGGTGAGGCCATCGGAACACAGAAGGAATCGATCGCCCGCGTGGACGCGGTCCCGATACAGGTCGAGGAGGAGCGTCGGCTCTCCGCCGACTGCCCGTGTGATCGCGGTGGACACCGCGCCTTCGGCGTCGGCGAGGCTGTGATCGCGCGTCAGCTGCTGAAGCTGCCCCCCGCGCCAGCGATACGCCCGGCTATCGCCGGCCCACAGCACCGCACACCGAGTGCCGCGCGCCAGCAGCGCAACGACCGTGCTGCCGCTCGATACCGCGTTCACCGAGCGCGTCGCGGCGCGTACGAGCTGCTCGTTGACCTCACAGACACGCTCGCGTGCCGATTCGACGGCATCCTCGAAGCTCGAATCGGGCACGACTTCGGCGAGGGCGTCGCAGACCATCCGGCTTGCGACCTCGCCTTGACTATGGCCACCCAGACCGTCGGCTACAGCCCAGATGCCGACCTCGGTACGTTCGATGAACGAATCCTGATTGATCTCGCGTACGCGACCCACGTCGGTCGCCGCCGCCGATCGGAACCGGGGCGGTGTGACATCCTCGACGAGCAGTTCCTCACGCGCGAGTGTGGTCGAGATCTGCGCCGCAACCGATTGCCAGCGCCCGGAGATCCACGACCCGTCGAGCAGCGCCGAGAACGAATCGGGATGCGGCAGCCCCTTCGTGATGAGACAGCTGGGTTCGACCTTCGTCGATCCGTCGGTCCACCAGAGGACGAGAGGGTCGTAGATCGCGGACAGACGCCGGGTCATGAGCTGCTCGAGCGTCGAGCCCAGATTGGACGCCGACCCGATTGGCAGCTGCCACGCGTCGTGATGAGTGTCGAGCACCTCGCTGGCCGCCCCGTCGAGCTGGACGATCGGCGGTGACAGCAGCTCCAGGTCCTGCCCGAGCATCATCAGCTGCTCGTCGAATCGATCGAAGTCGACGACATCCGCGCCTAGTGTGTCGATCACGAGGCGCTCGACCCGTTCGAAGAATCCATCGGCTTTGGTTGCCGCGAACGCCGATGCATCGAGCGGCAGCTGCGCGACGATCGTGAGCGGGAAATACCGCCCGACGCGATCGACGCTCGGCACCATCACCCCGACAACGGGGGCCGGACCGCACGCTCCGGCTGCGCACGCAAATCGCCAGGCCGGGCTCGTCAAGTACACGTCGAGCCAGCGATCACCAAGCGTCGATCGGCTCGCGGCGATACACTCCTGCAGCCATCCGTCCCAGACACCAACGAACGCGTCGGTGACGCGCCGTCGCAGGAAGTCGCCGTGACTCGGCAGTTTCCCGTAGAAACCGATTCCCACAGGACCGGACATGCTGCGACTCAGCCTCCACAGCTGAAACGTTGCCAGCTGCGATTGCCGAACGGATTGTGCACGCTCAACGCGTCGATGATGACGTCGGTTCCATGCTGGCCGTTCTGAAACGCCAGCACGGATTTTTCGGATGACTCGCCGGCACGGATCTGTCCCGAGTCGACGAGCCGGAACAGTGCCCACGGCCCCTTGAACTCCACGTGCGGTCGGCCCCCGCCGCGTTCCTCGAACGTCAACGCGGCAACACCGGGATTGGGACCGGGCCACTTCGCAGGCGTCGCGCGGAGCGGACCGAACTGATACGTGAACGACTGGCCATCGAGCTCGAGGACGACACGACTCGCCAGCTGCTTGAGGTTGGTGAGCGTCAGCGTGAAGTCCAACTGCGGCGTCTGCGCGCCCGAGCGAAAGAACGCTTCGCGGATCCGCTGGGCCTGTTCGAACTGCGACAGCACGCCGGCGCCGAGTCCAACGGCCTCTCCCGACGCATCCGCCCGCCACTGCCATGGGGTCTTCGAGTTGTCGACGAGACGATCGAGATTCTGCTTGTAGAACGTGTCGAACACGCCCGAGTATCCGAAGATGCGACCGAAGTCGTTGATCGGCACGTCAGTCGTGCTTCCCGCCGTGAACGGATACCGTCCGAGCACCGCGGCCGAACACTCGCGCACGACATCCTGACGGTATTGATCGGCCAGCGAGGCGCGCAGCCCGCTGCGCGTGAGCGCCTGCGTCCGGCTCCCCACTTCGGCGACGAGCGTGCCGACCGTCTGCGGCAGGCTGGCGGCATCCTGTTTGAGCGACTCCGACATGCGGCTCACCGATGACAGCGTCTGGGTGTCGCCCTGCTGCTCGCCGATTCCGCTCCCGACGGTTTGCAGCTTGTCCTGAATCTCCCTGATCTGCTGAACGATGCGATCGATCGGTGCGGTACCGGGGTCGCCGGCCAGCAGCGCATGCACCGGCGCAAAGTGCTGCGTCACCTCGAGCCCCGGCGTACTCGCGGGCACGCCCACGATCTTCTGCCCGGTCGCGAGAATCTTCTTGAGCGCGTCCTGCGCGGTCGACAGCGTGGATGCAGGCGCCCCCGCGGCCTGCTGCTTCACGAGCAGGGTGTTGTCATCGACGACTTTCAACAAGCTGCGCAGCGGAGACGTCGGACCGCCAAGGGCGCGGAGGGCGCGTTTCAAATCCTCGGTGCCATTGAGCGAGGCGACGCCGAGGTCGCCCAGGAAGGCATCCCAGGCCTGGATGTATTCCTTTTCGTAGAGCGCGAGCACCTGCGCCTTCAGCCCCGCCGCTTTCATCGGATTCGACGACTCGCCCCACACCCATCGATCGTCGTCGAATTGCTTCTGCATCTCGTCAGCGCGCCGATCCACCACCTGGTTGAACGTCTTCGCGGTGAAGAGACTCGGCATCGGCTGCGACAGGCTCGTGCCGCTCTTCCTGCGGAACACCTGCTCCATGCCGAGGCTGTCGAAGCGCAGGGCGTTCTGCGTATCGGCCGAGTACGACACCTTGATGAAGCTGTAGACGAGGCGCGGAATCGACTCGGCAGGAATCGTCCGCCGTGCCTGATCGACGAGCGCCCGATCGATCGGCATCTTGCGCAGCGACGAGTTGTACGCGAGGAGGTTGCTGAAATGCTTCGTGAGCGCGTCGACCGCTTTCGGATTCGTCGCGTACGCCGTCTGCCACTCCTGGTCCGCCATGTACTTCAAGTGGTCCTTGTCCAGATGCTCGGGAAGGTTCAGCATCAGATAGGCCTTGAGGTACAGGTAGACCTTCTCAGGCTCCGCCGCGTAATCCACGAGCCGCTGTTGGATGCGGCCGGTCAGCGTCGGCAGCAGCGCACCATTGAGCTCGCGCGAATACGCCGCGCGCGCGGCATCGCCGAGAGCGCCGCCCTGATAGAGTCCCCAGCGCATCGACCACGGCACGTTGTCGCGATGACGATTCGCCGAGTCGGCGACCGCCGCGAGCGCGTCCAGCCGCGGCAGCAGCGTCGTCAGATCGATCGCGGTCCCCACCGGGATGCGCGGCCCCTTCTGCAGTGTCGCGATGTCCGCTGCCACCGCATCGATGTAGGTGCGGTTGCGGTTGTAGCTCACGGTGAACACGATGAGACCCAACACCGCGACGGCGACCATTCCGGCGTACGCGCCGAGCTGCCCTGCGGCCTTCTGCACCTCGAGACGACGATTGATGCCGGCAAGCCCTGATTCCTGGAGCAGCACGCCCTTGAGCAGGTGCTCGATGAAGTACGCCTTGCCACGACCGCCGGGAGCGACCGCATCCGCAGCGACGGAGAACCGGCGCCCGAGCGCGCCGAGCAGACGATCGATCGGCGTGCCTTCCTGCGTACCGCTCGTGAGGTACACGCCGCGCAGCAGGATCTGCTGATCGAACCGCGTCGACGCAAACACGTCGGTGACGAAACCGTTGAGCAGATCGCGCAGCGCCGCCATCTGCTGCGGAAACGCGAAGATTCTTGCCCGGCGGCGGACGTCGCGATCTTCCTCGAGCCTGGTGAACACGCGCTCGTTCAACCGGGTCATCAGCGCATCGAATTCGGCGCCGAAGGCCTGCGGAGCCTTTCCGCTGGTGGTCTGCTCGTAGGGGAACGTGACACCCCAGACCTGGGCACGACCTTCTTTCTCGAAATCGTCGAAGTACTCGGCGAAGCCGGCGACCAGATCGCATTTGGTCACCATCACGTACACGGGCAGCTGGATCTGCAGCTCCTTGTTCAGCTCGTTCAGACGTCGTCGCGCCGCCGCGACGTAGGCCTCGCGGCCGCTGTGACCCTGCACCATCAGATCCTGGGCGCTGATCGTGAGGATGACGCCGTTGATCGGACGACGCTTGCGATACTTGCGCAGCAGCGAGAGGAACTCGGTCCATCCCGCGCTGTCGGACGCGGCGTCGGAATCCTGCGTGAGGTAGCGTCCGGCGGTGTCGAGGAACACCGCTTCATCGGTGAACCACCAATCGCAGTTGCGCGTGCCGCCGACGCCGCGCAGTGATCCCTTTCCCGTCCGCTGTTCGAGCGGGAAGTTCAGTCCCGAGTTGACGAGTGCGGTGGTCTTGCCCGATCCCGGCGCACCCACGATCACGTACCACGGCAGTTCGTACAGGCTGTGGCCGCTCTTCCGCTTGCCCTTCAACGTGGCGACGGCTTCTTCGAATCGCTCGCGCAGCTGCAGCGCTTCGGCGCTCGGACGCTCGTCGGCCTTCGACTGCATCACCACGGCGGCCACGAGCTGGTCGCTGGCGCGATTTGCGCGCGTGCGCTTGAGCACGATCGACACGACCCAGATCGCCACGACCAGCGCCATCACGATCAGACGGCCGGTGATCGATTCGAGCGGGTACCGATCGGCAAATCCGAAGAACGGGCCGACGTACCAGATGAACAGGAACAGCAGAATGAATCCGATGAGCGTCAGGAACGCGCGGCTCTTCAGAAAGGCAAACATGCGCGCCTCACGATTCGCGTACGTGGATGATCTCCACGCGCCGATTGCGGGCCCGGTTCTCGGGTGTCGACTCGGGCTGATACTTGGGCTGAGATGAACCGTACCCGGTGGACTCCAGGCGGCCGGGATCGCGCAGCGCCGGCTTGAGGATGCTCAACACGCTGAGCGCACGCTCGCGCGACAGCTCGAAGTTGTCGCGATAGCGGAACGACCGCAGCGCCTGATCATCGGTGTGACCGGTGACCAGCACCCGACCCGGCACCTGCTCGAGCGCCTCGCCGACCTTGCGAAGCGTGTCGTCGTAGGCATGGTTGACCGCCGCGCTCCCCGACGCGAAGAGGTCGGTCGCGAGGAGCGTGATGGTCGTCTTGCCCCCCTCCTCGTCCACTCGCATCGTCCCCTTGGCTTCCTCCGGCGCGAGCAGCTGCTTGACGGTCGGCCCAACCGGAGTAGCTGCGGCCACCGGATGCGGGACGCCAAACTCTTCGAGACCGACACCGGCAAGCGCAGCCTCGACGGGCGCCGAGAAACGCCCCAGACGCGCGTAGTAGCTGACGAACGCAATCGCAAGAATGGCGAGCGCCGCGGCACCAACGACCCACCAGGGCACGTAGCGGATCAGCGGGTTGCGCTTGTCCTGCAGTCCCGTCCATCGCAACGAGAGATCAGCCGGCGCTGTTCCACGGTGCTGACGGATCTTCCGATAGAGATCCTGCTGCACGTCGGCGAGCCGGGCATGCCCGCGATCGACGACCTGATACTTCCCTGCGAATCCCAACGCGATGCAGAGATACTGCAGCTCCATGAGATCGATGTGCTGCGCCGGATCCTGCGAGATGCGCTCGAGCATCTCGAAGAACTTCTCGCCGCCCCAGGCTTCGCGATGCAGGGCGACGAGCAGCGTCTGCTGGGCCCACTCGCTCTGCGCGCCCCACGGGGTCGACAGCACCGCTTCGTCGAGGCTCGCACACAGCGCATAGCGCGCGGCCCGGGTAACTTCTCCCGACACCCCACCCGCTCGTGCGCGCTCCTCGAATCGTCTGATCTCTTCGAGGGCGTGACGTCGAAGATCGCCGACTTCCGGTGCCGAGAGCGTGCCGCGCATCTGCCCGGCGAGCATCAGCAGCGGACTCGCGGCCTGCACCAACGGATTGAGCCCCACCCCGAGCAGATCGCGCGTCGATGCGGCAATCGGCTCGGTGTACCCTGCTCCGCCGCCCGGAGGCACACCTGGCGGGCGCGACGGGGGCGGCAGCGGATCGCCTCCTCCGCGTCGTCCGGCACCGGGCCGCGGTCGCAGCACCGTGGCGTCTGACGGCTTGAACGGGTCGTCGATCTCCGACATGCTTAGTGCTGCGTACCTCGCGAATCAGGACCGGCCGCTCCGTTGTCGCGGCCGCCAGATCGCAGTCGTGGCTGGTTGTCGGCGGTACTCTTCCAGTTCATACGGTCCACTAGATCCACCTTCAGGCCCGGATCGCCCAGAACTCCATGGCGAGTCCAGGGAACTCTCCCGCCACGTGCATGGCGACCCCACCCGAGGTCTTCAACTGTCCCCACAGGTCGTGGCTCTGATCGAGCTCGAAATAGACGAAGCCCGCGTGATACGGGATCTGCCGCGGGGCGACCGGCACGGCGTGCACAGGCACGCCCGGCAACTGCAGATTCACGAGATCGCGAATCTTCTCCACAGGACCGATCTTGAGCTGGCTCGGAAACCGGCGGCGGAGATCCTCGGCGGGCACATCGGCGCGCGCCGCGAGGATGAATACCGCCGATCCGTACAACGACCGATCGGCGACCGCCGCCACGCTGATGCCGAACTTCTTTGACTCGATCGGAATCGGAATCGCGCTCTGCTCGAGCACGACGCTGAGCGCCGCACGCAGCGCGACGATCACCGGCTCGAACGATTCACGCAGAAGATCGTGGCGGTACCCTTCGAGCTTCGGCGGGCGCTTCGACGAGGTCGTGAACGTCGAGAGCTCGCCGGCAGCCGACACGCAGAATCGAAATAGATCTTCGGGATGCAGCACGCCCGAGTCGACGAAGTGCGCCAGCACCGGCTCGCAGCGGTTGATCGCCTGCAGCATGAGGAAGTCGGCGATCTCCGCTGATGCGCCCCGGCCGGTCGACGCCACACGCCCGCCGAGGGCGTCGCCGCGCTGATGCAGCAGCCCGAGCAGCTCGGTCATGTAAGTCGAGAGCCGTCGCGACGCGCGCACGTCGAGGACCGTTGGAATGAACGTGTCATCGAGCTTCACCTGCTTGTCCGAGCGGCATTCGACCACCTGCGCCAACGGGACGCACGCATACGCCTGCGTCACCTCGCTCGCGAGCAGCAGCCGGGTGCGGAGTGCGCCCACTTCGAGCAGTGCGGAATCGCCCGAGCTCGAAGTGGCATCGTTGGCTTCCACTTCGCGCACATCGTGCCGGATCAATCCATCCGGCCCCGCTACGCGTTCGACGTCGACGGCGCCGGCCCGTCGGAGCGGGAGCGCCAGATGGACGATCTGATCGTGGACATCCGGCCCGATGTCGATCGGGGCCGGCAGCGGATCATCGTCCGGCATGCGAAATGGTGTTCCGTCGGGAAACACGCCGGCCGCGCGTCGCAGCCCGAACTTGCCGATGCTCAGAAGGTCCCGCTCGACGTCCAGCTCGGTGAAGCCCCAGCTGTGCGGCACGAGCGACTGGCATCGGGTCTCGACGTACCGCTCGAAATAGCGATCCTGCTGCTGAAAATGCTGGGGGCGGAGGAACAGCCCCTCGGACCAGACAACCTTGCTATAGACGGACATTCGTCACGGTCACTTGGTAGTCGGCGCGAGCTGCACCCGCGCGCGCTCGACAGACAACGTCACATCATCCTTCTTGAGCGGCGCGGGGACCACGACGCGCCACTGCGAGTTGCGGATGTCGCGAAACGCCGCGATCACCCCGACGAACTTGGCCGTCTTCGGCACGACCAGTTCAACGGTGCGATGTTCGGCCGGCGTCAGCACGTATTCCTCGCGATTGATCAGATCCTGACCCAGGACCTTCATCTCATCGTCGAACAGCGCGAAGAAGTCGGCGCCCGTGAACGCGGAATCGGCCTTCAGCTGATAGACACGCACAACGACCGGAGAGGGCTTGCCGCTGGCATCGGGGTTGACATCCCCGCTGGCGGTCAGCGCGACCTTGGCTTTCGACACGTTGGAGGGCTTGACCGGGACGGTCTTGCACGCGGGCACGACGAGCACTACGGCAAGCATCCCGGACAGCGCGAGGAAACGAGCGTGATGGATCATGGTTCGCGTATCCGTTGGTTTACAGAATGCGCGCCCGGCCCTGAGCCTTGAGCCGTTCGAGCTGTTCTTCGTACGCCTTGGCGAACTCTTCTCCGAATAGCTCCCTGAAGCTCGCTTCGGCGTCAGAGACCATATCATTAAACTTGTCCCGATATAGATCCCAGTACCGCAGTTTCCCCGGCATGATCGATCCCTTGCCAAGCCGATCGAATTCCTCCTGCAGCCGTTCCGGGTTGAACTCGGACAGCATCGCCTCGAACGCGACGCGCACACCGGCGAGCATCGCCATCTGGTGATTCCGGATGTCGTCGAACGCGTCTTCGAAGGACTCGACCGGCCCCAGATACGCAGGGTTTCGCTTCACGAGCAGATTGTGCAGGGCATCCTCGACGTTCGCTGAAAACTTCAACGGATTGTTCTGACTGGTCTTGAACGTCGTCACGCGCATCCTGAATTCGTCCTTGATGCGTTGACGCGCCTGCAGGACGTCCATCACGCCGGCCACCACGACACGGAGAATCTCGCCGAAATGCTGTGCGAGCTCCGGTGTGACCACGGCGCCTTCGACGCCGGCTCCCTTCAACACCTCGGCGAGCGCCGCTTCGAGGCCGCCCGCCGCGGCGGCGGGCGCCTGCCGGACCTGAGGCGGCGCGGGTTCGACTCGCGGCGCCGGAGATGGCGCAGGCAGCGGCCGAACGGCGCGCGATGGATCGGGCGCGGGTCGTGGTGCAGGCGCCGCCGGCCGCGGTGCGACGGGAGCGGGTCGCGGTGAGGGCGCCAGGGGATGCGCAGCGGAGCTCGCCAGCGGATCGTAATCGTCAGGAATCAGCGACGACGATGCCGATGCCGGTGGCGCGGTCTCGGGCTCGATGGGAACCACCGGTGGCTTGTAGTAGTCGCGCAGCACCGAGTCACGCGCAAGGTCGGCCGCTCTCGGAACGTTGGGTGGCGCCTGCTTGTTTTCGTCGAAGCCCAGCAGGCTCAATGGATCGACGTCACCGCTCGGAAGATCTTCCGAACCTGGAATGAGATCGCCAACGAACGGCGAGGCGTCCGGCTTCCGCGAAGAAGGCGCTGACGCGGTGAACGGATCCTCGAGCCCGAACGGATCGGCCGCGGCCACCGGCGCGGTGATCGAGGCTCTGATTTCGTACGGCTCGATGAAGATCCGATCTCCCGACTTGAGCGTGTACGGCTGACCGCGCACGAGACGATTGTCAGGCGAGTTGATGAAGACACCGTTGGTGCTCGTGTCCTCGATCAGGAACGCGCCGTTCTGAAAGCGGATGCGGGCGTGACGGCTCGAGACGTATGGATCGGGCAGGACCCAATCGTTGTCGGGCAGTCGGCCAATCGTTCCTCCGGCGGCCTCAAAGACCTTCCTGATGTCGGCCCGCGGCGCGCCCTCCTGCGGCCCCGTCACTTCAAGGGTGAGGATCATGAGGGCTTCTTCCTTCCTTTACTGCTGCGTCGCGGTGGCGGTCTGAGATGCTGCCGCGCCTCCAGTCTTGTACAACGTGATGAAACGCGGTGCAAAAACCCGCGAATCGGGCTCGAACGACGAGTTGATCTGTTTGCACTGCTCGATCTCGGCGAGCGCCTGCGTGCGAAGCTCCTGGCGTGTCTCGCCGGACCGCACGAAGAGTCCGAACAGCGACGCGGCGCGGAACAGATGCACGTGCAGCTGCAGCGAGGCGTCGGCGACGCCGCTCGACGGATCGAGCGCGGTCAGCGCCTTCTGATATTCGCCCTCGAAAAACTGATGCGCACCTTCTTCGAGCGCGGCGTGCACGCCGCGGTCCCGCAGCGACAGCGGACCGAAGGCCTGAATGATTTGGTTGAGAGCGGCCTGTGCCTCGATCGTCTGCTTGGTCACGTCGGCGAGGCCGTTCAGATCCCCGGTCTTCCGTACGCGTTCGTAGCGCGAGCGCTGCGTATCGATCCGCTTCTGGAGCGCGTCGCGCTGGGTCGTCATCTCCGGCGTCATCTTGTCCGGCGTCTGCGCCGCACGGCGGTTCATCGTTTCCATCAGCGCCGATACCGACAAGAACGCTTCGTCGGCGACCTTGACGGCCTCGGCCAGACGCTGATTGCTGGCGGCCACCACGATCTTCCTCAGTTGATCAACCACCTGAGTGAAGGCTCTGGTCGCATTCTGCGCCGACTTCATGCCCTCGGCGATGGTGGCGGCGCTCTGTGTCTTCTGAGCCGCCGTGAACTGCGTCCGTGCCTGAGCGAGCTGGTCGCGACCCGCTTTGCGCGACGCCGCCATCTGATCGGTCAACGCGCCTTTCGCCGCATCGATCGAACTGTCTGCGCTCTCGGCGTTCTCGATCTCCTTCTGAAGATCTCTGAGCTTGTCCTGGGTCGTGGAAAAGTTTGCGATCGCGGTGTTCAGCGACTCCTCGAGCGGTTTCAATTTCATCGCGGCGCGATCGGAGGCCGCCTTGGCCTCGGCGAAGTCGCTCGCGGAGCGCGTCTTCTGGGCGATGTTCAACCGCGCGGACGCCGCTTCGAGCTCTTTGCGCGGCTCCTCGTACTGTGATGCCAGCGGGATCCACTGGTCCCTGTGCGCGCCGCCAAGATCGGTGATCTTCTTGGCCAGTGCATTGGCGTCCATGTAGACCTGCCGCGTCGACTTCCACAACGTGTCGAAATCACCCGGCAGCAGCACGCCTTTCGCCGCGCATTCCTTGTACCCGCGTTGAATCGTTTGCAGAAAGTCGGTCTTGCTCTGCACGACCTTCTGATCCATCGAGATCGCCCACTCGGTGACCGCACCAGCGCAGTCCTGCTGGTTGTGCAGCGCCTCACCGAGGAAGTAGTGCGGCAGATACTCGATACCCCCACCTCCGAAAACGCTGGACACGAAGCTCGATCGGACCTTGCGCGATGACTCCTGCCCGTTCTCCTGAATCGCCTGACGCATCTGCCGCGCGGCCTCAGACCAATTCTTGTCGCCGCGCGCCTGCATGCCTTTCTTGAACGCCTCGTCCTGGGCAGCGGCGAGCGAGGGATACAGCGCCACGCACATCAAAGCGGCACTCGCGACGCGGATCAAGCGCATCACTTGTTGCCTCCAGTCGATGTCGGCGGAGATGGCGGTTGCGCCGCGGCAGATGCGGGCGCAGACGATTCGGGCGCCTGGACTCCCGCCAACGCAGAACCCAGGTACTGCTCGAAGTACTCTTCGACCGTCACAGCCTGAAAGCGGGCCATGGGGGCAACGGCAATACCACCGACATCCACTCGAACGTTGATGGTGGCGACCTTCGAATTCGGGCCTGTCAACGTGACCTGATAGTTGCCTGCGGGCAGCGCCAGCGACAGCGGCGTCGAGGCAGGCGATGGCAGCGTCTGCGCCGCTCCGCTGTCGTTCTGAATCGCCGTGACCGTCGCCCACGGCGCGGCATCGATCACGAGCGTGCCGGTTGGAACCGCTCCTCGCGTCAAGAAGTAGGTCGTCGCCCCGATCGCCAGCAGGAGAAGCGCGCCGACGCTCGCCCAGAGGGCGACGGCCTTTTGCTTCGGCATCGCAGGCGGCGTGAGCGAGCGCAGCGACTTCGAGACCGCCGGAGCCAAACCTGCGGCGATCGACTTCATGCGGGTCACGAAGTCCGGTCCGGGAGGCGCTTTCTGAACTGGTACCTTCGCAGGCTTCGCCGTCGGCGGCGTGGGAACTGCCGGTGTCCTCGCGACGGGTGCGGCTGCGGGTGGGACGGTCGCCGGCCTGGCCACTTGCGGCGTGGGCGCAGGTGTGCGACGGGCGGGCGCAACGATGGTCGGCTCGGAGTACCCCGACGGCGGGTCCTGCTGCCTGCCCGTGTAGGCCGGATCCTGTTCTCGAGCCCCGAGGGGGTTGATCGGCCGCAATACAGTGCGTTCGCCAACACCAAGTGGTGGAGCGCCGGTGAGCGCCCGCTCGATCGGCGCGGTTGGTCCGGTCACGGCGAAGCCGTCTTCGTGCATGCGCGTGACCGCCTGCGATTCCATGAGCCGCGGATCCTGGCTCGCCGGCTCGCTCGCGATCGTCAGATCGGGATCCTCGGCAGCGACGTCGACGCCCCCGCGGACCCTGAGCGCCGCCTCGATTTCCTGCTCGAGCTCGATCGCCCCGGCATGACTCTCATCGAGCGTGAGCGCCTGCTGACAGGCGTCGAGCGCCGCCTCGAGTTGTTGCGCGGCCAACAACTGTCGGGCATCGGCCAACGCAGCCTCGACCTGCTGCGCGCGTCGACGCGCGATCGCCTCGCGATCAGTCCGGCGCGGATCGGGCGGTGGCGTCATTTGCGCCACGCCGACCCCACCGCCGGTTCGTCGCCTTGCCGATCCCGTGCCGCGATTCATACCGCCGGGCGGCGTGATGTCGCGGTTCATCGGCGTCGTCGGTGCGCCGCTCCAGCTGTCGTCGGAGCTGAATTGCCGCCGCAGGCGCGCGATGGCCCCGCGCAAGGTTTCCGTGTCCTTGAACCGTTCGTTGATGTTCTTCTTCAGTGCCTGCTCGACGATCGCCACAATCTCCGGCGTGACGTCCGGCGCAAGTCCCAGCAGCGCCTTGGGCTGCTCGTTGAGAATGCGGTGCGTAATCGCCGGCAGCGTATCGCCGGGGAACGGCTCGGCGTAGGCGAGCAGCTCGTAGAACACGACGCCGATCGAGAACTGATCGGAGCGATGGTCGACCGGATCACCGGTGATCTGCTCTGGCGCCATGTATCCCGGGGTGCCGATCATCACCGAGGTGTTCGACGCGATCCCGAGCATTCGCGCGATCCCGAAGTCCAGGATCTTGAGGTGCCCGGATCGATCGATCATCAGATTCGCAGGCTTGATGTCGCGATGGATGACCGACATCTGATGCGCGTAGCCGGCGCCTGCACACAGCTCCTGCATCCACCGGAGTTTGTCGGCGATCGACACCGGCACCTTCCGGCGAATCAGGTTGGCCATTGTCTCGCCCGGCACGTATTCCATGACGATGTACGGCTGCGCGCCGTATTCGCCGAAGTCGTAGACCGTGACGATGTTGGGGTGGTTCAGCGCGGCGGCTGCCCGCGCCTCGCGCGAGAAGCGCTCGCGCGCGTCGGGCACGTCGAGATCGCCCGCAAAGACCTTGATCGCAACCATCCGACCGAGGACCGGGTCGTGTGCCACGTACACGGTGCCCATGCCCCCGCGGCCGAGCCGTCGCTGAATTTCATAACGACCGAGTTGAGTACCAGGTTCGAACACCACACGCTCCCTGGGACCGGAATCGCACCCGCGTTTGGATCGGGCGCAGACATCGACTGTGAGGGCAGTACTATAAGGCCAACGCGCCCTCCCTGTTTCCAGCAAAAGCCTCGCCTGCCATGACAACGGCAGGTTCCGTCACTCGGAACGATTTTCCTGCGGAAATCATGTGAATCGAACGGCGAGGATCCGATCCGCGGACAAAGCCCCGCAGATTACCAGACTACTAGCCAGATTCCCGGGCGCAGGCGGGCGTTCCTCTGTATAGTCTCGGCGCATGACATATCCCGTGTCTGTCACCGTCGAACCGTTGATCGAGAACCGTAATCGGCTGACGACATTTTTCCGGTTTTTTCTCGCGATCCCGCACATCATTCTCGTCGGGGGCGCGGGCATCGGGTTCGCCAGCAGCGGCTCTCGGAACGACTCCACGTGGTCGGCCGGCGAGGGCGGGCTGCTCGGTGCCGTCGCCGGATTCCTGGCGATCGTCAGCTGGTTCACGATCGTCTTTGCCGGCATTCACATCGTCGGGATCCGACAGTTCTGTGCGTTTTACCTCCGGTGGCAAACGCGCGCGCGCGCCTACCTGATGCTCCTCCAGGACCAATACCCGCCATTTGGAGATGCCCCATATCCGACGTCCTTCGACATCGTCGACCCACAGGGCCGGCGCGATCGGCTGACAGTCGCCTTCCGGCTCATTCTCGCGATCCCTCATTTCCTCATCCTGATCTTCCTCTTCATCGCCTGGGGCCTGACCACCATCCTCGCGTGGTTCACGATCCTGTTCACAGGCGCCTACCCTCGAGGGATGTACGAGTTCTCCGTCGGCGTCATGCGATGGATTCTCCGGGTCGAGGCTTACATGATGCTGCTCGTCGATGACTACCCCCCGTTTTCTCTTACGTAGCAGTCAGGAATCAGGATTCAGCCCTGATTCCTGATTCCTGAATCCTGTCCTCGTTCAGCCGCCGTTCATCATCAGTCGCGCTATAACAGTGCGAGATATCGGTGCGCATTCTCGTGGTTGAGGACGAACGGACGCTGTCGGCCCGGCTGGCCGAGGCGTTGTCGGCTGCCGGGTACGTCGTCGACGCGGCAGACGATGGCGGACGCGCGGATTTCCTGGCACAGACCGAGCGGTACGACGCGATCGTGCTCGATCTCGGGCTGCCGGCGGTCGACGGCGTGACACTGCTGCGTCGATGGCGCGAGGCAGACATGCCGGTGCCGGTGCTCGTGCTCTCCGCGCGGGGGACGTGGTCGGAGAAAGTCCTTGGGATCGACAGCGGCGCCGACGACTACGTGACCAAGCCCTTTCAGATGGAAGAAGTGCTGGCGCGGGTGCGGGCGTTGATTCGCCGGGCACACGGCCGCGCGCAACCCGAGCTGCGCTGCGGACGGCTGTCGCTCGATCCGCGATCGGCTCGCGTCACCCTCGACGGCGCGCCGGTGGCGCTCACGAGCCACGAGTTCCGCGTGCTCTCGTACTTGATGCATCAGAACGGGCGGGTGGTGTCGCGCGCCGAGCTGACCGAGCACATCTACGCGCAGGACTTCGACCGTGAATCGAACACCGTCGAAGTGTTCATCGCGCGCCTGCGTCGCAAGCTGGGAGCAGCCGTGATCGAAACCGTTCGCGGGTTGGGCTACCGCATCACTGGCAGTCAGGCACCTGCGCAGGCAGACTCGTGAGGCGACGGCCTTCGCTCCGATCGCACGTAATGCTAGGGACGATCTTCTGGACGGTCGGCCTCTTCGCGTCCGTCACCTTCGTGCTCATTCACGTCATGCACGTGTATCCCGGGATTATCAGTTCGATTCACATCGCGTTCGGAAACCTCGCATTCATCCTGGTCTTGGCGATCGGCTGCATGGTGGCCGGGATGTGGCAGGTACGTCGCGGGCTGTCAACAGTCGACGAGCTCCGCACCCGGCTCTCGTCCGTGCATCGAGGCGAGGCCGACCGTGTGACCGGCAGCTATCCCAACGAAGTGCAGCCGCTCGTCGACGACCTCAACGCACTCCTCGATCACCGCAAGGATCTCGTGCAGCGGGCGATTGCCAAGGCGGGCGATCTCGCCCATCGCCTCAAGACGCCGCTCGCCGTGTTGTCGCAGGAAGCGCAGCGCGCGAAGCGCGACGGACACCGCGAGCTCGCCGCGTCGCTGGGATCGCAGGTCGAACGCATGCGCACGCAGATCGACTATCACCTCGCGCACGCGCGTGCTGCCGCGTCGGGAGCGACGCCGGGCACGCACTGCCACGTGCTCCCGTCAACCGACGCGCTGTCGCGCACGCTGAAGCAGCTCTACACGGAGCGGGGCATCACCATCGAGGTGCCCGTCGCACCCGAGTGCGCCGTTCGCTGCCAGCGCGAAGATCTCGAGGAGATGCTCGGCAACCTGCTCGACAACGCCTGCAAGTGGGCACGCGCACGCATCATCGTCCGATCGTGTGATACGGGGGCGGGGTTCACGCTCATCACCGTGGAGGATGATGGTCCCGGGCTCGCGCCGGCGATGCGCGAGAGCGTTCTGCAACGAGGTGTACGCGCCGACGAAGCGGTACCTGGCAGCGGCCTCGGTCTCGCGATCGTCAGAGACCTTGCTGAACTGTACGGCGGATCGATCGAACTGGCCGAATCTCCGACGGGAGGTCTGGCCGCGCGTCTGCGCCTGCCATCACTCGCGAACAACTCACGCTAGACAGACGTAGTGTCCGGCTTCAGCCGGACCGCACTGTCAGTCACGTTCCACGAGCCGCCAGAACTGCTTCTCGTTGAGCAGCGTGATTCGTTGTCCCTTCTGTCGCAGCCGTTTGATCTCCATCAGCTTCAGCCCGCCGTCTCGACCGGCGGCCTGCAGCGGATTCGGCTTTCCGCGCACGACGACGGTCGTGAGCGCCGACGGTCCTCCGTGCACGATCGCTCCAGCGCGCTGAGCGGCACGCGCGGCCTCACGGCGCTTCCTGCTCAGGATGCCGGTGAATGCGAGATGGACACCGTCGAGGCTTCGCAGCACTCCCGACTTCAACGACGCGGGCGGCGTGCGAAGCGCGTCGATCAGCTCGCTCGCATTTTCGTAGCGCTTTCTCCGCTCGCCGATGCAGCGATGGATGATCTCTTTCAAATGATCGCTGCACGACAGCTCGCGGATTTCCGACGTGCGGATGCGCGCCCGCGCGTCGCCCTTCACGACCATCGCCAGCAACTGCCCGACCTGATACACGTCGTCGCGCGCCTGCCACTTGGGCGCGGCGCCCGCGAGGAATTCGCTCGGCGCCGTCATCGTGTTCATCGTGCGCGCGGTGATCCCTCGTCGATCGCTCTGCGCCCGCACGATCCCGAAATCGCCAAGCTTCAACCGCTTCCCCTCGCAGACGAAGACGTTCACCGGCGTGAGGTCGCGATGCAGCAGCTGACCGCGGTGCAGCTTGCCGAGGACTTCGAGGATGCCCGCAATCTCGCGCCGGGCTGCGGTCTCGGGCCAGACGCGACCGTGGCGATGCAGAAAGGCGCTCAGATCGCCGTGGCTCGCGTACTCGAGCGCGAGGCAGTACGTCACTGAACGATCGGCATCGATCAGCGGAAACGTATCGAAGACGCGAATGGCGCGCGGATGATCGTCGAGGAGACTCCCGAAGTACGCTTCGCGCAGCCAGCCGTCGATGCGACGGCTGATCTTGATGCAGACGATCTCCGGGACGAGCGTCGATCGGCCAAGACGTCTCGCGAGATAGACCTGTCCGAAGCCCCCCTGTCCGAGCAGGCGCTCGATCTCGTAACGAAGGTGCGTCTCAGGACTCGAGATGACCTGATTGATGGCGAGCAGTTGCTCGCCACGTTCCGGCCGGGCTCGAATCACGCTGGCCGTTCGAGTGGTGGCGGCGGAGACTCGTGAGGTCATGTTCGCGTTTCTTCGTGGCTAGCATATCAATCACGCGCCCTCGTGAGCGTCGGTTACTATCCGCGGCGGAGGACGCACACGTGCTGATCGCGGCGCGATCGTTCTCGAGTTGGCGGTTCTGTCTTCAGCCGCTCAGGACACAGCGTTGGCGTTGTCATTCGACATCGCGGAGGCGACGCGCGGACCGGTCGACGTCGTGGTGATCGATCGAGTCCAGCTGCTTATGCCCGACTGACGAGACGAGCAGGCAAGGGTGGTAGACAGGCCTTTCACAACCACATCCCTCGATTCGCATGAATTCGACTCGAATCAGGAGATCGCCTAGATCCGACCAGGGGCGTCCCTTTCGATAGCATCCGTCTGCCCCTATTGCCGCCCTGTTACGTTTCGTGGTCTACATCCTCTCGATCCTGATGATTCACAACCTCTGCCCGAAATGCGGGCGCCCAGGTCGATTGCTCGAAGCCAGTAGCAATCACCTCGTGAGCTACTACCGCTGCGATCCCTGTCATGACTTGTGGGTCCATGACAATGACAGGCCCGACGTTCCTCCACGGGACGTGATGCGGCCACCGCCTGACCGGGACGAGACGCCATTGAGGAAGACCTGACAGCAAGCATCTCACCGGTCGCTCGGTGACGTGGCTGGAGTCGACGTTCGAACAACCGCTCGGCGTTGTCCCGCGTCAATCGACGTGCTGTATAGGCTTGCGGAGGGGTGGGGCTCTAGAGCCGGGCCCGCCGCCCACCACGCACGCTGTGTTAGCCTGTGTGACGAAAACGCGTGGCACAGGCCTACGCGCGATTGCCGCGGCCCGATTACGCTCGCCATCCCGCATACGGTCAGCTGTTTGGCCGCCCGCTGCTGCGTGTGCGTGTTCAGGCTCTTCAGACGCTCTGGCCGGCGCTGCGAGAGCAGTTTGCCGTGGTTCGAGCCTGGGCTCCGGAGCGCACGACGGCTGCGGCTGCCGGCGGCGGCACGCTGCACGATCGGTTGTCGCGCGATGGCGCAGTCGCGATTCGTCTTGACGATGCCGAGATCGCGGAGCTGCGAACTCGGATTCGGCTCTCGATCGAGGAGGTGCGCCGACGTAAGGCGGAGATCCCGGCTCGCGATCGCGTTTTCAAACACATGGTGTCTGCTGTGTCCGTGAAGACGCATCCCGAGTTCATTGAGTCGCTGCGGGGCGCGCTCGAGCGTCATGGCGTCATCGAGGCCGCGAGCAGCTATCTCGGCGTGCAGGTCAACATGCGCGACGCCGTCAAGCTCCAGATCACCGACCCGAACGACCATCCCTGGCACGACCATTTTGGTGACGTCGGTCTGCGGGATCCGGCGACGACGTACATGCACATCGATTCGGGGCCGCGGTTTCTCAAGGGGATGCTGTACTTCAACGAGGTGACACGGGAGAACGGTCCCTTTTCGTACGTGCTGGGTACGAACAACGTGCGCATGGGCCGCTTCGAGTACATGGTGCGGAAAGCGAACGATCATTCGGGCCTCGACCGCTGCGATCCTCGGATGCGTCAGTTGTTCAGTGCGCTGCCGAAGTTCATGCAGCTGAAGTCAGAGTTCGGCAACGACCTGCTGGATTCGTCGCCGGAGGCCGCCGCGCTGCTGGCGCGGGAGCATCAATTCACGAGCCGTGACGGCGACCTGATCGTGTTCGACAACAATGGCGTCCATCGCGGCATGAAGGTACGGACCGGCGAGCGGCACGCCATGCAGATTCACCTTCGCCCCGTGACGGCCAGGCGGACGTGATTGCCGCGCAAGTTAAACCGTGGCCAATCGCTTTGGCACCCGTCGTGCTGACTGCGGGCACGAGGGAATTGCCATGATCATGTTCCTCCTCGTGGTCCTGCTCGGGGTTCTCCAGGTGCTCGGGATGATCACTCGTGGAGCGAGGATCGACTAGTCAGTGAAACCGTTTGCGGTATGCGTCGGGGCACGTGCTGCTTGTCCGCGAGCAGCTCCGCGTGGAACGTCGACGGCGGGACCGCTGCGGATGACCGGCCGTTCAGTCATCAGCCTAGCGGCCGAATACGGGAACGATACCGGAACGAATCGACCAAAATTGGTCGGGATGACTGGATTCGAACCAGCGACCCCTTGACCCCCAGTCAAGTGCGCTACCAGGCTGCGCCACATCCCGATCTTGAACCGGAACCTTCGAGAAACGCCGAACCGGAACCGACTCTGAAACCCTGAACCGTCCTGCGCGTTCTACGCGCTCGCGCGTTTGTTCCGCTTGACGGGTCGCGCCGGCTTCCGCGCGCTTCCACGTTTCGACGGAGACGAACTCTTTGGTCGTACCGAGAGCGATCGCCTCACCGGCGCAGACGAGGGCGGCTCGAGTCGGTAGTCATCGACCACGACCACCGTTCCCGGCGCGCTCGACAGCAAATGGAGGATCGATTTCAACCCATCGCGCACATGCGCGATGCGCGTCCGCGCATCCGACGCAAGCGCCTCGAGCACCTCGGCCACATCTTCATCGGACGCGCCCGTCGTTCCATTGCTCTCGTCGATCCGCCGGCGCGCACCAGCCAGCGTCAGCCCTTCACCAAACACCAGCTGCTTGATCTTCAGCACCTGGTCGACATCCGACTGCCGATACAGTCGCGGGCTCTCAGCCGATTTCTGGACGCCAATCCCCGGAAATTCTTTCTCCCACGATCGCAGTACGTAGGACTGCAGCTGCGCCAGCTCGCAGACCTCAGCGGCCTTGTACCACTTCTGCGTCATCCAGTGACGAGTATAGCAGCGAACTCGAACAAAACCAGGGGGTTCGGTCATCGCGAGCGGTCGCCGCGGCGTGGGCCCCGTGAACCGCTAGAACGGCGACCCTTTGAACGCCTTGCAGCCTTTGAACCCGCCGTACCCCTTCGCCTCGCCCGCACGTGAATCCGAATCGGCGTCCCCTTGAATCCGAACTCGTCGCGCAGCCGGTTTTCCAGGTATCGCTGATAGGAAAAGTGAAACGTCGTTGCCACGTTTGTGAAGAAGACGAAAGTCGGTGGCGCCACGGCGATCTGCGCGACATAGAGAATGCGGACGTGTGCGCGTCCAGGGCTTGCGGGAGGATGCTCGGCGGAGACACGCTCGACGAACGCGTTGAGCTCGGCCGTCTTCACTCGCTTCCGCCGCGACTCCCCGACGGCGTCGATCGTCTCGAGCAGCTTCGGTGTGCGCTCCCCGGTCGCAGCGGAGATGTGCAGCACCGTCGCGTAGTCGAGAAACTTCAGGCGCCTTCGCAACTCGTCGTCAAACGTCTTCGCGAAGTCGGGCCCTTTGTCCCGCGTCAGATCCCACTTGTTTGCCGCGATGATGAGCCCGCGGCCCGCCTTGTCGGCCTCCCCCGCAATCGCAGCGTCCTGATCGGTGACGCCTTCGATCGCGTCGATGACGAGCACCACGATGTCCGCGCCTTCGATCGCCCGCCGTGCCAGCAACACGCTGACGCTTTCGACCTGTCCCCCACGTGCAACGCGTCCGGGCCGTCGAATGCCGGCGGTATCGACGATGCGGAAAGTACGGCGATGCCACGTGAGCACGGAGTCGACGGCATCTCTCGTCGTCCCCGGCATCTCGCTCACGATCATGCGCTCCTCGCGGAGCAACCGATTGACCAGTGACGACTTGCCCACGTTCGGCCGGCCGACGATCGCCACCGCGAGCTCAGGCGGCTTTTCGAGTGCGTGCGTGCCTTGCGGAAGGTGCTCGACAATCGCGTCCAGGAGATCACCGACGCCAGTCCCGTGCTCAGCGGCGATCTCGAAGACCGGATCGAAGCCGAGCTCGTACAACTCGACGACACCATCTTTCGCCCGGCGGTCGTCCGTCTTGTTCACGGCGAGCAGTGCGGGCTTGTTGGCCCCGCGCACCGCGCTCGTGATCTCCTGATCGCCGGGCATCAGCCCTTCGCGGCCATCTACTACGAGCACAAGAAGATCCGCATCGCCGATCGCTCGCCGCCCGCGCTCGAGTACCAGCGCATGAAGCGGATCTTCGCTCGCGCCAAACATGCCACCGGTATCGGTGAGCGCGAACCGGGCGCCCTGCCACTCGACCACGTGCGTGATGACATCGCGGGTGGTCCCCGGGATAGCCGTCACGATCGACCGGCGGGTACCGGTCAGCCGGTTGAACAGTGTCGATTTCCCAACGTTCGGGCGACCGACGAGAACGACGGAAGGCAGCGATCTATGCGGCAACGGCGGGTGTTGTTGACAGGCTAAGTGATTATTTTTATAGTAGTTACCGTGTTTGCAGCTGAGGCAACCGACGCATGATCAAGGTCGACATCGTCAACGAGGTCTCGAAGATCGCCGACATCACGAAGGTCAAGGCCGAGGTGGCGGTCGACGCCGTATTCGACGCGATGCGCCTGTCCATGCAGCGAGGCGATCGTATCGAGCTGCGTGGTTTCGGCGTATTCCAGGTCAAGCCGAGGAAGCGGGGCATCGGCCGCAACCCGCGAACCGGTAAAGAGGTCCGCATTCCCCCGGGGCGGACGATCCGGTTCAAACCCGGCAAAGATCTGCAGAACATCGGGTAACAGTCCGCCCGCATGGGCCGCCCCTCTCCAACCGACCCACCCGAGATCCCCATTGCGGAGGACCGCGCGCGTCCGTATGTGATGCCGCCGTCGCGCCGGCAGGATCCCATCACCCGGCACGTCGTGCTCTTCGTGCTGACCTTCATCACGGCGACACTCGTCGGTGCTCAATTCTATGCGTCGTTCGCCACGGGGGCCGGAACTTCGTCGACGCTCCCGTCCGATTCCGAGCAACTGCTCCACGGAATGTGGTACAGCGCCGGGGTGTTGTTGATCCTGGGCACACACGAGTTCGGCCACTACTTCGCCTGCCGCTATTACGGGATCGACGCCTCGCTGCCGTACTTCATTCCGATCTGGCTCGGACTGATCTTCACTCCGGGCACGCTGGGAGCGGTGATTCGAATCCGGCAGCCGATTCCCACGAAGCGACAGTTCTTCGATGTCGGCATCGCCGGCCCGATCGCCGGCTTCGTGGTCCTCGTTCCGGTCTTGTTCCTCGGGATGAGCCTCTCCAATATCGTGACGCTGCCAGCGGATTTCGTCGGGTACGACTTCGGCGAGCCCTTGCTGTTCAAGCTCGTCGCGTGGCTCTTCTTCGGAAAACTTGCCGTCGGTCAGACGGTGAACCTGCATCCTGCCGGGTGGGCGGCGTGGTTTGGGCTGCTGGCGACGGCGCTCAACCTGTGCCCGATCAGCCAGCTGGATGGCGGGCACATCAGCTACGCGGTCTTCGGACGCGTCTCGTCGACCATCACGCTCATCGTCGTGGCATGCCTGATCGGGCTCACGATCTACTCGATCGCATTTCTCCACTCTGGCGCGTATCTGGTGTGGACGCTGCTGGTCCTTGTGATGCTGCGCATCATGGGGCGGCATCATCCGCGGACGCCTGATGAGAATGAGCCGCTCGACACACCTCGACTCCTGCTCGCCGGGTTCGCGGTCGTCATGATGATTCTGTGCTTTACGCCGGTGCCGACGTCGATTGTCGGTCGCTGATCCCAGCGACCGTATCTACTGAACGGGTACCAGTCACTTCGAGCCGCGACAGCGATCCTGCCGGCCGCGACAACGGAGCGGCGGCCGGTCGTGATTCACGAAATGCATACCACTAGAGGACGCTCAACGGATCCACATCCACCGTAACGCGGCGCCGGATGTCCGGCATCTCCGCGAGGACGGCCTTCAGTGCCAGCCGCATGTCCGCGCGCCTGGTTCCCTTCATGAAGAACTGCACGCGGTGCTCTCCACGCAGGCGCATGAGTGGCGCCGGCGCCGGGCCGAGAATGAGGAAACCGCCAACCGCACTCGCCGGCTCGAGTCGGCGCACGAGATCGGCCGCGGTCTGCATCGCTTCGTCGAACGAGCGCCCGCGTACGACTGCATTCACGAGCGCCATCGCCGGCGGATAGCGCATCGTTCGCCGATAGATCAGTTCCTTCTCGAAGAACGCGGGATAGTCCTGCCGGCAGGCGAGCTGGATGCTGTAGTGCTCCGGATACAACGTCTGCACGATCGCTTCTCCGGGGCGCTCGCCGCGACCGGCGCGGCCCGCCACCTGCGTCAACAACTGGAACGTGCGCTCCGCCGCCCTGAAGTCGGCGAGCCCCAACCCGACATCCGCCGAGATCACGCCGACCAGCGTGACGCGAGGGAAATCGTGTCCCTTCGCGATCATCTGCGTGCCGACGAGCACGTCGAGATCGCCAGCGACAAATCGGGACAGCAGCGACGTGAGCGCTCCCTTCCGGCGTACCGAATCGCGATCGACGCGCCCGATTCGCGCGTCTGGAAACCGGTCGCGCAGATGCTGCTCGACTCGCTCGGTACCGAATCCGGCGTGCTCGAGATACGGCGCCGCGCACTTCCGGCACGCCTTCGGGACCATCGTCGAGTAGTTGCAGTAGTGGCAGCGGGCCCGCCAGCCGTTCCCGGCGGTGTGGACCGTCAACGAGATCGTACAGTTCGGGCATTCGAACGTGTCGCCGCATTGCCGGCATAGCACCGCCGTTGCATAACCACGCCGATTGAGCAGCACGAGCACCTGCTCGCGGCGTGTCAGCCGATCCTCGATCGCGGCAGCCAGCGCGCGGCTGATGACCACATCGGGCCCTTCGTCCTTGTATTCCTCGCGCATGTTCACGATGCTCACAGCAGCCAACGGCCGATCCAGTACGCGCCGCGCTAGCGTCGCGCGTGCGTACTTACCGTTCTCTGCGTGCTGATATGTCTCCATCGACGGCGTCGCCGATCCCAGCACGACGAGCGCCCGCTCGCGCTGGGCCCTGACGACGGCGACGTCGCGCCCGTGATAGCGCGGAGCCTCTTCCTGCTTGTACGACGTGTCGTGCTCTTCATCGACGACAATGAGGCCAAGACGCGAGAGCGGAACGAACACGGCCGAGCGTGTGCCGACCACGACGTCGACATCACCACGACGGATGCGATGCCATTGATCGTGGCGCTCGCCGTCTGACAACGCACTGTGCTGGATCGCCACGCGGTCGCCAAAGGCGTGACGAAACAGCGCCGCGACCGAGGGCGTCAACGCGATCTCGGGCACCATGAGGAGCGTCTGTCGCCCGTGCTGCCTGACCTGATCGGCGAGACGCGCGTAAATCTCCGTCTTCCCGCTTCCGGTCACCCCGTGGAGGAGCGCCACGCGAAACTCACTGCTGTCGGCCAGCGTGGCGAGTTGTGCGAACGCATCAGCCTGCTCGGTCGTGAGCCGTCGTGTCGCGTCGTGCACGTATCCGGCCAGGACCGATCGCTCGAACGGATCACGTTCGTCGGCTTCTCCTCTCAACGCCACGAGGCCGCGCGCGGCGAGGCGCGTGACGACGTCGGATGCGATGCCGCGCTCCCGCAAGTCGGATAGCGCGAGCGACGTCACCCCGTGCAAGACCTCGAGCGCCCGGCGCTGCTTTTGTGAAAGACGATCGGCGGCGGGGTCCTGCGCAACGGCGATGCCGTGGGCAGTCAGTGACGCGACGCGCCGCGTCCGGAAAGACGACGCTTTGGTGCGGGCACCCGGCGGCATCGCCGCGGCGATCGCGTCGCCGATTCCCGCGAGATAGTAATCGGCAACCCACCGACACAGGTCGACCACATTCGGTGGCAGAAAAGGCTCGCGATCGAGCACCTCGCCAATGTCCTTGAGGCCGTCCGGCGCGTGGCCGTTCACGCCGTGCTCGACGACGCACCCGGTCACGGTGCGCGTCCCGACCGGCACGCGCACACGGGCACCGATCGACGGGAGTTCGAGGTGCTCAGGGACGCGATACGTCAGGTGATCGAGATAGGGAACGGGGACGGCGACTGAAATGAACCGCACGTGTAATGCAAAATGCAAAATTCAAAATGCAAAACGGCACGAGGGAACACGAACTGCGGAATTCAATTCTGCACCTCATTTTGCATTTTGCATTTTGCATTTTGCATTACTGGTCTCCTGACAGGAGCGCGCGCACTCGTTTCATATCCTCCCAGACCTCACGCTTGGAGGCGGGATTCCGCAACAGATACGCCGGATGATACGTCGGCATCAGGATCGCGTTGCGATACGTGTATTCGCGACCCCGAATCCTCGTGATCGGCTCCGTCGTGCGCAGCAGCGACTGCGCGGCGAATTTGCCGAGGGCGACGATGACCTTCGGCTTGATGATGTCGATCTGGCGGAAGAGAAACGGCTCGCAGCGATCGACTTCGTCGGTTTCGGGGTTGCGGTTGCCGGGCGGGCGGCACTTGATCACGTTGGCGATGTACACCTGCTCGCGCTTCATGCCGATCGCCTCGATGATCTTCGTCAGCAGCTGTCCGGCGCGACCGACGAACGGCTCGCCTTGGATGTCTTCGTCCGCGCCGGGCGCTTCACCGACGAACATCAGATCCGCGCTCGGATTGCCGACGCCGAATACGACCTGCCTGCGGCCCAGGGTGTGGAGCTTGCAGCGCGTGCAGTTGGGGCCGATCTCGACACGCAGCGCCTGCAGGGCGTCCTGTTCTGATGTGAATACTTGAACTGGTGCTGGCGCCCCTGGTTCTGCACGTTCAACACGTTCCGGTTCCGGTTCCGGTTCGACGCTGTGCGCGACCGCGCGCATCCGCCACTCTGGTTCGAGGCGCACGCCGTCTACACCGAGCTCGCCGAAGAACTCGAGGTGGGCTTTGAGCTGATCGCGGGTCACGGTCAACGGGCCGCGGGTGTGGCGGTACGGGAACGCAGCAGCTGCTCGACACGATCGAGGATCGCCGCAGCAACCCGATCCTTGCTCTGCAGTGGCACCGGCTGCTCACCCTCGTCTCCGATGATGGTGACCGCATTGGTCGCGGCGTCGAAGCCGCGATCGGATTGCGAGACGTCGTTGGCCACGATCAGATCGATCTTCTTCCGGACGCGCTTGTCGCGCGCCTTCGCCATCACGTCATCGGTTTCGGCGGCGAAACCCACGAGCACGGGTCGTGAGGAACCCAGTCCGCTCCGCATCGAACCCAGGTCCGCGAGAATGTCTTTGGTTCGCCGCAGCGTGAGCGTCATCGGCGCGTCCGCTTTCGCGATCTTTGCCGACGAGGCAGAGGCGGGTGTGTAGTCGGCAACCGCGGCGGCCATGATCACAGCATCCGCGTTGGACGCGGCGCGCATCACCGCCTCGTGCATCTCGTCGGCGCTGCGCACGCGAACCAGCGTGTCCACCGACGGCCCATCGAGGCGCGTCGGACCGGCGATCAGCGTGACCAGCGCGCCGCGTCGCCGGGCTTCTGCGGCGAGCGCGAATCCCATCCGGCCACTCGAACGGTTCCCGACATACCGAACCGGATCGATATCTTCGTAGGTTGGACCGGCGGTCACCAGCACGCGGGTGCCGCGCATCACCGAGTCGATCGGCGCGAGCACGCGCTCGGCCGCGTCGACGATGTCCGCCGGCTCGGCGAGCCGTCCTTTGCCGATCCAGCCGCACGCGAGGTAGCCCTCGCCCGGCTCGACGAAACGCACGCCGCGCCCCGACAGCGTCTCGACGTTCCGCTGTACGGCCGGATGCGCGAGCATGTTCACGTTCATCGCCGGCGCGAGGAGCACGGGCGCTGTGGTCGCAAGGTAAAGCGAGCTGAGAAAGTCGTCGGCGATCCCGTTCGCGAACTTGCCGATCATGTTCGCCGTGCACGGCGCCACGAGCAGGAGGGCGATGCCGTCGGCGATCGCGATGTGCTCGATGTCGGCGTTCATGCCTGGGCGCCACTGCGAGGTGATGACCGGGCGACGCGTGATGGCTTCGAACGTGAGCGGCCCGACGAATCGCGTCGCCGCACGCGTCATCACCGCGACGACATCGTGCCCGCGCTTCTGCAAGCCCCGACACACTTCGACGGCCTTGTATGCGCCGACACCGCCGGTGACTCCGAGCGCAATCAATGCCATACGAAATCGCGTCTCTGAACAGCTTGTCTCGCCGAAGCCGAAGGCGAAGGCGGAGCCTACACCGTCTCTGGTTCGCCTTCGGGGATCTTTTCCACCTTCCGGCGAAGCACTTCACGCTGCGCGATGGTGACCTTCTTGTGGCCTTCTTCGCGCGGCAACGCGCCAGCCAGCAGCTGTCGCGCACGGGCACTGGCCACGACCACGAACTCGAACCGGTTCTCTTTCGGACTTCCCGTCATGCAAACGTCCCGATGATGCCTTCGGCCTTGCGCTGCATCGGCGTCACCCGCGCGCGCTCGGCCAGTATGATTGCTCGAAGCCGGTCGACTGCCGACTCCACCTCGTCATTCACGACCACGTACTCGTAGTGCGCGTACTCACCAACTTCGCGGCGGGCCACCTGCAGCCGCCGCTGCATCTGTTCTTCGGTATCTTTGCTGCGACCGCGCAGCCGCTGCTCCAGGATCTCCGCCGACGGCGGCAGGACGAAAATGCCGACCGTCTCAATCCCGCGGCCTCGGACTTTCCGGGCCCCCTGCACGTCGATCACCAGCACCACATCGTCGCCGCTCGCGCGCGCGGCCTCGGTATCGGCGGCCGAGGTGCCGTAGTAGCTGCCGAAGACGTCGGCCCACTCGAGGAAGGCCTCCTCGCGGATCATCGTCTCGAAGTCTTCCCGGCTGATGAAATTATAGTCGACGCCGTTCTGTTCCCCGATCCGGGCGGCCCGGGATGTGTAGGAACGCGACATACGCAGGTTCGGGACGCATTTCACCACCCGCTCGACGAGTGTCGTTTTTCCCGTGCCGGATGGGGCCGAGACGATGAACAAGAGCCCCCGGCGCCGTTCGACTCGCTGCGCTCGCTCGGGGCTGGGGTCCGACTCACTCGACATTTTGGACCTGTTCGCGCATCCGCTCGAGTTCCGCCTTGGCGTTGATGATCAGCTCCGAGACACCGAGCCCGTCGGCTTTCGATCCGATGGTGTTGATCTCGCGGTTCATCTCCTGGAGCAGAAAATCCAGCTTGCGACCGCAGGGATCCGCGCCTTCGACGAGCACGGTCCAATGCGCCAGGTGCGCCCTGAAGCGCGTCACCTCTTCCGAGATGTCGGATCGCGCGGCGGCCCGGACGATCTCCTGCGCAATCATCGCCTGATCGACCGGCAGTTCCAGCCGCAGCTCATCGACCCGGTCGCGGAGACGCGTCTCGAGCGCAACCCGTCCTTCGTCGGCGGCGAGGCGGAGCCGCTCGATCAACTCGGCCAGCATGTGACGACGAGCTTCGAGATCGACCTGCAGATGTCCGCCCTCGCGCACCCGCATCGCGTCGAGTTCGCCGAGCGCCTGCTCCACGGCAGCCTCGATGCTCGAGGCCAGGCGGCCATCGGCCGCCGGGTCCGATTCAACGGCCCGCTCGCGCACGGTGACCGCCTGCGGCAGTCGCAGCAGATCGCCCGGCGTCAACAACCCCGACACCAGCCCCTGCTCACGTGCCTGTTCGATCGCAGCCGCCAGCGCACTCGCGAACTCGCGATTGAGCTCCACGGTCGGCGCCGCCGCGTTGCGGACCTGCAGCGAAATCCCGAGCTCGACCCGTCCCCGGGCGAGCCACTTCTGCAGCAGGGCACGAACGCGCGCTTCGGCATCGCCAATCGACTGGGGGATCCGCAGCTGGAGATCGAGGAAGCGGTGGTTGACCGCGCGGATCGTCACCGCGATCGTCGCGCGTTCGTCTTCGTGCGTGAGCGAGGCGAACCCGGTCATCGATTTGATCATCGGGACTCGATCCTCGATCTAGTCAGAATCTGCATTCTGCATTCTGCATTCTGAATTCGGCACTCCGCATTCCGCATCACAGCTCTATCTCTGAAGGCTCTTCCTCGAGCTGCAGCTCGTAAAGTCTCGCATACGCGCCGCCGCGCGCGAGCAGCTCGTCGTGCGTACCGGTCTCGACGATACGGCCGCGGTCGAGGACGACGATCACATCGGCACGGCGCACGGTCGAGAGCCGGTGGGCGATGACGAACGAGGTGCGATTGAGCAGCAGATTCGCCAGCGCATCCTGGACGAGCGCTTCCGACTCGGCGTCGAGCGACGAGGTCGCTTCGTCGAGGATGAGAATCGGCGAGTCGCGAAGAATCGCGCGCGCGATCGCCAGCCGCTGGCGCTGCCCGCCCGACAGCCGCTGCCCGCGCTCACCGATGACCGTGTCGTAGCCCTGGTCGAGCCGCTCGATGAAATCGTGGGCATGCGCCGCCCGGGCCGCGGCTTCGATCTGTGCCCGGGTCGCCTCGATCCGTCCGTAGGCGATGTTCGCGGCCACGGTCTCGTCGAACAGCACGGTCTCCTGCGTGACGATCCCGACCTGCGAGCGCAGCGAGGCCAGGATCACGTTCCGAACATCCCGTCCGTCGATCACGATCGAGCCGCCGGTGACGTCATAGAACCGCGGGATCAGATTCACGAGCGTGGTCTTGCCAGCCCCGCTGCGGCCGACAAGCGCCAGCGTCTGACCGGCGCGCACGGTGAACGTCACGCCGCGGAGCGTGGCCTGATCGGCATCGCCGTAGGCGAACTCCACATCACGAAACTCGATCGCGCTGGTGAGCGCTGGCATCGGCACTGCCTCCGGCTTGTCGACGACCTCGCTGTGGGTGTCGAGGATCTCGAACACGCGCTCGGCCGCCGACATCGCCTGATGCAGATCCGCGTTGACGCGGCTCAACTTCTTGGCCGGGCCATACATCGTGAACAGCACCGTGATGAACGTGACGAACCCGCCGGTCGTCAGGTTGCCCGCGCGGATCTCCTGGCTGCCGTACCACAGCGCGATGACGAACGCGCCGCCGCCCAGGAACTCCATCATCGGCGGCAGCACCGACAACGCGCTCGTCACGCGCATGCTGGTCCGATAGAAGCGCTGCGACGCGACCGCGAACTTGCCGGCTTCGCGCGCTTCCGCACCGAACGCCTTCACGATCCGGTGCCCGGTGAACGCCTCCGCGCTCACGTGCGACATCTGCTCCAACGCCTCCTGGCTGCGTCGCGTCGTCCGGCGGACGCGGCGGCCGAGGGCGGCCAATGGGTACAGGATGAGCGGCGCGATCGTGCCGCACACGATCGCGAGCCGAGGCGCGTTGTAGAACAGCACCACGGTGAAGCCCAGGAGCGAGAGCGATTCACGCGCGAGATCGCCAATGGTCTCCGAGACCGCACGCTGCAGCTGGCCGACGTCGTTGGTGATCCGCGACATCAACCGGCCGGTGGTCTGCAGCGAGAAGAACGCCGCCGACTGCCCCAGGATGTGTTTGAAGAGCACGTTGCGAAGGTCGCGCACGACGCGCTGACCCACGTCGGTCATCAGGTAGGACGACAGGTACGACCCGAGCCCCTTGAGAAAGAACATCACCAGGATCGCCACGACCGTTGGCAGGAGCCGTTCCTGGTTCGGCAATACCTGATCGAGGATCGGCCGGATGAACCACATGGTTCCGGCGGTGGCGACGCCGTACACCACCATGGCGAGCACTGCCACCAGCAGGCGGCCACGATGCGGCCGCGCGTACTCGAGGAGCCTGCGGAACGGCGTCACATCGTCATCCTACGCGAATCCTCAGCGGGGCTGCCCCTTGAATCCGTGCGGGTGGGTCGAGTGCCACTGCCAGGCATCGGCCACGATCGTGTCGATGTCCGGGCGAGACGGCCGCCACCCGAAGTCATTCCGGATGCGCTCGGCTGATGCATACAGTACAGCCGGATCGCCCGGCCGTCGGGGGGCCGAGCGACGAACGACCGTGCGACCGGTTACGCGTTCAACCGCGGCGATGACCTCTTTCACTGACGTCGGACGCTCCGTTCCGACGTTGTAGGTGCCCGAGGCGCCTCCCTTCGCCAGCCAGTCCAATGCGCGAAGGTGAGCATCCGCCAGATCCACGACGTGAATGTAATCGCGCAGGCATGTACCGTCCGGCGTCGGGTAGTCCTCGCCGAAGATGTCGAGCGGCGTCCCGCCGCGCACGGCCTCCAGCGAACGCGGAATGACATGGATCTCCGGCGCGTGATCCTCTCCGAGTTCGCCGCCGGGGTCGGCGCCCGCCGCGTTGAAATAGCGCAGACGGATCGAGCGGATGCCATAGGCGCGCTCGAAATGTGGAAGGGCGTGCTCGACGGCGAGCTTCGTCTGGCCGTAGGCGTTGATTGGCGCGTTGGGATGCGTTTCGCGGATCGGCGCCTCGATCGGCTCGCCGTAGGTCGCGCAGGTCGACGAGAAGACGAAGTGCGTGCACCCCTCGAGGGCCATTGCCTCGAGCGTCCCCAGCGTGCCCAGCACGTTGTTGCGGTAATACCCGACCGGATCGCGGACCGAATCAGGCACCGACAGCCACGCGGCGAAATGCATCACCGCTCGGGCGCGCGACTCGCGGAGCGCCCGCCTGACTGCGTCGACGTCGCGAATGTCGCCTTCGATCAGCGGCGCGCCGAGCGCCGCCTCGCGATGTCCGGCCGAGAGGTTGTCGTAGATGACGGGGTGGTAACCCGCGGCGCGCAGCGCTTTGACGGCGTGACTGCCGATGTAGCCTGCGCCGCCGGTCACGAGCACGGCGCGGGGATCAGCTGCGGCCAATGGAGTAGTAGGTGAACCCGCTCTGCTTCATCTCGTCGGGTGTGAAGATGTTGCGACCATCGAACACCACGGGCGAGCGCATCAGCGAACGCATGCGCGTGAAGTCGGGCCGGCGGAACTCGTTCCATTCGGTCACGATCGCCAGGCCGTCCGCTCCCTTGAGCGCATCGTAGTTGCTGGCCGCGTAGGTGATCTGGTTGCCGAATATTCCGCGTGCCACTTTCATGGCTTCCGGATCGTAGGCCTGCACGGTGACGCCGGCCGCGATGAGCGATTCGATCAGCGGGATTGCCGGCGCTTCGCGCATGTCGTCGGTCTTCGGCTTGAACGCCAACCCCCAGACGGCCACCGCCTTCCCTTTCAGACTTCCAAAGTGTTTCTTGATCTTCGCGAAGAGTCGGGCCTTCTGCGCCTTGTTGACCGACTCGACCGCCTCGAGGATCTTGAACTGATAATTCTTGTCCGACGAGAAACGAATCGTCGCCTGCACGTCTTTGGGAAAACAGCTGCCGCCGTATCCCACGCCCGGGAAGAGAAACGCGGCGCCGATACGGCGATCGGCGCCCATCGACTTGCGCACCTGATCGACGTCGGCGCCGACCAGCTCGCAGACATTGGCGATCTCGTTCATGAACGAGATGCGCGACGCCAGCATCGCGTTGGCCGCGTATTTCGACAGCTCCGCGCTGGCGCAGTCCATGACCATGATGGGTGCGCCGGTGCGTGTGAACGGCGAGTAGAGCTCGAGCATCATGTCCTGCGCCCGCGCGTCCTCGGCGCCGATCACGACGCGATCGGGCTTCATGAAATCATCGATCGCCGCACCCTGCTTCAGGAACTCCGGGTTGCTCACGACGCTGAAGGGATGCGTCGTACCGCGGCGAATCACCTCGCGCACGCGTTCGCTCGTCCCGACCGGCACCGTGCTCTTGTTGACGATCACCTTGTAGCCGTTCATCGCCTTGGCGATGTCGGCGGCCACCGCGAGGACGTGTTTGAGATCGGCCGAGCCGTCCTCACCTTGCGGCGTGCCGACGGCGATGAAGATGATCGCGGAGTCGCGTACTGCTTTCGGCAGCGTGGTCGCGAAGGTGAGACGGCCCTCGACGCGGTTGCGACGGACCAGCTCTTCGAGCCCGGGCTCGTAGATCGGCATCTTGCCGCGCTTCAACGTGCGGATTTTGGCGTCGTCCTTGTCGATGCACGCCACGTCGTTGCCTGACTCGGCGAAACATGCGCCCGCAACCAACCCGACGTACCCGGTACCAATGACAGCAACCTTCATCCGTCCCCCGGCGCCCTCTCTTGCGTCCGCAACCCGTGAACAAAACAGCAGAGGCTATCATACCGGCTGAATGCGGCTACTCGTCGACTATCGTCCCGCCCTGCGCGCGCGCACCGGCGTCGGCGAGTACATTCGTCAACTGGTTCAGGCGTTTACTGCGGCCTACCGAGACGAGGTCGTGATCTTCACGAGCTCGTGGAAGGATCGCGCGGCGCCAACGACGGCCGCCGATCTCGGTGTGCAGGTGATCGACAGGCGCGTGCCGGTCGCGGTCCTCAATTACCTGTGGCACCGCCTCGAATGGCCGCCGATCGAATCGCTGGCCGGGCCGGTCGATGTCGTGCACGCCGCCCATCCCTTGTTGATACCCTCGCACCATGCGGCAAAGGTCGTGACCATTCACGATCTCTTCTTCCTCGATCACCCGGACCGCACCCGTGCCGAGATCAGACGCGACTACCCGCGTCTGGTTCGGGATCACGCGCGCCGCGCGGACGCGATCATCACCTCGTCGGAACACACGCGTCGGCGGCTGCAGGAACGCCTCGGCGTGGACGCGGCGCGGATCTACTGCTGCCCTCCTGGGGCGCCGGCGTGGACGAGGCTCGGTCGCGAGCCGAACGTTCCCGATGACGGCTACATCCTGTTCCTCGGCACCTTGGAGCCCCGCAAGAACATCGGCTTCCTGCTCGACGTCTTCGCTCGCGTGATCGAGCGGACGCCCTCTCCACCAACGTTGAAGCTTGCCGGTGGCGCGACTACCGACGCCACTGTGTGGCTCGATCGCCTGTCACATCCGCCCCTCGCGCCGCACGTCCAGTACCTCGGATACACGCCGCATGAAGAGCGCGAACGGCTCTACGCCGGTGCGCGCGCGCTCGTGCTTCCTTCGCTCGACGAGGGATTCGGGCTGCCGGCGCTCGAAGCGATGTCGGCGGGCGTTCCCGTCATCGCCGCCAATCGTGGTTCGCTTCCCGAGGTGATCGCCACGGGCGGCACGCTGCTCGATCCCACCGATATCGAGGGATGGGTATCGGCGATCGAGCGCGTGACGAGCGACCGACGGTGGGCGACCGCGCAGGGGTGCGCGGGGCTCGATCGCGCAAAAGACTTTACCTGGCCCGCCACCGCGACTCGCTTGCACGATGCGTACGTGGCAGCGATCGCTCGTCGCCGCGAACGCCGATGAGAATCGCGGTCGACGCGCGTGAGATGACAGGGCGTCCGACCGGTGTGGGCCGATACCTGTCCGAAATCCTCTACGCGTGGAGTCGGCTTCCGGACGCTGAGGCCCATGAGTTCATCCTCTGTGCTCCCGGTCCGCTCGAGTGTTCTCTGAACGGACTCTCGATGACACGTCTGATCGAGCCGGGACACGGGACGATCTGGGAGCAGTGGACGCTGCCGCGACTGGTTACGCGCGCCGGCGCCAATGTGCTGTTCGCCCCCGCGTACACCGCGCCGCTCCGCTGCCAGGTACCCGTGGTGCTCACGATTCACGACGTCTCGTTCGCGGCGCATCCCGAGTGGTTTCCGTGGCGCGAAGGTCTCAGACGTCGAACGCTGTCGCGCATGAGCGCCCGACGGGCCGCGCGCGTCATCACCGATTCGGAGTTCTCGAAGCACGAGATCGCCAGCCGTCTTGGCGTCGATCGTTCCCGGATCGATGTGATCTACCTCGGCGCCTCATCGCCGCCACTGCCTGCGTCGCGGGAGCCGATCGTGCTCTACGCCGGCTCGATCTTCAACCGTCGTCATCTGCCTGTGCTCATCGAAGGGTTCGCACGGCTCGCGTCTCGTCATCCCGAGACGCGTCTGGAGATCGTCGGCGACAATCGCACGTATCCCCATCTCGATCTCGATCGCACGATTGCCGCGAGCGGCGCCTCCGATCGGATTCGCATGCGGCAGTATCTGCCGGATGCCGACCTGTCGTCTCTGCACGCGCGCGCGTCGGCGTTCGTCTTCCTGTCCGAGTACGAAGGCTTCGGCCTGACTCCACTCGAAGCGATGGCAGCCGGCGTGCCCGTTGTCGTGCTCGATACCGAAGTCGCGCGCGAAATCTACGGACCTGCCGCCGAATACGTGGAGCGTCCGGACCCTGCGCTCGTCGCATCGGCGCTCGACCGGGTACTCGTCGACCACGCCGTTCGCACGCGTCTCGCCGACGCGGCCGCGAAGCAGATTCAGCGCTATTCCTGGCGCGCCTGTGCCCGGCGCACGCTCGAGGTGCTGCTGCTCGCGTCAGGGGGTCGGGAGTCATTACGGAATCCGTAATGACTCCCGAC
>DASWZV010000121.1:0-22387 GCA_036407095.1 Vicinamibacterales bacterium | reverse complement strand
GAACTTGACGCTGTTGTAGTAGCAGACCAGCCCGGCCATCTGCTGGAAGTGGTGCGGCTCGAACTCGAGCCGCGTGGACGCGCCGAAGCAATGCGCCTGCTGTCGGCGAGCCACGAGCGATTGCGTGAAGAGGCTGCCTATCGTCTCGCGACCGTACAAGCGCAAGAATCCCTTTCGCTCCTGAAGAGTGAACAACTCCTCGGGCCGTGGCGTTCGCAGCCATTGAAACGATATCGGAAGCGCCTCGCGCTCGAAGTCCTCACGCACAGGTTCGGACGGCCACGCCTGCACGGTGATCCCCGTTGGACCCGGCGCTTCCATCATCGGCAGACCGTTTCCGTCGATCGTGCGCAGCCATCCGTCCGCGCCCCACGTCATCGGCTGAATGGAGGTCTCGCGTCCCAGCGTGCAGCGCCCCCGATTGCCAAGCGGCCGGCCGCACAGATAGACCATGTAAGTCTCGCCCGACTGTGTGTCGACCAGGTCGGCATGGCCTGCTCGCTGCAGCGGAACGTCCGGTCGCTGCCGCGCGCTCAGGATGTAGGTGTCGGGATGCAGTTCGTACGGTCCTCGCAGTGTCCGCGAGCGGGCCATCGTGACGGCGTGCCCCCATCCAGTACCGCCTTCGGCGGCAAGCAGGTAGTACCAGCCGTTGCGTTTGTAGAGATGCGGTCCCTCGGTGAATCCGAGCGGCGTCCCGGTGAAGATCGTGTGCCGATCGCCAACCAGCCGTCGCTCCGTTGGCGAGTACTCCTGCAGCACGATGCCCGCAAAGCGATTCTGGCCAGGCCGATGGTCCCACAGCATGTTCACGAGGTACTTGCGACCGCCGTCGTCATGAAACAGCGACGGATCGAAGCCACTGCTGTTCAAGTAGGTCGGATCGGACCACTCGCCGTCGATGCGCGGGCTCGTCACGAGATAGTTGTGGAAGTCGCGCAGCGATGCGCCGGACGCACCGGACGTCGTCGTGCGCCCGTAGCGCTTCACGTCGGTATAGACCAGGTGAAACAACCCGTCGGCGTACGTCAGGCACGGCGCCCACACGCCGCACGAATCCGGATCGCCGCGCATGTCGAGTTGCGAGCGACGCGTCAGCGGCCGCGTGACGAGGCGCCAGTGCACGAGATCGCGCGAGTGGTGGATTTGCACGCCGGGACACCACTCGAAGGTCGACGTCGCGATGTAGTAGTCGTCTCCGACGCGAACGATCGAGGGGTCAGGATTGAATCCGCGAAGGATCGGATTGCGGATCGTGGACACTAGACGACCGCCGCGGCGGTGGTGTGCGGCCGTCGCTCACGCACGACGGTCCAGAGAATGACGGCGCCGAGGAGATCGAGCGCGGCGAGACCGACGAAGAACGGCGTGTAGCCGATGCGGGTGACGAGCGCACCCATGAGCAGCGAAAAGACCAGGACGCCCGCATTGCCGCACGTGCCGGCCATGCCGGCGACCGTGGCCACTTCGTTTCGCTTGAAGAGATCCGACGCCATCGTGATCACGGTGACAGAGAGCGTCTGATGCGCAAAGCCCGCAAGGCTCAGGAGCGCGACGGCCACGTAGGGATTGGCAACGGTGCCGGCAAAGGCGACGCCGGTCATCATCAGCGCGCCGACGGTGAAGGCGCTGCGCCGGGCGTTGATCAGCCCCATGCCGGCGTGCTTCTGCAGTGTGATGCTGATCGTGCCGCCGAACATGCAGCCGAGATCGGCGGCGAGGAACGGCAGCCACGCGAACAGCGCAATCTGTTTCAGGTCGAATCCGCGAACGGTTGTCAGATAGAGCGGCAGCCAGAACGTCAGCGTGCCCCAGGTCGGATCGGCGAGAAACCGCGGGATGGCGATGCCCCAGAAGTTTCGTTCACCGACGAGCGTGACGATCGAGGGCCTGCCTGCTCCGGCGAGGTGCGTTTCCTGCCCCGCGAGAATGTAGTCGCGCTCGCGCGCCGACAGGCCTGTGTGCTTCGAAGGCGAGTGGTAGAACGTCGCCCAGAGAGCGACCCATACCAGGCCGATCGCGCCGGTGAGGACGAAGGCAAACTGCCAGCTGTGGGTGAGAATGGCCCATGCGACCAGTGGCGCGGCGAGCATCGAGCCGAGTGATGCGCCCATGTTGAAGAAGCCGCCTGCCAGTCCGCGCTCGGCGGCAGGGAACCACTCCGAGGTCGCCTTCATTCCGGCCGGGTTCGCGGATCCTTCGGCGAACCCCAGGAGCGCGCGCAGGCCGAAGAGCGTTTGCCAACTGCCGGCGAGTCCGTGGGCCATGCAGATGAACGACCACGCAGTCGCGAAGATCGCGAACCCGAGCTTCAGTCCGATGGTATCCATGACGTAGCCGCAGATCGGCTGCAGCATGATCGCGGACTGGAAGCCACTGACAATCCACGAGTACTGCTGCTCGCCGATGTGGAGATCGTTCAGGATGTTCGCGGACGCCACCGACAGCGTGCTTCGCGTGAGGTAGTTGACGGTCGACCCGACCATCAACAGCCCCATCATCCACCACCGCAGTCCCCACAGCTTCGTCATCGACACGCCTCTCTTCTCAACGTGGGGCGGACGCGGAGGGTGTGCTACGATTCGCGCCGCCGCTCGTGGTGCACTATACGCAACGAGTGTTTCATTTGCGAGGACGTATTCAGAGGCGGGGTGCTCCGTTGAGGTTCTCTGCCTTCACGATGGTGGCCATTCTGGTCGTGACTCCGCTGCTGGCGCTCGACGGAGACACAGCGATGCACGATCCCTCCACGGTGATTGCGGAGAACGGCAAGTTCTACGCGTACGGTACCGGCGCCGGGCTGCCGATTCTGGTATCCGACGACGGATGGACGTGGCGGCGCGCGGGCACGCTGATGCCGGCCGTGCCTGGCGGTCGCCCGGGCCCTGACGTACTCGCCCGCGGCGGCAACAACACGTGGGCTCCCGACGTGATTCGATCCGGCGACAAGTACTTCCTCTACTACTCTGCTCCTGGCACGCAGCCGAAGTCCGCGATCGGACTCCTGGTCGGTAAGACGCTCGACCCGAGTTCCCCCGATTACAAATGGGAGGACGGCGGTCCGGTCGTCTGGTCCGATGGGGTCGAAGATAGCAACGCGATCGACCCCGGTGTGTTCCGCGATCCGATGAACGGATCCTTGTGGCTCACCTACGGCTCGTACTTCGGCTACATCCGACTCGTCGAGCTCGATCCGAAGACCGGCAAGCGCCTGCATCCGGAGCGCAAGCCGGTGAACATCGCGATCAACGGCGAAGCGTCGACAATGATGTTCCGCGACGGCTGGTACTACCTGCTGCTCACGCACGGGTCGTGCTGCGCCGGCGCGAACTCCTCCTACAACATCCGCATGGGCCGCTCGCGGAACGTCGCCGGACCTTTCCTCGACAACATCGGCATCGACATGCTGCAGGGCGGGGGGAAATTGTTCCTGGGTTCGGGCGGACGCTACATCGGTCCAGGACATTTCGGCCTCCTCGATCTCGGAGGCGGCGTGCAGAAGTTCTCACTGCACTACGAGGCTGATCTCGATCGCGGCGGCATCAGCGTGCTCGACATCCGCCCGCTGCTCTGGCGCGACGGCTGGCCGGTTGCCGGCGAGAACGTCAAGGAAGGGATCTATCAGCTCGAATCGGCGCGCACCGGAACAGCGCTCGAGCTCGCCGTGCAAGGAGTGCCGGTCGGCGGACTGCGCGGACGCGGCGCGCGAGGCGGCGGCCCCCCTATCCCTGAACAGGATGCTTCACAGGTGTCGGCGAGCTGGCCAGGTGGACCGATCGACGTGCGACTGTCGCCGTTCATGGCGCAGGCACAACAGAAGTGGGCGGTTACTCCGGTAGCCAAGGCCGGCGGATACCCCGGGTCGCCCTACTTCAAGATCACCGTCGCCGGAACGGAGCGCACTCTTGCCGCAACGGACGATCGCGAGCTCGTCGTCATGCCCACGTTCACCGGCGCTCCTGACCAGTTGTGGCGCATCGACTAGATCACCGACGGCACCTACCGCGTGATGCCCAAGGCATATGCGGATCAGTTACTGGCGCTCTCGGCTATCGGAAGCAGCGCACCGACACTGAGCCGGTTCAATCCTGAGAGCGATCGGCATCGCTGGGTGCTGAAGACACCGTGATCGGAGCGCGCGTGCGACTGTCGTTCCTCGTCCTCATCGGCGCCATGAGCGTCGCTGCTGTCGGCGCACAGAGCGTTGCCGGTCGCGGCGCTGCCCCGTCACTGGTGCGTCCGGCATCACCAGTCAAGGCACCAAGTGTCGACGGCTTCCTGCAGCGATGGCTCATCCTCGAGCCGATTCGCGTCGCCGGGCAACTCACCGACAGCGCCGTGCAGACCCTCGTGAAGACGGAGTACTTTCCCAATCAATTCACAACGACCCTTCCTCGTGATGGCGCGACGGTGACCGTCGCGGACACGCCGCTCGCGTGGCACGCCGTCGACACGACCGGCTACAACGTCAACCTGTATCACTTCGCTTATTCACTGAACAGGCCGACGACGAACGTCTTGTTCTGGGTCACCACCGTCGTCAATGCAACGCGTGAGATCAGCGGCGTGCGGCTGGCGATTGGATCGAACGCCGCGTCGGTGTGGTGGGTCAACGGCCGTGAAGTGATCGGCATCTACAACGATCGCCAAACGGTGATCGATGACGGTGTGTCGAAGCGCCTCACGCTGAAGCAGGGTCCGAACGTGATCCGCGCGGCCATCGTCAACGCGGGTGGCGCGACCGATTTCTGTGCCCGCTTCCTCGACGAAGACGGTCAGCCTGTCAAGGCAATCACGATCAGCTTGATGGATCGTTAGCATCGCGGCGCGCTGCGCTTGCGGCATCGAGCGCCGCCACGATTCGATCGACGTCGTACACGCATCCCGCCCACGTGCCGCCGCTCGCGCGCTGCAGCGCTGCCCAGAGGCGGCTGTCGTCGGGCAGCCGTTCGTGCGGAGCCAGCCCAGGATGGCGCGGCCGGCTGCGGAGCAGCGCCTCGCACTCCGCAGGATCGAGCGGAGCACCCGCTACACCGACCATGCTCACGCTGCCGGTGAGCGTGTTGCGATCGATGACGATCTCGATCACGTCGTCATCCCGCACGCGTCCGATCGGGCCATCGTCGAGCGCCTCGGGACCGACGTGACCGATGCAGGCGCCGCTCGAGAATCCCGAGAACCGCCCGTCGGTGACCAGCGCGACCTGCTTGCCCCAGGGCAGATAACGCAACGCGGTGGTGATCTGAGCGGTCTCCTGCATGCCGGTTCCCGAAGGACCGATGCCGATGAGCACGATGACGTCGCCTGCGCGAATCGGTCTCGCCGACGCACCCTTGACGGCGTCGATCGCGTCGCGTTCGCCCGTGAACACGCGTGCCGGACCGCGGTGTCGATACACGCCGTCGGCATCGACCAGCGACGAATCGATCGCAGTCGCTTTGATCACGGAACCCTGCGGAGCGAGGTTGCCGCGAGGAAACACGACAGTGCTCGTGAGGCCCGCACGACGTGCCGAAACGGGCGCCATGATCACCTGATCGGGATCGACCGCTGCCGCCGACGCGAGCCGCGCGCGTGCCGCACGCCGCCGATCGCTCGCTTCCCACCAGTCGAGCGTCGTGTCGAGCGTGTCGCCGGTGGCCGTGAGCACACCCCCGTTCAGCAGGCCCATCCTTCGCAGGTGCAGCATCACTTCCGGGACGCCGCCCGCCATGAATACCTGCGCAGTCGGGAAACCGCGCGGCCCGTTCGGCAGCGCATCGACGAGACGCGGGGTGGCGCGATTGACTCGGATCCAGTCATCGACCGACGGCGGCTCGAGGCCCGCCGCGGCCGCGATCGCGGGGATATGCAGAATCAGGTTCGTCGAACCGCCGAACGCCGCATGCACGAGCATCGCGTTTTCGACGGCCGCGGCAGTCAGCATGCGTCCGATCGAGATGCCGAGCCGATCGAGTCGCCGCAGCGCAATCGCGGATCGGTCCGCGAGCTCGAGCCAGACCGGTTCGCCGGATGGCGCAAGCGCACTATGCGGCAGCGCCAGGCCGAGTGCTTCGGCCACGACTTGCGACGTGGCTGCCGTGCCGAGGAACTGGCATCCGCCGCCCGACGATCCGCATGCCCTGCAGCCCATCGTCGCCGCGTAATCGAGGCTGATCAGATCGTGAGAGAACCGGGCGCCGAGACTCTGAACTTGTCCGGCGTCTTCTGCGCCGCGCGCGGGAAGTGTGACGCCTCCTGGCACGATGACGCCCGGCAAGTTCTTCGTGCCGGCAAGCGCGAGCATCGTCGCTGGCAGTCCCTTGTCGCAAGTCGCGACGCCGAGTACTCCGGACACTGTCGGCAACGAGCGGATCAGCCGTCGCATCACGATCGCGGCGTCGTTGCGATACGCGAGGCTGTCGAACATGCCGGTCGTGCCCTGCGTCCGGCCGTCACACGGGTCGCTGCAGTAGACGGCGAACGGGATCGCTCCCGCGGCGCGCAACGCTTCCGCGGCACGGCGCACGAGGAGCCCGATCTCCCAATGGCCGGTGTGATAGCCGAGCGCGATCGCCTCGCCTGCCTCCGATCGCACACCGCCCATCGTGCTGACGATCACGTACTGACGCCCGCCGAAGGCATCCGTGCGCCATCCCATTCCGGCGTTCTGGGTGAGGCCGAAGATGTTGCCGCTTGGTTCCCGGCGGAGCATCTCCGCTGTGAGCGGAAGATGTCCATCAGGACCATCGCCCTCGATGCGCGACGTTTCGATCGGCGCCGCGGCACCGAGCACCTGTTCGATCGGAGGCGTGATCACGTGGCTCCTGCTACCAGCCGGACCTCGTCAGCTCGCCGTCGACCATACGCCAGATGCCTCGCGGATTTGCATCCTGTAATTCCTCCGGCAACGACGCCGACGGGAAGTTCTGGAACGCCACCGGGCGAACGAATCGCAGGATGGCGGCGGTGCCGACCGACGTCGATCGCGAGTCCGTCGTCGCCGGATACGGGCCGCCGTGCTGCATGGATGCGCAGACCTCGACCCCGGTCGGGAAGCCATTGAAGATCAATCGGCCCGCTTTGCTCTCGAGAATCGAAATCAGCCGTGCGTACTCTGCGAGGTCCTCCGGTGTGCCGTGAATCGTCGCCGTCAGTTGTCCTTCGAGATGGCGTGCGACACCTTCCATCTCCTCACGAGAGCCGCATCGAACGACGAGCGTCGATGGACCAAAGACCTCTTCACCCAATTCGCGGTGACGCATGAACGTTCGCGCGTCGGTCTGGAACATCGCCGGGCGTGCTCGAAATTCCACGTCGTCGCTCGCGGGCCGGACGCCCGTTCCGATCATTGCGCTCAACCGCTGAACGCCGGCTTCGTATGACTGCAGAATGGCTGGATACAGCATCGTCCCCGAGCCTGCCTCGCGAAACAGGCCTTCCATCCTTCCTACGAACTGTACTAATCGATCATCGTCGATGCCGATCGTCACACCCGGGTTCGTGCAGAACTGGCCGACGCCGAGCGTGACCGAAGCCTTCAGCCCTTCGGCGATCGCGTCGCCGCGCTCGATCAGCGCTCGCGGCAGCACGAAGATCGGGTTCACGCTGCCCATCTCGGCGTACACCGGAATCGGGTCGGGACGACGGGCGGCAACATCGAAGAGAGCGCGTCCCGCGCGAAGGCTACCGGTGAAGCCGACCGCTTTGGTCGAAGGATGCCGGACAAGTGCCGCGGCAATCTCGTTCCGCGAGCTCTGAAGCAACGAAAAGCTGCCGCGCGGCACGTCCCCCGCTTCGACCGCTTCGATGATCGCCCGGGCCGCCAGCTCGGATGTCGCAGGGTGCGCCGGGTGCGCTTTGACCACGACGGGACAACCGGCCGCCAGCGCCGATGCCGTGTCTCCTCCAGCCACGGAAAACGCCAGGGGAAAGTTGCTGGCGCCGAACACGGCGACCGGGCCGATCGGAATCAGCATGCGGCGAATGTCCGCTTTCGGCAGCGGCTTGCGATCGGGGATCGCGCGATCGACGCGCGCGTCCAGCCACGAGCCCTCACGAACCAGGCTCGCGAACATGCGCAGTTGCGCGACCGTGCGTGCGCGCTCGCCGTTCAGACGATCGAGCGGAAGCGACGTCTCCACATGTGCGGCCTCCACGAGATCGTCGCGGCGCTCGATCGCCTCGGCGATGCGATCGAGGAATCGCGCCCGCGCGAGAGCGGGCACGCGACGATAGTCGTGGAACGCATGCTCCGACGCGTCGAGCGCCCGATCGACGTGGCCTGCCGATGCTTCTTCGAATTGCGCGAGCGCACCGCGCGCGCTGAAACACCCGTCCGTGGAATCAACCGGCTCGCCTGCGATCAAGTTCTTTCCGGTCAGCATCACGTGGTCTCATTCACGGTGTCACCTCTGCGCTGCTCGCAGGTCGTCCCCGAGGAACGTCAGCACGACGCCACGCGATGTGCGAGAGACAGTACGTTGCGCATCACCCCGGCGCAGCCGCAGCGGGTTGCCGAGCAGCGAGCGCACATCCGCGCGCTCGAGCATGCCGTTCTTCCATGACAAGTCGATTTCGAAACCGCCACGCGCTCGCAGGCCGGTCACGCGGCCACTCGACCACGCAGAGGGAAGGGCCGGCAGCAGCCGGATCTCGTCGGCGTCGCACTGAACCAGCATCTCTGCGATCGCCGCGGTCCCCCCGAAGTTGCCGTCGATCTGGAACGGCGGGTGCGCGTCGAACAAGTTCGGGTAGGTCCGCTCGGGACCCAGCAGGAATTTCAGGACTTCGAAGGCGTGCTCGCCGTCACCCAGGCGCGCCCACAGGTTCAGACGCCACGCTGTCGCCCAGCCTGTCGCCTGATCTCCTCGAAGCTCCAGCGATCGTCGCGCTGCCGCGGCCAGATCCGGCGTTCGGCGGACGTCGATGTCGTGCCCCGGAAACAGTCCGAACAGATGCGACACATGTCGATGGTTTCGTTCGGGCGCTTGCATGTCCCAATCGTCGAGCCATTCCTGGAGTTGTCCGGAGCCGCCGATCTGAAGCGGCGCGAGCCGTGCGCGCGTGGCTGCCCATGTCTGCCGCTGATCGTGATCGACGTCGAGAAGGGTGGCCGCTTTCGTGACGTCGGTAAACAGCTCTCGCAGAATTTCCTGATCCATCGTCGGGCCGATCACGAGCGATGCGCCGAACGGATGAAGATTCTCGGGCGACAGAGACGGAGACGTCACCAGCCAGTGATGCGACGGCTCTTCGACCAGTGTGTCGAGGAAGAATTGCGCTGCGCCCTTGAGGATCGGGTAAATGGTGCGGAGATACGCGCGATCGCCGGTGTACTCATAACGATCCCACAGTGCGAGCGTGAGCCATGCGCCGCCCGTCGGCCACATTCCCCACTGTGGACCGTCGATGGGTGCCGTCGCGCGCCACAGATCCGTGTTGTGATGCGCGACCCACCCGCCCGCGCCGTACATCTCCCGCGCGGTACGGGCGCCGGTCACGCTCAGATCCGACACCATCGCCGTCAGCGGATCCATCGTCTCTGCCAGGTTCGTGGACAGCGCCGGCCAGTAGTTCATCTCGGTGTTGATGTTGATGGTGTACTTGCTGCCCCAAGGCGGCGACATGCTGTCGTTCCATATGCCCTGCAGGTTGGCCGGCTGCGAACCTGATCGCGAGCTGGCGATGAGCAGGTAGCGACCGTACTGGAAATACAGTGCTGCGAGACCTGGATCGCGACCGTTTACGAATCGCCGCGCACGATCGTCCGTCGGAGCGTCCACTGACGGCCGGACGTCAAGCGTGACTCGATTGAACAGCTCCTGATAATCGCGGACGTGTGCGGCGCGAAGCGCGTCGACTGTCTTACGCGACGACGAGTCGAGCGCCGAAGCGACGCGTGCGCCTGGATCGCCCGTCACGTCGTCGTAGCTCTTGTAGCTCGTGGCCGCCGCGATGAGCAGAGTGACTGAGTCCGAGGCGTGAACCACGATAGCGTCGTTCGAAATCTTACGTGTTCCTCCAGCGGCAATGACTCGGACGCGTGCCTCGAAACGCAACGCACCCGTCATCGCGCGACCATCTGCGGTCGTGCCACGGCCGTCGCCATTGACGCCGCGCATCACCAGGTCGCGCTCGCCCCTCGTGTCGATCGACGCTCGCTGCGGTGTCTCCAAGCGCGCCTCGAAGGAGATCCGTCCAGGACTGCTCGCGGTGAGCCGAACAACGATCACTTGATCCGGCGCGCTCGCGAAGACTTCGCGGTCAAACGTGACACCGCCGATCGTGTACGACACGTGGGCTGTCGCCGTGACCAAGTCCAGCTCGCGGCGATAGTTGTTGACGGACGCGCTCTCAGGGAACGTGAGGATCAGATCGCCGAGCGTCTGATACGGCATCTGTGCAAGCGGCTGCGCCAGCACCTTCTCGCTCACGAGTCTCGCGGCGTCGCGATAGAGACCGGAAGAGAGGAAACGCCTGACGTCTGGAATGGCCGCCCTTGCACCAGGATTCACCGGATCGTAGGGCCGGCCCGCCCATAACGTGTCTTCGTTGAGTTGCAACCGCTCGTGAACGACCCCGCCGAACACCATCGCGCCGAGACGTCCATTGCCGACCGGGAGCGCGCGCACCCATTCCGCGTTGGCGCCTTGTGCCGCCGAGTTCGGCGGGTCCGGCGCACGATCTGACGCCGGCGAGCGATACCAGAGAGCGAGGTGCGATTGCGGTGGCGGCGCTTCTCCCGTCAATCGCGTTTGTGCCTGCGATCGTGTTACCGCAACGGTGACGGCGAAGATCGCGGCGCTCACGACGCACGCGATGATGATGTATCGCTGCCCGATCACGATGCGCGGATCACCGGGCAATGACGTCGAGCGTCGCCGTTAGAGCCGGCGTCGCACTCGTGCCGACCATGATGTCGAAGCGGCCGGGCTCGACCACGCGCTGCATCCGTCGGTCGATCAGCGACAGTTCCTCGGGCCCGAGCGAGAAGCTCACGTTCTTCGATTCGCCAGGCTTCAGCGTCACGCGCGCAAACCCGCGCAGCTCTTTGACCGGACGCGTCACCGAGCTGACCTGATCGCGGATATACAACTGCACGACCTCGTCGCCCGCACGCGAGCCGCTGTTGGTGATGCGAACGCTCACATCGGTGCGACCACCAGGACCAATCGTCGGCGAGGCGATCTTCAACTCGTCGAGACGGAACGAGGTGTAACTGAGACCGAAGCCGAACGACCATAGCGGCTCTCGTGTGAGATCGAGATGGCTGCGGAACGACGTCGGCCGCCGATTGTAGTAGACGGGCAGCTGGCCGCTGTCGCGCGGGAACGTCACCGGCAGTTTGCCGCCCGGGTTCACGTCGCCAAACAGCACCTCGCCGATCGCAGTGCCTCCTTCCTGCCCCGGGTACCACGCTTCGATGATTGCGGGGACGCGGGCAGCGACGAGCGGCAGTGCCAATGGACGTCCGTTGATGAGGAGCGCAATCACCGGCTTGCCGGTACCGAGCATGGCCTCGACGAGATCCTCTTGATTGCTCATCAATCTGAGATCGGCGACGTCGCCCAGGTGATTGTCAGCCCAGGCCTCGCGCGAGACCGATTCGTTGGTGCCGATGGCGAGCACGATCGCATCCGCCTGCCGCGCCACCTTGATCGCCTGCTGGATGCGCGCGCGGTTTTGTGCGGCGTCTCCGAGCACGACCTTGTCGCCACCCCAGTCGGCCTCGTGTTCCGTGATCCGCACACCCTCCGCATACACCACCGAGATTCCGGTGCCCGCTCGCGCCGTGATGCCTGACAACACATCCACGCCGCGTCCGGGATCGCGCGAGTACCCGCCGAGATGCAGCCCCTTGGCGTCCGGGCCGATCACGGCGAGCGTCTTCACCTTGCTGCGATCGAGCGGGAGCAACCCACCGTCGTTCTTGAGCAGGACGATCGACTTGCGAGCCGCCTCGAGTGCGAGCGCCTGGTGCTCAGATGTATTGGTCACGCGTTCGGCTCGCTCGGGATCGACGAACGGATTCTCGAAGAGGCGCGCAAGGAACTTCGCTTTGAGGATGCGCTCCACCGAGCGATCGATCGTCGATTCGGGGAGGCGGCCGCTCTTCACTACGCCCAGGAGCTCTGGATACCCATACGGGTCCGGCAATTCGAGATCGACGCCAGCCTCGAGTGCCTGTCCAGCCGCATCGGCTTTATCGACCGCCACGTGGTGCCGACTCTGGAGCTGCTCGATGCCGAAGTAGTCCGAAACAACGACGCCGTTGAATCCCCACTCACGGCGCAGGATGTCGGTCAGCAACCAGCGATTCGCGTGCGACGGCACGCCGTCGACCTCGTTGTAGCTTGGCATCACGGCGAACGCCCCTGCTTTCACAGCGGCTTCGAATGGCACGAGGAGCTCGCTGCGCAGCAGACGCTCGGACACGATGGCGGGCGCGGTGTTGATGCCACCCTCATGCGACCCGTGTCCCGCGAAATGCTTCAAGGTCGCGAACACCTTGTCATCCGCGAGCGGCAGCATCGTGCCCTGATAGCCGCGAACGGCGGCCACGCCCATGTGCGTGACGAGATACGGATCCTCGCCGTAGGTTTCCTCGATCCTGCCCCACCGTGGATCGCGTCCGAGGTCGACGACCGGAGATAGCACGTGCTGGACTCCGCGTGTGCGTGCTTCAAGAGCGGCTGCGCCCATGACCCGTTCGAGCAGCGCAGGATCCCACGTGCTGGCCAATCCGATCGGTACAGGAAAGTGGGTGCCGCCGGGCGCCGTGAGTCCATGCAGCGCCTCTTCATGAAACATCGCCGGGATCGCAAGGCGCGTGTTCTCGATCAGCCACTTCTGCACCGCGTTCACGAATACGGCATGCTCGCGCGCCGGTCGCACCGCACGGCCGACGTCTCGCCTGCCGATTTCGCTTGGACGCGCGACTTCGCCGATCCCGGACCCGATGAGTGCTTTCGCCTTCGTCGGATCGAACCGCCCTTGCGCATCCTCAATCTCGCGCTTGCTGTTCCATATACCCTGCAGCTGCGCGATCTTCTCTTCGACGGACATTCGCATGAGGAGATCGGCCACGCGCGCGTCCACTGGAGCGTTGGCCTGACGGTAGAGTGGTGTCGACCCTTGAGCGTCGAGGAGCACGATCGCGCCAGTCACCGCAGCGACCAGCGCGAACGCGCCGCGCGCTGACATCGCCAATCCGGTCACGCGGACCATCGAACGCCTCCTTTACAGACCCGCTCTCGCATCACTTCGCTTGTCGAAGCAGTTCGAGAGCGAGCGCATGGTTCGGGTTCCTCTGCAACAGACGCTCGAGCACAGGGACTGCGTCTTTCGCTCGGTCAGTGCTGAGAAGAATCTTGGCCAGCGTCACGTACGCCGCCTCGTACGCTGGCGTTCGCTGAAGCAGTTGCTGGAGAAGAGTCACTGCCGCGTCTGTCTGCCCGCGCGACACGAGGACCAGCGCGAGGTTGTTCGCAGCCTCTCCGTAATCGGCGCGGCGCGCGAGCGCGTCACGAAAATAGCGCTCCGCGCGCTGCATGTCGCCGGCGCGGCCGAGGAGCAGCCCGAGATTGTTCAGCGCTTCCGGAAAATCGGGCTGCAGCGCCAACGCCTTTTCATAGAGCGTGCGAGCTTCATCGTCGTGCCCGGTCAGCAGAAGCGCATAGCCAAGGTTGTTCAGCGCGTCAGGGTACTCGGGGATCGACGCCAGCGCCGCCCGGAATCGGCCGATCGCGCCGTCGAGATCGCCTCCGCGCGCGAGCAAGGTCCCGAGATCGTTGTTGGCCTCGGCGAGACTCGGTTTGAGGGCGAGAGCGCCTTCGAACGCGGCACGGGCCTTCGCGGTCTCGCCGCCTCTGGCCAGCAGCGTGCCCAGACGATAGAGAGTGGACGCGCCCGGGTTCGCCTGCGCCGCGCGCTCGAACGCCACCACGGCCGCACGCTCGAGTCCGTTGTCGAGAAGCTCGCTGCCGTACAGCAGGTAGTTGCGAAGTGGCAGTCCCGAATAGAACGTTCCAGGAAACGGTATCGCGCGAGCGAGCCGCTCGGCAGGCGACGCGTCGATCGCGGCCGAGTCGGCGACGATTTCATCCACGTCCACGCGGTCGCGATAGACCTTCACGACGTTGCCCCCTGCTTCGAGGAGCAGGCCCGTGGGCAGGTGAAGATCCTGACGGTTCATGAACAGATGCCGGTAGAGGATCGTGTAGTTGAGGCCGGCGGCATCCAGCGGAGCATCGATGGGAATGGTCAGCGATCCAACCCCGGCACGCGTCAACGTCGGCCGTCCGCGCTCGAGCGTCTCGACCGCCGCGCGCGACAACGCTACCTTCGGCGACCACAAGAGCACGATTGCCGGCTTTCCCTTCAACGCCGCGATCGAGCGCGTCTCACCGCCGAGACCCGGCACTGAAACGTCCGGCGCCGGAAATGGCTCGTACATCCAGGTCGTTCGCGGCGCGGACGAGGGAGCGGCAGCCGACGACGAGATCGTCCCCGTCGATCGCGGGCGGAACGCTTCCGTTTCGATGCCACGCCCTTCGACGATTCGAATGCGAGCGTTCAGCGGCACATCGGTAAACACCTGCATTTCGCCAGAGGGCCAACTCACGGTGAGCTTGAGGATCCGCTCGCTCGCGCCGAGACCAATCAGCAGTTCCTTCGATTGCTGCGACAGGAATCCCGACCCGCACTGCCGGATCTTTGTCTTGTGAACGCGATCGGTATCGACCGTCACACGGGCGCCGACCGCGTCGCGGTTGCTCTTGGTGCCGCGCAGCCGGACGGCGATCGACGCCGACTTCGATTCGAAGTCGTTTCGAAAGACGCGAAGCTGAGGCGCCTGGCGAGCGGCCATCACGACGAGATCGGGATCGCCGTCGTTCTCGACGTCGAGCACCGCAAACGATCGGCCGTCCTGATCGAGGTCGAGGCCGACTGTTCCGGAGATCTCGTCGTAGCCGCCCTGCCCGTTGTTGCGAAGGAACACGTTCCGCTGGTGGCTCGCGATCGAGCCATGAATCAACAGCTGATTGATCGCACGCCACGCATCGTCGTACGGGGTCCCAGGCACACGCGTGAGCGGTGACCGCGCCACGACCTGTCGCCAGAAGAATCCCTCGAGATCGCCGCCGTGCGTGGCATCGTCGCCTCCTCCCGGCGGAGGCGTGCGCGTCAGCATGCCGTTGACGATGTACAGATCGTCCCAGCCGTCACTGTCGAAGTCGAGCGCGTCCGACGACCACGCCCATCGGCCCATCTCCGCATGCGCTTCCAGCGTCTTGTCCTCGAAGCGGCCGTTGCCGAGATTTCGGAACAGAGAATTCCCGCGCACATGTCGGCGATAGAGCGTGCGCACGTCTTGCGCCGCATCGCGCATGAACGCCGGCGCCGCGGTGATGCGTCGTCCTGGCGCGCTCCACATGTTGCCGGTATAGATGTCGAGCAAGCCATCGTTGTCGTAGTCGACAAACGTGGCGCTCATCCCGGCGCCGTGATCGAGCAGCCCCGCCGATTCAGCGACATCCTCGAACTTCACCGTGCCGCTTCGACGCCCGAGGTTCCGATAGAGGTTCTTGGTCCCGAAGTCGTTCGCGACCAGGAGATCCGGCCAGCCGTCGTTGTCAAAGTCGGCCCAGGCCGCCGCGAAGTGATAGCGATCGTTGCCGACGTCGAGACCTGCTTCGCTGGTGACGTCGACGAATCGCCCGCGGCCGTCATTTCGAAACAGCACGCCTGGCGGTCCATTGCGCGCATCGTAGTACGGCGCCGGGGTGCCGGCCTTGTCCTCGCCGGCGCCGAAGAGATAGGAGTACACGCACACGTACAGGTCCAGAAAGCCATCCCTGTCGTAGTCCGCCATCGCAATCGACGTGAGTACCCCTTGAAACGGCTGCGTCAGCCGGAAGGCGTCCGCTGCGAGTGTGAAGTGCCCCTTGCCATCGTTGACGAAGAGCAGCAGGCCGGTCGAAGTGGCGACCACGAGATCCTGATCGCCGTCGTTGTCCACGTCCGCAAAGAGCGATTGTGCGGTGTCGTCGAGAACGGCTACTCCTGCGTCGGACGTGATGTCCTCGAAAGTCGAGTCGCCGCGATTGCGATACAAACGGTTTGGCAGTCCAGCGGGCTGCGCGATGTACAGATCGTCGAGTCCATCTCCATCCGCGTCGCCGACTGACACGCCGTGATGACCGTTCGAGTCACGCGTCAGGACCGAGTCCACCGTCGCCATCCACGAATCGAGATCGATCGCGAGTTGGCGGCGGAACGAGTCGATGCGGCCAAGCGCGGCGTCCGTGATCTCCGTGAAGATCGGACGGCGCGCGCGGCTGACCAGATGCGACGTCGCGGTCCAGCGAACAATCTGCCAACCCGCGGCGTGTCGCCGCCATCCGATCTCCCATTCGCCAACGCGCTCGAGGCGGTACACGTTCGTCCCGGCGCCAACGAGGTCGTAGCGTACGGTCGTGCGAACGCTGAATGACGGATCGGCCGAGCCCTCGGGTTCGATCGAGGTGAGAAGGAATTCCGCCACGGTGACATCGCGAAACTCGCCGACCAACCGCTGCAGTTCGGCCTCGAATGCGCGAGCATCGAGCGTCGCCGCACCCGGCAGATCCTTCGCGCGTGTGACCTCGAGCGGTGCCTGTTTGTCCGCCGCGTCGTTGATCGGCAGCAGTCGCGCACCGCGGAAATCGGAATCGAGCAGTCGAGTGACGACGGCGGTTGCGCGCGAGCCACCACCGCGAAGCGCATCGGACAACTCGCGCAAGCGCGCCTCGATCTCCTTCGCCTGGCGCTCCAATGGGAACCCGTCGCTCCCTGGCTCGAGCTGCGCCAGGAACGGCTTCACCACTTCCGACACCGCGATCTCGGGCGTGGAGTCAGGACGCTGCTCGACCTGCGCGGTGCCGGCAATCACGGCAAGCGTGACCAGAACGGCCGCGAGCAACAGCCGATTCGTCCGACGTGCGTGCGCAGCACTCATCGCGCACGACGCGGCTGCGCGATCGCCGCTGATTCGGACAGGGTGAGCGCGTGCAGACGATCGCTCGGAAGCTGCCGGAATGCCCAAGTGCGCCCGCCCGGCATGCGAATCTCCACGTCGACGGGACCTGCGTAGTCGCCGAGACCGAAGTACGCCCGCAGATCGTTTTGTGAGAGAAAACTCCCGCCCGATCGGATCTCGCGGATCTGCCTGGTGCCGCCAGCGCTGATCTTGACGCGTGCGCCGATAGCGAATCGGTTCCCCGCCGGGGCCGTGGCGCTGACCGCGATCCAGTGATTTCTTGTGCGTTGCCGATTCTCCAGCAACGTCGGAGCCCCATCCATGTTGTTGACCACGACATCGAGATCACCGTCGTTGTCGAGATCGCCTACCGCAAGCCCCCGCCCCACGGCCGCGAGTTGCAGACCCGGTCCCGCTCGTTCCGACACGTCGCGGAATCGTGTGCCGCCGTTCAGGAACAGCTGATTCTTTTGGCGGTACGTCTCGCCAAGCTGCGGAAATCGATCGATGTCGGAGAAGATGTGGCCGTTAACGAAGAAGAGATCGAGCCTGCGATCGAGGTCGGCGTCGAGAAACGCGGTGCCCCACCCCATTCGAACGAACGTCGGCGCGGCAATGCCCGCCGTGCTCGCGTCTTCGAAGAGCCGGCCGTCGACGTTGTGATACAGCGTGTAGCGATCGTGCGCGAACGTCGTCAGCACGAGATCCATGCGCGAGTCACCGTCGTAGTCTCCAGCGTCGGCGCCCATTCCAGCCTGTGTGCGTCCGTCGCCGTTTACTGCCACACCGGCGATCAGCGCCACATCTTCGAAGCGGCCGTTGCCGAGGTTGTGGTACAGGAAATTCGGGTTCGAGTCGTTGGCGACGAACAGATCGACCAACCCGTCGTCATCGTAATCGGTCGCGACGACGCCGTAGCCATACGCGCGCGATCGATCCGAGAGGCCGTGCCGGTCGGTCGCCTCGACGAAACGTCCATGGCCGACGTTTTCGAAAAACAGGTCGGCCTCGCCGGGAAGTCCCGCCGGCCCGACCATGATCTGCGGCCCGCCGCGCCAGCGCAGCGTCCGTTGCGCCCGCGCGACAGACTCCCACGTCGTCTCGACGTAGCGCGCCACATAGAGATCGAGATCGCCGTCGCCGTCTGCATCGAAGAACGTGCACCCTGTGCTCCAACCGCCGGCCGCGACGCCAGCGGCAGCAGCCACGTTCGTGAACGTGCCGTCGCCACGGTTGCGAAACAACGCGTTCGATCCCCAATTGGTCACGTACAAATCGAGCCGGCCGTCGCCGTCAAAATCGCCCGCGCACACACCGCTGCCCCACGCTGCGAGATCGACGCCCGCCTTCCTTGATACGTCTTCGAATTTCCATCCTCCGAGATTGCGATAGAGAGCGTTGCGATGAGGTACGCGATCGCGCGACGGAGTGAGCTCCGCAGCAGTCACGAGATAGATGTCGAGCAGGCCATCGCCGTCGTAGTCGAACAGCGCGACGCCGCCGCAAGACGATTCGAGGATGTGATCCTTGGTAGGCCCGCCGCAATACATCTTCCAGGGCAACTGCGCACCGACTTCGAAGGTCACTGGAACGGGCGCGCCATTATCGGGCACCGTCAGGTTCGGCGGCGCCGGTCCCATCGCTGACGCGTGACCGCCGGAGGCCGGCTCTTTCGGCTTCGTCTGGCTGAAGCTTCCCTGGAACGAAAGGCCGAGAGCGGCGTCGGCCTCGAGTTGCGATCGCGCTTGTTCGAGGAGGGCGATAGCGGAGCGAGTCGCGGATGCGACTCGCTGAGTATCGGCCGATGGCAGCAACCGCAGATCGGACGCCGCGCGGCGAAGGTCGTCTCGCAGAGACGGATCCAGAATCGTCGTCGCGGCGGCCAACGTGTCGAAACTGCGGCTCGCCGTCTGAAGCGCGCCTCGAACCTGATCGGCCGTCGCCTCACGACGCGCTGCCTGCTGAAGCTGACCGAGGGCGTCGCGCTGTACCTGCAGAAGGCGCGTGCGCTCCTTCGTGTCGGCTCGTCCCTGCTGGGCCGCCATCGTCGGCACGAGCGCAGCGATCGCGCCTAGCAGCGCAGGGACAGTCAACACGATCGCACGCGCGCGCACCCAACGACTCGTGACGTCCATTGGCCCAGCGCGAGGGATGATACCCCTCGCGCTGCAGTTCCCTGAAACCGCGTCAGAACGTCACGCGGGTGACGAGTTGGAGTGTCCGTGGCGGCGCAACGCCGCTGATCGTTCCGAATCCGTTCCGCTGCACCAGATTGCCCTGCGAATCGTACGGAAGGTTTGTGATCGTCCGATCCGTCAGGCTCCTGAAGTTCACGGTGTTGTTCACGGTCGTGAACTGGATCGTGTCCAGCGCGTTGAAGATATCCAGTCGAATCTCGAACTTCGCACCGGCCGCGATACCGAGATTCTTGGCGATCGACAAATCGAGGTTGTTGAGCGGCGGTTCGCGCGCGAAGAACCGAGGCGTCTCGTCACCCTTGCTGCCCGGCTGCGGCGGCGCGAAGCACTCCGGGTGGGCAAACTGTCGGTACGGATCGCCGCTCCAGCCACGACCCGGGTCGCAGGTCAGCGCGATCCGCGCGTTCGGATTGCCGTCGGTCCCGGTCAGATTGCGAGCGCCGATCCCCGGAATCGAGAAGTTGATCGTATAGGGGCGACCGCTGGTCCATCGATAGACCCCCGACAGTTGCCAGTCGTTTGCCAGGAGGCCGAGCCCTCTGCGTGACGTCGCGCGCGGTGTTTGATAGATCGCGTTGACCGTGAAGTTGTGCGTTCGGTCGTAGTCCACCAGCGAGTAGTCGATGCGCTTGGTCTCCTCTTTGCTGAGATTCGGCACACCCGCAGCAGCGTCGGTGCTGTTGATCCCTTGTGCCTTGCTCCACACCCAGAAGCCAGACAGCATGAGGCCACGGTCGAACCGGCGCGTCACCGAGGTCTGCAGCGCTTTATAGTCGCCGTAGCCGCTGTAGTCCCACATCCGGATGTTGCCGTAGCCGGGGTATGGCCTGAGCAGATCGTTCGGCAGCGCCGAGTTTCCAGGAATCGCGCTCGGGACGAGCGTCGGATCCTGGTTCTGGGGCAGGAAGGTCGCACCAAACGGCACGGCGTTGATCTGCACCTGCCGCAGCAGGTCAGTGGACCGCGAGCCGACGTACGCCACGTCGAGGATCACTTCCTCGAGCAGCTTGTGCTGAACACCGACGTTCCACTGATCGACGCGCGGCGGCTTGAACTCGTACGCGGTCGGATTGAGCGACAGCGTCGTAAACGGATCGGCGCCCGTCGATGTCAGCTGCTGCAGCAGTCCCCAGTCCACGCGAGAGTTCAGCACTCCAGGGGCGTTGGAGATCATGTCGAAGACGGTGTTTCCCTGCGGGCGGTCGTAGAAGATCCCGAACCCGCCGCGGATGATGGTCTGCCCTTTTCCGCTCAGGTCGTACACCGCACCGATGCGCGGCGAGACCCGAAACGCCATTCCGGACTGGAGCTCGTCGCTGATCCCGTTGCCCGCCTGGAACGCGCCGTTGAAACGATTCGAGCCTGGCGTGAGCCGGCCGATGAAGCGCTCCTCGACCGTGTTCGTCAATGTCGGCGTCACACCCTGAGCGACAAGCGTCGGATCCATCCCGCGCCGCACGCACCCCGCGCCCGGGGCCCCGCCGACGCAGACCGGAGTAAAGAGCTTCGCAGCCTTCGTGCGATCGAACTGGTCAGGCAGGAAATTCGAGGCCTGCAAGGTCGTGTCCCACTGCGGGCTCACCTCATAGAATCGGACGCCGTAATCGATCGTGAACCGGCCCGTGGGCCTCCAGTTGTCCTGCGCGTACCACTCGATGTTCTTGTAGTTCCATTCAGGCAGCGCGTACTTTGACGCCTGCTGATAGGAATTGAATACACCGATAGCGGCGTTCGCATAACTCAGCCCCGTATCGAACGGGTTGCTCGAGTTGTCCGTGAAATCGATCTGGCTGTTGAAACTTGCGAAGATGCTCTGCGGCTTGAAGCTGTGCTGAAAGTAGAAGCCGGCCTTCGAGGAGTGGGCGCCCCACACTTTCGTCACGTTGGCGAGGACGTCGTGGGTGACGTTCTGGTTGGTGAACGGTCCGCGATCGGTTTGATACTGACCGGCGTTGCCGGTGCGCCCGCCACGGAAGACGAAATACGGGGCGTAATCGGCCTGCAGCGCATTCGGATACAAGAGCGGCATCGATGAGAAGCCGCCGGCCGTACGAAACAGATCCGGCTTCTGCAGCTCGAAGTTCAGCGAGTTGTAGGCGCGGCCCCAACTGAGCTCGAGCGCCGTGCTGTTGTTCAGGGTGCCGGTCGCGGAAAGCATGTAATTGCCGCCCGGCTGGGGATTGAGCACCGGCGTCGGGAGCTGAGCGCTGCCGGCGCCTGCCCATGTCGTGCCATAGGCCTGCAAGTTATCGTCTTTGGTCTTCATGTAGCGGCCGGTGACCCGCCAGTTGTCGGTCGCCTGGAAGTCCATGCGCAGCAGATCTTCACGGCGTGGCCGGCTGTCGGGCACCTGGCTCGTGAAGTTCAAGCCGCTCCCGCCCGAGAAATTCGCGGCGGGGAAGATGTTGAGCGCCGCGAGCCCGGGAGCATAGATCCGGTTCGCCGGAACCCGCCCGACCACGCCGCCGTCCTGGAAGCAGCCGCGCGTGTCGGCGGCGCTGCACGGCAGGCCGGTGGTGTAGTCGCGGACGTACGGAAACGGATTGCCGCTGCTGTCGACGCTCTGCGAGAAGTCGCCGCGCCGCTCGAGCGCCGTCGGCACCCGCGCCTGATGAAGGTTCGGCGGATTGGTGCGCTGCTCGAATTCCTGGCTCCAGAAGAAGAACAGCTTCTTCTTCTGCTCGTTGAAGCCCGGAAACGCGACCGGACCGCCGATCGTGTAGCCCTGATCGTTGCGCGACGTCTTCGGCTTCGGCACCTCCGGCGTCTCGCGCTTGTTCAGATACGTGTTGGCGTTCCAGTCGGAGCGCTGCCCGTACCAGTAGCCGGACCCGCGGAAGTTCTGTGTCCCGCTCTTGGTGACGACCTGCAGCTGTCCGCCGACCGCGCGTCCGTATTCGGCCTGATAGGCGTTGGTGAGGACCTTCACCTCGGCGACGGCGTCGATGTTCGTCGTCGCCATGTTGCCGCCGTTGTTGCCGGTGTCGAGGTTGGCGACGCCGTCGATCGTGACGTTGTTCGAGTTGGGCCGCTGGCCGTTGACCGTGAAGCCGCCCGCGTCGCCCAGTTCCGTGTTGCCCCTGTTCTGCGAGAGCGCTCCCGGCACCAGGGTCACGAAGTTGAACATCGCCCGCCCGTTGTTCGCGATGTTCTTGAGTGTTTCGCTTTCGAGCGTGAACGAGCGCTC
>DASWZV010000120.1:0-11081 GCA_036407095.1 Vicinamibacterales bacterium | reverse complement strand
ACCGAGCAGTTCCGGCCGCTCGTCCTGGAGGAGTTCAGCTGGTTCTGCCAGGAGCGGAGGACCACCGCGAGCACCCGGGAGCGCCGTGCGACTGACGCCCGCTTTGCACGAGCCTGCCGCGCCTTCGGCACGGCGCGCTACGAACTCCTCTACCGCCGCTGGCTGACCGACGGCGACCGGGTCTTCAGCGTCATGTCATCGCCCGCCATCAAGTCGGCGATCGAGCGCGGCACAGGTCGGATCGAACCGCAGATTCTGCCGTTCTCGTACCGGCATCTCGCTCCCCTGGTGGCGGCGTCTCCGTCACCCGAGGGGGTCGAGGAGGGGGAACAGGCCCCTGCGCACCCTCAACCCCAGTCGACGCGGTCAATCCCTGGAGACGAACCAGTCCTCAACGCGTGATCTCCGCTGGACGAGCTGTCCGCGAAGCCTCTGACCTGCAGGCAGTTCGCGCGACGGTTGACGCGCACGAAGCGGCGGCGTTCTGTGCCGCCGCTGTCACCGATCGAGCAGCGACGGTGAAGGAGACGTGGCGTGAGCGACCCCGCACAGCGCCACCGCGTGCGGCCCGATGGCCGTCGAGCGGGGTCGCTCACGCCACGGTGTCGGTGTCGGTACAGAGTCGCCGCGGTATCCGTGTACCGGACCCTTTGCCTGTACAAAGCGGGCGCGAATCGGGTGCAGGATTGGGCGCAGAATCACTCTCCGTCGGTGGTCAGGGACGTGTCCGATCGGCGGGACACACGCGGGCATCGAGGCGGTGCGCATTTGGGAGCTTGTTGACTGGTCTATACTGAGTCCATGCGCATCTGGCTGGATCTGCCGGACGACTTGGTCGCGCAGCTCACCGATCAGGGCCAGGATCTGTCCCGGTCGGCCCTCGAAGCGATGGCCATCGATGCGTACCGGATGCAGCGCCTCACCAGCCATCAACTCTGCCAGCTTCTGGAGATCCCCTCGCGCGACGAACTCGACCAGTTCCTGAAGCATCACGGCGTGCCGCTCGAATATACGTTCGACGACTTCGAGCGTGAGAGCGCAACGAGCGCGCAGCTCTGGCAGAAGCGTCAGCACGAGCTCGGAAGCCACGGCAGCCCTGAACGATCGCCCGAGTGATTGTCGTCGCGGACGCCAGTCCCCTTCGGTACCTGATTCTGATCGAATACGCGCACGTGCTGCCGGCCATGTACGGCCAGGTCGTCGTGCCGCCTGCCGTGGTCACTGAACTCACTCGTGACCGGACGCCGGGTCTTGTGAAGGTCTGGCTGGAGAACAGGCCCGAGTGGCTCCGTGTTCAAGCTCCGACGCAACCGCCGGCACGCGTCCGACAGGATCTCGGCGAGGGCGAGCGTGAGGCAATCGAATTGGCGCTGGAGATGGCGGCCGATGCGCTCTTGGTGGACGACCGCGATGCGCGGCAGGAGGCGCAGAAACACGGCGTCGCGGTCCTTGGGACCTTGCGTGTCCTTGCCGACGCATCAGAGCACGGCTTCGCGGATCTCGCGGTCGCGTTCAGCCGCCTGCGGAAAACCAACTTCCGCGCGAGCGACCAGCTCCTCGAGCAGTTGTTGGATCACGCCGCACGTCGGCGCGAAGAGTGACCGCGTCCGCCGACCTCCGCCGTCGCTCCGACAATCAGCGTGAGCCAGCGCTTCGGCGCCTCAAGGCTTCGCTCGCTCCGCTCGCCGCTGCGCGGCCTTGACCCGCCGGGCGCGCTGGGCCGAGACCCGCAACTATCGGAGCGACGGCACTACCGTGCAACGCCGAGGGTCCTGATCCGCACAATCGTGTCTGAATGGCCCGTTTTGGACCAGTTAGAAAGACTAAGACAGGACTCCGCCGACAGAATCGGGATCAGCTGGTTGGCCCGCTCTGCGGCCCGTCTCACACGCTCGCGATTGGAAGTCGGCTTGCATAGGAGGTCCATGCCCCGAGAGACGGCGGACGACATATGCAGGTGAAACTCGTTGCGGCGCTGACCCTGGTCGTGGTTGCGACGACCGTGCCACTAATGGCACAGCGCGAAGCGACTCCGCAGACAGATTTGCGATTGCAGTCTGCCGCGCTCGCTCTCATCAACGATCCACGACCATTGACACCGGCCGAGGTCAAGGGCGTTCTCAGTGCGGCATTCGCGGCAATGAGAGGCAAGACCTTCCGGGTTACGTTTCCAGCGCAAGCTACCGTCGCCGAGAAGCAGATCGTTCCCGACGAAAGGGGACGTTTACGCTATTACCGCACGACCTACGAGGACCTCGAGGTAATCGAGGACCACACGAACCTGGCGGCGGTAACGTGCGACGGTCGTCGATTGGGTGGCACCCTTTACATCGAGTACGGTCGTCAGGGCTCCGGGAAGTGGGACGTCAGCGCATATCCCGAAAACGACTGGCACTCGATGTACCGTTACTTCGACATCTTCGACGAGCCGCTCGAAAGCGGTGGCTTCAGCAATATCGACGAACACCTTTCCCGGGCCCTCGTGGGCCCCACGGAGAACGACCGGAAGATCGATCCGGACTTCGGCGCGCCACCAAACGTCAAGCACGTCCTCTGGCTCGACGTTAGAACGCTGTTGCCCGTGCGGTGGGAAATGGTGGTGGATGGCGAGCCAACGGAAATCGCACTGCAATTCGTTCATGACCCGTCGCTCGCACTACGCCCGCCGAAAGGCGTGAAAACGCCGACGTGCATCAACTAGCGCGTCAGTTAGCGACGAGGAATCGCAGTCGAAGCGCCGGCCGAAATCCGTCCTACGACCCACCCACCTTGGCCCTCCCCCAGTGACGGGACGGCGCATTCAGAGTCGAAGCGATGCTTCCTCTCCTCGGAACATTCTCCGGTTCGACGTACAGCGGCTTTGTTGTCGTCTTGCTGCCACTCTCGAAACTTCAATCATCATCTGTTGGTCGGCAGGCCTGGAACCACGCCACTGGACTGAGCAGCAGCCAAACCGCTGCGAACCTGAAGCCGGCGCGAATTGAAAAACGGTGCGAGCGACAGAGCGCATGCGAGCGACAGAGCCCTTGACTGTCATCACCGACGAGCGTAAGTTGAATTCATTCGCACGTGGCGATTCGTCGCCACTCCCCACGTCGATCTCAGGTCCTCGTGGGTATGCTTCGAGCTCGTCGCCCATCGGGCCGCAGTGAGAAGCTCCATGGCGGTGGTTAGCGTCGCAGCCGATTCACGGCAGCCGCAGACGGCTTGAGGCCACTCGCGGCAACGGCACACAACGCGACCGCTCTCGACCTTCGGTTCGGCCACAGGCCATCCGGACTCGAGCGCACCACCAGAGACCCAGAATCAGCACGGAGAGCCCTGTGTGCGACTTCCTCCTCAGGAGAGGTCGCAGACCGGACTCGGGCCGACGGCGCGCCTGGAGCCACTCCAACGCGCCTACGGCCCAATGAGCCGAACATCACGGACTGCATCCGTGAGCGCCGACGGGGCAAAGAGATTGTCGGCGCCATCGCGCTCAACACCGGCATCGCATGTGCGGCCATCGGCCCCCATGTCCGCCGGTCCTCGAGTCGGCCGCCGATGAGTGATCGGACCTGAGGTTCCTTTACTCACGGCGGCGCCCACCGGCTCGCACCTCCCGTCAACCTGACGCCGCTGCGCGCGGCGCCGCAGATCTCGGAGGACGCGATGAGAAACCAGCTGTACGCCGACCAGAACTCGTTTCGTGACGACGACGAGTTCACCGACACCGACTCCGGAAACGACGGACTGCCGAACCGCCTCTTGACAGCGTTCGAGGTTGCCGAGTACATCGGCTGCCACGAAGAGACCGTGCGCCGCGCGTACTCTCGCGGACTGCTCACGTCGCAGCGATTCGGCGTGCGCGAGCGGCGCTTCCATCCCGCGGACGTGCTCGACTGGATCAAGCGAGGCGCGCCGACGCGCGTGTCGTAGTCACACCGACAAAGGAGCCAACGATGTAGGAGGACCGATGACCATCAGACGAAGATGCACAGAACGGAGCTGTAAGAACGGCAAGCGGTGCCTCGAACAGCTACGCTTCGACGTGATGTATCGCGGCAAACGCTACAGGATCCCCGCGAACGAGTTCGCCATCCCCAGGATGGAGCCTGGCAAACAGCGCGCGATTCAGTCGATGGAGGAAGCTCGCGACTGGGAGCGCCTGTTCATCGGCGAGATCAAGGCCGGACGCGATCTGCGACAGGCGCGACGACGAACGATCGAAGCCGGAACCAACCTCGGAGACGTGGCAGCGTTCCTCGACGCCTACATTGAGCGCTGCGTCAAACCCGCGGGACTGCGGAGCGTTCCAGCGATTCGCAGCCGGGTCGGCGTCCTGAAGGAACACCTCGGTGGACTGCCGCTGATCGCACTCGAGGACGTGGAGATCGCGACGATGCACCGCGTGCTCGAGACATTGCGAGCGGCGATGAACTGGGGCATGGCCCAGACACCCCCGCTGTTCAACCGATCGCCGTTCCATCGTTTCGGCGTTCGCTTGAACAAGAAGGCCGAGACCGCTCGAGACCGCCGGCTCACCAGGGACGAGGAGAAACGCCTGCTGGACGCGGCGCTCGAGAAGATGAACACCGTGGAGCACCAGTACGTCGGTGCCCTGCTCCACGATCGCATCATCGGCGCCCTGAGCTCTGCTGCCGCCGGGGCGAGATGCTGCTGATGCAGAACAAGCGAGTGAACTGAGACACGTGCCAGATCGGCATTCCCAGGGCCACCGCCAAGGACAAAGAAAACCGCCGCATTCCCTTCAACCCGAGGGGCCGGATCGCGGCGATTCTCAAGCGACGAGCCGCGCTTGGACCAGACGCCTACGTGTTCGGCAGCGCCACCGGCACCTACCAGCCGAACATCCAGACCGCATGGGAGACCCTGCGGCTACTCGCGCACGGCATCGATCCCAAACCCGGAAGAGAGGGCGCGCCATGGAATCGAGAGCAGCTCGAACGGATCGATCTCCGCTGGCACGACCTGCGCCACGAAGGCGCCTGTCGATTGCTCGCGGATGGCGTCGACATCCGGATCATTCAGCTGATGCTCGGACACGCGAGCATTCAGCAGACGCAGCGATACCTCAACGTGACGGACGAAGAGTTGCGGAGAGGACTGGAAGTGAGCTGGAAGAACGAAGGCCGACCGCTTCGCCTGGCGTCGGGAAGCTGATCGGCCTCGTTTCCTTACCGGATTGTCCCCGTTTTGTCCCCGGGAACATCGAATTTTGGTTGCGGGGGCCCGCAACCAGCGGTACTTGCAGCTGTGGAGTGGGGCGGCGTGATACCGCCCCACTGCTGCCGGCTTCGATTTTGAGAATCACGGACTGATCAATCCTCGTCGTCACGAAACAGAGACAAGTCGATCGCATCGGCCATGGTGCTGTAGCCGCCATCGTTCGGATGCAAGTGATCGCCGCTGTCGTACGCCGGAAGCAGGCGTGAGGGATGGCTCGGGTCACGCAACAGCTTGTCGAAGTCAATGACCGCGTCGTAGGCCCGGCCGGTCCGGATCCAATGATTGACGGCCTGGCGTTTCGCCTCTAGATCGGGCGTCCAGAAGCCCGGGAACGGGTAACCTTCGACTGGGGTCAACGTGGTGCCGTAGATTCTCAATCCCAAGGCATGGGCTCGATCGATCATCTGACTGTGGGCTTGGATCACCTGCGCCACGGTTACGACTTCAGCAGGGTTGCCGATCAAGCCAGGGATGAGGAAGTCATTGTTGCCTTCCCCCACGATGACGTACTTCACGCCGGTTTGTACAAGCGCGTCGCGATCCAGCCGGGCCAACGCGCTGGTGCCGACGAAATCATGCAGCACGCGATTGCCGCTGACGCCGGCATTGAGCACGGTAATGCGCGAGGTGGCCCAATGGAGCTGCAGCCGCTCCGCCAGCAGATTCGGCCAGCGCTGATTCGTGTCTGGTGTCGAGCCAAAACCGTCGGTCACTGAGTCGCCCAACGTCACGATTGCCCGGGCGCGGTCGGATGCGGTGACCTCGACCCCGGTCAGGAAGTAATAGGATTGGGTTGTCGTCGTCGGCTCGATGACCGCACCCGTGAAGTCTCCGGAAGCCGAGATGTACGTGGTCTGGAGGCCCACCGAATGCTGAGTTGTCGCGGCCACATTCTCCGGCAGGTAGAGGCTGACGGCCAGATCATGGAGTGCCGGCACGTTGAGCGTGACGGGGTCGCTCACCACCAACGCACCGGCGGGAATGGTGATAGTGGGTGATCCATTGAACTTGAGGACGCGATCGGTCCCGCCGGATATCGATGCGCCACCAGTACTGATCGCCACGTGCGCGGAGCCGATGACCAGTCCGCTCGTACCGTAGGCGTTGGAGAAACGGACCCGCACGCGCTCGCCGCCGAGGCTGGTGTGGACGATTTGACGCACCGTTTGCCCGTTGAAGTGAATGGGCGCCGCAACCCCCTGAGGGCTGGCACTCCAGGTGCCCACCCAGTGGGCGTCGTCACGGCGCTCCGTGGCGATGACCGATGTCGTGACGATCGCCGATAGAGCCAGCAAGATCGCCAAGGCCGTCGCAAGCGAGCGGCGAATCCGGACATCGGCGACGCCCGCCTCGCTACGCGTTGTTCGACCACGAAAACTCAGGATTTGCGTCAATGAACTCATGGGTGTGCTCCTTTGAAATTCGACCCGGCCATGGTGGCGAAAGGCACCCGCTGAAGCTATTGACGGGGCGTCGAAAGAATGTCGAATCTTTGTCGAACGCGGTCGAACGTATGACACCCTAGCCCCAGTGATTCACACATGAGTTCGTCCTCCGGCGTAACCTACCGCTTCGGAGAGTTCGAGGTGGACGTAGCGGCCTACGAGCTGAGGCGCAAGGGACAGCCCCTTTCACTCGCGCGCCAACCCATGGATCTCCTGCTCCTGCTTCTGGAGCGCCGACAGGAGCTGGTGTCGCGGGAGGACATCGCGAAGCGGTTGTGGAACCCGGAGGTCTTCACGGACCTCGATGCCGGCATTCGCACAGCGGTTCTCAAAATCCGACAGGTGTTAAGCGACTCGCGCCAGTCGCCGCGATTCGTCGCGACCATCCCGGGAAAGGGCTACCGCTTTATTGCGCCCATTGAGCTCGTATTTCAGTCGCCTCGGCTGGCCTTGCCTGGCGTTATGGCCTCACCCGAGCAGCCGTCGAACTCCCCTCGCCATAACCTGCCGGCCGATGTCACGAGCTTCGTCGGACGGCAGAAGGAACTCCTCGAATTGCCGGCGGTACTCACGTCATCGCGGCTGCTGTCGTTGACAGGCGCTGGTGGTGTTGGCAAGACACGGCTGGCGGTGCGGCTGGCGTACGGCCTGGTGAACGAGTTTCCCGACGGCGTGTGGCTGGTCGATTTGGCGTCGCTGTCGGCACCCGAACTGGTCGCGCAAACGATCGCGACTGTCCTTGGCATTCGGGAGGGGCCGCAGCGATCGGCTCGGGACGCTCTGCTCGGTAACCTGCGCCACCGTGAGCTCCTGCTGGTGCTGGACAACTGCGAGCACCTGATCGCCTCCTGCGCTGAGCTCGTCGAGGCGCTACTTCGCGGAGCACCTAGATTGCGGATCGTCGTGACTAGCCGCGAGGCGCTCGGCGTCTCCGGCGAGTCGGTTCACCGTGTCCGTTCGCTATCGCTCCCTGAGGCCATGCCGTCCCTCTCCACCGCAGCGCTCGCTGACGCCGAGGCGACGCAACTCTTCCTCGAGCGTGCGAGTGCGGTTGAACCAACCTTTAGACCGACCGCGGACAACGCGGACGCGATCGCGAACATCTGCCGGCGGCTCGACGGCATTCCCCTCGCGATCGAGTTGGCCGCTGCCCGCGTCGTCGTTCTGTCACCGGGCCAGATCGAAGCGCGGCTGCAGGACCGCTTCCGGTTGCTGACCGGCGGTGCCCGGACGGCCGTTGCACGACAGCGAACGCTCGAGGCGACGCTGGACTGGAGTTACCAGCTGCTGTCGGATGTCGAAGGGCAGTTACTCAGCCGGCTTTCAGTGTTCCCGTCGTCTTGGACGCTCGAAGCCGCGGAGATCGTGTGTGCCGGTGACGGTATCGAACGACACGATATGCTCGATCTGTTGTCGCGCCTGATCAGCAAATCACTCGTGACGGCCGACAGTGAGTGCACCGGCGGGCGGCGGTACGGCTTGCTCGAAACGGTTCGCCAGTACGCACGCGAACGGCTCGTCCAGGTCAGCGCTGCTGAACGGTTGCGCGAGCGTCATTTCGACTTCTTCTTCAATGAGTTCCGTGGAGCATTGCCCGTCCTCAGCCACCACGGTCAGTTGCCGTGTCTCAGGCAACTGCGGATCGAGCAGGAAAACATTCGGGCGGCGCTCGATTGGGCGCTGAAGTCTCCCGCGAAGGCGGAACAAGGAGTGGAGCTCGCGGGCGCGCTCTTCTGGTATTGGACGAAGTGCGGCCTGTTCGAGGAGGGGACTCGCTGGCTCGAATTAGCCATCGGAAGGGCCGCCGATGTGCCAAAACTCGTACGTGCGCGGGCACTCATCGGGTTGGCGAACCTTCATTGGTTCCAAGGACGTCATGTCGACGTGGACGCAAGAGCAGCCGAGGCACTGTCACTGGGCCGGGACTTGGGTGATGCCTGGGTGGTGTCGTTCGCACTGTTTCTGCAGGGTACAGCCGCGTTCGAGCGGGGCGACCACGAGCAGGCTGACGTGCGATCACGGGAGGCCCTGAACGCCGCCGTGGGCGGCGACGACGTGCTGCACGGTCCGCCACTTCTCGTGCTTGGTAACGTCGCGGTATCGAAGGGCGACCACGCGGGCGCGCAACAGCGGTACGACCAGTCGATCGACGTTTTCAGGCGTGCTGGTGAGGACTGGGGCCTGAGCATTGTGCTGTTGCTCGCGGCAGCCCTGCACATCGGCCAGGAAGACCACGTTCAGGCGCGCATCCAGGCATCCGAGGCCCTGTCGGTGTGTCAGGAGTTCGAGGATCCACGCGGACAAGCCTGGAGTCTGGAACTGTTCGCGGGCCTCCTCGCCACCGGAGGACTCGGCGAGAGCGCGACTCGCTTGTGGGGTGCTTCAGAGCAGATGCTGGACACCGTGAGCGGCTCGCTGCCGCCGTCGTTCAGATGGGTCCGTGATCGCTACATGGAGGCGGTGAAAACATCGCTCGGCACCGCAGCATTCGAGACGGCCCGCGCCGAGGGACGCGCGATGCTGCCCGTTCAGGCGATTGCATTGGCACGTCAACAGGCGCTTCTGCTCCGGTGACCTTCTAACAGCATCGGTGGCCGTAAGAGGCGCGCGTTTGCCGAGCGACAGGGCTGGACGATCGCGCAGGAGTACTCCGACCACGCGGTGTCTGGCGCCACGTTGCTTCGTTCCGGTTTCCAAGCCCTGATGCGCGATGCGCTGAGCCGTCGATTCGACGTGGTCCTCGCCGAATCGCTCGACCGCTTCAGCAGGGACCAGGAAGACACCGCCGGTCTCTTCAAGCGCCTCACTTTCGCCGGCGTTAGCATCGTCACCCTGGCTGAGGGCGACATCACGCACCTGCACATTGGGTTCAAGGGCACGATGAACGCCCTGTTCCTGAAGGATCTCGCCGAGAAGACCCACCGAGGACTGCGCGGCCGAATCGAGGACGGAAAGTCGGCAGGCGGTCTCTGCTACGGCTACCGCGTCGTTAAGGCTCTCAACGGCGGAATGGTCACGACAGGCGAACGGGAAATCGAGCCGGGCGAGGCCGCTGTGGTGGAGCGCATGTTCCGCGAGTTCATCGCGGGCGTGTCGCCAAAGCAAATCGCGAAGAACCTCAATCGCGAGGGTGTGCCAGGTCCGTTCGGTGGTCCCTGGAGTCCGAGCACGATCTACGGCAACGCCAAGCGTGGAACCGGAATCCTCAACAACGAGCTTTACGTCGGCCGCTTGGTCTGGAATCGTCTTCGCTACGTGAAGAATCCTGACACCGGAAAGCGAGTGTCGCGGCTCAACCCTACAACCGAATGGATGTCGCGGGAAGTCCCGGAGCTGCGGATAGTGCCGGACGACCTCTCGACCGCTGCGAAGTCGCGCCAGAAACAGACCCGGCACACGATGAAGACTGCGGGCGCCATCGGTGTCGCGAAGCGGCCGCAGTACCTGTTCTCAGGTCTGACGAAGTGCGGCGTCTGCGGAGCCGGATTCATCATGTCGGGCAAGAACCGCCTCGGATGCTTCGGCGCCCGCGACCAGAGTCGTTGCGACAACCACTTGACCATCCGCCGCGACGAGGTCGAAGCGCGCGTGCTGAGAGCGCTTCAAGACAAGCTTCTACGCCAGGATCTGTTCGAGGAGTTCTGCGACGAGTTCACACGCGAGATGAACCGGCTTCGAATGGAGCATCGCGCAGGCCTGTCAGCGGCCGAGAACGAGATCGAGCGCATCGAGGTTAGGCGCAAGAAGCTGGTGGAGTCCATCATGGAAGGCGTCCCCGCCAGTGAAGTCAGGGACGAGTTGAGCCGAAACGCGGCGAGGCGCGAGGACCTGAAAGCCAAACTCGCAGCGGCAGACGAACCGCCGCCGCTCCTACACCCTGGAATGGCCGACCTGTACCGTCAGAAGGTCATCGCATTGGCACAGGCCCTGGAGCATCCAGAAACTCGCACGGAAGCCTCTGAGGCGCTTCGTGGCCTTATCGACGCCATCGTCCTGATGCCGGACCAGGGCGAACTGCAAATCGAGCTGAAAGAAAATCTGGCGGCGATGCTTGGGGCGGCGCAAAATGCGAAGAGGTCGCCAGAAACGGGCGACCTCTCGCTGCAAGTTGAAATGGCTGCGGGGGCGCGCAACCCGCTGAATTTGGAGTTCTCCTGGTCGGCCGCCTGACTGCGTCCAGCCTTCGTCAGCCTTCCTTTCGACGTTCTTCCAATTTGGTGCACCATGCTCGTGCAATGTCATCCTGCCAACCTGTCCACCGCCCGTTTGGCGCACAATCTTGAATAGTGGCAACAGTTCAGGAGTCTTACCGCGAATACCGAGCGCGTCGATGGATTCGTCCAACGGTCGAAAGACTGCTGGCGTCGATTCCCGCTGGCCAGCTCTCCGGTCTTGGGACAGTTGTTC
>DASWZV010000119.1:0-1606 GCA_036407095.1 Vicinamibacterales bacterium | reverse complement strand
CCAGTCGTTCATCCCGATGTCGAGGTCGCTCAGGACGAAGACCGGCGTCTGGAACCGCTCCGCCAGGTCGAACGCCGCCACGGCGCATTCGAACGCCTCGCGCGGATCGGCTGGATAGAGACAGATGTGGCGCGTGTCGCCGTGCGACGCGTACGCGCACAGCATCAGATCTCCCTGCTGCGTTCGCGTCGGCATGCCGGTCGAAGGACCCGTGCGCTGGACGTCGAAGATGACGGCGGGCACTTCGGCGTAGTAGGCGAGGCCGATGAACTCGTTCATCAGCGAGATGCCCGGACCAGCGGTCGGAGTGAATGCGCGAGCGCCGGCCCACGAGGCGCCGATCACCATCCCGATCGCCGCGAGCTCGTCCTCCGCCTGGAGAATCGCGAAACGATTGCGATTCGTGTCCGGCTCGCGACGGTATTTCTGACAGAAGCTCTTGAAGGCCTCCATCAGGGAAGTCGCCGGCGTGATCGGGTACCAGGCGCCGACCGTCGCGCCGGCGTACAGGCAGCCGAGCGCCGCCGCGGTGTTCCCGTCGATCAGGATCGAGTCCTTGGTCTTGTCGAGCGGCTCGAGGTGGATCGGCAGCGGGCACTCGAACTGCGTGGTTGCGAAGTCGTGCCCGAGATCGACCGCCTGCTGGTTCGAGTCCATCAGCGCAGGCTTCTTGCCGAACTTCTCCTTGAGCAGGGCGCGGATGATGTCCGTGTCCATGTTGAGGAGCGCGGCCAGCGCTCCCGCGTACGCGATGTTCTTCATCAGGATGCGTTCGCGGACACCGTTGAACTGCGCGTTGCACATCTCGGCGAGCGGGATGCCGAGGTAGGTGACGTCCGGGCGCTTCAGCCGTGCGTCGAGCGGCCACGTCGAGTCGTAGATCAGCCAGCCGCCCGACTGCACCTCGGCGATGTCGCGCTCGTAGGTCGCGGGGTTCATGGCGACGAGCAGATCGAACTGCGGCGTGCGCGCGGTGTAGCCGTTCTTGTTGACCCGGATCTCGTACCAGGTCGGCAGCCCTTGGATGTTCGACGGGAACACGTTCTTGCCCGTCACGGGCACGCCGCTGCGGAAAATTGCCTGCATGATCAGGCCGTTGGCGGACGCCGAGCCCGTCCCATTGGCGGTGGCGATCTTGAAGGCGAAGTCGTTAGTGCGATCCATGTACGATTCGTGGGTCTCTGTCTGCATTCTTCAGTGCTCGCGGGGCCCCACCCCCGCTCGCTCTCGCTCGGCGGTCCGGCTTCGCCGGACTTCGCTCCGCCGCCTCGCTCGTGCCGCAGGCGCTCTCTTCTGACTCCTACTCCTAGCTCCTAGCTTCCAGCTCCTAGCTCCTTACACTGCAACCAGCGGAATGATCGTCCCCGTCTGCCCCGCGTAGGGAATCTGCAGCACGAATCGCCGCATGTCCCACGCGTAGGTCGGACAGCGCTCGGCGCAGAGGCCGCAGTGCAGGCACACGTTCTCGTCCTTCGCCATCACGCGGTTCGTCTGTTTGAGCGGGCCGGAGACGAACAGCGGCTGATCGACGTTGTCGGCGGGCACCCGGAACCGCTCGCGCAGCTCGGACTCGTCGGCGTTCTTGACGATCGTCAGGCAATCGACC
>DASWZV010000118.1:0-10583 GCA_036407095.1 Vicinamibacterales bacterium | reverse complement strand
CCTGTTGGCCGGCGTAGCTCAGTTGGTAGAGCAGCTGATTCGTAATCAGCAGGTCCTCGGTTCAAGTCCGAGCGCCGGCTCCAGTTTTTTCAACGTTCAATCATGCGACCTCTGGGCTGGCTGGGATCCAGCTCTTGATGCGCGTGTCTTGGGAGTGTGTCAGCACCTCCTCGGCGTCCAATGAAGTCAGGGCGGCAGCGAACAGGTATCCTTGACCGCCATCAGAGCCGAGCTCGGACAAGCGCGAGAGCTGGTCGACGGTTTCGATGCCTTCCGCTATCACCTCGAGCCGCAGCGCCTGGGCAAGCGCCACGATGGCTCGAATGATGCTCGACTGCTCGAGGGTCATCGCGCTCACGAATGACCGGTCGATCTTCAACCCGTCGATCGGAAACCGATGGAGATAGCTCAGCGAAGAGTGGCCGGTACCGAAGTCGTCGATCGAGATCCGCAATCCGAGTGCCTTCAGCGCGTCGAGCACGCCGATCACCGAGTCGGGGTTCTCGATGACGGCGCTTTCGGTGATTTCGAGATTGAGCGCCGATGCCGGCAGTCCTGTCGCCTGAAGTATTCCGGCAATGTCGGTGACCAGATCCGGATGGACGAACTGCCTGGCCGACAGGTTCACATGAATCGTCAGCCCGGCTGCCGACGGATGCGCCTGGCACCATTCGCTCATCTGGGTGCAGGCACGGGTCAGCACCCACGTGCCAAGCGGCACGATCAGGCCGGTTTCCTCGGCAATGCCGATGAAATCCACGGGCGAGACGAGTCCGCGCTGCGGATGGCGCCAGCGCGCCAGCGCTTCGAACCCGGCCAGTCTGCCGGTCGTGAGCGAAATGATTGGCTGATAATGGAGTTCGAACTCGTTCTGCTCGATCGCTCTCCGCAGGTCGGTCTCGACCGCCAGCCGCGTGATGGCCGCTTCGCGCATTCGCACATCGAACACCTCGCAGCGCGCTTTTCCGAGCGCCTTCGCTCGGTACATCGCCGTATCCGCGTCGCGCAGCAGGTCCTGCGGATCGCTGTAGCCGCTCTCGCTGGTCGCGATGCCGATGCTCGCGGAGGTGAACAGATGGCGACCGTCGAGCTCGAACGGCCGCTTCAAACACTCCTGAACCCGTTCAGCCACTCGAACGGCGTCGCTGGCGTGCCGGACATTCTCGAGCAGGATCGTGAACTCGTCGCCGCCGAGTCGAGCCACTGTCACTTCGGAGTTCACGCGGGCGACGGTGTCCACGGTGCGGACGCTGCGTTCCAGCCGAGAGGCGATCGCCGCCAGGAAGCGATCCCCGGCTTCATGGCCCAGACTGTCGTTCACGAGCTTGAATCGATCCAGATCCACGAAGAGCACCGCCGAGACGCACCCGTGCCGCTTGGCGCGTTCCATCGATTGTCCGAGCCGGTCGAGAAACAACACGCGGTTCGGCAGGCCGGTCAGCGGATCCGACACCTTGCCCTCGGTGATGTCGGTGAGCGAACCGGCCATGCGATGTGCGCGGCCGTCGACGTCGCGCACGGCGACGCCACGCGCCAGCATCCAACGGTAGGTCCCGTCGGCGTGCAGGACGCGGTGCTCGCTCTCGAAGTGTGGCGTGCGCCCGTCGAGGTGCGCGGTGACGTCGGTTCTCAGTCTGTCGACATCATCCGAGTGGACGCGTTGGAACCACTCGTCGGGGATACCAGCGACGACGTGGTGGGCGAGGCCGAGCATCTGCTTCCAGCGATCGGAGAAGAAGATCTCGTCGGTTCGCAGATTCCAGTCCCACAGCCCGTCGTTTGCGCCGCGAAGCGCAAGCGCATAGCGCTCCTCGCTCTCGCGCAGCGCCGCCTCGGCGCGCCGCCGGGCCAACTGGGCGTTGATTCGCGCGAGCGCGACCGGCAGGTCGACAGGCTTGGTGACATAGTCGTTCGCCCCGCCGTTGAGTGCTTCCACGACGTCGGCGCTCTCCTGCCGGGCGGTTACCATGATGATCGGCAGCTCGCTCGCTGAACGGCTCTGCCGGATCACCCGCAGCACCTCGAGACCGCTCAAGCGCGGCATCTCGATATCGAGCAGCACCAGCGCGAAGTCTCGTGCGGCGAGCAACTCCAGCGCATGACTTCCGTCGATCGCGGTGACGACGTCGAAACCGCGTCGCTGTAGGCGTCGTGACAACAGGTCACGGTTGGCTTCGTTGTCGTCGACCACAAGCAGGGTGTCGTTCAAGGCAGTCATTGGCTCGACGCGCTCCTTAACATCGTCTGAATCTTCAACAACAGGCGCTGAAACTCCACCGGCTTGGTGTCGTAATCATCGCAGCCGGCCTCGAGGGCCTTCTGACGATCGCTGCTCATCGCATGCGCGGTCAGCGCAATCACCGGGATGGCCCGAGTGGTGTCGTCCGATTTCAATTGCCGCGTCACTTCCCATCCGTCGATTTCCGGAAGACTCATGTCCATCAGAATCAGGTCGGGAGCCTCGCGCCGAGCGGCGGCCAGGCCGCGTCGGCCATCGATCGCCAGGATCACCTGGTACCCTCGGCGTGCGAGACGTCGCGACAACATGTCACGATTCATTTCGTTGTCTTCGACGATCAGAATTCTGGACATGCACGCGTCCTATGAGCCCGCCACCTGAGCCTCCAGGCGTGCGTTCACCTGCTCACGGACCGCAACCAACAGCGCCTCACGGTTGTAGGCCGACTTGTCCAGCACCTTGCCTACCGAGCCGTTGAGCGCCTCACGATCGGCGGCGGTGAGATCCATCGCCGTCAAGACGATGATGGGGATCGGCGGCACGTTGGCCTGGCGGAGTTCGTCGAGGAATTCGAAGCCGTCCATGTCCGGCATCAACAGATCGAGAATGATGAGGGCCGGCCGGTGCTCGGCGACGCGACACAACCCGACCCGTCCGTTCTCCGCCTCGAGAACGATCCACCCCTCGCGCTGCAGCACTTGGTGGATCAGGCGCCGCACGGCCGGATCGTCGTCCACGACGAGCAGCGACGCCGGCGATACGACGTCGCCTGCCTGCCTTTTCAACGCCGCACTGAGTCGGCCCGGTTCGATCGGTTTGGTCAGGTAGTCCGAAGCGCCCAGCGCGTATCCCTTCCGCCGGTCGTCGCTCATGGTGACCATCACGACGGGAATGGTGGCGAGCTGAGGGTCGGCTTTGAGCGTGGCCAGCACCGTCCAACCGTCCATGCCCGGCATCATGACATCCAGCGTGATTGCGGCTGGATGCAGGGTACGGGCGAGCGCCAGACCCTCGTGGCCATTGGACGCGACCACGACCCGGACCCCGTCCTTCGCCAGGAACCGCGCCATGAGGTCGTGCACGACCGGGTCGTCGTCGATCACCAGGACCGTGTTCTGCGCGGGCGACGATGACCTCTCGTTCTCGCGGGGGCTCTCCGCCGCCGGGAGCGGCTCCTCGTCTTGGCCGCTCAGTCCGACCGGAATTCGAACACTGAACGTCGATCCTTCTCCAAGCGCACTCTCGACAGAGATTTCGCCGCCCATCATCTCGGTGAACCGCCTGCAGATCGCCAGGCCGAGACCGGTGCCGCCGTACTTACGTGTGGTCGAGGCGTCGACCTGCGTAAACTCCTGGAACAGGCGACGGCTCTGCTCGGGGGACATCCCGATACCGGTATCGCTCACGCGGACGTGAATCCATTCGGTGCCATCGGTGGAGGAGCGAAGTGCCTCCAGCCGGACCAATCCGCGCTCCGTGAACTTGCAGGCATTGCTCAGCAGGTTGAACAAGATCTGTCGCAGCCGGGTCATGTCCGCCTGGATGACGCCGAGATCCGGGTAGTGCGCCTGCAGCGTGTTGCCGTTCCTTTCGACGAGCGGCGCGATGGTCGCCAACACGTCCCTGACAACGTCGCCAACGTCGAACGTCTCGAGGAAGAGCTCGAGCTTGCCGGCCTCGATTTTCGAGAGATCGAGGATGTGATCGATGAGTGACTGCAGATGCCGGCCTGCAGAATGAATCTTCTGCAGGTCCGGAATGGACTCGTCCTGCCCGGTATCGAGCGCCTGTTCCTGCAGCATCTCGCTGTAGCCGATGATCGCGTTCAGTGGGGTGCGCAGCTCATGGCTCATGTTGGCGAGGAACTGGCTCTTGGCGCGGTTGGCGGCCTCCGCCGCGTCTTTCGCTCTCAGGAGCGCCTCTTCCGCGCGCTTGTGCGCGGTGATGTTGTGAAGAACGGCGACGCCATTGTGGAGCACGCCTTCCTCATCTCTCAATGGCGTGGCGGTGACGCTGACCCACAGCCCCTCGGGAACCCCAGAGTGTCGGACGAACACATCGGCCGCTTCGACGGCGTGGCCGCGAATCGCCTTCACCAGCGGGAACTCCTCGGCCGGATAGGGCGTCACGGTGTCGGGCAGGTGAAAGCCGAAGCGCTCGGACCAGGTATCGGGCGGAGCCTCGGTCAAACGGCAATGCAGGATGTTCTCGGCGGCGGGATTGAAGAGGATGAAATCCCCGTCCTCATCGGCGACGATGACACCGTCGCTCATGCTGTTGAGAATCGACTGCAGGATGCGCGTCTGCCGTTCGAGGGCATGCTGGGACCGCGCCAGCTCGAGGCTCCGCTGCTCGGCCGCAGCACTCCGCTCGGCGACGCGCTGCTCGAGCGTTGCGTTCAGGCTCTTGAGTTCCTCCTGCGTGCGTAGCCGCTCGGCCACCTCCTGCTCCAGCTCGCGCGTACGGGTTTGAAGATTGTCATTGGCGGCCTGCAGGGCGGTGTCGCGCTGCTGGATCTCGGCCAGCATCGTGTTGAAGCCGTCGATCACCGCACCGACTTCGTCGTCGTGCGCCTTCTGCGCGCGCAAGGAAAAGTTCTTCTGGTTCGAAACCGTCCGGATCGTTCGTTCCAGATCGAGAATCGGTTGAGAAATGACGGTCTGCAGCTTCGATGAACACAGGAAGGCGACACCGGCCGCGCCGAACATCAGGAAGAAGACAATCCCGGTATACCGCTTGAGGCGCGCATCCCAATGCCGCATGTCGGATACGATTTGCAACGTGCCGAGCACTTCCCCGTGCAGCACGATCTGCTGGGAGACTTCGAGACGGTCGTTCTCGAAATGATAGCCACTGCTTGGCAGCCGCGGCGGCAGCGTCCCCGCATCGGCCCGCAGATACGAGGCAAAGAGTTCGCCGTTCGGTGTATAGAGGGCCGCCGACACCGCTTCGTCCCTCGCCTTCAGCGCGGCAAGAATCTCACGGGCGCTGCGCTCGTCGTGGAACGCCAGGCCCGCGGCGCTGTTTGCCCCGATGATCTGTGCCTCGGTCATCAGGTCCTGGCTCATTCGGGCACGGAACGCAACCAGGTCGTAGACCAGGAATCCCGCCGACGCCACGAGCAGGGCGACGGAGCTCGTCAGCATCGTGATGAGCATCAGCTTGCCCTTGATCGACAGCGTTCGGAAATTCGTAGGCGTCATGATGAGTGTGAGGGAGGTCTGGTCGATCACGGAGTGCGGACAATTCGCGCCAGGTTCAGCAGTTGCGAACTGATCGTCAGGCGGCTGCGCTTCGCGGCGTCAACATTGATGTCGAAACGGACGCGATTGTCCTCGATCCGGAAGTTGATGACGGCGCCATGGCTGGCCAGGTCCTGGGTTTCGCCGACAATCAGCACGGAGAGGCCGCCCACGCGGCGCACGACGTCGGCGATTCTGCCGCCGTCCGCCAGGAACAGGATGTGACACTGCCGCAGGTCCTGAGACCAGTCGAGACGCTTGACAACCAGCGGCCTGCCGTCGATTCGCTTGTCGCGGACCGTGTCGTCGATTGCCGGCCCGAACGGATCGTTACCGACGATGCCGATCACTATCGGCGAGTTCTTGCTTGGAAAGGCGTCGGCCGGCCAGTCGACGAACATTGCGAAGTGATACAAGTACGCCGCCTTGATCAGATATTCGGGCGGAGTCGAGCCTGCGAACGAGACGGACGCAGCCAGGTTGGTCAGACCGAAGAGGACCACAATCGCTGCGGTCCTGGCCGCCAACCCTGCCGCGCTTCGCAAGTGACGTCGCAACATCGCTGGTGCAGGCGGACGGTCAGTTGCCGCGCGCTAAGTGATAGGTGAGCTTCACGCGAAAGGTGCGTCCGTCCTGGACGATGGAGTCCTGCCGGTGCTCTTCGGAACCGGGATCGCTGTAGGTGGTGTTGGTAAGGTTGTACATACTCGCCGACAGCTCCAGGTTTCTGGACAAGCGACGGCTGACCAGCGTGACGTTCGGCACGAAGACCCCGTCTACACTCTGGCCGGACAGTGTCCGCCGGGCGCCCACATATTGGAACTCGATGCCTGCGGAGCCAGCTCCTCTGAGGAGAGGCATCATCAGACTGAACTGCACCAGGTTGTTGGGAGAATTGGTGAGAGTCTCGCCCGTCATCTCATTTCGAGAATGCTGGAGCGTGTAGCTCACGCGACCTTGCAGGCCGCTCCGCCACTTGGTTTCTGCTTCGAGTTCCAGTCCGCCGGTGTTGATCGCGTCGGCGTTGTCGTAGAAGAGCAGGCCGTCGACCGGGTCCGTCGTCTGGGTAATCAGATCGTTGATATGGTAGTAGAACGTCGTCGCGGTGAGGTGAAATCGGCTGCGGAGATAGTGCTCGACGACGACCTCGCCTGTCCGATTGGTTTCCGGGCGCAAGGCTGGATTGGCTTTCGCCACCCCGCTCTGTCGCCAGTACAACTCGTAGGCATTCGGCGCGCGGAACGCTTCTCCATAGAGCACCTTGAGCGTCGTCGATGTCCGCGGGTAGTAGATGAGCGCGAGTCTCGGGTTGGTCGTTCCGCCAAAGCTCTCGTAGCGATCGTGGCGCACGCCCAGGTTCAGGAGGAGCTTCGGATGGACCGCGATCTCATCCTGCGCATACAGAGCCCAATTGTGCGAAACGCGCCGATCATCGAGGTACTGTACGAACGGCTCGAGGTCGTAGTTGTATTGATCCTGCCGAAAATTGTCGCGATACTCCGAGCCGATGGCCACCCTGTGGATTCGCGCGATGCGCCGGCTCGCCTTGACCTCCGCTCCCCACGAGTTTCCCCGGGCAAAGTCCTTGTTGATCACCCGAGACGCGAAGCTTTCCTCGTCGGATCCGAACACGTAGTCGCCGTCGTAGCCATACCGATCGTAGGACGCGCGCGAGGCCAGCTCCCACTGCGCGCGCAGCTTCCGGGTGTACTGCAGGTCCAGGAACCCGAGCGTCTCGATCGTTTGACTCCGCGGATCGTCAAAGACAGTCCCGAACGATGCGGTGGGAATGGCCTTCTGCCGTGTTCCATACAAGCCCTGCAGCGTGAGATTTCCCGCTGAGATCCGCCCGAACAGCTTCGTGAACTGATCGCCGTCGGCGCGCTCGGCGATGCCGTTGTTGGTGGCTGGATCGTCGAACTCGCGAAAGAAGAGCGCGCGGTGACCGTCGCTGTGGAAGCCGGTGCCGGAGACCAACAGTTCCGGTCCTGAGGCGAATCGGCGGTCGTAGGTCGCACGGCCCTCGTAGGAGTCGAAGCTCCCCAGCGTACCGGATGCGTCGAGTCCGTGCTCGCCGGCGCCGCGTTTGGTGATGACGTTGATGACCGCGAAGAACGCACTCGTTCCGTAGAGCGCCGAGCTCGGCCCGCGGACAATCTCGATGCGCTCGATCAAATCCACGTCCAGGGGAAATTCGGTGCCGAGCAGCGCGCTCCCGAAGACGTTGTCGTTCAACCGGTGGCCGTCGATCTGCAGAAGGACTCGGGCGTTGTAGTCCCCGGGGCGTGAGAACCCACGCACGCCGAGGTAGCTGTAGTTCCGGTCGTACGTGACGTAGAAGCCGCGGACGGTCCTCAACACGTCAGCGAGCGTGCGGTGACCGAACTTGCGAATCTCGTCGGCGGTGACGATCGTGACCGACGAAGGGGCCTCCGTCACTTTCTGCACGTACATCGAGGCGGAGAACACCGAGTCGATCGGAAGGTCGGCGAGTTGCTCCAGACTCAGCTGAGAGAGCTCTGACTGCGGAGGCGGGGCCGGCTGCTGCTGCCGGTCCGCCGGCTGTGCCCACGTAGTCGCCACCGGCATCACCAGTGCCATCAGCAGCGCGAGCGGCGCGGTTCGCCGAGGCAATCGCCTGGCGGTCGTGCGGCGAGGGTAAGGTTCGAACAACATGGGTTCAATCCTCGATTCGTCGGCTCGATCAGGACGACAGAACTCGTAACGTCTCGAAATGCTCATCCGCCGCGCCTCGCAGCGCCGCGCCGCTGTCTTTGAGGCAACGCAGGTACTCGAGGGCCTCTCGCGACACGATCTCGCCGACGGCGATCACCGGCGCGCCCGGCGGATACGCCGAGATCGTCTCGCCCGACACCCGGCCCACGGCATCCGAAAGCGGTACCGCGCGTTTCTGCGAGTACTTCGCCGTGCGGGGAATCACGGCCATGGGCGGAACCGGTGGTGGCGGCGGCAACCAGCGCGGCGGCCTCGTCTGACCAACGCGATCTATGCGGGTGAGGCTGGCGGCCAACCGCTCGAGATCGCTCTCCGTCGTTCCGGGCGTCAACAGAAACAACAGGTGTCGCAACGTGGCCATTTCCGGATAGATCCATTCGCGATTGAGTTGCCGCTCGACGTCGAATCCGGTCAAGCCGGTGCGGGATACATCCACCGTGATGCGGGTCCCGTCCAGATCGTGAAACCCCGGCGAGGAAACCCGTTCACGGCCGAAGCACGTGAGCTTCGAGAGACCCTGCAGCTGGCGACGGAACCGTTCCGCGCGCTCCACGGTTCGGCTCCAGATCTCCTCTCCTTCTTCGACGAGCTGCTGAACGCCGAGCTCGAGAGACGCGAGAATCGGATATGAAAATGACGTACTCACGAAGCCCAGTTCGTTGACGTGTTCGTAGAGCGCGTCGATGAATATCGGATTGTTCACTAGCAGCAGACTGCCTTGCGACAGCGCGGTCGCGACTTTGTGGGTCGACTGCGCGACGAGATCGGCGCCCAGATCTTCAGCGGCCAGGGGCAGACTCGAGCAGAAATGGAAGTGGGGCGCGTGGGCGGCATCGACCACGATCGGGATTCCCCGCGCATGCGCCCGTTCAAGGATCGCGGCGATGTCACCGACGATCCCGAAGTAATTGGGAGAGGTGAGAAACACGCAATCCACGCGCTCGCCACTGAAAAGCGCGTCGAAGCGATCCAGCGCGGGACCGGTCGAGAGCCCGAGTTCGGCGTCGTACTCAGGAGCGAGATAGACCGGTTCGAACCCGCCATGGATCAGCGCCGCCGTCAGCGAGCTGTGGGCGTCTCGATTGACGAGCACGCGTCCGCCCATCGGACACGCACTGAGGAGCGCCAGGATGTTCAGGATCGTCGTGCCGTTGGTTGAGGGAAAGCTCCAATGCGCCCCATAGGCATCGGCCAGGCGTCGCTTCAGGCGATGAAGCGGCTTGTCGCTGTCGCGGTCGAAGAGGCTTCCCAGGATATGGGCGGTCGTGTAATCGAGTCGAAACGCACCCTCGAGAAGAGCGGAGGCCTTATGGAACACGCGACTCACCGGTCCCGCTCCCACCACGCGGCGTGGTTCGGCAGCTCCGGCCGCCACGGTGTCCTGGTGTCTGGAAGGAGATCGCTCGGGCGGCGAACTCGAGCAGCGCCGCGGTCAGCGGAAAGCTGTCGACGTCCGCTGTCCGATCGTCCGTCAGCTCGCTACGCGTCATTGCCTCTGGGGCCATCCGATTCTCCTTCTCGTCGCACAGCGTCCGGTGTGGCGTCGACTTCGTCCCGAGCTGCCAAGGGGCAAGAGACGTACAAAAACTGGTCTGTCGGGTGACCTACAGCAGGATCGGATAGCGCAAACCTCGTGCCCTCTCGCCGCGCTGTGCAGCGCTGCGGAGAAAGGGGCCGGAGATGGCCGGGCCACGGAACATCAAAAACGGCGATGCTGCACGATTCTGAAACAGCGTTGATCAAAAGTGTCATTGCGCCGCGCGGTGGACCCGGACCCGTGCGCTTTGTCAGCGGCGGCGTGAAGTGCACGCGTGTATTGCAGTGATCTCGTGGACTTCGAGGTACGAGCACGCGTGAGACGTCTGGCACAAGCCGGTTCCTACCGTTCCCGATGAATCTGACGGGCGGGCTTGTCCGTCCGCAGCCCGAGAAACGCGGCGTGGCGTAGATGGCCGTCTCCGGTCCACTCCACGAACCGGATCTGCGCGACCAGCGACGGTCGGACCCACTGCATTTCATCCATCTGGTCGGCCGTGACGCCGCCGCCCCAATGGGACGTCCGGTCGTTGGGCAGATCGGCAAACGGACACCGCGTCGTATGAAGAGGCCGGAGCGCCGTTGCGACCTCCCGGCGGACTCGCGGCGTGAACCCCGCGCGCACCTTCCCGGCAAAGCAAAGCGACCGGGCCTCGTAGTAGCCCACGAGCAGCGCATCGACGCCGTGGGGCCCCGGCCGGTACCCGCCAACGACAAACTCCTGCTGACGATCCAGCTTCACTTTCAGCCAGGCCGCGCTGCGCTCGCCCGGAATGTACGTCGACATCCGCCGCTTGGCGATCACCCCTTCCAGCCCCAGCGCGCGCACG
>DASWZV010000117.1:0-43992 GCA_036407095.1 Vicinamibacterales bacterium | reverse complement strand
CCCCCCCCCCCCCCCCCCCCCCCCCCCCCCCCCCCCCCCCCCCCCCCCCCCCCCCCCCCCGATCAACCTGATGGCTGACCGAGCGTGTCCGCTCGATTTCGCATCCAGACATTCATTCGGGCGCCTGCGTAGCTCTGAGGTCTAAAATCCCCGAGATGTTCAAGTTCCTGAGCGAACGGCGCCAACGCGAGATCCTGAACCTGTGTGAGGCTGAGTTGCTTCGAACGCAGAAAGCCAATGCACAATTCGTGAATGGTCCGCGAGACCTCTCCGCTCGGGCTGAACTACTCAAGCGAGCCCGAGCGGAAGGACTCAACGAACATCCGACAATTCAGCGACTCGACTTTCTGCAACGCCTGCTTTCCGGCCTGGCCACCGAGATGCCCGATAGTGATGTGCCCGGCTTCATCGCTGAGGCCCGCTCGCTCGATATGGTCAACACCGATGGCGTTCGACGTCTCATCAGCCATCAGCAAATGCTGGAGCTGGCTGAACACGGACCGGAGGTCATCGAGCGCACGCCAGAAGGGCACCGCGTCTTTCTTCGGTGCGAGGCTGAACACAAGGGGCAAACGGGCACGTTCGAGGTTCGCGACGACGCCGTAGTCTTCGTCGGTGAAGTGGCGCTTGTGATTCCTTGGGCGACCGTCGCCCATGTCGCGAACACAACGGTCAAGGACGCAGACGCTATCGCCATTCAGGAGGGCAAGAGACGCACCGCTACTAAGTTCGTGTTCTGGCGGAACAGTGATTACGCGCGAACGCTCATCCTAAAGGTATGGGAGCGCTCTCGAACTCGTTGACGTGGCGTCGCCGTGTCCTAAGCGAGTCGAAGCGGATTTCAGGTTCGCGCTGCGTGCCTGATAGAGTGCCCCTGCGTGGCCAAATCGCTCGCGCGTTGCGAGAGCGACGGATTCACCGCGTCGGAACGTGGGCGAGCTAGCGCAAGGACCACCACCCCACGTAGCGGCCCAGGCAGAACGTGCCACCCGCGGCACCAATGAGGCCCATCACCCAAAACATTAGTCGGAAGGTTTTTCCGTAGGTCCACATTTTGGCTGGGAAAGGGTCGGATTCGCGAGCCGCTGTCCGAACCGGTTCTCTGGACACTATGCGTGCTTGGCTGAGGGGCAAGACTTGCTCGATTTCCATCATCGAGTTTTCTGCGAGCTTCACCAAGAATCGGGTGCGCTGATCCATCTTCCAGAAAACGAAGGCGACAATCGAAATGAGGAAACCCAAGCCGACGCCGAACGCATCGAAGACGCCCGCGTAAGCTTCCCCGATCGATTGACACTCAAAGGTAGACTGCTCCGGGAGCAGGTCGACCGCATCGCGGAACGGTTCCGCGCGCTCAGCCCTTACGATCCAAGCGCGATAGGCGAATCGGTGCTGAAGATCGAGAAGGACAATCGCGAGCCGACGACGAACCGACAGCGGCAGCTGTGGTGTCTAGCAGTCTCCGCGAAGCGTTATGCGCTTTTCGTGCGCGACGCCCATGGCGAACCGGTCCTGCTGCGGGATAACGTGAACAACGAGGAAGACCGCTGGTCCGAGCACGGTCTCGGTCATCTGTTGAATCCGACCGATCCTGACGAAGACGATCGAGAGTGGATCGCACAGGTGTGGCTCAACATCATTCGGCGCGCCTTGGGTCTTCCAGTGAGTGCGATCGGGTTCGAATCACTTCCCGCTGTGGGCCAGTTGACGATTAGCAGTCCACCGCTGCTTGATCCATTCGGGGCGATGAATCGTCGCAAACGCTACCGAAACCAGGTCAAGCCATTCAACTTTTTGTCGACGTGTCACGTGCGCCCGTTTGGGCATCCATACGGGACCGAGCCCGAGCACTTTCACTTAATCGCCCCGTATGAACGAGATTCGCGACGCTGGCTCACGATGCGATGGATTGACCGCTATTCGACCAAGACATACCGGATTCGCGCTGCGGGCGACCATGGCGACCGCAACACCGCTCGCGTAAAAACGTATGGCGACGTCATCGCAGATTACGCCTATCACCCGGAGAGCAAGTGCGCGGACGCGAACGGGGAACCTTCTGGAAGACAAACGGTCGGTTTACTCCAACGACGACACGTGCGCATCGACTCGATCACAGCCATCGGCAAGGAGTCGAACAGCCTCGAAGAGGTGCAAGCTGGTGTCGTTCACGACGAGCAGAATGTCTACACAGAATATCTGGACCGGCGACGTGATTACTGGTCTACCAAGGTCATTCCCGCTCTGATGAAAATCTCACTGTCGCAGTGGGAGCGAGAAAGCGGCAAGTCTCGACAAATTCTGATCGACGCACGGCGCGGCCGACGGCGTCCACATCGACGAAACCAAGAATTGCTGATATCAGTCGCCCGAAAACTCGGCTTGCTCTAATCGCTCACAACGCCGGAGGACTTGCCCAGCGCTTGCATGCAAAGCGAGAAAAACTCTTGCTTCGGCACTTGTGCAGCGACCATGGAAACCCCCGTCAGAACGTCGCCAGGAATTGCTTCGAACGCGACTTTGCCCCAAGTTGCAGCAGCGTAGGTCAGGAACGCGTTCATCGAATCCGTGATGCTTCCGGTTAGCTCCCTGAATGTCTCGACCTCGATCAGGAGCAGCAGCTCGGTCGCATGTGGATCGAAGTCCAACACAGCGTGAGGATCCTTGGCGGCATGCTTCAAGAAGTTCTGCGGCGTCCGAATCGCTCTCTCGAACTCCCAGCGCTTCTCCGACCTGATGTGTTTCTTAATCAGCGTCTCTTGATTCGCTGCGTTGCTCAGGTCCGTTATCAAAATGTGGGCCGCTCCCACAAGCGTATGGATCGAAATCGCATCACCTCCGTTGAAATACAAATCGATTGCTGAGTCGATCTGTCGACGGGCGGCATCCAGCTTCGTGATCTGCATTCGGACCGCGGATAGTCTAGTCGAGAGAGGAGATGGAAGGCATGGCTAGTGCGGGGGTTAGCTATTGGGAGGGGAAAACTGCTACATCGTGCCCACACGGGCGTAGTTGCTTGGCACATTGATCGCCACAAGGCGGCTACTCGTTACCCACGCTAGTGCCTGGTTGAGTGGATACGTGCGAGTGCTGTTAGAATCTGGCGCATCAGCACTGAGACGCCACTATGTTTCAAGTTGCGTTCATTCGTTGGCTGATCGTCCTAGGGTTGGCGGCTGCTCAGGCGGCACAATCCAATCCAGCCACTGGGCGTATTTCCGGTCGCGTGCTGGACGACGCCACCTATCGACCACTTGCCAATGCACGCGTGTTTCTCTATCCGAATCCGTTTCCGGAGGGCGGCCGCCCGGCTCTCACGATAACGAACCAGGACGGTGACTTCGCCTTCACAGCACTCCCGCCGGGCTCATACAGATTGGGGACTAACAAGTTGGGTTTCTTCCCGACACCTGGCATCGACATGCCGTCGGTCACTCTTGACGGTTCCGGAGCGGACGAGAACGTCGAGTTGACGATGTCCAAGGGTGGAACTCTCGCCGGTCGAGTCTTCGATCAATCGGGAAGACCGTTGAGGGATGTGTGGGTCGGCGCTCTTCGGGTCGTCGGGTTCGCGGAATTGGAGCAAGCAATCCCCTCGGTGGCGGTCGCACGAACCAATAACCTCGGCGAATATCGGGTCGATAGCCTGCAGCCTGGTCAGTATGTGATTGTCGCCAATACTGGGCATGGCCCGATTGGTCCGGCCGCCGGGGGAATCACGGATTCAAGGACATTCTTCCCGGGCACATTGGACTTCGCCAAGGCTCGGCGCGTGACGACAGGTCCGGCACAGACCGTCGCTGGCCTCGACTTCAAGATGGTGACTGCGCCCACGTTTGAAGTGTCCGGCATTACCGTGGATGGCACAGGTCGTCCACTTGCCGGTGCGCTAGTCACACTCGACGCTGATTGGTCGTTGTTCGGTGGGCGCAAGGGCTCCAGTCGAACCGACCCGGAAGGCTCATTTCGGATTTCTCATCTCGCGGCTGGTCGCTACATGTTGACGGTCACAAGACCCGGAGAAGATCCCAAGCCCGCAAGTCGACGGACCCCGTTCATTCGCGTGAACATCATCGATGTAGATGTTAGCGGGCTGGTTGTCCCGGTCCCGATTGAGTGAACTCTTGTTCGGTGCAGATCTGGAGCCGAAGCAGTTGACACGCTGCGGTTCATTTGCGGACGTTAGTGACGATAAACGCCGTAGTGTTTAGGCGGCGGGGTGTTGTATCGACCGGCACGCTTCATCGGCCGCTGGTAAACGTCGCAATTACTCGTTGAAGCGTTGTGTGCCTTACGCGCTTCTCCGCACGAATCGCCTCAAGCGTGGCTGGCTCAAGCTCGTCGCGCGCATCAACGCGCCCGGCCGCGCGCCGCACACTGGCGCACCGAAAGGGGGGTGCGATTTTCGCGCACAAGGGGATTGGCGGCGACGATAGAAGCTCGCAATTCCGAGAGGCAGGCCAGCAGTTGGTGAGCGAGCCGCACGAGATCCTCCAGCGTGCGCTCTGGTTCGCCCCGTTCCGCAACGCGAGGGAGGGGGGTGCTATTTTCGCGTTCGCTATCACCTATCCCCTCGATGAGCTTGTCCTCATCCCTCGAGGGGCGTAGAGTCCGCCGATACGGGGGACGATATGGCCGGAACCATGAAATGCGCCCACCCCGCATGCAACTGCACCATCGAGCCCAAGGGACCCTTTGGGAAGTACTGCAGCGAACACTGCAAGCAGGCGGGGGACAAGACCGAACTCCGTTGCGACTGCCAGCACGCACCGTGCCGATGAGGAAGGAATCGGGATCTTCCTGATTCCTTGGTTACTGCGTACCGAGCGTGGCCATCTGCTTCGCGTAGAGCTGGTCGTAGAGCGCGAGCTTGGCGGCGCTGGGCGGCTCGCCTTGCTGACCGAGGTTCATCGCGCGACCGCTCGACGCGTCCTTGAACGCCGGCCACGGCGGCAGCCCTTTGCCGTTCGGGTCGCCGGCCTTCGCGAAGTTCACCCAGTACGACGACACGGTCTCGGCGAACTCACGGTCCTTCGCCGACGACGACGCCAGTTCGGGCGAGCTCCCGTCCGGATACACGCGCGGCGCTTTCAGGTTGTTGAACACGTACGGAATCTCAGCCGTGTGCGTCGCACGCAGATTCCGTGTGGTCGGATCGGTCGGCGGCTCGTGCGTGAAGTAGTAGAGCCACGCCTTCTTTCCCTTCTTCGCCTGATCGGCCGCGAAGACGCGCATGTGCCAGAACATCTCGTCGGCGAACGCACGCTGTGACGAGGCGGTCGCCTCCTCGTCGCTGCCGGCAGGATAGAGCGCCAGATATTTGTCCGCGAGGTCGCCCCAGCGCTGCTTCACGCGTGCGGTCCACTGCGCCACCGTCACGGTGCCGGCGTTGAAGCTGCCCTCGTCCTTGTTCGAGCCGACGAGCACGTCGACCCCGTTCTGCCGCCCCTGTGCGAATGTGATCGACAGATCTTCAGGCACCATCCAGCCGTCGATGATCAACCCCGCACCGCGCACGCCCGCCGTGATCTCGTCGGTGGACTTGCCGCGCAGCTCCGCGAGCGATGGCAGCGGCGCCGCCGGTGCGCCGCCTCGACCTGGTGCCGGCTGCTCGGCAGACGCGCGGGTTCGCATCTGGGCCATGCTCAATCCCATGAACGCGCCGCTCTCCGAAATCCCGCGGTGGAACAGACCCTTGGCCTCGGGCGATCCAACGAGCGCCGCCACGAACATCGCCCCGGCCGACTCGCCGAAGATCGTGACGTTGTTCGGATCGCCGCCGAACGCCGCGATGTTCTTCTGCACCCACGTGAGCGCGGCGATGTTGTCGCTCATCGCCTGATTGCCCGACGCGTTCTTCCCGGACTCTTTCGTGAGCTCGGGATGAGAGAAGAAACCAAGCGCACCGAGCCGATAGTTCAACGTCACGACCACGACGCCCTTGCGCGCGAGCGCCTCGCCGTCGTTGTGCGGACTCGATCCGGCGCCCTCGCTGAACGCACCGCCGAAAATCCAGACCATCACCGGACGACGCTCCGATGCCGATGCGGCAGCGCTCCAGACGTTCAAGGTCAGACAGTCTTCGCTGGCAGGCGGCGAATCAGGGAGATCGACGGAGACGTTGAGGCGGCCTCTGCCCTTGGGCTGCGGACAGACGTTGCCAAAGGTCTCCGCCTTGCGGACACCTTCCCACTTGGCCACCGGCTGCGCCGGTTTCCATCGCAGGTTGCCGATTGGAGACGCAGCGAACGGAATGCCCTTGAAAGCGCGCACGCCGCTGGCGAGCGTGACGCCTGAGAGTTGACCAGCATCAGTACGAACCGGATCGGGAATGGACGCAAAGAGGACGGTAGCGAGCGTTACGAGCGCAATCGTGGCGCACAACATTCGGGTCATGGTCACGATTGTTGATCACATCTCGAGGACCCGGGGCCCAGGCCTCGGGCCTCAGGAGTGTCGGGCCTCAGGCCTTGTTCAGCCCGAGCCCTGAGGCCTGGGCCCCGAGGCCTCTTCTGACGTGAAGACGAGCGCGACGCCGTTGATGCAGTAGCGCTGCCCGGTTGGCGGAGGCCCATCAGGAAACACGTGACCCAGGTGACCGCCGCATTGGCTGCAGTGCACTTCCGTCCGGGTCATGCCGTAGCTGCGATCGACAGTTGTCCCGATCGATCCCTCGAGCGGCGAGAAGAAACTCGGCCACCCGGTGCCGCTTTCGAACTTGCGGTCGGCCACGAAGAGCGGCTGGCCGCAGCCGACGCACGCGAATGTTCCAGCGCGATGCTCGGTCAGCAGCGCACACGACCCCGGCGCCTCGGTCGCATGACCGCGCAGGACGGCGTACTGCTGCGGCGACAGAATCGTGCGCCACTCCTCATCTGATTTCGTGACCGGGAAGCGTTGCTGATCAGCCGTTGCCTTTGTCATAGGTCGTGATTCTCCACGAGTTCACTGAGTATGACTCCCGACCCCATTACAGAGTTTCCGGGAAACCGCGGAAGCCCCGAGTGACGAGTCCCGATCGGTCCCCCTCTGATACGCGCCGTGTCGTTCGAAGTCAAACCGTGAACTGTGACCACCGAACGGCGGTCTATAATCCTGCAACCCTTACAGATGATCTGATGATGTGGTGGCACTGGCTGCTCCTGGGCCTCGTCCTCGCCGCAGCCGAGATGGCGGCGGCAGGCGGCTTCTATTTCATCTTCTTCGGCGTCGCGGCGTTCGCGATCTCGCTGCTTCGGCTCGTCGGCCTGGTCGAAGCGACGTGGCTGCAGCTGCTGCTCTTTTCCGTGCTCTCGGTCGCGTCGCTCCTGTTCTTCCGCAACCCCCTGATGCGCCGACTGCATCTCACCGGCGGCACGACTGACATCGACTCGCTCGCGGGCGCGCGCGGCACGGTGCTCGAAGCGATGGCGCCGGGCGCGCCTGGTCGAGTGGAAGTGCGCGGCACCACGTGGAGCGCCCGCAACGTGGGCGGCACCGCCCTCGCCAACGGCGCCCGTTGCGACGTCGTCCGCTCGGAACGGCTCACACTGCTCGTCAAGGCCGAGGAGGCCCATTCATGACGCCCGCTCTCGTCGCGCTCCTGGTACTCGCGGTCCTGGTGCTCATCATCGTCGCGAAGACGGCAGTCGTCGTGCCGCAGCAGAACGCATACGTGATCGAGCGTCTGGGCCGCTACTCGGGCACGCTGGGCGCCGGCTTCCACGTGCTGCTTCCGTTCGTCGACGTCATCCGCTATCGCCATTCGCTGAAGGAAGCCGCCTACGACATCCCGGCGCAGGTCTGCATCACGCGCGACAACGTCCAGGTCGGCGTCGACGGCATCCTCTACCTGAAGGTGCTCAACGCCGAGCGCGCCTCGTACGGCATCGCCGACTACCTGTTCGCGATCACGCAGCTCGCGCAGACGACGCTGCGCAGCGAGATCGGCAAGATCGATCTCGACCGCACGTTCGAGGAGCGCACCAACATCAACATGGCGGTCGTCACCGAGCTCGATAAAGCCTCCGAGCCGTGGGGGGTGAAGGTGCTGCGCTACGAGATCAAGAACATCACGCCGCCGCAGGACATCCTCGCCGCCATGGAAAAACAGATGCGCGCCGAGCGTGAGAAGCGCGCGGTCATCCTCACGTCGGAAGGCCAGCGCGACGCGGTGATCAACACCGCTGAAGGCGCGAAGCAGGAGACGATCAAGGCGTCGGAAGCGCGCAAGCAGCAGCAGATCAACGAGGCCCACGGCCAGGCCGAAGCGATCCTCGCGGTCGCGACCGCCACCGCCGAAGGCCTGCGCCGCGTCGCCGACGCGACTCGCACGGATGGCGGCCTGCAGGCGATGCAACTCCGCGTCGCCGAGCAGTACATCTCCCAGTTCGGAGAGCTCGCGAAGCGCAGCACCGCCCTCGTCCTCCCCGCCAACATGACCGACGTCGCCGGCATGGTCGCGACTGCCATGCAATCGATACGGCTCGCCGAGCGGACGCCGGGGGCTGAGCCTCCACCGCCGCCTACACGCTCGTAAGTCGGTGCGATCCGGCTGACGTCCGTCGGTGCGATCCGGCTGGCGTCAGTCGGTGCGATCTTGCTGACGATTGTCGGTGCGATCCGGCTGACGACTGTCGGTGCGATCTTGCTGACGATTGTCGGTGCGATCTTGCTGACGATTGTCGGTGCGATCTCAATAGGGACGGTCGATGCAAGATCGCACCGACACGCGTCAGTCCGATCGCACCGACCGAGCTCGGGCTCGCACCGACAATCGGTCAGCAGGATCGCACCGACTATCGTCAGTTAGGATCGCACCGTCTATCGTCAGCAGGATCGCACCCACAATCCTAAGCAGGATCGCACCGACTTCCGTCAGTATTGCGCTTCACCTACATCTGTAGTAGATCTAACCACGTCGATAGGAGAGCGCCGGTGGCACTGCCGAAACTGACGAAGCTCGAGCTCCAGATCATGGAGACCTTGTGGACCCGCGGCCCCTTGTCGGTGCGCGAGATCCAGGAGGCCTTTCCCGAGCGCGACCGGCCCGCATACACCACGGTGCAGACGATGGTCTATCGGCTCGAGGCGAAGAAGGCGATCCGGCGCGTGAAGAAGATCGGCAACGCCCACATCTTCGAGTCGGTCGTCTCACGATCGTCGGCACACCGGCGGCTGATCGACGAGTTCCTCAGCCTCTTCGGCGGACGGAGCCAGCCGGTCGTCCTGCACCTGATCGAATCGGGCAACCTGACGCTCGAGGACGTCAAGGAAGCGGAAGCGCTGCTCACGCAGCTCAAGAACGAGAAAACGGCAAAGAGTAGAAGAGGGTGATCATGACGACCGCGACCGTGGGCCCGCTGGCCGATCACCTCTGGCAGTCGACGATCGTGCTGCTCCTCTGCGCGCTGCTGACGCTGGCACTGCGACGAAACCGCGCGCAAGTACGGTACGGGCTGTGGCTCGCGGCGTCGATGAAGTTCCTGATTCCGTTCGCCGCGCTCGTCGCGATCGGTCGCCTGGTTCCGTGGCCGCGAACGCCATCGCAAGCGGACGCACTCACCTCCTTCGTGCAGGCCGTGGGCGTGCCGTTCTCGACTGACACGATGTCGACGACGACGGCCATCACTGCGGCGAGTCACGACACGCACTCACTGACCGAATACACGCTGCCGGTGCTGGTGGCGTTGTGGGCGCTCGGGAGCACGACGCTCGTCGTCGTGTGGATTCGCCGATGGCGGCACGTCGCATCGATCGTGCGCCACGCATCGCGGCTCACTCACGGTCGCGTCGTCGACGCGCTCGCCCGCCTTCAGGAGAACGCCCTGACGCGCGGGCTGAAGCCCGCGCTCTACGGGATGCGCATCGTCGTCTCGGACATGGAGATGGAGCCCGGCGTCTTCGGGCTGCGGGCGCCGGTGCTGGTGTGGCCGCGCGGCATCGACGATCGGCTGACCGATGCGCAGATCGAGGCGATCCTGGCGCACGAGCTCGCGCACATCCGCCGCCGCGACAACCTGACGTCAGCGATGCACATGGCGGTGCAGGCGATCTTCTGGTTCCATCCGCTCATGTGGTGGGTCGGCGCGCGTCTGGTGGACGAGCGCGAGCGCGCGTGTGATGAAGCCGTCGTGCGCGCGGGCAGCGAGCCCCACGTCTATGCCGAGAGCATTCTCAAGACCTGTCAGTTCTTCGTCGAATCGCCGCTCACGTGTGTGGCCGGTGTGACCGGTTCGAATCTGAACAAGCGAATCGAGCAGATCATGAGAAATCAATCGCACGCGGCGCTGAACGTGACGAAACGACTGCTGCTGAGCGCGGCGCTCGTCGCCGCCGTTGCGATCCCTGTCGCAGTCGGCATCCTCACGAGCCCGCGCGTCGCGGCGCAAGTGGTGGCGCCCGCGGCGGACGCACCGACCTTCGAGGTGACATCGGTCAAGCCGAACAACAACCGAGGCGGAAGAATGGGCGGATTCTCGGGTCCCGGTCGCTTCACTGCGACCGGATTGTCGGCGCGCAGGCTGATTCGACTGGCGTACGGCATCCACGACTCACAGATCGTCGGCGGGCCAGACTGGCTCGAGTCGCAGGGGTATGACGTCGACGCGACGATGGCCGGAGACCAATCGCCGGAGCGTCGGCGGTTGATGATGCAGACGCTCCTGCGCGATCGGTTCAAACTCGCGTTCCACACCGAGCGGCGCGAGATGCCGATCTACGCGCTGATCGCGGCACGCAGCGACGGTCGGCTCGGAGAAGGGTTGCAGCGTACGCCGGATGGCGCATGCCTGCCGCGAGGCGCGGCGCTCGCAGGGGCAGCGCCGTCGACGCCGGGCCCGCCGCCGCCGCAGCCGTCACCATTCGATCCCGATGCGAAGGCCAACTGTGGATCGATCGTGTTCGGCCCCGGTCGTCTGATCGCGCACGGCGTGCCGATCGACATGCTGGCGCAAGCGCTCGGAAGCCTTCCTGCCATCACCGCATTCAACCGCATTGTCGAGAACCAGACGGCGCTCGAAGGCACGTACGACTTCGACTTCAAGTTCGCGAACGAATTCGCCGGCCGCGGCGCACCATTCCCGGCGCCCGTCCCTCCGGGCGCCGCGCCAACACCGGGAGAAGAGCCGGCTTTGTTTACCGCGATGCAGGAGCAGTTGGGCCTGAAACTCGAGTCACGCCGTTCCAACGTCGAGGTGCTCGTGATCGATTCCGTGCAAAAGCCCGACGAGAATTAATGGAACGTACGCTGCCGTCGGGGGGAAGGTTGTTGCGGGGCCGAACGCCATCCTTCCCGCAACCGGACAGCGGCAGCCTACGTAATAGAGACCGACAGCTGACGTCGCAAGAACGTAACGAAAATTCGGCCGAAAGAGACGAGAGACTTGGCGAAGGACGTGGCACCATTGTTGCCCAAACCAATCCTTCCGGTGACACGTCAAACGTCACATTTGGAGAGCACGGATCATGCGATTTGACGTGACATTGCGTCGTCTTGCGGCTGGCTTCACCGTCTTCCTCGTTCCGGTGTCTATCAGTCTGATGACGTCGCCTCGGATGGGAGCGCAGGAGATCGGCGTGCGTGCGGTCCAGGGCACCCCACCGGCCGATAGCGCCTCGACTACGGCGACGTTCGAAGTCACATCTGTCAAAGCGAACAAGTCTGGTGATGGTCGTGTGATGATCGCGATGCCGCCGACCGGGCGATACACGGCGACCAACGTGCCACTGGCCGTCCTGATCAGACAGTCATACAACCTCCAGCCATTTCAGGTCATCGGCGCACCCGATTGGACGACATCCGATCGCTTCGACATCGTCGCGAAGCCACCGGACGGTTTCAGTCCCGATCAACTCCGACCGATGGTACGCGCGCTGCTCGCCGATCGCTTCAAGCTCAGGGCACATACGGAAACGCGCGAGATGCCAATCTACGCGCTGGTGCTCGCGAAGAGCGACGGGAAGCTCGGTCCCAATCTCAAAACGGCAAAGACCGACTGCGCGGCGCTGGCGCGCGGCCGTCGTGGCGGTGGACCTCCACCACCACCTCCTCAGCCGGGACAGCCGATGGACTGCGGCTTCATGATCGGCCCCGGGAACATGAATGCCGGTGGGATGCCGATGGTCGAGCTCGCACGATCGCTGGCGGGGTTCGTCAATCGAATCGTCATCGACAAGACGGGATTGACTGGCAATTACGATTTTCAGCTCACCTACACGCCAGAGGGACGCGGCGGTATTCTGGGTCTGCCCCCTGGTGCGCCGCCGCTCGGCGTCGATGCGCCAGCCGCCGACCCGAACAGCCCATCGCTCTTCACCGCGCTGCAGGAACAACTGGGATTGAAACTCGATTCACAGAAGGGACCCGTCGAGGTCCTCGTGATCGACAGCGTCGAACAGCCGACTGAGGACTGAGTGCCACATCATCGATCGTCTCGCAAGGTGAGGTCATGGGTGATCGCCGGCGCGCTCGCGCTGGCGATCGGCGTACGACTGCTCGCCGCCACCGAGCACGTCGGGCAGGTAACGTTCACCGGTGTTCCCGTGCCCGGTGCGATGGTGACCGTCTCGCTTGGCGACAAGCAGATCATCACATTCACCAATCAGGATGGCGCCTACCGGTTCGCCGATCTTCCGGACGGCACGTGGACGATGCGCGTCGAGATGCGCGGCTTCGCGCCACTGAGCAAGGACGTCGCCGTCGGCCAAGGCGCCCAGGCGGCGGTATGGGAACTGTCTCTTCTTCCCTTCGCGGAGATCACAAAAGGCCTGCCGCCGCCACGCCCGCAGGCGCCTGCAGCCACGCCGCCACCGGCGAGCGCCTCGAACGGATCGAACGGATCGCGAGCTGCCGCGCGCACACCGGCCGCAGGTGCCGCACCGGCGACCGCGCAGCCTGGCTTTCAGCGCGCCGGCGTCGCGCCGCAGCAGCGTCCGCCGGCCGCCGCCGCCGCGCCCGCGGCTGCTGCCCCTGACCCGCCAGCGGATGCGAATCAGGCGAACGATGGATTTCTGATCAACGGGAGCGTGAACAACGGCGCCGCTTCACCGTTCGCGCAGCTCGCTGCGTTCGGCAACAACCGTCGTCGACCGGGCGCGCTGTACAACGCGCAGCTCGGCATGGTCGCCGGCACGTCCGCGTGGGATGCGCGGCCGTATCCGCTCACCGGACAGCAGGCCACGGTGCCCTCGTACAACAACATCCACCTCGTTGGCATGTTCCAGGGACCGCTCCGCATTCCGCACATCCTGCCGCGCAACGGTCCGCAGGTGTTCGTCGGATACCAGGGCAACAGCGACGACACGGCGACGACGCAGGGCGGCCGGATGCCGACGGCGCTCGAGCGCTCGGGCAACTTCTCGCAGACGCTCGATCTCGCCGGACGCCCGGTGCGGATCATCGATCCGAGGACGGGGCTGCCGTTCGAGGGCGGGATCGTTCCGCGCGACCGCATCAGCCCACAAGCTGCTGCCCTGCTGGGGTACTACCCGCAGCCCACGGTCGATGGGCAGGGTCAGTACAACTACGAAGCGGCGATCATCTCGTCGACGAGAGTCGACGGAGTGCAGTCGCGCATCACGCAGATCGTGAACCAGCGAAACCAGGTGCTCGGCACCGTTGCGTACCAGCACCAGGCGACCGATACGCGGTCGCTCTTCGGGTTCGAAGATACGAGCACGTCGTCCGCCGCTGACGTGACGCTGATGTGGAGCCACCGCATCTCGCAGTTTCTGCAAATCCGCACGCGCTACCAGTTCACGCAGTCGACGAACACGGCGACGCCGTACTTCGCGAACCGCGTGAACGTGTCGGGACAGGCCGGCATCACCGGCAACGATCAAAGTCCGGAGAACTGGGGGCCGCCGAGCCTGGTGTTCTCGACCGTGACCGGACTCTCCGACGGCCGGCCGCAGTTCACGCGCAATCGGATGAACGGCGGTGGCTTCGAGGGATACATGTTCCGGGGCCGCCACAACTTCACGATCGGCGGCGACCTGAAGCGGAACAACATCGACATCCAGTCGCAACAGGATCCGCGCGGCAGCTTCACGTTTACCGGCGCGGCAACCGGTCTCGACTTCGCCGACTTCCTGCTCGGCACGCCGTCGGCCAGCTCGATCGCCTACGGCAACGCCGACAAGTACTTCAGGGACTGGTCGGGCGATGCATATATCAACGACGACTGGCGGGTCGGACCATCGCTGACCGTCACCGCAGGAGCGCGTTGGGAGTACGAGGGACCGTTCACAGAACTGTACGGACGCCTCGTGAACCTCGACATCGCACCCGGCTTCACTGCAGTGAGTCCGGTGCTCGCGTCGAGCCCCACTGGTTCTCTGACGGGGCAGAAATATCCGAAGTCGCTGATGCATGCCGACCGGCTGGGCGTACAGCCCCGGATCGCGATCGCCTGGCGTCCAGTCCCCGGTTCGTCGCTCGTCGTTCGCGCGGGCTACGGCATCTATCGAAACTCGAACGTGTATCAGTCGATCACGACGCTGATGGCACAGCAGTCGCCGCTCTCGAACTCGTTCAGCGTCGCCAACAGCCCGAGTACGCCGCTGACGCTGGCCAACGGCTTCATCGCGCCGACGACGACCACCGCCAACAACTTCGCGGTCGACCCCGATTTCAAGGTGAGCTCGTCGCAAACGTGGCAGGTCGCGGTGCAGCGGGATCTCCCGGCGTCGCTGACGGTCAATCTCACCTACATCGGAACAAAAGGGAGCAATCTCATTCAGGAGATCCTCCCCAACACGTATCCTGCCGGCGCCGCGAACCCGTGCCCGCTCTGCCCGAGCGGCTTCGTTTTCCTCACCTCGAACGGCAACTCGATGCGCAACGCGGGTCAGTTCCAGGTCCGTCGCCGTCTGCGCAACGGCCTCACGGCGTCGGTGCAGTACACGCTGGCCAAAGCCGACGATGATGCCGCGTCGTTTCAGGGCGCGAACCTGAGCCCCACCGCGTTCGCGCAGAACTGGCTCGACCTCGATTCCGAATGGGCGCCGTCGAACTTCGATCAGCGGCATCAGATCACGGCGACATTCCAGTACACGACCGGCGTCGGCGTGCGCGGCGGAACGCTGCTCGATGGATGGCGGGGGCGTCTCGTCAAAGGGTGGACCATGACCGGTCAGCTCACCACGGGCAGCGGCTTGCCGCTCACCCCGTACTATCTGACGACGACGCCCGGGACCGGATTCGCTGGAGCCGTACGCGCCTCGTTGACCGGCGAATCGACTGAAGCGCCGAGCGGCTTGTATCTCAATCCGGGCGCGTACACGACGCCTGTGACGGGGACCTGGGGTACGGCCGAACGCAACTCGGTGCGCGGGCCGTCGCAGTACTCGTTCAACGCCGGGCTCACACGCACCTTCACCTGGGGCAGCCGCTACAACCTCGATTGGCGGCTCGACGCGACCAACGTGCTGAATCGTGTGACCTATTCCACCGTGAACACGGTGATCGGCAGCCATCAATTCGGACTGCCGTCGGCAACGAACCAGATGCGGCACCTGCAAACGAGCTTGAGGTGGAGATTCTGAGTATGAAACGGAGTCGTGCAACATACGGTGTCCTCCTCGCCTTCTTCCTCAGCGGGATCGTTGGAAGCGCCCAGCAGCCGGCGCAACAGCCGCAGGCTCCCGTCCAAACCGGCGCCACCTTCCGTACCACCACGCGACTCATCGTTCAGACCGTCACAGTCAAGGACAAGGACGGCAAACCGATCGAAGGCCTCACTGCGAAGGACTTCACCATCACTGAAGATGGGATGCCGCAGGATATTGCCTTCGTCGAATACCAGCGGCTGGAAGCGGCACCCGCCCAACCGCCCGAACCAGCGGCACAGGCGCCGGCACCGATCGAGGCCCGGCCCGCAACCACCGCCGCGACCGTGGCACCGATCGTTCAGATCGCTGCGCCCCCCAACGGCAGCATCAAGTATCAGGACAAGCGTCTGCTCGTCATGTATTTCGACGGCGCGTCGATGGGGCCGGCCGATGGTCTGCGCGCCTACACCAACGCGCGCAAGTACATCGATTCGCAGATGAGCCCCTCGGATCTCATCGCGATCATGGCGTTCCAGAACGGCGCCGTGTCGGTGAAGTGCGACTTCACCAGCGACAAGGCCAAACTGCGCGAGGTGATCGACATCCTGATTTACGGCGATGACGCCAACAACGACGGCATCCCCGATCATCCGGAAGGATCCGCGTTCGGCCAGAACGACGCCGAGTTCAATCTGTTCAACACCGACCGGCAGCTCGCCGCACTTCAGACGGCGGTGCAGATGCTGAAGCCGCTGCCCGAGCAGAAAACCCTGCTGTACTTCGCAAGCGGACTACGACTGAGCGGCGCCGACAACATGGCGCAGTTGCGCGCCACTGAGAATGCGGCGATCCGCGCCAACGTGACGCTGAACCCGATCGATGCGCGCGGCCTGGTTGCGCTGCCGCCGCTCGGCGACGCCACTCGCGCGTCTCCCGGAGGCGCCGCGATGTTTACCGGCGCCGCCGCGACGCAGGCGATGAACCGCTTCCAGCAGTCGCAGGACACGCTCTACTCGCTCGCGAAGGACACCGGCGGCAAGGCGATGTTCGATTACAACGACCTCTCACTCGGCATCAAGCAGGCTGCCGACGCGGTGAGCAGCTACTACATCATCGGCTACTACAGCACGCATCTCGCGAACGACGGCAAGTTCCGACGCGTCAAGGTCGCGCTCAACGGATCGCTCTCCGCGTCGGCGGATGTGGCGTATCGACAGGGGTACTACGGCGAGAAGGAGTTCGCGAAGTTCAACGCGGCCGACAAGGATCGCCAGCTCGAAGAAGCGTTCATGCTCGACAACCCGATCACCGAGATGACGATCGCGCTCGAGGTGAACTTCTTCAAGCTCAATAGCGCGGAGTACTTCGTGCCGGTGTCGGTGAAGATTCCCGGCAGCGAGCTCGCGCTCGCCAAGCGGCGCGGCGCCGTCCGCACGCTGCTCGATTTCATGGGCGAGGTCAAGGACGACAGCGGCTACACGATCCAGAACATGCGCGACAAGCTGGACGTGCCGATCAGCGCCGACACCGCCGCGCAGCTCGCCTTCAGTCCGATCCAGTACGAGACCGGCTTCACGCTGCTGCCCGGTAAGTACGTGCTCAAGCTGCTCGCGCGCGATTCCGAGACCGGACGCATCGGCACCTATCAGGCCGCATTCACGATCCCGAATCTGATGAAAGAAGAAAAGCGCCTGCCGATCAGCTCAGTGGTGCTGTCGAGCCAGCGCGTGCCGATGACCGAAGCCCTGCTCACGGTGCAGAAGGGCGCCGCGCAGCTCACTCATCCGTTCGTCTTCGATAACCAGAAGCTCTTCCCGAGCGTCACCCGCGTGTTCAGCAAGAGCAAGGACATGTACGTGTTCCTGCAGGCCTACCAGCAGAAGGAGACGACCACGCAGCCGATGGTCGCGTTCGTCACGTTCTTCCACGCGGGCGCGAAAGTGCTCGAGACCGAGCCGCTGCAGATCGTCGACGGCATCGATGTGAAATCGAAAGCGGTACCGCTGCGTTTCAGCATCCCGCTCGAAGGTCTCGACGTCGGCCGCTACGACTGCCAGGTCACGGTGCTCGAGCCGACCGGTCAGAAGGTCGCCTTCTGGCAGGCACCGATCGCCGTCGTTCCATAACGTCGTCGTTGTCGTAACGTCGTCCTTGGTCCTTGGTGCTTAGTTCCTTGTCCGTACACGGTCCATGGTCCTTAGTCCGCTGAGCCGGGGAGCGGACCAAGGACCAAGGACGGACCAAGCACCAAGAACGAAGGACCAAGTCCGCTGAATCTCGTGACTTCTCCCGCGAGATGTCGCGTCAGACCAGCGCGCAGCCACGAAACCGCGCTCATGTCTGCGGTCGTCGCGCGCTTCTCGCGCACAAAATCTCGGAAACCACATCACCTCTGAAACGTCGTCTCGAAGGCTGGGCGGTACGAAGCGTGCTCAGGTTCGTGTGACGACATGTGTCCCAGCTCGACGTTCAGGATCTCGCTGCGAATGCGCGCGGCTGACGACTGGTGCCTCGGCGTCGTGGATGCCGACGACGAAAGAGTTCGGACCGCGCGGCGCTTACAGCGACTGAGAGCATCACGAGAATCCCGAGACACGTTCGGCTACTACACCGGCGGCCAGGAGGGGACCACCGTGTCCGTCGCCTTCTCGGTGTTCTTCTGAGCGCTGCCGCCGAAGGAAGGTGACCAGCATGATTCGTCACATCGGACGCCACCCCAACTCGCTCGCGCTGGGGCCCGTCACGCTCCTCCTGATCTGGATCCTCGCGCGCACCGCTGAGCAGCTGGCGGCGCAGACCCCGCCGGCCGAGTTCAACGACTCGCACTTTCACCTGACGAACTACGTGCAGGAAGGCATCGACGTCCACGAGTTTCTGAAGATCATGGGGACGCGCGTCAGCCGGTCGACGCTGTTCGGCATCCCGCTGCAGCAGATGTGGTCGTATCAGAACTCAGGCGACTTTGCGCCAACCTACTACCTGCAGACCGACGCGCCGCTCTACTACTACTCCTTCACGGACGCCTACATCGCGAGCGCCTATCGATCGCTCTCGAAGGACGAACAAGCTCGTTTCGACCCGATGATCACCGGCTTCAATCCGGCGGACATGTACGGCGTCGATCACATCCGCCGCGTGCTGAGAACGTTCCCCGGTGTCTTCTCGGGCATTGGCGAGTTCACGATTCACAAGGAGTTCGTGTCGTCGAAGGTCGCCGGCGAGACCGCGAGTCTCACCAACCCCGCACTCGATCGCATCTTCGATTTCGCGGCGGAGGCCGGCCTCGTCGTGCTCATTCACAACGACATCGACGTCCCGTTCGCGAAGCAGGACACCGAGCCCGCCTACCTGTCGCAGATGAAGGCGCTGCTGCGCCGTCATCCGAAGACGACGACCATCTGGGCGCACGTCGGCCTCGGGCGGATCGTGCATCCGGTGCAGATCTCGGCGACGGCCGCCGAGCGCAACCCCGCGCAGTTCGACATCGTCGAGGCGATGCTGAGCGACCCAGAGCTCAATCATGTGAGCTTCGACATCTCCTGGGACGAGGTCGCGAAGTACGCGATCGCCTCCCCCCAGTCGATCGCGCGCGTCGTCACCATCCTCAACCGCTACCCGGATCGATTTCTATTCGGGACCGACACGGTCGCACCCGCGGGCCCTGCTCCCTACTACGCCGTCTTCGACATGTGGGACCCGATATGGAAGCAGCTCACCAACGACGCCAGCGTGAAGGTTCGGAAAACCAATTACGAACGACTGTTCGATGCCGCACGGCAGAGGGTACGAGCATGGGAACGAGCACACGTCAGCTGATTCTCGTGGTTGTGCTGCTGGCCGCATCGGCCGGCAGTCTGCACGCGCAGGATTCATCTCAGGCAAAGGAGACGAAGCCGTCGGCGGAGGTCTACGGCTTCGCGATGCTGGACATCGGCGAGAACTTCAGGACCATCGATCCGAACTGGTTCGACACGATGCGGGTCACGAAGCTGCCCTCATCGCCGGGCCAGTTCGGCGAAAACTACAGCACGTTCGCCGGGGTCCGGCAGACACGCTTCGGCTTCAAAACCGGCATACCGAACACCGACTTCGGCGACATCACGACCATCTTCGAATTCGAGCTCTTCGGCGTCGGTGTCGATGAAGGTCAGACGACGTTCCGTCTGCGGCATGCCTGGGGCGAGATCGGCGCGATCGGGGCGGGGCAATATTGGAGTCCGTTCGTCGATACCGACTCGTTTCCCAACTCGCTCGAGTATTGGGGGCCCACCGGCCTTGTCTGGTATCGCAACGTTCAGGTGCGGTGGACACCGGTCCGTGGCGACACCAACTTCATGCTCGCACTGGAGCGCCCCGGTGCAAGCGGCGACCCTGGAACATTGGCCGACCGCATCGAGCTGCAGAACATCAAGGGTCGCTTCCCCCTTCCGGATCTCACAGCTGCCTACAAGTGGGGGCGCACGTGGGGCTACCTCAGAGCAGCGGGAGCGCTTCGGCGGATCAATTGGGACGACACGCTCGCCGATCAGTTCGATCTCTCCGGCCATACAACCGGGTGGGGGATCAACCTCAGCTCGAACATCAAAGTTGCGAAGGATGTCGTTCGTCTTGCGTATGTGTTCGGCGAAGGCGTCCAGAACTACATGAACGACTCGCCTGTCGACGTGGGCATCAAGCGCAATCCGGGGAATCTGGTGACACCGGTCGTCGGCGAGGCGCTCGGGATTCAGGGCCTTTCCGCGTTCATCGACCACGTATGGGGCGACCACTACACCAGCGCGATCGGGTACTCGTGGCAGAACAACGACAACAGCGACGGCCAGGCACCGAGCGCGTTCAAGACCGGGCACTACGCGCTCGGCAATCTGCTCTACACGCCGATCGCAGGCGTGATGTTCGGCGGCGAGTTCCAGTGGGGCCGGCGCGTGAACTTCTCCGACGGCTTCAGCTACGACGGCTACAAGCTGCAGTTCTCGTTCAAATACAACTTCTCGCAGAAGTTCGGAGGATAGGGTCATGCAACGAAGTCTCGCGCGCCGTCGACAACTCTGGATCAGCGCGATCGCGGCGAGCGTGGTCTGTGGGCTCACGCTCGGCGCTCAGCAGCAAAGCGACCCGCAGGCCGTCGTCAACGGCGCGTTCAGCAAGTTCCAGGCGCTGAAGGAAGGCAAGAACGCGGACTACATTCCCGCGCTCGCGAAAGTGAACCCCGATCTGTTCGGTATCGTGCTCATTACGGTCGACGGCAAGGTGTTCACCGCCGGCGACGTGAAGACCGAAGTGTCGATTCAGTCGATCTCCAAGGTCTTCACCATGGCGCAGGTCATCCAGGAGCAGGGGCTCGACTCGATCGAGAAGCGCATCGGCGTCGACGCCACCGGCGCACGCTTCAACTCGATCATCGCGGTCGAAGCGGTGAAGACAACCGTCGGCACCGGCGCGCCCGAGATGAACCCGCTCGTCAACCCCGGCGCGATCTCGGCGACGAGCATGGTGATCGGCAAGACCGGTGACGAGGTGTGGAAGAAGATCCTCGGCATCCACAACGACTTCGCGGGCCGCTCACTGAGCGTGCTGCAGGACGTCTACAAGTCGGAATCCGATACCAACCAGCGCAACCAGGCAATCGGGGCGCTGATGTACGCCTACGGCTACATCAAGAACAACTGGCAGCAGGCGGTCGATCTCTACACCAGGCAGTGCTCGATCGGCGTGAACGCCAGGGACCTTGCGACGATGGCGGCCACGCTCGCCGCCGGCGGCAGAAACCCGGTGACCGGTAAACAGGTGATGGATGTGAACAAGGTCCCGGGTGTGCTCGCAGTGATGGCCACCGCCGGCCTCTATGACGACTCGGGCAAGTGGCTCTATCGCACCGGGCTTCCGGCCAAGAGCGGGGTGGGCGGCGGCATCATCGCCGTGTCACCAGGTAAATTCGGGATCGCCGTCATCTCCCCGCCGCTCGATGACGCCGGCAACAGCGTCCGTGCGCAGCGCGCCATCACCCAGATCTCCAATGCGCTCGCCGGTAATCCCCTCGCAGCGTTCAAGAGGTAAGACCTACGCGGTCGCCCGGAGCGGCACACGCGCAGCACCGGGCGGCGCTTCACGTTGAGGACCAATCATCATGTCGAAACGAATCGCTCTCACGATCTCGGTGCTGATGCTGGCAGCGACGGCGCCGACCGTCGCACAATCCACCGGCCATGTCGTCGTCGGTGGTTTCTTCGGCTGGGTATTCTCCGACGGCGTCGATGGCAACCCGATCGTCGCCGGTGATGGAAACGTCTACGACCGCGTCGATCCCAAAGACTCCTGGTCGTATGGCTTCAACGTCAATGTGATGGCGACCGATCACGTCGCCGTCGGATTCATGTTCACGAACCAGAAATCGAAATTCGTCCTGGGCGACGGGACCGATCGCGAGGTCGCCGACTGGGACCTCAGGACGTATCACGGGATCGTCGAATACAACTTCGGCGACCCCGAACATGTCGTGCGGCCGTACCTGTTCGGCGGGTTTGGCGCCACGAGCTACAGCTCGTTCGACGCGCTCGTCGCGGGCGTCAATCACCCGATCGGCGGTGACACACGCTTCTCGAGCACGTGGGGCGGTGGCGTGAGGGCCTATCCCGGCAAGGTCCTTGGTGTGATGGCGCAGCTCCGCTTCACACCGACGTACATCAAGACCGACCCGGGCGGCTGGTGGTGCGACCCCTTCTGGGGATGCTACGCAGTCGGCAATCCGCAGTATGCGAATCAATTCGAGTTCTCGGGCGGCGTGACGGCCCGCTTCTGATGTCGTGCCGGCTCGGCGAAGGCGAGCGAGGGCGATGGCCGCGATCGCCCTTGTGTGTCCGTCCGCGCGGTTGTCGAAGCACGAGGATGCATCGACGTCGTCATGCTGGCCAGCCGCGATCGGATCACAGGCGAGGTGGTTCGACTGGATCGAGGACGCCTCGAGTTCAAGACCGGCGATCCAGCCGCCCACCAAATCCCGCGGCCGACAAAAACGACGACGGCGTCGTCGTATCAACTGGATGGACTTTTTGACGGAACGCCCAACGTTCGACCCCCGGCTCCAAGACCGATTCTTGGGAGTTGGAGGTTGGGAGTTGGGAGTGTGCAGGCTCGTTCTGGACTCGGCTGAGCTTCTTGATCAGGCGTGGCATAGGACCTGCTATTTCTTCGCGGCTACTCCAACGCCTCCGGGAAGCGACTATACGTATGCATCGATACTCGTCTCAAGCCGCCGCACTCATTGCCCTGTGCGGTGTGCTCTTCTCGCCTCTCGCCCCTCTGATTAACGCACAGGCGCCTGCGCCAGCACCGGCGCCGGCCACGTCCCCACCACAGCCATCGGCTCAGCCGAACGATGGCGGGTGGCCACGCGATTTCGCGACCTCGAAGGGTGGCGCGCTCCGGATCTTTCAGCCGCAGGTCGCCAGCTGGGACGGACAAAAGCGGATCGTGATGTACGCGGCCGTCTCGCACACGGCTGTCGGCGCACAGAAGCCGGATCTCGGAACGATCAAGCTCGAGGCGGATACATCGGTCGCGGTCGATCAGCGTCTGGTGAACTTCACCGATCTCAAGATGACCGAATCGAACTTCCCTGGTGTCAAGCCCGAGGTGCAGAAGGAGATCGTGAACGACCTTCAGGATCTCATTCAGAAAGCGGCGCCGCAGGGCGAATTCGTGCTCGGACTCGACCGGGTTCTCGCACGGCTCGACAAGAGCCAGCTCATTCCGAAGAACATGGACGGCGTGAAGGCCGATCCGCCGACGATCTTCTACAGCGCGGGACCGGCGGTGCTGGTGAATCTGGACGGCGATCCGATCTGGAGCCCAATCAAGGACAACGACCTGAAGTACGCGGTCAACACGAACTGGGATCTCTTCCAGCTCGTACCGACCAACACGTACTACCTCCGCTACGACAACAGCTGGCTCACCACGAACGACCTCAAGGGCGCATGGATGCCAGTCAGCAAGCTGCCGGACGCATTCAAGACCCTGCCGGCCGATGACAACTGGAAGGACGTGAAGGAAGCGGTGCCGGGCAAGTCACTGAAGTCGTCGGCGGTGCCGAAAGTGTTCGTCAGCACGATTCCAGCGGAGCTGATTCTCCTCACTGGTGAGCCCAAGTACGTGCCGGTCATGGGCACCCGGCTGCAGTGGGTGAGCAACACCGAGAGCGACGTGTTCAGAATGGGCACGACCGGTCCCGTCTATTTCCTCATCTCGGGGCGGTGGTTCAGTGCGCCCAACTACACCGGACCGTGGACGTTCGCGACACCGGACCTGCCGGAGGACTTCAAGAAGATCCCGCTTTCGCACGATCGCTCTCGCGTGCTTGCGTCCGTGCCGGGTACCGATCAGGCTGCAGAGGCTGTGCTGCTCGCGCAGATTCCGCAGACCGCGCGCGTCTCGAAAAAAGAGATCAAAGCGCCTGACGTCGAGTACGACGGTGAACCCAAGTTCGAGCCGATCGAGAAAACCACCGTCTCACGTGCGACGAACACCGACAAGGACATCATCAAAGTCGGCGATCTGTACTACATGTGTTTCCAGGGCGTGTGGTTCATGGGGAGAAGTCCGGAAGGCCCGTGGGAAGTCACCGGATCGGTTCCAGGGCAGATCTACGAAATCCCCATCAGCTCACCGGCTCACAACGTGACCTACGTCACCGTCGAAGACAACAGCGACGATGCGGTCGTCTTCGCGACGGCCGCGGCCTACACCGGCATGATGGTCGCGTGGGGCTGCGCCGTGTGGGGCTCGGGATGGTACTACCCGCCTTACGTCGCGTACGGCGGTTTCTATCCCATGTATCGTGGCTACTATCCGACCTACGGCTATCATGCCTCGTACAACCCGTGGACCGGTGCATACGGTCGCGGCGTCAGCGCGTACGGTCCGTACGGCGGAGCCGGTGTGGGCGCGCGCTACAACCCGCGGACCGGAACCTACGCGCGAGGTGCCGCCGCGTACGGTCCGTACGGCTCACGCGCTGCGGCCTCTGCCTACAACCCGCGCACTGGAGCAGTCGGCGCGACCAGGCAGGGCTCGAACGTGTACGGCAGCTGGGGCTCAACCGCTGTGCAGCGCGGCGATCAGTGGGCCAGCACGCAACGAGCGACCAACCGTGCGACCGGCACAACCACGCGCTCGACGCAGACGAGTCGGGGCGGCGAGGCAGTGACGCGAGTCGGCCCGGGAGGCACCTCGGGTGTCGCGCGATCCGCAAGCGGCGACATCTACGCCGGCCGCGACGGCAACGTCTACAAGCGAGACGGCGGCGGGTGGCAGCAGTACAACAACGGAAGCGGAAGCTGGAATTCCACCGCCGGCACGCGCGACGCACAGGGGCTCGGCGGCAACCGCGCCGACACCGTCGGTCAACTCAATCGTGATTCCGCGGCGCGCGCAGAGGGCGCGCAGCGCACGCGTGACGCCGGTGCCGGCGCGCGCAGCGGAGGCAGCACTTATCGTCCCAGCGGCGGCGGTGCCAGGTCGGCTCCGCGCGGCGGTGGTGGTCGACGGCGCTAGCCACGTGCGAACGAGCGAGTAGACCGGAGGGATCATGGCGCGAGCTGAGACTGATTGCAGAACGGTTGGTGAATTTGGTGCGCTCCCGCTCTCGGCGAGAGCGCACGTCGACTTCGGAGCGCAGTGCGCCAAAGGGCGCCATCACAGGGTCAACGGAGACCATCATCTCATCGCCCGCCTGGGCCGCAGTCAGGAGGCGCTCATCACCAGCCTTCCCGCCGACGTCATTGGCGGCCGCTTCGACGAGTATGGCTACGGCATGATCGTCGCCGACGGACTCGGCAGCGCGGTCGAAAGCGAAGCCGCCGCGCGAACAGCGATTACCACGCTGGTGCGGTTGCTCGTCTACTTCGGCAAGTGGCACTTGAGAATCGATGACGATGAGATCGAGCACGAGATCAGAACGAGAGCCGACCGGTTCTTCCGGCATGTCGATCTCGCGTTGCACCGGGAGTCGATCGAAGGCCCGGTTCCCAACCTCCAGACATCGCTGACCGGGACCTTCGGCGCCGGGGATCAACTGTTCTTCGCGCACGTGGGACACACACGCGCGTATCTGTTCCGCGACCGCAACCTGACGCAGCTGACCCGCGATCATACGATCGCGTCACGGGGGACCCGCGCCTCCTCGCGCGCGCCGCTGGTCGACGTCACCGTCCTGACCCGCGATCTCACGCACTTCCTGGAACAGACCATCGGCATGTCGGGATCGTCGGGGCCGTACGTCGACGTCGGGAACTTCCGGCTCGAGGATTCGGATCTGATTCTGGTGTGCTCCAACGGCGTCACCGACAACGTCGACGAGAACACCATGTCCGACATCCTCTCGTCGGGCCGACCTCCCGACGAGCTGTGCGGCACGCTCGTCGATCTCGCGATGCGGAATGGGGGCGAAGACGACGCCACTGCGCTGCTTGCGCGCTATCACATTCCTGCGTAACGGCGAGGCACCCATCGTAGGGCAAAGGTCAAAGGTCAAAGGTAAAGTCAAAGGTGCCAAGTCTCAGGTCCCAAGCACTTGCACCTGTCACCTGGACCTACACCTGAACCTTTGACCTGACCTTTGACTTTTGACCTTTGACCTTTGACCTACGAGTGTTCTTGATCGCCTCCCTGGCCGATACTTGGAGACATGAAAATCCGTACTGCCCGTCTGCTCCTCGTCGCGATCTGCACGTCGGCGCTCGTCTCGACGAGCTCAGCCGCACAGGCGCCGGCAACGGGGAAGCATTTCCTGTGGACCGTCCGCTCCGGTGCGAACGTGATGTATCTGGCGGGCTCGGTGCACGCGCTCGGCTCCGATGCGTATCCGCTTCCCGCTCCGTTCGAGAAGGCGTTCGACGCGTCGGGCACGCTCGTCGAAGAGCTGAATCTCGCAGAGGCCGAGTCGCTGAGCGCGGCCCCGATGCTCCTGGCCAAGGGGATGTACAACGACGGCCGGACCTTCGAGGGCGTCGTCTCGAAAGAGACGGCGGCGCTCGTCAACGAACACTTCAAGAAGACAGGGCTTCCGGTGGAGATGTTCCGGCCGATGAAGCCGTGGATGGTCATGCTGATGCTGACCGCGCTCGAAGCGCAGAAGGCTGGTCTCGACGTCGCGCTGGGGCTCGACAAGTATTTCTACGACAAGGCGACCGCGGCGAAGAAGACGGTCATCGGACTCGAGACAGCGGAGTTCCAGATTGATCGCTTCGACAAGATGCCCGACACGCTGCAGGAGCAGATGCTCCGGAGCACGCTGACCGAGCTCGATACGCAAAGCGTCGAGCTGAAGAGCATGATCACCGCCTGGCAGCGTGGCGATACCGCCGCCATGGAGAAGCTCGAGCGCGCCTCGTTTACTGCGTATCCTGCCGCTTACACCTCACTGATCGTCGAACGCAACCGCAACTGGATTCCGCAGCTCGAAAAGTGCCTGACCCAACCGAAGCCATGCTTCGTCGTCGTCGGCGCAGCGCACATGGTGGGGCCTGACGGTCTGGTCAATCTCCTGAAGCTCAAAGGCTACAAGGTGGAGCAGCAGTAAATCGTCGCCGGGGTTCGTCAACAAAGCCGTTTACAATGCCGGGGCTTACGTTGACGGCATGAGCCTCGTTGCCGGTGCGCGCCTCGGACCGTACGAAATCATCGCTCCACTCGGTGTTGGCGGCATGGGGGAGGTGTATCGCGCAGTCGATACGCGCCTCAAACGGCAGGTCGCGATCAAGATCCTCCCATCTGTGCTGGCCACTCCCGATGGAGTCACGCGATTCGAGCGCGAAGCCGAGCTCCTCGCGTCGCTGAATCATCCCAACATCGCCCAGATCTACGGGGCCGTCGAAGCTTCGTCGAGCGATGCGCGCGACGCGGAGCCAGGCCGGCCAGTGGTTCACGGCCTCGTCATGGAGCTCGTCGAAGGCCCGACGCTCGGCGACTGCATCAAGCAGGGGCCTCTCCCCGTCACCGAAGCATTCGCCTTCGCGCAGCAAATCGCGGCCGCTCTCGAAGCTGCACACGAGCAGGGTATCGTGCATCGCGACCTGAAGCCCGCGAACGTCAAGGTGCGCGACGACGGCACGGTCAAAGTGCTGGATTTCGGGCTGGCGAAGCTCGTGGCACCCGGCGAGCAGGACTCCCAATCGAATCGCGCGATTCCAGCGCTGTCGCAATCGCCGACGCTGATCAGCCCCGCGGCCATGACCGGTGTCGGCATGATTCTCGGCACCGCCGCGTACATGTCGCCCGAGCAGGCGCGTGGCAAGTCGGTGGACAAGCGGACCGACGTGTGGGCGTTTGGCGCGGTGCTGTACGAAATGCTTTCGGGCAGACGCGCCTTCCCTGGCGACGATCTGGCGGACCTCATTGCGGCCGTGATGAAGACCACGCCCGACTGGAGTGCGCTGCCTCTCGATGTTCCCCCGGTCGTCATCGCGTTAATCAAGGGGTGCCTCGAGAAGGATCGCGCGGTTCGAATCGGCGATCTCGCGGCGGCAAGGTTCCTGCTCGCGACCGACGTGCGCGCGACGGCGTCGGAGGCGCCAAAGCCGGTCACCCGTTCGCGGCGTGAGTTGCTGCCGTGGGCTGTTGCAGCGATGGCGCTCGTGCTTGGCGTCGCGATCGGATGGGTCATCCCTCGATCGGCCGGACGCGACGCTCTCGTCACGCAACTGCAAACGGGCGTGCTGCCAGCCGAACAGCTCGTGGGATCCACTGCCTCGACCCGTCCCGCTCGCACGGCAATGTCGATTGCGCCGGATGGCCGGTCGCTCGTGTTCGTCGGCGTGCGGGAAAACACGCGACAGTTGTATAGCCGCTCGCTCGATCGCGCTGAGGCCACGCCGATTCCAGGCACCGAGGGTGCGGCAGCCCCCTTCTTCTCACCTGATGGGGCGTGGATCGCCTTCTGGACGGAAACAAGGGCGGAGAGCACGCTCAAGAAAATCCCGGTCGCGGGCGGACCGCCGGTCACGATCCCGAACGCCGCAACCGGACGCGGCTTCGGCGCAAGCTGGGGAGAGGACGGAACGATCTTCTATGCAACCCGTCCCGGGATCTTCAAAGTCTCGTCGGCCGGTGGCATGCCGGAGGCTGTCACCAAACCCGATGGAGGCGAACGTCATCTGCTTCCGCACGTGCTGCCAGGAGGCAAAGCACTCCTCTTCACGAGCGTGACGATCGGCTGGGACACTGCAAACATTCTGCTGCGCTCGCTCGATACCGGTCAGCAGCGCGTGCTCATTCAGGGTGGAACCGACGCGCGCTACGTCGACACCGGTCAGGTCGTCTACATGAAGCTCGGCACGCTCATGGCGGTGCCGTTCGACATCGCGTCATTGCAGATCACGGGACAACCCGTGGCGCTCATCGAAGGCGTGATGCACGGCATCAATGCGCCGAACGGTAACGACGAAACCGGGGCCGGACAGTATGCGATCTCGCCCACCGGTTCGCTCGCGTACATCCTCGGTGGCGTCGGGAAGTTCCTGGAGAGCTCGTTCGTGTGGGTGGATCGAAAAGGTGTCGCGGAGCCGCTTGCTGCGGCGCCGGTTCGCCCGTACCTCTTTCCACGTCTCTCGCCAGCCGGAGACAAGATCGCAGTGGGGATCCGAAGCGGCGTGGGCCGAGGCACCGATCTCTGGGTCTACGACGTCGCTCGCGGCGCACCGACACGCCTCACGTTCGATGGCGCCGGCAACTCCGTCTGGTCACCCGACGGCAAGCGCCTGGCCGTCTTCATGAACGTCGGGCCGAAGGACAGCGGCCTTTACACGCTGGCCGCGGACGGGAGCGGCACGCCCCAACCCGTCAAGTCCGTCGAAGGGCCGCAGAACCCGGGGTCCTGGGCGCCTGGTTCGAATGGCCTCGCTGTTCTGAAGCAAGGCGAGCCAAACCGCGTGTGGGTCCTCCCGACGCAGGGCGACGCCAAGCCGACAGCGTTCCTGGAATCGCGTTTCAATTTGTTCTACCCGGAGTTTTCACCAGACGGCCGGCTGATGGCGTACGTGTCGACTGAGTCCGGAAGCCAGGAAGTCTATGTTCAACCGTATCCAGGTCCCGGCGAGAAAATCCGGGTGTCGACCAACGGGGGATTCGAGCCGCTCTGGTCGCCTGATGGACGCGAGCTGTTCTACAGAGCCGCGCCCGCCGATCGGCAGCAGTTCTTTGCCGCGACCGTGACGTCACTCTTGCCGTTCCGCACCGGCACTCCTCGCCTGCTGTTCGAGAACAAGACGTTCGAGTACGACAACACCGTGCCGATCAGAAGCTGGAACGTCAGCCCCGATGGCAAGCGGTTCCTGCTGCTTCGATTCGTGCCGCCCACCGACCGGCCGGTGACGTCGATGCAGATCGTTCTGAACTGGACTGAAGAGCTGAAGCGCCGGGCGCCCGCACGCAAGTAGCGCGCGGATGTGTCTTCACGGACCCGCACCAATCGCCAGCCTCCTGCACGCTCGATCACATTCTGCCGAAAAGGGTGTTCGATCGGACGCAGCCGATCGTTACTCTTCACGAGAACGCAGGAGGTCCCCGCATGGCGCTCTATGCATTCGATGGCACCGGCAACGAGGACCGCGACGGCGACGATCGCGACAGCAACGTCCTCGATTTCTTTCGCGGTTATCAGGATCCCACTCGCAACGACGACCCGGGCAAACCGCTCGGGAGTCTGTACCTGAAAGGCATCGGCACCCGCGCGCGCACGTTCATCGGCGACAAGACGGCTGAAGCCTTCGGCATCGGCGGGCATCGCCGCGTTCGCCAGATGATCGATCGCCTGGAGAACAACATCGAAAACGGCGACGAGGTCGTCGACGTGATCGGCTTCAGCCGCGGCGCGGCGCTCGCGTTGTCATTCGGCAACGAGGTCGCCAAGAAGCTGCCGCGCGTGGTGATCCGCTTCATGGGCCTCTGGGACGTGGTCGGAGAATTCGGGCTTCCAGGACGATTCGTCAACGCCGGACACGACCTGGAGTTTCCACCGAACGTCACACGCTGTTATCACGCGATGGCGCTCGACGAGAGGCGACTTTTCTTTCCGCTCACGCGGCTCGGTCACGGCCTCGATGGAAAAGGGCGCTTGCGTGAGGTCTGGTTTCGCGGCGTCCACTCCGATGTCGGCGGCGGGAACGGCAACGGCGGACTGAACTGGATTGCGCTCAACTGGCTGTATCACAGCGCCGTTCGCGAGGGGCTGCCGATCGATCCGGCAGCGATCGCCGCCAACCAGACCCTCCAGGCACTACCCCAGCAGTGCAGCGATCACAAGGTCGAAGCCGGCCCTCCACGACACATCTTCGATACCGATCTGTTGCACACGAGCGTGAGGCTCGATCCCGGTACACCCGATCGGCCGCACAACAATCCTCGCGTGCCGCTCGCCCGGATTGATGATGCGGGCGAAATCCTGGAACCGGTGTAGAGCCGGACACGGAGGGAACGGAGATTCCGATCACACGGAGGAAACGAAGATAACGGATTCAATCCTTCCTGAAATAAGGACCTCCGTTTCCCCCGTTATCTCCGTGTTCTCCCCTTTTCTCCGACCCCCTCCGGTCCTCGATCAGTGCTACTTTAGTCACGCAAAAAAGGGGAGGCACCGCATGCGCTCTGTGCGACTGAAGCTCTGGGTGTTCATCGTCCTCGTGGTGGCGACTTCATGGGCTCCATCCTCCGCCCGCGGAATCGCGGAAAGCGGACTCGGACCAACGCTCACGTCGATCGGGCCGCTGGCGTTCGGTCCCGACGGCACGCTCTTCGCCGCTGACAATCAGGCAGCGACGATCTACGGTCTCGATCTGGCCACGCAGGCCCGCGGTGCGGTGCCTGGCGCGAAAGGGCTCGACGGCATCGATCAGAAGATCGCGGCCATGCTCGGCACCGGGCCGCGCGAGATCACGATCACCGATCTCGCCGTGAATCCCTCGTCCAGGAATGCCTTCATTTCGGTGATGCGCGGACAGGGAGCGGGCGCGGCGCCTGCGCTCTTCCGCGTCGACGGCGCGGGAACGATCGATCTCGTCTCGCTGCAGTCGATGAAGTTCTCGAAGCTGGAGCTCCCGAACGCGCCCGCGGCCAACCCGAACGCGCGCCGCAGCGCGCGGGCGGATGCAGTCACCGACATGGCGTTCACCGACGGGCACCTCTGGATAGCGGGCCTCTCGAGTGAGGAGTTCAGCTCGAAGCTGCGCTCGGTCTCGTATCCGTTCAACGCCATCGATCGCGGCACGAGCGTCGAGATCTTCCACGGCAACCACGGGCAGCTCGAAACGCGGTCGCCGGTCTACACGTTCCTGCCGTACATGCTCAACGGCCAGCCGTATCTGATCGCCAGTTATCTCTGCACGCCGCTCGTGAAGTTCCCGGTGTCGAGCCTCAAGCCTGGCGAGAAGGTGCGCGGGACGACGATCGCGGAGCTCGGCGCGGGCAACCGGCCGCTCGACATGATCCTCTACAAGAAGAACGGCAAAGAGTTCCTGCTGATGTCGAACAACAGCCGCGGCGTGATGAAGATACCGACCGGGACCTTCGGTACGGCGTCTGCGATTACCGCGCCGGTCTCCACCGAGACGGCGGGCATTGCCTACGAGACGATCGCGAGCATGAAGGGCGTCGAGCAGCTCGAACAGCTGGACGCACAGAACTCGATCGTCATCGCCCGTTCGGATTCGGGCGCGCTGAACCTGCAGGTCGTACCGCTGCCGTGACCCTCTCCGCGCTGCGTGTCGCGGTGCTCGCGAGCGCGCTCGCCAGCGCCGCGGCCTGCAGCCGGCCCGCCACCACACACGAAGCGGCGCCACGGATCCGACTCACGACTCCATCGACGGGGCCGGCCTTCGTCGAAGTGGCCGGTCTGCCGACCGACACGATCACCTCGCTGAATCGAGCGAAGCTCACGCCGGAACGATGGCCGACGGTCCTGCGGGTGGCAGTCGACGCACAGTCCCCGCCGGTGCTCGGCCGCTACACGATCGCGGGGGATGCGATCACCTTCGTCCCGCTCTTTCCGTTCGACCCGGGTCGCCAGTACGAGGTCCGCTTCGACCCCTCGAATGCCATCGACAATGAAGGAGGGCGCGCGCAGCCGCTCGTTGCGACCGTTGGCGTACCGAAGCGCGAGGTCGCTCCGTCGACGGTCGTCACCGGGATTTATCCATCGGGTGACGTACTTCCTGAGAACCAGCTGCGCATGTACATCAAGTTCTCCGCGCCGATGGCGCTGCGCAGTGGAATCGAGTACCTCGCGTTGCTGGACGAGCATGGCAAGGAAGTGCCCGGTCCCTTCCTGCCGCTCGATTACGAATTCTGGAACCGCGATCGGACACGCTTCACCGTGTTCTTCGATCCGGGCCGGGTGAAGCAGGGCATCCTGCCGAACCGCCAGATGGGTCGCGTACTGAAAGCCGGTCACAGCTACACGCTGACGGTGCGGCCCGAATGGAGCGACGCCAACGGCGCGCCGCTCAAGGCCGCGTACTCGCGCACGTTCCGCGTCGGCCCTGCCGACACGCGGCCGCTCGATCCCGCCGAGTGGCGCATCGCCGTCCCGAAAGCCGGCGACCGCACCCCGCTCGTGGTGACCTTCCCCGAGCCGATCGATCACGGCCTGCTCGATCGCGCGCTTGCCGTTCGCAGCGGCGGTCAGGTGCTCGATGGCGATATTTCGATCGAGGCCAACGAAACCAAGTGGGCCTTCACACCCCGCGAAGCGTGGCGCGCGGGGGCTTACGACCTGCTTGCACTCTCGATCCTCGAAGACCGTGCCGGCAATCAGATCGGCCGCGCGTTCGAAGTCGATAACTTCGAGACGGTCGACAAGGGTCCAGATCCGAAGACGGTGACGCTGCCCTTCCGGATACAGTAGACACCCGTGGAACGCGGAGACGACGGAGACACGGTCTCGCACGGAGACACGGAGCAACGGAGGTCAGACGGAGGCACCGCCGCTTGGAACACGCGCGCCGCGGGCGGACCGCCGGCCTTCGGCCGGCGCCCGGATCGAGCGATTCCACGAGATCACAAGCTTTACGGATCACAGTGGGCTTGTGATCTCGTGGAGTCGCTCGATCCGAGCCGCGCGAAGCGCGGGTCCACCCGCGGCTCAGCACCTCGGACATCGTGCAGCCTCCGTCCGACCTCCGTGCCTCCGTGTCTCCGTGCGAAACCGTTTCCTCCGCAACCTCCGTTAGCTCTCGCAGTACTGGCCTTGCTCGTCTGCGTCACCACCCTAGTGGCCAGCGAACCCCTTCACGAGCTGCGGCTCATGGCGCCTGCTGCACCCGGCGGCGGATGGGATCAGACGGCGCGCGCGATGCAGCAGGCGTTGCAGCAATCGGGGTTGGTGCGCGTGGTGCCGGTCGACAACGTACCGGGTGCCGCCGGCACGATCGGGCTGGCGCGGTTCATCGGGGCGGAGCGCGGCAGCGGCGACACGCTGCTGGTGTCGGGGCTCATCATGCTCGGCGGCATCGTGATGCACCAGTCGCCGGTCACACTGCACGATGTCGTGCCGATCGCGCGGCTGACCGGTGAGTACGAAGTCATCGCCGTGCCCGCGGCCTCGCCGTTTCACTCGCTGCGCGAGTTCCTCGACGCGTTCAAGGCGCGGCCGGAATCGATCTCGTGGGGCGGCGGTTCAGCGGGCGGCAGCGATCAGATGCTCGCCGGTCTCGTCGCCGAGGCGGAGGGTGTCGCGCCGCATCGAATCAACTACGTCGCCTTCTCGGGCGGCGGCGAATCGCTCTCGGCGATCCTCGGCAATCAGGTGTCGGCCGGCGTCAACGGCCTGGCCGAATTCGAAGCGCAGATGGAAGCCGGCACGTTGCGCGCGCTCGCGATATCGAGCGCGGAGCGTCTGCCCGGACTCGATGTCCCGACGCTGCGCGAACAGGGCGTCGACGTGGCCTTCGAGAACTGGCGCGCCGTCGTGGCTCCGCCCGGCATCAGTGCGCCGGATCGCGAACGGCTCGAACGAACCGTCGATGCCATGGTGCACACGTCAGCGTGGCGCGACATGGTCGTGCGTTACCGCTGGCTCGATCGCTACCTCGCCGGACCGGAGCTCGCGCGCTTCATCGACGCCGAGGAGCCGCGCGTGCGCGGCATCCTGACCAAGCTCGATGCCGGGCACGATCGCAGCAGCACGGTGACGTCGAGCGGGCCGTATCCGTTGATCGTGCTCGGTGGAGTCGTGGTGTTCGGCCTCGCCGCGGGACGAAGCATCATGCGATCGGCGCAGACGGCTGCGCCCCGCGCGGCGCTCCCCAAGCTCGGTCCGCTGGCGCTGATCGGCGTCGGGATTGCACTGCACCTGCTGATGCTGGAGCGCGTGGGCTTCGTCGGCGCCGCCGCGGTGCTCTTCTGGTTCACGGCCCGTGCGTTCGACGCGCGTCATCCGCTGCGCGACGGCATCCTCGCGATCGCGCTGTCGATCGGGTCCTATCTCCTCTTCGCTCGCGTGCTGCAGTTACAGCTGCCTGCGGGCGTGCTCGCACGCTGGTTGTAGCGAATGGGAGAAACCTTCGCCGCCCTCCGCGTCGGCTTCGCCAGCGCGCTGACACCGGTGCACCTGGCCTGGGCACTGGCTGGCGTCACGCTCGGCACCGCAGTCGGCGTGCTCCCCGGAATCGGACCCGCGCTGACCGTCGCGCTGCTCCTGCCGGTCACGTTCACGCTCGATCCCACGAGCGCGTTCATCATGTTCGGCGGGATCTACTACGGCGCGATGTACGGCGGATCGACGACGAGCATCCTCCTCAACACGCCGGGTGAGACCGCTTCGATCGCGACCGCGATCGACGGCTACGTGATGGCCCGACAGGGGCGCGCCGCCGCCGCGCTCACGACCGCTGCGGTCGGATCGTTCGTGGCGGGCACGCTCGCCACCATCGCGCTCACGTTCTTCTCGCCGCCGCTCGCCTCGCTTGCGCTTCGCTTCGGGCCGGCCGAGTACTTCGCTCTCGCGGTCCTCGCCTTCGCCACTGTCTCGACACTGCTCGGCGGCTCGCTGCTGCGCGGCCTGTTCAGCCTGTTCCTCGGGCTCGCGCTCGGCCTCGTCGGCATCGATCAACTCACGGGCGATGCGCGCTTCTCGTTCGGGATCCCGCAGCTGCTCGACGGCATCGACGTGCTCATCCTCGTCATCGGGCTCTTTGCTGTCGGTGAGACGATGTATCAGGCGTGGCGGCATGGGCAGGACGACACCAGCGACGTGCCGCCGCAGAAGCTCACCGGAATGAGCAGCGATGATTGGCGGCGATCGTGGAAACCGTGGCTGCGCGGCACCGCGATCGGATTTCCGTTGGGCGTGCTGCCCTGTGGGGGTTCGGTCATCCCGACGTTTCTTTCGTACACGATCGAAAAACGCCTGAGCAAGGCACCGGACCGATTCGGCCACGGTGCGATCGAAGGCGTCGCGGGCCCGGAAGCGGCCAACAACGCAGCAGCCGCAGGCGTGCTCGTGCCGCTGCTGACGCTCGGCCTTCCCTCGTCTGCCACCGCAGCCGTGATGCTCGCGGCATTCCAACAATACGGGCTGCAGCCGGGACCGCTGCTCTTCGCCTCGCGCCCCGATCTCGTCTGGACGCTCGTCGCCAGCCTCTATATCGGCAACGTGATGCTGCTCGTGCTGAACCTCCCGCTCGTCGGCCTGTGGGCGCGCGTCATGCTGGTGCCGCGCCCGCTCCTCTTCGGCGGGATCCTGGTGCTCGCCTCGCTCGGCGCCTACAGCCTGAATCGATCGATGCTCGACCTCGTGCTGCTCTTCGTCGTCGGCATCGTCGGATGCGCGATGCGGATGTACGACATCCCGCTCGTGCCCGCGGTGCTCGGTCTGGTGCTGGGACCGCTGGCGGAGCTGCAATTCCGTCGCGAGCTGGCGATCAGCGAAGGCGATCTCACGGTCTTCGTCACGCGGCCGATCTGTGTGGGGCTGCTGCTCGTCGCGGCCCTCGTGCTGATGGCCCCCTGGCTGCTTCGACGCTGGAGGCCCGAAGTCGCTGAGGCCGCTTCATGACGATCCCCGAGACCTGCGACGTCGCCGTGCTCGGCGGCGGCAACGCCGCGCTCTCGGCTGCGTTGACCGCACGCCTCGCCGGCAGACACGTCATCGTCATCGAGAGCGCGCCGCGTTCATTCCGCGGCGGCAACAGCCGCCATACCCGCAACCTTCGCTGCATGCACGACCACCCGACGGAGGTTCTCACCGATCGGTATTCGGAGGACGAGTTCTTCTCGGACCTGCTGCGCGTCAATGGTGGAGAGACCGACGAGGCGCTCGCGCGCCTCGTCATTCGACGGTCGGTCGAATGCGCCGAGTGGATGGGGCGCTTCGGTGTCCGCTTTCAGTCGGCGCTGCGAGGCACGATGCACCTCGCGCGTACGAACGCCTTCTTCCTGGGCGGCGGCAAGGCGGTCATGAACAGCTATTACGCCGCCGCCGCACGCCTCGGCATCCACGTGCGCTACGACACGATGGTCGATGGTCTCGATGTGATCGACGGCCTGTGCCACGGCGTTCGCCTCCGAATCGGCGCGATGCGACCGGTTCTGCGTCCGAAGACGGTGGTCATCGCGACGGGCGGATTCGAGTCGAACCTGGAGTGGCTGAAGCAGACGTGGGGCGATGCGGCAGACAACTTCATCGTGCGCGGCACTCCGTACAACACGGGTGTGCCGCTCAAGGTGATGCTCGACGCCGGCGCACGACCGGTCGGCGATTTCCGCGCGTGCCACGCGATTGCGGTCGATGCCCGTGCCCCGCGTTTCGATGGAGGCATCGTCACGAGACTCGACTGCATCCCACTCGGGATCGTCGTGAACGAACGTGGCGAGCGCTTCGCGGACGAGGGCGAGGACGTCTGGCCCAAGCGTTACGCGAGTTGGGGAATGCTGATCGCCGGTCAACCCAATCAGACAGCCTTCTGCATCGTCGATGCGAAGGCCAGCGGTCGCTTCATGCCGTCGGTCTTTCCGCCAGTTGCGGCGAACACGATTCGGTCGCTCGCGACCACGCTCTCACTGCCACCCGATCGGCTCGATGCGACGGTCTGCGCGTTCAACGATGCGGTCCGGCCGGGAATATTCGACCTCGACTCGCTCGACAACTGCCGCACCGAGGGACTTGCTGTGAACAAGTCGCATTGGGCACAGCGAATCGAGACGCCGCCGTTCTGGGGCTATCCGCTCAAACCGGGAATCACCTTCACGTATCTGGGGTTGAGAGTGAACGAGCACGCGAACGTGCTGGCCTCGTCCGGCGAGCCCATGCGCAACGTGTTCGCCGCCGGCGAAATCATGGCCGGCAACATCCTGCGCACGGGATACCTCGCCGGCATCGGCATGACGATCGGCACGGTGTTCGGCCGCATTGCCGGAGAAAGCGCCTCGCATGCCGCGAGCTGATCTCGTGGATCTCGTCGAACAGGGCGCACAGGTCATGACCGTGTGCAACGCGTGTCGGTACTGCGAGCAGTACTGCCCCGTCTTCCCGGCGATGGAACGTCGCACGTCGTTCGCGAAGGCGGACCTCGCGTATCTGGCCAATCTCTGTCACAACTGCGGTGAGTGTCTCTACGCGTGCCAGTATGCGCCGCCGCACGAGTTCGGTATCAACGTGCCGCTCACGCTCGCCGAGATCCGCGTGGGGTCGTACGAGGAGTACTGCTGGCCGCGCGCGCTTGGCGCATCGTTCCATCATCAGGGAGTGCGGACCGCGTTCCTGCTTGCAGGAGCGTTGGCACTCGTGGTGCTGCTGTTGTCACTTGGTTCGGGTCGGATGAAGATCTGGCCGACCGATCGCTCTGCCGATTTCTACGCCGTCATCCCCCACGGCGTGCTGGTGGCCGCGTTCGGCAGCGTGTTCGTCTTCTCGCTCGTCGCGATCGGCATCGGCCTGACGCGATTCCGGCGCGACGTCAACGACGCACGCCGGGCTGGTGTTCTTGCGATCGCCGAGAGGACGACGTCCGGGCCCCGATGGGCCGGCGCCATTGGTGATGCGCTGATGCTCCATCATCTACAGCCGGCCTCGGTCGATTGCGTGTCAGGCGAAGAGGACCGTACGCCGTGGCGACGATGGTTTCACCATTTCACGCTCTACGGCTTTCTGCTCTGCTTCGCGTCTACCACCGTCGCGGCGATCTACCACACGGTGTTCGGCTGGCTCGCACCTTACCCGTATTCGAGCCTGCCCGTGATTCTCGGAACCCTCGGGGGCGGTGGCTTGATCGTAGGACCTGCCGGGCTCTTCCTGCTGCGCCGCGAGCGGGATCCGGCGCTCGGCGGTGGAGTGCAGAGGGGACTCGACGAGTCGTTTCTCGCACTACTCTTTCTGACCGCCGCTACGGGGCTCGCGCTGCTGTTCCTCAGGCATCAGCCAACAATGGGCATTCTGCTCGTCATCCACCTCGGGCTGGTGCTCGCGCTGTTCGTCACGCTCCCGTATGGCAAGTTCGTGCACGGCTTGTATCGCCTGCTCGCGCTGCTCATCGACGCGCGTGAAGCGGCGAGCTCGCCGAAGTAGAATCCCCCTTCGCCTCCGGCTTTGGCGAGACAGGCTGTACACTCGCGGGCACGCTCTTTGACCTGCCTCTGGAAGGAGTCAACCGTGCGCATTCTCATCACCCTCACGGCTGTCCTCATTGCGACGACCTCGTCCTTCGCGGCCGATTGGAGTCCGGAAGGCGCGGCGCGATATCTCGACGGCCGTCAGAAGGCCTGGTTCGAGTGGAAGCCGGCGCTCTCGGCCGACGGTCCATGCGTGTCGTGCCACACCGGCATGACCTACCTGCTCGCGCGGCCGGCGCTTCGCAAGGCGCTCAAAGAGAAGGCACCGACCGTGTACGAAAAGGGATTGATGGATCGCCTGCGCTCGCACGTCGGCGAGAAGCCTGCCGCCGCGCTTCAATCGGTCGAGTCGATCTTCGCGGCGATGTTCCTCTCCGATGAAGACGCCCACAAGGCAATGAGCGCACACACGCAGAAGGCGTTCGATCAGGTGTGGGCGCTGCAGAACGCCGATGGCAAGAACCAGGGCGCGTGGAAGTGGTACGCCGCCAACCTCGATCCGTGGGAAAACCCCGAATCGGTCTACTTCGGCGCGTCACTCGGCGCGCTGGCGCTCGGATCGACGCCCGAGTCGTATCGCAAGGGTTCGACCGCTCACAAACGCGCGACGATGCTCATGCAGTATCTGACCAAACCGCCGGCGCCCGTGCGGCTCCACGACCGGCTCGCGATGTTGTGGGCCTCGTCCACGCTGCCGTCGCTCCTCACCGACGGTGCCCGCCGCGCACTGCTGTCGGAAGCATTGGAGAAGCAGAGCGCAGACGGTGGGTGGTCGCTCGAGGCGCTGGGCCCGTGGATGACTCACCCGGACGCGCCGGCGCATCAAGGCAGCGACGCCTACGCGACCGCGTTCACGGCGTTCGCCCTTCACAAGGGCGGCGTGTCGGCATCGCATCCCGGCATGAAGAAAGCGCTCGCGTGGCTGAAGGCGAAGCAGGATCCCGCCACCGGGGCGTGGCCGGCTGTGTCCATGAACAAACAGCGGCCGCCGGATTCGATGGAAGGCCAGTTCATGCAGGACGCAGCGACGGCGTTCGCGTCGCTCGTGCTGGTCGAGACGAGGTGAATCTGCAGGAATCAGGAATCAGTTCTGTTGGCATCAAACAGGTACTTGTCCCGAATGATTCTGAGATGATGCCGCTCATGGCCGACCATGACGTACGCCATGGCACGTACGGAGATGGGGCCGATTGAGAGAGTGCCGATCCGGTCCCACGCCGACGCCGGCAGATGGCGAACAAGAGTGACGTGCGATCGTCGAACCTGCGCGAATTCGTCGGCCCACGCCGCGATCGGATACCGATTGAACTCCGCGTTTCTCACGTAGAGTTCCTCATCTGCGCGTTGAAGGGTCACCGCGTCTCCGCGACCGAACGTCAGCAATCTGAATCCGAAGATCCGCTCGGTGTCGAGCACGTGGCCCACCACCTCACGAGTCGTCCACTTGCCTGGTGCGTAGCGCCAATCCACCTTCGATTCCGGTATCCGGCTGACGCACGCGATGGTGGTGTCGAGCTGCTGTTCCATCGCGGCGCAGATGTCGTTCTCGGGGACCAGGTCGACGTAGCGACCATATCGCGCGGGATACTCTGGAAGGTCTGGGCGTCGGTTCACAGCTCTCCTCAGACTTTGGTTGCCGCAATCGATTTGACACCGCTCCTGCGCCGAGGCTCCCGGCGGAACGATGACTCAGCGAGCCGCCGGCCCGCGAATCGAGCGATCGATCTGGCGGATGGCGCCGAAGTGATACGCCAGGTGCGCGATGCTTGCGATCACGCCGTTCAGCTCGAAGGTCGTGTACTCGCGCGGCGTGCGAAGCGCTTCGAGCCAGTCGCGCGCCTCGGTCGCGAACGACTCACGCAGCGCCGCCCATTCGTGATCGGTCACGCTCGAGCGATCCCAACTTTGCGCCCAATCGGCGGCCGACCAGGGATCGGGGTCACCCCGTCTCCATCGGTTCATGAGCGACAGACCGTACCGAACGTGATCGACGTGGGCCGCGATGCTGGCACCGCCGGTCGAGGGCACCGCAGAAGCCGCTGACGCCGTCAGTCCCTCGAGCGATCGGAGCAGGCCGACATCGCCGGCATTGAGCATCCACGCGGCCTTGGCATCCGGGCCGTCGAGGAGCTCACTGAACAACGTGTCGAGCGTGTCTTGAAGTATGTCCGGCATGTCTCAACCTGTGTCGTCTTCAGACATCATGCAATGGTCAAGAGTACGTGAACGGAGGTTGGGGAGAAGCGGTTTTTGCACGGAGACACGGAGCAACGGAGGCCGGACGGAGGATATGCCTGGTCGCGCGCGCGTGCCGCGAGTGGACCCGCGCGTTGCGCGGCTCGGATCGTGAGAGATCAAAAGATCACAAGCCTCTGAACACCGACGGGCTTGTGGTCTTTTGATCTCTCACGATCCGTGCGCCGGCCGTAGGCTGCCGTAGGCCGGCGGTCCACTCACGGCGCGTCTGTTCCCAGCAGCGGTCTCTCCGTCTGACCTCCGTTGCTCCGCGTCTCCGTGCGAAACCGTGCCTCCGTCCATCCAGATCGGCTTGAAGCGCCCCTCGCACGCGTCTTCTGCGATCTCTGCCCCTCTGCGATCCCCGCGTGAACGCTCTCCTGCGATCTCCATCCCCTCCGCGATCTCCTGGCCGATAATGAAGATCATGGCGAGCGCACCGCTCGACCGGGCCCTGCTGACGCGTCTCCATGCCAAGGCGCGCGCCGAGCGCTGGGCGCTCCCGCTCGAATCGTTCGGCGCGGCCCTTCAAGAGAGCGCGCGGCGCGCGTTCGAGAAGACGCCCGACCGACGTCAGCTCGAGAGGTATCTCGACGCGCTGCATCTGGAAGACCTCGCGCTCGCCTGCGCATGCGCGGAAGGATCGGACGCCGCGTGGGAGCACGTGATTCGCGAGCATCGGCCTGCTCTCTACCGCGCCGCCGATGCGATCGATCCGAGCGGTGGCGCCCGCGACCTGGCCGACTCGCTCTACGCGGAGCTCTTCGGCCTCAGCGAACGCGACGGCGAACGCCGATCGCACTTCCGCTACTTCCACGGTCGAAGCAGCCTCGCCACGTGGCTCCGCGCAGTGCTCGCGCAGCGTCACGTCGATCGACTGCGGAGCCAGCGACGGCTGGACCCGCTGCCGGACGACGAGGCATCGATGGCGATCTCTGCCGCGGTCACGACCGTCGAGCCGGCACGAGCGCGATACATCGCGATCATGCGGGGCGCCATCGCAGCCGCCGTGGCGCTGCTCGCGCCGCGCGATCGGCTTCGGCTCACCTGCTACTATGCCCAGGAGTTGACGCTCGCCCAGATCGGCCGCGCCCTCGGCGAGCATGAGGCTACCGTGTCGCGTCACTTGACTCGGACACGTCGCACTATCCGAGAGACCGTCGAGCGGGAGCTGGCCGGGCGCGAGCGGCTGAGCGCCGCCGAAATAGCCGAGTGCTTCGCGTCGGTGGTCGACGACCCCGGTTCGCTCGACGTCGCGGATCTCCTCGGATCCGACCCCATCGGCAAGGAACTCGTGCAGGATCGTTCTAGAGACAAGGAGACCTCTGGTGCAGCGGGACGATGATCGCGATCGGGCGATCGATCGGGCGCTTCGCGAATCGCTCCGCGCGCGCGTGACTGCGTCGCGCGACACGCACGCGGGCGAACACATCGACGGCGAACGACTGGCCGCCTGGACCGAGGGAGCGCTCCGCCCGGACGAGGCGGCGATCATCGAACGCCACCTCGCCGACTGCGGGCAGTGCCAGCAGCTGCTCGTCGTCTTCGCCCGCACGTCGCCGCCACCGATCGCGAGCGAACCACTGTGGCGCCGATGGCGTTTGCAGTGGCTCGTGCCGATCGCAACCGCAGCGACAGCCCTCGCGATATGGGTGGCCGCACCACGACCGCAACCGGCGCCCACTGCGCTCACTGCGCTGCCCGCTGCCGCACCAACGGGCGAGCGCGAGAGCGCCCAGAACAGCACGGCCGCCCCACCGCCGCCGCCGGCCACGGCGCCGGATCAATCGCGGGACAAGGCGCTCTCGCGAGTGCTCTCGCCCACCGACTCGTTCGCAAGGAAAGAAACCCTCGAGCGTTTTGAGGAGCCGAAGGAGCGCGCCAACGCATCGGCCAAGCCGGATGCGACGCGGGTACCCGCCGCACCGCAACCGCAGAGCGCGGCGGCGACTCTCTCGCAGAACGCGGCTCAGACAGCGGACGCGACGATTTCCCTCGAAGCCAATGCGCGAGCGCGCGACGAAAAACCCGCCCGCGGCCTCGCCGAGACTGTCCCGACGCGGCCAACGCCCCCGCCTGCAGCCGTCGCCGCCGGACGCGGCGCACGCAGCGACGTGGCCGCATTCACTGCGCGTCAGGCCGTGAACGCCGTTGAGATCGCGTCCCCGAACGCGGCGATGCGCTGGCTATTCGAAGGCCGCCAGGTCTTACATTCAACCAATGCTGGCACCACGTGGCAGACGGCAACGCTGCCCACGACGAATGTCCTCACCGCCGGCATGTCGCCTGCACCGTCGATCTGTTGGATCGTCGGGCGCGCGGGCACTGTTCTCGTGACTTCCGACGGGCTCCGCTTCACCCGCGTCGCATTTCCTGAACCGATCGATCTCGTGTCGGTCACAGCGACAGACGATCGTCATGCGATTGTCACGTCAGCCGATGGACGAACGTTTCGCACCGAAGACCAGGGAGCGAACTGGACGCGCTAGTCTGATATGGAATGACCGTCTGTCAAGAGTGCCTGTGGTAGCTGTGGAAAACGGTTCTGTCGTTTTCCAAGCCGTTGTGGGCGCGTTCTTCAGCGTCCACAGCGGCGGCAGCTTCCACGGGCGGTGCAGCACCCGCGCCGCC
>DASWZV010000116.1:0-4937 GCA_036407095.1 Vicinamibacterales bacterium | reverse complement strand
AAGAAATATGTATCGCCGAAACGTTTCGAAAAGGCTCTCTACCCGTTGCTCCTGCGTACTCGACGGTTCGTCCGACTCGAACTCCGTCAGGAACGATTCGATCGCACGATAGAAGTACAGGTAGGCTTCGGCGAGCTTGGGAACGGTTCGTTTCCGGCTCCCACGAAGGCCGGGAAACGCCTGGAGCACAGCCTCCACCGACCCCGCGGTGATTACCTGCTGGAACACTGGCCGGTCCACGTTCGTGGGCCACACCTTGAACCGCTCGAAGGCCTCTTTCCTGACGCCATCGTTCAGAGTGATTCTCTCCAGATCACGGTCGAAACGCTTGTCGCCGGTCTCACGGAGATAGTCGCGACATGCGGCGAGTAGAATCTGAAGGGTCGTTAACCTCTGCTGGCCATCAATGATGTCCCATGCACCGACTTCGTTTCCGTACACTTGGCGCTGACTCGTGACGATAGCGCCCAGGAAGTGCGGCGCGTTCGCCTCTCCCCGCTGAACTTGGGCAGCCTTCTCGCAAACGTCTCCCCACAATGGCCGCCATTGCAGGTCTTTGGTCCAGACGTAGGGGCGCTGGTACAAGGGCACGGCATAGCGCCGTTGCCGGTCGAACAGGTCATAAATCGATGTCTTGTCTGGTTTCATTGTTCCACCGCTATGCGAGTACGAAATCCGTCTCGATCCAATCGCAGAATCCCAAGAGCGCGCCTCCGGGTCGCGTGGCAGTGGCGGGGATGTCTGGACCCAACGTTACCGGCCCTTCGTGTCGTAATGCCTTCTCCCAGACCAGTGCGACGTGTTCGTCCGAATCCGCCCCGCGCTCTACGAGAAATGGCGCACCCATGCGAGGTGCGATGTCGAGCGGCGTCACGAAGCGGGGGTTCAGCCAGTTCGTTCCGCCTAGCGCAATGTGTTCGCCGATGGTGCGGCCGATGGCGTGCGTCGGGACGAAGACCCACTTGCTGCGGGTTACGTGCGCACGACAGAGTTCCGACAACTGTGACACGAACGGATCCATCAAGCGTACTGAGCGTCCAAAGCCGGGTGCTATCGCTGAAGGACTGCGCTAGCGAGCGGGCCCGGGGATTATCTGGGGAGACTCGATGATGCGACCGCTGCAACGTCTTGTCAATGGAGAAGTTGCAGAAACTGCGTTGTGCGGTACCGTCACATCACACTGCTGCACGTTGTCAGTCGCGCTCCGAGCGGAGCCTGCGGAGGCCGAGTGTGTGGTCGCGAATCACCGTGCACATTGCCGCGATACCAACAGTGCGTGCTGGCTGCAACGCTCGCAGAGTTAGGCGACCAACTGGTGACATCGCAAGTCCTCATCAAACTGTGACGTCCTATCGCGGCGTCATGACCGTGCGTCGTATAGGCTCCCAACGTTTGCCGATGTGCGGTTCGGACACACATGCAGTTTGTCGTTCAGCATTGTGCTAAGTCGGGGGCGTCGTTGATGGACATCTGGTTCATGGGGCGAGTGAGGCGGCGGCTCCGGTTTCGACAACGAGCTGCGTGGTAGCGCACTTACCTCGGGCCGCAGGGGCGTCCCATGCCACCAGCCAGACATCTCCTCTCGACCCACATCCTGCTACAGTAGCAACAGATCGGTATCGCTGCGAGCAGACGATAACGCTCGAGGCGCGCGATGAAGAAAAACGTTCTCTCATTCTCACCCGTACGAGAGCCCACACTTGATAGCCAGCTCAGGTTCGCGATTGCGAACAAGCGACTGATTCGATTTACCTACGAGTCCGTCGTGCGAATCGCTGAGCCGCACGACTACGGGCTGCGGGAAGGTGCGCCGAAGGTGTTGGCGTATCAGCGACAGAGAGCTGGGCGAAAAGACCGTCAGGTGCGCGGCTGGAGATGGCTCGACATCCCAAAGATTCAGGACTGCGTCGTCCTCGACGATTCATTCAGCGGGACACGTGAGACCGCGGATCAGCAGCACCATCACTGGGACGTCCTCTACGCGCGAGTGGACCACACGACGTAAGATCCGCAGCCGAGCCCCGGTTCGGTTACAGCCGCCAGCAGCCAGACTCCTGAGTGGGATCGCGACTGAGCCGTACCTCGACTCTCGTGTCGCGCGGTTCCCAAAAGACGTGATCAGCGATATTCGATGAAGCCCCCGATTGAAATCGAGCTCCTCGCGGACGCCGACACCGATCTGGTCCGTGAGATCACCGACCTGGTGAACCGCGTCTACACTGACGCCGAACAAGGCCTGTGGGTCCAGGGCGCCACTCGCACAACCATCAAGGAGATGACAGAGTTGATCGCGGCCGGCGAGATCGCGGTGGCCCGGATGGATGGCCGGATCGCGGGGGTGGTCCGTGTTCGGCAGCTCGACGCTCGCACGGGCGAGTTCGGCATGCTCGTCGCGGACCCCGCCCATCGTGGAGAAGGTATCGGCCGTCAGCTGGTCGCGTTCGCCGAGGACACGAGCCGGCGACGGGACCTCATCGTCATGCAGCTCGAGTTGCTGGTGCCCCGCGAATGGACGCATCCGACCAAGGCGTTTCTGCACACCTGGTATACACGCATCGGTTACCGGCCGGTGCAATCAGACACGATCGATGAAAGTTATCCGCAACTCGCACCACTGCTGGCCACACCCTGCGACTTCGTCGTCTACCACAAGGATCTGGCCTCGTCTGAATCATCACTGACGGCCGGTTCGAAACGATCTGCAGCTCCGAAGCGCTGATTCGGCCGAAACAGTCCCATCGTCGTGGTCACGCACCCTAGCGATTGACGAGGCTGAGGATATTGCCGTCCGGATCCTTGAACCAGGCAACCTTGATATGCCCGGAGACGTGCACGTCCCCCTCGCGCTTGGTGTCCGGCAAGTCGTAGTGCTCGAACTTCACGCCCTTGGCCTTCAGCCTGCGGACGATGCCCTCGACGTCATCAACCGCCCAGGTCAGCGCCGTGGCTTTGTTCGTGCCCGCGAAGCTGGACCGGTACACATTGATCGTGGTGTCCCCGCTCTCGAACACGATCACCTCATCGTCTTCGGCGCCGACTCGACCGAGTTCCAGCGTCTCCTGATAGAACTTCTCGGCCGCGCCGAGATCCCTCACCGCAAGCGTGGCAACCGCGTCTGTATCTCGTAGCATGTCGATCCCCCTCAGTTGTGTTCTGCGTCAGTCGGAACATTCATCGGTGAACCAATTCGACACTCGCCTGCTCATAGGTCACTTCAGCGCGGCGAGAATCGAGATCGATGCAGGAATCATCCCAATTCAACTGCTGTGCGGCGGCCTGCGTCGTGTGAACTGCTCGGGTTCTGTCGAGTTCGACTCTACATAGCTGATCGGCACGACTTTCTCCGTTGCATCGCATGGGCTATCAGGCTTCTTTCACTGACGCTAATGCGCACGACTTACGAGACCTGTGACTGCTGCTCGATAGAAATCCAAGAGAGACTTCGTGTGCTTACCGCACCACGGCAAGACCGTGCAGGTACGGTGGCGATGTCGCATAGCTGGCGACGCGCCGCCAACTTTTTCCACCATCATCCGAACGGTGCAGGCCGCGCTCGTCCGCGGCCCAAATCTCCCCGGCGTTCGTGCCGGCGCCGAGCAGCGGGGCGATCGTGCTGGCCTTCTCCGGCCAGCCGTCGTGGACGCGCTCCCACCGCTCGCGCGTGAGGCGGCGATACAACCGGCCGTCCGCGCGCCCCGCGCCATACGCGGAGTACGGTCCGGATGCGGCCGAGACCACGACCGCCTCCGGTTGGCCCGGATCGATCACTACGCTGCGGAGATAGCCGACGTCGAGACCGGTGCTGGGGGAACGCCACGAAGCGCCGCCGTCGTCGCTCTCGAAATATCCATCGCCGGCCGAGACGCGTAACGTATCGGGCACCTTATGGTGGACGGCGAGCTCGTGGGTATCCCACGGTCCCCCGGGCACGCGATCGCGCCAGGTGCGGCCGCCGTCGATCGTGGAGACGAGCGCACCCGCCTCGATCGCGACCCAGAGTCGGTTTGGATCGAGTGGATGGCACGCGATCCAGCGCACGTGATGGGTGTCGGGTCTCGGCGGAAAGGACCATTCGGACGACGAGGACAATGTCTCCAGCCGGCTGGTCTGCTCCCAGGTCGTCCCCGCGTTCTCCGAGCGCCACACTTCGCTCGGCTCGGTGCCGGCCCAGACGATGTTCGGGCCTGCAGGGCTCGCGGCAACGGACATGATCAGCCGACCCGGCAGGCCGACCGGTCGCCAGGACCTTCCGCTATCATCGCTTCTGAACACGCCGGCCTTGTGGGTGCCACACCACGCACGCCCCTCGACGAGCGGATCCGCCGCGAGGCATGTCGGCCGGTCGCCGATCCGCTGCGCCGAGACGGAGCTGCCCTGCTCGACGTCGATGACGACGACCTCGCGGTCGATGGCGACCAGTATCGGCATTGATCAAAACAGCTCGAGTACCGAACAATCGAACATTTGCGGAGCACGAATCGTTCCGCCGCGGGTGAATACCGACTGATCCTTCCCTACTTGCCCGAGGCACGATGAACGCATCACCGCCAAGCACAACTGACGTTTTGATTGTCGGCGCTGGGCCCACCGGCCTGGTACTCGCTTTGTGGCTCACCCGCCTGGGCGTGCGCGTACGAATTTTCGACAAGACAGCACAACCGGGCACCACGTCGCGCGCCCTGGTGATTCACGCGCGGACGCTCGAGCTCTATAGCCAGGTCGGCCTGTCGCCAGAGGTGGTCGAACAGGGACGCAAGATGCTCGTCGCGAACCTGTGGGTGGCCGGACAGCAAGCCGCGCGCGCCGTGCTTGGCGACATCGGCGCGGGCCTCAGCCCGTTTCCGTACGCGTTGATTCTTGCGCAGGACGAGCACGAGAGACTGCTCATCGATCACTTGTCGAGGGCGGGCATCCGCGTCGAGAGACAGACGGAGCTC
>DASWZV010000115.1:0-345017 GCA_036407095.1 Vicinamibacterales bacterium | reverse complement strand
AGTTCGTGCCGTGGCAGCTGGGGGCGACGATGTAGCCGGTGCGGGTCGGCCTCATCGGTGCCCGCGCGACGCCGCCGTTCAAACCACAGAGACACAGAGGACACAGAGTCGATCCAGGGACTCTCTGTGTCTTCTGTGGTTGATCACCGGGTCGTCGAGAGACCGCCTATTCGACCGCCTTCACCATGCTCTCGACGACCTTCTTCGCGTCGCCGAACACCATCATCGTCTTGTCCATGTAGAAGAGCGGGTTGTCGATGCCCGCATAGCCCGACGCCATCGAGCGCTTGTTGACGACGACGGTGTGCGCTTTGTGGGCTTCGAGGATCGGCATGCCGTAGATCGGGCTGCCTTTCTGCTCGGCGAGCGGGTTCACGACGTCGTTGGCGCCGAGGACGAAGGCGATGTCGGCGGTGCCGAAGTCGCCGTTGATGTCCTCCATCTCCTGCACCTGGTCGTAGGGCACTTCCGCTTCCGCGAGCAGCACGTTCATGTGTCCGGGCATGCGTCCGGCCACCGGATGGATCGCGTAGCGCACGGAGACGCCTTTGGCGATCAGCTTCTGCGCCATTTCCTTCACGGCATGCTGCGCGCGGGCGACCGCGAGGCCGTAGCCGGGGATGATGATGACGCGTTCCGCGTTCCCCAGCAGAAACGCCACGTCTTCCGGCGAACCCGACTTCACCGATTGCTGCTGAGTCGATGCCGCGGCGCCTTCCGCGGCGCCGAAACCACCGAGAATCACGCTGATGAACGACCGGTTCATCGCCTTGCACATGATGTACGAGAGGATCGCGCCAGACGATCCCACGAGCGATCCGGCCACGATGAGCAGCGGGTTGTCGAGCGAGAAGCCGATGCCCGAGGCTGCCCAGCCTGAATAGCTGTTCAACATCGAGATGACGACCGGCATGTCTGCGCCGCCAATCGGAATGATGATCAGCACGCCCAGCACGAACGCGATCGCCATCATCACGATGAACGGCATCCAGAGCCGATCGGGCGAGGCCATCACGAACGCGAGCCCGAACCCGATCATCACGATGGCGATGGCGAGGTTGACGAAGTGCTGGCCCGCGAAGACCAGCGGCGCGCTCGAAAACAGCCGCGAGATCTTGCCGAGTCCCGCCAGCTTCCCGAAGGCGATGATCGATCCGGAGAAGGTCATCGCGCCGACGAAGGTGCCGATGAACAGTTCCACGCGATTGCCGGCCGGCAGCGGGTTCTCGATGCCGAAGGACATCGGGTTGTTCACCACCGCAATGGCAATGAGCACCGCCGCGAGGCCGACCAGCGAGTGCATGGCCGCCACCAGCTCCGGCATCTGCGTCATCTGGACCCGCCGCGCGACCAACCAGCCGATGGCACCCCCGATCGCCAAAGCGGCAAGCGTCAAGTCGACCCGGCGCGTGATGAGCAGGGTCGTGAGGACCGCCAGCGCCATGCCGGCGATGCCGAAGCGGTTGCCGCGGCGCGCGGTGGTGGGGCCTGACAGTCCTTTGAGGGCGAGGATGAACAGAACGCTTGCGACGAGGTAGGTCAGCGCGACGACGTTCGGGGACATGAACGACGTCACTTCGTCTCCTTGCGATCTTTCTTCTTGAACATTCCGAGCATGCGCTCGGTCACGAGGAAGCCGCCGAACGTGTTGATGGCCACGAGCGCGACCGCTAGTGCTCCGAGCAGAGTGCCCCGGTTGATTCCGCCGGCACCGGCCGCGAGGATCGCGCCGACCACGATCACCGAGCTGATCGCGTTGGTCACGCTCATCAACGGCGTATGGAGGGCAGGCGTCACGTGCCACACGACGTGATAGCCAACGAAGATCGCGAGCACGAACACCATCAGATTCGTGACAATCGGGTCGACGACGCCGTGCATGTCAGCTCCTGAACGTTCTGCCGTCGATGCAGACCAGCGTCGCGGCAAGGATTTCGTCTTCACCGTTCATCGTGAGCTCACCCGTCTTCGGGTCGAGGAGCAGCCCGAGAAAATGAAGCAGGTTGCGTGCGTAGAGCGCGCTGGCATCGGCCGCGAGCGAGGCAGGCACGTTATCCGGTGCCGCGATCTTGACGCCGTGGCGCACGACGACCTGACCGGCCAGGCTCAATTCGCAGTTGCCGCCTTGTCTCGACGCGAGGTCGACGATGACCGAGCCCGGCTTCATGCCTTTGATGGTCTCCTCCGTGACGAGCAGCGGTGCCGGTCGACCGGGAATGAGCGCGGTGGTGATCACGATGTCGGCCGCTTTTGCGCGTTCGGCGATCAGGACCTGCTGACGCCGCTTGTAGTCGTCGCTCATCTCGCGCGCGTATCCGCCCGCCGCCTGCTGCGCTTTCAGTTCTTCCTCCGAGAGCGTCACCTCGACGAACTTCGCTCCCAGCGACTCGACCTGCTCCTTCACCGCGGGCCGCACATCGAAGGCCTCGATGACCGCGCCCAGGCGTTTGGCGGTGGCGATGGCCTGCAGGCCTGCGACACCCGCGCCGAGCACCAGGACGCGCGCCGCCTTCACCGTACCGGCCGCGGTCATGAGCATCGGCATGAACCGGCCGTACTCGTACGCCGCGATCAATACAGCCTTGTAGCCGGCAATGTTGGCCTGCGACGACAGCACGTCCATGTTCTGGGCGCGCGTGATGCGAGGCAGGAGTTCCATGGCGAAGGCGGTCACTCCCGTGTCGGCCAGCGGGCCCAGGTCCAGGTGCGGGGACAGCAATCCGATCAGCAGGCTCCCGCGCCGCAGGAGCGGCAGCTCCGATGTCTGCGGCCGCAGCACCTTGAGGATGATGTCCGACTGATAGACATCGGTGGCGCACCCCAGCGACGCGCCCGCTGCGACAAACGCCTCGTCGGAGATGCTGGAGCCGATACCAGCGCCGTTTTGAACGATGACGGTGTGGCGGCCGCCCGCGGTGAGTTTCTTCACCGTCTCTGGCGTAGCGGCCACACGTGCTTCGCCTGGTTCGGTTTCGGCAGGGATGCCGATGCGCATCAGTTGAATCCCTCAGTTGCACCCGGATTCAACTGACCGGTTGCGGACTTAATTTTATACGGATCACCACCGATCGCACGATCCGGCAGCGGGATCGCACTGAACCGCGTCAGGCAGGATCGCACCGACAGTCGTCAGGGGATCGCACCGACACCCGTCAGAGGGATCGCACCGACAGGCGCCAGCCTACGGAACCCCGCCGTCCGTGAACGTGTTGCACGCATCGACGCGCCCCGACTCGAGCCCGCGTTTGAACCACGCGACGCGCTGCGCCGACGATCCATGTGTGAACGATTCGGGAACGATGCGTCCCTGCGTTTGCCGCTGTAACGTGTCGTCGCCGATCGCCGCCGCCGCCCGCAATCCTTCCTCGGCATCCCCTGGGTCGAGCACACCGCGTTTGGCCTCGTAATAACCAAACACGCCGGCGTAACAGTCGGCCTGCAGTTCCTGCCGAACCGAGAGCGCGTTGCCTTCGCGCTCGCCGCTGCGCTCACGAGCCGTCTGCAGACGCTGTGAAATGCCGGTGAGCATCTGAATGTGATGTCCGACTTCGTGGGCGACGACGTACGCGCGCGCAAAATCGCCCGGCGCCGCGAAGCGCTCGTCCAGTTCCCTGAAGAACGACAGATCGAGATAGACCTTGCGATCGGCGGGGCAATAGAACGGTCCCATCTCAGACTGCCCGACACCGCATGCCGACTGCGTCGCATCATTGAAGAGCACGAGCGCCGGTCTCTCGTACGTCCTGCCGGCCTGTGCGAACAGCTCCCCCCACGTGTCCTCGGTATCCTTCAGGACGACGCTCACGAACTTGTACTGGGGATCGTTGGGATCGGCTGCCTGGTATTGACCGCCGTCGGTTGGTGGCTCGCCCGTGTCGATGAGGTCCGCCGGATTGCGACCGGTGAGCGCCGACACCAGCAACAGGAGAATGAGACCTCCCAGTCCGCCACCGACCGCAAGTTGTCGTCCGCCCATGCCGCGGCGGTCTTCGATGTTGTCGCTGCCTGCCCGTCCTTCCCACTTCATGAGCCGGATCTCCCGGGGACTCACACTATTATCCTTCAGTCATGAATCTTGGACTGAAGGACCGCGTGGCGATCATCACCGGCTCGAGTAGAGGACTGGGTCTGGCGAGCGCGAAGTCTCTGGTTGAGCAGGAGTGCCGCGTCACGATCTGCGGACGAACTCAGGCGACGCTCGAGGATGCGCGTCGATCTCTCGTCGGCGTGGCTGGCCGGGACGATCATGTGTTGGCGGTGAACGCCGACGTCACCACAGCCGAGGGCGTGGCTGCCGTAGTCGATCGGACGATGACGATGTTCGGACGCATCGACGTGCTGGTCAACAACGTCGGCTTTGGCGGCGGAGCGGGATTGCTCGACACCTCGGACGAGGATTGGCAGTCCGCATTCGATCAGACGCTCGTGCCCGCGGTCCGTGCGTCGCGACTGGTCGTGCCCCACATGAAGAACAGCGGTGGCGGCTCGATCATCATCGTTGCATCCATCTACGGCCGCGAGGCGGGCGGACGGATGACGTACAACGCGGTCAAAGCCGCCGAGATCAGCCTCGCCAAGTCGCTGGCGCAGCAGTTGGCGTCCTCCAACATCCGCGTGAACAGCGTGTCGCCGGGATCGATTCTCTTCGAAGGCGGATCGTGGTGGAAACGTCAGCAGGCGGATCCCGCCGGGATCGGCGAGTTCGTGAAGCGCGAGCTGCCGTTCGGCCGCTTCGGCCGGCCCGAAGAAGTGGGCGACGTCGTCGCGTTCCTGGCGTCACCGCGCGCGAGCTGGATCAGCGGCACGTCGATCGTCGTCGACGGGTGTCAGAGCAGAGCGTTCTAGGTCGCCGGGGTGGCTCGAGCAAGATCACGCCGGCGTATCAGAGACGCCGTAGCGCGACGAGCGGGTCCACACGCGCCGCGCGTTTTGCGGGGACATAGCACGCGACGATCGCGACGATTGCGAGCAAAGCCGCGGTGCCGCCGAAGGCAATCGGGTCCGCCGGACTGAGGCCGGCCAGCAGCCCTCGTGCGGCCTGTGCGAGCAGGAGCGATACGACTGTCCCGATCGCCAGGCCCGTCCCGACCAACCGCATGCCTTGCCCGAGCACAGCGCCCAGGATCTGAGTAGCGCCTGCGCCGAGTGCCATCCGAACGCCGATCTCCGACGTGCGGGTTGCGACGACGAAAGCCATCATTCCATAGAGGCCGATCATCGCCAGCAGCAGGCCGAGCGCGCCGGCCGCGACGAGCAGGCGCGAACCAAAACGACGTATCGAGGGCTCAGAACTGGTCGCGTCGCGGAGCGTTCGAACGTCTGCCACCACTGTGGAGTCGATGCCCGCAATTGCTTCACTCACCTGTTGCGACAGCGCCGCCGAAGGTGGTGCACTGGTCCGAATGTGAGCGACGATCGGACGGACCTGCGTGGAAACACGTGGCCGCTGCAAGTACGAGGAGTAGAAGATCGGCGTGGACGAATCGCCGTACGTCCCGTACATGTGATCGCGAACGACGCCAACGATCTCGAAGTAAGGCTCGTCATTCGATCGGCGTACGTACCTGCCCAGCGCTGTCTGTCCCTGGAAGTACGCGCGCTCGAACGATTCAGTGACAATGGCAACCTGGGGTGTGCCCTGTCGCTCCGACGGCTCGAAGTCGCGTCCGCGGACGAAGGGGATGCCAAGCGTCGAGAAGTATCGTGGCGCCACGCTGTTGACGTAGGTCCGCGGGCCTGGGTCGCCTGACGTGCCCGAGACGTACAAACGCGTCGCGCTCAGATCGGTGCCGAGCGGCAGGATGTTGGCGAAGCTGACCGACTCGACTCCTGCGATCGATGCGAGACGTTCGGCAAGCCGTTCGCCGAGGGCGAGTCCTCCGTCGTCTGCGTAGCGTTGCGCATCGACACGTACGCTCGCGACGAGCCCGCGGTCGATCTGGAATCCTGTATCCATGGTGGCGACGCGCGCCAGGCTTCGCAGCATCAGCGACGAAAGCACCAGAAGAATCAGACACGCCGCGACCTGTGCGGCGACGAAGGCATGCCGGAGCCGGAGACGACCCGTCACATTCTGGCCTCCGCTGCCGTGCATCACGGCGGCGGTATTGGCCCTGGTCAGGCGCAACGCGGGAGCAATGCCACAGAGCAGGCCGGTCGATACGAGAAGCGCGATGGCGTACAACGCCAGTGATGGGGACGGGGCCAGGGCCAGGGCGATCGGCCCTTCAGTAGGAAACGAGAGGGTGTTGAGTACCCGGGTGAGCCAGATGGCAACCAACGCGCCGGCAGCGATGCCGAGCGTCGCGAGTCCAAAGCTTTCGGTGAGAAGCAGTCCAACTACCTGAGAGCGTCGGGCACCGAGCACGAAGCGGACTGCAATCTCTCGTTGACGTCCGGAGGAGCGGGCGAGCAGCAGACCTGCGACGTTTGCGCAGGCGCTCAACAGCACGAGGCCGAACAGCGAGAACAGTATTGCCGGCGCAATCAGCTGCGCCGATGAGCCGGCGAGGTCGCCGCCTCGTAGCGGCAGGATAGTGGCGGGCTGCTGACCCATGCCTCGGTTGTCGGCCGGGTAGACCGCTTCGAGCCGTCGGTCGAGCGCGGTCACCGCGTCGCGCGCTCGAGCCGGCGTCGCGTCGGGCCGAAGGCGGCCGAGTACAGCGAGCGCATTCCCGTTGTTGCGATTGTCCACCGTTGGCAGCACGAGGCGGCTGATCGGAACGTAGACATCGGGATCCTGAAGCATCGTCACCGGCCGGACTTTAGGCATCACGCCGATCACGGCGAACGATTCTCCGTTGATGATCAGCTCGCGTCCGATGATGCCTTCGTCGCCTCCGAACCGCCGAATCCAGAACGGATGGCTCAGGACGGCCACGCGAGGCTGCCGGTCGGGCATCGCTTCTCTTTCGCTGAACTGGCGTCCGCGTGCAGCAGGCACGCCGATAAACTCGAAGAAATTCGGCGTCACTGCCACGCCGCTCATCGCTTCCGGCAACGCGCCGATGCGCACCGTCAACCCGGCGCGCCGGTATCCAGCGACCGATTCGAAGATGCCGCTGTCGTGCAGATCGCGGTAGTTCAGATACGAGAATTGGTTGCTGTTCCCCGGCTGCACCGACACGACCCGGCTCCGGTCGGCAACCGTCGGCTCGTAGAAGAACACCGCGTCGATCGCGGTGAACAGCGTCAGGTTGACGCCGAGGCCGAGCCCGAGTGAAAGCACGCAAACGATGACCAGGCCTGGGCTCGTGCGGAGCGATCGAATGGTGTGGCGCAGGTTGGCGGCAAGATCGGTCATCGAGCCTCCTGGAGATGACACACAGCGGGCCTAAAGGAGTCGTAGCCGCGGGTCCCCAGACCCGGCGGCCACGAGCGAATAGACGCGCCGGCAGGCGGAATCGTTCGTGATAGCGGCACGCGAAGGGCGTATATAGAAGCGAATGGCGGTCGATCAGACGATGCCGGGACGGCTGGCGCAATGGATTTCGGCAGCCGAGCCCGACTGGGATGCGGTGTATGCCGAGCAGCTGCCTCGCGTCTACAACTTCTTCCGCTATCGCTTCGGCGATCGCGCCGATGCGGAAGAACTGACGTCGCGCACGTTCGAGAAGGCGTGGCGGGCACGCCACAGGTACCGCCGCGATCTCGCCAGCTTCGGGACGTGGATCATGAGCATCGCGCGTAATGTCGGCACCGACCATCTGCGTGCGCGGCGCCCGCATGTGCCGCTCGACGAAGCGGCCACGGTTGCGATGTCCGGAACGCCGGAAGACGAGGCGGCGCGAATGTCCGATGTGCAACGGCTGGCGATGCTGGTCGAAGGCCTGACCGATCGCGATCGCGAGCTCATCGCGCTCAAGTACGGCGCCGGGCTCACGAATCGCGCGATCGCGCAGGCGACGGGGTTGAGCGAATCGAACGTCGGCACCATTCTGTATCGCGCCGTGCAGACATTGCGGGCGCGATGGTAGAGGACACGATCATGGATGACGAGCAGCTCTATAGCTTGCGGCAGGATCCATCGCCGGAGTTCGCCGCCCGGCTTCGGGCGGACTTGAAACGGCACGACGCGTTGGTGGTTCCCGCGCGTGCGCGGTGGCCGATCGCGAGAATCGCGGCGGGCGTTGCGGTGATCGTCGGCGCGGCGGGCTTGTTCGCCGTGCCGGCGGTGCGCGCATCGGCACAGTCGTTTCTCGCGCTCTTTCGCGTGGTCAATTTCGTTGCGGTGCCGGTCGACGATTCGCGCATCGACATGTTGAAGGCGCGGCAGCTCGATCCGCCGCATCTCATCGGCGAGCAGGTCCAGGTGCTGCAGGAGGCCGGGGCGCCGACATTGGTCGCATCGCCGGAACAGGCCGGCGCGCTCGCCGGGATGGACGTGCAGCTCCCGCACTATCTGCCGCAAGGGATGACCGCGAAGGAGATCGCGGTCAGGGGGGCGTCCGCGGCGCAGATCACCGCCGATACGCGTCGCCTGAAGGATGTGATGGACACGCTCAGCATCACCGATCTCTCGATTCCAGAGGGGCTCGATGGGCAGGTGTCGACGATCCGCGTTCCCCCTGCGGTGATCATCAAATACGAGCAGGGGCCTCGCGTGACGCGCTTCTATCAAGGGCGCACCCCCGAGGTCTCGATGCCCGCGAGCGTCGATCTCGCATCGCTCGGCGAGATCGGACTTCGTATTCTGGGTCTCTCACCAAACGATGCCAGGCAGTTCTCGCGCGCCATCAGCTGGCAGACCACGCTCCTCGTACCGGTACCGACGACGATCAGCTCGTTCAAGCAGGTGGACGTCCACGGCCATGGCGGGATCGCGGTCGAGCGATGGGTGCCCAGTCCCACGGCGACACCTCGAACCGCTGTTAACGTCGTGCTCTGGGCGGCCGACGGACGAGTGTTCGGGATCGAGAGTACGCAACGGAGCGAAGACGTCCTTCTCATGGCAAACTCCGTCCGGTGAACGGTGACGTTGGGCCGCCTGAAGGCGGCCTCTACATGGGTGGGCGGCCCTACGTGATCGAGACCGACGGGTTGCGCAAGACTTTCGGATCGACAATCGCCGTCGACGATTTGTCGCTCTCGGTCAGCGCCGGCGAGATTTTCGGGTTTCTCGGTCCGAACGGCGCTGGCAAGACGACGTCGATCAAGATGTTGTTGGCGCTCGTCACGCCAAGCGGAGGACGGGGAGCGGTCTTAGGCCGTCCGCTCGGCGACCGTGCGGTGCGCGCGCGGATTGGATTCCTGCCCGAGCACTTTCGTTTTCACGACTGCTTGACCGGCCGCGAGCTGCTGCGCTTTCACGGCCGCCTGCACCGGCTTCACGGGAATGGACTTGAAGCAAAGATCGACACGCTGCTGGCGCGCGTCGATCTGATCGACGCTGCCGATCGCCGCATTCGCGGATACAGCAAGGGGATGCTGCAGCGCATCGGCTTGGCCCAGGCGCTCATCCACGATCCCGACCTCGTGTTTCTCGACGAGCCGACATCGGGCCTCGATCCGCTCGGGCGGCTGCTCGTCCGCGACATCATGTCCGAGCTTCGCGATCGCGGCACGACTGTCTTCCTCAACTCGCACTTGCTCGGGGAAGTCGAGGCCACCTGCGATCGGGTTGCGTTCGTGAAGCAGGGGCGCGTCGTCCACGTCATGCCGCTGACCGCGACCATGAGCTGCCTCGAGCTCGAGATGCGCCTCGCGCCCGTGGACGATGCCATTGTCGACGCATTGAGGCAGTTTGGCAGTGATGTCTCGCGACCGGGATCGAACATCGTCTGCATGCGCGTTGCCGACGAACAGGTGGTGCCGTCGATCGCGAAATGGCTGGTGGCGCGCGAGGTGAAGATCTACGCGCTGCACGCGCGGCGCAAGTCGCTCGAAGAGTGGTTCATCGACGTCATGGGCGAGGATCAGCGTCCGGGGTGATGATGACCGACATTCTCACGATCGCGCATCTGACGCTGTTCGAAGCCCGCCGCAAGCGGATCGTCACCGCCGCCCTGTTGTGCGGTGCCGCCTTCCTCACCGTGTTCGCGATCGGGATGTTTGCGGTGTTCAACGACCTCACCCGTCGGCAGGTGACGTTCGTCGAGCGGCAGACGACGATCTACATGCTCACGCTGGCGGGTCTGTACGCCGTGAACTTCCTGACGGTCTTGTTCGCGGTGTTGCTGCCGGTCGATGCGATCTCAGGCGAGATCGACTCGGGCGTTCTTCAGACGATCGCGTCGAAGCCGATTCGCCGATCCGACGTCGTGCTCGGCAAGTGGCTCGGCCACGGGCTGGTGGTGGCGATCTATCTGCTGATCCTCTGTGCGGGCGTGTTGCTGACCGGACGGCTCATTGCGGGACACGTGCAACAGAACACGATCTCAGTCTTCGGATTGATGCTGCTCGAAATGACGCTGCTCATGACCGTGTCAGTGGCGGGAGGTACGCGGTTGAGCACGGTGACCAACGGCATCGCCGCGCTCGGTTTCTATGGGGTCGCATTCATCGGTGGGTGGGTGGAGCAGATCGGCGGCCTCGCCGGAATTCAGGCTGCCCGCACCGTTGGCGTCGTCGTGAGTCTGATCAGTCCCGCAGATACGCTGTGGCGATTGAGCGCGTACCTGCTGCAGCCACCGATTCTGCGCGACATCGGTCCCGGGCCGTTCACCGTCTCGTCGGTGCCGTCGTCGCTGATGGTCTGGTGGGCTGCAGGCTTTGGCGTCGTGATGCTCTGTGTCGCGGTGCGATCGTTCGCGACGCGGCAACTGTGAACGTCTGGCTCGTGACCGCCGGGGCTTGTGCACGCCGGGCTTGCAAAACAAACCCGGCCTGCACTGTCGCTAAGCGCTCAGGGACAGTGTAGACCGGGCCTGCTTTCCAAGGCCCGGCGTACTCAACGTGAGTTGCTGCGCCAACCTGCGCCGGCGTATTCCGAGCGTGCCACTTCGCTGTAAGGCACTGGGCTGACGATCGCTCGCATCTCCATCTGTTCATGCCGCTCGACGGTGAGCTTGGCCGTCCCGCCGTTCTCCTCGCCCCACACGAAGGTCACTTCACTGCCGACGACCGCGTGCTCGGCGTCGAGAATTGCCAGCGTCAGCATCCGCCCTTCGTTGGCGCTGTAGCCGACCCATGTCGAGACGCCGATCGTCCTGCCGTTCTTCGTGACCTTGTCGTACGGGTGCATGGAATAGACGGCCGAGGGAAATTCTATGAACTTCGCACGATGATCCTTCTGATACTGACTGCCGATGGCCTGCATCACATCGTTGGTGTCGAGCGCGAGCGTCACCTTCTTGCGATGCGGACCCTTCGCGAGCCTCTCGAGCGCCTCGCGGCCGATGAAATCGTGGTCGAACTTCACGTGCGGGCCGTAGCCCAGATCCCACGGCGTCAGGTAGTAGTCCTCGATGTTCGGCGAATTGAAACTGCCGCCGATCGACGCGTTCGCCTCGTAGCAATTGGCTGGGAGCCACTGTCGATACGGCTTCATCTCGCTGCCGGTATAGACAGCGGGCAGCGGTGAGGGAATCCAACCCGATTCGAGCGTATTGGCCGAGTAGGCGCGGCCGCCCACCAACCGGAGACCGAACTGCTCGCCGGCCTTGAAGATCGCCTCGCGCACGGCGTCGCCCTCTGCATACGGTCCGAACAGCTCGAACCCGGGCTGCCCGGCCATGCCGTGCCTGAGCAGGCGCACCGACTTGCCGGCGATGGTGACGCGCCCCATGTTGAAGAACTTGAGCTCCGGAGGCCGTGCGCCCAGCACTCTCTCCATCGTCGCCATCGCGTTCGGGCCTTGGAGCTGGAAGCGGTAGGACTTGCGATTGAACGGATCGGGCCGCGCGGCCGAGCGTTCGTCGAGCTCCACCTTGACGTCGTAGCCGCCGGTGGCCGCGTGAAAGCGGATCCAATTCAGAGCCGGAATGCGGCCGACGAGATTGAACTGATTCGGACCCAGGGCGAACAGGATGACGTCGCCGATTACATGGCCATCGTAGCTGCAGGGGACGAACTGCTTGGCCTTGTCGGTGACGAAGCCCGCGAAGCTGTTGACGCCGAGACGCGCGAGGAGCTTCAGCGCGTCAGGTCCTTCCACCGCCAAGTCCGCCATGTGGTACGACTGGTTGAAGAGCACGCAGGTCTTCTGCCAGGCCTGGGTTTCGTCTCGCCAGTTGGTGTATTCAGGCGGCACCCCGGGATAGGCGTTGGGTCCGGTCTGCAGATTGCGCAGCAGTCTGACCGGGTCGCCCGCCGCTTGTAAAACGTCCTCGAGGCTCTTCTGACTCATCCGTGCTCTCCCTCTCGCACCGTGTCGACGCCTTCTCACACTCGGCCGTTTTCGCGGTGAGAAATGTATTTCAATGGCCGCAACTCACCATCATTGCCCAGTCGGCGCTCCCACGCAAACGCCCATGACCACCGCATATAGACGCGATGACGATTGCGCAAGACGCGATGACGTTGTTGTGCGTCGGCCACATCGTCGCGTGGTGCCCAGGCCACGACAGCGGTGTCCACCACGGCGGACCTCGCTATCGCATCAGGGTTGTTGTATTGGTACTTCACTTGCTCATGCGTGAGCAGGTACAGGCGCCGCTATGCAGAGATCATCATTCTGGGCGCTCGGGTTGTGTGTCGTGCTGGTGTGCGCGGGCTGTGACGAGAAGACTTCGTCGCCATCCTCGCCATCGCCTTCACCGTCGCCGTCGCCTTCGCCTTCACCCTCGCCGTCGCCTTCGCCCGGGACCGGCACGCTGACACTCACCGGAAAGGTCACTGCCACCCCATTGGGGGAGTCCGTTGGCGACGTGCAGATCGAGGCCATGCACGGCGGCGATCCGACCGTGCTCGTGACCAGCGACAGTTCCGGCGCTTACACGATCAGAGGCCTCGCCGCCCAGCAGTACGTGATCCGCGCAACGAGAAACGGATACAACGTCCGCAATCAGGATGTGACGCTCGCGAACGACATGCGGCTCGACATCGTCATGGCGCGCAACCAGGTTGCAGTCGGGGGCTCCCTGACGGAGGCGGCACCGTGTTCTGCTCGCATCGACGACGCACGCGTCGAAATCGTCGATGGTCCCGATGCGGGCAAATGGGTCTTGTCGGGTTCATCAGGGTACGGCATCGCGAGGGTGTCGTGGGGTTCGTTCCGGCTGCGCGCGTCGAAGTCGGGGTACAGCACGGTCGAAACGATGCTGAACGTGCCGCCGCCGATCGCGATCGACGGCGCGAGCGCCCGACAGAACTTCGAGCTGCAAAGCACCGTGCCTCGGTTTTCGATGATCGGTAACCTTCGCAACCGCATGGTCGAGACAGGCGGCGCCGTGAACGGCGCGCTCGTGGAGATTGTTGGCGGGCCGAATGCGGGCCGCTCGGCTGCGAGCGCGAACGGCTCGTATCAGTTTCAGAGCCTCATCGCCGGCGCGACGCCTCTGCGCGTTTCGCATCCAGACTATCTGACCGAGACGCAGGAGGGCGCGGGTGCTCGAGTGTGCGCGGACGGCGCGCGATGGGATATTCGCCTGACGCCGATCGATGCCACGTTGAACGGCATCGTGTCCGATGCGCGGAGCGGCGGACCGGTGCAGGGCGCGCTCGTGCAGATCCTCGATGGCGCGCCGGCGGGAAAATCAGCGGTGACCGACGGAAGTGGTGCCTATGCGATCGCCGGCATTTCCGGATCGTTTACCGTGCGCGTGTCGAGACAGGGCTACGCGACGGTGGAACGGATGATGACGACCGGCCCGTTCCTGGCCGGAAACTTTCAGCTGACCCCGGGAACGTAGTCTCCCGCTTCCCTGGCTCGCCGAAGCGGCAACGCCGCGACGGCGGCAGCCGGACCTTACCCGGCGGTTGCGAAGGTGTACCCGCGCTCCTGCGCCCGATTGACCGCGACAATGCCGGCGGCGACGAGATGCGCGTTGCGAATCAGGTTCGACGTGAGCTCTTTGTAGATCTCGTCGGCGTTGCCTTTCGTCGCCGCGGCAATCGCCCCAGCGAAGCGATGCGTCGCCATGTCGCAGACCGCGAAGTGCACACCGCGCGCGATCAGGGCATCGAGCGTGACGCCGTTGTTCGGCAGCAGCGCGAGATGCGTCTGCGAGTTGTAGACGTTCGCCGACGGACGCATCTTGGTCTTCGGATCGTCGAAGCCGCCGGCGGCGTCTCCGATCGCCATGCCGTACTTTCTCCAGATCGCATCGGGATAGGCGAAGCACGTCGAGTTGTGGCGCGCGACGATCACGACCGCCGCGTCCTCGTTGCCGAGGCCATAGCCGTTTCGGTTGGCGGTGAAGAAGTTGTTCGCGAAGAGCAGCGCGCTCCCGAAACCGCTCGGGCTCGTCGTGTCGATCACGAACCGATGACTGCCCGGGATCTGATCGAGCCAGTCGTCCTGCGCATGACGACCCGGCTTCCACGCGCCCGCACCGGGTGCTTGTGCACGTGCCGGCCGGTTGCTCAGCATCACGCCGCCGAATGCGGCCGCGCCTGCGGCGAAACGAGATAGGAAAGAGCGTCGCTCGCGCAAAGGTGTGTTCGACATAACTCCTCGCAACTCTGGATTCTACACGCTTCGCACCGCGTTCAAGGCTGCGGCGGCTGCGTTGGCCATGAACACGGTATCGACCCCGACGACGATCATCGTGAAGCCCTGATCGATATAGGGCTGCACCGCCTCGGCGGTTACCCCGAAGATGCCGATCGGCAGTCCAGCCTCGGCGCAGGCCTCACGAACGCGTTCGATCGCTCCCTTGACCTCCGGATGATCGACTGCACCGGGCCGTCCGAGGCTGGCCGACAGATCGTACGGTCCGATGAGAACCCCGTCGACGCCGTCGACACGGACGATGTCGCGGATGTGCTCGACGGCATCGCGATGCTCGGCCTGGACAATCACGGCGGTATCGTCATTCGCGGTGGCCATGTATTCGCGCACTCTCAGCCCGTACCCGTGCGCCCGCGCGATGCCAAGGCCGCGCTGTCCAATGGGTGCGTATTTGGCCGCCTGCACGATCCGTCTGGCGTGATCGACGGAGTTTACCTGTGGCGCGATGATGCCGGCGGCACCGATGTCGAGCGCTTTCTTGATCGGTACCTCGTCGCCCATTGGAAGACGGATGACGCACGGTGTTGCGCCCGCCCCCTGCAGCAGCGCCTGCATCTGAAACGGCTCGAGCGGCGCGTGTTCGGCATCGATGAACAGCCAGTCGAAGCCGATGGCTGCCATGATCTCGGTGACCGCTGGCGAGTTGAGCGTGAGCAGCGGCGCAACGAGGCGCTCACCCGATCGAAGTCGTGCGCGGAACGATAGTGTCATGAGGAGTGTCGTGTGCGTGATGCAAACGCGAAGAAGTACACCGGAACGCCAGCGAGCACAATCCCGAATGTCACGCCGGTCCAGAGGGGATCGGCGACGATGGCGTTGCCAACGAGATACACAACGCCGGCGATGAAGATGGCCGGAAGCACAGGGTACGCCGGCACGCGGTACGGACGCGGCAGCGATGGACGCGTGCGGCGCAGCCGATAGAGCCCGGCGACGGCGAGGCCGTAGAACGGCCAGATCGACAAGACGAATGTGTCGCTGAGCTGCTCGAAGCTACGTGTCAGCACGAACACGACGCCAAGCGCCGCCGCGAGCGCAATCGCCACGTAGGGCGTGTGATAACGGGGATGGACGCGAGCAAGCGACTTGAAAAACAGGCCATCATTGGCCATCGCGTAGAAGATGCGAGGCGCCGTCAGCATGATGCCGGTGAGCGTGCCGAGCGTCGAGAGCATGACGACGACGGAGATGAACGCAGTGCCGAGCGTGCCGACAAGCGTCTGCATCGTATCGGCGGCGACCAGCGTCGAGTGCGCCATCCGCTCGATGCCGTTGACGTACAGGTACGCGCCGTTTGCCGCCAGATAGATGGCGATGATCGCAAGCGTGCCGCCGACGATCGCCTTCGGGAGCGTGCGCGCCGGCTCGTTGATCTCACCGGCCGAGAACGCGACGTCCGCGAAGCCGTCGTAGGCATAGAGCGCTGAGATCAGCGCCAGACCGAACAGCTTGGGATCAATCGCGGAGACCGGAGTGGCCGCAGCGAGCGCCGGGGCATGGGCCGGGGCCAAAATGACCGATGCGACCACCAGAATCGCGAGCCCCCCGTACTTGGCCAGCGATGAGACGCCGGCGATCGCGGCGCCGAGCTGAACGCCGCGAATGTTGATTACGGTCGTGACCGCAATTGCCGCCGCAGCCACATAGTTGACAAGCTGGCTGCCGGGCTCGGGTGTGACACCGATCGACCGCAGCAGATACTCACTGAAGACGGTCGCCAGTGCGCCGACTGCGGAGGCGCGAATCAGCACGAGCTCCGACCAGCCAAACAGGAACCCGGCGAGCCGGCCCCAGCTCTCGCGCAGGTAGACATACCATCCCCCCGTCTGTGGAAGCGTTGCCGCGAGCTCGGCGACCGACAGCGCTCCGCACAACGAGATGATCCCGCCCAGCAGCCAGACCATGAGCATCAATGCGGGATGAGGAACCCGCGACGCGACGACCGCCGGCGTGCGGAAGATGCCGGAGCCGATCGTGATCCCGACGACGAGGCCCATCGCGGACCAGAAGCCGAGACGGCGCGTCAGGTGAGAGCTGCGCGCAGACGTGGAGACCGGGGCGCTCATCGGACGAGATAGCGTATGCCAACTACAATGAGGTCGGAGGGCAGACATCCCGAGCCGGGATGAAGACCCACCTGACGCGATGACCACGGCCTCTTCCCTGACCGGCACGACGATTCTGCAGTACCACATCGGACGCCGTCTCGGCGCCGGCGGAATGGGTGAGGTCTACATCGCCGAGGACACGAGACTGGGGCGTCAGGTGGCGCTGAAGTTTCTGCGTGCCGATCGTCAGCGCGACAGCGAGAGCCGGGTCCGCCTGATTCGCGAGGCGCGCGCCGCGTCGCTGCTGCAATCACCGAATATCGCCGTTACCTACGACCTCGTCGAGCACGACGACCTGATGTTCATCGCGATGGAGTACGTCGAAGGTGAGTTGATCGCCGAGCGGGTTGCACGCGGGCCGCTCCCTGCGGCCGACGCCGTCGACGTCGCGGCGCAAGTGTGCAATGCCCTCGAAGAAGCGCACGGCCGCAACATCATCCATCGCGACATCAAGAGCGCCAATCTCGTACAGACGCGCCGTGGCCTCGTGAAGGTGCTCGACTTCGGGCTCGCAAAAATGGAGCTGCCAGGTTCGAGCGAGTCGACACTGCGGGCGACCGGAGAGTTCCAGGTGACAGCGCCGGGCATCGTGCTCGGGACGATGGCGTATATGGCGCCGGAGCAGCTGCGGGGAGAAGAGGTCGACTTCCGCGTCGACCTGTTTGCCCTCGGTGTCGTGATGTACGAGATGCTGACCGGACAGCTGCCGTTTCGCGGAAAGACGGTGGCCGACATCTTCGATCGGATTCTGCATCACGAACCGGAGCCGATGGGACGGTCGAACGAGATGTCTCCCGAGATCGAGGCGATCGTGCGGCGCGCGTTGCAGAAGGTGCCGTCGCGCCGCTATCAAGCGGCGCACGACTTTTATGTCGATCTGCGGCGGGTGTTCCGCAAGCTCGAGGCCGGCATCAGCAGCACCGGCGTCTATGTCCCGCTCTCGGAGTCGGGCCAGCGCAGCCTCGCGGTGCTGACGTTCACCAACGTCACCCGCGAACCGGCGGATGACTGGATTGGCACCGGCATCGCCGAAACGCTCACCGCGGATCTCCGCAACGTGCACAACCTCGATGTCATCAGCAGAGCGCAGGTCTTCGAGCTGCTCAACACCATGCAGCCTGGCGCGTCGCCGCCCGACGATCGGCTCGCGATCGAGATCGGCCGACGGCTTGGGGCGTGGTGGGTCGTGTCGGGCGCGTATCAGCGCTTGGGCGATCGGATCCGGATTACCGCGCAGCTGACCGAGGTGTGGACCGGATCGCTCCTGCGCACGGTGAAAATCGACGGCCGCGTCGACGCCATCTTCGAGCTCCAGGACCGCATCGTCTTCGACATGAGTCGAAGTCTCGATGCGAAGCTGGGGCCGGAAGAGGCGGCGGCGATCGAGCACGACGACACGCAGTCCGTCGAGGCCTTCGAGGCGTACTCGCGCGGCGTGCTCAACCTCCGCTCCGCCGGCCGCGAAGCGATCGATCGCGCGATCGCCCTGCTCGAGCGCGCAGTGGCGCTCGATCCGGCGTACGGCGTCGCATGGGGGACGCTCGGGGGCGCGTACAACCTCAAGGGCCAGTTTCTCGGGCTCTCCGACCTGCATCACAAGGCGATCGACTACCTGCGCCGCGCGATTGGTCTCAAGCCGTCGCTCGTGAGCGCGCATGTGTGGCTCGGAAGCTCGCTGTTGTATCTCGGCCAGGTGGACGAGGGGATCGATGCGCTGAAGAAGGCCGAGTCACTGAATTCAGATGATCCCGACGTGCATCAGGCGCTGGCCAGAGCATTCTGGATGTGGCGGGGCCAGGTGCCGGAGGCGATCGCGCAGCTCCATCGCTCGATCGCGCTCAATCCCGAAGCCGGGTATTCACATCTGCAGCTCGCCTTTCTCGAAGCGCTGAGCGGTCACTTGGACGAGGCGGAAGCGGCGGCGCGCCAGGCGATCGAGCTGCAGGAGCGCGCGATGTCAGGCACCGAGGGCCTGCTGATCGTCGGCGCGCACGCACGACTTGGCTACGTGCAGTATCTGCGGCGTGACTACGACGCCGCGCTGGTTGAATACCGTCGCGAGCTCGCCTACGTCTCGACCGGCGACCACGCGCTGCGCGAACGGACGCTGATCGAGCTGCATCAGAAGCTGTCGGCGCTCCATGATGCACGCGGGGAAGCCGCGGATGCCGAGCGGTTCGGAGACCTGGCGATCTCCTCGCACCAACGCCGCGTAGCGGCAGGGGCTGACGATCCCGCGACGCGGTACTACGTTGCCGCGGTGTATGCGCGTCGTGGCGATGTCGAAGGTACTCACGAGCACCTCGCCCTTCCGCTGCGACGATTGCCTGCCTTTACACGCTGGCGGCTGCCTCGAGACATCGACTTCGATCGTGTGAGGGAGCAACTCTCGCTATAGCAGAACGGAGGTTACGGAAACACGGATTCACAGGAGGAACGGAGTAACGGAGGTCAGACGGAGGCCACCTAGTATTGAGGGACTTCGGCGCGGGTGGGTCGCGCGCTTCACGCGCGATGGGACGAGAGTCGCTCACGAAAACAAACGCGGCAGGAGGACATCCGCGCTTGTTTTCGTGGGCGACTCTCGCCCCATGCGTCGGCCGAGGGCCGACGCCCCACCCGCGTTGATTCGTGATGAGCGGGCAGCCTCCGTCCGACCTCCGTTCCTCCGTTGCTCCTGTGAAACCGTTCCTCCGGGAACTCCGTTACTTAAGTCCTTCGTCCCACCGCGACCAGCGACAAACCAATTGGCGGAGTCAGCGCGCGCTCGATGGGGAGTGCCCAGGGAGCGACGAGGGCATCGAACAGTTTCACTTGTGCGAGGCTGTGCGTTCTGGATTTGCGGATGTGAGAGTTGTACATCCATCCCAGCAGACCGATCGGATTGGTGTAGCGAAGAAGTTCGATGTGGAGGCCGGCATCGGTGAACGCTTTCATCAGCGTCGGTTTCGAGTACCGTCGATGGTGACCGAGCTCGGCGTCGAGCGGCCCGTACGCGGCCTGGACGGCTGGCACGAAGATGAGCGTCTTGCCGCCGGGAAGCAGAATGTCCTTGAAGGTCCGCAGCGCCGCGACGTCATCGGCGATGTGCTCCAGCACGTTGACGCACACGACCGTATCGATCCGGTGGCTCACCAGTTCCGCGTGATCGCATTCCTCGAGATGGCAGACGCGCAGCGTGAACCGGGGATGACCCCGCATCGCGTCTTCGGCGCGGCTCGCGCAATTCACGTTGGGCTCGATCCCGATCACCATGTCGGCAGCGTCGGCCAGCGGACGGCTCATCGTGCCGATGCCTGACCCGACCTCGAGCACGCGGCGTCCGACGTAGGGGCGCAGGAGATCGAACAGGTGGGCGCCGTAGCGGCGCGCCGCCTGCATCGTCTCGAGATCGTCAGCGGCGTACTGCTCCTGTGTCTGCGTGTGCCGCCGGTCGATATGTTTTGCCTCAATCATGGCCGTCCGCACGGTACCATACGTCATCCCGATGACCCAAGGAGATGCCCCCGCGCACAGCGCGTTCGGATTGAGCGACCCGCCGGGGCCGGAAGAGGACGGAGCCGTCCCGAGCGATCAGGGCGGGACTTCTTCGACCACGCAGATCAGGGTGGCCGCGCTCGCCAGCGCGGTGTTCTATCTCGTCGTGACGGCGATCTTCGGACGCGATCTGCTGGCGCATCTCGGTACGACCGTGGCTCACGATGCGGGAGATCCACTCCTGACCGCAGCCATCCTGAAGTGGAACGCCACGCACTGGCCGCTGACCGACGCCTGGTGGCAGTTTCCGATCTTCTATCCCACGCGCGACACGATGGCGTTCTCCGAGCACCTTCTCGGGCTCAGCGCGATCGCCTCACCAATCTACTGGATCACACGCGACACGCTCGTCACTTCCAACCTGGTCACGCTGCTGACGTTTCCCCTGTGCGCGATGGCGATGTTTGCGCTCGTCTTCAGGTTGACGCGAAACGTGACGGGCGCATTCATTGCGGGCCTGGCGTTCGGGTTTGCGCCGTACCGGATATCGCAGCTGCCGCACGTGCAGATGCTCGCCGCCTTCTGGGCTCCGCTCGCGCTGCTTGGCCTTCACGCCTACCTCGAGACGCGACGCCGCCGCTGGCTGCTGTTGTACGGCGCGACCTGGATGCTGCAGGGCGCGGCCAACGGCTACGCGCTCGTGTTCTTCTCGATCCTGATTGGGCTGTGGGTCGTCTGGTTCGTGCTGTTACGCCGAGACTGGCGCGCGCTCGGTGCCATCAGCCTCGTGACGGTTGTCGCCGCGCTTCCGTTGGCCGCGGTGCTCTACCAGTACGTACTCGTTCACACACGGCAGGCATTCTTTCGAAGTATGGCGGAGATCGAGACGTTCAGCGCCGACGTCGGCGGGATCCTGTGTGCGCCTGCCGATTCGAGCGTCTGGAGCTGGCTCCGGGTGTCGTGCCGCGGCGAAGGCGAGTTGTTTCCCGGTCTCGTCGTCTTCATCCTGTGGCTGGTCGCCAGCGTCCGCAGTGTGAAGCGCGTGGGCGTCGCATCGACATCGAGCAGCTCGACGCTGAGCGCTGTCGTGCTGAAAGTATTCCTTGCTATCGGCGTGATCTACCTGGCCATTGTCACGTCGGTCCTCCTGCACGGGCCGTGGCGATTCGATCTCGCGTTTCTGCACGTATCGGTCACTTCAGTGCGGAAGCCCGCGCTGATCGCGCTGGCGTGTCTCGGCATCGGGCTTCTTCCACCGCTGATGCGGGGCGCCGTCCGGCGATCATCGACGATCGGCTTCTACATCCTGGCGTCTGTCGCCACGTGGCTCCTTGCACTTGGCCCCGTCATCAGCTTCATGGGCGTTCCCTCGGGATTCGCCGGACCGTTTGTGTGGCTCCTCGCCCTTCCCGGTTCATCGGGGCTGCGTGTGCCGGCCCGCTTCTGGCTCATGACGACGCTGTGTCTGGCGGTCGTCGCGGGCATCACGCTGCCGCAGATCATCCGCCGCCGCTCGCGTCGAGCCCAGCGCGCCTTGATCGCGCTCGCGACGATCGGATTGCTCGCGGACGGGTGGACCAGCGTGATCCCTGCAGTTGCTGCACCGGCTCCGGTTCCTGGTGCGGAGCTCCTGCGTCACGCGATCGTGATGGAGCTGCCGGCCGATGGGACATTTCACGACATGACGGCGGTCTTCCGAGCAGTCGACGGCGGATGGCGCGCGGTCAACGGATACAGCGGGTTTCAACCGAACTACTACTTCCCGCTCGTCGATGCCTCGCGGAACGAGTCGGGCGATGTGGTCACGCCCTTTCAACGGCTTGGAGAACTTCGGGTTCTCGTTCCGAATGATGCCCCTCGACTGAAGGCACTGATACAGGCGCAGCCCGGTGTCACGCTGATCGCGCAGAACGGCTCGCTGATTCAGTACCGGCTTCCTGCCAGAAAGGGAGATGATGCCCAGGTTGCCGGGAAACGGGTGGAAATCCGCGAAGTGCGTTCCGAATGCTCGTCGACGTATGTGCATGTGGTGAACGACGGCGACGAACAATCGCTGTGGCTGTGTTCGCTGACCGACGATCGCCAGCCGCTCATCGCCGATCTCGGCGGTGTGACGATGGTCGGGTCGATCGTGTACAGCGTCGGCACGCAGTTCTGGTTGTACCCACGCACCGTCGACATCGAGACATCTGAAGACGGTCAAGCGTGGGCACCGGCCAGGACGGGGAGTGTGTTGCACGACGCGGTCGTGGGAGGACTTCGCGAACCTGGCCGTCTGCGCATGGTGTTGGCGTTCTCGCCGAGGCCGGCTCGGTACGTGCGGCTGCGCGGGACGGCAGGCGAGTCGCAGTTTCCCTGGACGATCGCCGAGCTCGAGATCTGGTCGGACTCCCGCGGAATCCATTGAAAGCGCGCCGGCTTTCGCCTTATGATCTCCGGCCATGCTGCCGACGCGCCGAGCGAATCCAGCACACGATCAGGCGCTCTCGGGGGTCCTCGACCGCCTGACTGGCGGCGTGACCGAACGCCCGGATCGGCCGGACGCCTGGGTCACGGCGATACGGCGGCTGCCGGCCCTCGACCCTCGATACGCACCGTTTCCGGACGGCACGGACGAACGCCTGCGCGAGGCGCTGCGCCAGCGTGGCATCGAGCAGTTGTACACGCACCAGGCGATCGCTATCGATCATGCGCTCGCGCATCGCCACGTCGTGATCACCACGCCGACGGCATCGGGAAAGACGCTCTGCTACAACGCGCCCGTGCTGAGCAGCGTGCTGCGGGATCCTTCGTCACGCGCGCTCTATCTCTTTCCGACCAAGGCGCTCGCGCAGGACCAACTGGCGGAGCTGCTCGAGTTGTCGGATCTGCTCTCGCGTCGAGCCGAGATGGAGATCGGCGTCTTCACTTACGACGGCGACACCCCGCAGGATGCCCGCCGCGCCATTCGAGGACGCGCGCACATCGTGCTCAGCAATCCCGACATGGTGCACTCGGGGATACTCCCGCACCATCCTCGCTGGGCGAAGCTGTTCGAGAACCTGCGCTACGTGGTCATCGACGAACTGCACGCGTATCGTGGGGTGTTCGGCAGTCATCTGACGAACGTCGTGAGACGTCTGACACGCATCTGCCAGCACTACGGATCGAATCCGACATTCATCTGCTCCTCGGCGACGATCGCGAATCCACGTGAGCTCGCTGAAGCGCTGGTCGAGCAGCCGTTCGAGCTCGTTGCCGAAAGCGGCGCGCCTCGGGGCGAGAAGTTCTTCCTCTTCGTGAACCCGCCGGTCGTCAGCGAGCAGCTGGGTATTCGCCGATCGTATCTGGCAGAGACCCGGCGACTGGCCGCGGAGTTCCTGAAACGGAAGCTGCAAACGATCGTCTTCGCGCAGAGCCGTCTGGCCACGGAGATCCTGACGACGTATCTGAAGGACGATTTCGGCGGCCCCCCGGGCACGACCGACGAGATCCGCGGGTATCGAGGCGGCTATCTCCCGCAGCGTCGTCGCGAGATCGAGAAGGGGCTGCGAGAGGGAACGGTTCGGGCCGTCGTCTCGACCAACGCTCTCGAACTGGGGATCGATATCGGCGCGCTCGATGCGTGCGTCATGGCAGGGTATCCGGGCACGATCGCGGCGACCTGGCAGCGCGCGGGGCGAGCGGGACGGCGGAGCGGCCGCTCGGCCGCGGTCCTCGTTGCGAGCAGCGCGCCGCTCGATCAGTTCGTGGTGCGCAACCCGTCGTACTTCTTCGACGCTTCACCCGAACATGCACTCGTGAACCCCGACAACCTGCATATCCTGGTCGACCACGTGAAGTGCGCCGCGTTCGAGCTGCCGTTCACGACATCCGATCAGTACGGGAAGCACGACGTGCAGGAGGTGCTCGGTGTGCTCCAGGAGAGCGGCTTCGTTCATCGATCAGCGGATGGTGATGGCGTCTGGCAATGGACCAACGAGTCGTATCCTGCGGATGCCGTCAGCCTGCGTTCGATCTCGTCGGACAACTTCGTCGTCGTCGATACGACCAACGGCGCCGATGTCATCGGCGAAACGAGCTTTACGAGCGGACCATCGACGCTTCATGAGAAAGCGATCTATCTCGTCGAGGGCGCGCTCTATCAGGTGGAGCGTCTCGATTTCGAGGGCCGCAAGGCCTACGTACGACAGATCGAGTGCGACTACTACACCGACGCGATCACCTACTCGAGGGTCACGGTGCTCGAAACGTTCGAGAACCGGGCGACTGCGTCGCACGGCGAGGTGCACGTGTCATCGAGGGTCGTCGGGTTCAAGAAGATCAAGTTCTACACCAACGAGAACGTGGGTTCCGGCGAGCTCGAACTGCCCGAGCAGCAGATGCACACGACCGCGTACTGGCTCACGATTCCGCGCGATGTGATGGCCGCCCTCCCGTATGCGGCTGACGATCGCCGCGACGGTGTCGTCGGGCTCTCCTTCGCGATGCGGCAGGTGGCGCAGCTGCTGCTGATGTGTGATCGACAGGACATCGGCATTTCGATCGGGAGCGGCGAGCACGGCGATCATACCGACGTGACACGGACAGGGCGGCCTGCCCTGAGCGAAGTCGAAGGGGTGACGCTGTCGGACGAGCCGCGCATTTTCGTCTACGACAACTACCCAGGCGGCATCGGTTTCAGCGCGCCGCTGTTTGACATGAGTGCGGAGCTGCGCCGGCGAACCCGTGAGCTCGTCGCTGCCTGTGAATGCCCGCATGGATGTCCGGGCTGCGTCGGTCCGATCGGCAACACCGGCCCGATGGCCAAGAACGTGGCGCTTCGCATCCTCGAACTGCTCGAAACGGCGCAGATCGAATCGGCCGATCGCGCGCAGGCGGCGTCGCTATGACGTCGCTGAGCGATCGTCTTCGCGGCGTTGTTGGGCCGCCTAAAGGCGGCCCCTACGAAGGCAATGTTGGCGATCGTCACGATGATAGCGATCGCAGGGGGGGCCGCCTGGCGGCCCATGACGTGGCGGGAGATGTGCTCGAGGGCGAATGGTGCGATGCGGACGGCGGACGCTTCCTCGTTGTCGATCGTAGTTACTCGCCGGGTTATCGACACGGGGCGATGTCTATCGCTGACGCGTTGCCGCCTTCCGATGGGCTCTGGCCTCGGCTCTCGTTGTTAGCGGGCGGTGCCGCGATCTCCAACCTGCTCTTCATCGATCTCGAAACGACCGGTCTCGCCGGCGGGGCAGGGACCTACGCGTTTCTCGTCGGCTGCGGCTGGTTCGATGGAGGCCGCTTTCGCGTGCGGCAATTTGTGCTCACGAGCTTCGCCGCCGAGCGTGCGCTGCTGCAGGCGCTCGTGCCGATCGCACGCGATGCGGGTACGGTCGTGACCTACAACGGCAAGTCGTTCGACCTGCCGCTGGTTGAAACCCGGTTCACCCTGCATCGAATGGACACGCCGTTCGCCGAAATGCCCCACATCGACATGCTGCATCCTGCCCGCCGGTTGTGGCGCGGACGCGAGCCGGGCGACTCGCGGTCGTATGTCGAGGTCTCCGGTCGCGACAGCTGCCGGCTCAGTGTGATCGAGCAGGTCCTCTGCGGGCACCGCCGTGAGGGAGATGTCGCCGGCTTCGAGATCCCGGCGCGCTACTTTCATTTCGTCCGGACCGGCGATGCGCGTCCGCTCGAGGCCGTGCTCGAACACAATCGTCTCGACCTGTTGTCGCTGGCGCTCGTGACCGCGCGGGCCGCACAGCTGCTGGAGGACGGCGCGCCTGCTGCCCGGACCGCGCGCGAAGCGCTCGGGCTCGGCCGTCTCTACGAACGCGGCGGACTCACGACCGACGCATGGCGATGTTTTACGCGGGCGCTCGAGCTCGATGACGACGATTCGATCACGCGCGCCGAAGTCCTCCGCGCCCACGCGGTGCTCGCGCGTCGAATGCGTCGCTTCGAAGATGCGGCTTCGTCGTGGCGGCTGCTGTTGGATGTGCCCGAGTGCCCGCCGTCGCTGACACGAGAAGCGTCAGAAGCGCTGGCCGTTCACCTGGAGCATCGGCTGCGCGATTATCAATCTGCCCGAGGATACGCAGCGCAAACGCTGCGCGGGGATGTGACCGAGGCGCGCAAACAGGCCACGCTCCATCGGTTGGCCCGGCTTGATCGGAAGATCGAGACGCATCCGATCGCGGCGTTGTTCTAGGAGGCTGCCTTTGTGGGTTTCTTCTTCGCTGCTGCGGTCTTCGTGGCCTTGGCCACCTTCACGGCTTTTGCTGCGGTCTTACGCTGCGCGGACGTCTGCGCGCCGAATTTCTTGGTGAACCGTTCGACGCGTCCCTCGGTGTCGATCAGCTTCTGGCGTCCCGTGAAAAAGGGGTGGCAGGCCGAGCAGATTTCGAGATGCAGCTCGGGCTTGGTCGAGCGCGTCTTGAACGTGTTGCCACACGCACAGCGAACCTCGACCTCCTGGTACTTCGGGTGGATCCCTTCCTTCACGTTGTCCTCTCTTCAGGCGCGCCCTCAGTCGTAGGGGCCGCCTTCAGGCGGCCCATTCGGACCAAGTGCAAATGGAAATTATATACCAGGGCGACAGGCCCGCAGGCTCACCACCCTGTTCTGCGCGACCGCGAGGGCCTGATCCTCGACAAATTCGGCCATAATCCCGGCGCCGAGATCGCGTTCGTCATTGCTGCCGTGCTCTGAGGGACGCCAGGTTCGAGAGACGTGCAGATGTGCCTCGAGTGTCCGTTGACCGTCCGGGAGCGTCACCCCGACGCTGATGGGGGTCGGGGTTTTCAGCGCTTCGTCTACTAAGACGCCGCACGGGCTCGTCAGGGTCACATGCACCGGCTCAGTCGCCATATCAGGGTGCTGGGCCCACACGCGTAACACGAGCCACCGCGTCTTCGCAGGCCAGATGAACTTCGCATCACCTTTGGTCCAGTTGAACTCGTGGCCCTCCATGACCTCGGGCGGATAGATACCAACCGCGTACTGCCGCTGAGCCCGTCGCGCGCGTTCCGTAACCGCGAGCGGGCCACCGGCCAGCACCAGCTGGCCGCCGGCATACGTGACAGCCAGCAAGAGCGCTGCGACCCAGGCCCAGGTCGGAATGGTGCGCCCCGCCACGCGCGCGGGGAAGGGCATCAGCCAGGTGGCCCACGCAACGAGCAGCATGAACGTCAGCATCACGATCGGCGTCTGCGTCGGCACCTGAATGAACGAGCTGATGCCGAGCGCGATGAGCAGGCCGCGCACGATCGTGGCTTCGAGCCGATGCTCGTTACGCGAGCGCGCAGTGGCGACGTACCAGGCGAGGACTGCTGACCAGATGAACAGGATGGCGCTGCCGAGCACACCGAGTTCGGAGAGCTGATGGCGCCACCAGTTCTGCGCGTTGTCGAAGGGCAGCGTGGCGTCCGCCTCTTGTCGCCAATAGTCGGGCGACAGAATCTGATAGCTTCCGATGCCGACCCCGACGATCGGATGTTCGCGGATCATCTGATTCGCGATCTGTCCATACGGCCCGCGACTGAAGATCGCGCTGAGACCCGAGCGCGGCGAGGCCGGGATCTCTGCAAGCCGCCTGGCCGGTCCGATCGTGCTCGACGCGCCGACGATGATCACCACGAGTGCCGCGGCGACTGCAGCGGCCCATGGAAGCTTTCGCCGCGCATGCGCATCCATCGATGACCAGACACCGGCAAGGAAGGTCGCCGCGGCCACGCCGCCACACAGCATCGCGGCGCGCGATCCCGACATCCACAGGCCGGCAAGGTTCACGACGAACGCGAGGAATGCGATCTTGTTGATGACGCCTTCGTCCGTGTATCGCGTGGGGTCGAGCCTGCGCGTCACGCGCATCGCGAGAAACGCGATCGGCCCCGCGAGCGCCGCGCACATGCCGAGCGCGTTCGCGTCGAGCAGCGTGCCGGTCGCGCGCGCCAGCGACGCCCAGAACGGTGTGCTCAGGAACTTCAGATCGACGGTGCCCTGATACACCGCCACGAGGCTCGCCAGCGTCGCCCCGATCCAGATGCCGTGGGCAACGGGGACGACGGCATCAGGCCTCTCCTCGAATCGCTCGCAGGCCCAATCGAGCCAGAGCAGTCCAAGCAGTTGGGTCCAGACCACGAACAGGAGCCAGGCCGCGACCTGCGGCGCCGACAGCATGCCCCATGAGTTGATCGCGGCCTCGTCGGTCAGCAGACGCGTACTGAATGCGGTTTCACGCGCGAGCAGCACCGGCCACGCCAACGCCAGCGTCAAGGCCCAGCCCGCGGCGAGAACGCGCCAGGGTGCGGGAAGCTTCCACCGCGACCATGACGAGAAGCGCAGGAGAGAGGCGGACACGCCTCCCATCCAGAACAGATCGAGCACGGGACCCTCACGCGCCGTCAACGCGCGAAGGATCGCGGGTGCCAGCATGGCGCAGACCACCCAGCACACGAACGCTCGAGACTGCAGATGCCTGGAGACCGCAGCGCCCATTACGATCGCTGCGATCGTCACCATGCGCAGCGCCGGGGTCAGGTCCGGATGGAACGCGAGCAGCAAGAGAACGATCAGCAGAACCGACGCTGCCGCGAGGGTCTTGCTCAGTCGCTCGACGAGGGGCACGAGGACAGTGTAGGCCGGGTCGTGCTTCGTAGACCCGGTGTTCTGCGCTACGAACCGAACCGATGCTTCAACAGCACCCACAGCGCGACGACGCCGTCCTTCCAGCCGATCTTCTTGCCCTCTTCGTAGCTGCGGCCGTCGTAGGTAATCGGCACTTCGTATACGCGGTAGCCGCGTTTGAAGATCTTCGCGGTGATTTCCGGCTCGATGCCGAAGCCGTTGGACCGCAGGTCGAGTCCCTGCAGCACCTCGCGGCGCATCACCTTGTAGCAGGTCTCCATGTCGGTCAGCATCGTGTTGTAGAGCACGTTGGTGAGCAGCGTGAGGACCCGGTTACCCAGATAGTGCGTGAACAGGAACACGCGGTGCGGGCCCAGAAAGCGCGACCCGTACACGACGTCGGCGCGCCCCTCGACGATCAACTCGGCAAGCTGGGGAAATTCCTCGGGCGAGTATTCGAGGTCGGCATCCTGGACGGCGACGATGTCGCCGGTCACGGCCGCGAAGCCGCGGCGCAGCGCCGCGCCCTTGCCTTGATTGTGCTCCTGCAGGAGCAGCGTGAAGCGGTGTTCCCGCTGCAGCTCCTGGAGCCGTTCGCGGGTGCCGTCCTTCGAGCAGTCGTCCACGACGACGAGCTCGATGCGCATCGGCACCGCGAGAACCCGGGGCACGATCTCGTCGATCGTCGCCCGTTCGTTATAGACGGGCATGACGACCGACAACAGTGGCGACTGAAGTGCCGTTCGGACGCCGTGCTTTCTGGCGATGGCTGGAGCAGGAGACTCCGCCGCCGACGCCATCAGCTCTTGCCTGCCGCCATTGCCGCCAGGAACTCGGCGTTCGTCTTGGTCTTGCTCATCTTCGACAGGAGCAGCTCCATCGCTTCGCTGGGCGATAGCGGCGTCAACACCTTACGAAGGACCCACACGCGATTGAGTTCTTCCTTCGGCAGCAGGAGCTCCTCTTTGCGCGTGCCGCTCTTGGTGATGTCGATCGAGGGGAACACGCGACGGTCGGTCAGCTTGCGATCGAGATGGATTTCGGAATTGCCGGTGCCCTTGAACTCTTCGAAGATCACTTCGTCCATCCGCGACCCGGTATCGACGAGCGCCGTGGCGACGATTGTGAGCGAGCCGCCTTCTTCGATGTTGCGGGCGGCCCCGAAGAACCGCTTCGGCCGCTGCAGGGCGTTGCTGTCGACGCCGCCCGAGAGCACCTTGCCTGACGCCGGGACGATCGTGTTGTAGGCGCGCGCGAGACGCGTGATCGAGTCGAGCAGGATGACGACGTCCTTCTTGTGCTCGACCAGGCGCTTGGCCTTCTCGATGACCATCTCCGCCACCTGCACGTGGCGCTGCGCCGGCTCGTCGAACGTCGACGAGATGACCTCGCCGCGGACCGAGCGCTGCATGTCGGTGACTTCCTCCGGCCGCTCGTCGATGAGGAGCACGATCAGATACACCTCGGGATGGTTCCTGGTGATGCTGTTGGCGATGCTCTGCAGCAGCATCGTCTTGCCGGTGCGCGGCGGCGCGACGATGAGACCGCGCTGCCCCTTGCCGAGCGGCGTGAGCAGGTCCATCACCCGTCCCGAGAGGTTCTCGGGCTCGGTCTCGAGACTGACCTTCTGTGCCGGATAGAGCGGCGTGAGGTTCTCGAAGAAAATCTTCTCCTTCGTCTTCTCGGGCGGCTCGAAGTTGATCGCCTCGACCTTGATCAGGGCGAAGTAGCGCTCGCCATCCTTCGGGGGCCGAATGACCCCGGACACCGTGTCGCCGGTGTGCAGATCGAACTTGCGGATCTGCGAGGGCGACACGTAGATGTCGTCGGGCCCGGGCAGGTAGTTGTAATCGGGTGCGCGGAGGAACCCGAAGCCGTCGGGCAGCGTCTCGAGCACACCTTCCGAGAAGACATTGCCGCTCTTCTCGGCACGCACGCGGAGGATCTCGAAGATCAGCTCCTGCTTGCGCATGCCGGTCGCGCCGGCAATATCGAGCTCCTTGGCGATCTTGGTGAGCGCGGAGATGTTCATCTCCTTCATCGCCGAGAGCGAAATCGTTTGTGCGGGAGCGGCCTGAGTTGGAGCGGCGGGATTCGGCGCGGGGGCACCGTTCTGCGCGGTGCGTTCCTTGTCGCCCTTGTCAGGTGGGGCGGCGGTTGCAGTGCCTACGCCGCCGTTGGTCTTGGCAGGCTTGCGATCATCTTCCACAGGTCATCCAGTCCTTCGCCGGTGCGCGCCGAAACCAGCGCCACAGGCACATCAAACAACGTTTTCAGTTCACGAACGTGACGCGCCCGTTCGGCGCGTGTCAGCTTGTCCACTTTGGTTCCCACGATGCCGAGCGCACAGGGCCGCGACCGCAGCCAGTGCGCAGCCTCCATGTCCGACTCGAGTCCAGGGTGCCGCGCATCGACGAGCAACAGAACCCCTCGCGGGCCCGGTCGTCTGAAGTACGCGTCCACGAGCGACTCGAACTCGCGCGCCGCCGCGTCGCGGGCCGTCTGGCCCGAGCTCCCGTGAGGAGCTCGCGCGTATCCATATCCGGGAAGATCCACCAGGTAGTGCGGTGGCATCGATCCCCGCTGCACGCGATAGACGTTGGCGAGCCGCGTTTTGCCCGGCGCTGCACTGGTGCGCGCGACCTGGCGCTTCACAAGAGCGTTAATCAAGCTCGATTTGCCGACGTTGGATCGACCTACCAGGGCGACCTCGGGAAGCCCGTCGCGCGGAAAATCTTTCGCGCTTGCCGCACTCGTAACGAATTCCGCAACAACAGGGCTCAGGGCTCAAGCCTCGGGCCTCAGGAGGTTCAGGCCTGAGGCCTCACCCAGTCCTGAGGCCTGTGGGCCTGGGCCCCGGGCGCCTCTCTCTAGTGCGGACGTGTATCGCCCGCCGGTTCCGTGACCTCAGCTGCGACGACCGGCGTGGCCGGGATGCGGGCCGGCAACGGCTCGGCCAGCGCGATCTTCAGCACTTCGTCCATCGTCGACACCATGTGTACGTCGAGCGTGTCGAGGACGTTCTTCGGAATATCCGCGAGGTCCTTCTCGTTGTCGCGCGGCAGCACGATGTTGGTGACGCCCGCGCGATGCGCGGCCAGCACCTTCTCTTTTACGCCGCCGATGGGGAGAACCTTTCCTCGCAGCGTGATCTCGCCGGTCATCGCCACGTCGCGGCGCGTCGGAATCTTCGTCAACGCCGACGCCAGCGCGGTCGCCATTGTGATCCCCGCCGACGGCCCATCCTTCGGGATGGCGCCCTCGGGCACGTGCACGTGGATGTCAATCTTCGAGTGGAAATCGTCGGGCAGGTTCAGCTCCGACGCCTTCGAGCGAACGTAACTGAGGGCCGCCTGCGCCGACTCCTGCATCACGTCACCGAGCTTGCCGGTCAGCGTCAGCTTGCCCTTGCCGGTCATGAGCGTCGCCTCGCTCACCAGGAGCTCGCCGCCCACTTCGGTCCAGGCGAGGCCGGTCGCGATGCCGACTTCGTTGCGCTCTTCGGCCAGCGACGGACGGAAGCGCGGCACACCGAGGTACTCGGTGACCTTTTCCGCGGTGATCTCTTCCTTGAAGCTCTTGCCCTCGACCACCACCTTGCGCGCCACCTTGCGGCAGATCGACGAGATCTCGCGCTCCAGATTGCGAACGCCGGCTTCACGGGTGTAGCGCTGGATGAGCGTCGAGATCGCCTCGTCGTGGACGACGATGTTGTCTGCCGTGAGGCCCGAGCCCTCGATCGCCTTCGGTGCCAGGAACCGCTTGGCGATTTCCACCTTCTCCTGCTCGGTGTAGCCTGCCAGCTGCAGCACTTCCATGCGATCGCGCAGCGCCTGCGGCACGGTGTGCAGCACGTTGGCGGTGCAGATGAACATCACGTTCGACAGGTCGTACTCGACGTCGAGATAGTGATCGAGGAACGTGTTGTTCTGCTCGGGGTCGAGCACTTCGAGCAGCGCCGCCGACGGGTCGCCGCGGAAGTCCATCGACATCTTGTCGATTTCGTCCAGCAGGAACACCGGGTTCTGCGTGCCGGCCTTCTTCATCATCTGGATGATCTGGCCGGGAAAAGCCCCGATGTAGGTGCGGCGGTGGCCGCGAATCTCCGCTTCGTCGCGGACGCCGCCGAGCGACAGACGCACGAACTTGCGGTTCATCGCACGCGCGATCGACTTGGCGAGCGAGGTCTTGCCGACTCCGGGAGGGCCTGAGAAGGTGAGGATCGTCGCCTTCGGCTTCTTGACGAGCGAGCGGACGGCGAGGAATTCGAGGATGCGGTCCTTGATCTTCTCGAGCCCGTAATGATCTTCGTTGAGGACCGTTTCGGCGTGCTTGAGATCGCGGTTCTCACGGGTTTTCTTGTGCCACGGCACCGCGATGAGCCAATCGAGATAGTTGCGCGAGACAGTGGCTTCAGCCGACATCGGCGGCATCGCCTCGAGGCGCTTCAGCTCCTGGACGGCCTTTTCCTCGACCTCCTTGGGCATCTTCGCCGTTTCGATCTTCTTCTTCAGCTCGTCGATCTCGCTGCCCTTTTCGTCCTTGCGACCCAGTTCCTTCTGGATCGCCTTCATCTTCTCGTTGAGGTAGTACTCCTTCTGCGCCTTCTCCATCTGCTTCTTGACGCGAGACTGGATGCGGCGATCGACCTGGAGCTTGTCGACCTCGATTTCGAGAATGCCGGCGATGCGATTCAGCCGTTCGATCGGGGAGATGATCTCGAGCAGGTTCTGCTTCTCGTCGACACCGACGAGCAGATGGGCGGCGATGGTATCGGCCAGCTTGCCGGGATCGTCGACGCGAACCGCCGCGATCATGGCGTCGTACTGCAGGTTGTTCGAGAGCTTCACGTACTGCTCGAACAGCGACACCACCCGGCCCATGGTCGATTCGACCTCGCCGGACGCTTCCTTCTGCTTCGGCAGGACCTTGACGACGACACGGTAGAAGCCCTTGTCTTCCTTCCACTCGACCGCGCGCGCGCGGTCGATGCCCTCGACGAGGACCTTGATGTTGCCGTCCGGCAGCTTGAGGCTCTGCACGACGTTGGCGACGCAGCCCATCGTGTAGATGTCATCCGGCCGCGGATCGTCGATCGAGGCATCGTGCTGTGCCGCGAGGAAGATGCGCTTGTCCTTCAGCAGCGCATGATCCAGCGCACGGGTCGACGACGGCCGGCCGATGACGAACGGCATCATCATGTGGGGGAATACGACGACGTCCCGGAGTGGAACGATGGGCAGTGTCTCGTAGACTTCCATTCAGGTCCTTGAAGGGGATATGAGATTAGGAGGCAGGAGCAGTGCGGCCCTCACATAACTATAGCCTAGACGGCGCTGGCCCTGACCCCTGACCTCTGCCCCTAACCGGCTTTTTCGATCAGGGTAATCGACTTGTCCTTCGCCTCGACGATGTCGCGCGTGACCAGGACTTCACGAAGCTTCTTCTGACCCGGCACCGAGTACATGAGATCGAGCATCAGATCCTCGATGATCATCCTCAGACCGCGGGCGCCGATCTTCCGTGACAATGCCGACTCGGCAATCGCTTCGAGGGCATCGTCGGTGAAGCGAAGCTTGACGTTCTCGTACTCGAACAGTTTCTGGTACTGACGCGTGATCGCATTGCGCGGTTGCGTCAGGATCTGAACGAGCGCCGGCTTATCGAGCTCGTGCAGCGTGCCGACGACGGGCAGACGGCCGACGAACTCCGGGATGAGCCCGTACTTGATCAGATCTTCGGGCTCCACAGCCTCGAGCGTCGAGCCGATTTCGCGTTTCTGAACGGACTTGACGTCGGCCTTGAAGCCGAGCGTCTTCTTGCCGACGCGACGATCGATGGTCTTGTCGAGGCCGACGAACGCGCCTCCGCAGATGAAGAGGATGTTGGTCGTGTCGATCTGGAAGAACTCCTGGTGCGGGTGCTTGCGCCCGCCCTGCGGCGGCACGTTGGCCACTGTGCCCTCGAGGATCTTGAGCAGGGCCTGCTGCACGCCCTCGCCCGAGACGTCACGGGTAATCGAGGGGTTTTCGTCCTTCCGGCAGATCTTGTCGACTTCGTCGATGTAGATGATGCCCTGCTGGCACTTCTCGATGTCGCCGCCAGCCGCCTGCAGGAGCTTGAGGATGATGTTCTCGACATCCTCGCCCACATACCCCGCTTCAGTGAGCGTGGTGGCGTCGACGATGGTGAAGGGGACCGAAAGCAGCTTGGCCAGCGTCTGCGCGAGCAGCGTCTTGCCGGTGCCGGTCGGACCGATCAGCAGGATGTTCGACTTCGTCAGCTCGACGTCGTTGCGGCTGCGCGGCTGCTTCTGGATCTCGATCCGCTTGTAGTGGTTGTAGACCGCGACCGCCAGCTTCTTCTTCGTCCGTTCCTGGCCGATGACGTACTCGTCGAGGAACTTCTTGATCTCGGGCGGGGAAGGAAGCGCCGACCGGACGCCGCGATTCTCGAAGCGATTGTCGTCCGCAATGATGTCGTTGCAGACTTCAACGCACTCGTCGCAGATGAAGACCGTCGGGCCCGCAATCAGCTTGCGAACGTCGTTCTGGTCTTTGTTGCAGAACGAGCAGCGAAGAATCTCGGTCTCGCCGTTCTTCTTGACCATGGGTGTTGGGCTGTTGACTCCGGTCGCTCGGGTCTTTGGTGCTTGAGTGGTGTTTCGGCCTCAATCCGGCTGGAGGCTAGGGGAGGCCACATCCCCGGCCCAGAGGACGCCGGGGCCCGTACTCCAGGGCCACTTCGAGGATACTACACCCGTTTCCGGATGACGTCATCGATTATCCCGTAATCCTTTCCCTGATCGGCCGACATGATGTAGTCGCGCTCAGTATCCTCCTGAATGCGCTTGAATTGCTGACCTGTATGCTGCACGAGAATTTCGTTGAGCCGCTCGCGCATGCGCAGGATTTCGCGTGCATGAATATCGATGTCGGTGGCCTGGCCGGCCAGTCCCTGCATCAGGGGCTGGTGAATCACGATGCGCGCGTTGGGCAGGGAGTACCGCTTGCCCTTGGCGCCCCCCGCCAGCAGCACCGCGGCCATTGACGCTGCCTGCCCGATGCAGATGGTCTGGACGTCGGGCTTGATGAACTGCATCGTGTCGTAAATCGCCAACCCGGCGGTAATCGACCCGCCTGGACTGTTGATATACAACTGGATGTCCTTGTCCGGGTCTTCGGCCTCGAGAAAGAGCATCTGGGCGATCGCCAGGTTCGCGATGGCGTCATCGATCGGCGTGCCGATGAAGATGATGCTGTCCTTCAACAGCCGCGAGAAGATGTCGTAAGCGCGTTCGCCGCGGTTGGTCTGCTCGACCACCATCGGCACAAGCTGGGCGTGGTTCATTGGTAAGGAGTATGGCGGCGGTTAAAGAATCCTAGCACGCGAGAGGGCCAAGTCAACCGCCTTCTCCCGACGGAGACCGGTGAGCAGGCGCGCGATCCCGCCTTCCTTCTCGAGTTGTGCACGGACCGCGGCTGGTGTGCGCCCCGCTTGCGCGGCGAATCGCTCGATCTCGCGGTCGATGTCTTCGGCCGGGACGCTCAACTGCTCACGCCGTGCGATTTCATCCAGGGCGATCGCGCTGGCCACCGACGCCTGCGCCGGCTCGCGTTGGGCCTCGCGGAACTGGGCCCAGTCGATGCCGGCCGTACGAGGGTCGACACTCTGCTGCATCAGCTGCCGAGCGAACTCTTCGAGCCGGCGGTCGATTTCGCGCTCGACGAGCGAGGCGGGCAGCTCGAAGGTGACCCGTTCGGAGAGCTGCTTCAATACGTCGCTCCGCACTTGACGGGTGGCATTGCTTTCGTTTTCCTCCTTGATGTCGGCCCGCACCCGTTCCTTCAGCGCCTCCAGCGAATCGAAGTCTGCGCCCAGATCCTTGGCGAACTCGTCGTCGAGATCAGGAAGCGCCTTGTGCCGGAGCTCCTTCACGATCGCCGCGTACGTCACGGCGGTGTCGGCCATCTCCTTGACCGCGTAGTCGGGAGGGAAGTGAATCGTAAAGGTCTTCCTGTCCCCGGCATTGAGATCGATCAGCTCCGCGTCGAAGCCCGGTGGGTTGGCGGGCGATCCGAGCTCGATGCTCACGTTGTCGTGCCGGTCGATCTGCCCGTCGGCATCGGTGCGCTCGAGATCGACGACGACCGTGTCGCCGAGCGCTGCCGGTCGTCCTTCCACCGGCTCGAACTTCGCCGCGCGCTCCCGCAGACGCTGCAGCGTCTTCTCCACGGCATCGTCGGTGACTTCGGTGGAGAGGCGGGTCGCCTGCAGCGTGGAGAGGTCGCCGGGATCGAAGGGAGGGACCGTCTCGATGTTGGCGGTGAATTTGAGCGGCTGCCCCTCTTCGATCGCGACGTCCTTGATGTTGGGGGTAGCGACCGGCTCGATGCCGCGTTCCTGCAACGCCTCCTCCACCGCGCGGGGGATGAGCCCGTGCATCACGTCGTGGAGGATCTGCTCCTTGAACCGCTGCTTGACGAGCGTCGTCGGCACCTTGCCGGGCCGGAAGCCCGGAATGCGCGCCTGCTTCGTGTAGTCCTTCGCGATACGATTGATCTCCGCAGCGACCACGTCGGTCGGGATCTCGATCGTGATGGTCTTGCGGGTTTCTGAGACGTCGGTGAGCTCGGTCTTCACATCTCTAGGTATACCGCGTCTTCAGGACTTCCCACCAGTCCGTAGGTATTCAGACTGCCGCCTGTGACACCGACCGGCACACATTGATCACGAATCGACTACACTCGGAGCGTGCCGGGGTGGTGAAACGGCAGACACGCTGGTCTTAGGAGCCAGTGGGGCAACCCGTGCAGGTTCGACTCCTGTCCCCGGCACCAATTCCTAGGCTGTCTTTTGCTTCTTCGTCTTGAGCCCCGCGTAGGCCATCCGTGGCTTTACATCGTCGAGTGAGCGTGCCCGGACGTTCGCGATGATCAGTTCCTCCACAGGTCCGCGCAGTGATGCACGCGAGTTGATCGACCGGCGTGCGGGCACGGGTCGGATGGTGAGCCGTGCCTTCTGCGCAGCCTCGGACGAGTACCCGCGTACGATCTCAGCGGCGCTCGAATTGGAGACGACGACCTGCGCGCCGCGCGTGCACGAGTCAATCACTGCCTGCTGCAGCCGGCGTTGATCGAATGCGCTGAAGCCGCCTGCGGTGTAGTGGGCGAAGCTCGATGTGCGGCTCAATGGCGCGTACGGCGGATCGCAGTACACGAAATCGCCGCGTCCGACGCCGGCCAGCGTATCGTGAAAGGGCGCGAGATCGATGGACACGCCTGGCCTCGCGAGTGCGCCGGCGACCGCGTGGATGTTCGATTCGTCGCAGATGTGCGGGTTGCTGTAGCGACCCGCCGGCACATTGAAGCCGCCGGTCCGATTCAATCGAAACAAGCCATTGAATCCGGTCCGGTTCAGGAAGATCAACATCGCAGCGAGATCGGGGGTATAGCGCGCGGCGATCTTCTCATCTGGTGTGGTCAGTCGGAGCTGCGCCCGGAGCGCGTTGAAACGGCGATCTCGAACAGCGTAATAGCAGGTGTGACCGTCGAGACGATACTCGCGTGCCAGCGCCTTCAACGCTCGGATCACTTCGTTGGCGCAATCCCGCACCATCCAGTAGCAGCCGATCAGATCGGGATTCACGTCCGACAACTGGATCCGGCATCCGGCCAGCCGTCCGCGGTTCAGGAGGTCGAAGAAAACGGCGCCGCTCCCGACGAAGGGCTCGACATATCGCGTGAATCGGGACGGGTAGTGTTCGGCCAGCACGGGAAGGAGCTGTCGCTTGCCGCCGGCCCACTTGAGCAGCGGCCGAACCGGGGTGTGAGAAGAGACGGGAATCAGCACGCCATCATGTATCGGTCGATGGATCAGGTTCGGTAGTCTGAGCGCCGGCCGGGGCCCGCGCGACCCCCTCGACTGGGCTCCGGGTAAACCGGCCGGCTTTGCGAAGCGCATCCCGCAGAAGGTACTCGATCTGCGCGTTCAGGCTGCGCAGATCGTCGTTCGCCCAGCGCTGCACCCCTTCCAGCACGCCGGCATCGATTCGAAGCAGAAAGGACTTTCTCTCGCCCACGGGTCTTATTGATGGATCGTTCCGGTGTTGACGATCGGCTGCGGTGCTCGTTCACCACACAACACGACCAGCAAGTTGCTGACCATGGCTGCCTTCCGCTCCTCGTCGAGGCGAACGATCTGCTTTTGCGACAGCGACTGCAGGGCCATCTCCACCATGCCGACCGCGCCCTCGACGATCCGCTGACGCGCCGCGATGATGGCGCCGGCCTGCTGCCGCTGCAGCATCGACGCGGCGATCTCGGGTGCATAGGCCAGGTGGCTGATCCTCGCTTCGAGGACTTCGACACCCGCCTTCAACAGTCGCTGCTGCACCTCCTGCTTCAGGTGATCGGCGACGACCGCGGTCGATCCCCGCAGGGAGACGACGTCTTCCTCGTGTGAATCGTAGGTGTAGCTCGTCGCGGCGTTGCGAAGGGCCGCCTCGCTCTGCACCCGCACGTAGTTCTGGTAGTCGTCTACTTCGAACACTGCTTCCGCGGTCTCGATCACGCGCCACACGACGACCGCAGCGATCTCGATCGGGTTGCCTTCCGCGTCGTTGACCTTCAGGCGCGAGCTCTCGAAGTTCCGTACGCGGAGCGAGATCTTCCTGCGGCTGTAGAACGGGTTGGCCCACCGCAGGCCGGGTGTCTTCGCGGTGCCGGCGTAGTCGCCAAAGAGCTGCAGCACTTTTGCTTCATTGGGCCCGACGATGAAGAAGCCCCGAAGCATCACGAACCACGTGAGGAAGAGCAGCATGGCCCCGGCAAAGTAGAACCACGCAGTCTCTCCGCTCTCAACCGCGCGGACCCCGACGACCCACAGCCGGATCGGAATCACGATGGCGACCAGCAGCAGAGGCAGCAGGAGAAGCCCTGGGGACCCGTGACGCAAACGTTCGCGGACCATCGACGACCTCCAGAAAGCGACGGGCAATGTGCCCGTCTGCATGATGTCTATACGATATCATTTAGTCATCAGTTCGATAGTCGACGATCTCTCCGAAGGAATTGCGCCAGCTCGATCAGCGGGTGTCGATTCGCTATCAGTGACGCGATTTCGTCGATACTGGTCGTTGGCCCACACGCCGGACAACGAGGTCGATGACCATCCGCGCAGCGTTGAGCTGCACGCCGATTCATGCCACTCAGGTGGTCGATCGATCTTCGTGGATCGGTGCTGCTCAGTGAGGTCAGGTAGCGTGCTGGGTGAAGTATTGCAAGCGGCCGGTGCCATCACAGCCCCACAACTCGAACACGCGCTGGCAGAGCAACGGGTGACCGGGGCGCTTCTTGGGGAGACGCTGGTCGCATTGACGTTCATCACGGAGGAAACGCTCGCGAGCGCATTGGCGCAACAGGCGGGCGTGCCCTTCATGACGCTCACGAACGAGCAGCCAGACCCCGCAGCGCTCGCTCTGGTGCCTGAGCCCTTCGCGCGCAAACACACGCTCGCACCGCTCGAGGTGAAAGGCGCGGTGCTGCGGATCGCCCAGGCCAATCCGTTCGACGTCGTCGCCTTGGACGATCTGCGACGGCTCACGTCACATCGGGTTGCTGCGACGTGCGCGCCTGCCGGACAGGTCCGGGATCTCCTCGACCGGTGCTATGGCAGACGGGGCAGAGGCGGCGTGCTCTCTCGCCCGTTCGCCGAACCGGCTGTGGTCAGCGCGGCCCAGGCCGCCGAGGCGACGCAGTTGCTGGATCGACTCGTTGGCGATGCGGTCGCAAACCAGGCGACCGAACTCCACTTCGAGCCCGGCGGGGAATTCGCAGCCGTGCGCTATCGAATCGACGGAGTGCTCGTGCCAGGAGACGCGGTCCCGACGCCAAGGTTCGTGTCTTTTCGCAGTCACATCAAGGCGCTCAGCGGCCTCGACGTCACCGACACGCGCGCGGCGCAATACGGGCGCACATCCCACGTCGTGAACGGACGACGGATCGATCTTCTCGTGAACACAATACCGGGACTGTCCGGCGAGACGATGGCGATCCGTCTGCTCGATAAAGGCAAGACGCCTCGTCGGCTTCCCGAGCTCGGGCTGAGCCGACGAGATCTGCGGGTGGTGCGCGGGCTTCTCGACCGGCCGCAGGGTCTCGCGATCGTGAGCGGCCCCGAGGCGTCGGGCACGAGCACAACGCTCTACGCGATGCTGGCGCACGTGGCCGGCGAATCGAGGAACGTCGTCACGCTCGAAAATCCTATCGAATGTCAGGTGTCCGGCATCCGACAGACGCAGATCAGACCTCAGGCCGGCTTCACCTACGCCACCGCCATGCGCTTCGTGCTCCGCGAGAATCCCGATGTGCTGATGATTGGAGAGATGCCCGACTCCGACACGGCGGACATGGCGATGAAGGCCGCCCTGTCCGGAGTCCTCGTGCTGACGACCTTTCGCACGGCTGATGCGGCGTCGGCCGTGCTGCGTCTCGCCGACCTGGGACTCGATTCGTACGCGGTCGCGTCTGGCCTGCTTGGTGTCATCGGGCAGCGGCTGATTCGTCTGATCTGTCGCGAGTGCACGGAGCGTGTCTCGTATGGTGACGAGATGGTCGAGCAGTTCGGATTGACGCCGGATCCGGATCTCGTGTTTCAGCGCGGCCGCGGCTGCGTGCACTGTCGCGGCACCGGATATCGCGGCCGCATGGGAGCGTTCGAGACCCTGGTAGTCGATGCCGCGATGCAGGTGTTGATTCGATCGCATGCCGACGCAATGCAGCTGACAGCGGCCTCGGTCGACGTCGGCATGAAGACGCTGCGCGACGATGCGCTCGCCAAGGCTATTCTTCAGCAGACGACGCTGGAAGAGGTCTTGCGCATCGCAGGAATCGGGAAGAAGGAATCAGGAATCGGTCACTGATTCTTGTGTTCGAGCACCGCGTGTCCGTTGATCGTCACGTACTGGTAAACCATCGAGAAGGTCGACTCGCCGACGAAGCGGACGTCGGCCCGGGATTGCACCTCGATCGGCACGCGTACGCCGCTGATGCGCGCATAGTGGCGAGTGATCTCGACGTGCCGTGTCCAGAAGGACGGCCGCTTCGACAGCTCTCCTTCCATGCGCACCATGTCGAGCCCGTCTCGGGTCACGAACGCCGTACCCTCGACGAGCGTCTGGCTCTTCCGGCGTGGCCGCAGGTGAATCAGCAGCAGGTCGCCGTCCCGATCCTCGTCGACCTCGAACAGGTAGTTCGCGTGCGTAAAATCTGCCCGCGCATCGTTCGCCTGATGCGCGCGACGCTCTTCTTCGAGCGCGGCGACGAGGACATTACGACGAATGAGCTCAGAGCCTTCCTGGCTGGCAATCTCGTATTCGAAACGGCCGTTGGCTTCGGCAGAGGTCCAGGCCTCCAGCGTGGCGTTCATGCGGCCGCCACGCGTCGACGCGCTGAGCGTGCGCCGTGCGCGGTAGCTCGTGAGTGGCGGAGTCGCCGAGGCGAGAAAGCGTTCGACCAGCTCGGTTGAGCCGAGCGCTTTGATATCCGCGATGTTGTCGGCGCGCATTCTGGTTGACGTCATCAGCGAAAGGACAACCGCACAGGCGAGACTCCCCACTCTCACGGCCGAACGGAGTGCAAGAGAATGACCGAAAAACACTCGACGAGTGAGATCGTGCGCGACCTTCGATGAGGGTGTTCTCTGTTGCCGACGTCCTGGACGCCGAGACCTGCACGTGGGTCCGGGGGTCGATGGATTCGGGCGCCCGCGTACCGACGGAGATCCTCCGTGAGACGATCGACGTCGAACGCGACGCGCGGCGCGCAGTCGACGTCGACGTTCCCGACGAGGTGATTGCGCGCGTGGAGTCGTGTCTCGACGCGTATCGCGACGACGTCGCCTGGTTCTACGGCCTGTCACTCCACGGCAGAGAAGGTGCCGGGTTCCTGCGTTACGCGTCGGGGGGGTTTTACGGTCCGCACGTCGATCGTGCCAAGGTGCCCTCGTGGCCCGACGCGGCGCGCCGCGCGATCACCGTCGTGCTCTTTCTGAATAGCTCGTGCGAAGCCGAGGCACGCGGCGACTTCAGCGGTGGCCGCCTCAGACTGTTTCCGAGCGGCGTCGGCGGCGAAGCCGTGGAGATCATCCCGAGACGCGGCATGCTCGTCGCGTTCCCCGCGTCGATGGCCCACGAAGTGACGCCAGTGAGCAGCGGCGCGCGCGATGCGGTCGTCGACTGGTACTACTGACGCTCGGAGGTGTCCTCGAGATGAGTCCAGTGCAGCAGTCGATGGACCCATGGCGCCAGCACGATTCCCATGAGACCGACGAAGACGAGGCCGCTGAACAGCGCGTACAGCGCTGAGAACAGTTTCGCAGGTTCGGTCTCCATGCGATCGACCGGACCCATGCCGCCGAGAATCATCGATGCGTTGAGAAACGCATCGAGCCACCGCAGCCCTCCCAGCCACGCGTAGCCCACTGTTCCGATTGTCACCGCGATCGCGACGATCACCCCCGCCAGCGCGACATGGAGGGCCGCCCGCTTGAGGAACTTCCGCCGCGGAAGCAGCGGTCGGTGTCTACGCTCGTACGGATGCGCCGCCACAGCTCACCGTTGAGTGATCAGCGCGCCAGGGGTTGTCAGCTTCGAGCAGGGTCGACTCATGATGTTCCCTCAGGTTCCAGCTGTTCAAACGCGATCAGGTCACCCACGTGAATCGTCCCGCCCGACAGGACCTGCGTGAACGCACCACCGGTCCAGTTCGCTCGCATCGCGTCCTGCAGCCCGGGCACGACTTCGTCCATGCGCTCGCAAGGAGTCGTCTCGCCGTCGACCAGCAGACGCACATCGCCGATACGCAGCACGCGACCGCGCGTGTGAGCGAGCGAGATTCCGCTGACGAGAATATTGGCGCGCCGCTCTGAAGGATCGCTCGAGTCGCCGAGCGAGGACATCAGATGATCCCACGATTCACGCTCGAGCAGAGTGATCTGACGGCGGCGACTGCGGTCGGCGTTGCCAGCGAGGCCGGATCCGATGACGCATTCGGCGCGCTCCACGGAATCCATCGGCCCACGATGCGCGCGTTTGATCCAGATCCGTTCGATACGGCCCATCGCTGCGCGATGGTACACCTGTTCCGCGGGACGCTGCCGTCCCTCGTCCTTGGGACTTGGTGCTTTGTGCTTTCCGCGAACGTGCACCGGCCGCTCCGTGGACCAAGAACCAAGCACCAAGGACCAAGAATGCGCGCTAAAGGTCGTCGCTCTACGGTGACGACAGAAGCGATCTCCAATCGACCAGGGCGGTGACCGGCGTGGGGACGAGCGGTTGCGCCGGCAGCAGCGCCACGATGGCGTCGCGCCGATGGGCGACGTCGAAGTCGCGCACGCCAGGCACGTCGATGACTGAGCGCGCCGCCAGGAATCGCAACGCGGAGCCTTCTGCGCGACTCGATGACGGGTCGATGTCTGCGCGCATGATGCGTGTGCCGCGCAGGAACAGGATTGCGCCGCCGTCGCGGCGCCACCGTGGGCGTGACCCGCCCGCAAGCGAGACTCGGACCCTCGACTTGCCCTCCGAGGTCACGACGTAGACGTCCGGCTGTCCCGATTCGTCCGAGACATAGGCAATCCATCGCCCGTCGGGCGACCAGCGGCCATCGGTTTCGCTGAAGCTGCTTTTCACCAGCACGTGCCGATCCTCGGTCGCCGGCGTGAACGTCCAGAGATCGAAGCCGCTTTTCGGGTCGGGCGCGTGAAACAGCACACGTCCGTCGCGCCAGTCGGTCGGTGTCTCGTCCAGCGGCGATCGCAAGAATGGTTCGTCGGTCGCTTCCGCCTGGTGCGGCGTATGCACGAACAGATCGGGCTGCCCTTTTTGCAGCGATCGGAACACGATGCGCCTTCCATCGGGCGACCAGACCGGATCGCTGTCTGCCGCAAGAGCCAGCGTCAGTGGCTCGACGATGCCGCCCCCTGTCGTCGGCACGACGCGGATATCGAGCGTTCGAATCAGCGGGGCGGTCACCGTCAGCGCAATGTATCGATCATCTGGAGACAGGCGTGCCTGCCAGTAGTCGGCTGGTTCCCCGATGGTTGTCGGAGGGGACCCTTCGAGCGACAGCCAGGTCAGCGCCCGCGCGCGTGGCGCGAACGGGGCTGACAGCAGCAGTCGAGCGGACGCGGCGAAGAGCCCGCGCCCTGATGCGCTCACGCCGACGCCTGAGGCGAGCGAGGTCGCGCGGCCGACGAGGACGCCGGTGGCTGAATCGTAGCGCTGAGCGAGGAGTACGTTGTCGCGAATGAAGAGCAGGAGATCGCCGACCAGTTGTGCGTGCCCGCCGGTGGTGATCAGTTCGTGTTCGCCTTTCGGCTCGACCAGTCTCGCCACCCGGCTGCCATCGTCGCGCACGGCGGTGTAGACGAACGCACCGCCGGCGGCCGCGGCGATCGGGAAGACGTGCGCGCGATCGCCGGTGCGCAACCTCGTGGCATCCGTGATCATGCCGCGCTGCAGACGACGGATCGGGCCGCGTGCCTCGGGCGAGAAGAGCAGCGATCCGTCGGGCAGCCACGTCGCGCCGGCCGGAGCGGACGCATCGGCGAGATCGCGTACGACGCCGTCGGCCAGCGAGATTTGCTTGAGTCTGCGCTCGCTGAAAAAGGCGATGACCCCGCCCGTTGGTTTCCACGCGGGGAGTTGTGCGCCGTCGGTTCCGCTCATAGACTCGGCGCGATCGTCATCGACCGCCCGGCGCCAGAGGCGCGGCGTGCCGTCGGTGGTGGCGACGAACACCATCGATCGGTCGTCAGGTGACATGGCGGCATCGAGCGCCTCGTCGCCAGAGCCCAACTCGGCTCCTGGAGGTGCCGCCAGCGAGAGACGCACCGGCGGCATTGGCGACGGTGGCGGTTCGCGAAGATGCCGAACGGCCGGCCACGCCAGTCCGATCGCCACGACGAGCAGGAGCGCCGCGACGATACGGAGCGTCATCGTCTCGGTCTGACGATTACGTCAGAATTTCCGCGACCATGTTGCGGGCCAGCGCTCGACGACGACTTTCTTCTCCGTATAGAAATCAATCGCGTCGCGTCCCTGCGCGTGCAGATCGCCGAAGAAGCTGTCTTTCCACCCCGAGAACGGGAAGTAGGCCATCGGCGCCGCGACGCCGACGTTGATCCCGACGTTGCCGACGCGCGTCTCGTAGCGGAACTGACGCGCCGCCGCGCCGCTCGACGTGAAGAGGCACGCCATGTTGCCAAAGGCCGATCCGTTGACCAGATCGATCGCCGCCTCGACCGAGTCGGCACGCATCACGCTCAAGACCGGACCGAACACTTCTGTGCGTGCGAGCTCGCTCGACGGGTCGACATCGCTCAACACGGTGGGGCGCATGAAATTGCCGTGCTCGAACCCGGGAACCATTGTGTTGCGTCCGTCGACGAGCGGCCTGGCTCCTGCGGCCACGCCCTGTGCGATCAGCCCTTCGATCCGGGTGCGGCTCTCGGGGGAAATCACCGGTCCCATCTCGATGCCCTTCTCGAGCCCGTATCCCACCTTGCGCGAGGTGGCGGCCTCGCTGATGTGCTTGGTGAATGGCGCGGTCGCATCGGCGACCGTGATCACGACCGACGAGGCGAGGCAGCGCTGACCGGCGCAGCCGAACGCGGAATCGGCCACGATCTTCGTCGTCATCTCCATGTCCGCATCGGGGAGGATGACGACAGGATTCTTCGCACCGCCCTGGCACTGGACGCGCTTTCCGTTGGCTGCCGCGCGGCTGTATACGTAGCGTGCAACCGGCGTCGATCCGACGAACGAGATCGCCCGGACATGCGGGTGATCGAGTATCGCGTCGACCGCATCCTTCCCGCCGTGCACCAGGTTGACGACACCCTTGGGAAAGCCGGCCTGTTCGATCAGCTGCAGCACGCGCGCCATCGTCAACGGCGTTTTCTCGGACGGCTTGAGCACCACGGTGTTGCCGCACGCGATCGCGTACGGCAGGAACCACAGCGGAATCATGCCCGGGAAGTTGAACGGCGTGATCACGCCGACGACCCCGACCGGCTGTCGAATCATCAGCTCGTCGATGCCGGACGCAATGTCCTCGAGGTTGCTCCCCATCATGAGCGACGGGATGCCGGTCGCCACTTCCACGTTCTCGATGCCGCGTTTGAGTTCGCCTTCGGCCTCGGCGAGCGTCTTGCCGCATTCCTGCGTTACCAGCTTCGCGATCTCTGTGAAGGTCGCATCGAGGAGCGCCTTCAGCCGGAAGAGCGGCTGAATCCGGTCGCCTGCCGGCACTCGGCGCCACTGAGTCCACGCGGCGAGCGCGGCCTGGACCGCCTTGTCGACGTTGTTCGCCTTCGACATCGGCACGGACGCAATCACATCGCCGGTCGCGGGATTGCGAACAGGAATCGTTTCGGCGCCGGAGGCCGTTTCCCACTGGCCGCCGACGAAATTCAACAGTGTGTCTTGCCCGATCATTCGTACTCCTTCGCAACGATGGACACGGAGAATTCGGCCACAAAGGACACAAAGATCACAGAGGTCGGATCTTTCTCTGCGGCTCCCTCTCCGTTTCTAACCTTAGTGTTCTTCGTGTTCTTTGTGGCCAAAAATCTTTGTGTTCTCCGCGGCTACGGTACGACAATCGCCCGCCCCACGATCTCGCCGCGCCCCAGCGCCTGATACCCGGCGTCGGCCTCGTCGAGCGAAAACCGCTGCGTGACCATCGTCTCGGGGCGGAAGATGCCCTGGGCCGCGAGCCGGATGATCTCCGGCATGTCTGTCCGCGTGCGTGCGCCGTACGAGCCGACGATCCGCAGCTCGCGGCGTACGAGGCGGGTAATTTCCACGGGTGCCGTGGTCCGGCCGGGTGCGATGCCGACGGCGACCATGCGGCCCCCGTCGCGGATCATCTCGAAGGCCTGTGTAAAGGTCTGCGGCAGGCCGAGCACTTCGAACGCGATGTCGACGCCCTTGCCATCGGTCAGCTCGCGCACGCGCGCAGTGGCGTCGGTTTTGGTCGCGTTGACGATTTCGGTCGCGCCGAGGCGACGGGCGGCGTCGAGCTTGTCGTCGCGCACATCGACCGCGATGATCTGCGACGCGCCGAAAGCGCGGGCGATCTGAATGATGTTGATCCCGACGCCGCCAGTCGCGACGACCGCGATGCGTTCGCCGCCGCGCAGATCCGCGCCGTGACGAACCGCTCCGTATGCGGTGAAGATCGCGCACCCGAGCACCGACGACTCTTCGAGCGGCAACCCATCCGCGAGCGGGAAGACGTCGGTGGCGGGAACGACCGCGTACTCCGCGAGACCGGCCATGGAATACATGGCGATAGGGGAACCATCCTTGCGACGCAGACGCGAGGTCCCGTCGTAGAGCGTGCCCTTGAGACGATTCATGGCGAAGAAGCTGTCACAGAGGTCGTCGCGTCCGGTGCCGCATGCCGGACAGAACCCGCACGGCATGATGAACGCGCTGACCACACGAGTGCCGATCGCGGGACCCACGACCCCGGGGCCAAGTGCGGCGACCGTGCCGGATATCTCGTGCCCCATGACGGCAGGCGCCGGGAACGCGACTTCGGCCTTCATCACATGAAGGTCGGTGTGACACACGCCGCACGCGCTCACGCGTACGAGCACTTCGCCGGCGCGAGGCTCCGGCATCGGAATCTCCTCGACGTGCAACCCGCCCGGGGCACGATCGAGGATCGCAGCTCTCATGGTGGACATAGATAGACTCTAGGCTTTGCGCTTTGGGCTCTGGGCTTCAGGCTCCAGGTTCCAGTGACTCGTGTTTCGGCCCGGCTTTAGGATGCTATCTCCCAAAGCCCCAAGGCCCAAAGCCCAAACGCCTACGCCGTGATGTCTTCCTGATGTGTCTCCGACGCGACGAGCACGGCGACGATGGTCACAGCGGCCATGAATATGAGGTACATCGCCAGCAGGTTGCGGCCGTAGTTGCGCAGCAGCCACGTCGCAATGAAAGGGGACAGACCGCCCGCGAGCACGGATGACAGCTGCGCGCCCAGTGAGGCGCCGCTATAGCGGACGCGTGTCCCGAACAACTCGGACAGAAACGCGCCTTGCGGACCGTACATCGGGGCGTGCGCGAAGATGAACACCAGGAACATCGCGACGGCAGCCATCAAGGGCGATCCGGTATCGAGCAGCCAGAAGAGCGGGAACGCGAGCACTGCGACGCCGATCGCCCCGAACAGATACACCGGCCGCCGCCCGATCCGATCGGACAACGCCCCGTAGAACGGAATCGCCACCAGCTCGCAGGCTGCGCCGAAGAGCATCGCGTAGAGGATGGTCTGCTGGGTCATCTTCACCTGCTGCGTGGCGTACACGAGCGCGAAGACGCTGTAGATGTAGAACGCGCCGTTCTCGGCGAAGCGCGCCCCCATCGCCAGCAGCACCTGCTTCGGGTATCGGGTCAGGACTTCGAGGATCGGCTGCTGCGATTCAGAGGACGATTCCTTCAACCTGGCAAACGCCGGCGTCTCCAGAATCCGCATGCGGATCACGAGGCCGACGATGACGAGCAGTCCGCTCAGGAGGAACGGCACGCGCCATCCCCAGGAGAGAAACACTTCTGGGGGCTGATTCGAAAAAATCGTGAAGACGGCGGTCGAAAGCACGAGGCCTGCCGGCACGCCAATCTGCGGCCAGCTTCCGTAGAACCCGCGCTGTCCAGGCGGGGCATGTTCAACGGCCATCAGCACCGCCCCGCCCCATTCGCCCCCGACGCCGAACCCCTGTGCGACTCTGAGCAGCACGAGCAGCCCCGCCGCCCAGGGGCCTATCTGCTGATAGGTCGGAAGCACGCCGATGAGCGCCGTCGCGACGCCCATGATGACGAGCGTCAGCACCAGCATCGACTTGCGTCCGATACGGTCGCCGTAGTGACCGATGACGATGCCGCCGATCGGCCGCGCGAAAAATCCGACCGCATACGTGCCGAACGCATAGAGCGTCCCCATAAGGGGATCGGAGTTGGGGAAGAACAGTCGATTGAAGACGAGAGCCGCGGCAGTCCCGTAGAGAAAGAAGTCGTACCACTCGATGGTGGTCCCGATCAGGCTCGCGAAAGCGACGAGTCGGACCGAGCTGGTGCCCGTCTGCGTCCCGGTAGTGGTCATTGGCCGGGACAGTACCACGCGGAAGGCCTCAGGGCCCAGGCCTCAGGCCTCAGGGCTGGGCAAGGCCTCAGGCCGTTTCCTACTGAGGCCTGTGGCCTGAGCCCTGAGGCCTAGTATGATTCTGCGTTCATGCATCCCGAACTCCAGGAAGCCATCGACTTGCACGAGGCGATCGTGGCCGAAGCCGGCAACGCGCTGGTCGGCTACGAAACCGAAAAGGCGCTCGCCAACGTCGTCCTCTTATCCGAGATTCCGACCACCTACGACAAGGATCAGCAGCGGCAGGTCAACGCCGGCAACCTGCTGCTGCGCGGGGTGCCCGGTGTGGGCAAGACGTTCTTCGGCGTGATTCTCGCGGCGATCAGCAACGCGACGTTCGCGCGGCTTCAGGGGCGCGCCGATCTGCAGCCGACCGAGATCGTCGGGTTTCAGATGATCAACCCGGCGACCGGCGAGTTCACGACCGAGTTCGGTCCGCTCGCCTCTGCTGAAGTGATCCTGCTCGACGAGATCAACCGCATCCCGCTCAAGTCGCAAAGCGCGTTTCTCGAGGGCTTGCAGGATCGCACCGTGACGGTCGGCAAGACGACCTACGAGCTGGCGCCGTTCAGCTTTGCGATCGCGACGATGAATCCCGTCGAGCTGGGACAGGGCACCTTCCCGCTCTCGGAGGCCGCGACCGATCGTTTTGCGATCATGATCAACATTCCGTATCTGCGGCCCGAGGAAGAAGAGAAGCTCGTGAGCTTCGATTTCAAGCGCGTGCGTCTCAAGCCGCTCGTCCAGAAGGAGCGCATCATCGATCTCAGGGCGGTCATCACGCGGGAAGTGTTCATGCACCCGGCGCTCGCGAAATACATCCGCCGTCTGGTCGGCGCCACGCGACCCTTCAACGCCGAGACGGAGTGGACGCACAAGTCGCCGTCCGCGCTGGTCGAGCAGTGCGTGGATCTGGGCGGCTCGCCGCGTGCGACGATCTGCTGGGGGCGGCTCGTGAAAGTCTGGGCGCTGCTGATGCGTCGCCGCGCCGAGGTGTACCCCGAAGACATCCAGGAATTGGCCAAGTACGTGCTCATGCATCGTGTCTGGCTGGGCCCGCACGCCGCGAGTCACGGCGTGACTGTCGACATGGTGATCGACGACATCGTGGCCTCGGTGCCGGTCCCGTGATCGGTGATCGCGGGGCGGCGGTCCATGCTCCGAAGCACGTCGACGACGACGGCTTCGTCAACCTGCAGGAGATCGCCGAGATCGAGCTCTTCATCCTGAAGCGGATGAAGGAATTCACGATGGGCGATCACGCCAGCGTGTTCAAGGGAGCGGGCTTCAACTTCGTCGGCATCCGCGACTGGGAACCGGGCGACCGGATGTCGTCCATCGACTGGTCGCAGTCGTCGCTGAACAACTTCAGCCCGATGATCACCCGCGAGTTCGAGCAGGACAGCAACGCCGCGATCGTGACCGTGGCCGACGCCTCGGCCTCGACGAGATGCGGCATCGGCGGCGTGATGATCGCGCACGCGATCGCTCGTGCGGTCGCGGCCGCCGGCCTGTCGGCGATGTTCTTCCAGGACCTCTTCGGCCTGGTGGCATTCGATGACACCTTTGAGCAGGTCACGGGGGCACGGCCACGGATCGGACGATCGCATCTGCTGTACTGTCTCGATCTCTACAAGAAATCGGTGCTGCAGCAGACCCCCGCCAGCGGGCACGACATCGTCATGGCGATCGAGAGCCAGGTACGAAAGGCGTCGCTCGTGCCGGTGGTGTCGGACTTCCTGTTCCCCGACGCCAAGCGGCTGATCGGTGAACTGTCCCACCTCAACGCCGTGCACGACGTGTTTCTGCTGATGGCCGACGTGCGGTTCGCATACGAGGTGCCCTCGCTCTCCGATGGGTGGGTGGAAGTGTTCGATGTCGAGAGCGGACGATCGCGTGTGCTCTCGCGTCGGGAAATGCGGCAGCTGGCCGTGCGGGTCGGCGAGTGGCAGAACGGGATCGAGCAGCTGGCGCGGGACGCGGGTCTGGATCTGGTCCGCGTCGGACTGGACCGATGGGAGATGGAGACCACGCTGGTCGAGTTCACGGCCGAGCGGCGGCTCCGGAAAATGTAGGCATGAACAAACACACCAGGATCGGCGTCGCGATGGCTGTCTTCGTCGGGCACGTCCTTGCTTTGGCGTACGGAGGGCGCGTCTTGCTGGACCCGCCGGTGTACGCGCAAACGACGGTCGCACCGGCTGCCGCAACCCAGGCTCCGGCTGTGACAGCACCCAAGGCTCCTCCGAAATCTGCTGCACCGGCTGCTCCAGCACCGGCCCCACGGCTCGCACCGAAAGCCGGGGAGACGACATCGGATCCGATCCGCTGCTGGTGGAAAGCCGATCGCACCGCGGTGCGCGTGGGCGAGCGCTTCGGTCTCGTCCTGACCTGCAGCGTGATCGAGACCGGACCAATCACCGTAACCCCGGTGTTGAATCAGCTCGAGCCGGGAGCGCTCGCGCTGACGCCGTTCGAAGTGGTCAGCGGCGGGCCGAAGGTCGAAGACGTCATCTCTCCGCCGTGGCGATTCATTCAGCGGGAGTACGTGCTGCGGCTCCTTAGTGACGGGTTCTTCGGGCAGGACGTCACCATTCCCTCGTTGACGGTGACCTACAACCTGACGTCGGCCGGCACCGGTCAGCAGGGCCGCGATCAGACCTACATCCTGCCTCCACTTCCGATGCGGATTCTGTCCCTCGTGCCCAAGAGCGCGAGCGACATCCGCGACGCCTCTGGGCAGACGTTCGCGTCGGCCGAGTCGCGCCGCTTCCGCGCGACGACGGCAACGGTCGCCGCGTGGATCTCGTTTGCGTTTGCGATCGTGCTCGCGCTGTTTGCCCTGTCACGCGTTGTCGGTCTTTTCCGTGTGAGCAGCAAGCACGTGGTCAAGCCGCTGCCGGCGCCGCCGCTTCTACAGGCGTGTCTCCGGGTGTTGAGGCAAGTGAAGGCAGATTCGGCCAGCTCGGGATGGACGTCCGAGCTCTCGCGTCGCGCTGTCGCCGCGCTTCGAATCGCCGGCGCCACGGCCGTGGGGAAGAAAGTCACGCAGGATGTGGTCACCTCCGGTGTCTCCGAGCGCGACGGTCAGCTCACGATCTCGAGCGGATGGCCTCGCCGGAAGCGCGTACTGCTGTCGGCGGCGACGACGCCGACGACGATCGCGCACGAGTTGAACAACGGCCTCGGGCCTGATCCGAGAACGCGATCGTCGGCCGAATCGATCGCACAAGCGATTGGGGTGCTCGGCGCCGCGGGCTACGGCCGTACGACACCCGGCGATGCGGCCGCACTCGATGCGGCGCTCGAAGAAAGTACGGAAGCGGTTCGCCGGCTTCGTGCCGGAACACTCTGGCCGCGTCGCACGGCGGCCGCGCTCCGTTCGTTCGTCGGCTTGTGATGGGACAGTGATTCCTCCGATCTCCGATCTGCCGGTCGGGTTTCGCACGTTGTGGGATGAATGGATCCGCACACGATGGGTCGATCTGCAGTTCGCGCAGGCGAGAACGGCGCTGCTGGTGTTCGTGGTGCTGCTGGCGCTCATCGTGCTCGTGCTGCTGATCGCGATTCTGCGCCGCCGATCGGGACGGACGCAGGTGGCGCTGCCCGCCCTGCTGCCGGTCATGCGCCGATCGCCGGTGACCGCCGCGCGGCATCTCCCGGTGCTGCTGTTTCTGCTCGGAGTCCCGGTGTTCGCCGTCGCTCTGGCCGATCCGCAGACCGGATTCGCGCGCGAAGAGGTCTCGTATCCCGGCCGGCGTATCGCGCTGCTCGTCGACGCGTCGACGAGCATGGTGATCAGGTTCGAATCGACCGCGAAGCGCCAGGGCGAGGCGACGTTCTTCACGGCGGTCGCCGCTGCGGAACAGTTCATCCGGCGGCGCATGGGCGGGCCGTATCATGACCTCGTCGCGCTGATCCAGTTCGGCAACTTCGCCTACGTCGTCACGCCGTTCACCAACGATTACGAGAACATCCTGCTCAGCACGCGTCTCATCAGCGATCCGCGTGAGTGGGGCCGCTTTCCTGACTGGGGCACGACGATCATCGAAGGCGTCGATCAGGCGACGCAGCTGTTCAAGACGTTCGACTTCATCAACGCCTCCGGCAATCTGATGATCGTGTTCACCGATGGTCGCGATTCGCAATTGAATCAGCAGGTCAAGCAGCTCGATCGCGTCGTGACCGAAACCCGGACGTGGAAGATTCCGGTCTACATGCTGCGGACGGCGTACAACCGCCGCGAAGGCGAAGTCCTGCAGGACAAGATCTGGAAGGACACGTTGGAGCGCACGGGCGGACGGTTCTACGCCGCCTACGACGACGAGTCGATCGGACGGGCACTGCGCGAGATCGATCGCCTGTCGCCTGGACGGATCGAGACACGTGATTACAGCGTCGCGCGTCCCCGGTATGCGGGCTGGACGTTCATTGCAGTCGGGTTGTGGCTCAGTGCGGCGTTGTTGAAATTGAGCTTCGGAGTGTTCCGTACGTTCCCGTGAGGATCCCATGAAGAGCTTTCTTGCCTTCCTCATCGCCGCCGTCGTCCTCGCCTTCTTCGGCGCGGCGTGTCTTGGCGTCGCGCACCTCGAGACCAGCCTGGCCGACGCGCAGCAGCGCGTGTCGACGCTGCAGTACGAAGAGGCGAAGGCCAGCCTCGAAGAGGCGAAGCAGTACGCCGATCACTCGCGATGGGTGCCGTTGCTCGGCCGCGACGAGCGCAAGGAGATCCGCGCGCGTGAGGCCGCCGTTCAGTACTGGGAGAAGAAGTACGACACGATCGTTCCGGCGCAGGCCGAACCGGTGGCCGCCGTCGGCGACGAGAACGTCGAGCTGCAGCTCGTGGTCGCCAACGGTGACTACCGTCTGGGACAGGGGCGGTCGAAGGACAAGGCGTCGACGATGAAGGCGCTCGATGAAGCGGCGGCAGGGTATCTCACGGTGCTGAAGAACGGCACGTGGCATCCCGATGCCGCGTTCAACTACGAGTACATCGTGCGACTGCGCGACGAGCTGGCCAAGGGCAAGAACCCGCCGCAGCCGCCGAAGGATCAGAGCCAGGACGCCGACAACGGCGAATCGGGCGCGCCGTCACCGGCCACGAGCTCGAAGGGCTTCCAGATCTACATCCCGCTCGAGCAGGGCGAGAAGAACCCTGCGGGTGGTGAAGCAGGGAAGGCGGCACCGAAAGAACGGAAGGGATAGTGCCGTCGATTCAATTGGACACATTCCGGTTTGCATCGCCGGTCTATCTGTGGATGCTGATCGCGCCGGCGGCGCTGTTTGCGCTCTGGGGATGGCGAGTGATGCGCAGGCGGGGCGACGTGCGGCGACTCGCCGCCGAGCGCATCCTGCCGGTGAAGCAGCGTTTCGGGCCGGTGGGCGACCTCGCGTTCTGGGCCTGTGTGCTCATCGCCAGCGGTTTCGGGATCGCGTCGATTGCGCGGCCGCAGGCGCGGATCTCGTCGATCCGCAAGGCGAGCGCGGACGTCGTCATTCTGCAGGACGCATCGGCGTCGATGTATGTCACCGATGTGCGGCCCGATCGCTGGCGCCGATCGGTGCAGTTCCTCCGTACGTTCGCTGAGACGTTGAGCTGGAAGGGCGATCGTGTCGCCCTCGCGCTCTTCGCGCAGCTGGCCGCTCCTCAAGTACGCCTGACGAAGGATCCCAACGCGCTCTTCTTCTTCATCGATCATCTCGGCGATCGCTCGCCGTTCACCCTCGAGAACGCAACGACCTGGGACACGAACATCGAAGAGGGGATTCGGTGGGGGCTGCGCCTGGTCGAGAAAGATGAAGAGGTCTTCGGGAAGACCGGCAATCCCAAGGCGTTCCTCGTGATTTCCGACGGACAGGCGTGGAGCGGCAGCGTGGCTGCGGCGTTGGCGGAAGCGCGTGCTCGGAAGATCCCAGTTCACGTCGCAGGTGTCGGGACGACGGTCGGCGGCATGATCCCCGAGCCGAAGCGTCCGGATGGTACCCGGCCTCCACCCATGATTCGCTCGGTGCTCGATCGCCCATCACTGGTCCAGTTGGCGGTGGCCGGTGGCGGCGAATACTTCGAGATCGGCGACGAGCCCGACAAGGTCGTCGCGTTCCGCATCATCGACCGCCTCCGACGTCGGTCCGACCTGACGCAGCAGGTGGACAGCTTCGAGGAGTTGTATGGCCGGTTCCTCATGGCAGCCGCCGTGTTCGTGGGCCTCGGGATGGTGTTTCTGCACAAACGGTCCGATCTTCTGTGGCAGGCCGCAGGCGCTTCGGCAGCCATCCTTTTGCTCGTCTTACTGGTCCAATGAACACCGGGCTTGTAGAACGAGCCCGGCTTACACTGCGTGTTAGCGCTGAGAGACAGTGTGGGCCCGGGCCTGTTCTTCAGGCCGGCGTCCGTGACGTCCGATCGATCTCGTTGGAAGGAACGACTTAACTTCCCGATTCCGATTCTCTCTTACTGCGCTGATTTCACCGCCGCCTGCAGCGTGACCGACGTGCTCCACACACCTGTAATCTGATTACGCTGTGTGCGCGTCGCGATGCCGACCGACGCCTGATTGGTGAGTCGCGCCGAGAGTTCGAGCTTGCCTGCCGCCAGTCGCTCCGCGAACGGCTGTTCGACGAGGAGACGTTCGCCGATCGCGGACACCACGAGCCACTCTCGCACTGCCCAAAACACCTGCGCGAAACTCGCCTGCTGTCTGAACGATCCCGGTATGGTCAGCCCCTCTCGATTTCGGTCGGTGACGTCGTGCTCCGCGAGGATGCCCCATGGTCCGAAGCCAAGGCGTGCGTATCCGCCCACCAGCCGACGGTCGCCGTTGTCGGCGGTTCCCCGCAGCACCGACACGCCGAGTACCGCGCGGCCCTTGCCCGACACGTCGAATTCAGCGAGCCCTCCCGCACCCGACTCGCGCTCGCCGGCTGGTTCGTGCCCTCCCGGCGTGTAAACAAAGGGCATCAGCTGATATCGCGACCCTCCGATCCACGCCTTCATTTGCAGCGGCGCATCGTAGTACCCGTAACGGTTTCGCGCTTTGACGAACGCCGCGAGATCAGGGAGATTGACGCCGGTCGGGAGTTGGTCCTTTCCCGCACCGACCTCGAATCCCTTCGACGGACGATAGTGGACCATCGCCATGTTGACGATGAGCGACGACGCCGTCGTGGGCGGATCGTAGGACAACGTGGGTCGAGGTGCCGCATTCGTCTCGCCGGTCACGACGCCGGACACGCGAAAGCCGCTGCCGAGGTTGGTCGAGTTGCGATACATCAGGCGAGGGCGGAATGCGTTCACGCCGGACTGGCCGTTCGACCATGTGGACTGCTCGCTGAACGTCATGCGAAGGTCCTGGAGGATGCGCCCCTTGGCGTTCAACGCCTTCACGAGCGCATTGTCCGAGGGACGGTATTCGTCCGATCGCAAGCTCTGGGCCTCGTCGATGGCGCGGCCGTACTCGTTCAGCAGTCCTCCTCCCTGCGGCGCGATGTGACAGGCAGCGCAGTTGTTGTACCCAAGCCGGATCATCGTCGGCAGTGCGGCGGCGGGTGAGGCCGCGGCCCCGCACACGACCAACGTGAGTGCGAGTTTCCAGACGCGCCCCACTATTCGCCCCCCGCGTGTGAGGCGATCTCACTCGATGAAGGGCGTGCGGTGAATTCCAAATGGAGCTTCACCTCGTCGGCGGTGCTGACGCCCAGTTGCGACGGTGCAGGGATGCCATACGCGCTGAGCTTGACCGTCCCGTCTCCGGCGGCTTTGTAGGCGTCGCCGGCCTTGGTGATCTTGAGCGCCATGGCGAACGGGCGCGCTGTGCCGCGAATCGACAGTGCTCCCGACACCTGGCAGATTGCGTTGTCGCGCTTGCCCGACGAGCAGTCGGCCTTGTCGGCGGCGAAGGTGACGTCCGGCACCTGTCCGTCCGCGGTCGTGAACACGTACTTCTTCATGTGTTCGTCGCGGAGCGCGATGCCGGTGGTCAGCGTCGACACCGGCAAGGTCGCCTGCAGCTGTTCGATCGTCATCGTGTCGGCGCTTCGGTGCACGCGCGCCCGGGCGCGCAGATTGACCGACTTTCCGTGGACGTTGATCGCCGAGATGCTGGTGCCGATATCGAACGTCGCTGTGCCACCCGACACTTCGACGACAGCGGCGTCGGCCGACGACGGTGCAGCGCCGGCGGCCGTCGACACGCCGTCGAGCGACGCGATGGTCCCGGCCAGCGCGATGAGATACGCGAGATTGGAATTGCGCTTCATGTCGAACCTCCTCGAGGGCAATGCGGATCGCTCCCGAGGCGGCGAAGACCGTCTTCGTCACCCGATCGCGGGCCGCAGTTGTCAGGCGTGAAGGCGTGAGCGCGTTAGGGCGTCAGGGACGTCAGTTGCGTCGCAGCGGAACGGCGGTATCGGCGTGATTCGAGTCCGCGACGGCACCGGCGTCACGGACGACGTAGGTATCGCCGCTCAACGTCACTCGATCGGCGAGTCGAGCAGCGAGGATGGCAACGCGATCTTCGAGGTCTTGCATCGGCACGTTGCGATCGAACTGACGGAACAGCGCGTGTGCGAGCGCAGTGTGGTCTCGCAGCGTCACGTCACCGATCCGGCGGAGCAGCACTTCGAGAAGAAACGCCTCGGCCCGGTCCTGATAATCCTCACGCAGCGATCGGACGGGGGCGGCGTGCGCGGTCACGTCGAAGGCGATCGGTTCGCCGTTTGGGGCCAGCAGCGATTCAGAGCAGAGTAACGCTTTCACGACGGCGTTCGCCGCCATGTCCCAATTGGCGAATGTGTAGCCGACGCGATCGCCGTCCTCCCGCGCGACCTGTGCCGCATCGCGAATCAGGCGTGTGACGATAGCGTCGGATCGTTGGTCGATGAGACGCTCGATAGCCGCAAACAGTAAGTCCCGTGCGCGCTTCTCCGAGTAGAGGAGCTCCTGACGCAGGCAGTTGACCATTTGGCCCGAGCGGCTGAAGCGAGGAGACGCAGTCTCGCGACTGGCCCCTCCATGGTTCGGTCGAGGCATTCGTTTCTTCACCCTGTTGTGGTTGAATCAAACGAGCGTCAACAGTGCATGGCACGTGCCAGCGCATCGGCGCACTTGTCTTCGCCAAACACGCTTGTCTTCGCCGAACTTGTGCTAGGCGAAATCCGGAGGCGAAATTCAGCTGTTACCGTGCAATACACATCGCTGAAATTTCTGCCAACAGTCCTCCTGATTCCTGATTCCCGACTCCCGATTCCTGTCTTTCATATCTCGCTGGCCGCGCGATAGCCGCGCAGTTCCACGCGGTCGTCCACGATTGCAATCGAGAAAACGACGCCGCGCGATGCGCTGCCGGCCGTGACGGTGTATTCACCTTCGGGTTTGCCTGTCGCCTTCTGAATCGAGGTGATGAGGTCCGGGTCGATATCGGCACGCTGTGACCCGGGGACGCGGTTTACGAGCGTCTTGTGACGAAGGGCCAGCACGATCCGCTCGGCATCGCGATACGGCACACCTTCGTCCAGATCCAGATCGATGTGCCAGTCGCCGTCGTGAATGCGCGACCGCACTTCGACCCATGGGCTCGAGGTATTCGCCATCCACCGTCCGACGCGTCTGGTGGCGTCGCGCTGCGGCCAGCAGTTCTTCGAATCGGTGCGAATGAGGTCGAGACCACTCCATGTCACGCGGTTGCCGTCGACCGTGACGTCCGATGACACGGTCACGACTTTGCAGCCCGGCGCCAGCGTCGTCGAGACCGCGACTCGGCGTGGGCGATCGATACCTGCACTGCGAGCGAGTTCGACGATGGCCTTCTTGTCGCTGGCGGTGATGTCGGGCCCGACCCGCCATTCGAGCGAGTCGTTTTGAACGGCGAGAACAAGGGTGCAGACCGAACACGCGATCGCCGTGGCTCCGAGCCTTGCCAGAATCGTGCTTGGGCTCATGCGCGTGAGGGCTGATTCCTGCTTGTCTGCTTCCTGGGACCTTGCCCAGTTCTGATTCCCGATTCCTGAATCCCGATTCCTACAGCGCCACTCTCCCGGAACTATCGCCAAACTTCTCCGACGGCACCTGCAGCACATCGAGCATCGACAGGAGCAGGTTGGCCATCGGCGTGTCCTTGGCGTTCCGGATGTGTCGGCCGCCTTTGAGACGTCCCGAGGCGCCGCCGGCGAGCACGATCGGCAGGTCCGTGTGATTGTGCTGGTTGCCGTCGCTCATCCCGCTCCCGTACAGCACGAGCGAGTGATCGAGCAGCGTGCCGTCGCCGTCGGGTGTCGCCTTGAGCTTCTCGAGGAAGTACGTGAACAGGCCGACGTGGTAGCGGTTCAGCACGGCGAAGCGGTCGATGTTCTCTTTGACGTTGGAGTGGTGCGACAGCGTATGGAACGCATCGCGCACGCCGCTCTTGGGGTATGTCGCGCCACTCAGTTCCTTGCACATCAGGAACGTCGAGACGCGCGTGATCTCGGCCTGCCATGCGAGCACCTGCAGGTCGTACATCAGCTTGATGTGCTCCTCGACATCCTTTGGTACGCCTGTCGGCGCCGCCGGCACCGGCAGATCGTCGGAGAGCTGCTGTCCGGCCTTCTGGACGCGACGTTCGATCTCGCGGACATCCGACAGGTACTGATCGAGTCGAGTCCGATCCGAAGCTGGCAGCTTGCGCTGCAAGGCCGCCGCATCGCCGATCACGGAATCGAGCAGGCTGAGCGACTGTGCGCGTCGTGCCTTGCGCTGCTCGCCGGTGTTGCCGTCGCCGAACAACCGTTCGAACACGACCTGGGGATTGTTCTGCATCGGCAACGGCGCATGCGGTCCCTGCCAGGAGATCGTGTCGCGATACGAACAGCTCAAGCCGTCGCCGCAATTCAGGCTCGGCTCCTCGATCGTGAGCTCCAGCGACGGGAGCGGCGTGTCCTGACCGATCTTCTGCGCTGTGACCTGATCGACGGTGATGCCGAGCGACGGCTGCGCGCCCACTTCGGCGAACGCACCGCTCAGGAACGCCGCCGCGGACCGATTGTGATTGGCGGTCGCGCCGCTGCCGTAGGCGAGCGCGTGACGCAGATCGCTGATGATGACGGTCTGGTCGTAGAACGGCTTGAGCGGCTGAAGTATCGGGGTCAGCTCGTAGCCGGCGCCTTCGGCCGCCGGCTTCCACTGCGGCATGATCGCGCCGTGCGGAAAGTAGATCGCGCCGAACCTGGTGCGCGCCGTCGCCGCCGTCTGGCCGAGCACCGTGGCCGCAGGGATCATCGAATCCAGCAGCGGCAGCGCCATCGTGACACCGACGCCGTGAAGGAACGTGCGTCGCGACAGATGTTTCTTTGCTAAGAAGCTCATAGCCAATCTCACTCAGTGTAGGGCGGGTCTTGCTTTATAGACCCGCCTTGACCGCCGGGCCCACAGGCAGGACCCGGCCTACGGTTTCTACGATTTCTTGATCCGCTTCTGGAACGCGTCGCTTTCGATTATCCCTGCAACGAGCGATGAGAACCGATTGTTGTTGGCCGCCGCACGCCGTACGATCGCGCGGACCGTGGGCATGTCCTGCGCATGCACGGGTCTCCCCAGCGCGTAGGTCATCAGCTTCTCCGTGGCCGTCGTCATGAACGCGTCTGATCGACCGAGCAACGCCTGTCGCAGATCCACGGGTCCCTTGACGGGGGTGCCGTCGGCGAGCTGCCCGGTTGAATCGATCTTGCCCGGTCCGTCGGTCTCACGCCATTCGCCGATCAAGTCGAAGTTCTCGAGCGCGAATCCCATCGGATCCATGATCTTGTGGCACGACGCGCAGACCGGGCTCGCCCGATGCATCTCGAGCCGCTGACGCAGCGAGCTGGTCTTGGCCGCTTCGGCGCCACCAAGGTTCGTTTCGACACCGGGCGGAGGAATCGGCGCCGGCGTGCCGAGCAGGTTCTCGAGCACCCACTTGCCTCGGGATACGGGCGACGTGCGAGTCGCGACCGAGGTGACCGTGAGCACGCTGCCCTGACCGAGGAGCCCGCGTCGCGGGCTGTCCTGAGGCAGCGGGACGCGGCGGAAGTAGCTGCCGTGAATGTCGGGAATGCCGTAGTGGCGCGCGAGACGCTCGTCGACGAACGTGTAGTCGGCGTCGATCAGGTCGATGAGGCTCCGATCCTCGCGCACGATCGTGCTGAACAAGAGCTCGGTTTCGCGGCGGAACGACCGGCGCAGGTTCTCGTCGAAGTTCTTCGCGTCGGTCTGCACGTGATCCAGTTCGCGCAGGTACAGCCACTGTCCGGCGAAATTCTCCACGATCGCATCGGCCCTCGGATCGGCGATCATGCGCGTGACCTGCTGCTTCAGCACCTGCGGGTCGCGAAGCCTTCCTTTGATCGCCACGTCGAGGAGCTCATCGTCGGGGATGCTGCTCCAGAGGAAGAACGAGAGACGAGAGGCGAGGTCGACATCGCCGATGCGATATGCCTGACCCGCGGCGACCGTCGCGGGCTCTTCCTCGGCCCGATAGACGAACCGCGGCGCGACCAGAATCCGCGCGAGCGCCTGCTGAACGCCCGCATCGAAGTCGCCCGCCTTCCGGCCCGCTTGATAGAAATCCATCAACGTCGTGATCTCGGTCGCACTGACCGGACCGCGATAGGCGCGTCGTGCCAGCGTCGAGAGGATCGTGCGCGCGCATCCGTCTTCGCTCGCGTTGACATCGAGCGAGCTTCGACGGGACCCCGCCGTAGCCTTGGCGAAGGCGGGATGACAGGTGAAGATGCGGCGTCGGCTCGGCGTGTCGCCGGGGCCGGTCGCGTTGTTCGGCCCGGTGATGACGAGCGTGGGCACGCCACCCGGAGTCGTGAAGACCGCATTGGTGCGGAAGTCCGAGTAGATCTCGTCGACGCCGGCGCCGCGCTGACGATCGACGATCGAGAGCCCGATCGTGTGGGGTCCCGCGGATACTTTGAGTCTGAAGTTGCGCGGGTTGTCGACGGTGATCGGCTGCCCGTCGATCGTCATGTCGACGCCGCCGCCGGGCCCGAAGCCACGTCCGCCGAACGAGAAGTCGTACTCAGCGTCGAGCGGGAACATGTGCTGGATCAACATGCCGCCGCGTGTGCCGAGCGGCAAACCCTCGATGTGGCGGTCCTGCGCCAGCCCGGCCGGCGGGGCGAATGTGATCTGCACCGGCGCCATCGCGCGATCGCCGACCGCGAGCCGGCTGATCTTCATGGCCGCCGACACGTATCCCTGGATGAGGGCCGGGGATGCCGCGAGCGCTTCAGCGAGGTTGTCGAAGCCCTGGCTCGATCCATCCGCAGGAAGCAGCGTATTCGCGTCGATGTCGAGCGCCAGCAGGTCGCGAATCGCGTTGGCGTACTCGGTGCGGTTCAAGCGGTGCAGCGCCGGGGTCGCCAGCGCGGCGTTCGGATCGACGGCGCGATCGAGACGCGACTCGAGCTCCGACGCAAACGCATCGAGCATGGTCCGCTCCGGTTTTCGCGCGCCGCTCGGCGGCATCATGCCGGTACGGATCTTCTTCACGACCTTCTCCCACGTCTCCGCGTCGGGACCGACCTTGGTGACGTCGAGCAGATCGAGCTCGAGGCTCGCGGTCTTGAGTCGCTGGTTGTGACACGTGATGCAGTACTGATTGAGGAATGCCACCTCATTCGATCCGGCCGGCGGAGCAGCCGCGGGCCGTGCCGGAGCGCTCTGGCTGTTGCGGGTGGCGTCGGGGCCCTGGGCGCCATACGTGTCGACGCCGCTGCGGACGATGAGCCCGAACAGAACGACGAGGAGGACCCGGACCGATCGGGAGAACGCGTATCGCATGAGTGGCTACCGTGCCGCGGTCAACTGCTTGATCAGCGCGATCGTGGCCGGTTTCGGCCGTGCCGGATGCGTCGCCAGGAATACGCCCTCGGCCCACACGAGCGGTGTGCGCCCTTCTTTGTCCTTCATATCGAGCCTGGCTCCCTGCGACACCAGGTACTTGAGGATCTCGTCCGAGCCCCGGTTGGCGGCGCCGTGCACGGCGGTCAGCCCCATCGAGTTCACGGCGTTCACGTCCATCCCGAGCTCGACGCACAACTTCACGGCATCGAGCAGCGCCGCCTGTCCCTCGTCGTAGGTCTGATCGACCACCCAGTTGACGCCGGCTGCGGCCATGAGCGGGGTGGTGCCGGCAAACGTCGGGATGTTCGGATCGGCCCCGTGCTTCAGCAGCAGCTTCATCACGGTGAGATCGCCTGCAAGCGAGGCGGTCAGGAACGGCGTCTGTCCGGTGAAGTCCACCCACGACAACGATCCCGTGATCCGAAGGAAGTCGCGTCTGATCGGCGGCACTTCCTTCGTCCGCACGTTCGGATCGGCGCCCTTCTCGAGCAGCAGCGTGATCAGCTCGAGAAACGGCGCGCGATCGATGCTGTTCTCGAACGAGGCGTTGTCGACGTCCATGTTCCGGGTCTCGACCGCCGCCCAGAGCGGCGTACGCCCGTACCAGTCCAGGGCCTTGATGTCGGCGCCGCGCTCGATCAGCAGCCGCGCGACATCGGGATGGTTGTTCGTGATGGCCGCGATCAGCGGAGTAATGTCGTTGGCATCACGCTGATTGATGTCGGCTCGCGCGTCGAGGAGGGTGCGCACGATCTCCACGCGGCCATCGCGTGCCGCAAACAGCAACGGAGTCATGACGCCCGGAATCGGCGCGCGCGATCCGCGCTCGGGAAGACCGCCGCGGACGATGCCGATGCCGTGGCCAAAGCCCGGCACCGAGTTGGGGAGCACCCATGACGGCGCCCGTCCTTGCCGCGTTTTCGCATCGACGGCGGCGCCGCGCGCAATCAGCAGCTTCACCACGTCGGGATGGTTTTCGCGCACCGCCACCATCAGCGGCGTCTGCTGATAGGTGGTGTCGGCGAGATCGACCGTTGCACCGCGGTCGAGCAGCAGCGCGATCGCATCGAGCTTGCCGACACGCGAGGCGTTCATCAGCGGCGTCTCGCCGGCGGGATCGGACGCGTTGGGATCGGCGCCTGCGTCGAGCAGAACCTCGATCATCGCTGCGCTGCCGTTGGCGGCGGCGATGGCGAGCGGCGTCAGACCATAGCGGTTGGGCAGCGTGGCCTTCGCGCCGGCGCCGATGAGGAGACGCGCCGTCGGCACATCATCGACGCGGACGACCCAATGCAATGCCGGCGTGCCGTCGGTGCCGGGTGCGTTGACGTCGACCTTCTGGGCAACGAGTGTGCGCACGGTCGCGACGTCGCGATTCATCGCGGCATCGGCGAGGCGAGTGGCTGGCTCGACCGCGGCGGCGTCTGCGCGCAGCGACATCGCGAACAGCCCCAGCACCGATCCAACCAGCACAGCCCGCACGCGGGCAGTCCTCCCCGTCATCGACCCTCCAGGCACCCCTTATTAGACGACGGGGCTGGGTCGGCGCTCAAGGAGAAGAGCTCGCAAGTTTGGCGCAAATTGCAACCGCCACCTCCCCAAGGAGGATGTCCTTTGGGAGGTGGTGGTTGGAGGTTGGGATTTGGCCGAGTCTTACAGGGAATTCAAGAAGGCGAGCACTCTCCGCTGGTCCTGATTGCTGAGCGCCTTGTACGCCTGCCGTGCCCCTGCGGCCTGATTATCGTGACGCATGATCGCGTCCTCGATGTTCTGGCTCAGCGCGTCGTGCATGAAGCGGCCGCGGGCTCGCAGGCCCCACAGCGCCGCCGTGCGCACCTTGTTTCGCGTCGACGCGCCGCCATTCTGGACGATGCCGTCGCCGGTCCCGACGTCGTGGAGCAGGTAGTCGCCGAACGGATGGATGCGCTTGTTGCCGACGGCGTTGGCGACGACGAGCGCGCCGCCGTTGATCACCGTTCCAGGCGGTTCGGTGACGATCGTGCGGGTGTGGCAGACGTTGCAGCCGATCTGGTTGAAGAGATTGCTGCCTGCCTGCGCGTCGAGCGTCGCCGCGCGCTGTGCGTCGACCGGAGGCGCCTTGGTCGAACGCATGAAGAGCGCGAAGAGCTCCACGTCCACGCCTTCGTTGTCGGGATCAGCCACCTTGTCGAATTGAGCCACCGATCGGCCGTTCGAGGTGTTCTCTGTCGGCTGCAGCGGAGTCGTGATCCCCATCTCGTTCAGGTACGCGTCGGCAGAGAACGACAGCAGGCTTGCCTGCTGATCCTTCCAGCCGAAGCGGCCGGCACGTGTCGCGCCGGGCTGTTCGAACACCGCCACGTTGATGATCTGGCCTCGCATCGATGCCGGCTGCTGCGCCGCGATGCTGGAGAGCGTTGGGCCGCCGATCGCTTCCACATATCCGTCACCCAGCACGCTCTGCGACGACCGGAACGTGAACACATTGCTCCTCGAATCGATCACCGTTTCCTGGATCGAGGGGTCGATCGCTCGATCGTGAATGAGCGACCCTCCCGGGTGATCGACGAAGCCGGTCTGGAAACTGAAGAATCCCGCCCGGCGTTCGACGACCTGGCTGGTTCCGCCGAGCACGGGGTTCCCGTGGCATTCGCCGCAGCCATTCGCGTTGTAGACGGGCCCGATTCCGTCGTCGATTCCCTCGTGCGCGTCGAATTCGGAAACCGCGGACGTGAACGAACACTCGGCGGAGGGTATGTCGGGCGAATTCGTCGTGTGCGACAGCGCGGCCTGGTTCGCACAGTACTCCTCGGCGTAGCCGTTCGACGCCACCTCGAACCCGGTCGGCGCTTCGGTCACCGGTATGCTGCCGACGGTGGTTGCGCGCGCGCCGGGATCCGTCGCCGAGACTGAAAGCAAGGCGCCTTCGGCCCTCTGTTGCGTCAAAACGCGATCGTTGAACGTGATGACGAGCGCGAGCGCGATCGTCGAGACACATACTCCCACTGCAAAGACACTGCGCATTGCAGACCCTTTCCCCCGAACGGGCGATGACAGAGCGATCAGGCGCGTGATTTCCGCGGTGCCGCCTTCGCGCGCGTGCGTCGAAGGAGCAATAGGTGCGCGTGATCAGACGATGGCGGGGAGCAACACCAAGCGTTTGCTATTCTGCCTGTCCTTTCGCGCAAGACAAGCGCGAAGGCTTGCGGCTCGTTGATATTGCTTGTCGAAAATTGACGTCGGTGGATCGCAGGTTCAGGATTCGGACATGCGCGCGCGTTCGGAGTTGTCGGGAAGTATTCCGCTTCGCATCGCATCGACGCGATAGACCGACGGAGAGACGCCGCACAACTTCTTGAAGTCGCGTGCGAAGCGGTTCGGGCTCGTGAACCCGACGTGTGCGGCAATCTCCTTCATGCACAACCTGGTCGTGGTCAGCAGACGACACGCGGCGCGAACGCGCGCGCGGCGAAGAAGCGTGACGAAGGTTCCGCCGGTCTGTCGCTTCAGGACGCGGCACAAGTGCTCGGTCGACAGGCCGAGCTCGCGCGCCAGCGATCGCACGCTGAGCTCCGCGTCCCAATACCGATCGTCGATCGCCTTCACTGCATGCAGCACCTGCGGATGAGTCCAGCTGGACTCGGATGGTCCGGACCACCTGAGGTGGCGCACCATTGGCACGTGCGACAGCAGCGCCCCAATCAGCTGATCGGGACGCAGGGGTTTTTCGAGATACTCGGCCGCGCCCAACCGTCCCGCTTCGATGGCCGCTCCGGGAGACGCGACGCCGGTCACTATCACCGGCACGCCTGATCGCTCGTCGCGAAACGCACGCAGCATTTCAATTCCAGCAAAGTCAGGCAGGCGAAGGTCGACAACGACGACATCGATCGGGACCTGACGGAAGAGCGTCAGCGCGTGGAGTCCGGTGCTCGCGAGCGCGGCACCGAGACCTGCGCCGTGCAGAATCTCACCAATGGTCCTGAGGGCGTCATCGTCAGCGTCGACCACGAGGACGCTGATCATGAACTCCTCTGCATGGGGAGCAGAGTGCCCGCATTCTACAAAACAGCGCGCTGATGAGCTTGTACGCCAGAGCTGGAGGCAGACCCTTGCGTACCCCCAGAACTGTTCAGTGGAGCTAGTCCAGGGGAATCGTACCTGTGTATCTGAGGATATAGAGTCCGCCGCGGAAGCGATCGTTCGCGTAGATGAGGCCCTTGTCGTCGACGATCGCGTGATTGATCTGGATCGTCTTGCTCGGATTTCCAGCAGGGGCGTCCGGAATGTAGTAGCCGATCTCTTCGATGTGCGCTGGCGCATCGGGGATGCCGGCCGGGCCGGGCGCCGCGCGAAACAGCCGCACACCTCCGTTGAACCAGCTCGCGACGGTCGTGTTCTCGAGCCGCGCGTAGAGCGGTCCCGGCAGATTGGGATGAAGGTTGTGCGCGCCGAATCTCCCGCCCGCGCTGCAGCGCTTCCCATCGTCGGGATGGAGCGGCGCGGTGTCGATGATGACCGGATTGGTTTCCGCGCGGATGTCGATCAGCCAGACCAGCTTCGGCGCGTCTTTGCAGTTGTCCTGCGTGTCTTCATCCGACGCCCACGCGAGCCTGCGCGAAAACATCGGCTGGAACGTGTGCGTCCACGCCGGATACGGCGGATGGAACTGGACGCGGCTGATCAGTCGCGGCGCGTACGTCCGCGCGCGGCCCGACGCCACCTGCGCGAGGCCGGAGACGTCGAAGATCATCGCGCCGCCGTCGATGTACGCCACGTACGCGCGGTCGGCATGATCGGGCCAGATCTCGATCTGATGCGGACGATAGCCATCGTCGAATGGCGCGTGGCGAGGCGGCAGACAGCCGGGCAGACAGCTGTCGCCCTTGCGCGTGCCCGGCAGCCACCAGCGACCCACCTCACGAGGCTGTCGAGGGTTGCGAAGATCGACCGTCACCCAGAACTGATCGTCGTTCCCGTTGGTCGGAACGAAGTCCGGCATGCCGGTCGTCAGATGCGCGAACGCGCCATCGACGAACCACAGATTGTGCACGCCGCGCGACTGCGGGCCCGATGTGTCGAAGAACGAGAGCTTCAGATCGTCGAGGCTCTTCGCCGTCGAGACGCGAGCGAAGTCGGACACATCGAGCACCCACATGCCCGCCGGCTTGCCGCCGGCCTTCGCCGCCTGATTGGCGACGGCGAGCACGTTGCCCGAGAGTCCCAGCGAGTTGCACCGTGTGATGCCGGGCGCCGCCGATGGAATCTGGTTGACGAGAACGGGATTCTCAGGACGCGTGACGTCGATGATGCTGAGACAGCGCTCCGGCGCTTCGTGCGCGAGATAGAGCACTCGACGCCCGTCAGGCCATTGCTGCAGGGCCAGCCCTTCGCCTCCATCACCATGGCCGTTCAAGTCGTTGTGACCGACGAGCACCATGTTGCGCGATTCCGGGGCCGACTGTGCCCATGAGAGGCCGCCAGTGAACAGCACGGTGGTGATGCACAGGAACCGCTTCATGGGCCGGTATTCTCTCAGGAATCAGGAGGCAGGAATCAGGAATCAGGACTGGGCACGGTCTGAGCGAACAGCACGCAGGAATCAGTCCTGAATTCTCACTCCCGCCTGCTGATTCATCGCCCATGCCTGCTTCCTGATTCCTGCTTCCTGATTCCTTCAGATGACAGCACCACCACCGCTTCGATGTGCGCCGTGTGCGGAAACATATCGACCGGCTGAATCGACCTCACGGTGTATCCGTGAGTCGTGATGATCGCGAGGTCGCGTGCGAGCGCCTCGGGATTGCACGAGACGTACACGGCAAGGCGCGGTGCGATCGTGCCGAAGAGCGCCATCAACACCCGCCGGTCGCATCCGTCGCGCGGCGGATCCAGCACCACGACATCAGCCACGCGGGCGTTGACCAGCGCCCGTTCGACCGGCGCCGCGATGAAACGGCATCGGTCTTCGGGAATGCGGTTCAGATCGCGGCTGGCCACGCCGTCGGCGACCGCAGCACGGTTCTCTTCGATCGCGACGACGCGGTGACCGCGACGAGCGAGCGGAAGTGCGAAGAGGCCGGCGCCGGCGTACAGGTCCAGCACGGTTGCGTGTTCCGGGACGGCTTCGAGCACGAGCCGCACGAGCAGTGCGGCAGCCCGCACGCTGGTCTGGAAGAATGCCGTGGGCGAGATCAGAAACGAGACGCCGTCAACGTCCTCGCGCATGCGTGCGGGTCCCGCGAGCTGGCGAGTCTCACGGCCGAAGATGAAGGCGTCTCCCTTCGGATGCACGTTGAGATGCAGCGACGTCGGCGCCGCGTCTCCCGAGAGCAGTGCGTTGGTTGCCGCGCGCAACGCCTTCTCACCGGTCGTGGTCACGACCAGCGTGGCCATCGTCTCTGACGTCCCGCTTCCCACACGGACCGCGACGCTCTTCAACGTTCGCCCCGCTCGCGCCGCTCTGCACGCATCACGCACCGCGAACGCGATGGCGTTGCCGCGCTCATCGTGCACCGGGCATTCGCTGACGGCGACGATCCGCCTCGACCCGCGCGCGTAATGACCCATGGCGAGGTCTCGCTGACGACGGTCAACCGCTCCCAAGACGAAATGGACCTTGTGACGGTAGTGCCACGGGTCGTCGAGCGAAGTGGCAACGAGCATCGGCCGCGGAGCGGGTGCAGCGGGCACAGCCGCACGTATGTGCCGGGCGAGCAGATCGGTCTTCAGCCGCAGTTGTTCAGGGTATGCGATGTGCTGCCACGAGCAGCCGCCGCATGCCGGGCCCGCGCCCGGCGCAAAGTGCGCGCAGCGAGGCGGGACTCGATGTGGGGAGGGACGCAGGACTTCAATCAGCGTCGCGACGGCGTGCGCTTCGTGCGCGCGCTCCAACCGCACGCGCACGCGCTCGCCCGGGATCGTCAGTGGAACCGACACTCGCCGATGTCCGACCCTCGCGAGTCCTTCACCGGAGATCCCGATGGCATCGATCTCGACGACGAGATCGTCCGTGGTCTTCGTGGTCTTTGTCGCCTTCTTCGTGATCGTTGTGGCCACGATCTCCGCGTGCGTCGTGGCTACCGTACGTCCAGCGATTCGGTGTCGAGCGGGGGCTTCAGCCCCCGCGGGCGAATCGACGCGCAGGCTGAAGCCTGCGCTCTACGGCGAAACGAAAATCGCATCAGCGTACGTCCAGCAGCTCGACGTCGAAGATCAGCGTGGCATTCGGCGGGATGACGCCGCCTGCGCCGCGGCTGCCGTATCCGAGGCTCGGCGGAATCGTCAACGTCCGTCGTCCGCCCACTTTCATGCCGGCGACGCCGTCGTCCCATCCGCGGATGACGTCGCCAGCGCCAAGCCGGAACGGGAACGGCTCGTTGCGATCACGCGAGCTGTCGAACTTCTTCCCTTTGTGATCGGATCCACCTTCGTCGTAGAGCCAGCCCGTGTAGTGGACGGTGACCTGGCGGCCGGCGACGGCCTCGTTGCCGGTTCCAACTCGCTCGTCCACTTTGATGAGTTCGGTGATGTTCGACTGGCCCACGGTTGTGTCCTCCGTTTGCGGCCGATCACCGTCCCTCTGGCAACCGGCCGGCGCGAACACGAGCATGGCTGTGAGGAAGCTGGTCGACACGCGTATCTTTACCATCGCGATTCCTGTCGACGAAACCAAACCCCGATTATAGGGGCTTTACAATACCAATCGTGTAATGGGGTCGGGAGTCATTTCCAAATCCGAAATGACTCCCGACCCCATTGAGGAGGATTCTCGTGGCTCTCGCCCGCGGAGTTCGGTTCGTGCTCATCTTCATCGGTGCTGCCGCGCTCGTCTCGATGAGCGGGGTCGTGCTGATTTATCAGGCGGTGTCGCGCGGACCCTCGGTGCCTGCATCGGCGACGCTGGTGCTGAGGCCCGGTGGCGATCTGCAGGAAGTCGCGCCCTACGACGTTGTCGGGCAGGTGTTCGGACGCGAGCCGAACACGGTCCGTGCGTTCGTCGAGACCTTACGGCGTGCGAAGGCCGATGCCCGCATCAAGACGGTGCTGTTGAAGCCGAATGCGCTGCAACTGCCGTACTGGGCCAAGGTGCAGGAGCTGCGCGATGCCGTGCTCGACTTCCGGAAATCGGGGAAGTCGATCGTGGCCTTCCTCGAGTACGGCGGCGACCGGGAATACTACCTGGCGAGCGCCGCCAATCAAGTGTTCCTGCTGCCGAGCAGCCCGCTCGATCTGACCGGCGTCGCGTCGTACGAGATCTTTCTGCGCGGGATGTTCGACAGGATCGGCGCCTACCCCGACTTCATCCACATCGGCGACTACAAGTCGGCGACCAATCAGCTGACAGAGAAGGGGTTCACCAAGGCGCACCGCGAGATGGCCGAGTCGCTCAATCGCGACATGTACGACCAGCTCGTGAAGGGCATCGCGCAGGCCCGCAAGAAGTCCGAGGCCGAGGTGAGAGCACTGCTCGATCAGGGCCCCTTCGTGCCCGAAGAAGCGCTGCGAGTCGGTCTCGTCGACGATCTCGCGTACGAGGACGAGCTCGACGATCACGTGCCGGCTCTGCACGCGAGGAGCAAGGACTTCTGGATCGAAGGGTCCGACTACCAGCGCGCCGCCGGCCCGAGGATCGGGGGCGGCCGCTCGCGCATCGCGGTGCTGTACGCCGTCGGCACGATCACGTCTGGGAAAAGCGGCTTCGACCCGCTGAACGGATCGGTCCTCGGGTCGGACACGATCGTGGAGCAGATTCATCGCGTGCGCGATGACGACTCCATCAAGGCGATCGTCCTTCGGATCGACAGCCCCGGCGGTTCGTCGATTGCCTCCGATGTCATCTGGCGCGAGCTGATGATCACGCGCGACCAGAAGCCGTCGCGTCCGCTCATCACCTCGATGTCCGATCTCGCCGCGTCGGGCGGATACTACATCGCACTGCCGGGTCAGGTGATCGTCGCGCAACCTGGGACGCTGACCGGGTCGATCGGAATCTTCACGGGCAAGCTCGCGATCGGCGGCACGCTCGGCAAGGTCGGCGTGACGACGGGGACGGTGACCGCGGGAGCGAACGCGGATATCGAGTCACCGTTTACGCCCTTCACGCCTGCGCAGCGTGCCAAGACGCTGCAGTTGATGCAGGGGTTCTACGAGGACTTCGTCGAGAAGACCGCCCAGTCGCGGAAGACCACGCCCGAACAGATTGACACGGTGGCGCAGGGACGGGTGTGGACCGGAGCGCAGGCGCGAGAGCACGGGCTGGTCGACATGTTGGGCGGACTCGATACGGCCGTCGCGATTGCCAAGGAGCGCGCGCACATCCCGGCGAACGAGGACGTCGAGCTGGTCGAGTACCCCGGCCGCCGCAGTCTGTTCGAAACGCTGTCTGATGAATTCGGATCGAGCCGCGCCGGTATGTGGAATCTCGTGTTCGGCGGTGACACGCGCGCAGTGGGTGCCGTCACCGCGCCGGTGAGACTGTTTCAGCGCGGAGAGCCGCTCGCGCTGATGCCGTTTACGTTCGTAAGATGATCACGCCGGGTGGCAGTGTAGGCCGGGTCTTCAGACCCGGCGTGATCGAATTGGGGCGCTACGATCGCGACGCCGTCGTGAGTCGGCGCAACACGTCGTCGTTGACTTCGATCTTCACACCCTCACGTGCTTTGTTCATGTAGGCGTTGAAGAAGCGTCCGCGCCGCTCGTTGAGCAGCTCTGCGCGGAACGCCTCGCGCGCTTGTCGTAGTTTTTCCGGCGTCACGTCTTCGCGCTCGACGACGCGCACGATCACCGTGCCTTCGGGCGTTCGAATCGGATCGGTCACCGCGCCAACCGGCAGCGTGTAGACCACTTTGTCGATCTCGGGGCTGACGCCGACATCGGGAATCGCCGTCCCACGCGCGAGGAGATCGGTGTCCTTGGCCTCGAGGCCCTGCGCTTTGGCAGCCGCAGCGAAGTTGCTGGCGGCGGATTTGAGCGCCCCGGCGATCGCCGTGGCACGTTGACGGCTCATCTCGGTCGCGCGCAGGTGCACGAGATCGTCGTGCACGCGGCTCTTCACCTCGTCCAGCTTCGGCACGTACGGATCCTTCTTCTCGGAGACGGTGATGAAGACCGGACCTCGTGCCGTGGCGATGGGGCTGCTGACCTTCCCGCTCTCGAGCCGGAACGCCTCGGCGGCGACGTCGGGCGCGGCGCCGAGTCCCGGCACTGGATCATTGCGCTGGAACAACCCCGACTCCTGCACCGTCAGGCCGGCTTCCTTGGCGACCGCGGCCAGATCGGCCGGCCCCTTGATCCGCTTCTCGAGCGCCCGCGCCTGGTCGGTGATCCGCTGATCGGCGACCTCGATCGCCAGCTGCTGCTGAATCTGCGGCCGGACTTCGTCGAGCGTGCGAGTCGATGCCGGTCGTTTATCGGTGACCTTGATGATGTGGTATCCAAACTGCGACTTCACGAGATCGCTGATCTGACCGGGCATCATCTCGAACGCGGTCTTCTCGAATTCCGGCACCATGCGGCCGCGACCGAAGTAGTCGAGATCGCCGCCGGAGGCCTTCGAGCCTTTGTCCTCCGAATATTTCTTGGCGAGCTCCGCGAAGTCGGCGCCGCCCTTGGCCTGGTTCAGGATGTCCTCGGCGCGCTTCTTCACGTCCGCATCGTTCTTGCCTGCGGTCTCGAGCAGGATGTGGCTGGCGCGCACCTGCTCCGGCGTCTGGAACTGCTGGAGGTTGTCGTTGTAGTAGCGCTGGATGTCGTTGGGCGGCACCGCGACCTTGAGACGCGCCTGCTCGCGATCGAGCAGCAGATACTTGATCTTCCGCTGTTCGCCCATGCGGTATTCGGCTGAATGCGCGTTGTAGTGCGCCGCGACATCGGCATCGGTGACCGTCACCTTGTCGCGGAAGGCGTCTGCCGTCAGGGCGACCACCTGCAACTTCACCTTCTCGTTGCGCTGACGGTATTCCTTCTCGACATCGGCGTCGGAGATCGCCATCCAGTCGGTGATCGCGGCGCGCAGCTTGTCGAGTACCATGCTGCGTCGCAGGCTCTCCTCGAACTGGCTCTTGGTCATCGGAGGCGTCTGACTCTGGAGCAGCTGCTCGTAGCGCGCCTCGCCGATGAAGCGGCCGTTCTCCTGCAGGCCCGGGAGTGAAAAGATCTGCTGCGCCAGTTCGTCGTCGCTCACGACGATGCCGTTCCGACTGGCTTCCTTGATCGCGATCTCTTCCTCGATCATCTGCCGCAGCACCTGCTGCTCGACGCCGAGCTGGCGAAGGAGCTGGCTGTTGATGCTGCCGCCGAACTGCGCTCGGTAGGCGTTGACCTGAGCCAGATACCGCTGCTGGAAGTCGCCGGCCTTGAGCTGCACGTTCCCCACTTCGGCGACGACTTCGCGCGGCGCGGCTCCGGCACCGAGCGGGTTGTTCTGCAGGAAGTCGGGCACGTAGAGCAGCACGAACGTCAACACCACGAGCGCCAGCGTCCACTTGAGGATGTTCTTGTGGCGGCGCATCCGATCGAGCATGGTCATGGGCGAAATCCTTCTATCAGATTCAGACGGTGAGCCTCCCGCCGGTGGTCTGAAACCTTTAATGTACGACACGAACTATTGAAGCTGCAACCAGTTGCGGCACCGTCCGATAAGAGGTCCGAGGGGGGCACGAACGGCGGCGGTCATCTGCGCGTCGCGGCGCCAGGCGGCCGGAAGCGTTGTGATATTATTTGATACGACCAAAAGGACTTAACTCCTTTCAAGCGGCTGCCGTCCGGACGCGGCGGCGCACCCCCATCTTCGACAGTGAGAGCGATTTCCAGCGACCGTGACGCGGGGCCACGTGCGGCCCGGAGCGCCAGACGGCCAGATCTGGCCGCCCGGGTCAAGGCTCGCGCCCGCGCGCTGCGATCCCGCATCGACCGCCGCGAGGCGATCATCGAAGCGGTGCGCGAGGCCAACGCGTCGCTCGATCCCCGGAAAGTGTCCGAATGGCTGGTTCGACAGGCTCAGGAATGGATCCCTACCCCCTGCTGGGTCGTCGTAGCCAACGACATCGACGGCGATCCCAATGTGTTGGCCGATGCGGGGCTCGTGCCGGCGTTGGGTCCGGCCTTGTGGGCCAGTGCGAGCTGGGTGATGCGTCATGGCGTGGAATTCTTTTCCGCGAATGTGGCCAAGGACCCGCGGATGGGCTCGAGCGGCTCGGGGGCGGCATTCGCGTTCCCACTCTTGAGCCGCAACCGCTGCATCGGCGCGCTCGTCGCCCTCGATGCGGTGCCATCCGCGACCGCCCCGTCGATGGGCCCGTCTCTGGTGATGGCGCTGCGGGCGCTGCTCGAACCGTCGGCGATCGCGCTCGATAACGCGCTGTCGCTGCAGAAAGCGGAGGCGCTGTCGGTCACCGACGATCTGACGCGGTTGTTCAACTCGCGGCACCTCAACAAAGTCCTGCGCATTGAAACGAAACGCGCGGTCCGAAACGGCCGGCCGTTGTCGCTGCTGTTCCTCGACCTCGACACGTTCAAGCAGGTCAACGACCAGCACGGACACCTGTGTGGCAGCAGGGTGCTCGTCGAAGCCGCGGCGGTAATCCGAGCGTGTGCCCGCGAAACCGACACGGTTGCGCGCTTCGGCGGCGACGAGTTCTCGGTGATTCTTCCCGACACGGATACGGCGGGCGCCGTGGCCGTGGCGCAACGCATCCTCGAGACGTTGCGGACGACTCGATTCCTGGCCTCGGACGGACTCGCGGTCCGACAGACCGCCTCGATCGGCGTTGCAACTTTGTTCCCGGAAAAGCCCAAAACTGCGGAAGAATTGATCAAAGCCGCCGACATGGCCATGTATCGTGTCAAGGCTGCCGGCAAAGACGGCTTACACATTGCCCAGGAGGGCTCGTAGCGTTGCCTCTCGGTTCGTTTTTCTCTCTCTTCTCCAGCGATCTGGCTATCGATCTCGGGACGGCGAACACCTGCGTGTACGCGCGCGGCAAGGGCATCGTCGTCAACGAGCCCTCGATCGTGGCGATCAACAAGGTGAACGGCCGCGTCGAGGCTGTTGGCAGGGAAGCCAAGGACATGCTTGGCCGGACGCCGGGCAACATCGTGGCAATCAAGCCGATGAAGGATGGGGTCATTGCCGACTTCGAGGTCACCGAGAAGATGCTGACCTACTTCATCAAAAAGGCACACAACCGCAATGTCTGGGTGCGCCCGCGCATCGTGATCGGCGTGCCGTCCGAGATCACGCAGGTCGAGAAGCGGGCGGTCAAAGACAGCGCGTACCGCGCCAAGGCGAGCGAGGTGCATCTGGTCGAGGAGGCGATGGCGGCCGCCATCGGCGCCGGCATGCCGATCACCGAGCCGTCGGGCAACATGATCGTCGACATCGGCGGCGGAACGACCGACATCGCTGTGATCTCGCTGGCAGGAATCGTCTACAGCAAAGCCGTTCGCGTGGCCGGTAACGAGATGGACGAGGCGATCATCCAGTACATCAAGAAGACGTACAACCTCCTCATCGGCGAGCGTACGGCCGAACAGATCAAGATGGAGATCGGCTCGGCCTATCCCCTCGACGAGAAGATGACGATGGAGATCAAGGGGCGCCACTTGATTGAGGGCGTGCCCAAGACGATCACCATCAGCGACGAGGAGATCCGGGAGGCGTTGACCGAAACTGTAAACGTGATCGTCGATGCCGTGCGCGTGGCCCTCGAGCGCACGCCGCCGGAGCTATCGGCCGATATCGTTGATCGTGGCATCGTGCTCACCGGCGGCGGCTCGATGCTGAAGAACCTCGACAAGCGGCTGCGCGAGGAAACCGGGCTGCCACTGGCGATGGCTGAAGATCCGTTGTCGTCGGTCGTGCTCGGCGCGGGCAAGATGCTTTCGGATTTCAACCTGCTCCGAAAAATCTCGATCGACTAGGCGCTATGCACGCAGCTACGAACCACGGAGGCACGAACGCACGGAGATCGGAAGCATCTCCGCTGTCGCTCTGCGCCTCTGTCCTTCGACGATCGCTCAGGACGCCCCGAGCATCGTCGAGGGGCGCGGTTCGTTGGTGGTGAACGTCGCAACGACACCATGGCTCTTCTCGATCGCCGACAGCGGACCGGCTGGTTGTTCATGGCGGTGACCGTCGGACACATTCTGCTCATTTCGGCGCAGGTGAACACACGGCACGGCATCCCGGTGATCGAGGCGCTGACGTTTGGCACGTTCGCCGAAGTGCAGCGCGCCTCGACGACCGCGATCGGGTCGGTGCGTGATGTGTGGTCGAACTACTTCGCGCTCCAGGAGATTCGACGCGAGAACGACCAGCTGCGCGACGAGGTCGCGAAGCTGCGGGTCGGACTGCAGCAGGAACGTGCACTCGCCGAGCAGACACGCACGCTGCAGCAGCTTTTGGATCTCCGCGCGGCGACGAACCTCTCGACGATGGCGGCGTCCGTGATCGCCGGAGGGGCGAGCCCGGAATTCCGCACGATCACGATCGACAAAGGCACGGGCGACGGCATCGCGCAGGACATGGCGGTGATTTCGCCGGCCGGGATCGTGGGCCGCGTCGTGCTGCCGACGCCGAGAGCCTCGAAAGTCCAGCTGCTGATCGACCGCGACGCGGCGGCCGGCGCGTTGGTCGAGCGATCGCGCTCGCAGGGCGTGTTGGTCGGAATGGGAACCGATCGCCTGCGTCTCGATCACCTGCCCGGCACCGCGGAAATCAAGGTCGGGGATCGCGTGGTGACCTCCGGCATCGAAGGCATCTACCCGAAAGGGTTCGCCATTGGTCAGATAGAATCGTTCGAGCGTCACGCGGGACAGCTCACTGCCGTTATGATCCGACCGGCAGTGGAATTCTCCAACCTCGAAGCGGTGCTGGTTGTGGCAACGCCGCCGGCGACCGAGGTCGGACCGCGCCCGCGTAAAACGGAGGCGGCCGCGGTCAAGCCGGATGCTGCGGCTTCGAAGGCGGAGGTGGCCCGCAAACCGGACGCGCCGGCTCGCAAGCCCGCCGTCACGGGCCCGACGGCTGACAGAGCGCCGGCCGGGGCGGCTTCGACGCCGCCGTTGCCTACGGCGCCCCGGGTGCAATGAGGGCAGCCGGCGTATTGATCTCAATCGGGCTCGCGCTGGCGCTGCAGACGACGCTGGCGCGGTTTGTCGTCGGCGGGAGCGCGGCGGTCGATCTGGTGCTCGTCGCGGTGGTGTATATCGCGCTCACGAGCGGTCCGGTGAGCGGCATGATGGCGGGCAGCGTCGCAGGCCTGATTCAGGATGCGCTGTCGTCCGGTGTGGTCGGCATCGGCGGACTGTCGAAGGCGACCGTCGGATTCGTCGTGGGTGCATTGGGCCAGCAGTTCATCGTCACGGCGCCGCTCCCCCGGCTCGTGATTTTCCTCGGCGCGACCGTCGGATATCAGGCGTTGTTCATGGGAATCTACGTGCTGCTTCAGCAGCGAAGTTTTCCGTCACCATGGAAGGCGGTGGCGACACAGGCACTGGGTAACGCGATTGTCGGCATGATCGTGTTTTCGATCGTCGAGGCGTTTCCGGGGGCGATCGAACGGCGACGGGCAGGACGAAGATCGAGGCATTGAGGAAGGAATCCGGATGCAGGAAACAGGATGCAGTTCTGGGCCAGGGCTGATTCCCGATTCCTGATTCCTGATTCCTGATTCCTGTAGGATTTCTTTATGGCTGTTGCGGAAGATCGAAGACGTATCGGGACGCGACTCGTCACCTTGCAGGTGGCGGCGGTGATCGTCTTTGCTGCGCTCGGCATCTGCTTCTGGGTGCTGCAGATCGCGCAGGGGGCGAGGTACGAGGAGATGGCGGAGAACAACCACCAGCGGACGCTCGCGCTGCGGGCACCGCGTGGCGTGCTGTTCGACCGCAACGGCAAAGTGCTCGTCGAGAATCGCAATTCGTTCACCGTCTCGATCATGCGCGAGCACTCCAAGGACCTGAACCGGACGGTGCAGCTGCTTGCGAAAGTGGCGGGCGTCGACGAGAAGCAGATCAGGACGGTCATCGACCGTCATCGCGCCGAGCCGAGCTACCGGCCGATCGTCGTGATCGAGGATGCCTCGCTCGCGCAGGTGGCGGCCATCACCGCGAGGCGGCTCGATTTCGAACTGCCCGACGTTCGCGTCGAAGAAGTGCCGACGCGAAAGTACCCCTCCGATGCGATGGCTGCGCACTTGTTCGGCTACGTCGGTGAGGCCAGCGACGCACAGGTGGAAAACGGCGCCGCACAGCAGGGGGCGATCATCGGCCAGCAGGGCATCGAACGTGCCTACAACAATCTGCTCATGGGTGAGGACGGCGCCAAGCGTGTCGTCGTCAACAGCATGGGACGCGAAATCAGCACGCTCGACGAGATCGCGCCGACCGAAGGTCGTCGCGTCGAGCTCACGATCGATGCCGATCTGCAAAAGGCAGCCGAGGATGGATTCCGCCGCGCCGGCTTCAACGGCGCCGCGCTCATCATGGATCCGCGCAACGGCGAGGTCCTCACGTATGTGAGCCTGCCCTCGTACGATCCGAACGACTTTGCCGCCGGCATCGATCGCACGACGTGGGCGTCACTCAACAGCGATAAGTTGAAGCCGCTGCAGAATCGCGTGCTGCAGGGACGCTACTCGCCGGGATCGACGTTCAAGCTCGTCGTCGCCACTGCGGCGCTCGAAGAGGGGCTGGTCACGCCGGACTTCAAGGTGAACTGTCCTGGCGGTGCGACGTTCTACGGCCGCTACTACAAGTGCCATCTCAAGGGCGGGCACGGCGTGGTCGACATGCGTCACGCGATCGAGAAGTCGTGCAACGTGTATTTCTACACGCTCGGCAACATGCTCGGCGTCGACAAGATTCACAAGTGGGCAGAACGGCTCGGGCTTGCCGGCAAGACCGGCATCGACCTGCCGAACGAGCAGGAAAGCATCGTGCCGAGCACCGAGTGGAAGCGCAAACGTACCGGTGAGAGGTGGTACCCCGGTGAAACGATCTCCGTTGCGATCGGGCAGGGCCAGGTGTCGGTGACGCCGGCGTCGCTCGCCGAAATGATCACGACGATCGCCAACGGCGGCACCCGCGTGACCCCGCACGTCATCAGGGCGGTCGATGAAGGGTCGGGCTGGAAGCCGGTTCCCTCGAGGGCGGTCGCCGATCGCGTCGCCTTCCGTCCTGAAACGCTGGCGGCGCTCCATGACGGACTGTGGATGGTCGTCAACGGCAACGGCACAGGGGGACGCGCCAGGATCGAGGGCCGCGACGTGGCGGGCAAGACCGGCACCGCACAGGTCATCTCGAACGAAGGAAAGGCCCGCGCCAAGGCGAGCGGCGCGGATCTGCGCGATCACGGCTGGTTCATTTTCTTCGCGCCGCGCGACAACCCAGAGATCTCTGGAGTCATTTTTGCGGAGCACGGGGAGCACGGCTTTCTGGGCGCCCCGATTGCCAAGCACGTCATCGAAACGTATTTTGCAAAGAAGGAAAACCGGCCGCTGCCGCAGCTGCCGCCGTTGCCGGGTCAGCCGGCGCCACCGGAGCAGGACCCGGATTCGCCCAGCCCGCTGGATGATAGCGTCGCGACGGTGGCTGTCAGATAACCGTAGGGCCGGTTCTCTCGGACCGGCCGGAGCGTACGTTGTTCGAGCGACGACTTTACTACCACGTTGATTGGGCGATGCTGGCGGCGATACTCGCCCTCTGCATGATTGGCGTGATCCAGATTTACAGCGCCACCGGCGGGGTCGGCCGACTGCACGTCATGCAGATGTACGGGATCGCCATCGGCCTGGTGGCACTCGTCGTCTGTCTGACCATCGACTATCGATCGTTCGCGGACAAATCACACTTCATCTACCTGGTCGTGGTCGCCCTGTTGATCTTCGTGCTGTTCTTCGGCGTCGTGCGCGGGGGCTCACGGCGCTGGATCGACCTCGGTCCGCTCAACCTCCAACCCTCGGAATTCGCCAAGGCGGCGCTTGCGCTCGTTCTCGCCAAGTTCCTCGGTGAGAGTCGCCGCGGCGCGATCATGCGTGGCGACCTGGTGATCGCGGGAGCGATCGCCGCGGTGCCGCTGATCATCATCGCCCGGCAGCCGGATCTCGGGACGGCGGTGACGCTGCTCCCGGTGCTCTTTGCCGTGGCCTTCGTGGCGGGCATGCCGATGCGGATCTTCGGCATCCTCGCGCTCGTCGGCCTGCTGGGCGCACCCATCGCGTGGAAATTCGCGCTCCAGGACTACCAGAAGGAGCGCGTCTCGACCTTCCTGGACCCCGAGGCCGACGCGCGGGGCGCCGGGTATCAACAGCTGCAGGCCCGCATCACGTCCGGATCCGGCGGGCTCTGGGGCAAGGGTTTTCAGAAGGGAACGCAGGGCCAGTTGCGCTTCCTTCCGGTGGCACACAACGATTTCATCTTCTCGGTGCTGGCCGAGGAGCATGGATTTGCCGGCGTCATGGTGACGCTGGGTCTGTATCTGTTCGTGATTCTGCGTGCGCTCGAGTCGGCCCGTTTAGCGAAGGATCGGCTGGGCGCGTACCTGGTAGTCGGAGTGCTGGCCAGCTTCACTTTCCAGGTGATCTACAACGTGACAATGGCGGCCGGCCTTGCGCCGGTCAAGGGACTGACGCTGCCGCTCATGAGCTACGGCGGATCCTCGATGATCGCTACCTTGGCGGGATTCGGCCTGATCCTCAACGTGCGCATGCGTCGATTTACTAACTGACAGTGTAGGGCCGGTCTTCAGACCCGCGGCTGATGCCTGCATCACCCCGCCGGGTCCAAAGAACAGGACCCGGCCTACACCGCCAAGAATCGGGTTTCGAGATGTTGACCAACGTTGCCGTCTCAATCCTGCATCGCCTCCTGGCGTTGCTCGGGATACTCCTGCCCATGACTGCGCAGGTGTCGGATAACGTTGCGGTGCATCGCGATCCCGCTCGGAGTTACGGGCATGACCAAGGAGATGATCATCTCCGCGAGCGCCCACGAAACACGGGTCGCGATCCTCGAGGACGATCAGGTCGCCGAGATCTTCATCGAACGCGAGCGTTCGCGCGGCGTGGTGGGCAATGTGTACAAGGGCCGGGTGTCGAAAGTCCTCCCCGGCATGCAATCGGCTTTTGTTGACCTCGGGCTCGAACGCGACGGCTTCCTCTATGTGAGCGACGTCGTCGCGACCTTCGAAGAGTTCGACCGTCTGGAGACCGACGAGGACCCACCCTCGTCACCGGGGCATGCGCTTTCGGCCTCGGGCCAGGTCGCCGGCGCCCAGCGCAACGGGGGACGGCGCGATCGGGAACGGGAAAAAGCCGAGCCCAAGATCGAAGAGCTGCTGAAAGAAGGTCAGGAGATCATCGTCCAGGTGGCGAAGGAGCCGCTCGGGACGAAGGGCGCGCGGCTGACCTCACACGCGACGATGCCCGGCCGCTTCCTGGTGTTCATGCCGACGGTCGATCACGTCGGCGTCTCCCGGAAGATCGAGTCGCGCGAGGAGCGATCGCGCCTGCGCGGGATCGTGCGCGAGTTCCGCGAACAGACCGGCTTCAGCGGCGGTCTCATCATCCGCACCGCGGCTGCCAATCGGCCCAAGGAGGACATCGTTTCGGACCTGAGTTACTTCCACAAGGTGTGGACGGAGATCCGCCAGAAGGCGGAGACCTCGCGCGCCCCGGCGGTGGTCTATCAGGAGCAGAGCCTGGTCGCCAAGCTCCTTCGCGATCTGCTCACCGAGGAGTACTCGGCGATCCGCATCGACAACGCCCTCGAGCACCGGCGCGTCCTCGAGCTGATCGAACGCATCATGCCGTCGCTGGCCCCGAAGGTGAAGCTCTACGAGAAGGAGTACCCGATCTTCGAGGAGTACGGTGTGCAGGCCGAGATCGACCGGGCGCTGCGCAGCAAAGTGTGGCTGAAGTCGGGTGGCTCGATCGTGATCAACCAGACCGAAGCGCTCGTGGCCATCGACGTGAATACCGGCCGCTACGTCGGCAAGAAGAGCGCGGGACGCCTCGAGGACACCATTCTCAAGACCAATCTCGAGGCGGTGAAGGAGATCGTGCGGCAGATCCGTCTGCGCGATCTGGGCGGGATCATCGTGCTCGACTTCATCGACATGGAAGAGAAAAAGAACCGCCAGAAGGTCTTCCAGACGGTGGAGCAGGAGCTGCGCAAGGATCGTTCCCCGTCGAAGGCACTGCAGGTCTCCGACTTCGGGCTGGTGATCATCACGCGCAAACGGGTGAAGCAGAGCCTCGAACGCGTGCTGACCGAGCCGTGCCCCTACTGCGCGGGCAGCGCCGTGATCAAGTCGAGCTCGACGATCTGTTACGAGATCCTGTCCGAGGTGAAGAAGATCAGCGCCGACCTGAACGGGCAGAGCCTGATTCTCCGCGTCAATCCCGATATCGCCCGCGCGCTGCGCGATGAGGAGCGTGCGGTGTTCAAGGATCTGAAGCAGTCGCTCGGGCGCGACATCGCCCTGCGGCCCGACGCGCAGCTCCATCACGAACAGTTCGATCTCATGGCGATTGGATAGGCCCCGGGCGGTTTGCGATTCCGTGTAGAGCGGGGGCTTCAACCCCCGCTCGGCGAATCGTCGCGCGGGAACGGCTGAGCTCCCCATAATCGCTCCTAGCCTCAACAGCATTTCGAGCCGATACTGGCGTCGTGAGGTCTGAGATGAAGCGAGGCGCGATTCTCGCGGCTGCACGTCGAGACACGAGGACCGGGTTCGCGGGTGCCGTGATTCTCGTGCTTCTGTGCGCGGGTGTCCTGGCTTTCTACTGGAAATACGTGTTCAACTTCGCAGCCGGTCCGGTCCCGTTCACGGCCGCGCTATCGGCGTCACCAGGCGCGCACGAGTGGGTGACGGCGTCCGGCCCGTTCATACCGACCGGCGGCGACGAGCCGACCGCGCTCGGCCTTCACGCGCTGCCGGGCCTCCAGGCTATCGACACCAGCGCGCGGTACCTGGCGATGCCGCTCGAAGACCGCGTGCTGATCGTCAAAGTCGACAGCGCGTTCTCCGGCACCGCCGTATCCGGAACGCTCACCCCGCTTCCCGACGGGTTTGGCGACAGCGAGTCGATGGCCAGGCTGTATCCGTGGTACGTGGACGCGACGATCGACTACCCGCGGAACTTCAGCCCGTACGTCCTCGTCGCCGCGAGCCTGCTGCCCATCGGCGTCCTGCTCGCCCTCGTCGCCTTCCGAAGGCGAATCGACGTCGAGCGTTACCCGCCGATTTGGGGGTTGAAGCGTTTCGGGCATCCCTCATACGTGATCGAGTCGATCGAGAAGGAGTTCGCAACCGCCGGCGCTTGGGCCTACGTCGCCCCGATGTGGATCGGCTCCTCATGGGTCGTTCGTCTCGCGCCGAATCTTCAGATTTTCAAGTTGCCCACCATCGTCGCAGTTGCGCACGTGACGATACCCGGAAAGAATTCCAGATCTCTGACGCACGCGGTGCGCTTCTGGATCATCGGACAGTCGTGGTCCACGACCGTCGAGATGCGCGAGAAGGAAGCACGAGCCGTACTCGCATCGCTCGAAGGCAAAGTGGCCGGCATCGTCCAGGATGCCGCCGTGTTCGAAAAGCGGTGGAGGCATGACCAGGACGGCTGCGAACGCGACGCCAAAGCGCGGAAGTTTTCGAGGAGTGCGTAGAGAAGGGGGCACGGTACCTGCCCCTGACCCCCGATTCCTGCCCCCCGATCCTTTCAGAAGTACCGCTTATACCCGAACGTGATCGTCAACCCCGATGCGTCGGGGAGCCCGGGCGGGTGACTGACGAAGTCGAAGCGGAGTTCGCCCTTGAAAGCCGACTTGTTGTCGTTGTCGAGGAAGTACTCGACGCCGGCGCCGAAATTGATCCCGCCGCGCACTTCTGAATCAGGATCGGGCGCGTTCTCGAACAGCTGGCGTACGAAGTACGCACCCGCGCCTGCAGTCGCGTACGGGTGCCACTGTGTGCCGCTGAAACTGTAGACGCCATTGAAGAGCAGGCGCGTCTGGCGGAAATGATCTTCGGTCATGTTCTCGAAACCCGGACTGGCCCATCCGAGGAGCATGCGCACGCTGACGTTCGGCATGACGTAGTACTCGCCGAACGCATCGAGCGTCACGGTCTTTTCGAATGCTTCATCGGGAAAGAACAGGCCGATATCGGCGCCGCCTGCGACCTGTCCTTGTGTTGTTTGGGCGTGAAGCGGGGAAGCAACTCCGAGGGCGAACAGCGTGATGAGAGTGATCGGACCTGTGAATCGACGCATGCTTCGCAGCGTACCACGATCCGATTGCGAAGACGATCGCGTTCTGCGTGCGAGCTACTGCTTCACGATCACGATGTTGCCGCTGAAGGACTGCAGCGTGAGCATGGCGCCGCCGCTGCCGAACGTACCGCGCACCGAATTCCTCCGTCGTGCGAAGCCGTTGCCGAGCGGACCTTGCACCGTGAGCGGATAGTCGGAGCGCACATCGCCGCTGAACGTCGTCGCTTCGAGCGAGAAGCTCTGAACGCCGACCGGCGTGATGCGAATGTTGCCCGAGTGCGTCTGGAACTCGTACCGTCCGCTGCGTGAGAGACGGCCGGTGTATTCGAGATCGCCCGACACCGAGTGCAACTCGACGTGATCGGCGTCGACGTCGGTGAGGCGCACATCACCACTGACTGACGAGAGGCTGAGGATCCGCCCCTTCATGCTCTTGATGACCACGCTGCCGCTGATGGTGCCGGCGATCAGGTCGTCGCTCTCCGAATCGGCGATCTGCACATCACCTGACGTCGATTTCAGCGTTCGGATTCTGCGCACACCGGTGGTCACGATGCCGCCGCTCACGCTCTCGGCGCGCAGTTCGCCGTTGACGTTGGTGACCTTCACCCCGCCCGAGATGCTTTTGAGCGACACGCTCGCATCACGCGGGACAGTCACCATGTAATCGACGCTGCCGGACCAGTTGCGGCGGCGCGAGTATTCGTAGCCGGTGCGGACATCGACGCTGCCATCGCGTTCGGTGACATTGATCGTCAGCGCCTGCAGAATGGCGCGTGCCTCCGACTCGATTGGATGGCGCACGCGTTTGGTCGCCTCGATGCGGACGTCGTTGCCCCCGCCGCCCGTAATCACGATCTCACCGCTCACGTTCTCCAGGCTGAACGTGCCGTTGCGCCCCAGCCGCGCCGTTCTGGACACCTGCTCCGTGATCTCCGGGCCCTGTCTCGCCTCCTGACGTCGACGGCGTTCCGCTTCGCGCTCGGCTTGTGCGGCCGCTCGGGCCGCTTGTGCGGCATCGCGCCCAGCCTGCGCGGCTTCGAGCACCTCGACCCTCGCCTCGCGCAGCGCCTGCTGCACCGCGTCGGCGATCGACTGTGAATCCTGTGCGGCGGCCGGAGCCGCCAGACCGATCACGGCAAGGGCGCCGTAGATCCGATGCATGGCTGTCATTGATTCGATCCTGTGTCGACTGGTGCCGTCCCACCGGCGTTGGTCTGTCGCATGGCGCTGATGATCGCCACCGTGTCCTGCAAGAGCGCGAGCTTGTCTCGAAGTGCCTCGAACAGGCTGTCCTGCGCGACGCTGCTGTCAGGCTCCCGATCGAGCGCCGCCCGGCTCTCCCCGATCGCGCTGTCGATCACTTTGAGATTGGCGGTGAGCACGTCGGCGGTGTCCATGTCGAGCGTTGCGCGTTGATCCCGTGTGATGTCCTCGAGTCCGGCGATCGCCGCCGTGTACTGCTGCTCGACAGCGGAGAATTCCGCGGCATCGATCGGCGCGGAGTCGCCGCCGGTCGTCGACGCGATCGAGGCCGCTCGATCGTGTTCGCGTGCGATCGGTGCGAGTCGTCCGCCCAGCCAGGACAAGCTTGCGATCAACACTGCGCATGTGATCGACCCGATCACCGCGCGTTGCCAGCCCCCGAGCCAGGCGGTGGAGAACCCGCGAGGCTCTGCATCGATCGCGGCAGCCAGCCGATACCACACCTGCGGCGACGGCACGTGAGGCTCGAGCGCGCGGGTCGCCTGCCGGATCGTCTGCAGATCGGTGGCCAACGCACGGCATGACGGGCACGCCGACAGATGCGCCTCGCATTCGATGCGCAGCGGCTCCGGCAGCAAGCCGTCGACGTAGTCGTCGATCCGAGCGTCGTATTCCTGGCAGGTCATGGCGTCACACCACTCAGCATCGCGCGCAGCTTCATGCGCGCTTTGTGAACCTGCGACTTCGAAGTGCCCTCCGACACACCGAGCAGCTTCGCGATCTCGTTGTGCTCGAACCCCTCGACATCGTGCAGCACGAACGCCGTCCGGCACCCGGCCGGCAGGCGCGCGATGGCACGCTCCAGATCGAGCCGGCTCACCGCGGTCGGAACCATCGGCGACGTCGCCGCGGGTTCCGCGGCCCCTTCTTCATCCAGCGATTCGGTCGCGCGCGTCATCTTGGCCTGCCGGCTTCGGAAGACGTCAAGGCAGTGGTTCACGGCGAGGCGATACAGCCAGGTGCCGAGGCTCGAATCCCCGCGAAAGCTGCCCAGTTTGCGATGGGCGAGGAGAAAGATGTCCTGCAGCAAGTCCTCAGCGTCGTGCGCCGACCCGGCCATCCTGAACACGAGGTTGTACAACCGCCCCGCATGGGCACGGTAGACCTCCTCGAATGCCGCCGCGTCTCCGTGCTGGCACCGGTGTACCAGCTCGAGGTCGACCGCTCTCACGTCTCCTGAAGGCTTAGACGGGCGGTTCGACACGCGGAGTTGCCAGGGGGTCGGGAGTGTTGGGGTCGGGAGTCATTTTCCGTTGTACCGGAGCGAAAATGACTCCCGACCCCATCACTCCCGACCCCCTGACTCCCGATAGCCCTGCCAACGGACCGCCCCAAAACCGCGGACGCGGGTCATGCCGACATCGTGTCCTTCGGCGCGCAGAAGTTCACGTTTGAGCTGCAGATTTCCACCGTAGCCGCCCAACCCGCCACCGGCGGCGATGACACGGTGGCAAGGCGTCGACGGGTCGCGGCACTCGCGCATGATCGTGCCCACGGCGCGCCACGCCCGCGGCGATCCTGCCAGCACGGCGATGTCGCCGTAGGTCGCCACACGTCCGCGCGGGATGCGTCGCACCGCGCTGAGGACGCGCCGGCGGAAATCCCTCACCGACCCACGATGAACTTCACGAGGAAGGTCGTGCCACCGAGGCTGGTCTCGTCGAATGCGGCAGAGACGCTGTTCGGATTCTGACCCAGCGCGTCGGGCACGATGCTCCATTCGATCTCGCCCGCGACGCCGAAGAGGCGGCTCACGCGATACTCCGCGCCACCGAGCACGTGATAGCCAGTGTGCGTCTCCTGCACGTCATCGCCCGCGGCCGCGAAATCCGCTGTCTCCGAGTAGCGATACCAGCCCACGCCACCGCCAAGATAGGGGACGACCTGCCGCCGTCCGACCTTGAACCGGTATCCCGCGCTGATTTCAATGGGCGTCACGCGAACGGTGGTCGCAATGCCGAGATCGAATACCTCACCGTTCAGCACGAACACCCGCGAACCATCCTTCTGAAACCTCGACGCACGCACGTTCACGAAGAGGCCCTCGGCGAAAATGGCTTCGACACCACCACCGAACACCACACCGCTGGGGCTTCCGGTCACGGCCTTGAAGGTCTCGCTCGCCGCCATTCTCGTGCCTCCGAACTCACCGAAGCCGCGAAAGCCGACGCTTTGCGCGTCAGCGCGGCTCACGCCGATCGTGAAGAGCGCGAGCGTCATCGATGCGAACCACAGGTGTGCGACGCGCCGCCTCATCGCACCAACCCCATTCCGCGCAGTGCGTTGCGCACGTTGATCAATCCGTTGCCGAACTGATCGTCCCGTCCGGCGGTGCCGAGGTCGGTTGCGAATTTCTTGATTGCTGCCTCGACCGCGGCGGGATCGGTGATGCCCTGCTGCATCAGCAAGGCGGCGAAACCAGTGACGTGGGCGGTGGCCATCGATGTGCCCTGCTCGTACGCGTAGACGAAGGTGTCGAATCGCGGCGGGCCGGTTGCGGGGATCACGAAATCCTCATCGAAGGTCTGCTGCAGGATGCCGCCGGTCAGGCCGTTGACGAATTGATCGCCGCCGGGCGCCGCGATTTCCACCTGTGTTCCCGTGTTCGAGTACACCGCGCGCTGGCGGTTGCGTCCGACCGCGCCGACTGTCATGACCCCATCGATCAGCGGACCCAGGTCAGCGGGCCGCTCGATGGGGTTGCCATCGAGGAAATCGTTGCCCGCGGCGACTGCCGCGAACGCTCCGCGCGACACAGCGTAGGTCAGCGCGCTCTGAAGCACGGGAGACGGCGGTCCCGTGCGCCCGATGCTCAAGTTGAGAACCTTGGCGCCGTTGTCGACCGCATAGCGGATGCCTTGCGCCACGGTGTCGTCGGTGCCCGTCTGCCCGGTGAAGATGAAGTCCCAGATATCACCGATGGCTTTGACCGGCATGATCGACACGTTGAACGCCATGCCGGCGACGCCCATACCGTTGTTCGTGAGCTGCCCGATGGTTCCCGAGACGTGCGTGCCATGCCCGATCATGTCGAGCGGGGTAGTGTCGTTGAAGATGAAGTCGCGCGGCGAGACGAAACGCGTGCTCGGGCCCAGTTCCGGAGCGGCGGCGAATGGCAGATCGACGAACGTCGTACCGGGGAACTCCTGCTGTGCGATCGGATTCGCCGTGCTGAAACGGACGATGCCCCCTCGATAGGCCACGCCGGTGTCGATCACCGCGACGATGATCGATGACGTGGCACCAGGGTTGATGTCCCACGCGCGCTCCATGTCGATGAGCGGGAAATTCCACTGTTGGGGATAGAGCGGATCGTTCGGGACGAATCGCGGGCGGATGATGTAGCGGGCCTGCGCGTACTCGACGTCCGGCTGAGCGGCCAATCGACTCGCGGCCGCCTCAGGGTCCACGCCGGGGGACATGGTCACGATGTCGAAGTCTGCATTCGGCACGCTGGCGCTCGACGTGCCGTCGACCAGAGCCAGCATCGACCTCGACGCGGTCAACGTCGTGCCCGGCCTGAACTTCACGATCAGCGAGTCGGGGAGATACGCCTGAGCAAGTCGAGCCAGTTGATCGTGTAGTGCGTCGGCCGTGATCTGCGTTGATGGTGTGGGGATCTCGCGAAGGCCGCGGTCGATGCCTGGCAGCGCCGCGTCCGAAAGGATTTCACGCGTGGGGGTGGCGATTGGTGATGGCTGCTGTGCAGTGGTGGTCGAGATGACGAGTGTGGCCGCCGCCACTGCGAGAAAAGTGGCAAGAAAATTCCGTGTTCCGGTCATCCGTACTCCCGTCGTCGTTTGTCAGCGAACGGCTTGCGACAGGGCGTGTCCTTCGGCCTTGGACACCTGAACGCCGGCCAGCCGGCCGAGCGTGGGGGCGATGTCCGCTGGAGTCACGGGCGTTGCAACGTGCGACGCCGCGATACCGCCCCCGAACAGGATGAGCGGCACATGGGTATCGTACTCGTGGTTGGTGCCGTGTGTCGTGGCAAACGTGGCGTTGCGCCCGCTGAGATACCAATTCTCCCTGGGGAGGACGATCAAGTCGCCGTTTCGGCCAGGCATGTAGCTGAGGGCAGCGCTCCTGCTGGCCGGATCCGAGCCGGCAGCGAGCTGGTCGGCGCGGAGCACCGCGGCGACTCCGGGAATCTCTTTGATGGCGCGCTCCACCTCTGACAACGCCTTCGGATTCGCGCGGAGACGGTCGAACATGCCGGGCATGAAATAGACGTCGGTGTAGTTCATCGCGTCGACGTACTTCCCCTTGGCCAGCACGCCGAGCTCGGTCGACATCGTCTCTTCGATTCGCTCGCGGACATCATCGATTGCGATGCGGCCGCCCGCAGGCGAGATGGCGATCGGCGCCACTCCATGATCGGCCGACAACGCCAGCACGTAGTTGGCGCGCCCGACCCGCGAGTCGAGCCCCTGAATCAGCATGCCCAGCGTGACGTCCAGCTGCCGCAGCACTTCCTCGACTTCGCGGCTGTCGGGGCCGAAGTTGTGTCCGACGTCATCGAGGGTCGAGAAGCTGATGCCGAGAAAATCGGTCGTGTCACGCTGTCCGAGCGCAAAGCTGTCGACGAGCGCCGCCGCCATGCGCGCGAGATAGGCATCGGCCAGTGGCGTCGCCTGCCACAGCTCGAAGAACTGCGCGTCGACGCCGCCTCGCCCTCGTATCGGGTGAGGAAAGAGTCCGTTCCATCCCGCGGGCGGCCGCTCGCCCACGCCTGCGTCACGCGCCAGATAACTGTTGGCAGGCGCTGACAGCGTCCACTCGAGGCCCTGATCCTTTTCGTACGGGTTGGCGTCGATGAACTTCTTGACCGCGGGTACCGGCGCGGACGCGAACGCGCGCGAGGTCGCGAACGAGCCGGCGAGGTCGTCGAACCAGACGATCGCGTCACCTCCGTGCCCGGCGAGCCCGATCGCGCTGCGCGCTTTCAACGACACCGCGACCGCGCGTGCGCCCGGCTTCTGCATACGAAGTTCGTCGGCGAGCGTCGGCACCATCAGGTTCTTTGCGCTGTTGCCCAGCGTCACCGGGCGTCCGTAGGAGATGTCAGGCGTCGAGGCATCGGCCGTACATCCCGTGAGCCGATGCTCATCACGGAGCCACCACTGATTGGCCACCATCCCATGCGTGTGCGGCAGGGCGCCCGTACCGATCGTCGAGTGCCCGGCGCACGTCACCGTGTTGAGATATGGGTATCTCGCATTGTCGAAGACCAGCCCCTGGTCGAGCAGCGTCCGGAAACCGGCGTGCCAATGCCGATCGAACCGCGTCAGGTAGTCCGCGCGAAGTTGATCGACGACGAGCACGACCAGCAGCTTCGGTGGCGTCTGCGCGTGGGGGCGGGCCAGGGCGGCGATGAGAACGGTGAGCAACAGTATGAAGCGACGCATGCGGTTCGATCCTAGCAGAGCGTCATCAATTGCTGATGACTTGACCGTCAGGAAACGGAGGACACCAAGAAAGCCGCCGTCGCCCGGACCGCTATGCGCGCATCGATCGAGGCGGACGCGGAAGGCCGCGTGACCGCCCGGCGGGCCCGACCGTGACCTATACTGAGCGCTCGCTCATGCGATTTGTCGATGCCATCGCCCGCAAACGAGACGGGCTCGCGCTCTCGCGGGCCGAGGTCGAAACATTCGTACGCGGCGTGACCGACGGGACCATCCCCGACTATCAGTCGTCGGCGCTGCTGATGGCGATCGTCCTCAAGGGCATGACCGATCAGGAGACCGCCTGGCTCACCGATGCGATGGTGCGCTCGGGCGAGCGCGTTGACTTGTCGGATATTCCCGGCGTGAAGGTCGGGAAACACAGCACCGGCGGCGTCGGCGACAAGACGTCGATCGTGCTGGCGCCGCTGGCGGCGGCGTGCGGGGTGATTGTCCCCAAGATGTCCGGGCGTGGTCTTGGTCACACCGGTGGCACGCTCGACAAGCTCGAATCGATTCCGGGATTCCGGATCGGCCTGTCGATCGACGAGTTCAAGCAGGTGCTCCGCGAGGTCGGCACGAGCATCATCGGTCAGACGACGACGCTCGCGCCGGCCGACAAGAAGCTGTATGCCCTGCGTGATGTCACCGCGACGGTCGAGAGCATCCCGCTCATCTCGGCCTCGATCATGAGCAAGAAGCTGGCTGAAGGCAGCAATGCGCTGGTGCTCGACGTCAAGTGCGGCAACGGCGCGTTCATGAAGGACACGTCGCGCGCGCGCGAGCTTGCCGCATCCATGGTCGCGATCGGGACGCAGGCGGGCGTCCGCACCGAAGCGGTCATTACCGACATGGACGCGCCGCTCGGATGCGCAATCGGCAACTCGCTCGAAATCATCGAGTGCCTGGATACGCTGAAAGGCAAAGGCCCGTTGGATCTGACGAGCGTGGTCAAGCGCCTTGCGGCCAGGATGGTCGTGCTGGCGGGCATCGTGGACGACGATCAATCGGCAGTCGATTGTGTGGAGGGCGCGCTCGGATCGGGTCGTGCACTCGAGACGTTCGGGCGGATGGTCGAGCGTCAAGGCGGTAATCCACGCGTCACCGAGAACTACTCGCTGCTGCCATCCTGTCCGGGCCGCGTCGCGAGCAACGCACCGCGGGATGGCTACCTGACGTCGCTCAAGGCGGAGGCGATTGGCCGCGCCAGCAATGTGCTCGGTGCCGGTCGCTCGACGGTCGGCGAGTCGATCGATCATGGTGTCGGCGCGGAGCTGCTGGCCAAGCCGGGTGATGCGGTCAAGAGGGGCCAGCCGCTCGTGCGGCTGCATCATCGGAACAGACGCGGCGTCGATGAGGCCCTGGAGTTGTGCCGCGCGGCGATCGTCATCGGAGACGAGCCGCCGCCGCGGCGTGAGAAGGTGTTGGGCGAGGTTCGCTGAACCCAGGAGACAGTGAAGAGTGACCGTTACCAATTCCGACCGGCGCACCACGGATCACAAGTCGCGAATACAAATCAACAAGCAGGCATGGGAGCGTCAGGACTTCCTGATTCTCGGGACGCTCGCCGCGGTTGCCGCGCTGGCGATCGCCATCGGCTTTGCCGGGGCGACACGCGTGCAGCCCGTCGCCGGGCTCGCATTGATCCTCGCGCTCGCGTACTGCCTGTCGTCGGCGCGCCGCGCGATCGATCGCCGGAACGTGGCGTGGGGGCTCGGGCTGCAGTTCGTCTTCGCGCTCATCGTCCTCAAGACCGCCGTCGGGCGGACGACGTTCGAGGCGGTGGGCGGCGTGATCACGCGCATCCTGAACTTCTCGGTCAAAGGCTCGGAGTTCGTGTTCGGGCCGCTGGGCAATCCCGCCGTGTGGGGCGACGTCATCACCCGCGTCCTCGGGCCCGAGGCCGCCGCTCCCTACAAGAACCTGTTCGCGTTCATGGTGCTGCCGACGATCATCTTCATCGCCGCCCTGTTCGCGATGCTCTACTACTTCGGCGTGATGCAGGTCATCGTCCGCATGTTCGCAGTCCTCATGCGGCGGTTCATGCGCGCGAGCGGGGCCGAGTCGCTGAATGTCGCGGCCAGCATCTTCATGGGGCAGACCGAGGCGCCGTTGACGATCCGGCCTTTTATCCCGCGCATGACCGAGTCGGAGCTCATGACGATCATGACCGCCGGCATGGCGCACATCTCCGGCGGCGTCATGGCGGCGTACATTCTCTTTGGCGTCCAGGCGCAACATCTGCTCACGGCGGTGATCATGACTGCGCCTGGTACGTTGATGATGGCCAAGCTGTTCGTGCCGGAGACGGCGGTGCCCGAGACGATGGGCACCGTGCGCCTCAGTGTCGAGAAGACCGATGTCAATGTGATCGACGCAATCGGACGTGGCACTGGGGAGGGTCTTCATCTCGCGCTCAACGTCGGCGCCATGCTCATCTCGTTCTTGGCAATCGTTGCGCTATTGAACGCCGGCTTGGCGCTCCTCGGCGAGGGACTGCAGCGCGTCGCCGGTTTTGGAAGCGGGCTGAGCCTGGAGCTCATTCTCGGCTACGCGTTCGCGCCGATCGCGTGGGCCCTGGGCGTGCCGTGGCACGATGCGCCCACCATCGGGAATCTGCTGGGGACGCGGATGGTGTCGAATGAGTTCGTCGCCTACTCACAGCTCGGTCCGCTGAAGCCGACGCTCGATCCCAAGTCGTTCACGATTGCGACCTTCGCCCTCTGCGGCTTTGCGAACTTCAGCTCGATCGGTATTCAGATCGGCGGCATCGGCGCGCTCGCCCCCGAACGGCGACACGATCTCGCGCGTCTCGGTCTGCGCGCGATGCTGGCGGGAACATTCGCGAACTTCCTCACGGCGACGATTGCCGGGATGTTGTTATAGCCACGAAAGGCACGGAGATTCTTGGGCCACGAAGACCACGAAGATCACCAAGAAGAGTCACGGAGTCGTCATGAGCGCAGCTCCCGCACAATGAAAATCGGGAAACGAATTGCGGAGAGAACGGAGGATTTTCACGCGGAGGCACCGGGGCAAACGGAGTATGAATCGTTCTTCTCCGTTTCCCCCGTTACCTCCGTGTTGATGCCTTTCTCCGTTTCCTCCGCAGTCTCCGTTCCGGTGGCAATGGCGGTCTTCGTGGTCTCCGTGTCGTTTGTGGCTGATCGTCCGGGTGTGCTCCGTGGCTGAATTCGAGCGCGTCGAGCAGGCCGCCGCCGCGGTCAGAAGCCGGTGTCCGGTTCCTCCAACAATTGCGATCGTTCTTGGCTCGGGTCTTGGCGACTTTGCGGACTCGATCGGCGATTCGGTCGTCACGCCTTACGAGCAGCTGCCGCACTGGCCCGCATCCAAGGTGATCGGCCATGCCGGTCGCCTGGTGATCGGTAACGTGGCTGGGAAGCGGGTCGCGGCTCTAGCCGGTCGCGTCCACTTCTACGAGGGACACCACCTTGCGACTGTCGTCTTCGCGACGCGGGTGATGGGCTGCCTGGGTGTGAAGCAGATGATTCTGACGAACGCCGCGGGCGGCATCAACACCGGGTTCGCTCAGGGTGCGTTGATGGTGATCGACGATCACATCAACCTGCTCGGCAGCAATCCGCTCGCAGGCCCCAACGACGATCGGTTCGGAGTGCGCTTTCCCGACATGAGCGAGGTGTATTCGCGTCGTCTGCGAGGCATCGCCGACGAAGCCGCGCGAGCCAGAGGCGTCGCGATCGATCATGGTGTCTACATCGCGGTGCACGGGCCGAGCTACGAAACGCCGGCCGAGATTCGCGCGTTCCGCACGCTCGGCGCCGATGCCGTCGGCATGTCGACGGTCCCCGAAGCGATCGCCGCACGTCACATGGGGATGGAGGTGCTCGGCATCTCCTGCATCACCAACATGGCTGCGGGGGTGCTGCCGCAGCCGCTCGATCACAACGAAGTCATGGAAACGGCACGGCGCGTGCGTGGATCGTTCATCTCGTTGCTGGAGGCGATCGTTGAGCGCCTCTGACACGCTCGTGAAGGCAGCCCGACTCGCACGTCGCAACGCTCACGCGCGCTACTCGGGCTTCAAGGTCGGGGCTGCACTCGAGACTGCCGACGGGACGATCATCACCGGATGCAACGTCGAGAACGCGACCTACGGACTGACGATCTGTGCCGAGCGCGTCGCGATGTTCAAGGCGATCTCCGAGGGCCACCGGAAGTTCCGCCGCGTCGCTGTGGTTGCCGATACAGACGCACCGACGCCACCGTGCGGCGCGTGCCGTCAGATCCTGTGGGAGTTCGGCGGCGATCTCGAGGTCATCCTCGCCAATCTCCGCCGCGAGACGGGACGGCATCAACTGAAGGATCTGTTGCCGCTGCCGTTCGATGATCGATTGTTGTGACGATGAAGAGACTCGCCCCAGTTGTTGTGCTTGCGTCGCTGGCGCTCCTCAGCGCTCGCGCACGCAGCCAGACGGTCGCGATTCCTGACGGTCCCCCGGTGTTCGGCGCGTTCTCTGCGCAGCGGCCCGAGAGCGAGCCGCCGATCGTGCGCGAACGCCGAATCGTCCGCACGCTCGCACCCGGACGAGGAACGCTCCCGCGGCCGGTCTCCGCGGCCGGCAGCTGGCCCTCATTCCGCGGACCATACGCCTCCGGCGTCGCCGACGGGCAGCACATTCCGGATCGATGGGATGGCGCCGAGCGCCAGAACATCCTGTGGCGAACGGCCATCCCGGGCCTCGCGCATTCCAGTCCGATCGTGTCGGGTGACACCGTCTTCGTCACCTCGGCGATCAGCAGCCAGAACGGGGCGACATTCAAGCCTGGTCTCTACGGCGAGGGCGATGCATCCGACGATCGCTCCGTTCACAAGTGGATGGTGTACGCCGTCGACAAACGTACCGGACGGATTCGATGGTCGCGACTCGCGCACCAAGGACCTCCGCGCAACAAGCGTCACATCAAGTCGACCTACGCCAGCGCGACGCCGGTCACCGACGGCCGCATCGTCGTTGCCTGGTTCGGTTCGGAGGGCGTGTACGCGTTCGATGTCAATGGGGAACCGCTGTGGACCGTGGATATCGGACGGGTCGACATGGGCGCGTACGACATCCCCACGTACGAGTGGGGACCGGCAAGCTCGCCGATCATCTGGAACGGCCTCGTCATCCTGCAGTGCGACACCCAGGCCGATTCGTTCGTGATGGCGCTGAACGCCGAGACCGGCGAGATCGTGTGGAAAACATCACGCGATGAGATTCCGTCGTGGGGAAGTCCCACTGTCGCTCTTGCCTCCACGGGGCCCGAGCTCGTCACCAACGCATCGAACTTCATCCGCGGATATGACGCACTCACGGGGCGCGAGTTGTGGCGGCTCGGCGGCTCGTCGAAGATCACCGCGCCCACCCCGATTTTCGCCGACGGCCTCATCGTGGTGGCGAGCGGACGCGCACCCGAACGGCCGATCTTCGCTGTGCGTCCTGGAGCGCGAGGCGACCTCACACTCGGACCCGATCAGTCGAGCAGCGCGTCGGTCGCCTGGAGTCGCACGGCGCGCGGATCCTACATGCCCACGCCCATTGCGTATCACGGGCTCCTGTATGTGCTGGCCAACGACGGCGTCCTCGATGCGTACGAGCTGAAGAGCGGTAAAGAGATTTACCGCCGGCGCCTGCCGCTGGTCGGGAGCGGATTCAGCGCCTCGCCGGTCGCGGCGGACGGGAAGATCTACCTGTCGAATGAGGACGGTGACATGCTGGTCGTTCGGGCAGGTCCGACGTTCGAGCACATCGCCACCAACTCCATTGGCGAGCTGTTGATGGCGACGCCCGCGCTCTCGGAAGGCGTGATGTACGTGCGCGGCGTGGCGAGTCTGTTTGCAATCGGCGCGAAACGATAGGCCTCAGGGCCCAGGCCTCAGGCCTCGGGGCTGCCCAAGGCCCCAGGCCTGATTCCTTGCCCAGCCCTGAGGCCCGAGGCCTGGGCACTGTGGCCTAGTTGATATCATCGTCTCTTCATGCTGCCGACAATCGAGTGGAAAGACGACGCGGTCGTGATGATCGACCAGCGGAAGCTGCCGACGGCCGAGGTCTACGTGACCTGCAAGACGGCCAAAGAGGTTGCCAAGGCGATCACGACGATGGTGATCAGAGGGGCGCCGGCGATCGGCGTGGCCGCTGCGATGGGGATCGCGCTCGGGATGCGGCGCAGCACGGCGACCGGCACCAAGCAGTTCGTGACCGAGTTTCAGCGGGTCTGCGATCTGATGGCAGCGACGCGGCCGACCGCAGTGAATCTGTTCTGGGCGATCGATCGCATGAAGAAGACGTTTGCCGAGGCGGCGCAGCGAGGGTTCTCGGTCGACGAGCTCAAGGTGCGCCTCGAGGACGAGGCGCGCGCGATTCACGACGAGGACGTCCAGAGCTGCCGGATGATGGGCGCCAACGGTGCGGCACTGGTGCCCGAGTCAGCGCGCATCCTGACCCACTGCAACGCGGGCGCGCTCGCGACCGCGGGATACGGCACCGCGCTGGGCGTGATTCGCGCGGCCGCCGAGCAGGGGAAGCGGATCGCCGTGCTCGCGGATGAGACCCGTCCCTTTCTCCAGGGCGCGCGACTGACCGCGTGGGAGCTCGTCAAGGACGGGATCGAGACGACCGTCATCACCGACAACATGGCGGCATCGATGATGCGTCTCAAGGAAGTCGATCTCGTCGTGGTCGGCGCCGATCGCATTGCTGCCAACGGCGACGTCGCGAACAAGATCGGCACCTATGGCGTGGCGGTGCTCGCCAGGGAACATGGCATTCCGTTTTACGTGGCGGCGCCGCTCTCGACGATCGATCTCGGCACACCCGACGGAAGCGGCATTCCCATCGAAGAGCGGAACGGCCGGGAGGTCACACACGTCGGGGCGTCCCGGTTGACGCCGGAGGGCGCGCGGATCCGCAACCCCGCGTTCGATGTGACACCGTCGAAGTACGTCACCGCGATCATCACCGAGCGTGGCATCGCCCGCGCGCCGTATGAAGAATCGCTTGTGCAGCTCGTTCGTGGCGAGCTGACTGGGACAGCGTAGGCGGGGTTTTGCTCTTCAGACCCGGCGTGCAGAGACATGACCATCCTCGGTATCGAAACGTCCTGCGATGAAACCGCCGCTGCCCTCGTAGAGGAGACCGGCGATCCGACGCGTCCCTGGCGACTGCGCTCGAGCGTCGTCGCCTCACAGGTCGACATTCATCGCGAATGGGGCGGCGTCGTGCCTGAGCTCTCGGCGCGGCAGCACATTCGCGACATCTGTGGTGTCGTCGAGCGCGCGCTCGGGGAAGGGGGCTCCGACTACGACGCGGTCGCGGTGACGGCAGGGCCGGGTCTGGTTGGATCGCTGCTCGTCGGCATCTCCTTCGCCAAGTCGCTGGCGTGGTCGCGGTCGGTGCCGCTCGTGCCGGTGCATCACCTCGCGGGACACATCGAGTCGCTGGTGCTCGAGCACGGTGAGCTGGAATTGCCGGCGATCGTGCTCGTCGTGTCCGGCGGCCACACGAGCCTGTATCGCATTCCCGAACCCGGCGTCTACGAGCTGTTGGGTCGCACCCGAGACGATGCCGCAGGTGAGGCGTATGACAAGGTCGCCAAGCTGCTCGGGCTCGGGTATCCCGGTGGCCCGGTCATCGACCGGCTGGCGGCGCTCGGCGACGATCGCGCCGTGCCGTTTCCGAAGACGCGGCTGACGCACGCGGATCGGAACGCGCCTCACGAGCCCGGCCGTCGCGACTTCAGCTTCTCCGGCTTGAAGACGTCGGTCTTGCGGCATGTCACCATGCGGCGTGCGTCGTTGACGCTGCCGGAGGGGGAGCCGCTGCCCGATCAGGAGATCAAGAACATCTGCGCCAGCTTCCAGCGTGTGGTCGTCGAAACGCTCGTCGATCGGTTGTTCGAAGCGGCACGCTGGTACAGCGCGCGCAGTGTCGGGATCGCAGGCGGAGTCTCGGCCAACAGCCGTCTCCGCGAGGACGCCCGTGTCCGTGCTGAAGCACGCGAATGCCCTCTCTATGTGCCGAGCCTCGCGCTTTCGACAGACAATGCCGCGATGATCGCAGCGGCCGGGTTGCGGCAGTATCGGGCTGGACGCGTCGCTGCGTGGAATCTGAACGCAGACGCGGCCCTGAAAATGTACTGATAGTTCAGTGTTCAGAAGTTCAAAGAGTTCAAGGTTCCGGGTTCCTGTTCCGGGTTCCCGAGTTCATTGTTCGCGACAGTGGTACCAACAGGCTGGTTGATCGTACCCGGCGTCGAACATCGAACTCAGAACCTCGAACAGGAACCCGGAACCTTGAACTCTTGAACCTCTGAACAGTGAACGACAGGGAGCCACATGATCACGGCGACTGACTATTTGTGGTTCGAGACCAAGAAGCGCCAGGAGTTCGTCCGCATCACGGATGACGTCGCCGCCATCGTGAAGAAGAGCGGCGTGAAGGAAGGCATGGTGCTCGTCTCGGCGATGCACATCACCGCCGCGGTCTACGTCAACGATTGGGAAGACGGCCTCATCCACGACTTTCAGGAATGGCTGGAGAAGCTGGCGCCGTCGGGCCTCGACTACCGCCATCACCGCACGGGCGAGGATAATGCCGATGCGCATCTGAAGCGGACGCTCATGGGTCATCAGATCCTGCTGCCGATCACCGGGGGGAAACTGGACCTGGGGCCGTGGGAACAGGTCTTCTACGCCGAGTTCGATGGGCAACGTCGCAAGCGCGTCGTCGTCAAGGTCATGGGGGAGTAGCGAGGGTCAGGTGAGCGAGGCACGGAAATATCCGGAGAGGCCGTACGTGGGCGTGGGCGCGGTCATCGTCCATGAAGGGCGCGTTGTGCTCGTCAAACGACGGTTCGAGCCGTTGGCCGGACAGTGGAGCATTCCGGGCGGCGCCGTCGAAATCGGAGAGACGCTCGAAGCATGTGTCGCGCGCGAGATGCTCGAGGAAACCGGGTTCGAGGTGGAGGTCGGCCCGGTGATCGAGGTGCTCGATCGGATCACGCACGATGAGTCGAGCAAGGTCCTCTATCATTTCGTGCTCGTCGACTATCTGTGCTGGCCGATCGGCGGCGAGTTGCGCGCAGGCACAGACGTCGCCGAGGCGGTGCTCGCCGAGCCGAACGAGCTGGCGGAGTACGAGCTGACGGAGAAGGCGACTGCCGTGATCGAGCGTGGGCTGGAGATGGCGCGCGATACACCGCCTCCCGTCCGTCGCGAAGTAGAATCCGGTTCCTGACGCATGGCTTCGACGCTGTCACGAGACGATGCCTGGACGTTGCTGACTGAATGGACGGCCAGCGAGAGCCTGCGCAAGCATGCGCTCGCGGTCGAGGCTGCGGTCCGCGGATATGCGAGACGACTTGGCGGAGACGAAGACGACTGGGGGATCGTCGGCCTGCTTCACGACTTCGACTACGAACGATTCCCGACGCCGGCCGATCATCCGTTTCGCGGCTGCGACGAGCTGCGGCGACGTGGATATCCCGAGTGGGTCATGCGCGCCATCCTCTCGCACGCGCAGTACTCGGGCGTGCCCCGCGAGAGCGCGCTCGAGAAGTCGCTCTTCGCGTGCGATGAGATGGCCGGTTTCGTGACGGCGGCGGCGCTGGTCAGGCCGAGCAGGAGTGTGCTCGATCTCGAGTCGTCCTCCGTCATCAAGCGGATGAAGGACAAGGCGTTCGCGCGGGCGGTGTCGAGGGACGACCTCCGCCAGGGCGCCGACGAGCTCGGCCTCCCGCTCGATGTGCACGTGAGTAACGTCATCACGTCGATGCGCGAACAGGCCGACGCGCTCGGACTGCGTGGATCGTTGTGAGGAAACGGGGTTGCCTCCTGCCGTTATGAACCAGTCGTTCCCTCATAACGTATGGCCACTGTAGTGCCTCCGGTTCTCGAGCTCGAGAGCGTCAGCGTCCGTTACGGCCGGAACCAGGCCCTGCGCGACGTCAGCGTCACATTTCCCAAAGGAGCAGTGGGACTGCTCGGGCCGAACGGCGCGGGCAAGAGCACGATGATCAAGGCGCTCCTCGGGCTGCTGCCACCTGAACGTGGCCAGATGCGGGTGCTGGGGCTCGACGTGCGCCAGGCTCCGCTGCAGATTCGCAGGCGCATCGGCTACATGCCGGAGAGCGACACTCATATCCCCGGGATGAATGCGGTGTCGTTCGTGGCGTTCTGCGCCGAGCTCGCGGGCTTGCCGAGGGCCGACGCGATGCAGCGCGCGCACGAGGTGCTCTATTACGTGGGCCTCGGCGAAGCGCGCTATCGCAACGTCGAGCAGTACTCGACCGGCATGAAGCAGCGGATCAAGCTGGCGCAGGCGCTCGTGCACGATCCGGAGCTGCTGTTTCTCGACGAACCCACCAACGGGATGGATCCGAAGGGCCGCGACGAGATGCTCGAGCTCGTTCGCGACATCGCGCACAACAAGCAGATGAACCTCATTCTGTCATCGCATCTGCTGCCGGATGTGGAATACACGTGCGATCACGTCGTCGTGCTCGACAAAGGCACGGTCGCGACCCAAGGACCGATCGAGGCGCTGAAGGGCCCTGGCGGTCGCGTGTTCGAGCTGAGAGTCAAAGGCGATGCCGACGGTTTCGTGGCGGCGCTCCATGCCGCCGGGCTCGAGTGTCATGCAACCGACGAGGATGTGATGCGCGTGTTCGTACCCGACGAACGCGGCGCGCCGTTCCTGTTTCAGCTCGCGGCGAAACAGCGTGTCCAGGTCCGTCACCTGCGGGCCAGCGTCCCGACGCTCGAAGACGTGTTCGCGAAAGCCGTAGGAGAGCAGTAGTGCCGATTCACGATCAAGGCTATCGACACTATGCCGGCGTGCGGGCGCCGCACGGCCGTTCCTGGATGGTCATCGCGTGGATGCACCTGACGACCATCGTCAAATACAAGCCGTTTCTCTTCCTGCTGCTCGCGTCATACGCACCATTCGTCGTCTACGCGGTGCGCATCTATGCGGCCACGATCTCGCCCCAGGGCGCAGGGTCGTTCTTTTCCCTGTCGCCGCAGCTCTTTCTGAGCTTCCTCACGGGGCAGAGCATCTTCGTGTTCCTGATCACGATCGCGCAAGCCGGGCTGATTGCCGACGACCGTCGCGCGAACGCCCTGCAGTTGTATCTGTCGAAACCGTTGACGCGCGTCGAGTACATCACGGGCAAGCTCGTCCCCCCGATGATCTGGCTGATCGGCGTGACGTGGCTCCCCGCAATGTTGCTGCTCGTGCTGCAGGTGGTGTTCAGCGGCAGCTTTTCGTTCCTGCGCGAGAACCTGTTCCTGCTGCCGGCGATCACGCTCGCATCGCTCATGCGCACGCTGCTCGCGGCGTTCGTGATCCTGGCGCTCTCCTCGCTCAGCAAGAGTCGTCGATTCGTATCGGTGATGTATGCGGGCATCATCTTCTTCACGGCTGGCATGTCTCAGACGCTCCGGGCGATCACCGGGAGCCGCGCATGGGCAGCCCTTTCGCCGGGCGACATGCTCGACGTCATCACGACGTGGGTCTTCCGCGGACGCGCAGTTCCACCCGTGCCCGTCCCCGTCGCCCTTGCCGTCGTCGTGGGCCTGGTGCTGCTCTCGATGTTCATTCTCGAGCGTCGCGTGCGAGCCGTCGAAGTGGTGGCCTGATGACGATCGCAACCGAGCATCTGTCGAAGTGGTACGGCCAGGTGTCGGGCCTCAACGACGTGACCGTGTCGGTGCCTCCCGGGATCACAGGGCTGCTCGGACCCAATGGCGCCGGCAAGTCGACGTTCATGAAGCTGATCACCGGCCAGCTCAAACCAAGCAAGGGCAGTATCCGTGTGCTGGGAGAACCGATCTGGGGCAACCCGGCGCTCTATCACCGCATCGGCTTCTGCCCTGAACAGGACTCGTTCTACGACCGTATGACCGGGCTCGACTGGGTCACCGCGCTCGTACGTCTCGGAGGTGCTGAGCCCGCAGCGGCGAGTGACGCGGCGCGGCGCGCGCTGGGAGCGGTCGATCTGCTCGACGCCGCCGACAAGAAGATCGGCGCCTACAGCAAGGGCATGCGCCAGCGCGTGAAGATGGCGCAGGCGATCGCGCACGATCCCGAACTGCTGATCCTCGACGAGCCCTTGGGCGGCATGGACCCGATCATGCGTCGCCGCACGATCCGCCAGATCCGTGAATGGGGGCGCGCCGGCAAGAGTGTCCTGGTCTCGAGTCACATCCTCCATGAAGTGGAGGCGATGACGTCGAACATCCTGCTGATCAACAACGGACGGATCGTGGCCGAGGGGAACGTCCATCAGATTCGCGAGCTGATCGACGAGCACCCTCACACGGTCTTCATTCGCGCCGAATCGCCGCAGCAGCTCGCGCGGACGCTGATCGGAGAAGACGGCGTGATCAGCCTGCGGTTCGAGCCCGGCGCCGTGATCGTCGAGACCTCGCGGCCCGACGCGTTCTACGCACGCGTGACCGATATGGCCGCGTCGGGAGAAGTGGGCGCGATCGACGAGGTGACCTCGCCCGACGACAACCTGCAGGCGGTCTTCAAGTACCTCGTGAAACAGTAGAGGAAACCGTAGAGGCGCCGATGGAAGCAGTTGCCGATCGAACGAGCAAGCAGCCCGCCCGCACGACCGCCCCGTTCATGAACGGCGCCTGGCGCGTGTTCGACCTCTCGATCGGCGAGATGCTGTGGTCGCGCCGGACGATCTTCATGGCGCTCGTCGTCGGTGCTCCGGTCCTGGTTGCGCTGGTCATGCGCATCGTGCAGTCCCTTGGCCTCCCTCCGCTCACGATCAACGGCACGGTGGTCGACGGGGCCAGCATTTTCGGCGCGTTGATCCTCGGTCCGGTCCTCAGGTTCATCATTCCGATTCTGGGCGTGTTCTACGGCACGTCGCTCATCGCCGACGAAGTCGAGGACAAGACCATCACCTACCTCTTCACGCGTCCGATTCGTCGAAGCGCGATTCTCGTCGGCAAGTACATCGCGTACCTTGCCTGCACCACGCTCGTCGTCCTGCCGTCGCTGATGCTCGTGTACTTCCTGCTGGTGCCGCTGTCGCAGGTCGCTGGGAGCTTCACGGCGTTGTTGATCGATCTCGGGCTGCTGGCGATCGGCCTCGCTGCCTACGGCGCCGTCTTCGCGCTCGTCGGCGTCGTCGTGAAGCGACCGCTCGTCGCGAGCTTGATTTTCGCGTTCGGGTGGGAGCAGGTTGCGCTCATCGTGCCTGGCTATCTCCGGCGATTCACGGTGATGTATTACCTGCAGGGGCTGGTGCCCCACGCCAGCGTGTCCGACAGCGTGGTTGCCGTGCTCGAATACTTCAGCGGGAACCCGCCCTCGGCGATGGTCAGCACAATCTCGCTCGTGCTCATCGTGGTGGCGGCACTGGGACTTGCGGGCCGGATCATCGAGTCCCGGGAATATGTGCTCGACCAATAAAGGGTCGAGGTTGGCCGGAACCGCGGCGGGGCTGTGCGCGTATACTCTCCTGAGCACGGTGTAGATTGAATAAGCGCACCCGCCTTTTCCTGCTGATCGCGGCCGGCATTCTTGTCGTCGGTCTGGGCACCGGGCTCGTGGCTTCGTATGTCGGCCTGCAGAATCTAAGCCTCATCGGTGGGAAAGGACCCGCCGAATTCGCCTACGTCCCTGCCGATGCCCGTCTCGTCGCTTACGCGAATGTGCGCGACGTCATGGACTCCGAGCTTCGCCGCAAACTCGACGCATTTCATCAGGGTGGCGACGGCGCCCGCATGTTCCAAGAGCGGACCGGTATCGACATCGAAAAAGACATCGATTACGTGATCGCTGCGGGTGTCGGCATTCCTGACGGCGAGAAAGCGCCTCCGCTCGTCCTTGCCCGAGGGCGATTCGACCAGGTTCGAATCGAGGGCTTTGCCACGCAGGAAGGCGCGACCGTCACCGACTACAAGGGCAAACGGCTGTTGACCCATGAGAATTTCGGCCTCGCGTTTGTCGAGCCGGGTCTCGTCGCCATTGGTGGGCCCGAGGCCGTCCGCAAGGCGATCGATACCAGGGCCGGAAGCCAGAACGCGACCAGCAATGACGAACTGATGCGGCTGGTCCATGGCGTCGACGACGGCACGGTGTGGGCAGTCGCGAAATTCGACGAGGTCGCCGGTGCCAGGCTTCCTCGCGAGGTGGCGAGCAAGCTTCCAGCGATCAGCTGGTTCTCGGCCAAAGGTGTAATCGGCGCTGGCGTCGACGGGCAGATCCGCGCCGAAGCGCGCGATGAAATGGCCGCGCAGGATCTCCGTCAGGTCATCCAGGGCTTCATGGCGCTTGCGCGAATGCAGGCGGGCAGCAGCCAGCCCGGAATCACTGACTTCATCAACTCGCTCCAACTAGGCGGTCAGGGGAAGACGGTGTCGCTCTCGTTCTCGCTCCCGCCAAGTGTGGTCGATGCGATCGGCGCGCTTCGAGCGCAGCGTCCTCGATCTCCGCAGCCGCCCGAACTCCCGTCGCCTCCGCCGGTTCCTGCGCCGCCACCAGCTCCAGCGGCGCCGCCAGCGCCGCCCGCGCTGTAAGTTGCTGTAAATAGCGCAGCACCGCTCGACGTAGATCCCATTACTGGTCTGCAATACGGCCTGTTCCCGGTTGCTCGCTCCACAGAGTCGTTGCTTCAGACGATGGCTGACCTCGTCTTTTTCTACGGTACCCTCATGACGCCGTTCAACCGGACCGGCCGGTTGAACATCGATCAGCATCTCGTCTTCAAAGGACGCGGTTCGATCGCGGCCGCTCTCTACGATCTCGGCATCTATCCCGCGGCGGTCCCGGCCACCGATCGTCGCGTCTGGGGCGAGGTCTACCAGATGACGCGGCCGATGGTCGTCCTGCGCGCGCTCGATGAAATCGAAGGGTATCGGCCGGGCGAGCCCGAGGCGAGTTTGTATACGAGGCGTGTCACACCCGTGACACTCGAAAACGGCCTCGTGGTCCATGCATCCGCGTACTTCTACAACGCACCGCTCGGACGCGCCGAGCGGATCGAGTCGGGCGATTATCTCGAACACCTACGCGTTCGCTAGCGCGCTGCGCGACTCGCCGTAGAGCGGGGGCTTCAGCCCCCGCGTTGAACCCACAGGACTGACCAAGGACCAAACACTAAGGACCAGGGATCCGTTCACACCGAGTCGAGAAAGTCCTCGATCGCCGATGCGTGATTGGACGGCTCGACGAACTCGATCCCGGTCCAGTAGATCACCACGTCCTGGTCGACATCGCGAATCTGTGAATGCACTACCCGTCCCTTGACGACGATCGAGCGGGTGCCGAGCGTCAGCCTGAGATCGTGAAGGGAATTGAGATGGAGAGGGAAGCGGGTTTCGACCAGGGCCCCTCCGAGGCTGACCTCGCGAATCAGCATCGGCTGGAACACCATCACTTCGCCCTGAAGACGGCCGAGCATCGGGACGCGCTCGGCGTCGCGCTCGTCGGATGACGAGGGGGACATGGGGTCGGGACTCATTTGCTGCGAAGTCGGAAATGACTCCCGACCCCATGCCGCTTCAATTCATCCGCAACGCGGGACGGTTCGGAAACACGTTGTCGGAGTCATCGTCTGGAACCGACGATGAGGACGTGGTCAGGTCGAAGTCCTGGCCCTCGTGTTCGGTCGTGTAGGTCAGCACGGGGATGTCGCTGGTATCCGGATCCAGCTTCAGCATGGTCAGAAGCTGAAAGCCGTCGAGTTCTTCGATCCGCGTGCAAAGGATGACCAGATTCGGGAGCACTTTTCGGATCTGCGAATACGCGCGATCGCCGGGCTCCACAAACACCATATCGTAGCGGCCCGCGTCGAGCACGGATTCCAGCATGCCGAGCACCTCGGTGTTGCCGTTCACCACGACGACCTTCTGCACCGGGGTGTCGCTGATTCGGTTCATGTGAGGCATTCGGTAACCGCCCTTCTGCCCAATAGCTATTCAGGATCCATGCCATGGGAATGACGGGTAGCGGCGTGCAATTCCAACCGTAGATATTGTCGGCCGCTCCAATCCTGACATGAGCCTGTTGTGCACGGACAACGGGCTCAACGCCCTAAAGCCTTGACTCACACACGCTTGTTCCTGGGATGAAGGTTTGGACAACGTGAGTTGTCTGAATTCGAAATTCAAGAGGTTTTCCACCTTTTCGTCTGTCTTGTCGGTCGGGCGCCGATTGCGGCACTCTTGGACGGAGATCAAACGTGCACAAATACCAGAATTACATCGGCGGTTCCTGGGTAGAAACACGCTCGGGCCGGACGTTCGAGAATCGCAACCCGGCTGATTGCGAGGACCTCATCGGCGTGTTCCAGGACTCGACGGTTGAAGACGTCGAGTCGGCCGTGGCCGCGGCCGCGCGTGCCTACGAGCGCTGGCGTCTCGTGCCGGCGCCCAAGCGGGCGGAAGTGCTTCTGGCCGCCGCGCAACTGATCGCGCAGCGCAAGGACGAACTCGCGCGCGACATGACCCGCGAGATGGGCAAGGTGCTCGAGGAGACGCGCGGCGACGTCCAAGAAGCGATCGACATGACGCTCTTCATGGCAGGTGAAGGGCGGCGATTGTACGGGCAGACCGTTCCCTCGGAGCTGCGTGACAAGTTCGCGATGTCACTGCGGCAGCCGCTCGGCGTGTGCTCCGTCATCACGCCGTGGAACTTTCCCATGGCGATCCCCTCCTGGAAGATCGCGCCGGCGCTCGTCTGCGGGAACACGGTCGTCTTCAAGCCGGCCACGCTGACACCGCTTTCCGCGGTGAACTTCGTCAAGGTTCTCGAGGAAGCGGGAATTCCTGCAGGCGTCGTCAATCTCGTGACCGGCGGACCGGACGTCGGGACGCGGATGTCGACCCATGACGAGGTGAAGGTCGTGTCCTTCACCGGATCGACCACCGTCGGGCGCATCGTCAGCCAGAACGCCGCACCGGGTTTCAAGAAGGTCCATCTCGAGATGGGCGGCAAGAACGTCGTCATGATCATGGACGACGCGAAGATCGATCTCGCGGTCGAGGGCTGCCTGTGGGGCGGGTTCGGGACGAGCGGGCAGCGATGCACGGCGGCCAGCCGCGTCGTGGTGCACGAGCGGGTCTACGACGCGTTCATGCGCGAGTTCGCCGCGCGTGCGAAATCATTACGCGTGGGCAACGGGCTCGACGACCGCACGCAGATGGGGCCGTCGGTCAGCCAGTCGCAGCTCGAGACCGTGATGAAGTACGTCGCGATCGGGCAGCAGGAAGGTGCGACGCTCGTCACCGGCGGCCACAGGCTCGACAACGGGCCGCACGCGCGCGGTTGGTTTCACGAGCCGACGATCTTCGGCGACGTCGATCCGACGATGCGTATCGCACAGGAGGAGATCTTCGGTCCGGTCGTGTCGGTGATGCGCTGCCGATCGCTCGAAGAAGCGATCGCGATCGGCAACGGCGTTGCCTACGGGTTGTCGGCGTCGATCTACACGCAGGACATCAACAACGCGTTCGCGGCGATGCGCGACATGTACACGGGAATCTTCTACGTGAACGCGCCGACGATCGGCGCGGAAGTGCATCTCCCGTTTGGCGGGACGAAGGCGACCGGCAACGGCCACCGCGAGGCGGGGACCGCGGCGCTCGATGTGTTCTCGGAGTGGAAATCGATCTATGTCGACTTCAGCGGGAAGCTGCAGAGGGCACAGATCGACACTGAGAAACCGTAGCGTCCGGCTTCATCCGGACGGTCGTAGTGTCCGCTTCATCCGGACGGTCGTAGTGTCCGGCTTTATCCGAACGGTCGTAGTGTCCGGCTTTAGCCGGACCAGGAGCCGTATACTGAGGCGATGCGTTCGATTGCCGACGACCTGCGGCGCGATACGATGCGCAGGGTTGCGCAGCTATCCGTGACCGAGCGAATCGCGCTGGCGCTGCGTCTCGGAGATGAGGATGTTGCCCAGTACCGGGCGGCTCGAGGCGTGAACGACGCTGATGCCCGTCGAGCGTTGAAACGCGCCCGCGCGCTGGGGCGTCAGCCTTCGCGCTCGAACGACGCTGAAGCGGTGTGACGCTCCTCGATCGCGTAGCGGCGGTTCTTGCCGAACGACGCGTTCCCCACGCCTTGATTGGCGCGCTGGCATTGGCGGCGCACGGAGTCAGCAGCATCGAGTCGCACGGTCTGGGAATCGCTTCGGAGAGGATAAAGGCTGTCACTACGGGGTCGGAAGCTTCTTGATGTCTTCCTTCAGCTGTGCATTCACCTTGAACCCTGCCTTCTCCGCCAGCTTCACGGCATTCTCGGCCTCGGCCTTCCTTCCGCTCTGCATGTAGATCACGGCGAGGTTGTTGTGCGCCTCTCCGAGCTTTGGATTGGCTTCGACGGCCGCGCGCCATTCGGCTTCGGCGGTGTCGCGATCGCCATTTCTGAAGTGGGCGCTACCCATTGCAAGTAGGACGAATGCCGGCGGCCGGAACGGGCCGCTCGACGAGGAAGTTCGCTCGTGCTCCAGTTCCTGAACCCGCTGCTCCAGGACTGTCCGTTTGAGGGGATCTATCTTCTGCGACGTTTGATTCAGTTCCGTTCGCAGCTCTCGAACGACCTCCTGACGCTGTTTGTCAACTTCGAATCTGTTCGACTCTTCGAGGTGATGAAGCGCCTCCATTGCATCGAGACAACTTTTATACGCCTGCAGGGCGCTCGCGGGACGCTTGAGCGACATATGTGCTTGGCCGAGTTGATAGTGCGCGACTGTCAAGAGCGGGTCCCTGTCGATGGCACCCGTGAAGGATTCGATCGCCTTTTCGAACATCTCACTCGACATGAACTCCTGGCCGGTCCGATAGAGAGCCAGCGCTTGACGGCGGCTTTGCTCGTCGGCGAGTTTCTGCGCGTGGGCAGGTGATGTGACGAGCGCCAGCATCAGGACGGCGAGAGCGACGGGCAGACGCATGGAGCACCTCGCAAAAAAAAGGGCCACCGAAGTGGCCCCAATCTTACCCGTTTGATTCGTTGACTAGAACTCGTATCGCACGCCCACGCGCATGTTGAACGGCGCCTGGTACTGCGGCGGGTTGCCTCCGAAGATCGTGCTAATCGGCTTGCCGAAATCGGGGTTCGTCACGCTGTTGGCAAGCTGCGTGTTCTGATCGTAGGACGTCACACGACGCTGGTTGAACAGGTTGAAGACGTCAGCGATGAACGTGACGCGTCGCTCGCCGGCCATTCGAACTGCGTACGATGCCTGCAGGTCGACCTGGCTTTCGAACGGCGTGCGCTTCATGAACCCATCGATGGTCTGGATGCCGGAGCCGCGCGCAGCGACCGTAATTTCGCCCTGGCTCGTGTAGTTCGGGTTTGCCGCCATCGGTGTGAGCGGCTTGCCGGACGAGAGGTTCAAGCCTGCACCGATGTTGAGACCAGACGCCCATGAACGGTTGCCATAGAGCTTGACCTGGTGTGGACGGTCGAGCGGCAGGATGCCATTCGGGTCGCCCAGAAAGCGGATGTCGCCGCCGCCGATTGCTGCGTAAAACGGAGCGTAACTCGGATCGTCCGTCGGGAAGTCGTACAGCGAGGTGATACCAGGGTCGGACTGCCCGTTGTCGTCGCGGAAGAACCCCTCGAAGTTGCCGCGTAGCCGCGACCACCGATACGAGGTCATCGTCGACCAGTTCGTGCTGCGGCGGTTCAACGTGAACTCCAGTGAGTTGTACTTGTGCACCGGGTCGACGAAATGCGCCCCGAGGAACTCGGTCCCGGCCGCGACCGGAATACTCGCCTTCGGGTTCGTCAGGATGTATTCGACGCTGTTGCAGATCGCCGCGGTCTGCGGAAGTTCGTAGGCGACCATCGGACAATTCGCGATGTCCTCCAACACCTGCGGCATATTCCGGAAGATGTACCGCACTCCGAAGGTCGTGTTTCTCATGATCTCGCGGTCCACGCCGAACACGTACTCGTTCGTATAGGTCAGCTTCGCGTTGGGGTCGATCGTATCGGCGCCAGTGCCGGCCAGAATGAAGTGCCGGGTGACGTTTGCCGCGAGGACTCCTTCAGGAACGACCTGAGTCAGATTCGCATCGTAGTAATCACCGCGAGTGAAGCCATCGTCGGCCGATAGTGCTCGTGCGGCCAGGTCGTTCGGGACGCGCGCGTAGAACTTCCCGTAGTTCCCGTAAATCTTGGTGCGCCCGTCACCCGTCGGGTCATAGGTCGCGCCGATACGCGGTGCCCAGTTGTTCTTCAGCGTCCAGTCCTTGATGATCGTGCCGCTCATCTTCTCCTGTTCGTACCGCAGGCCAGGGTTCAGCGTCAGTCGGCCAAGCTGGATTTGATCCTGGACGAAGAAGTCGAAATACGTCTGCGGCGTGAAGCGGGAGCTATTGAAGTTCGCTCGCGACACCCGGTAGATCTTGCCGCCCGGCACCTCGGGTGCGGGGAGGATATCGATTCGTGCGCCAGTTGCTGTCTGACGGCCATCAGGCGCCTTAAAGGTAGGCCCGGTGATCTGGTTCACGAGCGAGTATTCCGAGTCGTAGTACTCAATTCCGTACTTCAAGGAGTTCGACTTGAAGATGTTCGTGGACTTCACTTGATACTGGCGGCTCAGGCTGACGTTGCCAGCCTCGTAGACACCACCGATGCCCCCGGAAATGATATTGGGCGTGACGGTCCGATCGACATAGCGCCACGTGTTTTGCGATGGAAGTTCACCGATCGTGTTGTTCGCTCGCGAGAAGCCACCCTCGACCAGCCAGTTGTTCGTGATGATGCCGCTGTAGCGAAGTGCCTGGTTGTGGCCGCCGTAATCGAGCGCGCTGAATGCGGCCGTGTCGACGCCAAGCAGCGACGAAGCTCGCTGCGGCCCATTCTCACCGTGGGAGGGATCACCGAAGAACGATGCGTCGACGCGGTTGCCGCCACCCAACTGCAGCGTGCCTTTTGCCGAGTACGAGATCGTTCGGCGGTTCCGGTCGACATTGCCGAGCGAGGCCAGCGGGAACGTCGGAGGTGCAGCGAACGTGGTGACTCGCCATGCAGGGTCGATCGCGCCGAAGAAGAAGAGTCGATCCTTGACGATCGGGAACCCGCCTTCTGCACCCACGTCGCTCTGCGTCGTCGCCTGCGTGTTCACGGATCCGTTCGACGCCTGAAACTGCGTGAACTCTCCCTGCAGAGCATCGGGTTGCGAGTAGGCGAAGCCGGACCCACGCAGCCTGTTGCTGCCGCTCTTGGTGACGACGTTGACGACACCACCAGTGGCCTGACCGAACTCGGCTTCGTATCCGCCGGTCTTGACCTGGATTTCCTTGATGAAATCGTACGGAGTTGCGTTGCCCAGCGATCCAAAGGACGCCGAGTACGACCCGAGGCCCCCGAATCCGGTGTTCGTCACGTTGGCGCCATCGACGATGTACTGGTTGTCGAGACCGGTTGCACCCGAGATCGACGGATTGGCAGCGCCCGCATTTCCCGAGCTGCTGACGCCCGGCGTCAGGTACAGCGTCTGCGCAAACGTTCGGCCAACCGGAAGATTCCGAAGGGTATCGGTGCTCATAACCGCGCCGGTGGTCGTCGACTTCGTGTTGATCAGCGGCGTTTCAGCCGTGACGTTCACCGTCTCAGTGACGCCGCCGACCTGCATGCTCACCGGGATGTCGGTGATCTGTCCGACACTGACGATGACGGCCTTTTGTTCGAAAGACTTGAAGCCCTGAAGCTCCGCTCGAACGTCGTAATTACCAGGCGTCAGGAACGGGATGCTGAACCGGCCATCGGCGTCGCTCACCGCAGTTCGGGCGCCCTGCTGTCCCGTCGCCGTCACCGTGACTCCGGGGACGGGAAGTTTCTGCGCATCGAGGACGCGGCCTGACAGCGTGCCTCCGATTTCCTGCGCGTAGGCAGTACTCGTGACGGCAAGCGCCAACGCCACGAGGAATGCACTCATGCGTGCGTACATCGGTTTTCTCTCCTTAACAAACGGGTTGCTCTGCTGGACTGGGCTGAACCGTTACAGAAAAGCTGTACCAGATCGCCCCTAGAGCTAACGTGCTGTCATTCCAACGACTTGAACGAGTGAACGCGACCGAGTGGGACAAAGGAATCCATGAAGAGCGACTTCGCAAACCAAAATCCTGGATCTGAAGCTCTTCGTAATGCAAGCATAAGTTTCTATCACAACAGGAGAGCAATTGCGACCTACCGTGGGACGACCTGTGAATGTTTTTGTGCGTCCTGGCCCCTGATCGAGGCACATGAGCCCAAATAGCTGGGACGAACAGCGACACAAGCGTGGAATCCGTCCCTGGCGGTCCCCTCAACGCCAGTTACACACCTGTTCACAGGCGACTCGTCACCTGAATCGCGCGGCTGACACCCTGTAGGGGCGAAGCCTGTACGGGCATTGTTCTCGTCCGTTGCGCGGTGTTGGATGTGCGCCAAAGGAGCGAGCCGATGCGTGCCAACACATTGCTGATTGTCGGGTGCCTCATGTTCTGGGCGAGTCAGGCCGTGGCCCAGAGCACCAGCGGGACGATCTCGGGGCGTGTCTCCGATTCTCAAGGCCTGCCCTTGCCCGGGGTCACGGTGACCGCGACTTCGCCCAACATGCAGGGCACGCGGGAAACGGTCACATCAGAGAACGGCGACTACATCCTCACCCTCCTCCCGGCGGGGATGTATCGAGTGGTTTTTTCGATCGCAGGCTTCCAGTCGCAGGAGCGATCGGTCGGTCTGGCACCCACGCAGACACTTCCGCTGCAGATTGAGATGCGCCCGGGTCTGACCGAGAAGATCGTCGTCGAGGGTCGCACCGCCGATGTGCTCACGCAGACCAGCCAGGTCGCGACCAACTTCGATCAGACGCTGATGTCGACGCTGCCGACGCAGCGCGATTACCGATCGGTGATGCTCATGGCGCCCGGTGCTCACCCTTCCGGTCCGAGTGGCAGCTTCTCGGTGGCCGGCTCGATGTCGTTCGAGAACCTGTACATGGTGAACGGTGTGTCGGTGAACGAGAACCTGCGGGGCCAGGCGCAGGATCTCGTGATCGAGGATGCGCTGCAGGAGACGACCGTCGCGACCGCCGGCGTCTCGGCGGAGTTCGGCCGCTTCGGCGGCGGCGTCGTCAACATGATCACCAAGTCGGGCGGCAACCGCTTCAGCGGTTCGTACCGCGACACGCTCACGAACGATGATTGGCGGGCGCTCGTTCCCAAACGCGAGGGCGATCCGTTTGCCAACGACACGAAGCTCGACGATGTCGTGCCGTCGCACGAGTACACGATCGGCGGCCCGCTCATGCGCGATCGCGTCTGGTTCTTCACAGCGGGCCGGCTGCAGACCAACTCGGTCAGCCGGCAGCTGGTCATCACAAATATTCCTTACGTCTTCACCGACAAGTCCCGCCGCTACGAAGGCAAGCTGACGTATCTGCTCGACCAGAACCACCGCGTCCAGGGCGCCTTCACCAAGATCAATCGTGACCAGACCAACGACACGTTCAACACCACGACGTCGATGGACGTGAAGAGTCTGTACAACCGCAGCCTTCCCGAGGATCTCTACACGTTCAGCTACTCCGGCGTCATCACGCCGAAGCTGTTCGTCGAAGGACGCTACTCTCACCGCGATCTGACCTTCGTCGGCAGCGGCAGCCCGTACACCGACATTCAAAAGGGCACGTTGCTCGTGGACCTGGCGGGCCGTCGATATAATTCGCCCACCTTCTGCGGCGTCTGCACCGACGAGGAACGCGACAATCAGGACGTCTTCGTGAAGGGCTCGTACTTCCTGTCGACCAAGGGCTCCGGTTCGCACAACGTCGCGGTCGGGTTCGACTCCTTCAACGACCGCCGGCTCGCCAACAACTTCCAGTCCGGCAGCAACTATCGTTTGATCAACGCGCCTGCGATTCTGAACGGCAGCGACCTCATTGCGACCTTCATCAGCGGGACGACGCAGTTCCAGTGGAATCCGATCTTCACCGAGAGCCTGGGCACGAGGTTTCGAACCTACTCGGTGTTCGCGAACGACAACTGGCACATGACCGGCCGGATCACCGCCAACCTCGGGCTGCGCTGGGATCGCAACGACGGCGTCGACAGCAACGGCGTGCTCGTCGCCGACACGAGCGCGTTCAGCCCGCGCCTCGGCGTCGTGTGGGATCCGGTCGGGGATCAGAAGTGGTCGGTGACCGGAAGCGTCGCGAAGTACGTGGCCGGACTGCTGAACAGCATCGCCGATCAGACGTCCCCGGCAGGCAACTCGGATCAGTACAACTTCGTGTACACCGGGCCCAGCATCAACACCGATCCGGCGACGCGCGTGTCGAACGAGCAGGCGATCCAGCAGATGTTCGACTGGTTCAATGCCAATGGCGGCGCGACGCTGCCGCTCACCGGGTCGCCGTCCGTGCGCGGCGTCTCGCCGCAGGTCCGCGAGTCGCTGGACTCGCCGTACGTGTGGGAATACGCTGCCGGCGTCAATCGGCAGTTCGGGAGCCGGGCCGCCGTGCGCGCCGACTTCATGTATCGCGACTACGGCGGCTTTTACACCCAGCGCACCGACATCACGACCGGTCAGGCGATCGACACGCGGTCGTTCGCGCCGGCAAGCGTACGCGGACGCGCGTACGATTTGACGCTCATCACCAACGACACCGACGGTCTTCTCAACCGCCAGTACGCCGGCGTGAGCCTCCAGGCGCAGTACCGCGCCGGCACGCGATTCGATTTCGGCGGCAATTACACGATTTCGCGTGCGTGGGGCAACTTCGAAGGAGAGACCGTTCCCAACGGTCCGATCTCCGCGGGGGCAAACGGGCGCGAGGCGGTGCTCAACTACCCGGAGTATCGCGGGACCTGGAACTATCCCGAAGGCGATCTCTCGATCGACCAGCGGCATCGCGCGAGGCTGTGGCTCAACGTGTCACCAGGCGTGAGCGGCCTGACGCTCAGCGTGCTCCAGGCGCTCGAGAGTGGCGTGCCCTACAGTGCATCGAATCAGAATGGCTCGTTCGTCAACGGCGTGGATCCGCGCCCGTACGTCACGAACCCCGGCTACCTGAATCCGCCCGATGGCGCGAACACGCAGTACTTCTTCACGGCACGCGACGCGTTCCGCCTCGAAGGGCAGAAACGGACCGACTTCGCGACGATGTACAACTACGGCATCCCTACCGGCGGCGGCAACAAGCTCGACATGTTCATCGCGGCCCAGGTGATCAACCTGTTCAACCAGTTCCAGCTGTGCGGATGCGGCGGCAGCGCGACGTTCGCGCTCGGCGGCAACATTCAGAACCAGACGGTCGACACCGCGGTGCGGACCAACGTGACCAATCCGACGCTCTATCAGCCGTTCAATCCGTTCACGACGACGCCGGTTGAAGGCGTCAACTGGGCGAAGAGTCCCACGTTCGGGAAAGCACTGAATCGCTTCGCGTACACGACGCCGCGGACGTTCAGGCTGACGTTCGGAGTCAGATTCTAAGAGGCCCCAGGGCCCAGGGCTTGGGCCTCAGGGCTGGTCTAGGGAACAGGCCTGAGGCCTGGCCCAGCCCTGGGCCCTGAGGCCTGGGCCCCGAGGCCTTAGAATCCCCGCGTGCCCCATCGGATCGCTGTCATCCCAGGCGACGGGATCGGCAAGGAAGTCACCGCCGAAGCCGTAAAGATTCTCGAGGCGCTCGGCGGACTCGAACTCCATCATCTCCCGTGGAGCGCAGATCATTTCCTGTCGACCGGCGAGACGATTCCTGCCGACGGCTACGACACGCTGCGATCGTTTGACGCGATTCTGATCGGCGCGCTCGGCGATCCGCGCGTGCCCGACAACCGGCATGCCCGCGACATCCTGCTTGGCACGCGGTTCGAGCTCGATCTGTACGTGAACTATCGCCCGGTTCGTCTGCTCGACGATCGCCTGTGTCCGTTGAAGGGTCGTACTCGCGCCGACGTCAACTTCGTCGTCTTTCGAGAGAACACCGAAGGCGTGTACGTCGGCGTGGGTGGCCGCTTCAAGGCCGGCACGGACGACGAGATCGCCGTGCAGGAGGAGATCAACACATACAAGGGCGTGCGGCGCATCATCGAGCACGCGTTCCAGTTCGCCCGTCGCCGCGGACTGCGGCTCGCGATGGCCGACAAGAGCAACGCCATGACGCAGGGACACGCGCTGTGGCAGCGTGTGTTTCGTGAGGTCGCCGCGATCTATTCGGACGTGCCGGGCACACACTTCTACATCGACGCGCTCGCGATGATGCTCGTGCAGGATCCGGGACAGTTTCAGGTCATCGTCACCAACAACCTGTTCGGCGACATCATCACGGATATCGGCGGCGCGCTGCAGGGTGGTCTCGGGATGGCGGCGTCAGGAAATCTTCATCCTGGTCGCACCTCGATGTTCGAACCGGTGCACGGATCGGCGCCGCCGCTGGCAGGGAAGGACGTCGCGAATCCAATCGGCGCCATTCTGTCCGCCGCACTGATGCTCGAGACGCTCGGTCGGGCAGACGACGCCGCGAGAATCGAGCGTGCCGTCGAAGCCGCGGTGCACGCGAACGAAACGACTCGCGATGTTGGTGGGGCGCTGGGGACCCGGGCTTCGGGGAGCGCGATCTTGAAGCGGATGTCTTGATACGCCGGGCCTAAAGGCCCGGCCTACACTGCCGCTTAGCGCTAAGAGATGGTGTAGGCCGGGTCCTGCTCTTTGGACCCGGCGTACCAGATGCGCAACGTACCACGACGTTCCCCGTCATCACGGACGAGCCACACCGAACCGTCCCGTATAATCCGGCCCAATGAATCGCTGGCGAATCCCTATCGGCGCGGTCCTCGTGCACATCTGCATCGGCTCCGTCTACGCCTGGAGTGTCTTCAATCGGCCGATTCAGATGCTCTTTCCCGACGCGCCCTGGTGGTTCAGCCCGCCCTACACGACATTCACCACCGCGCTTGCGCTGCTTGGCCTCAGCGCCGCGTTCGGTGGGCCCTGGGTCGAGCAGCGTGGGCCGCGAGTCGCAGCGACCGCGGCGGCGCTGTTCTTCGGCACGGGCCTCGTCATCGGCGGCATCGGGCTCGCGCTTCGACAATCCGTGCTCGTTTTTCTCGGCATGGGCATCATCGGCGGCATCGGCTGCGGTCTGGGATACATCTCGCCGGTGAGCACCCTTGTGAAATGGTTTCCCGATCGCCGGGGTATGGCGACCGGCATGGCGATCATGGGCTTCGGCGGCGGCGCGTTCGTGGCCGGGTATCTCAACGCCTACCTCATGAGCCTCGTCGGGGTCGCGACGACCGTCATCGCGTTGGGTGTGATTTACCTCGTTGTGATGCTGGCAGGTTCCCGCCTCATGGAATTGCCGCCCCCCGGTTGGACGCCGCCAGGCTGGACGCCGCCGACCAGGGTCAATCCGATGATCGCGTTGACGAGCGTCACGAGAAACGAGGCGATTCGCACGCCGCAGTTCTATCTGCTGTGGGGCATCCTCTTCATCAACGTGACGGCGGGCATCGGCATCCTCGCGCAGGCGTCGCCGATGATGCAGGACATGTTCAAACGCACGCCGCTCGAAGCGGCGGCGGTCGTCTCGTTCATGAGTCTGTTCAATGCCGGCGGCCGTTTCATGTGGGCGTCCGGCTCGGACTACATCGGCCGGCGCAATACCTACACGTTGTTCTTCGTGACGCAGTTCGTGCTGTTCCTGTTGATGCCGACGCTGGCCTCCGACGGAAGCTGGTGGCTCTTTCAGGCCGCGCTGTACGTGGTCCTCACGATGTACGGCGGCGGGTTCGCGACGATTCCCGCGTTCCTTGCCGACATCTTCGGTCCGCAGAACGTCGGCGCGATCCATGGGGCGCTGCTCACGGCGTGGTCGGCTGCGGCGATTGCCGGCCCCGTGATCATCACGGAACTGTCGAACCGCGCGAAGGCCGCCCTTCCTCCGGGGGCAGACCGCGTCACCATCTACGACACGCCCCTGCACGTTCTGGCCGGTTTGCTTGCAGTCGGCTTCGTGCTCACGCTGCTCGTGCGCCCGTTGCGGGCAAGTGCCCGCCCCGAAGGTGTCACCGCACCGATTCGTGCGTAGAGCCGCCTTGTACGTAGGGGCCGCCTTTCGGCGGCCCATGCGGCCCAAATTCCCTGTTGCTTTTGATATAGTCGTCGGGCTCTGGTGCATCGACTGCGCCGCAGACATTTCTACAAGCAACGGGAGGTCCGGCTGACGCCGGATGCCACGTACCAGGTCCGCTGAAGGCGGACCCTACGTACCTCCAGACAGGAGTTCTTCGACATGGCAGCGGACTTCTTTCTCGGCGAGTCGCTGGTCGGCGATGGCAACGAGGTCGCGCACATCGACCTGATCATCGGCTCGAAGACGGGGCCTGCCGGCACCGCCTTCTGCAATGCGCTCGCGAACAACAAGGACGGCTTCACGACCCTGCTTGCGGTGGTCTCGCCGAATCTTCCCGCCAAGCCCGACACACTGCTCTTCAACAAAGTCACGATCAAAGGCGCGAAGCAGGCAGTGCAGATGTTCGGGCCAGCCCAGGCGGCGGTCGCCCGCGCCGTGGTCGATTCGGTCGAGGGCGGCGTCATCCCCCGCGACAAAGCCGACGATCTCTGCATCCTGGTGGGGGTCTTCATCCACTGGGAAGCGAGCGACGACAAGAAGATCTACGACTACAACTACCAGGCCACGAAGGAATCGATCGCGCGCGCGCTCGGAAAGAAGCCGGCGGTGAACGACGTGATTGCGGGCGCGAAGACCGCCAAGCATCCGTTTTCGCCGAAGTAAGTCTCGACTTCAGCGGGTTGGGCCGGGCTTGAGCCGCAAGCCCGGCCTACACTGATCACGTGCGAAAGCTGCTGCTCCAACTCGATACATCCCCTCATCCCAGTGTCTTCGATCGCGTTGTGGCGTACGACGCCGGCGCCGACGAGGTCATGAGCTACGGCGGCGTGACGGAGGCCGCGGTTCGCGATCTCGTGCACGGCTGCCTCTTCACGCGCGGCCCCAAGGACCTCAACAACACGGCGATCTTCATCGGCGGTACCGACATGGCCGCGGGGGAGCGGGTGCTGGCAGCGGTCAAGAAAGCGTTCTTCGGCCCGATGCGCGTTTCGGCTATGCTCGATTCGAACGGAGCGAACACGACCGCTGTGGCCGCGGTCGCGAAGATCCGGAAGGCCGCCGGCGGCCTGAGCGGAAAGCGCGCGGTGGTCACCGCGGGCTCGGGCCCCGTCGGTTCGCGCGCGGCGGGCCTGATGGCGAAAGCGGGAGCAGAAGTCTTTGTGACCACCCGCCGTGCCGGCGCCGCCGTGGCCTCTCAGATTCGACAGCGCTTTGGCGGCAACGTTCACGGGGTGACGATGGCCGATGCGAGCTTTGCGTCGAAGGCGCTCGACCGGGCGGAGCTTCTGCTGAATGCAGGCCCGGCCGGTGTGACCCTCGTGCCGAAGTTTGCGTGGCAGGGACGAGCCGGACTTCGCGTGGCTGTTGATGTGAATGCCGTTCCTCCGCTCGGTATCGACGGCATCGATGTGGCCGACAATGGCGCCGACCGCGGCGGCATCACGACGTTCGGCGCGCTCGGCATCGGCGGCCTCAAGATGAAGATCCACAAGACCTGCATTGCGAAGCTGTTCGAAAAGAACGACGTCATTCTCGATGTCGAGACCATCTCGGAGATCGCCAGTAAGCTGTAATGCAGATTCGAAACAGGCTGTAATGCAAAATTCAAAATGCAAAATGCAAAAATAGAGCGGCCGCATGCCTTTTTGCATTTTGCTTTTTGCATTTTGCATTTTGAATTACGCGCCGTATGGCTAAAGTCATCGGCATCGATCCAGGCACCGTCAGCCTCAGCCTCTGCGGTCTTGACGAAGGGCGCGTCGTTCTCGATCGATCGTTACCCACCTCCGAGGCGCTCGCGTCGCCATCCCTTGTTGTCGACATGCTGCGGAGCGCCGGTCCGATCGATCTCATCGCCGGCCCCTCGGGCTACGGCCTGCCGCTGATTTCAGCCACAGGTCTGTCTGAGACAGATCTTCGACTCGCGTATCTGGCTCCGGCAGGCGAGCCGGGCGGCATCCGCGGTCTCGGCGCACTGATGCGCGCACTTGCCGAGGCATCGCTTCCAGTCCTGTTGATGCCCGGTGTCATCCATCTCACATCGGTGCCTGAGCATCGCAAGGTCAACCGTGTCGACATGGGAACCGCGGACAAAGTGTGCGCGACCGCGCTGGCTCTGTCCGAACTGACTGCCCGTCATGGATGCCGGCCTGTCGAGGTCAGCTTCATTCTGCTCGAGGTCGGCGGCGCCTTCAGCGCAGCTGTCGCGGTCGAGCGGGGGCAGATCGTCGACGGCGTCGGCGGGTCGTCAGGACCGATGGGGGCGCGCGCCGCGGGCGCGCTCGATGGCGAGGTCGCATTCCTTGCGGGAACCGTGACCAAGGAGATGCTTTTCCAGGGAGGCGCGTCTACGATCGCCGGAATGCCGCACGCGTCGATCGATGATCTTGCGGCCGCCAGGGCCGCTCGAGCCCAGCTCGCGTGGCGCGCCTTCGTCGAGGATGCGATCAAAGCCGTCGCCTCGCTCGCCGTCAGCGTGGCCGGTCCGACCGACGTCGTGATGTCGGGCCGTGGCGCGGCGGTTCAACGCCTCCGCGGCGAGCTCGTTGGTCGACTGAAGACAGTGCTGCCGGGTGTGTCGGTCGTATCAAGTGACGGCTTTGCCTCCGCGGCCAGTCATGCCGCACAGGGGGCCGCGCTCATCGCCGATGGTCTGGCGGGCGGCCCGTCGGGCCCCTTGGTCGAGGCGCTCGGCATTCGTGACGCGTCCGGAACAGTGTTCGATCATCTGTACGTGATCACGGCGTCGGCCGCGCGCAAGCGAATCGGGATCACGTGATGGGCCGGATCGTCATCGCGGGCGTCTCGACGAGAGCCGCGGCCGCATCGGCGGCACGCGCCGGTTTTGCGGTCACCGCACTCGACGCGTTCGGCGATCTCGATCAACACGCGTCGGTCACGGCGCTTTCGCTGCCGCGCGATTTCGGCACCCGCTTCACTGCGCACGCCGCCGCACGCGCATCGCGCAGCATCGAGTGCGACGCGGTGGCCTATCTCTCCACCTTTGAAAACCATCCTCGTGCCGTCGGCCGGCTGGCCGCGGGACGCGCACTTTGGGGCAATTCGCCAGAGGTCCTCCGCCGGGTGCGAGATCCGTTTCTGCTGGCAGAGACGCTTCGCCGTCGTGGATGTTCGACCCCAGCGATTGGTGCAATCGATTCGTTCGATCAGCGGGGATGGATGGTGAAGCCACTCAGATCCGGCGGCGGGCAGGGCGTCCGTCGCTGGAGCGCTCACGCGCGCGTGCCACGCGGCTGCTATCTCCAGGAATGGATCGAGGGTCGTCCCGCATCGATTGTCTTCGTCGCCGCACGCGGCCGCGCGGTCCCGCTCGGCGTGTCATATCAGCTCGTTGGCGACGCGGCCTTCGGCGCCTCGGGGTATCGCTACTGCGGGAGCATTGTTGGCGTCGATGGCGACGGCGAGCCGGTGGGCGTCGTGAACGCGGCGCACACACTGGCGCAGGTCGTCGCCGACGAATTCAGGCTGGTCGGCGTCAACGGCATCGACTTCATCGCGCGCGATGGCCATGCCTACGCGATCGAAGTCAATCCACGCTGGTCCTCGTCGATGGAGCTGATCGAGCGCGCCTACGGCCTCTCGGTGTTTCGTGCCCACGCGTCCGCCTGCGCGCGGGGCGAGCTGCCGTCATTCGATCTTGCCGCAACGCGTCGAGGCGGGCGGGCCTTCGGCAAGGCGATCGTGTTCGCGCGTGAGCGCGTGGATGCCGGCGACACGCGCGCGTGGCTGGCTGATCCGACGGTCGCGGACATCCCGAGATCCGGCGAACGCATCGAGCAGGGCCAGCCTGTCTGCACGGTATTCGCCGAAGCGGACACCGTCACCGACTGTCACGCCGCGCTCGTGGCGCGTGCGGGCGCAATTCATACGGCAATCGCAACGAATCGCTCGAGCGAACGCGCGCGCCGAAATACGGTAGCCGGGGTCAGATCCTGACTCCCAGAGGAGACCGACCATGATGACGAGAACGTGGGTCGCTGCCATCGCGTTGGCGGGATTGCTGTCGGCGACGGCAGCAGCTCAGGATGCGTAGACGGTCATGCATCGACTCGAACAATCTCGTCGAGAAGGTCGAGACCTGGCTGGACAACCCGTTCTCCCGACGGAGAAGATCACGCGGCGACATCCTCGCATCGCTCGGGCGCAAGTAGCTGTGAACGGCGTCGTTTTTCCTGGTGCAAACCGAATCGCCTGATGCGACTATGAGGGTGAAATTGCGTCGTGACCACCGCTCTGTGAGAGATCTTCAAAGGAGATCAGATGGCTAAGAAGACAGCGAAGAAGAAGGCCGCACGCAAGCCGAACGCGGCGTTCATGAAGGCGATGACGCCGAGCGCGGCGCTGGCCGAGGTCGTTGGCTCGAAGGCGATCCCGCGGACGGAGGTCACCAAGAAGCTCTGGGCCTACATCAAGAAGAACAAGCTGCAGGACGCGAAGAACAAGCGGATGATCAAAGCCGACGCGTCACTCAAGCCTGTGTTCGGTGGCAAGGCCACAGTGAACATGTTCGAGATGACCAAGCTGGTGAACAAGCACCTGAAGTAGACGCGGACACAGCTGTAGGCCGGGTCTTGTTCTTTAGACCCGGCTTCGAAACGGGTCTACAAGCAAGACCTGCCCTACGACACGAGACCCGGCCTACACCGTCTATTGCGACGGCGCGGCAAACGTAGACGACGTGTCCACGGTGAACTTGCGGTAGTTCGAGAACTCCAGCGTCGCATTCCGCCGCAGCATCTTGATCATCCCCACGCGGGCGTTGAAGCTGTAGCTGGCAACCGCGGGCAGCCAGACCTCACCATTCACCTTACGCCGATCGAAGTCGAGGCGCGCGCCCTTGTTGACGCGCGCCAGCAGCCCGAGACCGATCCCGACGTTGTCGATCGCCTCGACGCGCAGCCGCACCAGCTCGTAGTCGGTTTCACTCACCCATGCGGCGACCGTGAAGTGACGCATCATGCTGCCGTCTCGCGTCTTGGCGTCAGCCCCGGGACGTGGCGCCAGCGAGAAGTGAATCGTGTCGTGCCCCTCGATGCTCTCGCGCCCCACCATCTTGACGTCGTAGACGCGGAAGATGTCATCGACGACTTCGGCCTGCTCGCGCCGCGCCTTGTTCCACTCACGATTCTGGCGGGCGTGTTCTTTGTCCGGCTGACTCGCGAGCCGTCGTGCGTACTCTTCCGCTTTTCGCTGTCGTTCGCGATCCTGCTTCTCGAGTTCCTCGCGCGGCACCGGCTTGCCGTTTTCCGAGATCAGACGTTCCCAGCGCTGCTCCCCAGGCAGCCCAGGATAGCTCTCCAACACTTTCACCGACTCGCTGGTCGTGCGACCCTCGCCATCGACCTTCCGCTCGTGACGCGTCTCCGTGTAGCTGTAACTGCTCTGAAGAGACTGATCGGTCTGGAGACGTTTCTTGACCTCGGGAAGAAACACTTTTGGATCCGGCAGTGGACGATCCTGAGACACGGCGCTCAGGGCAAGCCCCAGAAGGGCGATCACGAAAACGGTTGCCGTGCGCGAGACGCGTCGTGTGCACATGAGCGGCATGATCAACACTACACTACAGACGATGAATGAGGAGCGTGTGGCCGTCGCCGAGCGCCGCGGCGTGAGAATTGTCGATACTTTTGCCGAGGCGTTCGGGATGCGCGCTGCGCGCGTGATCATCACCGCCCAGTCGTCCGAGTGGGCTCGAACCGCGGCGCTCTCGTTGACCGGATTTGCGACCTCGGTGATCGGATGCAAGGTCGAGGCAGGGATCGAAGCTGAGCTTGACCCGGAGGTGACTCCGGATTTTCGGCCAGGCGTGAGCGTTCTTCTGTTCGGCTTCGATGTCGACGGGCTACAACGGCAACTCATCGATCGCGTCGGCCAGACTGTGCTGACGTGCGCAACGACCGCCTGTTTCGACGGCCTTCCCGACGCACCGGAACGCGTGATCGTCGGCGGGCAGCTCCGTCATTTCGGCGATCGATTTCAGGCGAGCAAAGTGCTCAACGGCCAGCGCTATTGGCGCATTCCCGTGATGGAAGGCGAGTTCCTGGTGCAGGAGTCGTTTGGGATTCAGAAGGCGATCGGTGGCGGCAACCTCCTCATCCTGGCCGAGGATCAGCGCGCGGCGCTGGCCGCAGCCGAAGCTGCCGTTTTCGCGATGCGCGCCGTGCGAGGCATCATCCTCCCGTTTCCCGGTGGCATCGTTCGCGCCGGGAGCAAGGTTGGTGCGAAGAAATACAAGAACATGACCGCGTCCACCAACGACGCGTACTGTCCGACGCTGCGGGGACGGGACGGCGTCGAGAGCCAGGTGCCCGATCGTGCGAACTCGGTGCTCGAAATCGTGGTCGACGGCCTCGATCGCGAGTCAATCGAGCGCGCGCTGCGCGTCGGTCTCGACGCGGCGTGCCGCCCCGGGGTCGTGGAGATCTCCGCGGGCAACTACGGCGGAAAACTCGGGAAGCATCATTTCCATTTGCATTCGTTGCTCTCGTGAAAGGCACGGAGGGAATCCTCCGTTCGCTCCGTGTCAGAAACCCGAGGGCCGAACCCAGAAACTCTCAGTCCACGTGCCGCCCGGCGCGATCGTCTGCAGTTCCTTGTAGAGACCCTTCTGCGCGAGGTTGAGCGCATTGGTGATCCCGGCCATCGGCTCGAAGCAGATGAAGTTCTGCGCCTTCGGCGCGTAGATCACCGCCGCTCGGTAGCGCGGGCCGATGAAGACGTCGAGCTGCTGCGACCGGCCCTTGACCGACATCGTGGCGCGGCCGTGCGCGTCGCGGACGAGATCGCTGAACACGTCGTCGAGGTCGTACTCGCGCAAGTGAGCCGCGGCGGGATCGGGAAAGAACGCCTCAATCGGTTCAGTCGCGCCCGTCGGCACCTTGTTGGCGGCGAGCGTCCACCGCGTTCGCGCGCCGACGGCGATAGTCCAGTCATCGCGCATGGTGTCGGTCAGCTGAAAGTATGGATGGAATCCGATCGAGATTGGCATCGGCTCGGCGCTCATGTTGATGACCGTCGTCATCACTTCGAGCATGCCGTCCTTCAAGCGGTGGGTCACCTCGATCGTGTGCGCAAACGGCCACTGCTTCATCCATGCTGGTTGACGAAAGAATTCGAGGCGGCTCGTGACCGACGCGTGGTCGCCCGATTGATCCAGCCGCACAACCTGCCATTGATCCGTGGTAGTGAGGAACCCGTGGATCGGGATCGCGCCGCGCACGTTTCCCAGCTCCATGTCGAAGGCGTAGCGCTTGCCGTTCGCGTAGAACGCCTGCTCGTCGAGACGATTGATCCACGGCCCCATGAACGGAATGCCCATCCCGTTCGGGCTGGCCTTGAACCGTGCCGCGTCACCCTGCATGGACCGCAGCATGCGCTGTCCTCTGACTTGCATGTCGAAGGCGATGTTGCCAACCGACGGCATGATCGAGACGCGGGTGTCGCTCGTCGTGTCGGTCAGCGTCACGACGTCACCGTCGCGCGCGGCGGTGTAACGGCGGGCCGCATGGGGTGCGGCGGTAAACAGGCACAGCGCGACCAGTGAGGTGAAGTACCGTTTCATGAGAATCGGATTCTAACTGGGAGCAGGGCGGGTAAGGCAGGTAAGGCAGGTAGGGCAGGTGGGGCAGGTGGGGCTGGTGGGGGCTGGTGAGATGAGTTGTCTTGACCGGACCTCCGTGCGGGCATACGCTGTCTTGCTGCGGGACGTGGAGGTACGAGCGATGCGTTGTCGAGTGACCGGTTTCGTTGCAGTCGCGGCGGTTCTGCTCGTCGTCTCCACAGCGCTCGCCCACCATTCCGTGTCGGGGCAGTTCGACGTGAACAAGCCGATGACGCTGAAAGGTGTGATCTCGAAGATCGACTGGATCAACCCGCACGTCTACGTGCACCTCGACGTGAAAGAGAAAGACGGCAGCACGACGACGTGGGCGCTGTCGACGCTGCCGACGGCGATGATGCGGCGCGCCGGTTTGACCAGGGAAACCTTGGCTGGCAAGCCCGGTGAAGAGGTGACGATCGACGCCGTTCCGGCTCGTGACGGATCGAAGAACCTGGGCTGGATCAACCGAATCACCTACGCGGACGGTCACAGCTTCGCGCCAACCGGCCAGTAGAGCGGACGTAGGGTCCGGCTTCAGCCGGACCTCGAAGATGTGGTGTCCGGCTTCAGCCGGACCACGTAGAGCGCAGGCTTTAGCCCGCGCGGACAGAGAGCCATCCATGACATACCGTGCTCTTCTCGGCAGCGTGATCGTTGCGATGTCCCTGGCCGCTGCGTCGGTGGCCGCGCAGGTGTCAGCGCGCGTGCCGCAGCGCGGGACGCCCGAACAACTCAAGCAGTTGTCGTCCAAGCCGACGCCAAAGCTCGCCGACGGACGGACCGACTTCAACGGCACGTGGGATCATCTCGGCGGCATCGAGTTCGTGCGGCCGCAGACGAAGGCCGACGGATCGATCTGTCTCATCGGCTGCACGCCGCCGTCGCGCGCCGGCGGTCCGCCGCCAGCGCCGTTTCCGCCGGTCCAAACCGATTTTCCGAAATACAAACCGGAGTTCGTCGCGAAGGTGAAGGACCTCACCGAACATCAGGTGAAGTACGACACCGTGCTCCAGTGCCAGCCGCCCGGCGTCCCCCGCATCGGCCCGCCCTCGAAGATCGTGCAGAACGCACGCGAGGTGGTGTTCCTCTACGACGATGTGAACGGATCGTTCTTCAGGATCGTTCCGACCGACGGGCGTCCCCGGCGGAAGGACGTGCCGGCCAGCTACCTCGGTGATGCGCTCGGTCGCATCGAAGGCGACACACTCGTGGTCGAGACGACGAACTTCAACGACGAGACCTGGCTGACCGACAACGGCGCGTTCCACACGAAGGATCTCAAGGTAACCGAGCGCTTCCGTCGTCGCGGCGACACGATCGAGTACAGCGCGATCGTCCAGGATCCGTCGGTGCTCGCCGAGCCCTGGTCACCGAAAGGGCAGATGATGTGGATCACCGATGTGGAGATCGAAGAGCCGGCGCGCTGCGAGGATCGCGACCTCGAGCACATCGTGGATGGATCGCATCACGACAATCCGCGCTAGGGCCACGAAGAGACACGGAGAATCCGGCTACAGAGATCAGCATTTCACACATCAGCGAGATCCGACGTCATCGACGGATGACGCTCACTTGGGTTCGATATAAGCGTTCGGGCTCACGGGTCCTGGCGTGGGGTCTCCCCGCTCGTCCTCGGCGCCAAAAGAACGATCACGGGTACCAACAAACCTGATCACGGAGAAGGCGCCTGCGCGGCGAGCGGGGATGCCCCTCCCCACGCCACCCGTTCGATGCCGCAACCAGCTTCGTAACCCAAGCGAGCTCGCGTGGAATGTCTGCGACGCGAACAATCTGCCGGAGCTCGGTTGTGTGTGGAACGGCGGCACGCCCTAGAGGCGGCGCGATCGTCGAAAGAAACTAAAAACGCGCCGAAGGGAGCCCACACGGCGAGATCCGTTCAACCAGCTGGGAAGATAAACGTCAGCTAACGGGATGGATCCGAAGGCGCGTTTTTTCCGCGCCGCCGATCGGGCGTGCCGGCGTTTCACACACGACCGAGCTCCGGCCATCGACCGAAATGCCGCTCAACTTGGGTTGGCTCACGATGGGTATCTCGATCGCAAGCGAGCCCGAGGGATCGGTGGGCTAGACACTCTCCGTGTCTCTTCGGGCTCACTTCTTCGGCGTCAATCGAAGCAGCGAGTTCCCCGCGAGCACGTAGACCGCGCCATCGGGTCCCTGGCGTACATCGCGAATGCGCTGCTTGAGATCGAGCAGCAGCTTCTCCTCGGCTACGACCCGTTCGCCTTTGAGGACCAGACGAACGAGATGCGTTGCCGTGAGCGAGCCGACGAACAGGTCGCCCTTCCAGCCCGGGAACAGATCGCCGGTGTAGAACATCATCCCGGACGGCCCGATGTCGGGGAACCAGTAGTACGCCGGCTCCTCGACGCCTTTCATGGACGTGGCGCCGTTGCCGACGCGGACGTTCTTGCGGCCGTCGGTCTGACGTGCGTCGTATTGAAAACCGTATGACACGTCGGGCCATCCGTAATCGCGTCCCGGACGAATCACGTTGATCTCGTCGCCGCCCTGCGGTCCGTGATCGGTCACCCAGAGCAGCCCTGTGGCCGGATTGATCGCGGCACCTTCGGGGTCGCGCAGACCGTGTGCGTATGTTTCAGGCAGCACAGTGGCGCGACTGAGCCACGGATTGTCCTTGGGAATCGAGCCGTCGCGGTCGATGCGGATCACACGACCCGAGAAGTTGCGGCGGATGTCGGGATTGTCGGTGAAGTCGTGATCGACTCCGTCGAGATCGGAATCGTAGTAGCGGAATCGATCGGCGCCGGTCACGAGCAGCTTGCCGTCGGGGGCGAGCACGATGCGCCGCTCGGCGCCCTCGATGAGGACTTCGACGTCCTCGAGGCGCGCGTTGTCTGGGCTCAGACGCGCCCGTGCCACGCGTTCGCTCCCCACCTGCATCGTGCGGCGCTCGGCAAGCGGTTTCGTCCACACGCGCTCGTAGAAGAATTCATTCGGCCAGATCGCGGCGGCTTCGCCGCGGGGCGGCGCGAAATAGGTGAAGTAGAGCAGACGGTTCTGCGCAAAGCCCGGGTCGAGCAGCAGGTCGTGGAGTCCCTGCGCGGCGACGACCTTCACTGGTGGTACGCCGCCGATCGGCGCCGAGACGACCCCGTCGCGCCTGATCGTCCTCATCGTGCCGGTGCTTTCGGTGACGAGGAAACTGCCGTCGGGCAGGAATGCGATCGACCATGGGCCGCTGAGGCGCGCAGTGATCGTTTCGACGTTCAGCGCCGGCGAAGGCGTCGCCGGCGCTGCCTGCTGGGTCTGACCGGCGAACGCGGGCTTGGGAGCAGGTGATTGCGCCTGAACCGAAACCAGGATCGTCGCAGCGAGCGCGCCGACGACGATGTAATGGGGTCGGGAGTCATTAACACTGGTCTCCCGCCAATGACTCCCGACCCCATTACATTTCTGCGACCCCATTACTGCCGGTTGAAGCGGTGGACGCGGCCGAAGGCGCTGAACTCGGACACGAAGAGATCGCCGTGCGGGTTGAGGGCCACTCCGTGCGGTGAGAGCACGAAGCCAGGTCGCCACTGCGCGGGCGGGATCTTGTTCGTGCCGACACCCTGCTCGGTGTTCGCGCCGATCCTCGTCACGACAGCCCCCGACTTGTCGAGCACCGTCACGCGGCCGTTCAACTCGCCGACGATGGCGTTGTCGCCGTCGATGACGATCGCAGCCGGCAGCAGCAGGTCTTTCGCGACCACCCCGAGGAACGTGCCGTCGAGCGAGAGATGCACGACGCGATTGTTGGCGCGGTCGCAGGCGATGATGCGAGCCGGCTGGAAGCGCGTGTCGATCGCGAGCTTGTGCAGCGTGTTGAAGCTGTACGGCGGCTGCTTGCCGCCGAACGAGGCGAGATACTTCCCGGTCTTGTCGAATCGATGGATGTAGTCGCTGGCGTAGCCATCGGTCACGTAGATGTCGCCGTTGGGTGCGACGTCGAGTCCGGTGAGCAGCAGCGACAGCAGGTTGCTTCGAGCGTTGCGGATCTTGTACTGGTCGGGGATCGCCGACGAACCGATCGTCATGACGATCGTGCCGTCGAGCCGCATCTTGACGATCGTCTGCCCGCGCAGGGTTGCGCCGTAGAGGAATTCGCCGTCGGCTTCCTTGTGGATTACGAATCCATGGAAGTCATTCGGCGCGCCGTTCACATTGCGAAGGAATTTTCCCTCGGGGCTGTAGACCTGCAGACCCGCCGCCGGGTCCTGCACGCTGACATAGACGTCGCCCGCGGCGCTCACGGCGATGTCGCCGTGTTGATTGCCTAGCTGCATCCGGCCTTCGGGCAGCTTCAACCAGTCGGCGACCACCGTGTAGTTGTTCGCAGCGCGGGTGGTGGTGAGAAGAAGTACGAACGCGGCGCCGGAGAGAAGGACCTTCTTCATGCGGCGGATTATACCCGTGGCCCCATCTACCCCACCCCGCCGACCCTTCGACTTCGCTCAGGGTCGCCCCGAGCATCGTCGAGGGGCGAAGGCGCAGCCCCACTTGCCCTACTTGGGCCTTTCCATCCCCTTCTCTCGAATCACCGCGTTGTTCGCCGGTTTCATCAGAAACGACACGAACTCCTGCGCGGCTGTGCCGCTCGTCTTGGCGTTGACGCCGGCGGCCATCACGACGAACGTCTGCACGTCGGCCGGGAAGACGCCGCCCAGCTGAGCGCCTTTCACCGGCAGGATCTCGCTTACTGGCAGGATGGCGATGTCCGCAGCGCCGCTCGTGACATTGGCGTTGACCTCCTCGCCCGACGCCACCTCTTTCGTCTTGATCGTGTCGGCGATGCCCAGCTTCTTGACCGTGGCAAGGAAGGCGACACCGCTTGCGCCGGCCGGCACGAACGTGATCGCCTTCGCGTCGACGAGCGTCTTCTTGAACGCGTCGACGGTGCTCACGTCGAGCTTCTTTGCGCCAGCGCGGGTCATCAGCCCCAGGCCGACGCGGGCGATGACGGTCCGCGATGCCGACGCGATCGTCCCCTTGGCGATCAGATCGTCGATGAGCGCAGGCGTCATGATCGCGACGTCGAACGGCGCGCCGCTATCGATGTTCTTCTTCACGGTGGCCGAGAGATCGAACACGGTGGTGACTTTGTGCTTCGTCGCTTTCTCGAACTGCGGCGCGAGCGCTTCGACGACCGCTTTGATGCCGACCGACGACAGTACTTTGATGTCGTCTGCCGCGGCGGGACGCGGCAGCATCACTGCACCGACGATGACACACGTGACGATGACGGCTGTTCTCATTGGCTATCGACCTTCCTTGATCGTCGCGATTCGCTGGACGAGATCCTCGTGCAGCATGCGCATGTGACGTTCATTCGCGCGGTACAGCGCGTGCATCTCCTTCGTGAGGCCGGCGTCGACGTCGCGTATCTCACCGCGCACGGCCGCCAAGTCGGTCCGCACGGCCGACACTTCGGTCCGCACGGCCACAAATTCGGTTCGCATTTCCTCGCGGACGGCAGAAAACTCACTCCGCATCTCGTCGCGTAGTTGCACAATCTGCGACTCCACCGCAGTCATTCGCTGCGGCAACTGTTCGAGGAGATCGACTCGGCGTTCCAACCTATCCATCCGTGCTTCAAGAGATTCGCGTGACATCGTCGCCTCCAGGGTCTCGTTCCGGTGCGATCACCAGACATTGACCCGCACCCCAGGAGGTGCGAGGCGCGTGCCCGCCAGGGCGACGACGATACCATCGTCGATGGCCGCCGTCCATCGACACCAGGAGTAGACTGGCAACCCTGATGAAAGGGGTGGACACGATGCGAAGGGCGATCGTCGGCGGCGTGCTGGCGCTCTCGGCGCTGTTCCTGCTGCCGGCGCGCGTGCTCGAGGGACAGTGCGTCGATCATTCGAAGGATCCCGCCGGCTGCCAGCCGAGCACGTTCGACACGCCGATCGGCCAGATGCCTTCGGTGCGAGTGAACCGTCAAGGGACGATCGATCCGACCTCGTCGGAGGCCGATGCCAAGGCAGGCGCCTTTGCCGTCGAAGAGAAGCTGCATCTGTTTCGCAACTTCGAGCATCTGCACTGGGTGATCACCGTGCCGTCGGAAAAGGACCCCGCGACCGGCGGGTGGCGCGGGGGCGATCTCGACGGCCTCGGCGACGGACGCGGCCTCGGCATCGCAGGCAGCTGCATCTTCGTCGGACACGCCAACGGCGCCGGCGTGCGCCACGCGATCAACATCTTCAGGATTCAACCCAATCCGGAGAAGCAGCCGCCGGTGCAGGTCGGCGAAATCCCTGCGATGTCGGAAGGCAACCAGGGCTTCGATGATCGCGAGCTGCGCTCGCTCGTCTATCGCACGACGCGGGGCGAGGATCGCTACCTGCTGGTGCGCAATGCGGGCACCAACACGATCGGTCGGATGGAGACGTATCGCATCGACATGAACACGTGTCTGCCGTCGGTCAAGAGCGAGACGGTCGACTTCCACTCGCAATCGCACGAGTTCTTCCTCTGGCACGACCCCGCCAATGTCAATCGCGTGCTGGTCTACTTGACGAACTGGACCGGCGGACTGCCGGATCCCGACAACCCCGGGCTCAAGGTGCCCGATGCGATCGTCATGGCGGTGACCGACGAGCAGACGGGCGAGATCCTCGCGAAGCCGCAGATGATCGCCGGCTTCACGCTCCAGGAGGTCGGCGGTCCGCCGATCGACGAACGCCCGGATGCGACCGGTCTCTTCTCGGACGGCCGATTCCTCGACTTCAGCGATTCGAAGAACGGCTTGGGTCAGCCGGGCAACTTTCAGAACCGCGAGCAGAACCGTCTGCACTCGCTCTCGGTGACGCCTGACGGGGAACGTGTGTATGTGGCTGGCACCACCGCTGGTTTCTACGTGCTGAATTCCGAAGCGGTCGCTCACGGCACCAACGCCCAGCTCGCCGCGGGCACGGCTGGCTGCAACAAACGATCGTCGATCGCCGCGGTGAACGGCGTCGTCGATGCCGCGAAGCTGCCGCAGCTGGCAAGCGATTGCCTCCACATGGTCGTCAACGACGATCCCGGTCTGAAGGCGTTCCTCGCGTCGAGCGCGTCACCCGAGACCAAGGGCAATCGCTACCTCGTGCTGCTGACGCGTTCGCGATTCGACGTGTATCCGCCCGTCAACGCCCAGCCGACGGGCACGCATAGCGCGGTCTTCGTGCCCGATCGACCTGCTCGCGTGCGTGGCAACACGAAGGGACGTCCGGCGTTCGTGTGGCTCTCGGACGAGAACGGCGGGTGTCCGCTGAACTACGCGCGCATGGTGTCGGTCGAGTCCGAGCTGACGCCGATCATGGTCGGTGCGTTTGCGATTCCAGACAATCAGATCGACGAGTGCCTCACGCAGGCGACCACCGAGCCCAACGGCCAGCCTCGCCGCCGCATCCCGCAGCAGAATCACAATCCAACCGTCTTCAAGAACCTCGTGTTCACGACGTGGTACGCCCACGGCCTGCGAGCGATCGACATCTCGAACCCATACACACCGCGTGAGGTGGGCCACGCGCTCACGATTCCGCACGGGGTCGCGCGGACGTATCCTGTCTTCAAGGACGGGCTGATCTATTGGGTCGACAACGACACCGGCCTCCACATCGCGCGCTATACCGGGCCGCGCCGCGATGAGCTGCCGGGGCCGGGATCGGGCACGTATGAAGGCAATGCGACGAGCCCTCATCGCTGAAGGATCTCACGCCGAGATCGCCGAGGAGCAGAGAACGCGGAGGCGACGCGTGGTCGCCGGCCTGCGGCCGGCGGATGGATCGAGAGGAAGACAAGAAAACGAGCGCCCTGAACGCGGATGGCGTTCGTTTTCTTGCCTTCCTCTCGATCCACCCGCGCGCAGCGCGGGCCACGCGTCGCGCAGCCCTGCGATCCCCGCGCCTCTGCGATCCCTGCGTGATTTGATCAAGTAGGCTTACCCATGATGAACGCACGGCGACGCGCGTGGATGATCGGCGGCGCGGTGTGTGTGTTTCTGGCGAGCCTCTATCTCGGCGCGCAACAGAACCCTGCTGCGGATCTCGAGGCGACGGCGTACGTCTGCCCGATGCATCCCGACTACACGCTCGACATCGCCGGCACCTGTCCACGCTGCGGCATGGCGCTGGTGCGCGCAACGCCGTACGACGTCCGCGACTACGGATTCGAGTTCACGACCACGCCCGCGCTGGTGCGCCCGGGCGAACAGGCGCAATGGCGTTTCACGGTCTTTCATCCCGGCACGGGACAGCGGGCCACGAAGTTCGAAGCGGTACACGAGCGTCAATTCCATCTGTTCGTGATCAGCCAGGACATGGAGCACTTCCAGCACATTCACCCCGAACAGCAGCCGGACGGCACGTGGACGATCGACGTCTCATTGCCGAAGGCCGGCTACTACAAGGTGCTCTCCGATTTCCTGCCGGGCGGCGGCGCGGCGCAGTTGATCGCGCGCCCGATCGTCACGGCCGGCTACTCTGGCGATCTCGTTCGTGATGCGGCCGTTCTCGTGCCCGACGTCAGCCCGATGAAGACCGTGAGCGATATCACCGCGACCGTGTCCTACGATCCGCCGACGTTTGTCGCCGGTCTTTACGGCCACCTGATCTTCAATCTCACCGACACCGCAACCGGGCGGCCGATCACCGATCTGCAGACCTACCTTGGTGCGTTCGGTCACACGCTGATCATGAGCGAGGACATGGTGGACTACGTCCACACCCATCCGCTCGACATCCTCGCGAGCGGCGATGACGACAGCATGCCGCAGTTCATCATCCCGCCGGGCGCCGACCTCGAGAAGATCCGCGGTGGTCCCACGGTGACGTTCGATGGGCTGATGCCGAAGCCCGGGCGCTATCGAGCGTGGACGCAGTTTCGGCGGAACGACAGGCTGTATACGTTCGTGTCGACGTTTGAGGTGAAGCCGTAGGTCAAAGGTCAAAGGGCAAAGGGCAAAGGTCAGGGCAAAGGTGAAGGTGTGCGGAGTTCTCGTTCTGGGGTTCTCGGTGGCGTGGGCGCTCGTCCCGCGTCCGGTGCTCTCGCACGGCGCCGTGACGACGACGGTGCTGTTCGATCGGGAGATCGTCCGCATCCTGAACAGCCGGTGCGTGGCGTGTCACATGGACGGCGGAATCGCGTTTCCGCTGTCCACGTACGAGCAGACGTGGGTGCGCGGACGATCGATCCGGACGGAGATCCTGCGACACCACATGCCGCCGTGGGCCGCGATCTCGGGCTACGGTGAGTTCGTCAACGAGAACGGCCTGACGCTGCGGGAGACGCAGTTTCTCGTCTCATGGGTCGAAGGACTGGGGCCGCGCAACGCTGGCACCGTGTTCCTCAACGTCAGCGATCCGCAGGCGCGGGCGCGCGAAGAGGTCCGAGCCGTGGCGCATGTGGGGCACTGGCAACTCGGCGATCCCGATCTCGTGCGGCCGCTGGAGGCGAGCCGGGTCGAGGTGGGGCAGGGCGACTTCGTCCGCCGATCGATCATCGATCCGGGGCTGACGTCGGCGCGCGGCATCCGCGCGGTGGAGTACTTGCCCGGTGATCGCCACGTGGTGAGGGCCGTCGTCTTCAGCGTGCAGCAGACTGGGCAGTGGCTCGGGAGCTGGACGCCTTGGTACGGCTTCACCAGGCTGCCTCGTGGTGTCGGAGTGCACCTCGCACCAGGCTCACGGATCACGGCGGATGTGTACTACCGCTCGACCAACGAGCGGGTCGTCGATCGTGGCTCGATCGGATTGTTTTTTGCGGATCGAGCCGATGCTCGGACCAGGCCTGACCTCGTGCTGAACGCGACGAACGATGCGAGTGGAGTGTTACGCGCGACTGTGTCGGTGACATCGGATACGCACGTCTGGGCCTTGAGGCCGGCGATCGATGGCGCCGTCGCCTCGCTCGAAGTGTCAGCGCGCCGCGCCGACGGCGGCACCGATATCCTGCTGTACGCGAGAGACGTGTCGACCGCGTGGCCGACGCCCTACATACTCAAGCAGCCGGTCCTCGTTCGCCGCGGCACACAGATCTCGTTCGTGGCCAGGATGCAGGAAGCAGCGACCGGCAAGGCAGTGCGCATGGTCGTCGCTCGATATTAGGACCTAGTGTCCGCCTTCAGGCGGACCTTGGGGCTGTCATGAGAATTCTAGTCTCGGCACTCACGCTGATCGCTGCTGCCGCCCTCTCACAACGCGCGGCGCAATCCCCGTCGAAGCCGCAGCCGCCCAAGACGATGCGGCTCTACGTGTTCGACTGCGGCGTCATCAACGTCAATCGCGCCGGCACCGAACGCTACAAGGTCACACCCGAAGAAGTCGGTGAGACGCGCTTTTCGGTGCCGTGCTTCCTCGTCGCGCATCCGAACGGCACGTTGATGTGGGATCTCGGGATCCTGCCGGACGATACCGTCGAAGCCCGGGCGCGCGGCGAGCAGGGCAACCCGACGGCGACCTCGCCGGCTGTTACCACCGTTCCGCGCACGCTGCGCAGTCAGCTGGCGGAGCTCGGGTACCGGCCTGCCGACATCACGTTCTTCGCGTTCTCGCACGCGCACGTCGATCACAATGCCAACGCCAATCAGTTCGCCGCGTCGACCTGGCTGGCCCGGCCGGCCGAGCGCGCGTTCATGTGGGAAGAGGGCAACACGCGCGTCAACAAGACGTTCTTCGACGACATCAAGACCAGCAAGTCGATCAGCCTCGAGCAGGACGAGTACGACGTCTTCGGCGACGGCAAGGCGATCATCAAGGCCGCGCCCGGTCACTCACCGGGTCACCAGGTCCTGGTGCTGAATCTGGCCAGGACCGGTCGCATCATGATCGCGGGCGACCTGTATCACTATCCGCAGGAGCGCACGTTCCATCGCCCGCCGCCGGATACCGAGTTCAACGTGCAGCAGTCGGCCGCCTCGCGCGCGATGATCGAGGAGTACTTGAAGAAGACGAAGACCGAGATCTGGATCGAGCACGACTTCGTCGCCAACGCGAAGCTGAGGAAGTCGCCTGCGTTTTACGATTGAGATCCGGATAACGGGGATTACGGGGGGAACAGGATCACACGGGGGAACGGGGTAACGGGGATAACGGGAATTCGATGGCCTTCGTGAAGAGACACTCTGTTCGCCAGGTTTCCTGCGTTTCCTGCTCAGAGAATCCGCTCCCGGGTTGATGCCGACAACGGAGACTGCGGAGGAAACGGAGAATCGGAGCTTTCTCCGTTCTGTCCACAATTCCCCGTGTCCTGACGGCAACGAAGGCGGGTGGAACGCTCCTACGACGAGACAGGCCCATCCAGGTCGCCGTTTGACAATTAGTACTACTCGGTAGTAGATCTTTGCGTCGGGTAGTAGGAGACATGAAGCAGCCGAAACTGGCCAGGCTCGAACTGCAAGTGCTCGAAGCGCTGTGGGCCCGCGGCAATGCCTCCATTCGCGAGATCCAGGAGGCGTTTCCTCAGCCGAGGCCCGCCTACACGACCATTCAGACAACCGTCTATCGACTCGAGGCAAAAGGCGCCGTACGTCGCGCTCGCAAGATCAGCAACGCCCATGTGTTCGAGCCGGTGGTGCCGCGCGAAGTCGCTCGCCTTCATCTCCTCGATCACGTCCTCAGCTTCTTTGGCGGACGCGCGCAGCCGATGATGGCGCAACTGGCCGAGGCTGGACGGCTGACGCTCGACGATGTCCGCGAATTGCAGAAGACGATCAAGAAGGTGGAACAGCAGCGAAAGGCGGAACGGAAGAGGAGATGACCGCGAAGCAGGCTCCGCACGGCATCGTCATCGGATTCGCGGGTTCGATCGTCGCCCATGTGTGTCTCGCTGTCATGCTGGTCGCGGGGATCTCTCAGTCCGCGCCCCGGTGGGATCGCGCGCTGACGCTCGCCACAGGCACCGACCCGCAACGGGGTTTCGACGCGGATGTTTCGGGCGACGATCGCGGCCTGACCTCGGGCAAGGCTGCGGTCATAGGCAACGTCGCGTCTGATGCTGACGTCGTCGCGAGTCCACTCCGCCGTGTCGTGAGCGAGACGTTCATCAAAAAGGCCGTCGAGCGCACTCGGTCGTCAGCGCCCCGCATCCTCTGGCATCTGTGGCAATCGACGATTGTCGCCGCTCTTGTCGCGCTCCTTGTCTGGCGCCTGCGTCGACAAGGGGCGCACGTCCGTTATTGGTTGTGGTTCGCCGCGTCGATGAAGTTCTTCGTACCGCTTTCGATCTTCACGATCGCGGGCGGGTATGCCGGCAGCCTGCTTGCCGCCACACCCGCCACTCAGCAGATGCGTCGAACAGGTGTGGAGGTGTTGACGCGGCTTCCACTCGTCATGACATCGATGGATGCCGCACGATCGAGCACCGGATTGTCCGAGACAGAGTGGGTACAGTTCGTCGCCCTGGCGGTCTGGATTCTGGGCGCGCTCTCGATCGGGACCATGCGTTTCCGGATGTGGCGACGGGTGAAGGCGACCCTTCGAACCAGCACGCGCGTCGAGCTGCGGAACGCCGCCGTTTCCGCCGAGGTGCAGTTGTTATCCGCGCCCGGAGTGCTCGAACCCGGCGTCGTCGGTTGGCGCAGGCCGGTGCTGCTGCTGCCCGAACACATCGACGCGCACTTGACGCCAACAGAGCTCGACGCGGTGATCGCGCACGAGATCTGCCACATCCGGCGCCGCGACAACCTGACCGCGGCGCTGCACATGCTCACCGAGATCGTCTTCTGGTTCCATCCGGCTGTCTGGTGGATCGGCGCCAGATTACTGGTCGAGCGCGAGCGCGCCTGTGATGAAGCGGTCGTCGCTGACGGTCGCGACCCTGGCACATACGCGCGGGCCATCGTCAACACGTGTGCGATGTGCACCGCGTGTCCCGTCGCGTTCGTCGCCGGTGTGACCGGCTCGGATCTGCGTCGGAGAATCGAGACGATCCTGAAGAACGATCGACGCGTGCCCATGAACGCGTGGACGAACGCTGCGGTGTCCGTGGTGGCCGCACTCGTCATCGTGGTTCCGGTGGGCAGCGGCATACTGAGGGCGGCCCCGCGGGTCACTGCGCAGGTCGCAATCGAGTCTTCCCCCGCTGCTTTCGAAGCCGCATCGGTGAAGGTGAACAAGTCCGGGCTCGAGCAGGCCTTCGACTCGATTCAACCGGGCGGCCGCTATACCGCCACCAACATGGCGCTCGTGGTGCTCATCCGGCTGGCGTACGAGCGGTCGCCCAGGAGTCGGGGCCTGGAACCCTTCGAGGTCGCCGGCGGACCGAAGTGGATTGCGACCGATCGCTTCGATGTCAACGCCACCGCCGGACGCGATGTGTCGTTGACGGAGATGCGGTCGATGCTGCGGACGCTCCTTGCCGATCGGTTCCGGGTGAAGGCGCACTACGAGAAGCGGCAGGGATCGATCTACCGGATGGTTCTCGCGCAGGCGGGACGCCTCGGGCCACAGCTCCGGCGGACCGCGGCGGACTGCGCCCGCGAGCCGTTTGATCCGCTTCGCGGCGTCACACCGGGCGTGAGTAACGTATGCGGGTACTTCGGGCCATCTCCAACGATCAGTCTCGATTCCGATCGCGCCTACCAAGCCATGCGTGGAATGACGATGGCAGACTTCGCGACATCGCTGTATCCGTACTTGGGTCGGCGCGTCATCGACGAGACACGTCTGACCGGATATTTTGACGCCGACTTCGAGTTCACGTCGGAGATCGTGATGCCCCCGCCACCATCGGGCCCCAATCCATTCGACGGGCGGGTGCTGCCGTCGATCTTCTCAGTGCTGCCGCATCAACTGGGGCTCAAGCTCGAGTCTGCGCGGGGGCCGGTCGATATTCTCGTGATCGATCAAGCGGCCCACCCAACCGAAAATTGACGCTGCGTTAGCCACCAAGTGAACCTTCCCGCCAGGCACGACGGTACTTGTGCGAGTAGCTGAAATCCTGGGCGGGACGCTGAACGGCCGTTTCCTGCTCAGAAAATCTGCTTCCGTGTTGCAGCCGACAACAGAGAGACTGCGGAGGAAACGGAGAAACGCATCAACACGGTCCGTATGAGCCTTTCTCCGTTCTGTCCACAATTCCCCGTGTCCTTACGACAACGAAGGAGGGTGGAAGTGGCCGTCATCCCCTCAGTCGCGGGAACAACCGCACGGCGTTGTCGCGATCGATCGCGCGCAGGTCGGCTGGTTTGAGCAACGACATCTCACCGAGCGCCTTCACGTAGTCAACGGCCGATCCACCGGGCGGGAAGTCGGTCCCGAACAGGATCTGCGACGGCTTCACCAGCTCCAACAGCGACGCGACCGCGCCGCGGTTCGAGGCGCCCGCCAGGTCGTAATAGAACTTCCTGATCTCCGCCATGAAGCCGTTCGGCAGCCGGTCCTTGGCGTTGCTCGACGCGCCCTCGATGCGCGCCGCCAGGAAGGGCACGCTTCCGCCTGCATGCGACCAGATGAATCGAATATCCGGGCAGTGGACGGCATCGCCGCTGAAGGCGACGCCCATGATCGCGCGCGTCGTGTCGGTTCCGTACTCGATGCTGCCCGGCGCGACACCGGGCGCGTAGTCGAGGTTGCGACAGCAGTTCGCCGCCGTCGGATGTACGTGCACAATCGCCTTGCGACGGTTCAATTCCTCCATGACCGGCTTGAACGCCGGGTTGCCGAGCCACTTGTCGCCGTAGCTCGTGAACAGGCCGATGCCGTCGACTTTGAGCGTGTCGTAGACGTACGCGATCTCGGCGAGTGCCCCGTCCACATCAGGCAGCGGCATGGCCGCGAAGAGCCCGAAGCGCGTCGGATGGTCCTGCGCCAGCTTCGCTCCGTACTCGTTGCACGCTCGTGCGAGCTGGCGCGTCATCGGCGCATCGCCGAACCACAAACCGGGGTTGGTGATCGACACCATCGACACCGCGACGCCGCCACGATCCATATCGGCGATCGATTTCTCGGGTGTCCATGTGGTGTTGGCCGCCTGTAGCAGCGGGCGTCCTTTCACGGCAGTGACCCACGCAGGCGGCGCGAAGTGATGATGCACGTCGATGCGGAACGGTTTTCCCGGTGTCGTCGATTGCGCGCGGGCGCCGAGTCGGGTGGCATGAACGGCTGCAATGCCGGTCGACGCGAGCAGCGTCAGCAGCGTACGGCGATCGAGATCGGGCATGTGCTCCCTTTCAGGCCGCCTGAAGGCGGCCTCTACGAGATCAGGCTACGAGATCAGGCGCACGCCGGGGCCGCCTTCATTACGTAGGGGCCGCCTTCAGGCGGCCCTTTACGATCGTCTCGACCGGGTAAGAGTTCGATGATCGAAGACGTACTCGCCGACGATCTCGTCTCCGCTTTCGCGCGTCAGCGTGAGGTGCAGCGGCGCCTCCGGGCCACGCCGCACCCCTTCCGCCGACAGCGCCAGCAGCAACTCGGTGGCGCCGTCGCGCACCGGCACGTCGCTCACGCGATCGAGCTCCTCGCCGGTCTCGAGCCGCATCACCGCGCTGACCGAACACACGCCCGCGAAGTCCCCGCGAAGCCGCGCCACCAGCAAATCGTCATCGTCCCAGACCGCGCATTGCACCGCTTCTCCGGACGCGACCACGTACGAACGCACGCGCACACCGTCGCGCGACAGTTTGTTGAGCACGGCGTCGGTGATGATCGCCTGGAACGCGCCCGCACGCACGGTGTCACCGAGACGACGGCGCAATCGCTCCGATTCGGCGAGCCGCGCCGCGCAGTCGGCGCAGTCGAAGACGTGCAACTCGATGCGTGCGATCTCGGCGTCACCGACGTCGGGCGTCCAATAGTCGGCGAGCTCGCCGAACGTCAGACACACGCGCGAAGTCGTCGTCATGAGGACCGTCTCCGATCGAGGCACTCTCTCATCGCCGCCAGCCCGCGATGACGGGCGACGCGAATCGCCCCGGCCGTCATGCCGAGCGCAGACGCAATATCGTCGGCCGACTTCTCCGCGTAATAGGTCTGGATGAGGATCACCCGCTCGCGCTCGCGGATCGCGGCGAGACAGCGCCCGACCGCCTCGACGCCGAAGACGTCGGCCTCGCCCGAACGGTCGTCGAGTTCGGGTATCTCGAATCGGGCGTGCAGGTCCTGCCGCCGGCGCTCGGTGCGGCGAATGCCTCCACATGTCATGCGACTTGCGCCGAGGATGAACGACCCGATCTGCTCGACGTTCCTGATCTCGCCCGCGCGCAGCCGCTCGATCGTCATCAACAGCACCTGTTGGGCGAGATCCTGCGCGGCCATCTCGTCGCGCAGATGTTTCAGCCCGAACAGGCGGACGCGCGGCGCAAAGCGGCGATACAACTCACTCTCCGCATCCGCTGCGGTGCCTGCTGGCTGCAATGCGATAGCGGATGCGACATCCGCATCCGTTGCCGTCGCGAGCGAAGCCGCCCCGGATCGAGACACGGCGATGACGGTACAGCGCCCGATCGCGCGGGTCAAGGTGCTGCACCCGTAGAGCGGGGGCTTCAGCCCCCGCGTGGCGATCCACGCGGCGGGCGGAAGCGTGCGCTCTACGGGTACGTGGATTGCGCATTACCGAATCGCCAGTTCGCGCCCGAGCTGCCGCTCGAGCACATCGCCCGCGGCGCGGAGCGCGCTGCCGCCATCGCCTGCGAACGTAGAGCCGTGCATGGCGGCGAGGTACTGCGGTTCGAGCGACGCCAGTGATTCGAGCCGCTGACGGGTGCGCGGCGTGAACGGCATGTAGTCCATCAGCACCGGATGCGCCTGATATTCCGCGATTGCGCGCTCCCATCGTCCGAGCACGTCGGCCTGCGTGACCGGCTCGACCTGCCCGATCTGATGAAAGAGATCGGAGCAGAGCAGCACGCGGTCGGTCTCCTCGAACAGGACGCCAGCGTCCCAGCCGTGAGGCAGATGCGGTGTCGGCATCCACCGGAACCGATGGCGGCCGGTATTCAGGGTCTCGCCTGGCGCCAGACCACGGGCCGGCCGGATCGCGAAGTCCTCGATGTTGACCGCCGCTCCGACCTGGCTGCACGCCCCCTGCGCGTTCGGCGCGATCGCGAGCCAGTCGTTCAACGCGCCGCATTCGTCGACCTCGAAATGACTCCAGCTAATCCACCGAAGCGACGCCGGGTCGATGATCCGGGCGACGGCATCGCGAACCTCAGGAAACATCTTTCGCATGCCGGTGTGAAACAGCAGCGGTTCCTCGTCCCGGACGAGAAAGTGGTTGAACTGCAGGTCGAACTGCGGAACGTAGATGGATATGCGAAACAGGTCCTCGGTGATTTCGTCGATCTGTGCCACGGTTGGCCTCCCTTTGTGCGTTTCAACAGGGAAGTGCCGCGAGTGTCGTCCGCGTTACACGGGGAACGGAGGAGCCGGAGGGAACGGCGCGATTACACGGGGGAAACGGGAATCAACACGGAGTCGCCCATGAGCAGAGCTCACCCCGTTCCCTGAAAGTCGGCGAGCGATTTTGAGAGCAGACAACGGGGGAGACGGGGGGAACGGGATGGTCACACGGGGATAACGGTGGCAACGGGGGCAACGGGAATTGTCGATCTTGATTACGTCGACGTCATGTCCCGTTTCCCCTGCTTTCTCCGTTGTCCCCGTGTTGATGCCTTTCTCCGTTTCCTCCGCAGGCTCCGTTTCCGGTGGCAATGGCGGAGCACATTTTCCGAGCAGTTAACGGGGGAAACGGAGATAACGGGAGTCTCAATCGCTCGAAGGCTACTTGAAGTACCGATCCCGTTGGCTCCGTTACCCCCGTTCCCCCCGTGTTGATTCCCGTTCCCTCCGTTGTTCCCCGTTCACCCGTGTTGTTCCCCCGTTTCCCCCGTGTTGAGGAGTAGACTGCGCTCGCCCGGAGGTCATGTGATGCGCACACCCGTATTCGTCGCGTTCATTGTGATCGGCGTTGTTTCCCAGTCCGCGGCGCAATCGTGGCAGCCGCCGTCCGGCAGTCAACGATGCCCCTCGAAGTGGGGCAAGGGCGATCAGCGCGGCTCGGGGAATCACATGAAGCCCGAGACCGTGCTCCGTGCCGCGCGGCTGATCAAGACCGGCGAGGTGTTCGAGCTGGGGCGTGTGTTGTCGGATTCGATGCCGCTCCCGGCTGGCCGACGGTTCGAGATCCTGACCAAGCGCACGCGAAACGATCCGGGGACGAATCACCGCGGCTCGAACGAAGAGCTCGTTGTCGCCGAAATCGGTCAGGTCGGCACGCAGTTCGACACCTTCAGCCACCAGATGATCGGCAGCAGCATGTACAACTGCTTCACGCTCGAGGAGACGGCGACTCGCAGCGGCTTCTCGAAGCTTGGCGTCGAGCAGGTGGGCGCGCTCATCACACGCGGCGTGCTCATCGACGTCGCGTCGCTCAAACATGTACCCGTGCTGGCTGAGAACTACGAGATCACGCCGCAGGATCTGCAGCAGGCGCTGGCTGAACAGAGGCTCTCGCTCAACCCCGGCGACGCCGTGCTCGTGCACACCGGTTGGGGCACGCTATGGGGCAAGGACAATGCGCGGTATCAGCGCGTGAGTCCGGGTCTTGGAACCGCGGCGGCGGAGTGGCTGGCAAAGCAGGATCCGATGCTCGTCGGGGCCGACAACAGTGCCGTGGAGATCACGCCCAATCCGAACCCGCAGCTCGCGGGGCCGGTTCATCAGATCATGCTCGTCGTCAACGGCATTCACTTGCTGGAGAATCTGCGGCTCGACGAGTTGGCCAGCAAGCGCGTCCACGAGTTCGCGCTTGTCGTCGAGCCATTGAAGATCCAAGGCGGGACCGGATCGACGGTCGCGCCGATCGCAATCCGGTGAGCGCGTCCGCGAAGGGGGGTCTATAGCCCCGCCCTACAGCTCGAGTCTGCGTCGGGAGGGCGAGGGCCGCTTGATCGGCTGGTGCGGCTGACCATCCGGCATCTTGGTCAGTGTTTCTTTGAAAATGAGACCTTCGGCTCCGCCCATGGTCCATTTTCCGTCGAGGCGCCCGTCGGTCGTCGACGAGTACACCACAAGCGCAGGCGCACCGCCGTAATAGCTGACGGCGAGGACGCCGTTGCTGAAGATGCCCACCCCCATCACCTGGGTATCGTTCGGCATCGTCCACCTGACGAGGTATGTGCCCTCGACCTTGAGGATCTCCACGAGGCCGACGTACGGCCGGCCATCGGGATTGGTTCCTTCGCACGAGTACACACCCGTAAAATCCTTCTCAGAGGTCTCCTCGGCGGTCATACCGAATGTTCCCGCCAAAGCAACGATGACTGCGCCGAAGAGGATCGCTCTGATCATGTGTCCCTCTGTTCTTGGCACTGCCCCAATTCGCGGTTGGCTTGCATCTGAACCAGGCACGCCCCGGCGTTTTTCCGAGTGCAAGAGGCGCGCCGGATTACCGGGTGAGATCTTCGTTTTTGCACCCGAGACCTGCAACGGTGCAAAAAACCACGATCTGACCCCATCCCTATTTTCCATCGACCGTGAACGCCATCAGCAGATTTCCGGGCATACCGTTCTGCACGTAGCCCGAGTTGGTGATGACGATGCCACCGCTCACCGCGGGTCCCGCGACGTTGATCGACCCGCCGCGCCCGGTGACGCCGTTGATTGTGGGGTGTGGGCCGACCGTATCGACATCCCACAGAATCGCGCCGGTGGTGGTCGAGTAGGCGCGCAGATGTCCGTCGATTGCCCCGGAGAATGTAACGCCGGGAATCGCGCTGACAGCGGCAGACTGCGCAGGACTGCATCGCTCGCGCGTCCGGCAGGCATGCGGCGGGGGCGTCTGCCACACCTCTCGTCCGCTCTCCAGACTCAGCGCGAACATGCCGCCACCTTCCTCGGGATCCGGAACTGTGGCCTGGCTGTTCGGGACAACGATGCGTCCAAGGTCGGAGAGCGCCACATAAACGTTGGACGCGTCCGCCGCCGAGCCCCACTGCACGCCGCCGTTGATGCCACCTTTGCCGACACGATGCTGCCACAGCACCTGGCCATCGCGATCAGGATCGATCGCATGCACCATGCCCGACTTCTGTCCGGCGACGAGCGCGCGTCGTCCGTTGGGCAGCGCGACGAGGATGGGGGGCGACGAGAAATCGAAGTCGGGGGCATCTTTGTTCGTGCAGTTCACCTGGTCGGGGAGGCGGCAGGACGTGTTCCAGTCGTCCCCGGCGTACATCTGTTTGGACCAGAGGATCTTTCCCGACGCCATATCGAAGGCGACGAACGCGTCGCTTCGTTCGCTGGCTGGGCCGGTGTAGTTGTTTCCGGTTGTCACGTATATGACGTTCTTCCGGGTATCCACGGCCGGGCTCGACCAAATCGGTGCGCCCGACGGCCCCCACAACTGCGTGCCGGCTTTGTTCTTCGCGCGACGCGACGGTTCTTCGGTGATGGTGTAGGTCTTCCAGATGCGTGCGCCCGTGGCCGCGTCGAGGGCCACGAGGCTTCCGCGGAACGTGCAGCACTCGTAGTCGGCGGTGGAGCCCGCCGTCTCCTCGCCTGACGCGATGCCGACGTAGAGTCGGCCGTTGTGGAACGTTGGGGATGCGGTCACTCGAGCGAAGGGATGATCGTCGAGATGCGACTTCCACATCAACATCCCGGTTGACGCGTCGACGGCATAGACGTTGCCGGATCGATCGCCGATGAACGCAGCGTAGCGCGGGCCGGACTTCGTGTCGATGCGCGCGATCGTCACCGCTGCACGGACTGCAGCATCGGCGTGAAAGGTCCAGTGCACACACCCCGTGGCAGCGCTCAGTGCGTAGACGGTGCCGCTCTGCGTGCCCACGAACACGCGTCCACCCGCCATCGATGGCTGCCCGTCGGCACTGAGCTCGCCAGGAAATCCGAACGCCCATTTCACTTTGAGCTTCGGCACGTCGGCCGCGGTCAGTCCTGCGTTCGCGCGATCCTGATACCGCGTGTTCTGCGTGTTGACGCCCCACCCGTTCCACGCTGGTCCTGCGAGCGGATTGGCGAATTCGCCTGGGGTCGCGCGACACATCGCCTGCGGCGATGGCGTCGGGTCGAGGGGCGACGAAAAGGCCTTTCCGGTCACGAACTCGGCGATCGCGCGTCGTTCGACGCCCGTGCGACCAGCCGCCATCGAGAGCATCGGCCCGCTCTCCATCGCGGCGAGAACGCGCTCGGGAGTCATGGCTTGCAGCACGTCTTTGGCCGGAGCGCGCCCGACTCCTGCGTCGTGGCACGTCGCACAGAGCTGCTTGTACAGCGTGGGCGCATCATCGGCCGATGCAGACCCGGCCGCGGCGACGAGGACGAGACAACCTATCGCAACGATCGACGAACGCGTATGAGTTCGCATCGACAGGCCCTCCTGAAGCGTTGCGATACCTTAGGGCCGTGCGATGCGAGACGCAAGCGAATCCTGCGCGCCGACCAGCACCCGACTGGCTGACGCATTCCTCCGCGCCGCGATCCGCTCGCCGGCCAACGGCATCTCCGGCGCTTGCCTTACGCCGCCTTGCCGCTCCCCCGTCGCAAGGGCCTGGCGGACTTGCTCTGCCGCGGCTCGCATCGCCTGCGAAGCCGTTGGCGACTCTCGCGTACGCGGCTCGCTCCACGCGGCGCTAAGAAATGCATCAGCCAGTCGGGTGCTGCTGACTCGTGACCCTATTCGCGCTCCCACAACAGTTGCGCCTGCCAGGTTGATGCATCCTGGAGCGCGGCGTGGAGCGAGCCGCGCAGTAATGCCGCCAACCGCATCGTAGGCGCTGCGAGCCGCGGGTGAGGAGAAACAGCGTCAGTCCCTTGCGACGAAGGAGCGGCGAGACACCGTCAGGCACGCGCTGAAGATGCGGTTGGCCGGCGAGCGGATCGCCGCGCGGAAGGATGCGTCAACCTGGCTGGTGCAATCTGAGTCGGGCGACAACGATCAGAATGACGAGGGACGGACGGCCGCCTCTGACACCGACGCACATTGTTCGGAGCGCTGATTCACGTCAAGATCTACATGTGGAGATCAGCTGAATGGTGATGACACGACCCGAGCGGAAGACGCCGCTGGCGATGGATACCGAGCGCTTTCGCGCGCTTGGCTACGCGCTGGTCGACGAGATCGCGGCGTTCCTGGAGTCGGTGCCTGCACGACCGGTGACGCGAAACGAATCGCCTTCAGCCGTGCGCGAGGCGCTCGGCCTCACCGGCGGTCTGCCGGACGCCGGGACCGACGCGGGCGAACTGCTGACGACGACGGCGCGAGGCCTGTTCGAGCACTCGCTCTTCAACGCACACCCGCGTTTCTTCGGCTACATCACGTCGCCGCCGTCGCCGATCGGGATCCTGGGAGATTTGCTGGCCGCCGCGGTCAATCCGAACGTCGGCGCCTGGACGCTCTCGCCTGCGGCAAGCGAGATCGAAGCGCAGACGATTCGATGGATCGCGGAGCTGATCGGGTATCCGATCGACTGCGGTGGGATCCTCGTCAGCGGCGGCAACATGGCCAACTTCGTGTGCTTTCTCGCGGCGCGCGCGGCCGGCGCCGGATGGGATGTGCGACGCGATGGCATCGCCGGATCGGATCGTCGACTCGCCGTCTACGCGTCCGAAGAGACCCACACGTGGATTCAGAAAGCGGCGGACCTGGCCGGTCTCGGCACATCGGCGATCCGCTGGATTCCAACGGACGACGACCTGCGGATGGATGTCACCGCGCTTCGGCGACAGATCGACACCGACGTCGCCGCGGGCCATGTTCCGCTGCTCGTGATCGGTACGGCCGGTTCGGTCGGTACGGGTGCAGTGGATTCTCTTGCGGAGATCGCTCGACTCTGTCGAGAGAAGGGAATCTGGTTTCACGTCGACGGCGCCTATGGAGGCGTGGCTGCTGCAGTTCACGACGCACCGCCGGATCTGCGTGCGTTGACGGAGGCGGACTCGATCGCGATCGATCCGCATAAGTGGCTGTACGCGCCGCTCGAAGCTGGTTGTGCGCTCGTCCGCGACGCGGCGGCCCTTCGCCGCGCGTTCTCGTATCACCCCGACTACTACCATTTCGATGAGCGTGTCACGAACTTCGTGGACTACGGTCCGCAGAACTCTCGCGGGTTCCGCGCGCTCAAGGTGTGGCTGGCGCTGAGACAGGTGGGCGCGGCAGGCTACCGCCGGATGATCGCCGACGACATCGACCTGTCGCGTGCGATGGCAGCGGGCGTGTCAGCGCACGCCGAGCTGGAGCTTCTCACGCAGTCGCTCAGCATCGTCACGTTCCGATACGTGCCCCCGGACCTGCGGTCGGCGATCGGGGCTGAAGAAACCGAGCGCTATCTGAACACGCTGAACGAAGCGCTGCTCGACGCGATCCAACGCGGCGGCGAAGCGTATGTCTCGAACGCCGTTGTTCGAGGCCGCTACGCGCTTCGCGCCTGCATCGTCAATTTCCACACCGGGCCGGAAGACGTGAAGGCCGTGCCGCCACTCGTGGTTCGCATCGGACGCGAGCTCCACGCGTCGCTTCGCACGCGTACGTAGGGTCCGCCGTCGAGCGGACTAGACGGACGTAGTCTCCGGTCTCAGCCGTACGCACTTGCGCTCGTGGGTTCGGAAGCGAGTTGCGCCATCGAGCGGGTGGCGCCGGGTGGGGCATCCCCGCTCGCCGCGCAGGCGCCTACTCCGTGATCAGGTTTCTTGGTACCCGTGATCGGTCACTTGGCGCCGAGGACGAGCGGGGAGACCCGGCGACAGGACCCGCGAGACGAAACGCTCACTGACGAACCAATTACGATCCGCCCAAGGCGGACACTACGTCTGTCTGGTCCGGCTCCCACCTTCGCGCTTCGCGCTTACGGCGGGCAAGGAAGGCGGACACTGCGTCCGTCTCATTTCGTCCACCCCGCACTGAGGCGCGCGCGATCGACGTGCGCGCCGCGCAGGTAGACGTCCGCGATCTTCCGCGTGTTCTTGATGTCGTCGAGTGGATTGGCATCGAGCACGATGAAGTCGGCGCTCTTCGACCGGGCGATCGTGCCGAGCTGATTCAGGCGGAGTATCTCCGCCGACGTGCGCGTGGCCGCGACGAGGACCTGTGCCGGCGTCATACCCGCGGCGACCATATCAGCGAGCTCGGTGTGCGCGGAAAAGCCATATGGTGCGCCGACGCCGGCATCGGTGCCAAACCCGATTCGCACCCCCACGGCGTTGAGGCGTGCCAGGTTGCGTGCCTGCACTTCGAAGAGCCGCGGCCGTGCGGGTGTCGCCGATGCGGTTTTCTTCATCGCGTCGATCTGCTGTGCCGGCAGCGTTTCACTCAGCCACACGAGATCGCTCGTCGACGGCGGCGTGTCCGGCAGGTTGGGAATCACGAACACCTGCGGTCGCTGTTTGAAGAGACCGATGATCTCCTCGTCGACGTCGAGATCGCGGATACCGTGGGCGAAGCCGTCGATGCCAGCCCGAAGCAGCGACTTCGCGTCCGCGAGGTAGTACACATGCGCAACCACTCGAAGCTTGTGCGCGTGTGCTTCTTCGATGATCGGCCGATACAGCGACGGCGGAAGCGGCGTGACCGTCTTGTTCCTGTCGTCGACCCAGATCTTGACGATGTCGACCTTCTTCGCCGCCAGCTCCTTCACGGCGTTCCGCGCCTCGGTTTCGGTGGTGACACCGTACGCCGCGTCCTTCCAGTAGTCAGCAGCCGGGCCGGCGTTCGGCATCGCGATGCCTCGCCCTGCGGTGAGAAAGAGCGCGGCTTGAGGGTTGGCGGTGGCCCGGAGCTGATAGGGAATCTCTCCGCGATCGAGCCCGAGGCTCAGCGTCGCCGCGATCCCGTAGTAGGCGTATCGACGCAGGTGATCGAGCACGTTCTCGCGGGTGTAGTTCGCAGCGGCGGTCGTACCGGCTGCCACGTTGGTGTAACCGAGATGGCTATGCGCATCGACCAGAGCGGGCATGACCGTTTTCCCGCGCAGGCTGACGACATTTCCGCCACGCGGCGCTGCAATTTCGCCACGCCGCCCGACCGCAGTGAACCGGCCGTTCTCGACGGCGAACGCCGAATCGTCGAGGGGCGGTCCGCCATTTCCGTCGATGAGACGCGCGCCTTCAAAGAGCGTTGGCGAGCCGGGCGTGGTTTGAGCCTGCGCCAGGGTCGCGAGCGCAACCGACACCGCAATGGTCGCGAGGAACGCGCACACGATGGCGGCGGTGTATGCCGCAGACCTATTTCGCACGTCCGTTGAACTTCTGATTCTCGAGACACACGAACTCAATCAGTTCTGTGTCGACGAGGAGTCGCTGATTCACACGAACAGTCCACGGCTTGGTGTACGCCTTCGGGTCATCGATCGTCACGTCGATCTCGAGTGTGCTGAAGTTGGGGCGCCGGAATCGTTCGATCATCTTCCCGGCCGAGGTGAGCGGCGCGCCGTTCACGTCGAGCCACACATCGTCGCGGAAGTTCGTCGTTTCGACGACGAGCGTGTCGCCCTCCCACTTGCCACGCGAGTAACCGAACCACCACGGCTGCGGATCGTTCGTCGGGCCAGGACGGCCGTCCATGAAGATCTGCCGCAGACCGGCGTTGGCTTCGTAGACGATGACGATCAGGTCCTTCGTCTGAACGATCTTGCGGGGCTGCGAGTGCGTGTGCAGCTGCATCAGCCCGAGCGGAAGGCACGCCGCATCAGGATTGTCCTTGCTGTCGGTCGCCATGCGCTGCTTGCGGAGTTCCGCCGCCCACGGCTGAAACGGCAGCCCTTCCTTGAATCCGGCTTCGATGTTCCAGAACGTGGCCTGCGGTGGCGTGCCGGGCGGCGGCTCGGGCGGCCGGCCGCGGAAACCGAGGATGCCTGCGTAGTTCCAGATGCCGGAGAGATCGGGTTTGCCGTCGGGCGTCCGCGGTGCGGGCGCGCCCGCGTCCAGCTTGCCGTCGGCGGTGCGTGGAATGCCGGCCGTGGGGTAGGACGGCCACTGCGCGCCGATCGACGTCGAGAGCGCGGCGGCGATCGCCAGGGCACCGACGATCCGGGTCAGGGTAGTCATGCGAACGTAGATTCTAGTCGGGGCCACGAAGCGCACAAAGAACCGTGGCTCCGCCTTTGTGGCTCGATTCTACTAGGCTATACGGATGGCCGATCTTGGAATGAACGCGCGTGCGTGGGCGCTGGCGGATCACTGTGCCGAGCGTGCGGCGGAGTGGCGGCTCGCCGTGCATCAACTCGCGAACGGCGCGCGCGTCGTCGACGCCGGAGTGCAGGTGCCCGGCGGGCTGGCTGCGGGGCGCGCGCTGGCGGAGATCTGCATGGGCGGCCTCGGCCACGTCGAGTTCGTGACGCTCTCGATCGGCGGCGAGTCGTGGTCCGGAGTGCAGGTGTGGACCGATCATCCGGCGGTCTCGTGCATGGCGTCGCAGTACGCGGGATGGGCGATCAATCCGGACGGGTTCTTCGCGATGGGATCAGGTCCGCTTCGGGCGAAGGCACGCGTCGAGAACGAGCTGTTCGAGAAGCTTGCGTACGGCGAAGAGGCGACACGAGGAGTGCTCGTGCTCGAAGGACACGCATTGCCAGACGCGTCGGCGTCGGCGTGGGTCGCGAAGAAGGCAGGGCTGCCGCCCGAGGCGATCACGTTCGTCATCGCGCCGACGGCCAGTCTCGCCGGCGGCGTGCAGATCGTCGCGCGGTCGATCGAGACCGGCCTCCACAAGATGGACACACTCGGCTTCGACGTGCGCAAGGTCGTGAGCGCGGTCGGCACGGCGCCGCTTCCTCCCGTGGCGAAGAGCGACATGCGCGCGATCGGCCGTACCAACGACTGCGTATTGTATGGAGGCCAGGCCCGGTACACCGTTCGTGCTGACGACAACGAACTGGCCGCGCTGGCCGAGCGGCTGCCGTCGAACACCTCAGCGGACTACGGCACCCCGTTCTACGACATCTTCAAACGCTACGACAACGACTTCTATAAGATCGATCCATTGCTCTTCAGCCCGGCCGAAGTCTGGCTGACGAACCTGACCAGCGGCCGTACCTTCCACGCCGGTCAGGTCAACGTCGATGTCCTGCGCGCGTCCCTCTTCGAGTAGGTGCTCGGTGTCTCCTTGCTCTCGTTTCGAGTTTTGCGTGTTGAGTGCTGAGTTGACGACATGCGCGCAGTGATTCTGAGCGCCAGAACCGGCTGGCACACCGACGAACTGTGTCGCGCGCTCGCCGAGCGCGAGCACATCGGCGTCGTGCTGCCTTATGAGGGACTGGTCGCCCGCCTCGGTAGTGCAGGGGCGGGTCTTCCTGGGCCCGAGCAACGTCGAGGGCAGACCCGCCCGGCGCCTGGTCTGTCGAGCGCGGACGTTCCAATCTTCGAGGCCGACGTCGTGCTCGCGCGAATCATTCCCGGCGGATCGCTCGAGCAGATCATCTACCGCGTCGACGCGCTGCACTGGATCGAGGATCGCGGCATTCCCGTCGTCAATGCTCCGCGCGCGATCGAGCGGAGTGTCGACAAGTTCTACACGACCGCCTTGTTGAGAGAAGCCGGACTGCCGACGCCGGAGACGATCGTCTGCGAAGGTGCGGACCAGGCGATGGCGGCGGTCAGGGCCATGGGCGACGTCGTCATCAAGCCGATCTTCGGCTCCCTCGGTCATGGCATGGTCAGGGTCGGCGATCCGGACGTCGCGTTTCGGATCGTACGCGCACTCGATCAGACGCGCGCGGTGTTCTACGTGCAGCGGGCGATCGAACACGACGGCCGCGACATCCGCGCGTTCGTCGTCGGTGGCCGTGTGATCGGTGCGATCGAACGTCGTGCACCGGAGGGCGACTGGCGCACCAACGTCGCGCGAGGTGGATCGGCCCGGCCGTTCGAGCTGTCGTCTGAGTGCGAGCGGCTCGCAGTGCGCGCGGCTGCAGCCGTCGGAGCGGATTACGCAGGCGTCGATTTGCTTCCGTCGCGTGACGGCGAGGTTTTCGTACTCGAGGTCAATGGCATCCCTGGATGGGAGGGGCTGCAGACCGCGACCGGTATTGACGTCGCGGCTGCGATCGTGATGCAGGTCGAGGCGCGTGTGCAGGCACGCCGCGCGTCGTCACATGGTTCCCCTGAGGTGCTGCCTGCGTGAGCGTCGTCAGCCCGCGCGCGGCCGCCGTCCAAGTGGCCTCGATGGCGCAACTGGCGTGTGTGCTCGAGGCGAGCGCGCCGAAGCCGGGCAACGTGTCCCCCGGTCGGCCGTTCCACGATCTGCGGTACGAGGATTTCGTGGCCAGCGCTGTCGCGATCGGCGCGGCGTTCGAATGTGTCGGCCAACGCCCGTTGGGTCAGACCGTACGCGCGGCAATCGAATCGACGCGCGCATGGACGAGCACCAACACCAACCTCGGGATCGTCCTCCTGCTCGCCCCGCTCGCGCGCGCCGCAATTGGGGTCGGGGGTAATGGGGTCGGGAGTCATTTCGCGGAGACTCAGGAAATGGCTCCCGACCCCGTTACGTTTCTGCGATCGCGGGTGCGGGAAGTGCTGGCGGAGACGACGGTCGACGATGCGCGCGAGGTCTATGCAGCGATTCGGCTGGCCCAACCCGGGGGGCTTGGCCGGGCCGATGCGCAGGACGTGGCCGACGAGCCGACGATGACGCTCGCCGACGTGATGCAGCTTGCTTCTGATCGCGACAGCGTCGCCAGCGAGTATGCGACCGGATTCGAACTGACGTTCACCGTGAGCGCGCCGGCGCTCGACCTCGCCCGGGCTGACGGCCTTGCCTGGGACGACGCGATCGTCGAGACCTTCCTGGCGCTGCTCGCCATGAAACCCGATACCCATATTGCCCGGCGCGCCGGTCTCTCCGCGGCGGAAGAGGTCTCGCGGCGCGCACGCTCCGTTCTGGACGCTGGCGGCGTCCGCTCGGCAACCGGACGGCAGGCGATCGATGATATGGATCGAGCGTTACGCGACGTGCGGCACACGCTCAATCCCGGCACTACCGCGGATCTGGCGACGGCAGCCATCTTCGTGGTGCTGCTGGCGCGAGGTTTTCGCACGTAGCGTCCGGCCGCCTGCGCGGGTCGCGCTTCGGCGGGCCGGACCTGAGAGGAATCCATGAACAGACGCGGTGAATTCCGCGTGACCGTCACGAAAGACTATCTCGTCTTCGCCTCGGCGCATTTCATCACGTTCGCCGGCCATCGTTGCGAGGGACTGCACGGGCACAACTATCGGGCACGGGTGACGATCGAAGGCGCGCTCAACGAGGAGAGCTGGTTCGTCTTCGACTTCGTCGAGCTGAAGCGAATCATGAAGCGGCTGTGCGACGAGATCGATCACCTCGTCCTGCTCCCGACGAAGAGCGACCGCGTGGGAGTGAAAGAGGACGGCGACTCGGTGTCGGTGTCGGTGGATGGGAAGCCTCGGTATGTGTTCCCCCGCAAGGACTGCGCGCTGCTGCCGATTCCGAATACGACCGTCGAAATGCTCGCCCAGCTGCTGACCGAACGCCTGCACGCTGAGCTCGAGACACAAGGCGCCCGCGGCCTGACCGCGATCGAGATGGAAATAGAAGAGAATTTCGGACAGTCGGCGGTGTATCGCGTAGCATTGCCCTGACCATTCTGGAGGAGCGATATGCGAAGCCTGGTTGCGCTCGCCGTTCTCGTGTGGGCTGTGCCCCTGATCGCGTCCGCGCAGCCGACGCCAAATGGCGAAGCCGTCTACAAACAGCATTGCGCCGGCTGCCACGAAGGATCGCTCCCGCGCATGCCCAGCCGTGAAGCACTGAAAGGCTTCTCGCCCGAAGCGGTCGAGACCGCGCTCAGCTCGTTCAGCATGCGCCGCCAGGGCGCGTCGCTCAGCCCTGCGGAACGCCGCGCGGTGGCGGCGTTCGTGACCGGTCGGGCGCCGGGCTCGTATCGAGCGCCGCTCGAGGCGATCAACAAGAGCGCCTACTGCACCGCCGCGAACGCGCCGAAGGATGCGCTGTCAGGAGCCGCGTGGAACGGGTGGGGTGGCGATCTGCGCAATACGCGCTTCCAATCGTCGGCGGCCGCCGGGCTCTCCGCTGCCGATGTGCCCAAGCTGAAACTCAAATGGGCGTTCGGGCTGCCGGGTGTCTCGGCCTCGGGCTCGCAGGTGACTGTCGTCGGCTCGCGCGCGATCGTCGGCAGCCGCAACGGCATGGTGTACGCGCTCGATACGCGGACGGGATGCGTGGCGTGGGCCTTCGAGGCCGATGCCAGCGTGCGGTCCACGCCGGTCGTGGATCGCGCCGGCAATACCGCCTATTTCGGCGACGCGCATGCGAACGTCTATGCGCTGGACGTGATGACCGGCATGCGCAAGTGGAAGGTGCAGATCGAGACGCATCTCGACGCGATGATCACCGGTGGCGCCGTGTTTCATGAGGGCCGGCTCTACGTGCCCGTGTCCTCGCTCGAAGAAGGTACGGCCGTGATTCCGACCTACGAGTGCTGCACGTTCCGCGGCAGCATCGTCGCACTCGATGCACGAAGCGGCAAGCAGCTCTGGAAGACCAACACGATCACGCAGGCACCGCAGAAGACGACGAAGAACGCGCGCGGCACGCAGATGTGGGGTCCATCCGGCGGTTCAGTGTGGTCCGCGCCGGTGCTCGATCCCGAACGCAATCGGATGTACATCACGACCGGCGACAGCTACTCGAATCCGCCCGCGCCGGAAACCGACGCGATCATGGCGCTCGCCATGGATACGGGGCGCGTGTTGTGGACACGACAGGCGCTGCAGGGCGACGCGTGGAATGTGGGATGTCTGGAGGCGAAGGGCGACGGCCGTTTGAATTGCCCCGACAAACCGGGCCCGGATCACGACTTCGGCAGCTCGCCCGCGCTTGCGACGCTCCCCGATGGACGACGGATGCTCCTCGCCGGTCAGAAGTCGGGCACGCTCTATGGGCTCAATCCGGACACGGGGGAGATCGCGTGGAAGACCCAGGCCGGAGAAGGTGGTGTGCTGGGCGGCATCGAGTGGGGATTTGCAACCGACGGCTCGACGGCGTTCGTCTCGCTCTCGAACGCGCTCGAGAAGAAGCCAGGCGAGGCTGGTGGCCTGGTCGCGATCAACGTGGCCGACGGCACGAAGCGATGGTCCGCTCCGCCGCCGCGCGACATGTGCGCCGGCCGCACCGGATGCAACACCGGTCAGCCTCAGGCCGTGTCTGCGATCCCTGGCGTGGCCTTTTCAGGCAGCCTCGACGGGCATCTGCGCGCCTACGATACGACCGGCGGCAAGGTCGTGTGGGAGTTCAACACGCTCGACGAGTTCGAGACGGTGAACGGCATTCAGGCGCGGGGCGGATCTGTCAACGGTCCCGGTGCCGTCGTTGCCGGCGGCATGGTGTTCGTGAGCTCGGGATACAGCTCGATCGGGTTCATGCCGGGGAATGTGTTGTTGGCGTTTTCAGTGGATGGGAAGTAGGGCAAAGGTCAAAGGGCAAAGGTAAGGTCAAAGGTACCAGGTGGCAGGTACGAGGTTCTAGGTTCCAGGTTCTAGGTGCAGGTCGAGGTCGCGCGCCGCGGTGATGTGTGCGGCGGTGAGGGTGCCGTTTTGCAAAGCGGTCGCGACCAGTGCTCCTGAGCAACCGGCGTTCGACAACGATACGAGATCGTTCCAGTCGCGCACGCCGCCGCCGGCGAACGATACGAGGCCCGGTGCCGACTCGTTGATGTTCGTCAGGAGCGCGATATCCAGTCCGGCGCCCATGCCGACACGGGCGAGGTCGAGCACGACGAGCGTTCGGGCGCCTGCGTCGGCCGCTCGTGCAGCCAGGGCGGTCGCCGACATCGACTGGATCGCGGGCTCGCGCGTCAGCGGCTGACCGTTTCGCAGATCGAGGCTGAACACGACGCGATCGCCTCCGATCTTGCTGCAGATGTCTTCGAGCGTTTCGAACGACGGCAAGGTTTCGAGTCCGACGACAACACGGGTTGCGCCGAGATCGAATGCGCGGCTCGCACTATCGACCGATCGAATGCCCGTGTCGATCCACAGCGGTGTGCCGGCCGCTGCGAGCCCGCACAGCAGTTCGTCCTGCACGGCGCCGCCGAGGATCGCGTCCAGATCGGCGACGTACAGAGTTTGAATACCGAGCCGGTCGACGTAGTGGGATGCGAGCGCCTCGGCATCGCCGGCTGCGATTGCGACGCCGGCAAGTGCGGAGACCGGCTCGTAGCGTGCGCGATGACCCCCACGCGCATGTACGGCGCGACCTTCTCGGACGTCGATAACACCTGTGAGTTCGAATGCCAAGATCCGAAGCAGTGATATCGTACTAGCCATCCCCTGTCGCTGTGCCTCGACCCGCAGCTTGGACTGACACCCAGGCCCCGGCGAGGCAGGCCTTGATCTGACATGACTGCAGTGATCGGGTGGGATATCGGCGGCGTCAACACGAAGATGGCGCGAATCGTGAATGGCATCGTGGCCGCCGTTCGCTCGCGCCCCTACGAGCTGCAACGCGAACCGCGTGCGCTTGCGCCGCTGCTGCGCGAGCTGCATGCCGATGGTGGCGGGACGGCGTCTGATGTCCACGCAGTCACCATGACTGCGGAGCTCTCGCAGATGTTTCGCACCAAGCGCGAAGGCGTGTCATTCGTGCTCGATGCGGTCGATGAGGCATTTCCGTCCTCGCGCGTTCAGGTGTTCACGGTCGACGGTCGGTTCGTGGATCCGGTCACTGCACGCAGAGAGCCGCTTGCAGTCGGGGCTGCCAACTGGGCGGCGACGGCACGGCAGGTCGCCCGATCGCATCCCGACGCGCTGCTCATCGACATCGGCACGACCACCACCGACATCATTCCGATCGTCGATGGCCTTGTGGTCGCCGACGGATCGACCGATCCGTCGAGGCTCGCGTCCAGCGAGTTGGTGTACACGGGAGCGCTTCGGACTCCCGTAGAAGCGATCGCGAGCCGCCTGCCGTTCGGCGGCGGTCTCGCGGCAGTGGCTGCTGAAGGATTCGCGCTTGCCGGCGACGTGCACGTGTGGCGTGGCCACCTTGCCCCGGAGGACTACACCTGCCCGACGCCAGACGGCCGTCCCGCCACACGCGAGTTCGCGGGCGAGCGGCTGGCGCGCGTGGTCTGCGCCGATCGCGAGATGCTGGACGAGGCTGCCATCTCCGCGATGGCCGATACCCTTGCACGCGCACAGACTCAACGGGTGGTTGCTGCAATGTCGCGAGTGCTCGCCCGGCATCCGTCTCTGCGCCGGGCGGTCGTCACCGGCCTGGGATCGTTCATTGCCGCTGCCGCCGCGCGCGACGCGGGGCTCGACGTCGTCATGCTGGCAGATTCGCTTGGCGATGACGCCGCGCGCTGTGCGCCTGCGGCGTCCGTGGCGCTGTTGTTCGAGGCGTTGGAGCTGGATCCGCGCAGGCTGAAGCCTGCGCTCTACGGCGACTCTCGTCGGGCGGGGGCTTCAACCGCCGCATCGCCCGACTCCCGTAGAGCAGGGGCTACAGCCTTCGCCAAGGTTACGGCGGACCGCCGTAGCTCGCCTGCGCGCGAAGGCTGGTCGGCCCCCGCGTCCGAAGCATTGGCCGCTGCGTCGCCCCGCCAACGCATCGTCGAAACCGTCGTGAAGATCGGTGGCGGCCTTCTATCAGCCCCGGACGCTCTCCATCCAACGCTCGAGATCGTTGCGGATGCGGCGCGCACTACTCGTCTACTCGTCGTCCCAGGCGGCGGCCCGTTCGCCGACGGGGTGCGCGAAGTCGATCGCCGCATCGGTCTGTCGGACGACGCCGCACATTGGATGGCGATCCTGGCGATGGATCAGTACGCGCATCTCATCGCGTCGCGACTGCCGGGCGCCGTGCTCATCACCCGCATGAGCGAGATCCGGCCTGTGATCGATTCGGCGCGCGTACCCGTGCTCGCGCCGTCACGCTGGCTGCGTCAGGTGGATCCGCTCCCCCATAGTTGGGACGTGACGAGCGACAGCATCGCCGCGTGGGCTGCCGGCGAGACCGGTGCGCAATCGCTTGTTCTGATCAAGCCTCGAGGTGCGGTCGGCGTGGGCTTCGTCGACCCGTATTTCGTGCAGGCGACCCCCGACGGTGTGAAGGTGTCGATACAGGCCGCTGACAACCTCGACTCGCTTCGGGCCGCGCTAATCAGGCCGGAGCGCGATACCGGGTTCGATGCTCATCGTACGGCACGCCGGTAGCCCGACGCCATCGTTATCGTGACGACGCGGACGTCAGAAGAAGAGCCAGCGCGGCACGCGCGATTTGTACTGATCCCACTCTCGCGGGAAGGTGCGCGCTTGCCACGGCTCTTCTGCGAGCACGACGCGCAGATGGAATGCCACGATCACGAAGAACGCATATAGCCACAGCGCTCGCGTCTCGAACGTGATCGCCCATCCGATCAGGATGAGGGCAACGCCGACGTACATCGGGTTGCGCGAATAGCGATACGGACCGGAGACAACGAGATGCCGGGGTGGATCCCACGGCGCGAGCGTGCCCTTGCCTGCGACGTAGAACTCGCGTACGCACCAGAGCAGCAGGATGACGCCGGCAACGAACGGCACGACGCCGAGTGCATGAATCGTGCGCGCGCTCGCTGGCGGCGCGAGCAGGGCGGGGACGAGAAACCCCACGACGCCAGGGAGCAAGATGAATGAGGCAAGTGCGCGAAGCACGAACATATCCAGAGTATTCTTTTCAGTGGCGCTGCAATGTGGCTGATACTGGTGGGACTCGCGCTTTTCTACGCCGGAGACAGGTGATGGTCAACGCCTTGATCTTTCTCGGCATGCTCGCGACTATCGGCTACATCATCCTGTTCCTCGACTGGCTAGGCTGGCGCAAGGAGCGGCGCAGCCGCCGCGCACAGTAGGCGAACCTTTTCCGCGAGCACTCGACTCGCGCGGCCGCTTTCGCACGCCGCTCCACGCACGCCGGCGATATCCGCGCCGCGGTCTCGGGCCCACTCGAGATCGTCGATGACCAACTTTCCGGCGATGGCGACGGTCAATCCCGCATCGTGCGCCCTCGAAATCCAGCCCGCGAGTGTGTCGTCATCGATCAACGAACGCAGGCCAGGTCCGCTTTTGTCTGCGGTGTCGACGAGCACGCCTGATGCACCCGTACTCGATGTCGCATCGAGCACCTCGTCCAGCGTGAGCGTTGACATCGCGTCAGCGTAGGCGACGGCGACGACGCGGCCGTGTGCGCCGGCCGCGCCGCGAACCGCAGCACGCAGCAGGGATCGAACCAGTGACGCGTCTCCGATTCCGGCGAAGCCGACCTTGACGAATGCGGCACCCGCGCTCGTATAGTCGCGAGCCATCCGTTCGATCGCGTCCTCACGATCGGCATCGCCGAGCGCGGCGCTCACGGGACGCCCGGCGGCCACGATCGAGTGGATGCGTCGAAATGTGTCGAGCGATACCGCGCCGAGCGCGCCGGCATGCGGGTCCTTCGCATCGACGATGTCGGCGCCGCCTTCGAGCGCGGCGCGGGCCTCGGTCTCATTCGAGACGCTCACGAGCAATTGCATGACAGGGGACCGGTCCTACTTCTTGAGACTGTTCTGCCAGTTCATCACGACCGACAGCTCGCGCTGCGCGTTGTCGATCACCGGCATCATCATGAGAAACCGCTCGTTGTCGCGCGTGACGTCAGCGAAGGTTCCGGGGTTCTGCGTGAATTCAAACAATTCGAGAGGGAACTGAAACAGCTTCCGCGGCGCGGAGAACTGAAACGCGGCGGCCGGTGTGACATTCACCGTGACGATCGAGCCCATTCCGTCAACGAACATCAGCTCCTTGTTGTCCGCACGCCAGCGGGCCATGCCCATCGTGCCCATCGTCGATACGAGCCATTTCCCGGTGGACTTGTTCCCGGGCGCGAACGGCTGCACGAACAGCTCTCGTCGTCCGGTCTCGCTCGACATGTACGTAATCCAGCGGCCGTCAGGCGAGACGTAGGCGGCGAAGGCGCCGGGCGTCTCGACGACCTGAATGGGCGTCCGCTTTCCGGTGGCATCAGCGACCACCGGCAGAGCGTGAACGTTCCGCGTGATGGTCAAGATCAGATAGCCGTTGCGTGTCCAATCCGTGAGATTGCTGGCGTTGGGCGAGGAGTACAGTTCCTCTTCGGTGCCAGATCCATCCACGGCTTTTCGAAGGATGCGGGATCCTTCTTTGTGAGTCGACATCCAGGCGAGCCACTTGCTGTCAGGCGACCAGACCGGTTGCGCGTCCTCGCCTGGATCGAAGGTGAATCGCGTGCTTTCGCCACTCTTCAGGTCGACGATCCAGATATCAGCGTTCGCGGGCTGCTGTCGTGTATCAGTCTGCACGACCGCGGCCTTGGTCCCATCGGGCGAGACTTTCACCAGGCTGTACGGTCTCGGTTCTCCAGGTGTGCCGACGACTTGCCCTTCACGATTCAGCCAGGTCAGCTGTCGTCTGTTGCCGGGAATCGTCCGGTAAACGAGGGTTCCCGTGTTCGATGCCGAGAAGTAGCCGATCGCGGGAAAGGTGGCACTGACGACCTGCTCCGCCAGGGTCGCCGGCTCCCCAATGAGTTTCAGAGACTGCATGTCGAAGTCCTGCGCGAGCAACGTCGTATCTCGCAGGAACAGGACTTTGGTCGATGCCTCTCGGGAGCTGTGCGAAACAGCGACCTGCGTATCGGTCGTCAGGATGGCGGCGGTGCTTTGTGCCTCCGGTGCCGAATCGAGATCTCCGACGCCGATGGTGCGTTTGCCGGGGGGCACTCCGCGCAGGTAGAGGAAATGTCTGCCGTCCGGCAGGAACACTGGATACGCGTGAGAGCTCTCACCACCGCTCAATTTCGTCACCGGCCTTGCAGTGCCTCCACTGGGCGGCACGTTCACGATTCCGGTCGTGGTGCCCAACAGGATGCCGCGCTCACCCCAGGCAGCGCCAATGACTGGCGTGATGTCGGAGACGCTTTGAACCGGGCCGCCAGTTACGTCAATCTTCTGGAATTTGCGGCCCTGCCCGAAACCGATGTATCGGCCGTCAGGCGACCAGATGATGAACAGCGGCTGCTGACCGATTAACGCATCCTCCAGCGGAGCCGCCGTTGATGAGTCGAGCGGACGGATCCAGATCCGCGGCATGCCATCGGCGCCGTAGGCTGCAAATGCGATCTTTCGACCGTCCGGCGAGATGGCGGAAATGCCGTTCTGCGTGAAGCTCACCTTGTCGGGCAGACCCATCTGGAAACGAACGACATCGGCTGGAGGCTGCGTCGCGCGGAAATGCGCGTACGACAGAGCCGCGAGCCCGATCGCGAGCAGCGCCGCGAGTCCCGCAAGCGCCCAGGTCAGCCTCTTGCCGGGTGCCGCTGCCGCGGCCGGGGCAGCGTCGAGCAGGAGCAGCGCGTCGCCCACGTCGCGCAATCGCTTCTTGGGATCTTTCTCGAGACAGCGCCGGAGCATCGGTCGCACGCTGGCGGGAACGCGAGCAAGATCGGGATCCAGTCGCACCACCGACGCGAGCACGTCGGTGACCGTGTCGCCCGCGAACATCTGCGACCCGGTGAGCATCTCGTAGATGATCACGCCATACGCCCAGATGTCGGCACGCTTGTCGACATTGCGTCCACGCGCCTGTTCGGGGGCCATGTACGCAGCGGTGCCGAGGATCACGCCCTGACCGGTCGACGCCACAGTCAGTGTCGGCGCATCGTCGATCGACGTGGCGCTCGTCCACGGCCCGTCGGCTTTCGCGAGGCCGAAGTCGAGTAGTTTGATCGTTCCCCCGGGCGTGATCTTGATGTTCGCTGGTTTGAGATCACGATGGACGACGCCTTTGTCGTGCGCAGCGGAGAGACCGTCGGCGATCTGCCGCGCGAATTCGAGCGCTTCGTCGAAGGGAATCGGGCCGTTCTTGATGCGCTCCGCCAGCGTCTCACCCTCGACCAGCTCCATGATCAGCGCGCGATCCTCGACGCCGTAGATCGCCGCGATATTGGGATGGTTGAGCGAGGCGAGCACCTGCGCTTCGCGCGTGAAGCGCGCCATGCGCGTGGCGTCCTTCGCGAAGTCCTCGGGGATCAGCTTGATCGCCACCTCGCGACCGAGCTTGCTGTCGATGGCGCGATACACCTCGCCCATGGCGCCTTCGCCAAGCTTGGATGAGATGCGGTAATGGGCAATCGATTCGGGGGCCACGCGTGCGCCTGAATGTTAACAGGCCCCAGGGCCCAGGCCCCAGGCCTCAGGGCTGGGCCAGGCCTCAGGGCTGGCCAGAGAGACTGGGGCCTTGGGTTGCTCTGAGGCCTGAGGCCTGGGCCCTGGGGCCTAGAGATCGCGCCTCGCATGTTGCCAATAGGCGAGCGCAATGGCGCCGATGGTGATCGCGCTGAGAACGGCGAGGTCCAGTCCGGCTCTCGCCGTGCCGGCGAGAATTTCCCCGCCGTGAAAGTAATAGAACGGCGAGACGCGTGCGAGCCCCGCGATCGGTTTCCACATCGTGGCGAGAAAGTCGAGCAGGTAGAGCGCCATCGCCGCAACGCCAACGGCGAGCATTGCCGAGCCACGGCGCTTCGCCCACGCGGCTGCAGCGAGTCCCACGGCACCAAACGACAGCGACACCATCGTCAGATGCGCGGCCATAGTGATTACGACGTTCGCTTGCGGCCAGACCGCACCCGATGGCGCCAGCCATGCGAGCGCCAGCCACAACGCAAGCCCCATCGCGAGCATCAGTGCAGCGACGCTCGCCGTCATGAGAAACACCGACCGGCTCACGATCCAATGTCGAGGCAGCGGGCGCGCGAGGATCAGATCGACATATCCGGCCTCGATATCGCCTGCCGGTTCGGTTCCAAGGAAGATGGCGAACAGCACGACGATCATCACGATGACGGCGTCGAAGAAGCCGAGCGTCGTCAAGCCGGCAAACGAGACGAGCGCGAGGCCGAGTGACTTGTGCAGAAACCCTGGAATGAGTTGCGCCAGCCCCGCGACGTTGCCATCCGCAGCAATGGACGACGCGGAGGCGATGAGCGCGATCTGAAACGCGGAGAGCAGGACCCCGATGGCCAGCAGTGGCCGGACGACCCGCTCGAACGATCGGCGGACGAGCGCGATCACGACCGGTGCTCCCCGAGCAGATGCAGGATCGTGTCGTCGAGGGTGAACGGTGCCACGTTCAAGTCGGCGACCGGACAACCGTTCAACGACGCAACCAGCCGTCCGAGCGGGCCGTGCACATCGAGGACCCAGCGGGTCGTCTCTTTGGAGACGACCACGATTCCATCGATTGGCGGTACATCTGCACAGACGGGTTGCGAAAACACAATCGTGACCCTTCGTGGAGCCGCCGAGCGCAGCTCCGCGAGCGTACGCACGTCCACGAGATGCCCGTCCCGTACGAGGCCAATCCGATGGCACATGCGATCGACCTCCGACAGGATGTGCGACGACATGAAGATCGTGGTCCGGCCGGCTCGCCACAGCTCGTCGATGGTCTCGCTGAACGCTTCGATCATCAGCGGATCGAGTCCTGACGTCGGCTCATCGAGAATCAACATCGGGGCATCGGTCATGAGCGCCTGGATCAACCCGAGCTTCCGCTTCATGCCGTGCGAGTAGTCGCGCATCCGGCGCCGGAGATCGAGGTCGCTGACGTCGAATCGTCGAAACAGGAACTCGAGTCGCGCTCGCGACGGTGGACGGCCGCCGAGGGACGCGAGAAACGTCAGATAACGTTCGCCCGTCAGTTCGGGGTAGATAGGCATCTCCCCGGGCAGATACCCGACGCGTCCGCGGACCTCGAGTCCCTGCCGCTGACAATCGAACCCGAGCACCGTGGCTCTGCCACTCGTCGGCCGCACGAGATCGAGCAGCATGCGAATCGTCGTCGTCTTTCCGGCGCCGTTTGCGCCGAGAAACCCGAACACCTCGCCCTCCGGCACATCGAGCGACAGCGCTTCGACGCCGACGACCTCTCCCCAGTACTTGGTGAGCGCCTGTGTATGGATTGCGAAGCGAGCCACGCGTTCAGCGACCTCCGGTGCGTTCCATTTCTCGTACGAAGGTGGTCAACAGCTCCTCGAGTGGACCATCGCCGGCCACGCCGTTGAGGACCACATCGTTCGGGCCAGGCTCGAGAGAAAAGTCGGCGGCGGAGGCCGCAATCACTCTCTGTTCGATCAGCCTGAACGACACCGAGAAGGGCTGCTTGAGCAACGCGCCTGTTCCTTCGAACTCGTGGATGCGGAAGTCTTCGGCGCTGATCACGGCTCGCGCGTGATAGAGGTCGAGCGTCGCCGCCGCGCCACTCGGCTTCACCTGCGGCGTCTCGACAACGTACTCCGGTCCTTGCGGACTGTCCTGCATCGTCAAGGTGGGATCAGCCGTCGCCTGCATCATGCCGATGACCGACTCGACCAGCGCCTGCGCCATCTGCGGCAGGGAGAGCACCGGCTGATTGATGCCGTCGATTCTGACGAAGTAGGTCCGCCCATCCACCTGGATCACTTGTGTGCGCTGATGGTGGACCGGATCCTGACTGATGGCCGTTCGCAGCTGCCCGTCGGCTCCGTAGCTGGCCACGCGATAGTGGTTCGGGTTGGCACGATCGATCAGATGCCTGATGCGGAAGGGACCACCCCCGGTGCCATCGATCGTCAACTCGTAGTCGAGAGACTCGACACCGGTCGTGTTCGCGAGCGTCTGGAGCGATCGTTCGAGCACCTGCGCCGCGGATAAGCGAGTTGGCGCGCCGAAGCGGGGAAGGACGTAGAACACGAAGAGTGCAACGACAGCCGCCGTCGCCGCAGCCGAGATCCAGCTCGCACGACGCCACGACGATGGCCTTGGTGTTCTGCGAAGGACCGTCGATCCACGTACGGACGGAGCCGAGGTCACTGCACGACGGACGCGCGACTCGAGCTCCGCCGGCACATCGCCAATCGTGTTGACGGCGGACGCGATCTCTCTCATCGCGTCACGACGCTCGTCGATACGCTGTTGGCACCTCAGGCACGTTGCGGCGTGCTCGCGACTGTGGTCAGTCGCCTCGCCATCGACGATGGCTTGAACTTCAACGTCAGTCAGACAACCCATGACCTTACTCCTCATACCAGACGACGATCTACCGCGCGTTTCCATCGATCGACGGCGCGTGCGAGCAGGCGGCCGACGGATTGCTCGCGGATCCCGGTCGCGACGGCGATCTCGCGATACGAGAGCCCGTTCGCACGCAGCGAGAGCAGCATTCGATCGCGTGGCGCGAGCAGGCGCAGGGTGGCGCGCGCGCGCTGGCGATCCTCGTCGTCCTCGCGTGGCGGCACTGTTCGCTGATCCTCCTCCTCGCTCCACGGCAACCACCGCATGCGCCATCGCATCCGATCGCGACAGGCGTTTGCAGCCACGGTGAAGAGCCACGACCGAATGTTCGATCGAAGGCTGTCCGCCCTCAGATGCTGGAGGAGCTTGAGAAACGTCTCTTGAACGACGTCTTCGGCCTCGCTCTCATTGCGCAGCATGCTCCGGCAAAAGCGATAGATCGCGCCGCCGTGCTCGTTGAAGAGCCGGAGGGCCTCTGCCGGAGGATCTGCTACCGCACCAGTTGACGGGATCCGACGATCGGGAGATTTCATCCAGGAATGGGCAATCGTAGTCACCATCGTTCTACAGCTTCATCTGTAGAACGGGGAGGGGGGGATTTTGTGACAAGAATCAGGATTCAGGAATCAGCCCTGGGGCCAGGAATCAGCAGCAGATTCCTTCTGATTCCTGATTCCTGCTTCCTGAATCCTGCTATTTGCCCACCATATGAGGCAGATCCTTGTTGTTCTCCTCGCAGATGCTCTCGATCAGCTCGATGTCGGGCTGCAGGCTCCACGACAGCTTGACCGACCACGGCTTCGTGTACGCCTTCGGGTCGTCGATCGTCACATCGATGTCGATGTGGCCGACGGTCGGCCGCGTGTAGCGCTCGGTCACCTTCAACGCTTCGGTACCTGGCAGGCCGCGCATGTCGAGCCACGTCTTGCCGTTCTGCCCGATCGTGTCGATGATGAACGTATCGCCCTCCCAGCGGCCGACTGAGTATCCCATCCACGCCGGCTGCGGATCCTTCGGCAGGGAACGGCCGTCCGTGAAGACCTGTCGATAGATCGTGCGCGACTCGTGCAGGAAGATCATCACGTCGGGCGTCTGTATCACCTTCAGGCCGTCCGGAATATTGAGCTTCTCCGGGATACCCGATGGCCAGCAGCGGACCCCGGGGTGATCCTTGCCGTTGGTCTCGATGCGCTCCTGATACACCTTCTCCGCCCATGGTTGCAGCGGAACCGAGCCTGGTGGCAGATCCGCCGCGAGGTTCAGGAGGTGCTTCACAGGATTGGTCGGCATCCAGAAGCCCGAGAGGTCGATCTTGCCGTCGGCGGTTCGTCGCGGCGGGGCCTTGAGATCGACCTTGCCATCTGGTGTGCGCGGCACGTTCTTGGCCGGATAGGAATCCCACTGCGCGGCGACGGTGGCCGCCATCGCTCCGGAGAGGACGACAGCCGTCAGCAGGGTTCGTGGAAAGCGTGTGTTCGTCATGGCGCGTGGTCTCGAGCGGATTCTATCAGCGCCCGAGTCCTGCTGATTCCTGACTCCTGATTCCTTCTGCAGGCTACTATGTGCGACTGGTATAGCTGACCTGTGAGTTCGCCAGACGAAGACCTCACGTTCGATCCGGTCGCGGGTCCGTCTGCCTTCGACTCCGCTCAGGCCAGGGAAGGCGGACACCACGAGATGGGTCCGCCTAAAGGCGGACACGACGACCAGGGCGGACACTTCGACAGCCTCGGTGTTACCAGTGCGGCGACGGTCGGAACGCAGACCGCTGCGCCGGCGACATCGCGACCGACCGGCTTTGCTCCGGGTGCGATCATCGCGGGTCGCTATCGCCTCGTCGCGCTGCTGGGTCGAGGCGGCATGGGCGAGGTCTATCGTGCCGACGACCTCACGCTCGATCAACCGGTCGCGCTGAAGTTCCTGCCGTCGATGGTCGCTGACGGCGACACCCGCCTCAGCCAGTTTCACAACGAGCTTCGCGTTGCGCGTCAGGTCTCGCACAAAAACGTCTGTCGTCTGTACGACCTCGGCGAAGCGCAGGGCCGCCGCTTCCTGACGATGGAGTATGTCGACGGAGAAGATCTGGGATCGCTGCTCCGTCGTATCGGGCGCATTCCCCACGACAAGGCCGTGCAGATCGCGAGGCAGCTCTGTGCGGGCGTCGCCGCCGCACACGAGCGCGGCGTGCTGCATCGCGATCTCAAACCCGCCAACGTGATGATCGACGGCGACGGGAACGTCCGCATCACGGACTTCGGCATTGCCACAGCCGCGGGCGAGGCAGCCAACGAGTTCGCCGGCACGTTGCAGTACATGGCGCCGGAGCAGTTCGCGGGCAAAGGCGCGTCGATCAAGAGCGACGTCTACGCGCTGGGCCTCACGCTCTACGAGATCTTCACGGGCAAGCGGGCACAGGACAGCAAGACCCTCGACGAGCTCAAGAAGTTTCACGAGCATGGCACGCACACGACGCCCTCTTCGATCGTTCGCGATCTCGATCCGGCAGTGGAGCGGGTGATCCTTCGTTGCCTCGACCGAGATCCTGACCGTCGTCCGGCGTCGGCATTGGTCGTTGCGGCGGCGTTGCCGGGCGCCGATCCGCTGGCCGCGGCGCTCGCCGCGGGCGAGACGCCGTCGCCCGAGATCCTCGCGGCGGCGGGAGAGGCCGACGCGCTCGGAGTCCGTCATGGTCTGACGGCAGTGGCGCTCATCGTTGCCGGCCTGCTGGCGTTTGCAAACCTGTCTCCGCGTTCGTCGATCGTCGGTCGAGTGCCGATCGACAAACCCGCCGCGGTTCTGATCGACAAGGCAAATGCGCTCGTCACCTCGCTCGGCTACACGGATCCAATCGGCGATCGCGCGTACCGGTTCGTGCAGGCCGAGGATTACGTCGAGTGGATTCGCGGCACGCGACGCGACGTGAACCGGTGGGATGTGCTCTCGAGCGGCACGCCCTCGGCGGTGCGGTTCTGGTACCGGACCAGTCCGCGCGACATGCGTCCGCTCGCGCGCGGCGCGGTCACCTTGACCGATCCACCACTCACTGAAACCGGCCAGCGTCTCGTGACGATGGATGGGGCGGGGCGACTGATGGAGTTCCGTTCGGTCCCGCCGCAGTACGAAAAGGAGGACACCGCACCGGTGGCCCCATCGTGGGATGCGCTGTTTGCCGCCGCCGGGCTGCAGATGTCCGCGTTCTCACCCGTGACACCGCAGTGGACGCCGCGCGACTACGCCGACGTGCGCTCCGCGTGGGAGGGTCCGCTGCCGGGCAATCCCGGCATCATGCTTCGCGTCGAAGCAGGCGTCTATCGAGGCAAACCGGTCTCGTTCCTGGTGACCGGCCCCTGGACCAGGCCATCGTTGATGATCGTGCCGAGGCGCGCGACCGCTGACACGATGGCGGCGTGGATTCTCGTGTCGGTCATCGGTGCACTTCTCGCGGCGGCAGCGCTGCTGGCGTGGCGGAACATCAAAGCCGATCGCGCCGATCGGCAGGGCGCCGCGCGTCTGGCGCTGTTCATCGGCGGCAGCGTGCTCGCCTCCTGGATCGTCGAGGCACAACACAGCACCTCGCGGATCGACGTCGAGTTCACGGCTTTCCTGAACGGGCTTGGTGACGTCGCGCTCGGCGCCATCGGGGTGTGGACGATGTACGTGGCGCTCGAGCCCTATGTGCGCCGGTTCTGGCCCGATAGCCTGTTAGGCTGGTCGCGACTGCTGGCCGGCCACATCAAGGATCCGCGGGTGGGCCGCGACGTGTTGATCGGCGCACTCTTCGGCGCCGCGCTCGGGCTGGTGGAGATGACGAAGTTTGCCATCATCCCGGGGCTCGGCTATCCGGCGCCGCGTCCGGCGTTCGCGACCCGGCTCGAAGTCCTCTCGGGATTGGGGCCGCTCGTGAACGTCTGGATGGAACAGACCTCGAACGCCGTCGTGAGCGCACTGCTCACGGTGCTCGTCGTCGTGGTGCTGCGGCTGGCGTTGAAGCGGAACTGGCTTGCGCTGCCCATCTCGGTCGTTCTGCTTTCGACCTCGCTGAACTACATCGGGGGAATGGGACTGTGGGGCCTGCTGTTCCCGATCGTCGGTGGCCTGCTGATGACGCTCGTCACCGTGCGCTTTGGTCTGCTGTCGCTGATCGTTGCACGCCTCGTGTGGAACGTGATCTACACAGTGCCGATGATGCCAGACATGAATCATTGGTCCGCCACCGCCGGCAACTGGACGATCGCGCTGCTGGTCGCGCTCACACTGTGGGCCTTCTACGCGTCGCGTGCAGGGCAGCCGCTGCTGGGATCACTCCTGAAGGAGTGAGCGAGTATTACTTGATCTTGTCCACAAACCCTATCAGCAGCTGATCGAACTCCTTCGGCTTCTCCATCATGACGAAGTGACCCGTCCCGGGAATCTCGTGGTACTCGAACGACGGGAAGATCTTCTTCGTGTACCCCTGGTCGGCGAGCGCTGACTTGTCGGCGTAGATCCCGAGCACGGGCATCGTCATCACGTCGTCTTTCCAGATCGCGGGATCGAAGGTCGCCGTCATCGCGCTATACGCAGTGGCTTCGGGAGCGGCGAGCATCATCTCGAGCACGTGCCGCTGCAACGGCTGCGGGGTCGCTGGCGTGAACATCGTGCGGATCATCGCTTCGCGGTTCTTCAATCCGTCGGGTCCTCGCATCCGATCCGCCTGAGGCGGCGGAGGCCCGCCTCGGCGTGCGCTGGTGCCCAACGCCAGGACGCCGTCGACGGCTACCAGCGCGGAGACATGCTGCGGATAGAGCCGCGCGTATTGTCGGATCACGGGCGTACCCATGCTGTGACCGACGAGGATGACCTTGTCGGCCTTGGCCTCGGCGCGCACGGCTTCAACCGCGCGGGCGAACAGATCCATCGTGAGCGTGCCGTCCTTGGTCGATCCGCTCTTCCCGTGACCGGGCAGATCGAGCGTGATGACACGGTAATGCTTGGACAGTTCAGGGACGTTGTCCTTCCACGACGTCTCGTCGCACGTCCAGCCATGCACGAGGATCAACGTCTTGGCCCCGCTCCCACTCGACGATGAGTGAAGGGGGATGCCGTCCACGGTCGCGGCGGTGGCCGTGGCGGCCGCACACGTCAGAATCACGAAGAGCGCGTAAGTTCGGAATCGCATGCGCGTATCCTACCGGAAACGTTAGGATCGGGGTCAGACCTCATGACCGACAACGCTGCAGCGCAGCTGGCTGGTCGCGCCATGCTGGTGACCGGCGCGTCGAGCGGAATCGGACGCGGTATTGCCCTCGCGGCAGCACGGGCTGGAGCCGACGTCGCAATCACGTACCGCACGAATGAGAAGGGCGCTCGTGACGTCGAGCGCGAGATCCGGGCGATGGGGCGGCGCGCGGCGACGTTTCGGGCCGATGTGGCCGATGAGGCCTCGGTCCACGCACTCGGACCGGCCGCAGCCAAGGCGCTCGGCCGTCTCGATGTGTGGGTCAACAACGCGGGCGCCGACATCCTCACCGGCCCGGCCGCGTTGCTCTCCGACGGCGACAAGCTGGATCTTCTGCTGGAGGTCGATCTCCGTGGAACGATCCTCGCCTCGTGGCGTGCCGTCGAGATCCTCTCGACTCAGCCCGACGGCGGCGTGATCATCAACATGAGCTGGGACCATGTCCTGACCGGCATGGCCGGCACGAATCCGCAGATGTTCGCGGCGGTGAAGGGGGGCGTGCTTGCGTTCAGCAAGTCGCTCGCCCGATCGGTCGCGCCGCGGATACGCGTGAACGTGCTCGCGCCCGGGTGGATCGAGACCTCGTTCGGCGAAGGCCTCGACGAAGAAAAACGTCGCGAGATCGCCGGGTCCACGCCGCTCGAACGATGGGGAACACCGAACGACGTCGCAGGCGCGGCGGTGTTCCTCGCCTCGCCGGCAGCGGCGTTTCTCACCGGCCAAACGATCCTGGTTGGTGGGGGAGCCGTGATGTGATCGAAGGTCAACAGTCAAAAGTCAAAGGTAGGTGCTGCGTATGGCGACCAAGGAAGCAACCTATGACGAAGCGCAGATCGCCGAGAAGCTCAAAGCGCTTCCGGGCTGGTATCTGGAGGATGGCTGGATTCGGCGCGTCTACAAGACCGACGGCTGGCCGACGACGTTGATGCTCGTGAACGCCATCGGCTTCCTCTCGGAAGCGGCGTATCACCATCCCGATTTGTCGGTGACGTGGGGACGGATCACGGTGAAGCTGTCGACGCATAGCGCCGGCGGGATCACCGACAAGGACTTCGCGCTCGCGCGCAAGATCGAAGACGTGGCGCTGTGGCGGCCGGCGCAGGGTGAAGCGCTCGAAGGCACGCCGAACAAGTGGGTGAGGAGCGGCGATCCTCGTTGACAGGCGACACAGCACCGGCGAGCTCTCGCAGGGCGGGTTCGCCTTCGCAGGCAGCCTCGCTGGGACCCGCCACCAGAGTGCTGTTCGTGACCGGGAAGCTGGCCGAACCGGCGCTGCGGCGAGTGGTCGCCGATCTCGACCTGGCTGCCGGCAGCGATGTCGCGGTGATGAAGATCACCGTCGCCGCGCTGATGACGACGTCCTGGATCGCGCGGATGCTCGACGCGGCGCCCTCATTCGATCTCGTCCTGATTCCCGGGCTCTGCGAAGGCGACGCCAAGGTCCTCGAAGACAAGCTCGGTGTGAAGGTGCAGAAGGGTCCCAAGGACCTTCGTGAGATCCCGCGATTCTTCGGACGCGCGGCCGCTGCCGCCAGCTATGGCGCGTGGGACATCGAGATTGCGGCCGAGATCAACAACGCGCCGCGCTTGACGCGCGACGCGATCCGACACGAAGCGGACCGGTATCGCGAATCGGGGGCCGATATCATCGACATCGGATGCACCCCCGGCCTTCCCTTTCCCGCGCTGGCCGACGTCGTCCACGATCTGGTGGATGCCGGCATGCGGGTCAGCATCGACACGCTCGACCCCGCAGAGATCCGCACCGGCGTTGATGCCGGAGCCGAGCTGGTACTCAGCATCAACGGATCGAATCTCGATGCCGTGGGCGCGCTCGCCAGAACCGGTGCGCGCGCCGTCGCGATTCCGGACCAAGGCGGCGGACTCGACTCGCTCGTGCCGACGATCGACGCGCTCGAGCGCGCGGGTGTCCGGTATCTCATCGACCCGATCCTCGAGCCGATCGGCATGGGCTTCACTGCGTCGCTCGAGCGCTACGCGCAGGCACGACGACGCTGGCCCGACGCCGCGATGCTGATGGGCATCGGCAACCTGACGGAGCTCACGGCCGCTGATACGACCGGCGTGAATGCGCTGCTCATCGCGGTCTGCCAGGAGCTGGGCATCCGCACCGTGCTCACGACTGAAGTGATCTCCTGGGCGCGCGGATCGGTGCGCGAAGTGGATGTCGCGCGGCGCTTGATGCACTACGCCGTGACCGGGCGGACGATCCCCAAGGGCGTCGACGATCGGCTGGTCACCATCAAGGACCCGGACGTGCTGACGTATCCTGAAAGCGAGCTTCGCGCGCTGCAGGCCGCGCTCACCGATCCCAACTACCGCATCTTCGCCGACCGCGACGCGATCACGGTCTTCAACAACGAACGCTTCGTGCGCGGTACTGACATCCAGGCGATCTTCAGTCAGCTGGATGTGGATGAACCCACCCATGCGTTTTATCTTGGCAAGGAGCTCGCCAAGGCCAGCCTCGCCGTGGCGCTCGGCAAGACGTATCGTCAGGAAGGGGCGCTCGCCTGGGGCTATCTCACACCTGCCGACGACCCGCGGTCGGAGCACGTGCGACTGACGCAACGGTCATCGCGGCGCGGCGAGCGCTCCGACGCTGATGAGTGATCGCCGATCGCCAGTGGTCGAGGAACTCGTTCCTGCACCGAATCCGATCGAGTGTTGCGAACGGATCGAGCACCTGCCGTACCGTCTCTTCCTCGACAGCGCCTCGACGGCGACCCGGCTGGGACGCTACTCGTTCCTGATGGCGGATCCGATCGCGGTCGTTCGCAGCAAAGGAGAGCGGAACGAAGTCCTCGACTCCATGACCGGCGCGGGACACCGTGTGACCGGCGACATCTTCGACATCGTTCGCGATCGCCTGAATGCGCACGAGACCGAACCGGTCGCCGGCATTCCTCCGTTTCAGGGAGGCGTGGCGGGGTACATCGGCTACGACTGGGGCCTGACACTCGAGCGCCTGCCCGCGCCTCGCTACGACGACCTCGCGCTTCCCGATGTGCTCCTCGGCGTGTACGACTGGGTGCTCGCGTGGGATCACCTCGCCTCACGAGCCTGGATCATTTCCACCGGTATGCCCGAGACGAACGCCGATGCGCGACTGTCGCGCGCACGCGAGCGGGCGTTGGTAGTGCTGGGTTGGCTTCGAGGTGATTCGCGTCAGAAGATGCCGGGCCTGAAGGCCCGGCCTACACTGTCCGCAGCCGAAGGCGGAGCTCCTTCGTACGTCGTCGAAAACGGGTGGTGGCAATCGGGTGTCGACCTGCGCTCGTCGTTCACGCGGAGTGCCTATCTCGAAGCCGTCCAGCGTGTGCGCGACTACATCTTCGCCGGTGATATTTTCCAGGCCAATCTCTCACAGCGGTTCGATGCGCCGTTGCGCGATCTCTGTCCGTGGGAGTTCTATCGGCGGCTGCGATCGCGGAACCCGGCGCCGTTTGCCGCGTTTCTCGACAGTCCTGACGCAGTGATCATCAGCGCCTCGCCCGAGCGCTTCATGCATGTCGACACCACGCGCCAGGTCGAGACGCGGCCAATCAAAGGGACGCGCCCGCGCGGTGTCGGCCCGGAACACGACGCCGCACTCGGCCAGGCGCTGGCGGAGAGCGCGAAGGATCGCGCCGAGAACCTGATGATCGTGGATCTGATGCGCAACGATCTGTCACGCGTCTGTCGCCCTGGTTCGGTGCGTGTCTCGGAGCTGTTCTCGCTCGAACGTTACGCCACCGTCCATCATCTCGTCTCCACCGTCGTCGGACAGCTCGAGCCGGGACTCGACGCGCTGCACCTGCTGCGGGCAGCGTTCCCGGGGGGCTCGATTACCGGCGCGCCGAAGCTGCGCGCGATGGAGGTGATCGCGGAGCTGGAGCCGTCGCAGCGCGGCGTCTATTGCGGCTCGATTGGGTACTGGAGCGTGACCGGTGAGCTCGATTCCTCGATCGCGATTCGCACGGCGGTCATGGGCCCAGGCGGCCGCGTCTACTTCAGCGCCGGCGGCGGCATCGTGGCTGATTCGGATCCCGAGCAGGAATATCAGGAGACGCTCGACAAGGCTCGCGCTCTCATTGATGCCTTGTAGAGCAATATTCCGATCCTCGGTGCCTCGTGTGTCGTCCTGCTTCAGAACCTATAATTGACCGAGTGATTCTCTTACTGGATAACCGCGACTCGTTCGTGTACAACCTCGCACGCTACGTGCGTGAGCTTGGTGAGGACGCGGCCATCCGGCGCAGCGACGAGATCTCTCTGAGCGATGTCGAGGCGCTCGCGCCGAGCCACATCATCATTTCACCCGGTCCCTGCACGCCGGCCGAGGCCGGCATTTCAACTGATGTCGTGCGGAGATTCGGCACGACGACGCCGATCCTCGGAGTGTGCCTCGGCCACCAGTGCATCGGCGCCGCCTTCGGGGGCGACATCGTTCGCGCAGGGCGTCCGATGCATGGGAAGACATCGCGCATCACACACGATGGGTCGTCCGTGCTGCTCGGCCTGCCGTCGCCGTTACTCGTCGCGCGATATCACTCGCTCTCGATCGCACCGTCGACGCTGCCGTCGTGCCTGCGTGTGTTTGCGATCTCGGCCGATGACGGCGAGATCATGGCTGTCGAACACCGGACGCATCCGATTGTCGGCGTCCAGTTTCATCCCGAGTCGGCCGCCACGCAGCACGGCTATGCCATCGTCGATCGCTTTCTCCACGGCGATCGTTCGCGCGCCGAGGCGCTGCCGACGCGCGCCGACGGCGCCAACGGCATGCCGGATCTGTTTCTGCCGTGGGCGCCGATGGAGCCGATACCGACGTTCGTGCCGCCATCGGTCGATCTCGTCCGGTAGAGTGTGATCCTCGAAACCATCGTCACGACCGTCGCCGCGGACGGCAGCGTGAACTGCGCGCCGATGGGCGTCGAATGGGGCGAGACGACGATCGTCCTCAAGCCGTTTGTCGACACGGCGACCTACCGGAACGTCGCGGCGACACATGCCGCGGTGGTGAACCTCACCGATGACGTGCGCGTGTTCGCGCGCGCGGCGATCTCCAACCCCGAGTATCCGACGACGACGGCGGTAGTGGTTCGCGGTGTGGTGCTCGCCGATTGCTGTTCGTGGCGTGAGCTCGAAGTGCGGACGATCGACGATACGCCGCCCCGTTCGCGGATCGAGACGCACGTCGTGCATCAGGGGTTCTCCCGGGAATTCATCGGATTCAACCGGGCGCGGCACGCAGTGCTCGAAGCCGCGATCTACGCCACGCGCCTGCATCTGCTCGAGCGGAGCTTCATCGAGAGCGAGATGGCGCGCCTGCAGACGATCGTCGACAAGACGGCCGGGTCTCACGAACACGAGGCGATGGCGCTGCTCGTCGATCACATGAATCGAACCTGGGCCGGCCCTTCGCTATAATCCGCGGATGCTGACGCGTCGTGTGTTCTTCGCGTCGGCGGCGAGAGTTCGTCGTTACCGGAGTCGTACGTAGTGTCCGGCTTTAGCCGGACCGAACGCAGTGTCCGGCTTCAGCCGGACCAGGAGTGACGTATGGTTCGCATGAAGACAGTGCTCGTTGCAGCAGTCACGATTGCGTGCTCGACGCTCCTCGTGGCACAGGCGCCGTCGACTCCGGAGCGCAAGCAGGCGCCCGGGCCGTGGCGGCTCATCGGCTCGCAGCCGTGCGTCAACCCCGAGGGCGGCGTCGTCGCGTGCACGTCGCCTGCGCGGACGGTCGCGGTCCGAGCAGGTCGACTCTTCGACAGTTCGACCGGTCAGATGCTCACGCGTCAGATCGTGATCGTCACCGGCGAACGCATCGCCGAGGTCGGGCCTGAAGGGCAGGTCAAGATCCCGGCTGGCGTACCGGTGATCGATCTGAGTCAGGCGACCGTAGTGCCAGGCTTGATCGACGCGCATACGCACATGTTCAACACCCGCACGCCAGCGATCTCGGCGGAGCGGTCGATGCTGATCGCGATTCAGAACCTGCAAGCCGATCTCAACGCCGGCGTTACCGCCGCGCGTGATATGAGCTCGCACGGCAACGGCTACGCCGACGTCGACATCCGCAACGCCATCAACATGGGCGATCTCGACGGGCCGCGGTTCCAGGTGTCGGGCCGCGGCATCAGGTGGAGCGCCGAACCACCTGACCCGAAGTCGCCAGACGATCCGCTGGCGAGTACGGTGATCCGATCCGCCGACGATGGGCGTGCCGCGGTTCGCGAGCACGTCGCGAAGGGCGTCGACTGGATCAAGCTGTTTCCAACCGGCGCGTATTCGTTCAGTCCGACCGGCGAAGCGCAGTACGTCCTGACGTATCCGTTGCCGGTGCTGCAGGCGATCATCGATGAGGCGCACAAGCTCGGACGCAAGACGGGATGTCACAGCTTCGGTGGAGAAGGACTGCAGAACACGATCGTTGCCGGCTGCGACACCGTCGAGCACGGCTACGGGCTGAGTCAGGCACAACTCGACACGATGGTGAAGAAGGGCCTGATGTACGATCCGACATTCGTGCGCTACTCGGCGCCGTTCATGGACGACAACGACGCGAAGAGCACCGGCGGCAAGTACCGCATGATTCCGATCTTCGAGAACGCGGTCTCGATGGCTGTGCGCACGAAGGGCTTGAAGGTGATGATTGGAAGCGGGGTCGACGGCTCGACGTTCGTGCACGGGACGCAGGCGCTGGAGTTCGCGGCACTGGTGAAGCGCGGCATGACGCCCGCTGCCGCCATTCAGGCCGGAACGATCGTCAACGCGCAGGCCATGAGCTGGCAGGATCAGATCGGATCGATCGCGAAGGGCAAGTTCGCCGATCTCGTGGCGGTCTCCGGCAATCCACTGACGGACATCACCGAGCTCCAGCGGGTGAAGTTCGTGATGAAAGGCGGGAAGGTCATTCGGAACGAATTGACGTCATCCTCGCCGGGCGGTACGCGGTAAGCGGATGCCGGTACTGACTGACGAGGCGGTCTTCGTCGAGGCGTCCGCCCGCCTGCACCTGGGCGTGCTGGACCTGCGCGGCGATTCCGGCCGCTGGTTCGGTGGCATTGGTGCCGCCGCGTCCACGCCCACGCTTCTCGTCTCGGCCTCCTCGTCTGATGCGCTCACAGTCGAAGGGGCAGATGCGGCGCGCGCCAGCGAGTTCGCGCGCCAGTTCCTCGATCATCATCACCTTCGCGGCGGAGCCGTCGTGCGCGTGCACCGGGCCTTGCCTCGCCATGCGGGCCTCGGCTCTGGAACGCAGCTGGCGCTGGCGGTCGCGCGCGCACTCGCAGAGATCCACGGCGTATCAACGGAGGCGCGCGATCTGGCGCGCGCGGTAGGGCGTGCACGACGATCGGCAATCGGCACGTGGACCTTTGCGGGTGGCGGTCTCGTCGTCGAAGGAGGGCGCCGCCCAGATCAGGATCTGTGCGGTCCGCTGCTCGCGCGCCTGCCGTTCCCGCTCACCTGGCGTCATGTCCTCGCCGTCCCTGAAGGCGCGCCGGGGATCAGCGGCGCCGAAGAGGCGGATGCGTTCTCACGGCTTCCGCCGCCGCCCGCGAACGAAGTCGAGCATGTCTCACATCTGGTCCTCATGTCGCTGCTGCCCGCATTGGCGGACGTCGACCTCACCGTCTTCGGTCGCGCGTTGACCGACATCCAGGAGATGACCGGACGGTGGTTCGCGCCGGCGCAAGGCGGTACGTTCGCTTCGGGCCAGAGCGCCGAGCTCGTGAAGCGCCTGCGTGAGTGGGGCGCACATGGCGTGGGACAGAGTTCTTGGGGCCCTGCCGTCTATGGCATCGTCGAGGGAGAAGACCTGGCCTTGACGCTCACCGATCGCGTGCGGCAGATGCTCGGCGCACGCGGGTCGGTCTACGAAGGTCCATTCCGTGCGGACGGCGCGCGGGTCTGGCAGGCGGTGCACTCTGTAGGAATCAGGAATCAGGAATCGGGAATCAGGACTGGGCCAGGTTTCAGGAATCAGGACTGAGCTCTCAGTCCAGATACCTGATGCCTCAGGCCTTGCCCAGACCTGCTTCCTGATTCCTGCTTCCTGATTCCTATCGTATTTCCACCCGCCCGCGATTGCTGTCGATCGTCGCGATCAGGGCCGGCACCGGTCCTTTGTCCACGTGCAGGCCCAGTCCAAGCGCATCGAGCATCTTCTGCACGCGTTCCGGATCGGGGTGCTCGGCGCGGAGCTGCACGAGCATCGCCCCCTTGGCAGCAGTGGTGGACGGATGCGGTGAGCGTCCCCAGTCGATGAAATACGGCACGATCCGATCCGCCGCGACGATTGTCGGATCGGTGTAGCGCCAGGAGAGCACGACACCATCGGGGCGCTTTCGACTGCCAGGAATCACTGAGCCGAGCGGAACGCCACGCGTCTTGGCCAGCGTTTCGATCGCATCGAGCTGACTGCTCTTCGCGACCCACGTCAGGAGTCGCGGCGCTTTCAGGTCATCGATGCCGAATCGCCGCGGACCGGCGGGTGCCGGCTGATCCGGATCGGGTCCGATGATTTCGAGATAGCTCGTCGGCCCAAGCGCCACCAGCGCATTGCGTGTGCCGAGCCCCGGATGCTGGCCGCCCGCGGTCGCACGCACACCGAGAAGCTTCTGGATCGCGGTGACGCCAAGCTGCAAGTCGGGCGTGGCGTAGACGAGATGATCGATCTGCGCGAGCAGCGGTACCGGCTGCTGCGCGTGCGACGTCGCTGCGAGAGTTACGAGTGCTGTGAACAGGACGATGATTCGTTGCGGCATGACACTGAATCGGAGCTTACGGAGACACGGTTTTTGCACGGAGACACGGAGGCACGGAGGTCAGACGGAGGTAACCACCGGCGATCGACTCGAGGGCGGGTGGGCCGCGCGCGAAGCGCGCGGATGAGATGAGAGTCGCTCATGAAAACAAACGCGAACCACCACACCGGCGCGCTTGTTTTCATGAGCGACTCTCATCTCATGCGCCGGCTTGGGAGCCGGCGCCCCACCCGCGCAGTACTCCTCGCAAGTGTGTACCTCCGTCCGACCTCCGTTGCTCCGTGTCTCCGTGCGAAACCGTTCCTCCGATGTCTCTGCTACCTCCTCCGCCCGAAAGAAGGATCCGGTGGCAATATGTCGGCATCGCCCGGCCGTGCGAGCGGCGGCGGTGGCAGCCCCTTCTTCACGTACTCGTCGATCACTTTCTCTTCGGCGCGCGCCGCGCTCAGCATGTTTCTCAGAGCGTTGTTCCCTTCATGGCATTCGTACGGATACACCTCATAGCCCGGCTGCGTGCTCAGCGGCACCGACACTTTCCACGGCGCGACCCAGGTGTCGGGGTCGTCGACGGTGGCTTCGTATGTGATCGTGTCACTCGCCGTGCGTGTCAGCCGCTCGACCACACGCAGCTTCTCGGTGTGACGCGTGCCGGCCAATGCGGTCTTGCCGGTGAAGCCGCTGGTTTCAATGACGAGGGTGTCGCCTTCCCAGTGCCCGACCGAATAGCCCATGTAACCGTGCAGCGTCGCGCCGGGTAGCCGCCCGTCGAGCGGGATGATGCGCGTCTCGTGGATCATCTCGTGGTTGATCGCGACGACTCCCGGTCCTTGAACGATGCGGAGACCGTTGCCGTACAGCGTCGGCAATGAGGCGAGCGGACCACGGCTGATGCAGCGTTCGAACAGACTGCGATCCTCCCATGACGAGGGCAGCAGCGGGTTGCTCGCTTTCGCGAGCGCGGCCGTGCGCTGTTCTGCGGCGGGCGTTCGCGCCGGCACGCGTCCGTTTGCAGGCTCGATCACGAGCGAGGTCTGCCGATGCGTGCGCGTGCCGACTTCGCCGACGAATGTGCCCGCTGCCGCCTTGACGTCGCCGCGCGTCTCATCGTCGCGGCGCTTCCGATCCGCGTACTCCCGATCGGTCAGATAGCGTCGGTCCCCGAACTCGGTCGGTCGCTGCAGTGGCACGCTGCGCGCATCATCGGTTGTCCAGACGCCCTGAAGATCGGGATGGCCCCATGGTGTGCGCGGCGCGGCGTAATGGGGTGACGATTGTGCGTTGGCGGACACACTGAACGCTGCGGTGGCGAGCAGGATGGCTCCGCTCGTCAGAAGACTTCTCGTCATGGCAACGCCTCTACTCACGAGGCGTCATTATGTCTCAATGCTTACCGCGATCGTGGCGGCGTGGTGCTGAGCGGCGTCGGTCTTGGTTGTGAGCGGGGTGCGCTGCTGCCGTCGAAGACGACGTTCAGCTCGACCGGTTTGTCTCCGACCACTTCGACCGCCTGACGCCGTTCGCCGAGCCGTGGATGGCGAACCGTGACCTCACGTGGGCCGATGGGGACGGAGATCGGTGCCACGGGTGACCTGCCGACATGATCGCCGTCGATCAGGATGTCGGCGCCAGGAACAGTGTTGACGACGAGCCGCCCCTTGGGAAGTTCAACGGTGTGGGTGGTGACCTCGCCCGGCCGGATCGTGATGTCTGCATCCGCTTTGAAGTGGAAGCGCGTGTTCACGAGCGACACTTTGTACGGACCCGCGGCGAGCTGGATGCTCTTGTCACCACTGTCGCCAAGCTTGCGTGAGCCGTTGTAGATCTCGACCGGAATCCGCGAGAACACCGAGAGAAATCCAGCGGCGATCTCGTAGCGCGCCACGGTGCGCTCGCCGCCCTGGACGCGGACCGTGCGTCGCACTGTGCCGCCTTGCCCTTCGAGCACCAGCGAATGCTTACCCGCGGGCACGTCCTTCAGCGTCACCGGCGTGGATCCGGTTTCGCGGCCATCGAGCAGAACGCGCGCACCAGGAGGCGTCGATTCCACCTGGAGCTCGCCGCCCGGTCCTGACACGCCTCCACCCGATGGGGTCGGGTTGTCCACCAACGGAGCCGGCGGCGCGGTCGTCTGCTCTCTTTCCTTGTTCATCACCAACGGAGCCGACGGCACGATCGTCTGCTCTTCTTCGTTGTTCATCACCGCGGCTGTAAAACTCTTTGACCACTGTCCGATCGGGATCCACCCAAGCACCGATCCGACGACGACGACGAGCATCACGAATGCGGCAATGAGCCACGTCTTCCCGTGGGATGGTACTGGCTCGAACGAACGCAGCGGTCGCCGTTCGTCGGCGACGAAGGTGTCGGCCCACTGGTGCTCGCGGCGTTTCACCGCCGGCGGGCGCGGCGCGAGTGCCTTCGCCCGCGCGACTTCGGCCGCGACCGCCTGCTCTGCGGCCACCCGCGCCTGTTCCGCCGCGGCGGTGCGAAGCCGGAGTACCTGCGCGCGCACCTCTTCGAGCTCGTTCGACCGGCGATGTTCGGCCTCGGCCTTGATCGCTGCGACCTCCGTTTGGAGCCGTGAATTCGCTTCCTGCCGGGCCCGCGCGGTTTCTTCGCGAAGGCGGGCCTCGGCCTCGGCGCGAACGCGCGCCGCCTCGGCTTCGAATGCGAGCGCGGCTTTCTGCTCGGCCGCGAACCGCAATTCGACCTCCTGCTGTTCGCGCAACAGTTCGCGATGCCGCTTCTCGTCTTCGAGTTGACGGCGGGCGACGACCGCTTCCTGTTTGACCAGCGCGATCTCCTGCTCGAGTCGCCGATTCGCTTCGTGTCGCACGCGCGCGACTTCGGCTTCGAGTGCCTGTGCCGCGGCTTCCTGCGCGGCCCTGCGAGCCTCTTCGGCGGCGGAGTCGCGCCGCGCTTCGGTCTCGCGCTGCGCCTGCCGCATGCGGTCGGCCTCTTCGCGCACGCGGGCGAGCTCCGCCTTCAGCCGCGCATTCGCTTCAGCGCGGACACGGCCGACCTCTTCTTCGAGCGCCCGGGCTGCCGCTTGCTCAGCGGCGCGGCGTCCTTCCAGCTCGGCGCCCTCACGCAGCATCTCGATTTCCAGTTGCGTCTGTTCCTGCGCGCGCCGCGCCTCGGCGGCTTCCTCGCGCAGGCGCTCCAATTCGCCGAGCAGGTCGGCCTCGGCTTCGGCACGCACACGTGAGACTTCCGTTTCGAGCGCGTGGGCCGCGGATTCCTCGGCCGCGCGACGTGCGTCTCTGGCCGCGGTGTCGCGAAGGGTATCGATGGCGCCGTGCGCCTTCTCCTGTTCGAGTCGCGCGCGTTTGGCCTCGGTCCGCAGGCGCGCGATCTCGCCGTTCAACCGCTGGTCGGCCTCGGCGCGGACGCGCTGCACTTCGGCCTCGAGCTCGCGCGCTGCCGCTTCCTGAGCGGCCATGCGCGCTTCCTGTACCGCCAGTTCGCGGAGCGTCTTGGTCTCGAGCTGCGTCTGTGCCTGCGCGAGGCGCGCGTCCGCCGCTTCCTGGCGAAGACGTTCGAGCTCGCCGTGGAGACTCGCTTCGGCCTCCTCGCGCGCGCGTTTGACTTCGGTCTCGAGCGCGCGCGCGGCTGCCTCATGCGCTGCGCGCCTGGCCTCCTGTGCGGCTGCCTCGCGCGCCCGTTCCCCGTCGCGCAGTGACAGCTCGTGGGTGCGTCGCGCGGTCTCCGCCTCCTCGCGGATGCGTTGGAGCTCGCCGTGCAGGCGCGCGTCGGCTTCCGCGCGGACACGGGCGACTTCAGCCTCGAGCGCGCGTGCGGCCGTTTCGTGCGCGGCGCGGCGCGCTTCTTCGGCAGCGGCCTGGCGGAGGTGCGCCGTTTCGAGCTGGCTCTTCTCCCGCGCTTCGGCGGCTTCGATACGCAGCCGCTCGAGCTCCTGTTGCAGGCTCGATTCGGCCTGTGCTCTCACACGGGCGACTTCCACTTCGAGCGCGCGTGCCGCCGATTCATGTGCCGTACGCTCCGCCGTTTGCGCTGCGCGTGCCCGCGCATCTTCGGCGTCCTTCTGCGCACGCTCCTGCGCGAGCCTGGTGGTTTCGGCATACTTGCGGATTTGTTCGAGTTCGACTTTCAGCTGCGCATCGGCTCCGTCTCTGGCACGCGCGACTTCCGCCGCGAGTGCCGCGGCCGCAGCCTTCTGCGCCATGTCGCGCGCGTCGCGCGTCGCCGCATCGCGAGCATTTTCAGCCTCCAGCTGGTCACGCTCGTGCGCGAGACGAGCGGCGGCCATTTCCTGCCGCAGCTGCTCCATCTCGTCCTGGAGTTTGGCCTCCGCCACTTCGCGCGCCCGTGCCGCTTCGGCAGTCTCCTCGGCCAGGCGCCGGGCTTTGCGTGCGGCCGCTTCGTCGTGAACGCGCCTGGCTTCTTCCGCTTCCTGACGCACGCGCTCCATCTGCGCCTGCAGCTGTGCCTCGGCCTGCTCGCGGACGCGCACGAGTTCGGCGGCCAGACGCGCTTCCGTTTCCGCCTTGACGCGCGCGACTTCTTCAGCGGCGCGCGTGGCATCCGAGGCGAACCGCGCTTCCGTCTCCTGCTTCACGCGCGCAGCTTCCGCCACCAGGCGCGCTTCTGCTTCTTTCTTGACGCGCGCGACTTCTTCCGCCGCCCGCGCGGCCTGCTGCTCGGCCGCGTGCCGCGCCTGCTCCTCCGCCTCGGCGCGGGCAGCCCGCAGCGCCCGGTCCCGCATGGCGCCGGCCTCGACCTCTGCGTGGGCGAGTTGAGCCTCGAGCACCGAATCGGCTTCGGCCTTCGACCGATCGAGCTCGGCGGCCAGCGCCCGGTCCGCGTCCGCGCGAACGCGAATCAGCTCGTCATGCAGCTTGGTTTCGGCTTCCTGCCGTACACGGGCGAGCTCGGCGTTCACCGCTTCGCGTGCTTGCGCGTCCGCGCGGGCGCGCGCCTCCGCGACCGCCGCTTCGCGCAGGGCTGCTGCCTCGTGTTCGATGCGGGCCAGTTCGGCCGCACGCTGTTCGGCCGCTTCTGCGCGAACACGTTCGAGCTCCTCGGCGAGCTTCGCGTCGGCCATGGCCTGCACGAGCGCGATCTCCGCCTGGTGCACCTCCGCATCGATCGCCTCGGCACGCGACGGCTGCGAAGCGTTCGAACCCTCGGGGGGGTGCACGAGCCCGTGGATCGAGGACTCGAGCTCCTCGTGGGTGTGCGCCTCGGTCTTGGCGGGGACGGCCTCCGGGCCTGGAGAGGTCGAGACCTCGATCGACATCGCATCGGCCCGCAAACCGCCGACGATCGATTCCAGTTCCTTCAGCGACGGCCCATCCAGCATCTTCGGGGCCTCGACCTCCGAACCCGGATCACCCATGGGTGGCCGGATCGGCTCCGAGCGCATCGATGGCGGCTCTTCGAGCGACAGCGATTCCAGATCGAGCGTGGACGTTGGTGCCGCGCGCTTCAGCGCCTCCAGATCGCGCGGCGACCGCGGATGTCGAGACGACGTGGCGGGAGGGGACGGTTCGGCCGGCAATGGGCGGACAGATGGCACAGCGGCAGGCGGCTTGGTGCGTGAAGGAGTCGCGACCGGCGGGGTGGCCGCTGCCGGCCCACTCGCCGCCCGCGCAACGGGAGACGGTGCGACAACCGACGGTGCTGGTTTCGACGTTGCAGTGGGGCCAGCGGCGGGCGTCGAACGAGCCCCTCGAGGCCGCAATTCCTGCGCTTTGGCCACGAGTTTCGTGATCTGGCTCGCGAGCGAGACACGATCGCACTGACGCAGCGGGGGGAGCGTCAGACGCTGCGGCACGGCAGGCCGGATCGTCGACCGCAGGTGGTCGAGCACGCGGTCCCGATGCTTGTCGACGATCGATTGGCTGAAGAGAACGACGTCGGGAACCTGACGGTTGATGGCGACGACCGCAGCGTACGCCGATGAGACGATGACCAGATCGGCGCCCCTCAGCCCCTCGCGGACGAACAGGCGGAGGGCTTCTGCCTGAGAGGCGTCTGGTTCGACGGCCAGTAGTCGGCCAGTGTCGGCTTGCACGTTCAGCGGCATCCGGGTTCCCGTGCTGAAGGGGGCGATAGACGAATTGCGTCGTCTAGCGCCTGCGCACAGCGTACAGTTTCGCAATCGATGTGCCACGAATGTGCTTGGCGGCAGGACGCTATAAGTACATAGCCGCACGCAGCTTGTGGCGCCGCGCATCGAAATGCCGGCCGCAGTGGTCTGACGATCCTGTCAGGCCGCTGACATGACTGCAATTCGGTGCGTGTTAGATCGCGCAGCGTCGTGAAGCCGCGAAATGATCCGTTTGTGGAGCGGATCCTCTACCCTGCAGCGATGGACATCAGGCAGCTCCAGTACCTCGTCGCGCTCTGACCTACCTCGACAACGAGCCGATCGAAGGTATGCGGTCGGAAGCGGTCTACATGGAGCGCTATTGTCTGCTGGTGCGCGCGGACCCTACCCTGGCGCACGCGTCATCAGTCACCTGGGCCGATGCCGCGAAGGAACCGCTCTGACTGCTGACGCCAGACATGCAGAACCGGCGCATCATCGACCGCGCGTTCCGATCGGCCAACTCCGCACCGATTCCGAGACTGGAAACGGACTCGGTCATCAATCTGTGCGAACGTCCATCTGATGGGACTCGCCAGTATCATCCCGGAATACTTCCTCGAAGTGATGGGGCTGATCTCCGACGTTCATGCTGTGCCGCTCACCGATCCGATGGTCGAGCACAGCATCGGACTGGTCGCCGTGGATCGCGATCCGATCTCGCCGCTCGTGCTGGCCGCCTTCGACTGCGCCCGGATCACAGAGCCGCCGGCAATTTCCAGATATCGCTGAACACGGCCTCGCTCGTCATCATCGAGGCCGCCGATCGCACCATCAGACGTCAGCCAACCCTTCCCCGCAGACTCGTGAAGGGTGCGCGTAAACGTTGGCCGACCGTCCGCGTACGAGCCCGAGAAGGCTCATGCCTGCGGCGTCCGCCATGCGCACGGCCAAACCTGTTGGCCGCGAGATCGCAGCCAGGATCGGAATCCCAAACACCGCCGCTTTCTGCACGAGCTCGAAGCTGGCGCGACTGGTGACCACCACGAATCCATCGCCCGCCGGGATACCTGCACGTGCCAAAGCACCGAGGACCTTGTCGAGCGCGTTGTGACGGCCGACATCCTCCCTTACTATTCGAACTTCGCCCGATGCGGTGGCCCACGCCGCGCCATGAATGGCATGCGTGTCACGATTCAGCGGCTGTTGGCGTTCGAGCGCCATCGCCGCCCGCCAGATCGCGTCGGCCGTGACCGTGAGAGTCGATGTGACCCGGGGCGGTATCCGCACAGCATCGTCGATTGCTTCGACACCACATAGCCCGCACCCCGTGCGGCCGGCGATCGCCCGAGAACGAGCCGCGAGTCGATCCGCCACAGAAGCTGCGACATCGATGATGAGATCGATCCCGCGACTGTGACGAGAGACAGTGACGCCGCTGATCTCGCTGGCGTGCTCGACGATGCTTTCGCTCAGGCTGAAGCCGACGGCCAGGTCCTCGAGATCGCACGGCGTTGCCATCATCACCGCATGAGTACGCTGACAGTAGACAAAGGCGATCGGGACTTCTTCGGCGACGGGCGCACGCATCGGCTCGGCATTCGAGTCGGTGAGCGATGTGAACTCGCGATCGCTGACAGGCTGGTCATAGCCGAGTCCCGGAAACGGACCGGCAAGGCCTGCCTTGTCAGAATCGTTCGCACTCATGTTTTCGACCGAGGCTGCACGAACTGCCACCCGAAGCGGCCTTTGATACAGAGATTGCCCCGTGTGATGTCGTTCTCGAACGGCGAGGTTGCTTTGACGATGGCGCCGTCCTGTACGTGGAGGCGCAGGGTGCAGCCGACGCCGCAGTAGGGGCAGATGGTGTCCCCAGACGTCTGTCGCCCTTCGTCCCACTCACCGCGAGCGCGCATTTCGTGCTCGCGGCTCGCCATGAGGGCGCCGGTAGGGCACACCGCGATGCAGTTGCCGCAATACACACAAGCGGAGTCCGGCAAGGTCACCACGAACTCCGTCGAGATCCTGGCATCGAAGCCGCGTCCCGCCACGGCGATCGCAAAAGTATTCTGATAGTCCGTTCCACACGCCTCGACGCACTTGTAGCAGAGCACGCATTTGCCGTAGTCGCGAACGTACAAGTCGTTGTCGATTTTAACGGGCTGGGCGACGGTGGCCGCGTACTCGACAGCTGGGGCCTCATGGTGGCCGGCGATCGCGAGATCGCGGGCGGCACTCGGCGGGGCGGGTGGACCGTAGCGCTCGGGGGCACATTCGTACTCGGCGACCAGATCCGCCATGCCGGGGGCGGTCGACAGATCCACCGAGGACGCGAGGAGTTCGAGCACGAGACGGCGCGAGTGAACCACACGCGGCGACCGCGTGTGCACGACCATGTCGGCTTCAACCGCTCGCGCACAGCTCGGGACGAGCACGCGAGCGCCTTCCACTTCCACGACGCATAGCCGGCACACGTTCACGGGACGGAGCGTTTCGAGATAGCAGAGCGTTGGAATGGTGATGCCCAACTTCGCGGCTGCACCGAGAATGGTCGTGCCCTCTGGCACCGATACTCGACGGCTGTCGATCGTGAGCGTGACCGTGGGTGGTTCTACCCGCTTCCGGCCGATATTGATGAGGGTTACTGGTGCGGTCATGACGCTTGGTTCCGGGGTTCATAGAGGCGCAGTCGCTTGATCGCCGACTCAACGGCCGCATAGGCGGTCTGGCCGAGGCCGCAGATCGATGCGTCGCGCATGGCGACGCCCACGTCTTCGAGCAATGCGACTTCCGTCGCAAGTCCGCCCCGCGTGCGCGCCTTGGCGATGCGATGGAGCGCTTCTTCCTGCCGGACCGTTCCGACGCGACAAGGGACGCACTGCCCACACGACTCGTCACGAAAGAATGCGGCGATGCGCAGGATCAGATCGCGGATGTCGATGGTGTCGTCCACCACCATGACGACGCCGGAGCCCAGCGTCGTGCCTGTCGCGCGCGTGTCTTCGTGAGTCAACTTCAAGTCGAGATCATCCGGCCGTACGAAGGTGCCCGCGGCGCCGCCGAGCAGGACGGCCTCGAGGCGTCTGCCTGCACGAAGGCCGCCCGCCATCTCGATCACGGTACGGAGTGTCGTGCCGAAAGGCGCTTCGTAGAGGCCGGGCTGCTGCACGTGACCGCACACGCAGAAGAGGCGCGTGCCCGTCGATTGAGGCGTGCCCACAGACGCGAACGCCGCACCGCCCTCGATAATGATGCGCGGAATGTTGGCCAGTGTCTCGACGTTATTGACGACGGTCGGCTTGCCGAAGATGCCAGCGTTCACGGGGAACGGCGGCTTGTTCCGCGGCTCACCGCGTTTGCCTTCGATCGACTCGAAGAGCGCGGTTTCCTCGCCGCAAATGTAGGCGCCGGCGCCGCGTCGGATCTCGATATCGAAGGAGAGATCGCGTCCAAGGATGTTCGGGCCGAGCAGCCCACGGCGTCTGGTCTCGCGAATCGCGTGGTCCATGCGCTCGAACGCCAGCGGGTATTCGCCTCGGATGTATAGGTAGGCCTGCTCGCACCCGGCCGCGAACGCCGCGATGGTCATCGCCTCGACCAGTGCGAACGGATCTCCTTCCATCAGAATGCGATCCTTGAACGTCCCCGGCTCCGATTCGTCGGCATTGCAGACTAGGTAATGAGGGCGTGCCGGCTGCGTGCGAACGGCCGCCCACTTGCGCCCGGTCGGAAACGCGGCGCCACCCCGGCCTAGCAGCTTCGACGCCGTTACTTCGGCGATGACGGCCTCCGCTCCCATGTCGAGGGCACGTTCGAGTGCGCGGTATCCGCCTGCCGATCGGTACTCGTCGAGGCTGGTCGGATCGATCCGGCCGATCAGCCGCAGCAGATGTAGCTGGCCCGATGGCTGGTGAACAATCGGACGCGCTGGGGCAGGAGCGGGGTCACCACCTGACAGCACATCGGCGAGGCTGTTCGCGGTGACATGTCCGAGCAGCCGCTCGCGCGGGTGTACGCCGGCATCTGTCACCAGTGCCGCTGGTGACTGGTCGCACATGCCCAGGCAGGGCGATCGCATCCAGACCGCGCCGTCTCCGACCCTGATGTGCGAGCCGTGCGGCGCGTGATGAAGATCGGGCCCGGCAACAGATTCGAGCGCGGCGATCACGCCATCCGCCCCGGCGCACTTGCACGCGATGTCGTCGCACACGTGCACCACACGTTTTGGACGCGGTGAGGTCGCGAGCAATGCGTAGAAGGTGGCGACCGCCCAGGCATCCGCGGGCGGCACGTTCAAACGGTCGCAAACGTAGCCCAGACCACCTTCACTAATCCAGCCGACACGCGCCTGCAGGGCTTGCAGCGCAGGCAACAGCCACTGGCGCATCGCGCGGGAGTCATGGCCTCCGACATACGAGACATGGGCGTCGAGCTGACTGCCACGTGCTCCGCCATCCCAGGCTGACGTGGGCGGCTCCAACAAAGCATCCACGGCGGCCCGCTCATCATCGGTCGGGTCTGCCTCGATGCGACGGATATCCATCAGTGGGCGCCCTTGGCCGACACGGTCGCCGGTGTGGTCAACGCTGGACCCGATTGCGGCAACACACGCGCGAGGCGGACTGCACAGGCTTTGAACTCGGCGGTACCCGACTTTGGATCGGAGACGTCGATGGTCAGCAGGTTGGTCGCCACATCGTCGGGGAAATGCAGTGTCATGAACACCATGCCCGGACGCAGCGATTCGTCGATTCTGGCTGGTGCTTCGACCTTGCCGCGGCGCGATTCGATCCGCATGAGATCGCCGTCATCGATACCCAGACGCGCAGCGTCCTCTGGCGAGATGTCCAAGGTCTCGCCCTTGTGGAGCGGCGAGTCATAACCAGCAGTCTGCACGCCGGTGTTGTACGACTCCAGCCGACGGCCAGTGGTCAACAAGAACGGGTAGCTGTCGTCGGGACGCTCGACCGGCGGATCGTGATGGACGACGGAGAACGGCGCGGCGGGGCCGCGTCGCGGGACTTCCCACAGACGCCCATGGAGAAAGGTCTCGCCGGGATGTGATTCGGTCGGACACGGCCACTGAATGCCGCCGAGTGCTTCGAGCCGGGCGTAGGTCATGCCGCCGGCAAAGTGCGGCGCCACGACACGGAATTCGTTCCAGACGTCTTCCGCAGTCGGCATTCCCCAGTCGTGGCCCAGCCGGCGCGCGATCTCGGACATGATCCAGAGTTCGTCCTTCGCGCCATCCGGCGGGTCGACGACTTTTTTGACGCGCTGGACTCGACGCTCGCTGTTGGTGACGGTGCCCTCGCCCTCGCACCAGGTCGCGGCGGCGGGCAGGACGACGTGCCCGTACTCGGCCGTCTTCGTCATCACGATTTCCTGGACGACGAGGTGATCGAGACCGGCCAGCGCGTCCTGGACGTGGCGCAGGTCGGCATCCGACTGCGCGGGGTTCTCGCCGATAACGTAAAGCGACGTCAGCTCGCGCCGCGACATCGCGTGAAGCATCTCGGTGAGGTGGTAGCCGTATTTCGGCTGAATCGTCACGCCCCAGAGACGGCCGATGCGTTCGCGGGCTTCGGCATCTTCCTCGATGTCCAGAAAGCCGGGAAGCTTGTTCGGAATCGCGCCCATGTCGCCGCCGCCCTGCACGTTGTTTTGACCGCGCAAGGGATTGCAGCCGCAACCCCAACGGCCGACGTGTCCGGTCAGCAGCGCGAGGTTGATGAGCGCCAGCACGTTGTCGACCGCGTTGTGGTGCTCGGTGATGCCCAGCGTCCAGCACACCATGGCCTTGTCGGCGCGTGCGTAGGTGTGGGCAGCCTCGCGGATGACATCGGCCGGAACGCCGGTTGCCCGTTCCCCGAAGTCGAGTGTGTACGGTTCCACTGCTGCTCGATAGGCATCGAACCCTTCAGTCGCATTCGCAATGAAGCGATCATCTGCCAGGCCGGCATGGATGATCTCGCGCGCCATCGTGTTGGCCAGAGCGATGTCGCTGCCGACATGAAGGCCCATCCAGACATCTGCCCACTGGGCAGACTCCGTCCGTCGCGGATCGACGACGTAGAGCCGCGCCCCGTTCCGGATTCCCTTCAGCAGATGATGGAACCAGATCGGGTGCGCCGCGCGCGCGTTCGATCCCCACAGGAGGACGACATCCGTCTCCTCAACTTCGCGGTAGGAACTCGTGCCTCCACCCGCACCGAATGCTGTCGCCAGACCGACGACGCTGGGGGCGTGTCAAGTCCGGTTGCAACTGTCGATGTTATTGGTGCCAAATGCGACCCGGGCGATCTTCTGAGCCATGAAGTTCACTTCGTTCGTGGACTTCGAGCACGAGAAGATCCCGAGCGCATTCGGTCCATGGGCATCGATGTTGCGCCGAAATCCAGCCGCCGCGCGATCGAGCGCCTCGTCCCAGCTTGCCGGACGAAGGGCGCCTCGTTCTCGGACCATCGGCTGTGACAGGCGGTCGTAGACGCGAGTCGGTCTCCGAGCTTTGAACATGACTCCAATTATTGATGATTGACGCGGTGATTCAAAAACCTTGAAACGGTGAGCCCGGGACAGAATCAGATCGTTCCTCAGAATCCATCGGTTCCCCCGCCATGCCGATCGAGACGGGATGGATCAGAAGAAGCTGCTTTTCTCGACCGTACGGGCATTGGCGTTCGGCGCCGCCCCGCGGGTTGTGAGCTCCTGGACCCCTGGCAACGCGGCGTTGAAGATCGCGGGACCGAGGCCGATCCTCCCGGCACGAGTCAGCCAGCGAGACCGTCAAAAATCTTCCTGCCGAGTTGCGGGCGCTGACGACGACCCGGACAGGAGACATGCGGAACTCAGCCCTTCCCCTTCGCGCGTCTAGCACGGGCCTTGCGTATCTGCTCCTACGACTGAGCCGCGGAGCGACTCTTACTCTTACTTCTGGGGGAGTAGTGCTATGGCGAGCGTTGCCACTGAGACGACGAAGATCACACGTGAGAAGCTGATCGAAAAACTCAACGAAGACCTGGCGCGGGAATACCAGGCCATCATCGCCTACGTCGTGTATTCCCAGGTGCTGAAGGGCGCGGAATACATGGCCATTGCCCAAGAGTTGAAGGTGCACGCTGGAGAGGAACTGCAGCACGCGCTCACCATTGCCAAGCAGATCGACTATCTGGGTGGCATGCCGAGCGTGACGACGTTGCCGGTGAAGCAGAGCGACGATGCACGCGAGATGCTGCGCGCGGATCTTCAGAACGAGAACGACACGATCCGCGCCTATCGGGAACGTGTCGTGCAGTGCGAGGCGTTGCACGAGTACGCGCTCGCCGAGGATATTCGCGAGATCCTGAGGCAGGAGCAGGAGCATCAGATCGATCTGGCGACGGCGCTGGGCGAGGAAGTGCCCAGGCTCTAAAGCCCCGCCTCGACGAGCGCCCGCTCGTAATCCTCACGCGTGTTGAGATTGCGTAGCGTCCGCAGGTCGGGATCGACAGTGACGTCGGCGGGCCGTACCCGCCGCGTCTTCGCCGCATCGAAGAGGAGCGCCGGTCGAAGCCGGTTCTGGGCCAGCAGCGCCTCGATGTGCGGGAGCGTCGAGCGCGCGTAGACAGCAGACAGCGGGTGCGTGAAGCCGTCGATGTCCATCACCGCGATGTCGTAGCCGCGCGAAAGGTCGAGCATCTGCCGGACGAACCCGGGCACGAGCAGCGGCACGTCGCAGCTCGTGACGTACGCACGCTCGACATCCGATGGCAGCGCTTTCAGGCCCGCGCGAAGCCCTTCGAGCGGGCCCCGTTCCTCCTGCTCGTCGCGGGCGATCGCCACGTGTCGTGGAAGCTCGGGAAGATCCTGATCCACCGCAGCGACGATGACGATCGTCGGCACCACCTCGCTCAGCAATCGCACCACACGCTGCAGCATGGTCTCCGGTCCGAATTGCAGCAGCGCTTTCGACGTGCCCATGCGGGTCGACTTGCCACCGCAGAGCACGATTCCCGCCCCCATCGGTTGAGTGTACCGAAGCTGCAAACGTTCAGGTCGGATTCTTCACGCACCCGGTAATTTGGGCCGCGTGAACGTTCATCAGCAGACTGACACAGCCAAAAGATAAGGACGGACGCGGCGCGAACCATGGCATCGCCCGTGCTAGGCATGAGAAGAAGCGTGACGAACTCCCCCTGGGAGAATGAACGTGAGCAGAACCATATCAGGCCTGTGTGCGTGCGTGCTTGCCGCGGCGCTCGCCGGCGGGTGCGCCAACACTGTCAAAGGTGCCCAGAAGGATACGGAGAAGGCAGTCGAGAAGACCGCTGGAGGCGTGAACACCGCCGACGTGAAGTCGGCACTGATTGCTGACGGTCGCGTCGATGCCACCAACATCAACGTCGATACCGTGACGAACACCAAGACGGTGGTGCTAAAGGGCACGGTGCCGACCGCTCAGCAGAAGACGATCGCTGAACAGATCGCGCGTGACAAGGCGAAGGGCTACACGATCCAGAATCAGCTGACCATTGCGCCCGCCAAGGCGGGGTAACGCGACAGAACGCTCGGATGCTACCGCGTTGTGGATGGCGTCGTGGGGAGATACTACCGCGCGACGCCGTTCGCGATCGTCCACGAGTCGACGTCGTTTGCCGCTGCTGAATAACGGCTTCGCAGCGTAGGCAGCCTTGATGACCTCCATGTCCGCCTGGGCGCGATGCTGCACGACGCTCTACGACTTCGCGGCAATCATTAACGATTCGCTAATCTACGATCGCGAATCACCCATAGACTATCCGCCATGACAGCCGCTCGCGTCTGCTGCTATGGGTTCGTCGTCCTCATCGCCTCCCAGTCGGCGTGCGCCCGGACGCCGCCCCCACCAAAGGAAGCGGACGTCGTCGCGGTCGTGAACACCTTTTACGCGGGGATCACAGCTGCCAAACCCGCCGACGTCATGCGCCTCATCGCACCCGACGCGGTGTTCATCGAATCGGGACGGATAGAAACGCGGGCTGAATACGAAATGAACCATCTCCCCGCGGACATCGAATTCGAGCAGAAGGTCAAGGCCATGCGTGGCCCGCTCCGCGTGACGTTCGACGGCCGCGATACCGCCTGGGTCATCTCCCGCGCGGAGTACGACGAGGGCAACCCCGAGAAGTACATCATCACGCAGCTGATGATCCTGACGCGCGACACCGGCGACTGGCGCATCCGCAGCATCAGCTGGTCGTCGAACCAGCCCTGACCACTGAACGCGGTGGCTGAAGCCGCCGCTCTCTGTGCTCGAACGGTGTCGTCGCGTTGGCTGAAGCCACCGCTCTACGCGGTCCCGCCTGGAACGTTGTCGTAGAGCCCAGGCTTCAGCCTGCGCGGTCAGGCGCATCACGCTCCCCGATCCAAGCCGATAGAGTTCTCCGATCCATAGAATCGTCTCGAACGTTCGCCATCGTCTGACGTTCACGGGTGTGTCACGCCAATGTCAGGGTTGGTCGAGGCACGAGCTTTGCCATTGCGCTCGCCCGACAGTCGATCCGGATCGACGATAACCGCCTGCCTGGAGGTGAAGCCATGCGTACGCGCATCTGGGCTTTTGTTATTGTCGTCGTGTTCCTGGTTCCTCTGTTCGCGGCCCAAGGCGAACTCGGTGTCGTCAGGGGCATCGTGACCGACACGAGCGGCGCCGTAATACCAGGGGTCACCGTCACGCTGACCGGGACTGCCGCGCGCAGTACCGTCACGAATGAGCGCGGGGAATTCGTGTTCGTCGGCGTCGCACCCGGCGAATACCAGATCGAAGGCGCTCTTGCCGGCTTCAGCACTATCCGTCAGACGATCACGATGTCCGGCGGTCAGACCATGCGGCTCACGCTCGCGATGACTGTCGCCTCGCTTGCTGAGTCAATCACGGTCAGGGCAGAAGCGCCAGTGGTCGACGTGCGGTCAGCGCGGTCGGTCTCGCAGCGCGGGCGTCAAGCGCCGGGGCCGGTCGGGTTCACCGTACCACCCGATCAGCGTGTCCGTCGGTTCAACACCGCGGCATACGATGACATCGAAGAGAACCGATTCCATCGCGTCGACGCGGATCCGCTCTCAACCTTCTCGATCGATGTCGACACCGCGTCGTATGCGAACGTTCGAAGGTTCCTCACGGAAGGTGAACTGCCGCCGGCGGGTGCGGTGCGCATCGAGGAGCTCGTGAACTACTTCCGTTTCGATTACCCGCAGCCCACCGACGGCGCGCCGTTCTCGATCACGACGGAGCTGACCGCCTGTCCCTGGAATTCGCGCCATCGGCTCGCACTCATCGGGTTGCAGGGGCGCGCGCTGCCCGATCGCGATCCGTCTCCGCGCAATCTCGTGTTTCTTATCGACGTGTCGGGATCGATGATGCCTCCGGAACGGCTCCCGCTGGTGCGGACCGCGATGCGGATGCTCACAGACATTCTGACGGAGCGCGATCGGGTGGCAATGGTCGTCTATGCCGGCTCCAGCGGACTCGTGCTGCCCTCGACCCCTGGCGATCAGAAGGAGCGCATCCATCAGGCGCTCGCGCGACTCGAAGCGGGTGGATCCACCAACGGCGCGGCGGGGATCAGGCTCGCGTATGAGGTGGCGCGCGCGAACTTCATACGCGGTGGCGTGAATCGCGTCGTGCTCGCGACCGATGGCGACTTCAATGTCGGTGTGACCAGCCAGAGCGAGTTGGTGCAGCTCATCGAGCGTGAGCGCGAAAGCGGTGTGTTCCTGTCGGTCCTCGGCGTCGGCACAGACAACCTGAAGGACTCGACGATGGAGAAGCTGGCGGACAAGGGCAATGGCAACTACGCCTATCTGGATTCGTTGCGCGAGGCGCGCAAAGTGCTCGTGAAGGAAGCGGGCGGCACGCTCGAGACGATCGCCAAGGACGTGAAGATCCAGGTGGAGTTCAATCCGCGGGGGGTCTCGGCCTATCGTCTGATCGGCTACGAGAATCGGCTCCTCGAGAATCAGGACTTCAACGACGACAAGAAGGACGCCGGCGAGATCGGCGCCGGCCACTCGGTGACAGCGCTCTATGAGATCGTGCCGATCGGCGTGAAGGTCGACGCGGTCAAGGTCGATCGTCTCAAGTACCAACGCGAGTCGCGTGAGGCCCGCGCCGTGGCGTCGGGCGAGCTCATGACGGTCAAGGTGCGCTACAAGGCGCCCGACGGCGACTCGAGCCGGCTCCTCAGCCGGGTGCAGATGAACAAACCGTCGCCGATGGGGGCTAATGTCGGCTTCGCGTCCGCGGTCGCGGAGTTCGGCATGTTGCTGCGCGAGTCGCCATCACGCGGCGATGCGTCGTTCGAGTCGGCTGCCGCTCGTGCGCGGACGTTTCGCGGGCAGGATGGTGAAGGCTACCGCGCCGAGTTCATTCAGCTGATCGAGCGCGCGTCGCGTGCGCGCCGCGGTGAATCCTGGAGCGAGTCGCGGCGCTGATCCGATGCCGGAAACGGAGACGACGGAGCAAACGGAGAAAGGCATCAACACGGGGACAACGGAGAAAACAGGGGAAACGGGACATGACGGCGACGTGATCAAGATCGACAATTCCCGTTGCCCCCGGTTTCCACCGTTATCCCCGTGTGACCATCCCGTTCCCCCCGTCTCCCCCGTTGTCTGCTCTCAAAGTCGCTCGCCGACTTTCATGGAACGGGGTGAGCCGCGCTCATGGGCGACTCCGTGTGATCCCTTTTTCCCCCGTCTCCCCCGCTATCTACAAGTGAATGCAGCCGATCCGTTCAGTAGCGCCGTTTCAGTTGCCGCATCAGATCAAACTTGGCCGTGTCAGCGACTGCCATCACCGCCATCACACCGGCCTGCACGGGATCGCTGACGACGAGATCGGCGGCGTCGGGGACGCTGCCCGCCATGTTGAGTGAGATGACCCGCAGGCCCATCGCCCGAACCTCTTCAACTGCGGTCGAGATGTCGCCGCCCATCAGCGCGCCGGCGAGCACGAGCATCTTCACGCGGGGCAGACGACCGGTGGCGCGAACCGCCGCCGCCAGTTCCTGCTCGCCTACGAGCGGGATGGTGTCGACCGAGATGCGTTCGCCGCGGATGTTGTGCCGATCGGCTTCCGTGATCGCACCCATCGCCACCTGTCCGACCTGCGCGCCCCCACCCATCACGATGATCCGCTTGCCGTAGATCTTGGCGAACGACGGTGTTTCGTCGACCTGCGAAACCTGTGGCACGCCGCGGAGCCCGTTGAGCACGGCGTCGAGCCGCTCGTCGGGCACGGTGAGCTCGAAGTAGATCCCGACCGACGGGCCGCCGGCGTGAATGTCCACGTAGGTGATGTTGGCGCCGTGATCGGCCAGGACCCTGGTGAGATCGGAGAGCATGCCGGGCCGATCGACGACGGTGCAGAGGATTGCGTGCGCGCTCATTTGCTGAATTTATACGAATTCAGAATGCAGAATGCAGAATGCAGACACGATCTGCCGTCCGCGTCGCGGCCTCGAGGGCGAGACAGTGTTCTGCATTTTGCATTCTGCATTCTGCATACAGGCAGCGCGTATAATCCCGCGACTATGACGAACACATCACGACTCGTATCCGCGGCGCTGTTGATGGCGTCCGTGTTGATGGCGCCGTCGGTTGCTGCCCAGGGGCCACCGGCCATGTATGGGAATCCGATCACCGCCGACCAGGCGAAGCCGATCGCCGCCGCAGCGATCGCCGAAGCGAAGAAGAACCAGTGGACGATGGCGATCGCGATCGTGGATCCGTGGGGCGAGCTGGTCTACTTCGAGCGGATGGACAACACGCAGGTCGGCAGCGTCGACATCGCACAGGCGAAGGCGCGTTCGGCGGCGCGCTTCAAACGGCCGACCAAAGCGTTCCAGGATGCGCTCGCCGCGGGCGGCGAGGGCTGGCGGATTCTGTCGCTCGCAGGCGCGGTCGCGGTCGAGGGCGGCGTGCCGCTGATGATGGGCGGACGCATCGTCGGCGCGATCGGCGCGTCCGGCGGCACCAGCCAGCAGGACGGGACGACCGCAACGGCGGGCGCCGCAGCGGTCAAGTAGACGCGTCCAGGATCTCGCGGCAGGCGTGCAGGCAGTCGCTGCAGATGCTGTACGGGGCCGGCGCGAGCGAGCGATCCTTGCTCGCGCGTCGCGAGCAGAACGCACAGCGACGGCTGGTCGCGGCGCTCTGTCGCGCCGGCTGAAGCCGCGGCTCTGCCGATGAAGGGGCCAGTTGCCGCTCGGCGGCGGCGACGCATTCATCGCAGATGAACACCGTGGGTCCGGCGATGAGCTTGGCCACCTCGCTCGGCGGACGATCGCACCACGTGCACACGGCGTCCCGTGTGCCGCGCCGGCCCCGCCACATCTGCCACCAGCTGCCGCCGGCGGCGTTGACGATCTGCTGCACGCGCTGGTGGCTCAACGACAGCTGCTCGGCGATCTCGCGGAGCGGGCTGCCGGCTTGATGGAGACGACGAATCGCGGTGTGGTAGTCTGCGCGCGACACGAGGACCTGCCGTTCGGCCTCGGCGAGTTGCGCCCCGGCAGTCCTGGCTTTTTTGAGGAGACTCGGGTCGGTAGTCATCGTCCGTAGGGGCCGCCTTCAGGCGGCTCACAATTGTCTATGCAGTATAGACAAATAATATCCAGTCACGCAAGATACAGGAGCACCGCGATGAACGCGACGATGCGGCGTCAGACGACGGCGTGGATGCTGGCGATTGGGCTGGTCGGCGCCCTGGCCATGGGCGTCTCGGCACAGCGCGGCACCACCAATGGTGAGTGGCCGACCTACGGCGGCGATCTCGGCAACACGAAATACGCGCCGCTCGATCAGATCACCGCTGCCAACTTCAACACGCTCGAGATTGCGTGGCGGTTCAAGACAGACAGCCTCGGCCCGCGGCCTGAGTTCCAGTTCGAAGGAACGCCGCTGATGGTGAAAGGCGTGATCTATACGACCGCCGGGACGCGCCGCGCGGTCGTCGCGCTCGATGCCGCGACCGGTGAACAGATCTGGATGCACAGCGAGCAGGAGGGCGCGCGCGGTGCCGCGGCACCGCGGCAGCTCTCGGGGCGCGGCCTGGCGTATTGGTCCGATGGCAAGGACGCGCGGATTCTCTACGTGACACCCGGTTATCAACTCGTCGCGCTCGACGCCAGGACCGGCATTCGCGTTCCCGGCTTCGGCGTGAACGGCATCGTCGATCTGAAGCAGAACGACGACCAGACGATCGATCCGCTGTCCGCCGAGATCGGTCTGCATGCCACGCCGGTCGTCGCAAAGGACGTCGTCATCGTCGGCGCGGCCCACAAGTCGGGCGGGGTGCCGACCGGCAAGACGAACGTGAAGGGGTACGTGCGCGGGTTCGACGTGCGCACCGGCAAGCGTCTCTGGATCTTTCACACGATTCCCGAGCCTGGCGAGTTCGGCAGCGACACGTGGCTGAAGGATTCGTGGGTCTACACCGGTAATGCCGGTGTCTGGGGACAAATCAGCGTCGACGAGCAGCTCGGGCTCGTGTATCTCCCGGTGGAGATGCCGACCGGCGACTATTTCGGCGGCATGCGGCCGGGTAACGGTCTCTTCGGTGAGACTCTCGTTGCGGTCGATCTGCAGACCGGCAAACGCAAGTGGCACTATCAGCTCGTGCACCACGGCATCTGGGACATGGACATCCCGTGCGCGCCGATTCTCTTCGACGTGACGATGAACGGACGCACGATCAAGGCGGTCGCGCAGCCGACGAAGCAGGCGTTCCTTTATGTGTTCAACCGCGAAACCGGCCAGCCGATCTGGCCGATCGAAGAGCGGCCGGTGGAGAAGGGGACCGTCCCCGGTGAGTGGTACTCGCCGACGCAGCCGTTTCCGACCAGGCCAAAGGCATACGACACGCAAGGATTCGTCGTCGACGATTTGATCAACTTCACACCGGAGCTGCGGGCCGAGGGCGAGAAGATCGCGTCGAAGTACAAGCTCGGTCCCGTCTTCACCCCGCCGGTCGTCAGCGTACTCGGCGGGCCGCTGGCGACGCTCGCGATCGCGACCGCGGGTGGCGGCACGAACTGGCCGGGCGGTTCGATCGATCCCGAGACGCAGATTCTGTATGTGTCGTCGAGCAAGGTGCTCAGCCTGTTGGGACTGGTGCCCCCGCGCGATCCGACCAAGAACGATCTGCCGTTCGTGCAGGGGAACGCGGAAACCGGCGCCAGGACCTCCGGCGGATCCGGCGCCAACGCCGGCGGTGGAGAGGGCGGTGCGCCTGCCGCTCCAACCGTCCGCGGGCTGCCGTTGATGAAGCCTCCATACGGTCAGCTCAGCGCGATCGACATGAAGACCGGCGAGATCATCTGGCAGGTCGCTCACGGCGAGACACCCGACAACGTGCGCAACAATCCCGCGCTCAAAGGACTGACGATTCCTCGCACCGGCCGCACGGGAACGGTTGGCCAGTTGGTGACCAAGACGCTGCTCGTCGTCGGCGAACCGGGATTCGGACCGACGCCCTCCGGCGCGCGCGGCGCGATGCTGCGCGCGTACGACAAGGCCAGCGGCAAGGAAGTCGGCGGGGTCTACATGCCCGCTCCGCAGAGCGGCTCGCCCATGAGCTACATGCTGAACGGCAGGCAGTACATCGTGGTCGCCGTGAGCGGCTCGGGCTACAGCGCAGAGTTGATAGCGTACAGACTGCCGAACTGAAGCTGTCGGTGCGAGCCCCCTGACTAGGGTCGGTGCGAGCCCTCTGAGATCGTCGGTGCGATCCCGCTCACGCGGTCGGTGCGATCCCGCTCACGCTCGTCGGTGCGATCCCGCTCACGCTCGTCGGTGCGATCCTGACGCATGTCGGTGCGACTTGGGATCGCACCGACACGCGTCAGTCCGATCGCACCGACCATCGTAAGTGAGGATCGCACCGATAGCGTTAGCCACATCGCACCGACAACCGTCAGGTTCCTCGCACCGACATGCGCAACACGTCGTCAATTGCGCTTGGCCGCGATTGGTGGGCGTGGTGTTCGAGGAAATCGATCACGTGCCGGCGGCACGCGTGATAGTGCGGATGCGCGAGCACCGCAGCGCGTGAACGCGGGCGGGGGAATGGCACGCGAAGTTCATCGCCGACGGTGGCCTCCGGGCCGTCGGTCATGAGAATCAGTCGATCGGCGAGGTAGAGCGCTTCGTCGACATCGTGCGTCACCATGACGACGGTCTTGCCCGACGCCTCCCATACTCGGAGCAGCACGTCCTGCAGCTCGAACCGCGTCAGCGAGTCGAGCATCGAGAACGGTTCATCGAGTAGAAGGAATCGCGGTTCCGCCGACAGCGCGCGCGCCAGCGAGACGCATTGTTGCGTGCCGAGCGACAGCTGCGCCGGCAGATGGTCCGCCGCATCGTCGACGCCCACGAGTTGAAGATAGTGGTCGGCGGCGGCTCGCGCCTCGCTGCGGCTTCTCGCAACGGCTCCCTGCGAGGCGGCCAGCAGCACGTTCTGCTGTGCCGTGAGCCATGGAAGCAGACACGGCGATTGAAACACGATCGCGCGCTCGGGCCCCGGAGTCGTGACTTGTCTGCCGTCGATGACCACGCCGCCGAGCGTCGCCTGATCGAGGCCGGCAAGGATCGACAGCACCGTCGACTTGCCGCATCCGGAATGCCCCAGGATCGCCACGAATTCGCCAACCTCGATCCCGGCGTTGACATCCTTCACGGCGACAAAGGAACCCGACGAAGTCGGGAAGACCTTCGTGAGACCCGTGAGCTCGAGAGGCACGTTCATCGTGTTTCCTCGGCCACGGGCCGCAGTACGGCGGACGCCGCGTCGGAGTGGAGCATGCCGGCCGAACGCTTCCGTCCAAGCGCAGCAGTCAATGCTGCGACGACATGGGCGCGGGCGAGCGTGGCTTGTTCGTCGTGTGCGAGTTGTGCGAGTGAACGCGGGCGTGAGAGCTCGACCGGGATCGGCGTGCCGAGCGTTGCAGGCGGACCAGGGATCATCGGCACGATCCGATCGGAGAGCAGGATGGCTTCTTCGACGCTGTTGGTGATCATGACGGTCGTCACCCGACGGTCGTCATCGCGGCACAGACGTGCGAGCTCCTGCTGTAGCGTCTCCCGTGTCAGCGCATCGAGTGCTCCGAACGGCTCATCGAGAAACAGCACATCGGGCATCGTCGCAAACGCGCGGGCGATCGCCACACGCTGACGCATGCCGCCCGAGAGCTGACGCGGTCGTCTGTGGAGCGCGTTGCCGAGGCCGACTCGTTCCAGCGTCCGGGTCGCGCGGGCACGCTGGTCCTCCTTCGACAGCTGGGGGCAGGCCGCTTCGACCGCCAGCCGCACGTTCTCCAGCGCCGTGAACCAGGGCAGCAGCGAGTAGTTCTGAAAGACCATCGCGGCGTCACTCCGGACGCCGCGCGTGACAGTGCCGCCGACGGTCACGGTTCCAGTGTCAGGCTCTGTCAGGCCGGCGAGGAGATTGAGGAGTGTCGACTTGCCGCTGCCCATGGCGCCGACGATCGACACGAACTCGCCGCGCTCGATTGAGAGCGAGATGTGGCGCAGCACGTGGCGCGTGCCGGCGCTGCCCTGGAAGGACTTCGAGAGGCCCTCGATCTCGATGAACGCCATCACACCGTCCGCAGTCTGGCTTCAGCCATGCCCATCAGGCGATCGAGGGCGAAGCCGACGACGCCAATCGTGATGATCGCGAGCAGGATGTGCGCGTAGACCAGGCTGTTGTACTCCTGCCAGAGAAAGCCGCCAACGCCCGGCGTGCCGGTCAGCATCTCGCTCGCGACGATGACGAGCCAGGCGATGCCGAGACTCAAGCGATAGCCGGTGAACATGTAGGGGAGTGTGGCCGGCACGATGATCTTCGTGAACGTCGTGAACCGGGAGAGCCGGAGCACCTTCGCGACGTTCCAGTAGTCCTGCGGAATCGCGCGGACACCCATCATCGTGTTGATGACCGTCGGCCACATCGAGCACACGGCGATCGCGAAGAGCGCGGCCGGCTCGGACTTCTGAAAGATGACGAGGCCGAGCGGCAGCCAGGCAAGCGGCGAGATCGGCCGCAGCACCTGCATGATCGGATCGAACATCCGCGTCAGCGTCGACGACACGCCGAGCAGGAACCCGATCGGTGTGGCGATGAGGATCCCGAGGAGAAATCCTCGTGCCACGCGCAGCAGGCTGTAGAGCGCGAGCAGGACGATGCCCTGATCCATCTCGCCGCGCTTGGCGAGCGGTTCGAGGATGTACAGCTTGCTTTCCTCCCATGTCCGCGCGGGTGAGGGGAGTTCGCCGACGGCGCGGCTGGCCGCCCACCACGCGAGCACGGCGAGAGCGACGCCGCACAGCGGAAGCACGAGATTGAGAATGCGTTTCGTCAAGGTCCCTCCACGCGGTGGCTGAAGCCACCGCTCTACGGGGTTCCGACAACGTAGAGCGCGGGCTTCAGCCCGCGCGGTCACCCAGCCAGGCTGTTGATTGCGAACGAACGCGCGTACTTGTCGGGGTCCTTCCCGTCGAACACGCCATCGAAGAGCGTGATCGATTTCTCCTCAGTGGCGTCGACCTTCACGCCCATTTCCTTCATCGCCTCGAGATAGATGTCAGGGCGAATCACGCGCGCGGGAATCCCCGCGTAGTCGGGGGCACCCTTGGTGAATCCCCACCGTCGCAGCTGCGTGAGCCACCACGCGCCGTAGATGCGCTGCGGCAGATTGCAGCGGCGCTGCGAGAAGATCATGTAGTTCGGGTCCTGCTCCGTGCGGCCGTCACCGTAGTTGTATTTGCCGAGCAGCCGCTCGAGGATGATCGACGGCGGGCAGTTGATGTACGCGGGCCGCGAGATCACCTCCGCCGCCTTCGCCCGGTTGTTGAGGTCGTCGAGGTGTACGCTCGCCAGGTGCAGCGCCTTCAGAATCGCCTTGACCGTCCGCGGGTTCTTGGTCGCGAACTCCTCGGTGAACGCACACACCTTTTCGGGATGGTCCTTCCACATCTGCTGCGTCGTGATCGCAGTGAAGCCGATGCCGTCTTCGATCGCGCGGTTGTTCCACGGTTCGCCCACGCAGAAGCCGTCCATCTTGTCGACCTTCATGTTGGCCACCATCTGCGCGGGCGGGATGGTGATGAGGCTGACGTCCTTGTCCGGGTGAATGCCGCCGGACGCAAGCCAGTAGCGGATCCACATCGCGTGCGTGCCCGGCGGGAACGTCATCGCGAACGTCATCGGATCGCCGCCCGCTTTGGCGCGGTCGACGATCGGCTTGAGCTGCGCCGGCGTGCGCACGCCGGCCTGTTTCAATTTGTTGTTCAGCGTGATCGCCTGGCCGTTGCGGTTGAGGAGCCAGGGGACGACCATCGGTCTCACCGGTGAACCCGCGAGCCCCATCGTCGACGCGATTGGCATGCCGATCAGCATGTGCGTCGCCTGGTTCTCGCCGAGCGTCACCTTGTCGCGGATGACTGCCCACGATGCTTCCTTGGAGATCACCGACTGGATGCCGAACTTCTTGAAGAACCCCAGCTCGTGCGCCATCACGATCGGCGCGCAGTCGGTGAGCGCGATGATCCCGAATCGAACGTTCGTCGTTTCAGGCGAGTCGTCGGCATGGACGCCGCCGGTCCAACCAGAAGGCAGGCCCGCGAGCAATGCGCCCGCGGTCGTCGCTGTCGTTGCAAGAAACTCCCGTCGCTTCATCACTTCTCCGCGAGAAAGACGTAAGTGACCATCACGTAGGGCTGGCTATAGGACGCGCCCGGCGTGGCCTGTTTGAGAAACGCCCCCGTGAACAGGTGCGCGTAGCCTGCCGCCATCTGAATCTGCGGCGTCAGCGCACGAGACACCTGGACGTCGAGCTCCTGGCCGATATGCGCGTCGGCGGCGCCGCCAGGCACGCGCGCGAGCAGCGCGCCGCTCGCCGCGTAGAGTGCGTCGTTGCGATCGGCGAGCCACCACGAGTGATAGCTCACCGAAAAGGGTGTCGCCTTGATCGGTGTGAACTCGACGCCCTCACGCAGGTGCCGGACGTTGCGCCACCCGACTTGATCGGCGAGGCCGAGCTTGTCGTGGCCGGTGGGGTAGAGCTGATCGAAGGTCGCTCGCGTCCCGTCGGTCGGGTTGTCGTCGCCGGAGGCGAAGTTGTATTCCGACATGAGCTTGATGCCGCCGGTGCCGGGTAGCGACTCCCGGATCTGCCAATGGCCCGCCCACGCGTGCACCGTGTCGTCCGCGAGCGCTCCTCGTTGGAGCGCCATCTCGACGCTGTAGTCGAGACGCGCCGGCAGCTTGCCGGCGACGCGCGTGCCGACCGTCGTCTGATGCAGATTGCCGATCGCGCCGAGCTCGCTCCGCAGGTTCACGTCGCGTCGATAGAACACGAACGGCTCGACTGACGCATTGGGCACGAGCTTCGGTGTCGTCGCATAGACACCTGCCAGACGATTGCCGTTGCCGCTCTTGTCGAACTCGTCGGGCAGGCTTCGCACGAGCGACGCGCCGAAGACGTCCGCCTGAAACGTTTTCGATCGAAGGATCACACGTGCCGCATCCCACGTGCGGCCGGTGTTGACCCAGGCGAGGTGGCCGAGCAGGCGCTGCTCGCCGAACGCCAGTTCCTGCCGTCCGAGTCTGAACGCGACCGGCGCGGTGCCACTGCCGACATCGGCGAATGCGGTGCGCAGATCGAACGGCCCGCGGAAGGGCGCGGTCGTGGGACCGATCTGCTTGTCGGCGACCCGTGCGTCCTGCACATTCGCCTGGAACGACAATGATTTCGACGGCGTGATCGTTGCGTTGACGCGCACGCGGCTGAGTGCGTAGTAGTCGTCGCGGCCGTCGATGAAGCTCGCGCTGTCGAAGCCTTCGTAGCGCTCCCGGAACTCTCCGCGGACACGCAACCAGGAGGGCAGCACGGTGTTGACGCGATTGGGAAGAGGCGGTTGTGGTGCCTGCTGGACCTGCGCGGCCGGTGCAGCAGCCTGGGCAGCCGGTTTGTTGTCACCCGGCGCCTGCGCGGATGCGAGCGATGGCAGGACCGCGAGTGCCGCCACGCCGACGATTGCGCGGCCCAGCGTCGATGAATGTGTCACGTCACGCTCCAGTTTCGTAGGACGCGCCCTCGTGGACGCGCCGAATTCGTCACTCGGAATTCGTCAATCAAAGGAGGCGACGTGGCCGATCCTGATTCGCAGCCTCACGGCTGCGGTCGCGAACGCGGAGGCTGAAGCCTCCGCTTTACGTTTGTGTTAGCAAGCGTCATTCCGACTGCGTTCGCGTGCGACCGGCTCGACGATTCGCTCGTCAGCTCACTGCAGATGCTCGTCATGCGTGAGATCGATCGCTCGTCAAATCTGTGTGGCGCCGCAGGACTTCCCACAATTTGGTCGCGTTCTGTGGAGAAGGCCGAGGGTTCTCAATGAATGCGCTCGATGGACGACGCCGACACTCGATCGCCACGAACAGGGATGATCGAAATCGGATGCGGGCACGCGCGGTTTTTCGGATGTGGCCCTTCAGGGTCAATCACTTGAACGCAGTTCACACGTCTACTCCAATTTTGTCGACTTCGAAGATCCCATGAACAATGACGTAGCGTTCTGACGTTTGCGTTCTACCGCCGACGATCACCATCGCCTCGATCTTTCAGCGCGTTCTCACCAAAACGACCGCGTCCCCGGAAACGGCCCGCGGCATGCATTGTGATGACCCACAGAAACCCATCGTGTCGTTGCCCTTGATGAAGCGTGCGAGTGAGGACGGACTTGCCCTCGCCCGTCTCACGCCGCGAACGCGTCCAGAGGCGAGTCCCGCCATCGTCCCGCTCGTGCGGCGTCGTCCACGCGATCCGGCGGGGCCGCGCATGCCCGACCGCGCACCCGGACCGGGCGAGCAGTACCGGTTTCACGTCGACATGCGCGCCTGCATCGGATGCAAGAGCTGCGTCGTCGCCTGCAACGAGCAGAACGGCAACCCCGCGCCGATCAACTGGCGGCGCGTCGGCGAGATCGAAGGCGGCTTCTTCCCGCAGACGTCGCGCTCGTACCTCTCGATGGGCTGCAACCACTGCCTCGAGCCAACCTGTCTGGCCGGATGTCCGGTCGACGCCTACACGAAGGATCCGATCACCGGCATCGTCTCGCACAGCGCGGACGCGTGCATCGGCTGTCAATACTGCACGTGGAACTGTTCGTACGGCGTGCCGCAGTACAACCCCGAGCGCGGTGTCGTGGGGAAATGCGACATGTGCCACGGCCGCCTGTCGCTCGGCCAGGCGCCGGCCTGTGTGAGCGCGTGTCCGGAAGGCGCGCTCCAGATCGAGATCGTCAAGGTGAGCGAGTGGCGTCGAACGGTCGAGCGCTCGGGTGCTCACGACGGTTCGCCCTCGCACGACGGGAGCCTCTCCACCACGCGCGTCACGCTGCCGGAGGCGACGCCGCCCAACGCGCGACCGCGAGATATCACGCACGTCAAGCCCGAGCATCCGCACTGGTCGCTGATTCTGATGACCGTGCTCACGCAGATGTCGGTGGGCGCGTTCGTGACGATCTGGCTGCTGCAACTGCTCGGCGCCTCGACTCGACTCGGCCTTGCCGCCGCAGTGTCGCTGACGGTCGGTGGGCTCGCACTCGGCGCGGCGACGTTTCATCTGGGCCGGCCGGTGCACGCCTATCGCGCGCTGCGGATGTGGCGTCGCTCATGGCTCAGTCGTGAAGTGCTGTTGTTCGGCGCGTTCTCGGCAGTGGCCGGTGCGTATGCGGTGTTGCTCTGGACCGGGGTGGCGTGGAGCGCGTGGGTCGGTGCGCTGACTGTGGTCTGCGGCCTATCCGGGGTGCTGGCGAGCGCCTGCATCTATCGGGTGCCGGCGCGGCCGGCATGGAACACGCCCTACACGTTGCTGCAGTTCACCCTCACCGCTGGCATTCTCGGGCCGCTGTTCGCGGCCGCCGCCGGCGTTGGTGACAGCCGGTGGCTCGCGGTGTCCGCCGCATCGATGGCGGGCGGTCAAGCCGTGGTCTTCGCGCTCCGCTTCTTCCGGTGCATCGCGTCGGACAACGCGGAGTTGAAGGGTACGGCGCGGCTGCTCTCGACCGTCCTCGCGCGCCGGGTGCTGCTGCGCGCGCTGCTGCTGGTGGTCGGCGCGATCGCTCTGCCGCTGATGGCCGGTTCGCCGCTGCTGCTGCAATCGCCGAGCGCTCTCGGTTCGGTGCGTCTCGTGATGACGGCGTCGCTCGTGCTCGCGATCGCCGCCGAACTCCTGGAGCGTTATCTGTTCTTCGTCAGCGTCGTTCCACGGCACATGGCCACGCCCTACATCGCGTCAGCAAGCGAGGCCGTATGACTTTGAAAGAGATGCTCGGACTCGACACCCGCGCCGACCGTTATCACTACGGGGTGGATCCGGCTGTCGGCTACGTGTCCGCCCAGAAGATCCCCGATCGCTGGGTCGCGACGACCTGCGGGTACTGCTCGGTGGGCTGCGGCATGTTCATCGGCGTGAAGGATGGCCGTGCGGTCAGCGTGCGTGGCAACCCCGATCATCCAGTCAACCGCGGGATGTTGTGCCCGAAGGGACTGTCCGAACATCACACGATTGCGGCCGATAACCGCGCACGCTATCCGCTGTTGCGTCGTGGTGGAGCGATGGAGCGCGTCAGCTGGGCCGACGCGATCGACACCATGGCGGCGCGGTTCCGGGATGTGCAGGCGCGTTATGGCCAGGGCGCAGTCGGTGTCGTCAGCACCGGGCAGCTCGTGACCGAAGAGTTCTACGCACTCGGCAAGCTCGTGCAGCTGGGCCTCGGCACATCCAACTACGACGGCAACACCACGCTCTGCATGTCGACCGCGGTGCAAGGCTACAAGCGATCGTTCGGGAGCGACGGCCCGCCTGGGGCGTACGAAGACTTCGAGCGCGCCGACGTCATCGTGCTGATCGGCGCCAACATCGCCGAAAACCACCCGATTCTCTGCTGGCGCCTGCGATCCAATCCTGGCACCACGCTGATCGTCGTCGACCCGCGCGTGACGAAGACTGCGATGATGGCCGACCTCCATCTGCCGATCACGCCGCGTTCGGATCTCGCGCTCGTCAATGGACTGATACACGTCGTCCTCGAACACAACCTCGTCGACCGCGACTACGTGGAGCGTCACACGACCGGCTTCGACGACCTCCGCGAGTCGGTCCGGTCGTACACACCGGAACGCGTCGCCGCGATCACGGGCCTCACACCCGAGATCATCTTCCGCACGGCGTGGACCTACGCACGCGCCGAGGCCGGACTCATCGCCTGGACGATGGGTGTGAATCACAGCACCAAAGGCACGGAGACGGTCAACGCGATCAACAACCTCGCCCTGATCACAGGGAACATCGGGCGGGTGGGTGCCGCGCCGCTGTCGATTACCGGGCAGTGCAACGCGATGGGCACCCGCGAAGCGGGCTTCGCGTCGATCATGCCCGGCTATCGCAAGTTCGAGAGCGCCGCCGATCGCGAAGAGCTCGCAGCGCTCTGGAACGTGCCGGTCGAGCGGATTCCCACCGCTCGCGGTCTCGCCTATCCCGACATCATCGAAGCGGCGCTCGACAAGCGCATCCGCGCGCTCTGGATCATCGCGACCAATCCGATCGTGTCGTTCCCCAACCTCGGAGCGCTGCAGCAGGCGCTCGAGGGGCTCGAGTTCCTCGTGGTGCAGGACGGATATCACCCGACGCCGACGTCCGAGTACGCGCATCTGCTGCTGCCGGCGGCGATGTGGGGGGAGAAGGAAGGCACGTACACGAACACCGAGCGGCGCGTGAGCAAGGTCAATCGCGCCGTGGCGCCACCTGGCGAGGCGCGGACCGACTTCGACATCTTTCTCGATCTTGCCGGTGCGCTCGGCGTCCGTGACGAGATCTTCCCCGGATGGACCAGGCCGATCGATGCCTTCGAGGAGTGGCGGCGGGTGTCAGCCGGACGGCTCTGCGACTACTCGGGGATGAGTTACAAGCTGATCGAACAACACAGCGGCGTGCAGTGGCCATTTCGCGCCGGAGCCACGGATGCTGCGGCATCGCGCCGGCTCTATACCGATGGCCACTTTCAAACCGACGACGGGCGGGCGCGGCTGCTCGCGGTGGAGTGGGAGCCGTTTCCCGAGCAACCTTCCGAGCAGTTTCCGTTCGTGCTCAACACCGGCCGGACCGTCGAGCACTGGCATACGCGCACGAAGACGGGCAAGGTCCCGATCCTCGAACGGCTGTCGCCGCATGCCTGGGTCGAGATGAATCCCCGTGATGCGCGGACGCTGCGGCTCAAGCCGCAGGAGCGCGTCGACGTCGTCTCGCGCCGCGGGCGGGTGCGCGGCATCGAACTGCGCGTCACCGAGAGCATCGCGCCCGGACAGATCTTCGTTCCGTTCCACTACGCAGAGGCCAACGCCAACCAGGTGACGCAGAGTGCGTTCGATCCCTTCTCGCGCGAGCCGAACTACAAACAGTCGGCTGCACGAGTGGAGAAGGCTTCTCTCGCTCGCGACGCCCACGGAGCTGCCCGATGACCCGCCTCGTCGTCGTCGGAAACGGCATGGCCGGGATGGCCTGCGTCGAGCAGATCATCAAGCACGGCCCGAAATTCCAGATCACGGTGTTCGGCGATGAGACCCACGTCAACTACAACCGCGTGATGTTGTCGTCGGTGCTGGCCGGTGAAAAGTCTGCCGACGACATCGTGATTCACTCGCGCGAATGGTACGCGCGCAACGAGATCGAGCTCCGCGTGGGCGTTCGCATTACGGGCGTCGATCCGCTTCGCAGGACCGTGACCGGTGACGATGGGCAGGTGACGCCGTATGACAAGCTGCTGATCGCGACCGGCAGCTCGGCGTGGATGCCTCCGATCGCGGGGCTCGACAAAGACGGCGTGTTCGCATTCCGCACGCTCGATGACACGCGCGCGCTGTTGAAGCGCGCCGGTCCCGGTACGAAGGCGGTCGTGATCGGCGGTGGGCTGCTCGGGCTCGAAGCTGCGCGCGGGCTTCAGGTGCACGGATGCCAGGTCACCGTCGTGCATCTGATGGCCACGCTGATGGAGCGGCAGCTCGATCCACCTGGCGGTCAATACCTCGTCGCCAAGATGGAGCGGCTCGGCATTCGCGTGCTGCTCGGGCGAAGCACGACGTCCATCCTTGGAAAGAAGCGCGTCGAGGCCGTGGAGTTTTCCGACGGCGAGCGGCTCGACGCCGATCTCGTCGTCGTCGCGGCGGGAATCCGACCGAACGTCGAGATTGGGCGAAAGGCCGGCGTCCAGGTCAAGCGCGGCATCGTCGTCAACGACTACATGGAGACCTCGTCCCCTGATGTCTTCGCGGTGGGCGAGTGCGTGGAGCATCGCGGGATCTGTTACGGGCTGGTGGCGCCGCTCTACGAACAGGGCAAGGTGCTCGCGGCAACGCTGACCGGACATCGAGGACCGACCTACACGGGAACGATCCAGGCGGCGACGCTCAAAATCATGGGCGTCGACGTCTTCTCGGCAGGTGATTGGGCCAATGCACCCGATCATGTCCGCTTCGAAGACCCGGGACAGGGCTGTTATCGTCGCGTGGCGATCAACGACGGCAAGCTCGCGGGCGTGATTCTCGTGGGCGACACGTCCGACAGCCATCGCTACATGGAGTGGCTGCGGACCGGCGCCGAGCTCGCGGGCCAACGACGCGAATTGCTGTTCCCGCCACCATCATCCGATGCCGGTCTCGACATGGCCGAGATGGCCGACAGCGCCACCGTGTGCGGCTGCGTCGGCGTCACCAAAGGCGCGATCATTCGAGCCATCCACGAGCAGGGCGTCCACACGCTGTCGCAGTTGAAGGAGTGCACGCGCGCGAGCACCGGGTGCGGGACGTGCGCGAGCCTCTGTCAGGGACTGCTGCGCGCGGTCGCGCCGGACTTCGAGGACGAGAAGAAGACGGTCATCTGCGGGTGCGTGCCGTTTGCAGAGGATCGCCTGCGCGACATTCTGAAGAGCCAGAAACTGCGCTCGGTGCAGGAGGTGCTCGAGATCTACGGCAATGGCGTGGGCTGCGAGGTCTGCAAGCCGGCGCTCAGCTACATGCTCGACATGCTGTGGTGCGGCGATCACGACGAGGATCGGTCGGCGCGTTTCATCAACGATCGCGTGCACGCCAACATCCAGAAGGACGGCACCTTCTCCGTCGTCCCGCGCATTCGCGGCGGCGTGACCAGTCCCGACGAACTGAGACGCATCGCCGACGTGGCCGACAAGTACCGCGTGCCGATGGTGAAGATCACGGGCAGTCAACGGATCGATCTGCTCGGCATCAAGAAGGCGGACCTGCCTGCGGTGTGGGCCGATCTCGGGATGTCCTCGGGCCAGGCGTACACCAAAGGTGTGCGCATGGTGAAGACGTGTGTCGGGACCGAGTTCTGTCGTTTCGGCACGCAGGATTCGACCGCTGCCGGCATCGAGCTCGAGCGACGCTTCGAGCAGTTGTTCACGCCGCACAAGGTCAAGATGGCCACGGTCGGTTGTCCACGCAATTGCGCCGAAGCCACTGTCAAGGACATCGGCCTCGTCGGCATCGAAGGTGGATGGCAGGTCGTCGTCGGAGGCGCGGCGGGCAAGAGTGTTCGGAAGGCCGATCTGCTGGTCACTGTGGAGCAGACGGAGCAGGCACTGGAAGCGGCCGAGCTCTTCTTCCAGTACTACCGCGAGAACGCCAACTACCTGGAACGGACATACGATTTCGTCGAGCGGCTCGGCATCGAGAAGGTGCGCAAGGAAACGGTCTATGCACCCGAGGCGGTGCGACAGGGTCTGCGCGAGCGCTTCAGGAAATCGAAGGCGCGTTCGCGCGATGCGTGGCTGGAAGGCAAGGAGCCGACGCATCCGACACAGTTCGCGTCGCTCCGGCCGATCGACAGTCGTAGCGTCCGCCTTCAGGCGGACCATGACAGTCGTAGTGTCCGGCTTTAGCCGGACCGAAAGGTGCGTGGATGAACGAGCCCCGATGGGTACGCGTCGCGCGCTGCGAGTCCATCCCGCTTCGGGAGGGCCGCGCCGTGCAGGTTGCCGATCGTGAGATCGCGATCTTCAATCTCGGCGGCGAATTCCTGGCCACCGACAACCATTGCCCACACAAGGGTGGACCGCTGTGTGACGGCATCGTGACGGGACGATCGGTCGTGTGCCCGCTCCATACGTGGAAGATCAATCTGGAGAGCGGCTGTGTCGAACGGCCAGGCGGGAGCGGCGCGCCGGCGGTGCAGACCTATCCAAGCCGGGTCGAGGACGGCATTGTCGTCGTCTGTGTGCCGGTCGGAACACCGACAAGCTGGGCAAATTCAGAAAAGATTCAATATTGTCACATCGAGCAAGCATAACGACAAGGATGTCGGCCAAGCCCCCCTTGTCCCCCTCCAGTCGTGTGTGTATCTTCGATCCAGGACGGGACCCATGTCGTACGTCGAGGCAGTGAGCGAACACTCCGATATCGATCTGCTGCACGAAATCGGGAGGCGTCTCGCGGCGGCGGACCCGCTGCACGCCGTGCTGGGGCGCGTCGTCGACTTCGTCTCCAGCGTCGTGCTGTGTGATTCGTGCTTCATCTACGTGCTCGACGACGACGAGCTCGTGCTGCGCGCGTCGAAGACTCCGCATCCCGACGTCGTCGATCGACTGAAGCTGCGCGTGGGAGAGGGCATCACCGGCTGGGTCGCCGAACATCGTCAGCCGGTGGCGGTGGGCACGAGAGCGTTCGAGGATCCACGCTTCCAGACGTTCAACGAGCTGCCGGAGGACAAATACGAGGCGTTCCTCTCCGTGCCGGTCTTGTCGCGCGGCAAACTCGTCGGCGTGATCAACCTGCAACATCGGCAGCCGCACAACCACAGCCGACGCGAGATTCAGATCATCTCGACGATCGGCTTCCTCGTGGGCGCCGAGATCGAGATGGCGCGGCTCGAGGTCGAAAACACGCAGCTGTCCGAACGGCTCGAGACGCGCAAGATCCTCGATCGAGCGAAGGGCATCCTGCAGCGTGATCTCGGGCTGACCGAGGAAGACGCGTATCTCGCCATTCAGCGTCAGAGCCGCCAGCGCCGCAAGACGAAGAAGGAGATCGCGGAAGCGATCATCCTCGCCGACGATCTTCGCCGCGGCAAGACTCCTTCCTGATAGTGTTGCTTACCGCGACCGCAGACCGCACGTGAGCCAAGCGACGACGATGTGGCTGCGGCCTCGCTCCGAACCCGGCGTAGGCTCGGCGAAGGCGGGCACGTCGACGAACCGGGAGCCGACGCCAGGCCCGCCCGGTGAGCCGACGCTACGGCCCGTGGAAAACGCGCCGGGATTCACGGACGACGGCGCCCGCTAACGCGCGCTGAACTCCGATCCAGGCGCGGCAAGACCGGAATCGTGAACGCCAAGGCTGGTATCGCGGGGCGCGGCACCCGCATCCCCGCCGCCCGCGAGCGCATGAGTGGCCTGCGCGCCTCGTCGGATGGCGTCGGCATCCCGTGGCGCGAACGTCCAGTCGCGTGGTCTGCCGTTGCGCACTTCGTCCTGCGACCAGAACCCGCGCATCAGGCCCACAGGGCCGTGTGCGTTGGTGGCCATGAGGAGATGTCCGAGCTCGTGCGCGATGGCGCGCCCGAGGAGCGCATTGCGATCGGCGCCGGTCTCTTCAGCGAGCCGCAACACGCGATCGAGATAGATGGTCGCGAGCACGCCTCGTCCGACCTGTCTGTCGATGAACGCATCACCCAGCCTCAACGTTCCACCCTGCTCGCTGATCATTGGCGCTCGCACGATCCGGATAGCCAGCTCTCCCGGTGCCAGACGAACATCGCAGCGAGACGCATGCGTGTTCTCCACCTCGCAGACACGCCACGTAATCTCGACCGAGGCGCTCGCGAGCGCGGACCGTGCAAGCTCGAGAGCCGCCTGCCGCATCTTTCCGTCTAAGGCTGTAACGTCGTAGACACGGACGGTGACGTCGGTCCAGGCGGTGACCGAGGCGCTTGCGAAATTGGCTGTGACGAACAGTGTGACGAACGTCATCGCGAACGAACGAAACATACTGGGCTCCCGTCAATCAGGTGAGCGTTGCGCTCAACGGAGCCCACTTTCGAGCAACGTGCGAAGTGCCTCAATACTCCGCGGGTGACATGAGGTGACATGTTGGTGACCGGCGGTCGGCTTGTAACGCGCACACTGCGAAAGGGTCTTTCCAACCGGCGGGGAGATACGGCATAAACGAGTATGGAAGCTCAGAACAGCGAGAACAGGTTTCTGCGGTTCGGCTCCTTCGAGCTCGACCTGCGCTCACGTGACCTTCGCAACGGATCGACGCGGATGCGTCTGCAGGAGCAGCCGTTCGAGATCCTGCGCCTCATGCTCGAGCGCGCCGGCGACGTCGTCACCCGCGAGGAGCTTCGACAGCATCTCTGGCCGAACGGCACGTTCGTCGATTTCGAACACAGCTTGAACGCGGCGATCAAACGCCTGCGCGCCACGCTCGGTGACGATGCCGACGAGCCGAAGTTCGTGGAAACCGTGCCGCGACGAGGCTATCGCTTCATCGCGCGCACGACCGAGTCCGATGCGAGCGGATCGCAGGCCCGCGGCGCGCCCGCGCCGCGTGTGCGTCTCGCCGTACTGCCCTTCAGCAACTTGAGCGACGACAGCAGTCAGGAGTACTTCAGCGACGGGCTCACCGAGGAACTGATCGCCCAGCTCGGTCCACTCTGTCGCGGACAGGTAGGCATCATCGCCCGCTGGTCGTCGATGTTCTTCAAGGGCACCTTGCAGCGCGCCCGCGAGGTCGGCGAGGCGCTGCGTGCCGACTACCTGCTCGAAGGCAGCACGCGCCGCGAGGGATCGCGGGTGCGGATCACGGTGCGTCTGATCGAGACGGCGTCGGAAGCGCACCTGTGGTCGGAGACCTACGATCGCAACATCAGCGACTGGCTGTCCGTGCAGGCCGATGTGGCAGGGCGGGTGGCCCGTTCGCTCCTCCGCGAGCTCGTGCCCGACGTGCGTCGGGTCGCTGCGCCAGAGGAGCGTCCTGCGTATCAGGCCTATCTCAAGGGGCAGTACCACTGGGCGAAGCCCGGGGACGAAGGGCTGCAGGCGGCGCTGGAGTGTGTGAGCGAGGCGGTGCGTCTTGCGCCGGACTTCGCGGCGGCGCACGGCCTGCTGTCGCGTCTGCGGGTTGCGAGCGCCGAGTACTATCATGACCTGCCGCGCCGTGCGTTGACCGTCGCACGCGAGACGGCGACGCGCGCGCTCGAGATCGATTCGACTCTGTCCGACGCGCACGCCGTGCTCGCCGACGTGCAACGTACGCTCGATGGTGACTGGAGCGGCGCCGAGGCTGGTTACGCGCAGGCGTTGGCGCTCAATGGCAGCAACGAGCAGGCCCTTCGAGCGCTTGCGTTGATGTTGGCACTGCAGGGGCGGGACAGCGAGGCGCTCGCATGCGCGGAACGGGCGCGCGATCTCGACCCGCTGTGTCTGTCGGTGGGCACCGCCCTCACCTGGACTCGCTACATCGTCGGCGACTACGATGGGGCGATCCTCGACTGCCGGCACCTGCTCGAAGTGGATCCCGAACGCCTCAGCGCGCGCCGGGTGCTCGCCGCCGCGCTGCTGCAGGCGGGCCGTCCCACCGAAGCGGCGGCTGAACTCGAAACCGCGCTCGTGCAGGCCGATCAGCATCCGGTGGTGCTGTCGTGGCTCGCACACCTGAGGGCTGTGACCGGCGACTGCGCCGCCGCGACGACGCTGCTGGCGCGCGCACGAGCGCTCGAGTCGTCGCGCTACGTGCCGCCGTTCCATCTCGCGCTGGCGTACACCGGCCTCGGACGCATCGACGATGCGTTCGCGGCGCTCGATCAGGCATGGTTCGATCGCGACCCTTCACTCGCCGGTGTCGACGCCGATCCCCGATTCAAGCCGCTCAAGGGAGATGCACGTTACGCGGAGGTGCTCGCGCGGTTGAACATTCCCGGCTGCAGGGCGGGTCTGGCGCTTTAGGCCCGCCGGTCTTGCTCTGTCGACCCGCCGATCGCTGAGCGCGCTATTCCTGCGCGCCCAGTGTTCGGAGAAGGGCGATCGTCTTCTGGCGCGGAGACGTCTCGCTCGTGGCGCCGCGTCTGCCGATCAGCGCACCGAGCGGAGTCAACCCGCGCTTGTTGCGCGCATTCAGATCGGCTCCCCGCTCCGCCAGCAGGCGGACGACGCTGTCGTATGCCTGCGCTGATGCGACGTGCAGCGCGGTATCACCAGCGGGGTTCGCGGCGTTGATGTCAGCGCCGAGACTCAGTACGGTCGAGACCGCATCGAGCACCTGACTCTCCGGTTCGATCTGTCCGCCATCGATGATGGCGAGCCCGCGGCGGTCGGTGCCGCGACGCTCGTCCTGCGCGGGTGCGACGAGGCCCATCCCCGCGGCCGCCATCAACGGTGTGGTGCCGTCCTTCATCGCCATCCGTGTATCGGCGCCGCCGGCGGCGAGCGCACGCATGATGTCGACTTCGAGAAACTTCGCGGCCAGCAGATAGGGCGTCGCGCCAATCAACGTCTTGGGCAGTTCGAAGTCCTGGCTGTTGCGTCTGACCGGCGTGCCCTTCGTGATCGGTGCGTTGACATTGGCCTCGTGCGCGACCAGCGCCTTGACGAGATTCAAATCGCCGCGCACGACCGCGGCGTGGAGCGCTGTGTAACCGACGGCCGCGGCATTCGGGTCGGCGCCTTTGTCGAGGAGCAGGGCTGCGACATCTCCGTGTCCACTATGAGCAGCGAGGACGAGCGCGCTCGCGCCGTCCGGCAGCGCATCGTTGGCGTCGGCGGCTGCTGCGAGCAGCAGCCTCGCTGATTCGGCGTCGCCCGAGCGGGCCGCAAACAGCAGTGCGGTGCTTCCACCACGCGGAACCGTGTAGTTCAACTCCTCACGCCCCGCGCGCTGCGTCACCTCGCTCGTCACGGTCTGCACGTAGTCGCGCGAACGCGCGCGCACATCGGCGCCGGCCTCGAGCAGCGCAGCGATCGCTTCCGGATGCTTCTGCGCCGCGGCCCACATGAGCGCGGTCTGCTGGTGTGACGATTCCGTCGCGTTGACGTTCGCCCCGTGAGAGAGGAGCGCGCGTACCGCCCGGGGCTCGCCCGCGCGTGCGCAGGTCATCAGCACGGTCTCCCCTGTGATCAACGCGGCATTGGCGTTCGCACCCGCGGCCAGGAGCCTGTCGACGATCGCCGCCTGCCGGTTGAGACACGCGAGGTAGAGAGGCGTCACGCCGGTGTCGTCCGCGACGTCAGCCTTCGCGCCTGCCGCGATCAGCACGCTGACGAGGCCAGGATCATCGAGGTAGACGGCCCAGTGAAGGGCAGTGGCGCCATCTGCCTGTCGCGTGTTGACGTCGACGCCTTCCTTCACGAGCGCGCGCACACGCTCGACGTGTCGCGCCCTCACCGCGTCGATCAGCCGCTGATCGCCTGCTGCGGCAAAACCCGCGGCGAACGACAGCGCGACGATCGAAATGACGCACGCTTTCAGCACAGGTCCGCCTCAGATGCCCGCGAGCGCGCGATCGTCCAGGCGTCCGGTGCTGTCGCCCATGCGATCGAGATGGATCCCGAGCTTGTCGAGCAGCGTGAGGTGCAGGTTGGCGAGCGGCGTTTCCTTCGGATAGCGAACGTGGCGCCCACCTTTCAGCTGTGCCGATCGACCGCCGGCGAGCACCAGTGGAATACTCCGCGGGTCGTGTGCGTTGCAGTCGCCCATTCCGGTGCCGTACATCATGATCGTGTGGTCGAGCAGCGAGCCGTCGCCGTCCGGCGTCGACCGCAGCTTGTCGAGCAGATACGCGAACTGCGTGACGTGGTAGTGGTTGATCTTCACCACCTTGGCGATCTTCTCAGCCTCCTGCTGATGGTGCGTGATCGGATGGTGCGCGTCGGGCACGCCGATCTGCGGGTAGGTGACGCCGCTGAATTCACGGCCAAGCATGAACGTGACGATGCGCGTGAGATCTGACTGATAGGCAAGCACCTGCAGATCGCACATCAGCTTCACGTGCTCCTCGTACGTCGCCGGAACGCCCGCGGGGTGATCGACGTGAGGAAGCGCGTTGCCATTCTGCTCTTCGGCCTTCTGGATGCGGCGCTCGACGTCGCGAATGGCGTCGAGATACTCGACCAGCTTCACGCGATCGCTCTGACCGAGATTGCCTTGCAGGCGGCTCGCCTCCTCGCGAACCGAGTCGAGGACGCTGCGATCCTGCCGTAGACGTGAAAGACGGGTCTTCGGATCGGTGCTGCCGGTGTCGCCGAACAGCCGCTCGAACACGGTGCGCGGGTTGTTCTCGGTCGGCAGCGGGGTGGCCGCGCCGAGCCAGGAGATCGTGTTGGTGTAGGCGCACGCGAAGCCGACGTCGCACGCGCCCGCAGTCTCACCCGATTCGACGGCCAGTTCGAGCGAGGCGAGCTGGGTAGAGACACCCGTCTCTTTCGCGGCGATCTGATCCATCGAAATGCCGGCATCGAGCCACGTCTCGCTGGTCGGCGGCGAGATGTCGGTGAGGAATCGCGTGCTTGCCTTCGCGTGTGCGCCGCCGGGACGACCTGCCGTCGGGACGCACGCAAGGTTGCTCAGCACGAGCAGATCCTCGCGGAACGGCGCGAGCGGTGACAGCGTCGGCGTCAGCTCGAAGCTCGCGCCCTGGGCGGCCGGCGTCCACTGTTCCATCACCATGCCGTTCGGCACGTACATCACGCCGAACCTGGTAATGGGCTTCGCAGCGGTCTTCTGAAGAGCCGTGAGCGGCGGCACCATCGCGTCGAGCAACGGCAGCGCAAGCGTGGCCCCGAGCCCTCGCAGCACGGTCCGCCGTGGAATCGCCTTCTTGAAGATCAGCATGTGCCTTGCTCCTATCGTGTTGCGACGATTGCCGCAGACGAGCCTTGGGCGGTGCTCATGCGGAACGGGGTGCTCGCGACGATGCCCGTCAGCAGCGAGGACCATCGATACCCGCCAGGCGCCGCCTGTCGGGTGATCTGGCGGATCGTCGGCCAGTCCGACGCCTCGATGCTGCGTCCGAGCGCATACGCGAGCAGCTTCTGCGTCAGCGTGCGCGCGAAGTCCTCCTGATGGGTCGCCATCAGCTGCCGCAACCCGGCGACACCGTCGAACCGTGTGCCGTCCGGGAGCGACGCGGACGCATCGATCGGCAGCGTGTCGATCGAGGTCCGCCACTTGCCGAGCGCATCGAAGTGCTCGAGCGAGAACCCGAGCGGATCCATGCGCACGTGGCACACCGCACACGACGGGTTCTTGCGATGCGCTTCCATCTGCTCGCGAATCGATCGCGGCCGACCGCCATCTTTGTCCTCGCTGAGCTGCGGCACGTCGGGCGGCGGCGGGGGCGGCGGCGATCCAAGGATGTTGTCGAGCAGCCATCGCCCGCGAAGGACCGGCGACGTACGGTTTGGATACGACGTCACCGTCAGGATGCTGCCCTGGCCCAGCAGTCCACCGCGGATGCCGTCGGCAAAAGTGACGCGTCTGAAGTGACTGCCGTAGACGTTCGGGATGCGATAGTGCCGCGCGAGGCGCTCGTTGACGAAGGTGTAGTCCGCGCTCAGGAGCTCTCCGACGGGACGATCGTCGCGCAGCTGCGACGCGACAAAGAGTCGTGTTTCCTCTCTGAAGGCCTCGCGCAAGTTCTCGTCGAATTCCGGATACGCGTCGACGTCGGGCACGACGCCTGCCAGCTTCCCGAGCGTCAGCCACTGGCTGACGAAGTTGTCGACGAGTGCCTGCGCGCGGGGGTCGGCGAGCATCCGCTTCACCTGGCGCTCGAGGATGGCTGGTTGAGAGAGCGTGCCGCTCGTCGCCGCATCGAGGAGCCGATCATCAGGAATGCTGCTCCACAGGAAGAACGAGAGCCGCGAGGCGAGATCGATGTCGCTGATGCGATACGCGGTGCCCGGTGCCACGTGAGCGGGCTCGCGCTCGATGCGGAAGAGGAAGCTTGGGGACGCCAGGATTCTTCGCAGCCCCTGTTGGATGCCCGCGTCGAAGCCCTCTTCCGCGCGAGCAGCGCGATAGAAGGGCAGCAGCGTCTCGAGATCCTGCGTCGTGATCGGGCGACGATAGGCACGCCGCGCGAGCGTCGACAGGATCGTGCGTGCGCACGCCTCCTCCGCGGCGGGCGTCTGCGCTCTACAGGTGAACACCTTCCGACGGCTCGGTGTGTCGCTCGCGGCGCGAGGCGTGTATGGCCCCGCGATCGTCACGTTGTCGACCGCGGGATCGCCGAAGTACAGCTCGTTGGTCGTGCGCGCGAACCCGCGCTGCGGCGGCTGCAGCACGCCTTCAGGCTCCCAGAACTGCTTGACGAACGACACGCCGACCCGATGCGCGCCGGCCGTCACCGGCACTCGCACGGTGAGCGCGTCATCCGCGGTGTGCATGTAGACCTCCCACGCGGGATCGCCTTGCGTGTTCCCGGCGAAGCTCTCCGGCGCCGTCATCCCTTTCCCTTGACCGCCGATCGTGAATCGTGTGATCAGCGCGCCATCGACGCGGATGTCGATCTGGTGCGGCTCGCCTATGCCGATCAGATAGAGATAGAGCTGCCGCTTGAGCCGGACGCTGATGCGATACTCGCCGTCGAGCGGGAAGTGATAGGGAATCGAAAGGCCGCCGCGCGATCCAAATGGGAGATCGTCGCTCGTGCGATCGTCCTGCACGAGCGCCGTGGGGATCCTGAACGTGTTTTCGATCGGACCGGGCGAGTCGGATCCGATCGCCAGTCGACTCACGACGCTCGCGGCCGAGAGGTAGTTCTCGAGCAGACGCGGAGAGACCGACAGCACGCCTGCCATGTTGTCGAAGCCCTGCTGACTGGGCTCGTCCGCAGGCAGCAGCGATCGTCCATCGACCTCGAGCGCCAGCAGATCGCGAACGGCATTGCCGTATTCGGTACGGTTCAGGCGATGGACGATGACGCGTCCAGGGTTCGGAGTCGCCGCAGCCCGATCGAGCGCCGCTTCGAGCGTCGTCGTCGCTCGATAGTAGGTGTCGCGATCCGGTCGTGGCAGACCGGCGGGTGGCATCTCGCGCGTACGCAGTTTGCGCGCGACCTTCTCCCAGGTCTCGGCGTCGCTGCCGACGCGGTTGACGTCGAGTGCGTCGAGCTCGAGGCCAGCGGTCTTGAGCCGGCCGTTGTGGCAGGTCACGCAATAACGATCGAGAACCGGACGCAGTGCCGCCCCGCCGGACGGCGGCGCCGATTGTTGTCGGGCGATGGGATGCGCTGGTACGCAGCTGAGGATGAGCAGCAGAGCGCCTGCTTTGATCAGCCACGCCGCCACGGATCGCCTCGTCACGGTCGACACTCCGCCACGCGCAAGTCTGAACGAAAACCGGCGGAAGTCAACGGGTTTGCGTACGGAGAGGCCGCCTTCAGGCGGCCTTCGAACGGAGTATGCTACGCGCCGTGATCACTCGGCGCGGCTTTCTCGATCGTGCCGGAAAACTTGCGATGTCTGCGTCGGCGGCGTCAGCGCTGAACGGAGTTTCGAACGCGGCGCCCGCCCGTCGTCCTCAGCGCGTCGCCGTGATCGGCGTCGATCATTACCACGCGACCTCGACGCCAAACTATCTCCGCATTCTTCAAAGCGAGCAGCTCGACATCGTCGGTGTCCACGCGCCCGATCGGGCCGTGGCCGCGAAATGGGCATCGCAATACGGCAGCCCGCCGTACACCGACTACCGCGCCATGGTCGAGAAGACGAAGCCCGAGTTCATCGTCGCGCTCGGCCGTCATGTCGCGATGCCCGCCGAGTTCCGGTATCTCGTCGACACCGGCATTCCGTTTCTGATGGAGAAGCCGTGGGGGGTCGACGATCGCACCGTGAACGGGCTCGCCGATCTGGCCGAATCGAAGCGCGCGTGGGCCGCGGTTCCGATGCCGTTTCGCTACAGTCTGTTTGCGGAGACGGCGGTCGCGATGCGCGAGCGCGGCGAGCTCGGGACGGTCTCTCACATGCTTTTTCGTTTCAATCAGCCGGGGATCCAGCGATACCGGGACCTCGGCAGTCCGTGGATGCTCTCGAAACCTGACGCCGGCGGCGGCGCATTGATCAACCTCGGCATCCATGGTTTCGATCTGTGCCGATACATTACCGGCGAGGAACCACACCTGGTGTCAGCGGTGACGAGCCACACGCTCTACAAACTCGAGATCGAGGACTACGCTCACGTCACGCTGCGCACGCTGAGCGGGACGTTGTTCCTCAACGAAGCGAGCTACACCTTTCCCGGCGCGGGCAGCGATCAGGAGCGGAAGCTCTCGGCGGAGAAGGTATTCCTGCGCGCGACCACGACCGGTGGAGAGGGCGTGCAGATCGTCGGGCCCGGTCGCGATGAGACGCGTCGCGCGCCGGAGGGATATCTGGGCGGCTGGCCGAGAGTCGTGCGAGAGTGTCTCGATCGCATCGGCCGGGGAGATCCGCCGCCAGCGACCGCACGCGACTGCGCGCGGGCGGTGTCGTTGATCTTCGATGCGTATCGAATCGCGGGCGAACAAGTGAGTCGCCCGTAAGGGAGGTTGAAATGCGCGCGTTGCTGACCTCATCTCTGCTTGTTCTTGCCGGTGTGGTCGCACTCACGGCGCAAGCTGCACGCGATGCAGCGTGGAGGCCGAAGACGGCGTCGGCATCGAGCCTCGTACCGCCTGGGACGCCCGCGCCGGGCGCGACCGAGTCCGCGGCAATCGCCGACGTGCTCGCGTTCGAGAAGGCGACCGAGGCGGCCGCCGTGCGCGGCGACACGGCCTACCTCGAACGCGCACTCGCGCCCACGTTTCTCTTCACCCACGGTGATGGATGGGTCGACGGAGGGGCGCCGCTCAAGGCCGACACCAAGGCGAGCTGGATCGAGTACGTGAAGAAGCAGCCCGCTCCCTATGTCTATCGCGAGCTCGATCACGTGCAGGTGGAGCTGCACGGCGATGTCGCGATCACGCTGGGCCGGTACTTCTATCTCCCGCAGGGCAGTGGGCCGCCCAATCACTCGCAGGTCTGGTTCGAACGGGTCTACGCGAAGCGAAACGGCCAGTGGCAGATGCTCTCGCATCGCACGGTGAAGGGGCCCATTCGCAACGATTCGCTCAAGACGTCGAGTACGCAGTAACAAGACAACGGGCGCGCAGAAGAAACGGTTTTTGCACGGAGGCACGGAGGCACGGAGGCCAGACGGAGGCTACGTGCTGTCGAACGACGTCGGCGCCGGTGGGTCGCGCGCTTTGCGCGCGTCGGGATGAGAGCCGCTCACGAAAACAAACGCGGATACGAATACTGGCCGCGCTTGTTTTTGTGTGCGGCTCTCATCCCTGCGCCGGCCGTTAGGCCGGCGCCCACCCGCGGTACTGCTCGCGATCAGTCAGCCTCCGTCCGACCTCCGTTACTCCGTGCCTCCGTGCGTAAACCGTCTCTCGGTGCGAAACCGTTCCTCCGTCAACTCCGCTTCTCAATCGCGAAAGCTACATGCTCAGCGCTACTTGTCGTCCCTTGTGGTAATTCGTGAGCGCAGCATTGGCTGACACGATCGTGTCGAGTTGGGCCAGGACGTCATCGAGATCGCGTCCTGCGATCACCGTGTAGAACTCGTCGTCGGCAATTCCGGTGTAGATGCGATTGCCGATGCATCCGAGACTCGAGGCGACGCCGGTGGACAGCGCGGCAGGGATCGCCATGCAGGTCGGTCGGCCGAGGAGCGGCAGGGGCTGCTTCGACGCGCGCGTCGCGGCCTCGTGCAACAGCATCAATCGAGCAGGCGTGCCGGCAACGAGCACGGCATCGGGGTCGACCGGCGTCGATCCGAGCGGCGCATAGATGGTCGCCGCCGGTGTCGTCGGCAGTCGCGGGATGCCCGCTACTTCCTCCATACGGAGATAGCCGACACTCACCATGAGCCCGAGCGTGTTCGAGAGCTCGGCCTGCCGTTCCTCGGGCAGCGGGATGTTGTGCGTGTAGCTGCCCACAGGGCAGTTGTAATGATCCGATGGCACTGTGTAGAACGCGCGTCCTTCGCTCGCGAGGCGCCAGAAGCTGCAGCCCGACGGCTGCGTGCCGGTGAGCGCGGCGACGTTCGCCGGTGGTGTCTGGCGGAACGCGATCGCCACGGGACGGCGGGAGAGTGTCAACGAATCCGTGAGTTGCTTTTCAATCTGAACGTAATCACGCATATATAGACAGTGTAGGCCAGGCCTCAGTGATGCCAGTCGGTGCGATCCCGGCTATCGCCGGTCAGTGCGATCCCAGTTCGCACCGACACGCGCCGGCCCGATCGCACCGACTACCGTCAACCGGATCGCACCGACCATCGTCAGAGGGATCGCACCGACCATCGTCAGATGGATCGCACCGACTGGCGTCAGTGAGGTCCCCTACACTACCCGTGCTTCGATCCATTCACGCAGGCTGTTGATCAGCCACACGCGCGAGGCAGCGGCAACGTCTTCGCGCGTCAGGATGCGCTCGGCAATCGTGCCGGCATCGAGCAGCTCGGCGCGGAAGACGCCGGGCAGCAGCCCGCACGCAATCGGCGGCGTGTAGCGCCGGCCGTCGATCTCGACGACGACGTTCGCGATCGTCGACTCGGTCACTTCGCGCCGGGTGTTCCACAAGATCACGTCGTCGACGTCGGGCTGAGAGCTCCGCGCACGCTCATACACGTCGCGGCGAGTCGTCTTGTCGTGGAGGAAGAGATCGTGTTCGTCGATTGGCTCGCGCGCGAACGTGAGACGCCAGGGGGCCTTCTGCTCCCGCGTGTGAGCGGTGCACTCCACCCGTGGGATGCCATCACGATCGACCAGCAGGCGCAATCGCCAGCAGCCGCGCGCGTGCCCCTGCTGTGCCGAGGCGATGGCCTTGCGGACCGCGGGCTCGCGCCATTGGAACGAGAAACGGCCTGCCGAGCCGCGCATCCGCGCGATGTGCCGCTCGAGCCGAGGTACCTGGCCTTCCTCCAGCCGCATGGTCTCGAGCAGCGAGAACTCGTCAGGCATTCGCTATTGTGAGCACAAGGCTGAGTAAAATCGCATGAGGAACCCATTCTCGAGATGCGCATCCTGGTCGTCGAGGACGAGCAGAAAGTCGCAAACGCCCTGCGCGAGGGGCTCGAAGGCGAACGCTACGACGTCGTGGTCGAGCGCACGGGTGAAGGTGCGTTCTTTCGGGTGAACACGGAATCGTTCGACGTCATCCTGCTCGATCTCACGCTGCCCGGTCGCGACGGCCTCGAGATCCTGCAGGCGCTGCGGCAGCGCGGCATGAAGACGCCGGTCCTCGTGGTCACGGCTCGCGATTCCCTCACCGATCGCGTCGCCGGCCTCGATGCCGGTGCCGACGACTATCTAATCAAGCCGTTTGCGTTCGCGGAGCTGCTCGCCCGGATTCGGGCGCTCGTGCGCCGCGGTCGCGTCACCGAAACGCCGCGGCTGACGGTCGGTGACCTCGAGATGGACCTCGTGACCCGCAAAGTCACGCGCGGCGGCCAGCCCGTCGAGCTCACTGTGCGCGAGTTCGAGCTGCTCGAGTATCTGATGCGGTATCACGGTCAGGTCGTCTCCCGTGAGACGCTCGCGCGCGACGTCTGGCGGGAGACGGCGCGCACCACCCCGCTCGACAATGTCATCGACGTGCACATCGCGCGGCTCCGGCGTAAAGTGGATCTGGATCAGGGGGAGAAGTTGATTCATACCGTGCGCGGCGTCGGCTTCATGCTGCGCGAGGGCGAGCCATGAGCGCCGTCACCGCCTGGTGGCGCTCGCACAACCTCCGCGTCCGGCTGACGGCGTGGTACGCCGCGGCGATGATCGTCGTCCTCGCCGTATATGCCGCCGGCGTCTACGTCTTCCTGAGCCGCAGCGGGTCGCGATCGCTCGACGAACGTCTGCGTCAGGACTACTTCTGGGTCGCATCGACCGTCGACGAAGGGCCCGACGGCATGATCATGCCGGTTCCACAGGTCGATCTGCTCCTCGAGCAAGAACAGCCGTGGGTGCAGGTCTGGACCACCAACGGCGTGCTGATGCTGCTGAGCAACGACGAAGCGAAGCGCCGTCCCGTGCCGGAGGCGCAGACGCTCGCGGAGGAAGGCGGAGAGCGGATCCAGACGTTCATGGCGGGCCTGGTTCCCATGCGCGTCCTCAGTCGTCCCAGCTACATCCGCAATCGCGCGGTTGTCATCCAGGTCGCACGCTCGGAGCTGCCGATGCGGGAGAACCTGCGCGACCTCGCGGTCATCCTCATCCTGGGTCTGCCGCTCGCGGTCGCGATCGCCGGGTTCGGCGGTTACTCGCTGGCGAAGCGCGCGCTCGCGCCGATCGGGCGCATGAGCGAACGCGCGCGTCACATCACGGCCGAGAACCTGAGCGAGCGCCTGCCCGTGGACAACCACGACGACGAGATGGGCCGAATGGCGACGGTGTTCAACCAAACACTCGGACGGCTCGAGGAGTCGTTCGATCAGATGCGTCGATTCACCGCGGATGTCTCCCACGAACTGCGCACGCCGCTGACCGCAATCCGAAGCGTGGGCGAGGTCGGCCTGCGCGGACACCGGGATGACATGACCTACCGCAGCATCATCGGCAGCATGCTCGAGGAGGTCGATCGTCTCGCCGGTCTGGTCGATCGGCTGCTGGCGCTCTCTCGGGCGGAGACGCATCAGGAGGCGCTGCGCCGCGACGTCATCGACCTCGCGGTTCTGGCCGACGATGTGGTGTCGCATCTCGGCGTGCTGGCTGAAGAGAAGCGTCAGCAGCTCGTCGTCGAACGACGCGGCGCGCCGCTCGTGCCTGCCGATCGGGTGGTTCTGCGCCAGGCGCTGATCAATCTCGTCGACAACGCGATCAAGTTCTCACCGGCATCGGGACAGGTTCGCATCCGCATCGCCGATACCAGCGATCGCGCGACGATCGACGTGATCGATTCCGGCCCGGGGATCTCCAAGGAAGCGCGCGAGCGCATCTTCGATCGCTTCTACCGCGAGGGCCATACCGTGGTGGGCGGTACCGGTCTCGGCCTGTCGTTGGCCAAGGGCGCCGTCGAGGCCCTCGGTGGACAGCTGACGCTCGAGCACACAGGAAAGGACGGCAGCGCCTTCCGGATCACGCTGCCGCGGGTTGCGTCTGCGGCGGTTGCTGCCTCGGGACTGAGTCGAACCGGATAGCAGCCGTCGTTCAGGGTTCAGCACGACCGTTGCTACCCTCACATTTTGTGAGTAAGACGCTTCCGCGCGATTCCGTCGTTACGATCGAGGCATGACGGTCACGCATCTCACCCGCGAACAGCTCGAAGCCGGACTCGATTCCATTCGTCAGGCCCCGCGCGATCACGGAACGATCGAGTTGATCGTGCGACGCCCGGCTGTCGGGCAGCGCGAGATTCTCGACGCCGGCGAGTTCGATGTCGTCGAGGGCCTGATCGGCGACACGTGGAAGATCCGTCGCAACCCGCACACCCCGGACGGACTGCCGAATCCCGAGTCGCAGGTCAACATCATGAGCGCGCGCGCAATCGCGCTCATCGCCCACGACAAATCGCGCTGGTCGCTCGCGGGCGATCAGCTGTTCGTCGATCTGAATCTGGCCCTCGAGAACCTGCCGCCCCGCACGCGACTCGCGCTGGGAACCGCGATCCTCGAAGTCTCGGCCGAGCCTCACACCGGGTGCGGCAAGTTCGTCGAGCGTTTCGGGGTCGACGCGATGAAGTTCGTGAACTCGCCAACGGGTCGTGCCTTGTGCCTGCGCGGAATCAACGCCAGGGTTGTGAAGAATGGCGTCGTCCGCGTAGGCGATCGAGCGAGGAAGGTCTAGCGTCGCGTCGCGACGAAGGTCACGGTTGCGGCGTCCCGGGTCGACGGAGGGGCCAGGCTCACATCGAACCCGCTGTCGTGGATCAGGTCGTGCAGTTCGTCGAATGTGAACGCACGATGCGATCCGTGACGCACCTCCGTGCACCCGTTCGAAATGAACGTGTACTCGATTTCGAGGCGACTTCGATTGTGGTCGTACTCGTTCGCCACCAGGAGGTACACGTCGCCGACCTTCCACCAGCGGCGATCGTGCAGCTGCCGCAATAACTGCTCGATCACCATGGGGGTCTCGAGAATGAACCGCGCTCCAGGTTTGAGCGAAGCGGCAACCGCTCGCAGGAACGCGGCGTTGCCGTCGTCATCGAAGTAGCCGAAGCTGTTCCCAACGCAGAACGCGCCGTCGAACCGCGCCGGCCACGGCAGGTCGCGCATGTCACGGTGTTCCCACGTCACGCAATCGGCATCGAATCGCGTACGAGCGTGATCGAGGAATTCGCTCGCGAGATCCACGCCGGTCACGCGATACCCCCGGCGGGCGAGCGCGAGCGCGAGCCGCCCACCACCGCACGGCACATCGAGAAGCTCGGCTCCCGCCGGCGCGGCGAGCTGCTCTGCGAGGCGATCGGCTTCGCGGTCGGTGTGTTCTGCTGACATCGCCTCCAACCAGAGTTGCACCGGGAGTCCCTCGAAGAAGTGCTCCCACCAGTTTGCGTTCATCACAGATCTCCATCCAAAGGTCCGCATCGTGCGGACACACCACGGCTGAATTGGTAGAAGGAAGAAACGCGCGAACGGGCTAGCTGGTGGCGGTTGTCAGCGGCAGTTCCGGCGAGAATTTACTACAGTTCAAAGCCCGATGTCGTATTTAGCCATGACTCGTATCCCTCGCGTGACCCCCCGAGAACACCACAGGCGCGATTCTCGTCTTACTGAGTCGTACGCAGGGGCCGGGCCGCCTTCGCCAGAAGCTTCGGCGCGTCGGCCCTGACCATAGTGCTGAGCGTCTCCTCGCTTCACAAATCGTTTGGGTCGACGGCTGCCGTCGACGGCGTGTCGTTCACCGTGGAACGCGGACAGTTGCTCGGCCTGCTCGGTCCGAACGGCGCCGGCAAGACGACGACGGTGTCGATGATCTCCGGCCTGGTGACACCCGATCGCGGTGAGATCACGATCGACGGCGTGCGACTTTCAGGCGACACCGATCCGGTGAAACGTCGAATCGGCCTCGTGCCTCAGGACCTCGCGCTGTACGACGAATTGAGTGCGAACGCGAACCTGCGTCTCTTCGGATCGCTCTACAGCCTGTCATCGCGCGCGCTCGACGCCGCCATCACGTCATCGCTGACGCTCGTCGGCCTGCTCGATCGCGCCTCGGACAAAGTGAAGACGTACAGCGGCGGCATGAAGCGACGACTGAACCTGGCGGCGGGGCTGTTGCACGATCCGGACATTCTCCTGCTCGACGAGCCGACTGTCGGTGTCGATCCCCAAAGCCGCAACGCGATCTTCGACAACCTCGAGCACCTCAAGTCGCGCGGCAAAGCACTCCTCTATACGACCCACTACATGGAGGAAGCCGAGCGCCTCGCCGATCGCATCGTCGTCATGGATCACGGACGCGTCCTGGCCGATGACACGCTGGCCGGGCTGCGTCAACGCGCTGGGGCGAATGGCGGCGCGGCTTCGCTCGAGACGCTCTTCCTCGAGCTCACTGGAAGGAGCCTGCGAGACTGATGGCCGCCTTCATCGCGCTCGTGTGCAAGGATCTCCAGCTGTTCTTCGGCGACCGCCGCGCCGTGGTTCTGAGCTTCGCGATTCCGATCGTGATCGCGTCGTTCTTCGGATCGATCTTCAAGGGCCAGAGCAACGACAGCGAACCGGCGAAGATCCCGGTTGCCGTCGTCGATCAGGACTCGAGCGCCATCTCGAGCGAGATCGTGGCGGCCCTGCAACTCGACAAGGCGCTTGCCGTCCACACATCGTCGCTCGAGGACGCACGTCAATCGGTGCGTGCCGGCAGGACCGCGGTCGCCGTCGTGATTCCGACCGGCTTTGGCGATGCCGCGGGTCGCGCGTTTTTTCAGCGCACCGCGAGACCGAACGTCGACGTGCTCTTCGATCCGTCGAGGGCTGCGGAAATGTCGATGGTGCGCGGCATGCTGACAGGGCATGTGATGGAAGCGGTGGGCAAGGAGATGTTCGGCGGAACGCAAGGCCGATCGCTGGTCGACGAGACGTTGCGGGAGCTGGACTCCTCAGGGATGCCGCAGGCGCAGCGTGACCTGTTGCGGAATCTGCTGCACTCGGTGCAGGAGCTCAATAAGACGACCGGCGGCGTGCCAGCCGGCCAGCCTGTGATGACCGTGCCCTACACCGTGAAAGAGTCGGCGGTCACCGCGCGCGAAAACGTGGCGTACAACGGATACGCGCATTCGTTTGCGGGCATGGGTGTGCAGTTCCTGCTGTTCACCGCGATCGAGCTCGGCATGGGCATTCTGCTCGAACGCGAGCGGGGCCTCTGGAAGCGCTTTCGAAGCGCGCCGCTGTCGCGGCTGATGCTGCTCGGGGCTCGAGCCACGAGCGGGACCATCCTGACGCTGCTGATGCTCGTCGTCTCGTTTTCGTTTGCGATCGTCGTCTTCCGCGTTCGCATCGACGGCAGCCTTCTTGGATTCGCGCTGGTGGCGGTCTCATGTTCGATCATGGCGGCGGCGTTCGGACTGCTCGTCGCAGCGATCGGAAACACCGCAGCTGCAACCAGGCGCGTCGCAACGTTCGCCGTCCTCATCATGGTGATGCTCGGTGGTGCGTGGGTGCCGTCGTTCATCTTTCCCGCATGGCTGCAGACGATCACCCTCGTCATCCCGGCGAGGTGGGCGGTCGATGGCCTCGACGCGATGACGTGGCGCGGTCTTCCACTTCAGTCCGCCGTGATGCCGACGATCGTGATGCTCGGTTTCGCGGTGCTGTTCGGGGCGCTGACGCTGTCACGATTCCGGTGGGAGGAGAGCTAGGCCCAAACTTTGTGATCTTCGTGGCCCAATTTCTCCGTTTCTCCTACGTATCTTAGTGGCGCGGCGATCCTGAACACTTCCTGAATTCTTCGTCAGAATCGCTCGTCCACCTCCCGTGCATCTGCCGACGATCGGCGCCTGAACAAGGATTCACGAATTCTTCAGTCGCATCGCAGCCGGCAGCCGCGATATTTTCTCCGGACGATGAATGTGGCGATGAACGCAGTGAGAGCAGTCAGCGTGGTCGTGTGTACCGCGATGTTCCTGATCGCACAACCCGTGTCGGCGCAGGGTCAGGGATCGCTGGTCGGCACGGTTGTCGACTCTCTGGGTGCACGGGTGTCGGGGGCCGTCGTTGCGCTGTCGGGCCCCGGCGTGAAAACGGTGAATGTCCAGACCGAGAGTGATGGGAGCTTCTCGTTCACGTCGCTGGTCCCCGGCCGATATCAAGTCACGGCGACTGCGCGGGGTTTCAGCCCGCGCACGAGCGATCCCGTCTACGTCGGGGCAGGCGCTCGCGCGATCGTCGAAGTGGCGCTGGAGATCGGACCGCTTCGGCAGGACGTGGTCGTGACCGCGGAGCCCGGTGGCGTGCCGCAAACGAGGACCGGCGCTCCTGTGACGGTCATCGACGACAGTACGCTCGACGCGCTCAACAAGCCCGATCTGCTCGAGGCCCTGCGGCTCGTCCCCGGTTCGCAGATCGTCCAGGTGGGTCAGCGCGGCGGACTGACGTCGATGTTCCTGCGCGGTGGGAATTCGAATTTCACCAAGGTGCTGATCGACGGCGTGCCTGCCAACGACATCGGCGGCGGGTTCGACTTCTCACAGCTCGATACGGCCGGTGTCGATCGGATCGAGGTTCTGCGTCAGACCAACAGCGTGGTCTATGGGAGCGATGCGCTCACTGGCGTCGTCAACATCACGACCCGACGCGGGAGCGCGCGCACCCCCGAGCTCGAATACGCAATCGATGGCGGCAACCTGAACACGGTTCGCAACTCGCTCGGCTTCGGCGGGGCGATTCGACGCATCGACTACTTCTCGCAGTACTCCTACTTCACGACTGACAACAGCACGCCCAACAGCGAATACCATCGCGGCACGTATGCCGGGCGTTTTGGCGTCGTGGTCGGAGGTGGGACGCACCTCACCGGAACGCTGCGCCGCGTGGATGGCACCTTTGGCAATGCCAACGCCTTCGACTCGTACCTCGTACCCGACGATTCAACGCAGGATGCCGACCTGACGTACGGCTCGATTACCGCGGATTCGCAGATCAACGACAAGTGGCAGACGATGATCCGCTTCGGGTCGGTGATGCAGACGTCCACCTCCGTCAATCCGACGCCGAGCGGAACACCCTTCGATCCGTTCGGGTTCGGGGCGAACTATCTGGGAAACACCGTCACGCTCACCGGCGCGAACGGCGAGACGGTGACCGGCCGCGCGATTCTCGACTTCGGCGGCGACTATCCGCAGACCTTCTACAGCCGCGTGACGCGACGCACGCTCTCCGGCCAGACCACGTATCAGGTGAAGCCGGCGCTCGCGATCTCGGGAGGCGCGCGGTACGAGCGCGAGGAAGGGTTCGACGCGCCGGACGCCGGCGATGCCGCGGCGACACGCAACAACGGCGGCGCGTTCGTCGAGGCGCGCGCGTCGCTGTCCAGCCGCGCCTACGTGAGCGGCGGCATCGGCGTCGAGCACAACGAGGTGTTTGGCAACGAAGCAACGCCGCGCGTCTCGCTCGCAATCTATCTTCGCAATCCGTCATCGGCTAGCGTGGGCGAGACGAAGCTCACGGTGAATGCCGGAAAAGGAATCAAATCGCCAAACGTGTTCCAGGAGCAGAACGCGCTGTACGCGCTCGTGCAGGGTACGCCGGCCGGGCTGAACGTCAGCCCGGTCGGGCCCGAACGGAGCCGGAGCTTCGACGTCGGCATCGAGCAGGGATTCGTGGGCGGCCGTCTGCGCACGCGCATCGGCTACTTCAACAACGACTTCGACGGTCTGCTCGAGTTCCTGAGCAAAACACAGCTCGTCGTCGCGGGCGTGGACCCAGCTGCCGCTGCAGCGACGGCGTTTGGCGCGTATGTGAACTCACAGTCGTACAAGGCGCAGGGGATGGAGGCGTCGTTCGAGGCCATGCCCAACCCTGCGTTCCGCGTCAGCGGCTCGTATACCTATCTCGACGCCGAAGTGACCGAGGCGTTCAGCGCTCCGGCCTCGTTCAATCCGTCGTTTCCGACGATTCCCATTGGGAAGTATTCACCGCTCGTTGGCGCGCGGCCGTTCCGTCGCCCCGCCAATTCGGGCACGCTCCTCGTGACCTACGCCAAGGGGCCGGGGCAGGTGACGCTCGCCGGGTACTTTTCGGGGAAGCGGGACGACAGCACCTTCCTCAGCGACGAGTTCTTCGGCAACTCGCTGCTGCTGCCCAACATGGATCTCGATCCCGCGTATCAGAAGATCGATCTAAGCGCCGCCTATCGCGTCCATCCGCGTCTGAACGTCTACACCAGCATCGAAAACCTGTTCGATCAGAAATTCGATGCCGCGTTCGGGTTCCCCTCGCTGCCGTTCACGATTCGAGCTGGTCTCCGCGTGAACATCGGCGGAGACAGATAGGAATCAGGAATCGGGAATCAGGAATCAGGGCTGGGCCAGGCAACAGGTAGCAAGGTCTCAGGCCTGCTTCCTGATTCCGGCATCCTGATTCCTGTACTATTCTTCGAATGTCCACTCCGTACGAAAGCGCAACCCTCATCATCCGTCTCTACGAACTGCGTCGCGAACCAACGATGCGCGAGGCGCGCGCGTGGTTTGCGCGAGAGTTTCATCCGGCCAGCGTCGACGACATCTTCCAGGTTCTCTCGAGCCCGCACAGCGGCCACTTCCGCATGGTCACGAGCTATTGGGACATGGCCTCGTCCTTCGTCCTCAACGGCGCGATCGACGAGAAGATGTTCAACGACGCCAACGGTGAGCACATCTTCATCTTCGCGAAGATCGAACAGCTCGTCGCCGAGTATCGGGTGAAGTCGGGCAATCCGAACTACTTGAAAAATCTCGAGACAGTCGTACTGCAGAAGCCCGTCGCCAGAGAGCAGATGGCCAACATCCGGGAGCGGTTCGGGCCCAGGCGCTAACGAATCCTTCTTTATTGCAGCCGATCAGAAATGAGCGCGACCGTCAGCGCATAGTAATGCGCGCAGTTGTAACCGAGGATCGCGTCGTAGTTGGGATAGACGAGGAACTTGCGCGTGCCCACGTCGACGAGCGCGGCGCTGCGTTCGCTCTTGGGAAGGGCGCGGCCGTTGAGGCTGCGCACGCCCAATCGCTGCCAGTCGGAGAGCGGCCGCCGGATGGTCATGTTACGGAGCGCGTAGCAGCCTTCGGTGCGCTTGGGGACGGTTCTGTCGATCCGTGAGCGGACCGCCGCTGTGACCTTTACTTCGCGACCCCAGGTCTGGTCCCTGGTCCAGCCGAATCCTTTGAGATAGTTCGCGATCGACGCGAGCGTGTCGGGGATCGATCCCCAGATGTCGCGGCGATCGTCGCCGTCGAAGTCGACGGCGTACTTCAAGTAGCTGGATGGCATGAACTGCGTCTGGCCCATGGCGCCCGCCCACGAGCTGGTCATCGTCTTGGCGTCGATGTTGCCGCGCTGCACCATGGTGAGCGCGTCGAACAGCTCGCCGCGGAAATAGCTGGCGCGCCGCGGTTCCCACGCGAGCGTCGCCAGTGCCTGAAACACCGGCACGCGTCCCGTGATGCGGCCGTATCGCGTCTCCATCGCCCAGATCGCCAGCAGGAAACGTCCCTGCACGTTGTACGTCTTCTCGATCCGACGAAGCAGAGAGCGGTTCTCGACGAGGAGTTCCTTGCCGCGTTTCACGAGCGGGGGAGTCAGTCGCGCCGACAAGTACCGATCGAACCCAGGGTTCAACTCCGCCTGCGAGCGGTCGCTCTGGATGACGTGCTCGAGCGGCGTGAGGCCCTGAAGGGTTTCCGAGACGAGGTTCTCGCTGTAGCCGCGCGTCTGCGCTTCCCTGATGAGCGCGGTCAACCAGTCGTTGAAGTTCGGCGAAGCATCGACCTGGATCTCCGACGATCCCGGTGCAGGCAGAGGCGTCTCCTGCTGAGGGGCCTGCGCAGTGACGGCGACCCCGGCCATGACGAACGCGACAATCAGGGCTTTCGAGTGCATACGACTAGAACCGACTGAATCCATGATGGCCATGCTTGCTTTTGAGCCGGCAGTGCCTGTCTAATACTGCCACTAGTTGCTTCAGGCGATCTCCCTTTCTTCGAGAGACTTGCGCTTATGCCTTTCACATTGAACGTCAACGGGAAGACGACTACGGTCGATGTCCCGGCCGACATGCCCCTGCTCTGGGTCCTCAGGGATGTGATGAACCTGAAGGGCACCAAGTTCGGCTGCGGTATCGGCCAGTGCGGCGCGTGCACCGTGCACGTGCGCGGGCGCGCTCAGCGCGCCTGTCAGACTCCAGTATCGGCCGCGGCGGGTGCGGCCATCACCACGATCGAGGGGCTCTCGCCCGAGGGGCTGCATCCCCTGCAGCAGGCGTGGCAGGAGCTCGACGTGCCGCAGTGCGGCTACTGTCAAGCCGGCCAGATCATGACGGCGGCGGCGCTGCTGGCGTCCACGCCGAAGCCGAATGACACGCAGATCACCAGTGCGATGACCGGCAATCTGTGCCGGTGTGGCACATATACACGGATTCGCGCGGCGATTCACCGCGCGGCGGAGATGGGAACATCCCGCTCGACGTCGACGGCGCAGGGCGCCGGCGCGGAGTAAGGAGGAGCCGTGACGACCAACACACTTCTCAGCCGTCGCGCCTTCCTGCAGGTCAGTGCCGCCGCGGGCGGTGGCCTGCTCGTCGCACTGCATCTCGACCCGGTGGAGTTGCTCGCACAGGGACCTCCCGGCGGGGCACCCATGGCCTACGTCGCCACCGCGTTCGTGAAGATCGCGGCCGATGGCGCCGTCACGATCACCTCGAAGAACCCTGAAATCGGGCAGGGCATCAAGAACCAGCTCCCGATGATCATCGCCGACGAGCTCGACGTCGACTGGGCCAGCGTGAAGATCGAACAGGCCGACGCGAACCAATCGCTCTACGGAGCGCAGGTCGCAGGCGGATCGACCGCGACGCCGACCAACTGGGATCCGATGCGCCAGGTCGGCGCTGCGATCCGTCAGATGATCCTCGCCGCCGCGGCGCAGAAGTGGAACGTGCCGGCGAGCGAGCTGACCACCGCGAGCGGTCGCGTGATGCATCGCGCGAGCAACCGCTCCGCCAGCTACGGCGAGTTCGCATCGGCCGCAGCGACGATGCCGGTGCCAACGCTGAGCATGGTGCCGCTGAAGGATCCGAAGGACTACAAGATCATCGGCAAGCCGATCCGCGGCGTCGACACGGCGTCGGTCACGACCGGCAAACCGATCTTCAGCATCGACTTCACCGTGCCCGGGATGTTGTGGGCGGTGTATCAGAAGGCGCCGGTGTACGGCGCGAAGGTCGCGAGCGCCAACATCGATCAGGTCAAGGCGCTTCCGGGCGTGAAGCACGTGGTCGTGGTCGAGGGGACGACGAACCTGCAGGGGCTGATGCCCGGCGTGGCAGTGGTCGCCGACAGCTGGTATCAAGCGAACCAGGCGCGCAAGCAGTTGCAGATCACCTGGAGCGAGCATCCGACCAGCGCCCAATCGAGCGAGGCATTCCAGGCGAAGGCCGACGAACTCGGCAAGGGCGCGTATACGACGAAGCTCAGGACCGACGGCGATGTGGAAAAGGCGTTTACCGCGCCTGGCGTGAAGGTCGTCGAAGGCAACTACATGTATCCGTTCATCGCGCACGCACCACTCGAGCCGATGAACTGCGTCGCGCGCTGGAAAGACGGAAAGATGGAGTTGTGGGCGCCGAGCCAGACGCCCTCCGCGGGTCTCAGCATCGTCGCGCAGACGCTCGGCATCCAACAGTCCGATGTCACCATGCACCTGATGAAGGTTGGTGGTGGATTCGGGCGGCGCCTGACGAACGACTACGTCGCCGAAGCGGCGTACATCGCGAAGCAGATCAACGTGCCGGTGAAGCTGCTGTGGACCCGTGAAGACGACATGGCGCACGACATGTATCGTCCGCAGGGATTCCACTACCTGAAGGGAGCGGTCGATTCGTCAGGCAAGCTCGTCGCCTGGAAGAATCACTTCGTCACTTACGGTGCCGGCAACGGCTACGCGTCGGCGGCCAACATCGCCGGCATCCAGTTCCCGGCGCTCTTCGTCGAGAACTTCGATTTCGGTGATTCGAAGATCCCGCTCGGTGTGCCGACCGGTGCGCTGCGCGCCCCCGGCAGTCACGCCTTCTCGTTCGTGTTCCAGTCCTTCATCGACGAACTGGCGCATGCGGCGGGAAAGGACCCGGTGCAGTTCCGTCTCGATCTGCTCGCCAACAAGGTGTATCCCGCACCCGAACGTGGCGGGGACGGGTTCGATGCGGCGCGGATGACCGCCGTGGTCAAGCTCGTCGCGGAGAAGTCAGGGTGGGGGAAGACGCTGCCCAAGGGCACGGGCATGGGTATCGGCTTCCAGTACAGCCACCGCGGCTACTTCGCTGAGGTCGCCGAGGTCGAGGTCGATTCGAGCAAGCGCGTGAAGGTCAACAAGGTCTGGGTCGCGGGCGATATCGGCAGTCAGATCATCAGCCCGCTGCACGCCGAGAACCTCGTGCAGGGCGGCGTGATCGAAGGCATCAGCCACATGATGCAGGAGATCACGTTCAAGGGCGGGTCGGCCGTGCAGAGCAACTTCCACCAGGTGCCGCTGCTTCGTATGGCGCAGGCGCCTCCGGTGATCGAAGTGCACTGGCTGAAATCGAACAACCCGCCGACCGGTCTCGGCGAACCGTCGCTGCCGCCGGTGCTCCCGGCTGTCGCCAACGCCATCTTCGCCGCGTCGGGCACGCGCGTGCGATCGCTGCCGTTGTCGAAGCACGGCTTCCGCTGGGCCTGAGGTAACAGAGGGTTCGGAGGAAACGGTCTCAAATGAGACCGTTCCTCCGCCAGCCGCCGCTCCCCCCAGAAAATCCAATCCTCTGAAACACCGCTTTCGGACTTTTGGATAACAGCTCGGCCTTCCCGCAAAAAACCGTCAATTTTCGACTGTTTACCGCTCGGACCGTGTGGGCGTCGTACTTGCTTTGTAATTGCGCACCGGGCGTGCACCTGGTGTCTGCTGTGCCGAGTTCGCACGGCTGATTCGATTCTCGAAACACCTCTTCCTCGTTCGACTGGTCGGGCTTCCTGGTCTGGAGACGAGTCGTCTCCAGACCGACTTCACCCTGTACGTGGAGGAACCGATGCGCGATTTCACGAAGGCCTTGCTCGTCACGGCCATCGTTCTGCTCCCAACCCTCGCTCATGCGCAGTCGCTGGCCGGCACGGTGCACGATGCGTCAGGTGCCATATTGCCCGGCGTGACCGTTGAGGCGTCGAGCCCGGTATTGATTGAAAAAGTCCGGACCGCGGTGACCGACGGGACCGGACAGTATCGAATCGAGAACCTCCCGCCGGGGACGTACACGGTGACGTACTCGCTTCCCGGATTCATCACCGTCAAGAAAGATGGCGTCGAAGTGAGCGGAGCGGGAGTGATCACGCTCAACTCCGACCTGCGGGTCGGCGGCATCCAGGAAACGATCACGGTGACCGGCGAATCTCCCGTCGTCGACACGCAGACGAGCACGAGGAGACAGATGGTCCTCTCTGGTTCGGTCGTGCAGTCGATCCCCGCTTCGCGCGGATACGGCAACCTGCTCGCGACCGTGCCCGGTATCCAGGCCACCGGACTCGATGTCAGCTCGGGCGTCTCGACGAACTTCTTCACTGCCCGCGGCGGACGCGGCAATGAGGGCACGATCCAGATCGACGGCATGAACGTCGGCTCCGCGTTCAACGGTGGCGGCGTGGCCGGTTTCGGTTATCCGATCGGCGAGGCGTCGGAGATTCAGGTGACGATTGCCGGTGGACTCGGCGAAGTCGACCGTGGCGGTCCGCAGTTCAACCTGATTCCAAAGACCGGCGGCAACACTTTCAGCGGCACCGGCTTCCTCAGCACTGCGGGCAAGTGGTCGCAGGGCGACAATCTCACCGACGAACTGAAAGGCTTCGGCCTCACGAACGTGCCGGCGTTGATCAAGAACTGGGACACCAACTTCGCGCTCGGCGGGCCGATCGTGAAAGATCGGTTGTGGTTCTACAACAACGTCCGCAGCTACGGCAATCACCAGGAGATTCCCGGACTCTTCGGGAACCTGAACGCCGGCAATCAGGCATCGTGGAACTACGACAAGGACGCGAGTCTGCCCGCTCGAGCCGCCGCCGCGAAGCTGATCGAGGCGATCCGCCTCACCGGCCAGGCGACGCCGCGGAACAAGGTCGGGTTCTATCTGGACTATCAGCAGGTCTGTAACGGATCCGCCTACACGCAGGGCGCACCGCAGTGCCGCGATCGCGGCGACAACTGGGTCGCGCTCGGCAGCGTGGGTGCGGGCTTCTTCGGCGCGTTGGCGCCCGAGTCGGGCAACGTGTGGGACGACCGCGAGAAGATCACACAGGCCACGTGGACCTCGCCGTACACGAACAAGCTGCTGCTCGAGGCCGGGTTCTCGCAGTTCGCGAGCCGCTTCGGTGGGACGATGCCCGGAGGGGCGCTCAACTTGATCCCCGTGCAGGAGCAGGTCTCGAATCCGACGACCGGGACTCCGGTTGGCAACTTCACGTATCGCGGGTGGGCGTCAGCGGGATCGAACGAGCAGTTCCACAACGTCTGGCGCGCGTCGGGCACCTACGTGACCGGTGCACACAGCTTGAAGATTGGGTATCAGGCGGCCTTCCAAATCCAGAAGAACTTCCAGAATGCCGCGAGCCAATTGAGCTACGTCTTCAACAACCGCAACCCGATTCAGTTCACGCTGCGTGATGCACCGTTCTGGTCGAGCAACCGCACGCGCTTCGATGCGATCTACGTCCAGGACCAGTACACACGAGGCCGGCTCACGTTACAGGGCGGTCTGCGATACGAGCACGCGTGGAGCTGGTTCCCCGCGGGCGAAAACGGTGTGATTGCCGACAACGTCTACGGGACCAAGTTCCTCTTCCCCGAGCTCAAAGGGGTGACCGGCTACAACGACATCACGCCCCGCATGGGCGCGACCTACGATCTGTTCGGAAACGGCAAGACGGCGTTGAAGGTCAACGTCAGCAAGTATCTGCAGGCCGCGAACAACGACGCGCAGTACACGATCGCGAACCCGGCGACGACGTTCCAGCAGACCACCAACGTGTCGTGGACCGACACGAACGGCAATAAGGTCGTCGACTGCAACGTGATGAACAAGGCGGGTGAAAACAACGCCGCAACCGGCGGCGATGTGTGCGGAGCCTGGCAGAATCTGAATTTCGGCAACCCGTTCAGCACGACGACGGTCAACCCCGATGTTCTGCATGGATGGGGCGTGCGGCCGTACGACTGGCAGTACAGCGTAGAGGTTCAGCACGAGCTCGTGCCTCGCGTCGCGGTCGATGTCGCCTACAACAGGCGGGTGTGGGGCAATCACTTCTTCACCGACAATCGCGCGTTGACGCCTGCGGACTTCGACACGGCGACGATCACCGCACCGACCAACCCGAATCTGCCAAACGGCGGCGGCTATCCGGTGACGTTCGTGACCCGGAACGCACGCTCGCCGATCGGCGCGGTCGACAACTACTACACGTTTGCGAAAGATTACGGAGACGTGACTACGTACTGGCACGGCTTCGATGTCAGTGTGAATGCGCGGACGCGCAATGGCATCACGTTCCAGGGCGGCACCAGCACCGGCCGCGGCGTGCGTGACTACTGCGAGATCACCGCGAAGCTCCCTGAGCTCTACGTGACCGTTGGTTCCGTTCTCGCCAATGCGCAGACCGCGGCGTGCGCCGTCACCGAACCGTGGCTGACGACGTTCCGCAGCTCCGTCACCTACACACTGCCGAAGATCGATGTGCTGCTGGCCGGTTCGATCCGGTCGACTCCCAATACGCAGCCGTCGACCATCAACACGTTCGTGGCGACGAACGGCGCCTCGCTGCCGGCGAACTACAACGTCAATAACGCGATCCTCCAGTCGTCGACGCTGGGCCGTCCGCTCACCCCCGGCCTTGCATTCCAGACCGTCGATCTCACGCTGCCCGGTCAGGTCTATCCCGATCGGATCAACTCGGTCGATTTGAGGGTCGCGAAGGTGCTGCGCTTCGGGCGGACATCGACCAACGTCGGGTTCGATTTCTACAACCTGCTCAATGCGAACACTGGAACAGCATTCCAGAACGTGTACGACACGAACCCCGCCAACGTCGTGTGGCTGAGGCCGACGTCGATCCTCAATCCTCGCTTCGCGCGGTTCAACGTCACGGTCAATTTCTAGGGAGTGCCCCGCACGTGAGGTCCCGCTGAACGCCACGGCTTCGGCGGGGCCGCCCGTTACCACCGCATCGTCGGTTCCCTTGAAGATCGGTCAGCCGTCACTTATGTCCATCCGGCATGACTGCTGCGAATAGTTTCAGTGCTGTGCCACTAGTATGAAAGTGCTAGAGTCGGCCGGGCTTTTCCTGAAGGTGTGTGTCTGAACCAGCAATCAGTCGTGAGTGGAGGACAACCGATGCGTGACCTCGCGAAGGCCGTGCTCGTTGCGGTCATCGTTCTTCTGCCTACCGTGGCTGGCGCCCAGTCGCTGGCCGGCATCGCTAAAGACGCGTCAGGCGCAGTGTTGCCCGGCGTAACCGTTGAGGCGTCCAGCCCTGCGTTGATCGAGAAGGTACGCACCGGCGTGACCGACGGCACCGGGCAGTATCGGATCGAGAACCTGACGCCGGGCACCTACACGGTGACCTTCACGCTGGCCGGCTTCACGACCGTGCGCCGCGAAGGGGTCGACGTCAGCGGTGCACAGGTCATTACCATCAACGCGGACCTCCGTGTCGGCGCCGTGCAGGAAACCATCACGGTCACCGGCGAGACGCCGGTCGTCGACGTGCACACCAGCACACGCGCGCAGAAGGTGATCGACAACGCGGTCGTGTCGGTGCTCCCCGCGTCGCGCGGCTACGGCAACATTCTCGCCACGGTGCCGGGCATCCAGGCCACCGGGCTCAACTCCGGCGCCAACCCCGTGATGAACTTCTTCACCGCGCGGGGCGGCCGCGGCAATGAAGGCACCATTCAGATTGACGGCATGAACGTCGGCTCCGCCTTCAACGGTGGCGGCGTCGCCGGCTTCGGTTACGACACGGCGAACGCGTCGGAAATCCAGGTCACGATCGCCGGCGGTCTGGGCGAGACCGATCGCGGCGGTCCGGCTTTCAACATGATCCCCCGCACTGGCGGCAACAGCTTCAGCGGCACCTACTTCCTCAGCTACGCCGGCGAGTGGGCGCAGGCGAGCAATCTGGACGACCAGCTGCGAAGCTACGGCATCACCGAGGTGCCCGGCCTGATCAAGAACTGGGACACCAACTACGCGATGGGCGGCCCGATCAAGCGCGAGAAGCTGTGGTTCTTCGGCAACGTGCGCAGCTTCGGATCGATGAACGACGTGCCCGGTCTCTTCGGCAACAAGAACGCCGGGGATCCGAACGCGTTCACCTACGTGGCCGACCCGAACCTGAAGGCTCGCAACGCGAACTCCAAGATGATCGGGGCAATCCGCTTGACCGGTCAGGCGTCGGACAAGAACAAGCTGGGCTTCTACTACGACTACCAGAAGAACTGTTCGGGCAGCGCGTACACGAAAGGCGCCGACCAGTGCCGCGATCGTGGCGACGATTGGGTGGCGTTGGGCGCGATCGGCGGGTTCGGATCGAATTCACCAGAGGCTGGCAACCAGGTGTGGGACGACCGCGAGAAGATCGTGCAGGCCACCTGGACGTCCACGGTGACGAACAAGCTGCTGCTCGAAGCGGGTCTGTCGTCCTTCAACAGCCGCTGGGGTCTGTATCCCGGCGCCGGGGCCGACGAGAGCATCGTCTCGATCACCGAGCTCACGGGCACGGGCGTGCCGGTACCGTTCTTCAGCTATCGCTCGACCGCGAATCCGCTCGGCAACGACCAGCAGCACAACGTGTGGCGCGCGTCGGCGTCGTATGTGACCGGCGCGCACAGCACGAAGTTCGGATATCAGGCTGCCTATCAAGTGCAGAAACAGTTCACGATCGGCAACCCGAACATGATCAGCTACACGTTCTTCGCCGGCGGGCCTTCGTCGATCACGGAGTACATCCCCAGTCAGTTCAGCAATCGCACGCGGTTCGATGCGTTCTACGCGCAGGATCAGTGGACGCACAATCGTCTGACCCTGCAGGGTGGCCTTCGCTACGAGCACGCATGGAGCTGGTACCCGGGAGGCGAAAACGGAGCGCTGACCGGATCGCGGTTCCTGCCGCAGCCGTTCGTCTTCCCGCGGTCCGATGGCGTCACTGGTTACAACGACATCACCCCGCGCATGGGCGCCGCCTACGACGTCTTCGGCAACGGCAAGACGGCGATCAAGGTCAACTACAGCAAGTATCTGCAGCCGGCGAACAATGAAAGCAATTTCATCCAGGCCAACCCGGGCGTGACGCTGCAGACGACGACGAATCGGACATGGACGGACACGAACAGCAACCGCGTTCCGGATTGCGACCTGAATAGTTCAGCGGGCAATGGTGAGTGCGGGCCCTGGCAGAATCTGAATTTCGGCAACCCGTTCAACACCACCCGCGTCAACCCGGACATCATGCACGGGTGGGGCAACCGGCCGTTCGACTGGCAGTTCGGTGTGGCGGTGCAGCAGGAAATCCTGCCGCGGCTCTCCGTCGACGTCGCGTTCAATCGCCGGTGGTGGAGCAACTTCTACGTGACCGACAATCAGGCGCTCGGGCCGAGCGATTTTGATCAGTTCACGATTGTCGCCCCGACGAACGCGAACCTGCCGACCAGCGGTCAGCGACTGACGTTCCTGAAGCGGAATGGCAACAATCCGATTGGCGCGACGAGCAACTACCGCACGTTCCAGCGCGATTACGGCGACGAGAACTACTACTGGCAGGGCATCGACTTCACGGCGAATTCGCGCATGAAGAACGGTCTGGTGCTGCAGGGCGGTTTCAGCACCGGTGCCGGACATCGCGACCTGTGCGATGTCTGGTCGAAGCTGCCCGAGTTGGTGACGCCTGCGGCCCCCGGGGTGTCGTCGATGGTGAGCGCCTGCAAGGTCGATGAACCCTGGCAGATGAACTGGCGCGGTCTGGTGACGTATACCCTCCCGAAGGTCGACGTCCTCGTCAGCGGCATCCTGCGGTCGCAGGCCAACACCGAGCCGTTGACGATCGAGACCGGCGTCGCCACCAACGGCGTGGGGCTGGCGGGCAACTACACGGTGACGCCGGACATCCTCGCTGCAAACGGTCAGACGCCGTTTGCGCCTGGCATCACGACGCAGTCGGTGAACCTGGTCCCACCCTCGTCGCTGTTCGGCCATCGGGTGAACTCGGTTGACATGCGGTTCGGGAAGATCCTGCGGTTCCACAAGACGCGCGCCAATGTCGCGATGGATCTCTACAACCTGTTCAACTCGAACGTGGGGACGGCGTTCAATCAGGGCTACGGCACCGACGGCGCCACGTGGCTTCGTCCGACGGCAGTGCTGAACCCGCGGTTCGCGCGCTTCAACGTGACGTTCGATTTCTGAGCGGAAGGCCTCAGGGATCAGGCCTCAGGGCCCAGGGCTGTCTCAGGCCTGGGCCTGAGGCCTTGCCCAGCTCTGAGGCCTGATCCCTGGGCCCTGGGGCCTATCTTCTGAACGGGACACGACCAGTGATGCCCTTGCCCTCGGTGATCGTGACGATCTGATTCATCATCGCGCCGCTGACCATCTCCGATCGACCATCAGGCCAGCGTACTTCGAGGCGGTCGATCTGCGTGGCCTTGCCAAGGCCGACGTGCACGCGAAGATCGTTCTGCGACAGGTAACTCGATCCGGCTTTGACTTCGCGCAACTGGGTCATGCCGCCGGCCGTCACGTTCAGCCGGGCGCCGATCGCGTCGCGATTGCTCGCGGTTCCGATCAATCGAACGAGGATGGCGTTGTTGCCCGTCCCTCCTTCGTTGCGCAGCAGATCGACCGCGCCGCCGTTGTTGACGACGAGGAGATCGAGGTCGCCGTCATTGTCGATATCGGCTGCCGCGAGCGCGCGTCCGACCTTGTCCATGCTGAATCCCGGTCCAGACTGACGTCCGACGTCGGTGAACCGGCCGGCGGTGTTGCGGAGTAGGAGCTTCCGCTGCGCCTCGGTGGCGCCGGGTCTGACGTGGCTCGGGCTGTTCATCACATGCCCGTTGACGATCGCGAGATCGAGATCGGCATCGTTGTCGGCATCGAAGAACACCGCGCCGAAGCCGACGTAGGGCAGCGTGGCCGGCCCGACACCGCTTGGAAACGTCCGGTCCTCGAAGAGCGCTTTGCCGAGATTGCGAAACAGCGAGTGCGCCTCGAGCTCGTGATTGGTGACGAATACATCGAGACGGCCGTCGCCGTCGTAATCGCCGAAGTCAGTGCCCATGCCGGCGCGCGGGTTGCCGTCGCTCGCCACGGAGACACCGGAGACGAGGGCCGCCTCAGTGAAACGGCGTCCCTGCTCGTTGTGAAACAGAAAGTTGGGAGTCGAGTCGTTGGCCACGAACACATCCGGCCACCCGTCATCGTCGTAGTCACCGACGACGACGCCGAGACCGTTGCCGCGATGATCGAGGATGCCCATCTCTTTGCTGACGTCGGTGAACGTGCCGTTCCCGTTGTTGCGGTAGAGCACGTCGTGGTGCGGCATGAACGTGAGCGGGTGGCAGTAGATGCGGAACTTGCGACCCGTGTCGCCGCAGAAGATGTTGTTGGTGACGCGCGCGTCGACGTAGTTGACGACGAACAGATCGACGTCGCCGTCGCGATCGAAGTCGGTGAAGGCGCAGCTGGCGCTGAAGATGCCGGCGCCGGCGACACCGGCGGTGCGCGTGACGTCGGTGAACCCCTTGCCGCCGTTGTTGTGATAGAGCGCGTTGGAACCCACGGCGGTGACGTAGAGATCGGGCCAGCCGTCGTTGTCGTAGTCGGCGGAGCAGGCGCCCATGCCGTAGGCGGTGTGGGCGATGCCAGCAGTCGACGTCACATCTTCGAATGATCCGTTGCCGCGGTTGCGGAACAGCCGATGCCGTGCGCGGGCGTTGACTGCTGAATCGGTCAGCGATCCTCCGTCGACGAGAAACACATCCGGCCAGCCGTCGCCGTTGTAGTCGAAGAACAGTCCGCCGCCGCTCATGATCTCGTAGAGATGACGATCGGCGCTCGCCCCGTTGACGTGCGTGAACTCGATACCCGCCTGCGTCGCGACGTTCGTGAACTGGACGGTGGACGGTTCCTGCGAGGACACCGCGTGAACGATGACGATCCAAACCGTTCCAACGCAAGCAAGAACAACACGGCCGAGCCGCCGTCTGTGATGTACGCGGCGGCGAGTCTCGCCGACGCCGAGCCGCCATGCTCGTGACATGCGGCGGCGAGTCTCGCCGAAGCCGAAGACGAAGGCGGATTCCCACCGCGAAGCGGCCCCACGCGCCCGAAGAGCGCGCCCGACCGCAAAGCGGCCCCACCGGGCACCCGGTTTCAACGCCCGGCCCCTCGTCGCAGTGCCTCCTGCATCAGGCGATTCGCCGTCGCTCGCTCTCGCGCGCCGTCATCGCGACGCCCGAGCGCGTCGTACGCCCGTGCCAGATGAGCGTGCACGTCGGGATCATCAGTCAGGGATGACAGCGCCGCGGTGAATTGCTCGACCGCCTCCGACGGGCGTCCGCTGTCGAGCAGCACGATGCCCAGATCGACGCGCAGGGGCGCAGAACCCGCATCGCGTTCGAGCGCCTGCCGCAGCAGCGTCACGGCTTTGGCGTAGTCCTTGTTCGCCGCGCTGACCGCCGCATCGCGTCGAAGACCTTCGATCTCGAGCTGACGGGCTCGAGCCGCGGTGGCTTCGCTCTGCAAACGTTGATAGACCTCGAGCTCACGCCGGCCGTCGCTCTCGAGTCCGAGCCGCAACAGCGACATGGCGAGCAGATAGCGGGCTTCTTTGTTCGCCTCGTCCAGACCGATAGCTTCGCGCCCCGCAGAGGCTGCTTCCTGAAGTCGACCCTCGCGCAAATGCACCTGGCCGATCGCAGTGAGCGTCTCCGCGTTCATCCGATCGAGCACCAGGGATGCGGTGAACTCTGCGAGCGCCTGCTCGTGCCGTCCCTGCCTGAAGTACATGTCGCCGAGCTCGCGGTGCGCGCGCGGATCGTTCGGCACGAGATCGACACGTTCCGAGAACGCGTCGATGGCGCCGTCGTAGTCCTGCTGCGATCGCGCCATTGCTCCCATCGACTGGTAGATGCTGTTCGCGCCGAGCAGAGGTTTCTTCGCGGCAGCCTGTGCCAACTCTCCGCGCGCATCGGCATAGCGGCCCTGGCGCTGGTAGACGAGACCGAGCGCGTATCGCGCCCGCCCGGATGCAGGCAACGCCTGAAGCGTCTGTTCCAACTCGCGTCCCGCATCGCCCAGACGACCGCTCGCGATCAACGCATCGGCCAGCGCGAGACGCGCGCGTTCATCCTGCGAGTCGAGCACGATGGCCCTTCGCATCGCATCGATCGCTTCGTCATAGCGGCGTCCCGCGATGAGCACGAGTCCCAGGACCCGATGCGGCTCGGCTCGATCGGGCGCCAGCTCGATCGCTGTCTTCAGACGTTCTTGTGCCGTTGCGAGATCGCCATCGCGAAAGGCGGAGGCCACCCGGGTGAGCGCTCCGGTCTCGACGCCGGACGCTGCCATCGGATCGCGGCTGACCGCTTCACGGAATGTACTTATCGCGCCCGCGAAGTCGCCGCGTTGCAGACGCGCGAAGCCGTCGGCGTACAACACCGGAGGGAAGAATGGCTCGATGCCCGGTCGCTCGGAGACCAGGTCGACGCGAGGAAATGGATTCTCTCCTGGTTTGAGTGATGCGGGCGCCTTCTCCCGGAACGCGCGGAGCGTTCGATTGGCCTCGTCCGCGGCGCCGGAACGCAGCATCTGGCGGCCGAGCACGTAGGTCAGGATCGCGTTAGGAGCGGCGGCATCCGCCCGGCGGAATGCCGCGATCGCTGAGGGTGCATCGTTCATGCGCTGATGGATCAGCCCTTCGAACATCGGCGGTTCGGCACGAGACGGATCGAGGCTGGCGGCCGTTGTGAACTCGCGCAGCGCGTCGGCCAGTCGGACCCGATCGAGATAGACGGCGCCCAACGCCAGGTGCAGGCGCGCGGCCATCGGGGCGGCGGCGCCTGCGACGTCGGCCTTCATCGCCGCTTCGTACCGCCTGATCACGTCGTCCCACTGCGTCCTGGCGCGGTCCAGGGCGTCCACTGTCGTGCGAAGTCGAGCGCCCTCGTCCCCGTAGGTCCCGTTCAACGCAAGACTGAAGCTTCCGAGCGCCTCGACGAACGCCTGCTTCGGCTCTGGCGATTGCGCGAGCACCGTCGATCCCTCGAGCGCGATCAGCAGTGCAACCAGGGCGGTCAACGCAGCGCGTCGGCGCGTCATCTGCACGTCGTGATTGTAGCTGCCTGCGATCTGCACAAATCAGAGCGACGGAGTCCGAACGTCGCACGTGGTTCGATGGCCGCCATCCAGCATCGGGCGAATCCAATAACTCGAAAGCATCACGTTCGACAGATTGGATGCGATCGAGCTCACATGCGGAAATGCCAGAGAAACGCGTGTACCACACACGGGGCAAAAGGCTGAGTAATTGCTTTGTATTACTCGACCGGAGTGGCGGCCTCGCGAGCTTTTCTCGCGGTCCCCAAGACCAGCGCGCAACTGCCATTTCAGTCGAAGTCCTCGTGATCCTGGTTTGGGTGATTCCCGGGTAACAGGTGGGCGTGCCTGCCGCCTTGTCGCGGCGGGTCTTCGGTGAATTCTCTTGGGAGTAATCCGATGCATGGTGGTAGTGGCCCTGTCAGCCGTTTCCTTTTGCTCCTGTCCGCAATTGTCCTGGTTGTCGTCTTCACTCCTTCAGAAGCCCTCGCACAAGCAACGCTTGCCGGTGTCGTGAAGGACTCCTCCGGTGCGGTGCTGCCGGGGGTGACCGTCGAGGCCTCGAGCCCGGCGCTCATCGAGAGAGCGCGCACCGCGACGACTGATAGTACCGGTCAATATCAAATCGTCGATCTTCGTCCCGGCACTTATGCACTCACGTTCTCGCTTCAAGGTTTCAGAACTGTGAAGCGTGAGTCGGTCGATGTCAGCGGTGCGGGCGTCATCACGATCAACGCTGAACTGTCCGTTGGCGGCCTCACCGAGACGCTCACCGTTCAAGGCGAGACGCCTGTCGTCGACGTACAGACCACGCGTCGTCAGGCAGTGCTCGAGAACAAGGTAGTCAACGAGCTCCCCGCCGCGCGTGGGTACGGCGCGATACTCGCGGCGATTCCGACGCTCCAGGGCGCCGGCGCGAACTCCTCTTCATCGGTCAATCCGAGTTTCTTCACCGCCCACGGCGGCCCGGGCAATGAAGGCCGCGTGCAGCTCGACGGCTTGAGCGTCGGTGCGGCATTCAACGGCGGCGGCGTATCGGGCAATGCCTACGACACCGCCAACGCGCGTGAGCTGCAGGTGTCGATCTCCGGTGCGCTCGGTGAAGCCGAAGTCGGCGGCCCGGTTCTCAATATCGTGCCGAGCACAGGCGGAAACGCGTTCCATGGGACCGCGTTTGCCACTGGCGCCGGTTCGTGGGCACAGGGCAACAATCTGGACAACGAGCTGCGGGCCGCGGGCATCACGGAACAGGCAGCGCTGATAAAACTGTGGGACGCGAGCTTCGCGCTGGGCGGTCCGATCAAGAAGGACAAGCTGTGGTTCTTCGGAAACTACCGCGACTTCGGCAACCACACCGACATCCCGGGGCTCTACGGGAACCTGTATGCCGGCGATCCGTCCCACTGGGACTACGCGCCCGATCCGAACGTGAAGGCCCGAACCGCTACTTCCAAGACGGTTGCGTCGGTTCGTCTGACGGCGCAGGCGACGCCACGCAACAAATTCAGCTTCTATTACGACTACCAGTGGGACTGCGACCAGGGCTCGATGAGCAAGACCCAGGGATGCCGCCCGCGCGGTGACGATTGGGTGCCGGGCAGCGTCTTCGGGTCGGGCTTCTCACCAGAAGCGGTCACCAACTACTGGGACGCGCGCGAGATCATCTCGCAGGCGACCTGGTCCTCGCCGGTCACCAACAAGCTGCTGCTCGAGGCCGGTTACGCGACCTTCGTGAGTCGCTGGGGCTGGATGCCGCAGCCAGGCGCGATCACGAACCTGGTGCAGATGACGACCCTCGTGCCGACGTTCAAGGTCTATCGCGGCGTCGACAACATCCTCGACAACTCGCAGAACCCCAACACCTGGCGCGCCTCGGCCACATACGTCACCGGTGCGCATAACATGAAGTTCGGTTATCAGGGTGCGTATCACATCGAGGAAACCACCGACCTGGCCAACGATGCGCGGTACGTCCTGACCGACCTTGGCTTCATCGTTCCGGGCATGTATTCCGCGACGATTCGCATCGCGCCCTGGCAGCAGAGCAACCGGACGGAGTATCACGCGTTCTACGCCCAGGATCAGTGGACGATGGGCCGCATGACGCTGCAGGGCGCGGTCCGGTTCGATCGGGCGTGGAGCTGGTTCCCGGCCGAGCACAATGGCGCACCGCAAACGTCGGTGTGGAATGCCCGGCCGATCTCGTTCCCGAAGACGGACGGTGTCACCGGATACAACGACATCACGCCTCGTGCCGGCGTCGCCTACGACCTGTTTGGAAACGGGAAGACCTCGCTGAAAGTGAACGTGGGCGAGTATCTCCAGAGCGCGAACAACCAGGAGAACTATACGATCAGCAACCCGGCGCTCGATGGCCGCAATGGACGTCGAGGACCGAATTTCCAGACGACCGCGTCGCGCACATTCATCGACTTCAACGGCGATCACGTGCCGAACTGCGACATGCTGAATCCGCAGCCGAACGGTGAGTGCATCGCCGCCGACCTGGGCAACTTCGCCAATCCGAACACCCTCACGCTGGTCAATCCGGACGTGTTGCATGGGTGGGGCGTGCGTCCGCGCGACTGGCAGTTCGGCGCATCGGTGCAGCACGAGATCCTGCCGCGCACGTCGCTGGAAGTTGGCTATGCGCGCCGCTGGTTCAAGAACTTCTTCGTCACCGACAACATCAACCTGAATGCCAACGATTTCCAGTTGACGACGCTGACCGCGCCGAGCAATGCGAAGCTGCCCGATGGCGGCGGGTACCCGATGCAGTACTACTTCCCGAAGCCGGGCGTAGTGACGACGAACATTCAGAACCGGTACACGTTTGCGAGCGACTACGGCGACTGGACCAACTACTGGCACGGCGTCGACGTCACGGTGAACGCGCGGCTGCGTCAGGGGCTCGTGATGCAGATCGGATCGAGCACGGGGCGAGCCGTGACGGACAACTGCGACATCGTGGCGCAGGTGCCGGAGATGCTCAACGGCGCTTTGACCAACCCGTCTCCGTTCACCGGAAACACGTATCAGCCGGCCGATTCCTGCCATAAGGTGGAGTCGTGGCAGACGCAGGTGCGCGGGTTTGCGTCCTACACGATCCCGAAGATCGACGTGCTGGTGAGTTCCATCATGCGCTTCCAGCCGAATGCCGTCTTCGGTGTCGGCGCGGTGCCCGAAGGGAACAGCACCGGCCTCTCGGCGCTCTACGCGACGCCGCAGGGACAGATCAACCTGCTCGAGCCGGGCCAGGTCTACGGCGACCGCATCAATCAGATCGACATGAGGTTCGGCAAACTCTTCAACCTTGGCGGCAAGCGAGCCAACGTCGCGGTGGATCTGCTGAACCTGTTCAACTCGAACACCCCGACCATGTACCAGCAGAACTATGGAGACGGATCGACGTACCTACAGCCTCTGCAGATCCTGAATCCGCGGTTCCTGCGGTTCAATGTGACCGTGGATTTCTAGGCGGGCTAATGGGGCTGGTGGGGTGGATGAGGATACTTTCCTATCCACCTTATCAACCCCATCGACCTCATCCACCACCCGCCCCATCCACCTCACCGAAGTACCGATTCTCAGTATTAGTCCTGTCTTGATAGCGCTTTTCCACTAGGTTAGCCTTCGCTGTTCGACTCCTCCGTGCGTGCTGCGGGGCTCGCGCGTGACAAGCAACCTGGGCGCTTCAATCCGTCTTTGCGGAGGACATGTATGCGTCTCACAGGATCCGACTCCATTCCGATCTCGCGATTGATGCGCCTGTGCGTGATGCTTGTGCCGTTCGCGCTGCTTCCTGCTACGGCACATGCACAGACATCAATCACCGGCACCGTGCGTGACGTCTCGGGCGCCGTACTGCCTGGTGTCACCGTTGAAGCCTCGAGCCCTGTGCTGATCGAAAAGGTCCGAAGTGCCGTCAGCGACGGCACAGGTCAGTACCGTCTCACCGAGCTTCCGCCCGGCAAATACACGATCACGATGAGCCTCGGGGGATTCACGACCGTGAAGCGCGAGGACATCGATGTGAGCGGCGTCGGTGTCATCACCATCAACGCCGACATGCGGGTCGGCACAGTGCAGGAAACGATCACGGTCACGGGCGAGACGCCGGTCGTCGACGTGCAGAGCACGCGGCGGCAGCAGGTCATCGACGATGAGACGCTGAAGGCGCTGCCGGCCACGCGTGGTTACAACGCGCTCGTCTTCCTGGTCCCCTCGGTGACCGGTGGCAGCAACCAGATCGATCTGATGCCGGCGATGCGCATCTTCTACAACCACGGTGGTCGCGGCAACGAGGGGCGCACCTACGTCGATGGTTTGAGCACGGGATCGGCCTTCAACGGCGGAGGCGTGTCGGGCTACATCATCGATACCGCGAACTCGCAGGAAATGCAGTTGACGCTCTCAGGCGGTCTTGGCGAGACCGAAGTGGGAGGCACCCTCGTCAACTTCATTCCCAAGACCGGCGGCAACATCTATTCGGGATCGCTCTTCGGCAGCACGGCAGGCGAGTGGTCGCAGGGCAACAACATCGACGATCACCTCAGGTCGCTCGGGCTGTCGCAGCCCGCGGCGCTGTACAAGAACTGGGATTACAGCGCATCGCTCGGCGGCCCCTTCCGGAAAGACAAGTTGTGGTTCTTCGCTAACTACCGCGACTTCGGGAACTACGAAGACATCCTCGGAATGTACGCGAACCTGAACGCCGGCAATCCGAACAGCTGGACCTACGTGCCCGACCAGGGCATCAAAGCGCGCAACGCGGTCTCGCGGACGGTGACGTCGATGCGTCTCACCGCGCAGGTGACACCGAAGAACAAGGTGGGTTTCTTCTTCGACAATCAGCTCGCGTGCGACGGGTCGGCGCTGACAGAGGATGCCGACAGCTGCCGTCCGCGCGGCAAGGACTGGGTTGCGAGCGGTCTCACTGCGGGCATCTCTCCATACGCGCCTGAAGCCGCCAGCGGCGCGCAGGGTAGTCAGGGCGGAGCCTTCGGATACGCCGATGCGTGGCAGCGCGTGATGCAGGCGAGCTACACGTCGACGATCACGAGCCGTCTGCTGCTCGAAGCGGGCGCCTCGACCTACATCAGCAAGTGGGGATGGATGGAGCAGCCGGGCGCGATTCTGAATCTGAACCAGGTCCAGGAACAGGCGTCCTCGAGCGGCACGTTCGCGGATGGTTCGAAGTGGAGCATCCCCGCGAACCTGTTCTACCGCGCGCTCGACTGGAACTTCAACAACATGCAGAACCCGACGACGTGGCGCGCGGCGCTCTCGTACGTCACCGGCGCACACAGCACGAAGTTCGGGTACATCGCCGCCTACAACCGCACCGACAACTGGAACTTCTACAACAAGACGCGGGTCAACTACCGCTTTCTCAACGGCGTGCCGAACCAGCTGACCATGAACATCGGCGACTGGATGATCAAGGATCGAAGTCAGTATCACGCGTTCTACGCGCAGGACCAGTGGACGATCAACCGGCTCACGCTGCAGGGCGCCATCCGGTACGATCGCGCGTGGAGCTGGTCGCCGGAAGGGCAGGGCGCAACCGGCACCGATCTGTTCAGGCCGGCAGCGATCACCTTCCCGCGCACCGATGGCGTGCCGGGCTTCAACGACATCACCCCGCGGATGGGCGCTGCATACGACGTACGCGGCAACGGGAAGACGTCGCTCAAGGTCAATCTCGGGAAGTATCTGCAGGCCGCGAACAACCAGGATCGCTACACGCTGATGAACCCGGCGCAGGCGACGCGCTTCCAGCGCACGACCAACCGGACGTGGAGTGACACCACCGGCCTGGGGATCAACGGCGACTACATCCCGCAGTGCGATCTGATGAATCCCGCGGCCAACGGTGAGTGCGGTCCGTGGCAGAGCCCGTCGTTCGGACAGCCGTTGACCGCCGCACCGATCAACCCAGCAATTCTCGAAGGTTGGAACGTGCGTCCGTCCGACTGGCAGTTCGGCGTGTCGGTGCAGCAGGAAGTGCTTCCCCGCACGTCGGTCGAAGTCGGTTACTACCGTCGGTGGTTCAACGGCTTCACCGTGACCGACAATCTGGCGTCGACCGCGGCTGACTACGTGCCGTATACGTTCGCCGCGCCGCAGCATCCGTCGCTGCCGGGCGGCGGCGGCTACGAAGTCACCGGACTGAACCCGCGCACGAACTTCTCGGCCGCGACCAACTACACGACGTTTGCCAGCGACTACGGCGACATGTATCAGTACTGGCACGGCGTTGACGTCAACGTGGTCTCGCGGATGAGGAACGGTCTGGTCGTGCAGGGCGGCACCAGCACCGGACGCGGCGTGCGCGATCAATGCGAGATCACCGCCAAGGTTCCCGAGGTGTTGCTGGTCGGTCTGCCAGCCGTCTGGCAGCAGCCCAGCTCGTGTCATGTCACCGAGCCGTGGCTCACGCAGATTCGCGGACTCGCGTCGTACACGATTCCGAAGATCGACGTGCAGGTCAGCACGAGCTTCCAGTTCAAGCCGGGGACGCTCGGGATTGGCGGCAACGACTCGGCAACCAACGGACAGTCGGTCGCCGCCAACTACGTCGTGACCAACGCAGTCGCGGGGACGACGCTGCTGAACAACCAGCAGAGCGTGAACCTGCTGCTGCCCGGTCAGGTGTACGGCGATTACGTGCGGCAGGTCGACATGCGCGCGGGCAAGATTCTACGCTTCGGCCGCACCCGCACGCTCGTCGGCGTCGACGTGTACAACCTGTTCAACTCGAATCCTGGTCTCACGTTCAGTCAGAACTTCACCGGGACCGGAACGACGTGGCTCAATCCAACGTCGCTGCTGATGCCGCGGTTCGTGCGATTCAATGTGACGATGGACTTTTAGAGGGTGGATGGGGCTGGCAGGGTTGATGGGGCTGGTGGGACGGGCCCTATCCACCCTACCTGCCCTACCAGCCCCATCCACCTCACCTGCCCTATCCACCTCACTCGCCCCCGCCTTTGGTGAGCCCGCCGTTTTCCTGTACGCTCCCTTGAGGGAATGTCTACGAGACTGACGACGCACGCTAAAGCGTGCGCGCTACTGGCTTTGTTGCTGCTCACGGGGTGTCGGAGCGGCGCGTCCTCAGACGCATCGGCGGCCTCAGGAACGGGCGGTACCGCGAAACCGACCGAAGACTGGTTCACGGAGCGCGCGAAAGACACCGGGATCAACTTCACCCACTTCAACGGGATGTCAGGCGAGCAGTACTACCCCGAGATCATGTCGCCCGGGGTTGCCCTGCTCGACTACGACAACGACGGCGATCTCGACGTGTACCTCGTCCAGGGCGCGATGCTGGGGAACAAGACGATCAAGGACGCGATCTATCCGCCGCAGGGACCGCTCGGCGATCGGTTGTTCCGCAACGATCTCGTGATCAATCCCGACGGGACGCGCACGCTGCACTTCACCGACGTCACCGCTGACAGCAAGATCAACATCACGACCTACGGGATGGGCGTCGCCGTGGGTGATGTCGACAACGACGGCTTCGTCGACATCTATCGCACGAGCCTGTCCGGTGCGGTGCTCCTTCACAACAACGGCGACGGAACGTTCACCGACGTCAGCGCGAAAGCGCACGTCGCCGATCAGGGTGGATGGGGCGTGTCAGCGGCGTTCCTCGACTACGACCGCGATGGCTGGCTGGATCTGTTCGTCGGCAACTACTTGATCTACTCGATCGCCGGCGACATCGACTGCCTGTCGGTCACCGGGCAGCACGACTACTGTCCGCCGAACAGCTATCGCGCGCAGCCGAGCCACCTCTATCACAATCGCGGCGACGGCACCTTCGAGGACGTCACCTCGCGCGCCCTCCTTGGCGGCGCATACGGACCGGCGCTTGGTGTGTCGACGGCCGACTTCAACAACGACGGGTGGATCGACATCTACGTCGGCAACGACGGCCAGCCCAATCAGCTGTGGATCAACCAGAAGAACGGCACCTTCAAGGAGACGGCGTTCCTCTCGGGTACGGCGGTCAACGGCCAGGGCAACTCCGAGGCGAGCATGGGTATCGACGCCGGCGACTTCGACGACGACGGCGACGAGGATCTGTTCATCACGAACTGGCTCGCGCAGATGAATGTCATCTACGTGAACATGGGCGACGGCGTCTTCGAAGATCGGAGAGCGGCCACCGGCCTCGGGCCGCCAAGCCTCGCCAGGACAGGGTTCGGTACCGCCTGGTTCGATTACGACAACGACTCGTGGCTCGATCTCTTCACCGCGAACGGCAGCGTCTCGATCGTCGAAGCTCAGGCCCGCGCCAAGGATCCGTTCCCGTTGAAGATGATGAATCAGCTGTACCACAACCTCGGAAACGGCCGGTTCGAAGACGTGTCATCGAAGGCGGGCAAGGCGTTCACGTTGAGCGAAGTCAATCGCGGGGCGGCGTTCGGTGACATCGACAACGATGGCGACGTCGACATTCTCGTCGGCACCGCCGCGGGTCCGACGCGTCTGCTGATCAACAACGTCGGCAACAAAAACCACTGGTTGGGCCTGCGTCTCGCCACACCAGCCCCACCGGGCTCGAAGAGCCCGGCCCCACCGCGCCCGCAGGGCGCGGCCCAAGCGGACCCGAAGGGTCCGCCCTTGAGAGATGCGCTGGGCGCCCGCGTCTACGTAATGCGCAAGGCCGGCCCCGCCCTCATGAGGCGCGCGCGTTCCGACGGAAGCTACGCGTCGGCCAACGATCCTCGCATCGTGATCGGCCTCGGCTCCTCGGCCGATCCGGTGAGCCTGCGTGTGGTGTGGCCCGATGGCAGGACCGAGGAATTTGCCAACGTCACACTCGATCGCTGGACGACCGTCGTCGAGGGGAGCGCGAAGTGAAGGCGTTCCCCCAGGCGCGCACCGCGGCGCTCGTGACGTTCGTGCTCGCCGGCGTGCCGGTGCTGATTACGACCGAGGCGTGCTCGAAGGCCGAGACGACCGCTACGCCGGCAAAGCAGATTCGCGAGATCACGCTGCCCGATCTCTCGCGCATGGACGCGACCGTGCAGAATCAGATTCGCGATCGCTACACGAGCGCGCTCGACGCCCGGAAGAAGGGTGTCGGCGACGCCGATCTGAGCGCCGCGTACGGGGCATACGGCATGGTGCTGCAGGCCGCTGAGTACTACGAGGCGGCCGAGCCCCCGTACTTGAACGCACAGGATCTCGCGCCCGGCGAGCTCCGCTGGCCGTATTTCCTCGGCCATCTGTACAAAAGCCAGGGCCAGACGAAGAAGGCGATTCAGGCGTTCACGCGTGCGCTCGAGCTCGGGCCGAACGAGATCGCGACGCTGATCTGGCTGGGTCGCCTCTACCTCGAGGAAGGGCAGCCCGACATGGCGCAGCCGCTCTTCGAGCGAGCGGCCGCGCTCCCGCCGAAGAATGTCGCCGCGTTGTCGGGGCTCGGTCAGGCGGCGCTCGCCAGGCGCGACTACCCCCGCGCTGTGTCGATGCTCGAGGAGGCGCTGGCGTTCCAGCCTTCGGCGCTCAGCGTCCATTCCCCGCTCGCGATGGCATATCGTGGCCTCGGCGACACTGCCAAGGCGGAAGCGCATCTGAAGCAGTGGCGCAACACGGAAGTGCTCGTTCCCGATCATCTGCGGATAGAGCTGGATCTCTCGCTCGAGAGCGGGTTGTCGTACGAGCTGCGGGGCGTTCGTGCGCTCGAGGCGCAGGACTGGAACGCGGCGGAGGGATTCTTCAGGAAGGGCGTCGCGATTACGACCGCCAGTACGGCGCTCGGTCGTTCGCTGCGTCACAAGCTCGGGACCGCGTTGTTTCTGAAGGGCGACGTCAAGGGAGCGATGGCGCTCTTCGAAGATGTCGCGAAGCTTGCGCCCGCACAGGGGCTCGACGAGTCGTCGGCCAAGGCCTTCTACAGCCTCGGCGTAATCGCGGCATCGAGCGGTCACAACAAGGAGGCGATCGAGCGCTTTTCCTCAGCGGTCCACTACAACCCGAACTACGCAGAAGCGCAGGTCGGACTCGCGGATGCGTTGCGGCGCGGAGGACGAGTCGAGGAGTCGTTGAAGGCCTACGCCCAGGTTGTCCAGATCAACCCGCGCTCCACCGAAGCGCGCTTCGGGTACGCGATCGCCCTGGTTCGTCTCCATCGGTATCGCGAGGCGCGCGATTGGCTCGTCGAAGCGACCCGGCTGCAGCCCGATCAACCCGATCTGTCGCTCGCACTCGCGCGTGTCCTCGCCGCCGCGCCCGACAACACGGTTCGCGACGGCGCCCGGGCAATGGCCATCGTCGAGGAGTTGTTCAAGGGACCGAAGACCACGACGCTTGGCGAGACGCTGGCGATGGCGCTGGCGGAAGTGGGTCAATACGAGGAAGCGGCCAAGATCCAGCGCGGGGTGCTCGACGCGACGAAGCGAGGAGGCGGTCAGGGCGCCGTCCGGCAGATGGCCGCGAACCTCCGGCTGTACGAACAGCACATGCCCTGTCGCACGCCCTGGGCCGACGACGACCCGATCCATTCGCCTGGACCGCCGGTGGTCCCGGGCCTGGCGAGCGCGTCGGAGGCAGTGCCGTCACAATAGGGCGCCTGCCGCATTCCTACTAAATTGGCCTGACAGTCTTCATGTAAGACATAAATGTAGAGTCATGAGAACTCTCTCAGCCGCCACCATGGCCGCGCCGCGGCGGCCGAGCTGACGCGGTTCAAACCTCACCAGACATTTATGTCGACGTAATTTTGAGCTCTACATAAATGTATGGTCGCCTCAGTATTGATTGGGCGGAATTGGCCGAAAAGCGGAGATTTCCGACTGCAGACGACGCTCAGCCGTGGCACTTCGCTTGCTCTCCTCGCCATGGCCCCGGTGAGGCCTCCCTGTCGAGGCCTGCCCTTTCTGAGGTGAGCGGAATGATCAATCAAGCTGACACTGCTTGGATGCTGGTTTCAACGGCCTTGGTGCTCCTGATGACGCCAGCCCTCGGTTTCTTCTACGGCGGGTTGGTGCGCAGCAAGAACGCATTGAACACGTTGATGATGAGTTATATCGCCCTCGGCTTCGTGGGCATTCTGTGGGCGCTCATCGGCTACTCGCTCGCGTTCACAGCCGGCAATGACTGGCTCGGAGACATGTCGAACGTCTTCCTCAGGGGCGTCGGGATCGAGCCGTTCGGCACGGCACCCGACCAGATCCCCCATGCGCTCCACATGGCCTACCAGGCGACCTTCTGCATCATCACCGCCGCACTGATCTCGGGCGCCATCGTCGAACGCATGCGCTTCTCGTCGTATGTCCTGTTCATTTCCCTCTGGTCGATCGTCGTCTACGCGCCGATCGCGCACTGGGTGTGGGGCGGCGGGTGGTTGGCCAAGTGGGGCGCGCTCGACTTCGCGGGCGGCACCGTCGTCCACGTGAACGCCGGCATCGCAGCGCTCGTCGCGGCGATGGTCGTCGGCAAGCGGCAGGAGTATCCGTCCTCGTCGCTGCTTCCGCACAGCGTGCCGCTGGTGCTCCTCGGCGCCGGTCTGCTGTGGTTCGGGTGGTTCGGCTTCAACTCGGGGAGCGCCCTGGCGGCGTCGCCGATTGCCGGCCTCGCGTTCGTGGCGACGATGTTCGCGCCGGCGGCGACGCTGGTGGTGTGGACGTTCCTCGACTACATGCGCTCGGGCAAGCCGACCGCAGTTGGTGCGGCCACGGCCATCGTCGTTGGCCTGGTGGCGATCACACCGGCAGCCGGCTTCGTGAGCCCGATGAGCGCGATCGCGCTTGGCGCGATCGCGGCGATTCCGAGCTACATCGCCCTCATCATCCGGGCCAAGACTTCGCTCGACGATTCACTCGACGTCGTCGCCGCCCACGGCGTCGGCGGTACTGTCGGCGCGCTGCTCACGGGCGTGTTCGCGGACAAGGCGATCAATGGCGTGCAGAGCGGTCTGCTCTTCGGCAACCCCGGCCAGCTGGGCATTCAGGCCGCCGCTGTGCTCGCCGCGATTGTTTACAGCGGCGTGCTCAGCTTCGTGCTCCTCAAAGTCGTCGGTCTCGTGATCCCGCTTCGTCCGTCGCGTGCCGACGAAACGGTTGGTCTCGACGTCTCGCTGCACGGCGAAGAAGCGTATCTCCACGCCGAAGGATCGGGGGCTTCATAAGAACATTGGTCTCACAGCCTGGCTTTGAGGGACTTCGCGTTCTGACACTCGAAAGCCGCCGCGCCACCGAGCTGGCCGCCATCATCACGTCCTATGGCGGCCGGCCGATCACGGCACCATCGATGCGGGAAGTGCCGCTGCAGTCCAATCCCGAAGCGATCGCATTTGCGGACGCGCTCGAGCAGAACGCGTTCGGCCTGGTCATCCTGTTGACCGGCGTCGGTGCGCGCGCGCTGGTTGCGGTGATTGAGCGCGTGCGGGGGACGCGCGAGGCGTTTCTCGACGCCCTGCGCCGCACGAAGATCCTCGCCCGCGGTCCCAAGCCGGTGGCGGCGCTGCGCGAGTGGAACGTGCCGGTATGGCTCACTGCTCCCGAGCCGAATACCTGGCGCGAAGTGCTGAAGGCGCTCGACTCGAAAGCCGGTGAGTGTGCGCTCGCGGGCATGCATGTCGCGGTGCAGGAGTACGGCGAGTCGAATGCGGAGCTGCTGGCCGGGCTCGAGGCGCGCGGCGCGCGGGTCACGCGCGTGCCGGTGTATCAGTGGGCGCTTCCCGACGATCTCGGCCCGCTGCAGGACGCGGTCGGTGCGATTGCGAATCGCGATCTCGACGTCGTGCTCTTCACGACCGCCACGCAAGTCGTGCATCTGCTGCAAGTGGCGAAGACGATGAACCTCGAGGATCGCGTGATCGACGGTTTGCGTCACATCGTCGTTGCATCGATTGGTCCGACCACGACCGAAGAGCTGGTTCGCAACCGAATCGCTCCCGATCTCGAACCGACCCGTCCCAAGATGGGCTTTCTCGTGCGCGAAACCGCAGAGCGTGCCGCCGATCTCTTGAAATCGAAGAGACGCGCGTAAAGGGCGGCTTCAGCCCACGCATCACCACGGCGTACTATTGAGCAATGCCCACTTCCGAGGAGCTGCTCGAACTCGCCGAGCGCTGCGCCGACAAACTGGCGCTCGACGGCAAGCTGCGATCGATCCCATCGTTCTCCGACGCCGAAGATCAGTGCGAGGAGGAGTACGAGGATCTGCTGCAGGCGATTCACGAGGATGAACTCTTCGCGCCCGTCGATATTCAGCGCCAGGAGCACCTCGTCGAACAGATCGCGCAGAACCTGCCCGAACAGGCGCGCACGTTGATCGTCGAGCTCGCCGACAATCACGCGCGCCATGTGTGGCTGCAGCAGGAAGGCGCGTACCACCTCGGTCTCGCCGTCGGCCGTCGGATTCGTCAGCGTAAGGACTAGAGGCAAGTATCAGGAAGCAGGAAGCAGGAGTCAGGAATCAGGTTGGCCAGCAATCAGGATTCAGGTGTGAGGCTTCAGACCTGACCGCTCGAGCCTTGCTCATGCTGATTCCCGATTCCTGCTTCCTGATTCCTGATCTTGCCCGTAGGACAAGCCGGCTCGCGCGACTTCTATACTGCCCGCATGGCGCTGTCCTATCTGCACTACGATGTCTTCACCAGTGAGCCGCTCGCGGGCAATCAGCTCGCCGTTTTTCCCGACGCGCGCGGCCTGAACACGGCGCGCATGCAGCGGCTCGCCCGCGAGATGAATTTCGCGGAGAGCACGTTCGTCTTTCCGTCCGAGCAGCAAGGCACCGACGTTCGCATGCGAATCTTCACGCCGTATGTCGAGATGCCCATGGCTGGGCATCCGACGATTGGCAGCACGTTCGCGTTGGCCCAGACCGGTGGCATTGCCGCTGGCGCGCAGCGATTCGTCTTTGGCTTGAATGTCGGCCCGATCCCGGTCGATCTCGAATGGCGGAACGGCGCACTCGTCTTTGCGTGGATGACGCAGCTGCCTCCGGTCTTCACGCCGCCGCTCGCCTCACGCGCAGCGGCGGCCGCCGCCATCGGCCTCCACGAGAGCGACCTCGTCCCCAATCTGCCGGTTCAGGAGATTACCTGCGGTGTACCGTTCCTCTTCGTACCGCTGCGCGATCGCGCCACCGTCGATCGCGCGGTCGGAGACGTGCGGGCCTTCAAGAGCGTGGTGCCGTCCGACGTGCCGATCTTTCTCTTTTCGGTCGACCCGCCTGCTGCAGATGTGGAGCGCGGGCTTCCGCCGTCGCAGGAGCTACGGCGGACAAGTCAGCCCGCGCGAGAACAAACGGTGTACAGCCGGATGTTCGCGCCCGACTTCGGTATCATTGAAGACCCCGCAACTGGCGGTGCAAGCGGACCGCTTGGCTGCTATCTCGTGCAGCATGGTCTCGTGTCGGGTGAGACGGCGCAGAAAATCATCAGCCACCAGGGCATCGCGATGGGCCGCCCGAGCCGCATTCACATCGCGATCACCGGCCGCCCAGACGCGATCACCGAGGTGAGAGTCGGTGGGGAAGCCGTGCTCGTCGGGCGTGGAGAATTAGTCGTGTGATTTCGTTGTCTCGTGTGAGCAAGCAGTACGGCCGTCAGGTGCTGTTCGTCGACGCCTCGTTCCAGCTCAATTCCGGTGAAAAAGTCGGTCTGGTCGGTCCCAACGGCGCCGGCAAGACGACGCTGTTCCGCATGATTGTCGGTGAGGAGTCGGCTGACGAGGGCGACGTGTCGGTGCCCAGGAAGCTGAGCGTCGGCTACTTCCGCCAGGATGTCGAAGAGATGTCCGGCCGTTCCGTTCTCGACGAAGCGATCGCCGGGAGCGGCCGCCTCGGCGATCTGCATCACGAGCTCGAGGCCCTGCAGCATGCGATGGGCGACCCGGCGCGCGCCGGCGACATGGATCGGATCCTCGCGCGCTTCGGCGAGGTGCAGGAGGAGTACGAGCATCTGGGTGGTTACGGCCTGGAAGCGCAGGCGCGCGAAGTGCTGCACGGGCTGGGATTCGACGACGAGCGGATCGACGGTGATGTGGGAGCGTTGTCGGGCGGCTGGAAGATGCGCGTCGCGATGGCGCGCGTGCTGCTCGGCGCGCCTGACGTCCTGCTGATGGACGAGCCGACGAACCATCTCGACATCGAATCGATCATCTGGCTCGAAGCGTTTCTCAAATCGCGCGCCGGCGCGCTGCTCATGACGTCGCACGATCGCGAGTTCATGAACCGCGTGGTCGGAAAGATCGCCGAAATCGACGGCGGCGAGATCACGGTCTACTCCGGCAACTACGACTTCTACGAACGCGAGCGAGCCGTTCGCGAAGCCAATCGCGAGGCGGCATACGCGCGCCAGCAGGCGATGCTGGCCAAGGAGCAGCGTTTCATCGAGCGCTTCGCCGCCCACGCCGCCAAGGCGGCGCAGGTGCAGAGCCGCGTCAAGGCGCTCGAGAAGATCGAGCGGATCGAGCTGCCCAAGAAGCGCAAGGTGGTGAGGTTCGACTTCCGTCAGCCGATGCGATCGGGCGATCAGGTGGCGGTGCTCGAGAACGTCTCGAAGGCCTACGGCCGCCGCGTCGTCTACGACGGGCTGAACATGACGATCCGCCGCGGCGAGCGGTGGTGCGTCATGGGCAGAAACGGCGCCGGCAAGACGACGCTGCTCAGGATGGTCGCGGGGGCGCTCGCGCCGGACGCGGGCGACGTCACGCTCGGCGCCAGCCTCAGGCTCGGCTACTTCGCCCAGCAGGCGCTCGATCTGCTCGACCCGGACCTCACGGTCGAAGAGCAGCTGCAGCGCGACTTCCCCGACGAGTCGATTGGCGTGCTGCGCAACCTTGCGGGCGCGTTCCAGTTCTCGGGTGATGACGTCGACAAGAAGATCAAGGCGCTCTCAGGCGGCGAGAAGACACGCCTCGCGATCGCGCGTATGCTGCTCAACCCGCCGAATTTCCTCGTGCTCGATGAGCCGACGAACCATCTCGACCTCTTCACGAAAGAGATGCTGATCGAAGCGCTGAAGGATTTCGAAGGCACGATGCTGTTCGTGTCGCACGACCGCGCGTTTCTCCGCGCCCTCGGTAATCGCGTCGTCGAATTGGGCGGCGAGTCGGGAGTGGAAAAGGACCCGCATTTCTATCCCGGGTCCTACGTCGAGTACGTCGCTCGCACCGGTCACGAGGCGCCAGGAGTCCACGCGTAGAGCGGAGGCTTCGGCCTCCGCGTACGGCTAGTGCGTGTTTCTGAATCGATCTCGTCTAGCGCGCGTGCTCTGCGAACCGATTCTCACGAGCTCACTTGGGCTCGAGACGAGCGTCGTGGCCTCCCGGGTCCTGTCGCCGGGTCTCCCCGCTCGTCCTCGGCGCCAAGAGACCGATCACGCGTGTGAAAAGACTGGATCACGGAGCAGGCGCCTGCGCGGCGAGCGGGGAGGCCCCTCCCGGCGCCACCCGTTCGGCACGACAACCAGCCTCGCCGCCCAAGTGAGCACCGCGTGCGCCCTCGCGGATCAGCGGAGCTCAGTTGTGGGTGGAATGGCGGCCAGCCCTAAAGGCGGCGCGATCGTCGAAGAAACTAAAAACGCGCCGCAGGGGGCCCGCACGGCGATGTCCTCTCAAGTAGCCTGGAAGATAAACGTGGGCTTCCGGGATGGCTCCGGAGGCGCGTTTTTTCCGCGCCGCCGATCGGGCTGGCCGCTATTCCACCCACGACTGAGCTCCGGTCACCGCTCAGTGTGCAGTTTGTAGTGAAACTGCTCTAACGCTTCAGCGCCCGGATCCCTGCCAACGAAAACCGTGTGATGTGATCGGCGATCGCGTCGATGCGTTTCGCGGTCACGGGAAACGGCTGAAACTGCGCGATGCGATCGTTGAGCAGCGCCAGGCACTGCACCTGCACGCTCATCACGCTGTATTGCACTCGGTCGTCGTCGGAGGCGCAGTGGAGGATGCCGGCGATGACCTCGCTCAAATAGGCCATGCGCGGCCGTACTACGGACTTCACGACGCGATCGAGTTCCGGAGTGGGATCGCGGATCTCCTGCATCATCAGCTGATGGATCCAGCCATCCCGGTGCTGGGCCACACGCGACAGGAAGGTGCGAACGAAGATCGCGAGCTGTTCCTCGGCCGGCCGCTTCGCGCCGGCCTCGCGGATCTCATCGGTCGTCGACTGCATCGTGCGGATCGCCGAGCTGACGATCTCCTGATACAACCCGTCCTTGCCGCCGAAGTGGTAATTGACCGCTGCGACGTTGGCGTTGGCGCGCTGACAGATCTCGCGAACGGTCACCTTCGAGAAGCCGCGCTCCGCGAAGAGACGCGCCGAGACCTCGACCAGCCGCTCGCGGGTTTCGAGATCGTCCGAGACGACGGTCGTCCGCGGCTTGGTCGCCATCACAAGGTTCGTTTGAACAGCAGCGTGCCCGCGGTCATCGCGACAGTGGAGAAGACCAGCAGGAAGAGGACGTCGCCCGCGATGGCGTCGAAGCCGGTGTTCTTGAGCAGCAAGCTCTTGAACGCGTGTACCGCGTAGGTGAACGGATCGACCGCGGCGATGACCTTCATCCAGCCGGGGAATCCCGCCTGTGGGTAGACCGCGCCGCTCGGAAAATAGAGCACCGTGTTCAGCACCCCGAAGGTCGCTCGCGGCAGGAGCGGATCGGTCACGCGCACCATCAGCAGGAACATCAGGCTGATCAGCGCAAACGCGGTGATCGCGACGACGATGAGCATGCGGAGCAGACGGACCGGATCAAGCGGGCTCGGGACGCCGGCAATCAGCGACCCCACGATCATGATGCAGCCGCCAGCCAGCACCGCCTTGATCGTCCCCGAGAGGTTGAAGCCGGCGACCAGCTCCAGCTTGGTGATCGGCGTCACCAGGTAGCCTTCGTGCAGACCGCGCGACTTGTCGTCGATGAAGATGATGCCGCCGCCGATCATCACCATCATGAAGATCGACATCGTGATCGAGCCCGGCAGCAGGTACTGGATGTACGGCACGTACGGGTAGACCTCGACGACATCGAGACCGGTCACGCCCTCCACGCGCACCGGGGTCGTCGGAGCGTTGATCGCCGCGACGAAGTTGCCGACCGTTCCGGTGAGCGTGGCCGAGACGAAGGTGTCGGTGTTGTCCGAGATCAACGCCACCCGGGGCTGGTTGTTGGCAAGCGAGCGCCGGGAGAAGTCGGGCGGAATCGTCAGCACCCCGTTGACGAGGCCGTTGCGAAGATCCGACATCGCATGCCCCTGATCGGCGTAGTCGATGATGTCCAGGGTGCGTGCCCCTGACGATACGGCCGCTGCCAGCTCTTTGATTTTCACCGCCGGGACGCCGCCGTCCTGATCGACGATCGCCAGCTTCAGATGCTTCACGTTGCCGCCGAACGCGTAGCCGAGCACGATGAGATTCAGCAACGGAAAGATCATCGACATGACGATCAGCATCGGGCTCTTGCGGAAGCGTCGCAGCTCGCGTTCGATGATGGCCCAGGTTCTGTGCATGGCTACCTCCGTAACACGAACGGGCTGTCGGCGGCCGACGGCTCCTGGAGCGCATCACGCAGGTCTCGTCCCGTGTAGTGCACGAAGACGTCGTCCAGCGTCACGGTGCTCGGGTCGCGGTCGGGGAGCGACGCTTTGAGGGCGGCAGGCGAATCCAGCACGACGAGCTTGCCGTGATCGACGATGGCGATGCGATCGCAGAGTTTGTCCGCTTCGTCCATGTAGTGAGTGGTGATGAGCACGGTCAGGTCGCGTTGCGACTTGATCTTCTTCAGCATGGTCCAGACCGCGGTGCGCGACACTGGATCGAGACCGGTGGTCGGCTCGTCGAGGAAGAACACGCGCGGTTCATGGACCAGTCCGCGTGCGATCTCGACACGGCGCCGCATGCCGCCCGAGAGCAGCTTCACGGGCTTGTCGCGCCACTGCGTCAGCTCGACCGCTTCGAGGAGCTCGGTGATGAGACGGTCGCGCTTGTCGCGGGACACGCCGTACAGCTTCGCGAAGATGAGCAGGTTTTCCTCGACGCTCAACTCGAGGTCGCTCGTCATCGCCTGCGGAATCACGCCGATCGATCGCCGCACGTCGTCCGCCCGCTTCGCCACGTCGAAGCCGTTGATGACTGCCGTGCCTTCGGTCGGCGGAAGCAGCGTCACCATCATGCGGATCAGCGTCGACTTGCCGGCGCCGTTCGGCCCGAGCAGTCCGAAGATCTCGCCGTCCTTCACCCCGAAGTTGATGTGGTCGACCGCGGTGAAGTCGCCGAACTTCTTGACGATGTCCTTGACCTCGATTGCGTTCTGGCTCATTCGAACTCTCGTGCGCCCGCGCGCGGGCTAAAGCCCGCGCTCTACGCCACTACGCCACGCTCAATCCCCGTAGAGCGGGGGCTTTAGCCCCCGCGTCAACCGCCTTACGTGAGCGGCACCAGCACGTACGCCGTCATCCCCACCGCCAGACGACGATCGCTGTTGTCGACGCGGAGCCGCACTTCGAACGTCTTGATGTCCCGCTTCGTGCGGCTGACATCGCGCTGCGTCGCGAAGCCGGCATCGGCGCTGCGATAGAACACCTTGCCCTGACGCTCCGCGCCCGACGGCAGGCGCACCGTCAGCGTGTCGCCGACGCGCACGCGGTCGATGTAGGTCTCCTCGATGTCGATCCGGATCCAGAGATCATCAGGGTTGATGATCGTCACCACCGGCTGTCCCGGCGTCACGACCTCACCCTGAAGCGCGGCGCGCACGTCGACGATGCCGTCGATCGGCGCCTTGATTTCGGTGTAGGCGAGACGCACATCCGCTTTCGCCCGCTGCGCGGCTGCGGCCGCCTGCTGCTGCTTGCTCGACATCACCTGGCTGCGCCGCATGGCGATCTGCTCGGCGCTGCCCTTGGCGAGCGCGACGGCGGCGCGCGCCGCCTCGATCTGCTTGACGACGGAGTCGAGCTTCGACTTCGCGACGTCGTACGCCGTCTTCGCCGAATCGACCTGCTCGGGGGTCGACACCCCCTCCTTTGCCAGCTTCTGGTTCCGCGCATACACAGTGGTCGCGTTTTCGAGCTCGGCCTTGGCGGCTGCCTCCTGCGACTGTGTCGACGCCAGCGTCGCTTCTGCCTGTGCGATCGAGTCCGCAGTCTGGCGTTCCTGCAGCCGCAGCGCGGCCTCGCTTTCCAGAATCTGCGAGCCCACGCCTTCGGCGCTGGCGGAATAGAACGCGCGTTCCTCGCGCAGCTCGTCGGGCGAGAGCACCGCCAGCATCTGACCGGCCTTCACGGAGTCGCCCTCGCGGACGGACAACTCGGTCACCCGGCCGGTGATCTGCGGGCTGACCGTAATATGGTTCGTCGTGACGACGCCGGTGAGGACCATCGAGGTCGGCGGCCGGCTCGTGTACCAGTAGGTCGCGCCAATGACGCCGACAATGACCAGGAGCGGGATGAATCGCAGCAGTCGCTTCATAGCTAGTTAAACAAGTGTATCAAACACCTGTTTGAAATTGAAGGGACAGTCCAGGCCCGGACGGTGCAGGCCCGGACGGCGCAGGCCGGGTCTTTCCGTCTTCGCCGTTGGCTTCAGCGAGACTGCGGCTCTGTAGACCCGGCGCCGGAGGGGCGACGGTTTACTTCGGATACAACGCCCGGACCCGAGCCACGTCGGAGGCCGACACGCCCGACGTCGTTGCGAAGTCGATACGTGTGTGCAGCCGCATCCGATAGCGGTTGAAGAAGCCGGGAATGTCGCCGCCGTAGCCGAAGAAATACATGATGTCGCCGTAGACGTCGGTGTGCTCGAGGCCGAGCGCGTGTCCGAGCTCGTGCAGACAGGTCAGGTAGACGACCGTGTCGCGCATCAACGGATCGCGGCGCGACGCATCGGCGATCGCCGGACCGAGTGCGTCGGTGTCGGGGCGGATGAACACCGCGGCGCCGCGCAGCTTGCCTGCCTCGAACGCGCGCATCTCGCCGTAGCGTCCGGCGCCCGCCGGTACCCAGAAGACGCGAACGATCGCGTCGTTCTCGGCTGACGACTCGAAGTGCAGCGCGCCGTCGACCGCGCGCTCCCACTGCTTGAGCGCCCAGACGGCGAGATCGCGATCGCCGGGACGGAATGCGGAGCCCTGCATCCCGTCGGCGACGAAGTAGGTGACGCGTCCGGTCGCGTCGAGCGGATGCAGGACGGGCAGCCGGCTCTGCGCGAGCGCGTTGCCGATGAGAAACAGCAGCGCCACGATCACGTTCAGCGGTCGCATCGTCATAAGATATGCGCTATGCGATTCGCACCGATCGTACTCGGAATCCTCGCGGGTGCCAGCGTCGCGGCACAGCGGCCAGCCTCATCTTCTCAACTCGATGCCGCGATGAAAGCCTTCTGGAATGCCGACGATCAGGGCAGCACCGAGAAGGCGGCCAGGCTGGTCGTCGCCAGCGGCGCGCCGTTCGAGGAGATTCGCGCACGGCTCAAAGCCGGTCGCTCGTACGCGAAAGCGAAGACCGGTCGAATCGACATGCTGTCGCACGATCATGGCCTCGCGCTCGACAACGTGCTCGAGGTGCCGCCCGACTACGACCCCGCGCGGGCATGGCCGCTGCGGATCAGCTTGCATGGCGGCGTCGGTCGCGACGCGCCCGGTCCCGGTGATCCGCCCGCACGGCCGCTCGCCAATCGCGTCCCGAGCGAGGGCGAGCTGGTGCTCCACCCGCGTGCGTGGGCACAGTCGCAGTGGTGGAATCCGGGGCAGGTCGACAACATCACACGCCTCCTGGACCGCGTGAAGCACGAGTACAACGTCGACGAATCGCGCATCTACATCACCGGCGTCTCCGACGGCGGCACCGGCGTGTACTTCTTCGCGATGCGCGTGGCGACGCCGTGGGCGGCGTGCATGCCGCTCAACGGCCACCCGCTCGTGATCGCCAATCCCGACACGGGCGCGGACGGACAGCTCTATGCCGGCAATCTGATCAACTGCCCGATGCATGCGGTGAACGGCGGCAAGGATCCGCTCTATCCCGCTGCGTCGGTCGAGCCACTGATCGCCATGTTCAAGAAAGCAAACGTCGTGGTCGATTGGGACGTCTATCCCGATGCCGGGCACGACGTCAGCTGGTGGCCGCAGGAACGTCCCAAGTACGAGGCGTATCTCGCGAAGCACCCGCGCGTCGCCCATCCCGAACGCGTCTCCTGGGAGACCGAGCGCACCGATCGCTACAACCGTTTTCGCTGGGTCGTGATCGATCGTCTTGGCAAGCGTGGCTCGGACACGGCACTGCAGGATGTCAACACATACTCGCCGGTGCCGATCATGCAGCGTCAGCTCTTCGACCACGAGAAGCCGTCGGGGCGTGTCGACGCGGTTCGCACCGGCAACGACATCGACGTGAAGTCGCGCGGCGTCCAGCAATTCACGCTGCTCCTCTCACCCGACGTGGTCGACTTCAGCAAGCCGGTGCGTGTGACGATCAACGGCAAGGTCGCGCTCGACGCGCCGGTCAAGTCCGACGCTGCGACCATGCTCGCGTGGGCCGCGCGCGATCACGATCGCACGATGCTGTACGGCGCGGAGCTCCACATCCTGGTTCCGTAGGCACGTCTTCCCGGACGTGCCTTCCGCTCATGCCCGACCCGATCATCCGCCGCGCCACCCGAGACGATCTTCCCGCGCTGGGGCGCCTCGGCGCGCTGCTGATGCGCACCCACTACGGCTTCGATCAGAAACGCTTCCTCGCGCCCGGTGACAGGGCGGAAGACGGCTACGCGTGGTTTCTCGGCGAGCAGCTCAAAGACGATGTCAATCTCGTCGTCCTGGTCGCTGAGCAGCAGGGTGAGGTGATCGGATACGTGTACGCCGGGCTCGAGCCGATTTCGTGGAAAGAACTGCGCGACGCGTGTGGCTTCATCCACGACATCGTCGTCGACGAACGCGGACGCCGCGGCGGCATCGGCACCCGCTTGCTGGAAGCAGCGATCGCGTGGCTGAAGGAGCACGGCGCGCCGCGCGTGGTGCTGTGGACCGCAGAACAGAACGATCCCGCGCAACGTCTGTTCACCGGTGCCGGCTTCCGCCGCACCATGATCGAGATGACGAGAGAGCTGTAAAAGGCGGTTGGACGAAGTCAGTTGAGTTGACGCTGACCGGGTCCTGTCGCCGGGTCTCCCCACCCGTCCTCGGCGCCAAAAGAAGGATCACGCGTGCCAAAAAAACTGTCCACGCAGTAGGCGCCTGCGCGGCGGGTGGGGATGCCCCTCCCGCCGCCACCCGCTGCAAAGAGAGACGGCGCCAACTCAACTGACTTCCTCCACGTTTCGCAGGACTCCGCCCCGGTCGCACCGACCGACGCCAGGACGATCGCACCGACGACGCGTCAGAGGGCTCGCACCGACGAGCGTTAGAGACGTCGCACCGACGCCATTCACACAGGCATCTTATTGGCAACCAGTACATCCCACCACCCGAAGTGCGTTGCGAGCAGATGATCGAGCTCGCGCGTGTCGGGCGTGCACTCGGCCTGGCCGTGCATCGGAAGACAGTAGGCGGCGTGCGGTGAGGCTTCGAGCATGTGCAGGACGCCGGGAGAGAAGCCTTTGCCCGCATAGGCGATGCAGCCGGCCATCGGCAGCGCCTGCAGATCGTCGAGCGCGTACGGGATCTTCTCGTCGACGGTTCCCTCGCTCTCCTGAAACTTGCACTCGATCGCGAACGCCTTGTTGGTCGTCTCGCAGACGCAGAAGACGTCGATGCGCCGGTTCTTGCCGATGATCGTCTTGCCGACGCTGATCTCGCGGTAGACCTTCAGGCTGCGGCAGGTGAACCGGCGCGAGAGGTACGAGGCGACCAGATCCGCATAGGCGCCGCCCGTCACGAGTCAGTGCCCATCAGGCTCAAAAGATCGGTGGGAGCGATGGCGCCGAGTTCGGGCTCGCGGCCCGCGCCGAACTTCCGCAGACGCTCGCCGGTGACGCGAACCGCGGCTGGATTGAGATCGGTACCCAGAAAACGACGGCCCTGTTTGAGCGCCGCCTCGCCGACGCTTCCCGAGCCCATGAACGGATCGGCCACGACGTCGCCCGCGTTCGAGCTTTGCGTGATGAGAATCTCCGAGACCTTCCACGGCTTCTCGGCTGGATAGCCGCGGTGGATTCGTGGCTCTCTGATGATGTCGGCCACGCCGAGATCGTTCAGGCGGCGTTTGCCCTTTTCGAAGAACAGGATGAACTCGTAGCGCGCGCGGTAGTGGTAGCCCATGCCGATCGTCTGCTTGTCCCACACCAGCGGCTTCCAGAACTTGAAGCCGGCACGCTCGGCCTCCGGCTTGGCGACGAACATCGTCTCCGCATCGCAGAAGAGATAGAAATGCGTGTCGTCCCGCAGGACGCGATAGGCCTCGTCGAACAGCTCGGCGAACCGCGCGTTCGGAAAGACGATGAACCAGTCGTTGCTCGACGCCTTGCTGTGTTTCAACCGCGTCGTCGTGCCGACGGCCCGGTGTTTTTCGAGCGACTCGTACGCCGGGTCGGTGATCAGAAGATCGACCGACGAGGCCGGAAGCGCGCGCAGCCAGTCCACTGCGTCCTGGTTGGACAGCTCGAACAAGGGAGTGTTCACGGGTCGAGTCATTTTATGCGACGTCCGCCTTCGCGCCGCTGGCTCCGGCGCGACGGCCTTCGCCTGGCCAGGTGGGATTGTCGCTGGATGGAATGACAGCCTAGGTCACGACTTGAACTTCGCCTTACATGCAGATTGCTCACTTGGGTTCGACATGAGCGTTGGGGCTCACGTCGAGGCTAAGTGAGCGATGCCTGTCTGTGGCCGAAGCTCAGTGGGGTGTGGGACGCCGGCGAGCCCGATTGGCGCCGCGGAAAAACGCGCTTTCGGGCGTCGCCACTCGGCTCTCTGCAAGCTCACTTGGGCACGACCTTGGTTGCGGCGCCGAACGGGTGGCGGCGGGAGGGGCATCCCCGCTCGCCGCGCAGGCGCCTTCTCCGTGATCAGGTCTTTTGGGTACGCGTGATCGTTCCTTTGGCGCCGAGGACGAGCGGGGAGACCCGCCGACAGGACCCGTGAGCCCGAACGCTCATGTCGAGGCCAAGTGAGCGAACCTGCTAGAACATCCACACAGCACGTGCCATCAGTGATGCGGCGACGACGATCGCGATGATGAGGCCGATCTCGATTGAGTTGATACGGCGATAGGTTTCGACGGGGAATCGAGGTACCGCCACGCCGCGAGTACGGGCGGATCGCACGCGAATGAAGGTCATCATCGGCGCGATCTCGAGCGCGAACACCAGGCCGAACAACGCGAGCTTCACCCAGAAGAAGCCGTTGCGCCAGTAGAACGCGGGTTCCCTGCCGCCAAAGAACACACGGAGGAGTCCGGTCGCAATCCACAGGACCGCCGCGATGCCCCACGCATTGTCGGCGATCAGCAACCGTCGCCAGCCAGCCTCATCGAGAGGACCGGCAAGCGCGCGTCCGCGGATGACGATCGCTCCGAGCCCGAGGGCGAGCGTCAGCAGGTGAGCGGACGAGAGCAGCGCGCTGATGAGCACAGCGGTGTTCATCGAGCAATCCTTGAGCGCTTCTTTCGCGTCAATCGCTGGGTCGCGGCGTTGTAGTCGAGGGCCAGCGTAATCCAGGACTCGAGGGCGGCAGGCGATCGCACCGCGCTCGCATCGACCCAGACATAGCCGCGATACTCTCGCCCCTTCATCACGACCGTCCGGCATCCAGGACGCGTGAGCACCTCCTCGTGAACGGCTGGATCGATGCGGCACATGATCCGCTGCGGCCGCGCGCTGACACACATCCTGCCGCGGACCATGAAAGCGGTGCCGCCGAACATTCGCTTTTCCTCGACGCGGGGAGCCCTACTCAGCGCAGCCCTGACCCGTTCGACCAGCGTGTCATCGCCAGGTGTATCAGCCGCAGCGCCCTCTTTTCGTGGCGTGTCTGCGCGTGATCGAGTTCGACGCAATGCATTTCCTGACAAGACCGGCCCTCCGGCGGCCGGCAACAGTGTGACATGGGGACGCGCCTCTTTGGCGTTCTGACAAAGAATTCAGAAACGCTTCAGGCGACTCTGGGTTAGAACTACGCGCATGGCTCCTGTCCTCGTCATCAAACGGTCGCTGATCATGGTGCACCGATGGCTCGGCGTCGCGTTGTGCCTCGAGTTCCTGATCTGGTTCCCGTCCGGCATCGGGATGATGTATTGGAGCTACCCGAGCGTGAGCGCGCAGGATCGGATCGAGCGCTCGCCGGCGCTCGATCCATCGACGATCAAGCTCTCGCCCGAGGAAGCCTTCAAGACTCTCGGCGGCGACGAACCTCCAGGGCAGATCCGCCTCAACACCTTCGACGGCCGGCCGGTGTATCGATTCGGCGGTCGTGGCGGTCAGCAGATCGTGTATGCGGACACTGGCGAAGAACAGCTCGAAGTGCCGATCGAGATGGTGCGTCGCGCGGCGGCAAGGTGGACCCGACAGCCGGTCGCAGCCGCAAGGATCGAAGAGATGACCGTCGTCGACCAATGGACGCTGCAGTCGCGCATCCGCGATCTCGCGCCGCTCTACAAATTCTCGTGGCCGAACGGCGAACAGGTGTACGTCTCGGGAAACACCGGTGAAGTCGAGCAGTACACGACAACTGGTTCGCGATGGGGCGCGTATGTGAGCGCCGTGCCGCATTGGCTCTACTTCACGCCGCTGCGCAGGAACGGCGAGGAGTGGAGCACAGTCGTGATCTGGTCATCGGCGATCGGCACCGGCGCCTCGCTGCTCGGCATCGTCCTTGGCGTCTGGATGTATTCGCCGTCGAAGAGGTATCGCAACGCCGGTACGCCTACGGGGATCCCGTACCGTGGTCAGAAGCGGTGGCACACGATCTTCGGTCTCGTGTTCGGACTTGGCGCTGCCACATGGGCGTTCAGCGGACTGCTCTCGATGGATCCGTTTCCGCGCCGGACGAATCGTCCGGTTGGCGGGGGCGAGCAGATCGGACGTTTCTCGCCCAACGCGCCGCGCAGCGTGCAGGCCGCACTGCGTGGACGCGTGCGCCTCGACGCGTTTGCCAGCAAGCCCCCGACGGCTGCACTTGCGCAGCTCGGTGATCGCAAGGTCAAAGAACTGGAGCTCACGTCCGCAGCCGGCATGACAGCCTATCTCGCCACACTCGAGAATGGTGAGACGCGACTCGTGCCGATCGACGGCGATGCGACCGACAGCCTGACGCCTGAGCGGATTACGGGGGTAGTGAGACGGGCTGCTGGCCCGAGCGGACTCGCCGAGATTCGCACCATCGATCAGTACGACATGTACTATCTCGATCGTCGTCGCGAAAAGCCGCTGCCCGTCGTGCTCGCGCGGCTCAACGACGAGGAGGGGACGCGCTACTACATCGACCCGAAGACCGCGCGAGTGGTCGGTAGCTACAGCGCGCGCAACTGGATGAGCCGCTGGGCCTACCATGGTCTCCACTCGCTCGATTTCCCGTGGCTCTACAACTATCGTCCGCTCTGGGACATCGTCGTCATCACGTTCATGGTCGGCGGCACGGCGCTGTGCGTGACGTCACTCGTCCTGGCATGGCGAGTGGTGGGGAGGAAGCTTCACGCGATTGGGGTTTCGTCCCGGCCTGGGGCGCTTAGCGAAGACATCGTGACCTCTTGACGATAGTCGGTGCGGGCCTTCTCACGATAGTCGGTGCGATCCTGCTGGCGCAGGTCGGTGCGATCCCGTTGACGATAGTCGGTGCGAGGAGGGCTCGCGCCTGTCGGTGCGACGAGACTTACGCTGTCGGTGCGATCCTGCTGACGCTCGTTGGTGCCAGCCCTCTGACGTTAGTCGGTGCGATCCCGCTGACGCTCGTTGGTTCGACCTCGATGTCGGTGCGACCGGCCTGACGCGTGTCAGCGAGATCGCACCGACCCGCGCCAGCAGCTTCGCACGGACAGGCCGGTCCAACGGACCGGCAGGATCGCACCGACGATCGTCCGCGGGATTGGACCGACACGGCGCCAGCCCTCATCGCACCGACTATCGCCGCAGGATCGCACCGGCAGGCCGGTCCGAAGGACCGGCGCTACATCGCACCGACGATCGTCCGCGGGATCGCACCGACACCGCGCGAGCCCTCATCGCACCGACACGGCGCCAGCCCTCATCGCACCGACTATCGCCAGCAGGATCGCACCCGACTGCGCGTCAGCCTGTCACTGTCTCTTGAAGAATTGAACCGCGCGCTCGTGCTTCTCGGCTGCGGCCCGGGATGAAAAAGTGCCGAGGTTGCGGCGTCGTCCGGTGTGCGGATCGGGTTTCCGGGAGTAGAGGCGGTATTGGCCCGACTTGAGCTTCCGTATCATCACGCACCTCCGCCGCATCCAAGTTGCAAGTGGCCCGCCAGCCCCGGTTGTGCGAGACTGCTGCCCATGGCCAACATCACTCTGCGGGTGAACGGCACGTCGCGCACGGTTGACGTCGATCCGGCGACACCGCTCCTCTATGTCCTTCGCAACGATCTCGATCTGCATGGCCCTCGCTTCGGCTGTGGTCTGGGTCAGTGCGGCGCCTGTACAGTGCTTGTGAAGAACGAAGCGGTTCGATCCTGTATCCGGCCGGTTTCCAGCGTCGCGGGTGCGGAGATCACCACGCTCGAAGGACTGGCCAAGGACGGCAAGCTCCATCCGCTGCAGCAGGCGTGGATTGAAGAGCAGGTGCCGGCGTGTGGCTTCTGCCAGAACGGGCAGATCCTCACCGCGAAGGCGCTGCTCGATCGCAACCCGTCACCAACCGACGCGCAGATCCGGCAGGGCATGGCCAACACGCTCTGCCGTTGCATGACCTACTACCGGATCCAGGCCGCCATCAAACGTGCGGTGAAGATCACCAGCACCGCGAGCGCCAGGTCCGAGAGCGAGGTGATCGCATGAGCACCCGCCGCGAATTTCTCCAGCAGTCAGGCTTCCTCGTCGTCGGGCTCAGCGTTGCCGGCATTCCCGAGCTGTCGCTCAACGCGCAGGGGCTTGGCGCGGGCCCGTATCCCGACGTCGACTTCAGAAAGCTCGATTCGTGGATCGTGATCCGGCAGGACAACACCGCCACCTTCTACGTCGGCAAGACGGATCTCGGTCAGGGCACAGGCACCGCGTTCCGCCAGGTGATGTCCGACGAGCTCGACTTCCCGTACGACAAGACGTCATGCGTCATGGGAAGCACCGATGTCACGGTCGATCAGGGCGGGTCAGGGGGCTCGGATGCGCTGCAGACGGATGGCTATCCGATGCGCCGTGTCGCCGCAGAAGCACGTCGTGTGCTGCTCGAGATGGCGTCTATGCGATTCGGTGTGCCGGTGACGGCGCTCGTCGTGGCCGACGGCGTCGTCTCGGTCGCTGCGGATCCATCGAAGAAGGTGACGTACGGCGAGCTGATCGGCGGACGCAAGTTCAACGTCACGCTCACCGGCAACAACATCAACGCGACCACCGGCGTCGCCAAGCTCAAAGACGTGCAGCAGATGAAGATGGTGGGGAAGTCGCCGCAGCGCTACGACATCCCCGCGAAGGTGGATGGCTCGCTGAAGTGGGCGGTCGACGTCAAGGTGCCCGGGATGCTGCACGCGCGGAACGTGAAGCCGCCGTATGCCGGTGCGAAGCTCGTGAGCATCGACGAATCATCGGTGAACAAGCTTCCCGGTTTCGTGAAGGTGGTCAACAAGGGCAATTACATCGCCGTCGTCTGTCAGCGTGAAGAGCAGGCGATCAACGCCGCACGCGCGCTCAAGGTGAACTGGCAGAAACCGGCGTCCGCCCCGTTCCCGACGTCCGAGAACCTGTTCTCGTTCATGCGCGGCGCGATGCCGACGTCGAGCACTCCCGCGAATGTGGTCGGCAATCCCGACACGGCGATCACCGGTGCCGCCAAGGTTGTGGAGGCCGAGTACGAGATTCCATTCCAGGGTCACGTCGCGATCGGTCCGGCACATGCGATGGCCGATCCCTCGAACGATCAACTGACGATCTACTCGAACGACATGAAGTCGTACGGGCTGCGCGACGGCGTCGCCGAATTTCTGAAGATGCCGCGCGATCGCGTGCGCGTGGTCTGGATGGAAGGCCCGCAGGCGTACGGTCGAACCGCAGCCGACGATGCCGGGTTCGAGGCGGCGTTCCTGGCGAAGGAACTGGGCAAGCCCGTTCGCATTCAATGGATGCGCAACGAGGAGACCGCCTGGGATACGAAGGGCCCGGCGTTTCTCGTGAAGACGCGCGGCGCTCTCGACGCGCAGGGCAACCTCGTGTCGTTCGAGTACGACGCGCGCTCGGCCGACTTCAATCACCTCGGCTACAACGAGCACGACACCGTGCTCATCTCACAGTTGATGGGCAATCGGCCGACGATGCCCAATGCCGGCAGCGCGGCGAGACCAGAGGAGATGTACTCCATTCCGAACCGGCGTACGGCGCTGCACGTGGTGAGTCTGCCGCTCATCTGGGAGACCCCGCTTCGCACCGGCAACCTGCGCGATCCGAACGGGCCACAGTCGGCGTTTGCGTCGGAGTCGTTCATCGACGAGCTCGCCGCAGCGGCGAAGGCCGACCCGGTGCAATTCCGTCTGAAGCTGCTGACCCAGGGCACTGGTGACGACAGCGGATTCAAGCGGGCGCGATCGATCGCGGTGATCAAGGCCGCGGCAGACGCCTTCAAGTGGGACGCGCGTCCCTCGCCCAGGCCGGTCGGGAGCGGCGAGATTCTCACCGGCCGCGGTATCGCATACGCGATCCGCAGCCAGACGATCGTTGCCGAAATCGCCGAAGTGGAAGTGAATCGGCGCACCGGCCGCGTGTGGGTCAAGCGCATCGTCTGTGCGCACGACTGTGGTCTGGTGATCAATCCGGCAGCGCTGCGGCGCACGATCGAAGGCGGGGCGCTGCACTCGGTGAGCCGCGCGCTCTACGAGGAGGTGCAGTTCGACGGCGAGAAAGTGACGAGCGTCGACTGGACCAGCTATCCCACGCTCACGCACAACGACGTGCCCGAGGCGATCGACGTTGTCATCGTGAACGGCGACCCGAACCCGAATCGGCCCGACCTGCCGCATTACGGGGCGGGCGAGACGATCTGCAAGCCGATGATGGCGGCGATCGCGAATGCGATTTTCGATGCCACCGGTGTGCGGCTTCGCCGCCTGCCGTTCCGCAACGCCCGCGTGCTCGCCGCGTTGAAGGCGGCACAAGTCTAGGCGCGCGTTGGCATGCCGGATTCGAAGCCGCCGACCGCTTTCATCGTTGCCGGCCTCGTGCTGCTCGTGATGCCGCTGCTCATTGCATTGGGCATCGGTGTGCTTGGCCTTGCCGCGGGCATGCCCGACAGCGACCCGCGAGTCAGCCGTGTCATGTTGACCGGCTTCCTCGTGTGGATCGTGGTGGTCGTGCTCGCGGTCGCCGTGTTCCTCACGAAACTGCTTCGGCGTCAGTCCCGCTCCTAGCGCGCATTGCGATTCGGCGTAGCGGGGCTTCAGCCCCCGCCTCGAATCAACGCTTCAGCCCCGCGGCGATTCGACGCGGCGGTCGATTCGACGCGCAGGCTTCCGCCTCCGCCGAGGCTACGGCGAGACTGCGCTCTACGGGTGAAACGTTGGAGTGTGCGCCGGTGGGACGACTTCGTCCCGGGCGTGGACAAGCCCCGCGCACACACTCGCCTGTCAAACACCGGTCAAAACAGCACGACGTCCGGGGAATTTGCGCCGTTTCTGGACGTTCGTCTCGATGGCATGGGCAATGCTAGGCAGCACACCAGTCATGCACTCTCGTCCTGAGTCGATGCTGGCGGCCACCTACCGGGACTGCTACGCACGCCTGCGGACGACCGCGTCGCGATACGTGCATTGGCAGGACGCCGACGACATGGTGCAGGATGCGTTCGTGCGGGCGCTGCAAAGCGAACGCGGCTTCCGCCGCGAGGCGTCGCCGGCGACATGGCTGCATCGCATCCTGGTCAACACCTGCCACGACGAGCGGCGCCGCGGACAGCGACGTCAGCGAATCGCCGCAGCCGTCAGTTCGGCGGCGCCAAAACTGACGGAGCGGCCGCGAACGGTCGAGCGGCTGGGCGCGCGCGCAGCGTTCGGCCGGCTGTCGCTCGACGACCGCACGATCTGCGTGCTGTACGACGTGCTCGGGTACACGCATCAGGAGATTGCCGAGGTACTCCGCATTCCAGTGGGAACCTCGAAGAGCCGACTGTCGGTCGCGCGACGACGCCTGTCACGGAAGTTCGACGCGTCGATTCCGCAGAAATCCAATTAGCGCGGTGTGCGATTTGGTGTAGAGCGGGGGCTTCAGCCCCCGCGGGCGATCAACGCGCAGGCTTCCGCCTCCGCCGGAGGCTACGGCGAGACTGCGCTCTACGGCGAAAGGAAGATCTCACCTGGCGCGTCCCCCCTGAACAGGTGAGGGCGAATCGCGCCGTGAGCAAAGTAGGATGAAACGAATGTCGAGAGCGTCGATGTTTATCGTTGGTGTCGCTTGGGCGTGCTTCACGCTGCAGGTCGTTGCTGACAGCGGACGTGCAGTCGACGATCGATCGGCGACTCCGGCGCCGGCAAGCGATCTGATGCCGGTGGCGCAGCAGAACGCGCTGGTGCAGAAGCACTGCGTCGGGTGCCATAAGGGCGCTGCGCCGGGAGGCGGCCTCTCGCTCGAAGCGTTCGACGCCGGCCGCCCCGATCCGAGCGTCGCTGGCATGATGCTCGTCAAGATCGCTGCCGATGGCGCGATGGGTGCCGCGGGGGTGCCCAAGCCTGATGCTCCGACGATGGACGCGTTCATCGGCGCGTTGTCGACGGCTGCGGCGAGCGCGCCGTCGGGTCCAGGGGTGTGGTCGGTCACGCTCGCGGAAGAGCCGAAGCGAGGGCACGATCTCGTGACCGCGCGCATCACGCAGGAGATCCCGCTGCCGGACGGGAAGCGGCAGTTCGCGGTGTATCAGTTGACGCTGGCGTGCAGCGGCGCAACGCGGCGTGGTGAGATGCAACTGGCGACGTTCACGAAGGCAGGCGAGGATGCGCCGATGACGATCCGCGCGATGTCAACGCTGGCCAATGCGGCGGTGCCGTTCACGTATGCTCTGGACGATGGAGTCTCGCAGCCCGCAACCCTGCGAACCACGCAGGAGCATTCCGGAACCGCGCAGGATGCGATGCTGCTGCCGTCACGAACGCTGGCCGTCAGCGGCCTCTATCCCAAGGAGAACGTCTCGTTCGCATTCGCGGGATTGAGTCCGACAGTGCGACAGGTGCTCGCGACCTGCTTCACCGCGCCTCCGGCGGACCGATAGCAGACATCGCGCGCTTCGCAGAGCCATCCCCATCGTCCTCGGTTCGATCCGGCAGCGGAATCCACTGTCGATCGCGCGGGCCCGTGTACTCTGACTGCGGACGGATGATGCGGTTTGCGCGGCGCTGCTCGAATGCGTGAGCGATCCATCCACTGACCCTGCTGATCGCAAACGTCGGGGTGAACAGCGCTGTGTCGAATCCGAGGCCATGGAGCAGAAGCGCGGTGTAGAACTCGACGTTGGTCTGGAGCCGTCGTCCGGGCTTGTACTCGTCGAGCAGCCGGATCGCGGTCGCCTCGACCGCGCGCGCCAGCCGGTAGAGCGACATGTCGCCGGCGCGGGTGTACATCCGCTCTGCCGCTGCAGCCAGCACGTCGGCCCGTGGATCGCGAACCTTGTAGACGCGATGACCGAATCCCATCAGCCGCTCGCCGGCCTCGATCTTCCGGCGCAGCATGGCCTCGGCATGCGAGGCGTCGCCGATCTCCAGAACCATATCGAGCGCCGGCCCGGGCGCGCCGCCGTGCAGCGGACCTTTCAGCGCGCCGATTGCGCCGACGACCGCCGACACGAGATCCGATCCCGTTGACGTGATGATCCGCGCCGTGAACGTCGACGCGTTGAGCCCGTGATCGACGACGGTGTTGAGATAGGTTTCGAGGCCGCGCACCTGCTCGGGGTGTGGCGTCTCTCCACTCAACATGTAGAGGAAGTTCGCGGCGTGATCGAGATCCGCACGCGGCGCGATCGGTTCGTTCCGTCCGCGCAGTCTCCAAAACGCCGCGACGATCGTGGGACACTGCGCCACGATTGTCAGCGCCGGCTGATCGAATCCGGTTCCGTCGGCGTCTTCCAGCGATATCGTTCCCGCCGCCATCCGAAGCGCGTCCATCGCATCGAGCCGGTGTCTCGCGCATTCGCGCAGCAGTTCGATGGTGGTGCGAGGCAGCACACGCGAGACCGCCAGCGCGGCGCGGAACGCCTGGAGCTGACGCGCAGATGGCAGTGCTCCGTGCCAGAGCAGCCACGTCGTTTCCTCGAACGTGGCCCGCTCGGCGATCTCGCCAACCGGAAAGCCCGCGATGATCAGTTCCCCGCGTTCGCCGTCGACGTGACTGAGCCGCGTCGTGGCGGCGACGACGCCTTCGAGTCCCTTGGCTTCGAGTCCTGTGGATGCCATGTACCCACCCTAGCGATCATGTATCATCGTGTCAACGTTGATTGCTCGATCAATATGACAGCCGAACGATCCTGGATGGGGGCCATGGAGGCATCCGAGCGCCTCGGCGTGAGTCGGCCGACGCTCTACGCCTACGTCAGCCGCGGGTTCGTCCGATCACAGGCGACAGCCGGATCCTCGCGCGAGCGGCGCTATTCACGGGAAGACGTCGAGCGGCTGCGCCGACGAACCGAAGAGCGGCGGAATCCCGACCAGGCGGCGGCCCGCGCGCTGGACTGGGGAATGCCGGTCCTCGAGTCGGCGATCACCTTGATCGACGGCGCGTCGCTCTATTACCGCGGACACGACGCGGTGATGCTGTCGCGCTCGCGATCGATCGTCGAGGTCGCGTCTCTGATCTGGACCGGGGCGTTCGATCGGTGGCGTCCGGATGCAGCGCCGAACGACGCGCCCGCTCTCGAGTCATCGAATGACGATCTCCCGTTCGTCGTGCGCGCGCAGTCGGCGCTGGCTGTCGAATCCGTGCGCGACCCGTCTGCTCACGATCTGCGACCGGCCGGAGTCGCGCACTCGGGCTGGCGCATCCTCGGGCTTCTCGCGCGCGCGGCGGCGAAGAGCCGCGCCGGCGCCCCGGCGATCGACGAATGGCTCGCGCGGAGCTGGCGTGTCGGCGCCCAGGGCGTCGACCTCCTTCGCAGCGCGATCATCCTGTGCGCCGATCACGAGCTCAATGTCTCCGCGTTCGCCGCTCGGTGTGTCGCTTCGGCTGGGTCGAATCCGTATGCGGTCGTGATCGGCGGCTTGTCTGCGCTCGAAGGCACCAGACACGGTGGCGCCAGTGCCCGTGCGGAATCGATGCTCGAATCGATGCGACGCGTGCGTCACGTGACGAGCGCGATCGCGGCACGCATGCGGCGGGGCGAGGCGATCGACGGCTTCGGTCACCCGCTGTATGTCAGCGGCGATCCCCGCGCGGTCGCCCTTATCGGCATGCTGCGCGAACGCTACCCGAAGTCACCCGAGCTCGCGTTTCTGCTCGAGTTCGCCGCCGCGGCCTCTGCCGCCGTGCGCGCAAGACCCAACCTCGATTTCGCGCTCGCCGGCGTATCGCGCGTCCTGCGTCTCCCGCCTGGCTCGCCGTTCGCGCTGTTCGCCATCGGCCGAACGATCGGCTGGATTGGGCACGCCATCGAGCAATATGCCACCGGCCGACTCATTCGCCCGCGTGCCAAATACGTAGGTATTGCTCCGATCCGACAGCCCTGATCCCTCTTCCTTCCCAGCCGAGTATCCCCACGCTACACGCGTGATGCGGGCGGCTTGAGATATCGGGCGAACCATCCGGCCGCCAGTCGGTCGACTTCTTCGAGCGCGCCCGGTTCCTCGAACAGATGCGAGGCGCCCGGCACGACCGACAGCTCCACGGGGGCTGATGTCATCATGGCCTTTGCCTGCTCGTTGAGTTCGATGACCGGTTCGTCGTAGCCGCCAACGATCAACAGCGTCGGCGCTGCGACGCGCGCCAGCGCCTTGCCGGCGAGATCGGGTCTGCCGCCGCGCGACACCACCGCGCGGATCTCCGACGGGCGGTTGGCAGCAGCGATGAGCGCGGCGGCCGCTCCTGTGCTCGCTCCAAAACAGCCAGGCACGAGCCGCAGCAGATCGTCGCGGCGTCGCAGCCAGTCGATCGCGGCGACGACACGCCGGCCCAATCGTTCGACATCGAAGCGGAACTCCCGCGTGTGCATGTCGAACGCTTCTTCCTGCTTCGTCAGCAGATCCAGAACCAAGGTAGCGAAGCCGCGCTGTTGCAGCGCCTCTGCGGTCGCACGATTACGCGAGCTGAATCGGCTGCTGCCGCTGCCGTGCGCGAACACAATGATGCCGGTCGCGCGGTCAGGAACAGTCAGATCGGCTTCGATCTGATGAGAATGATCGATGGAAACGACGACCGATTCGCCGACGATCTCGGCCATGAAGACCCCCGCCGACTTCACGGCAGGCCATTGCAACACGGTGGCCAGTTCGCGAAATCAGATGACCTACGGGATCCCGTGTCCCAACAACCCAGCCGCCATGACAACGCGCAGCCGCTCGAGATCCGGTGGTGTGAGCGTGAAGTCCGTGCGCTCGGGCATTGCGAGCGTACCGGCTCGATAGGTGGCGCGCATCAGACCGGTCGCCGTGTGATGGGGCGAGCGCAGCACGTAGTGGCCGACCTCATGCGCCAGAGCCCGGCCGAGTGCACGCGCGATGATCTGCTCGCGGAGCTTGACCGGCCAGAGGTGGGCGTCGATGCCCAGGGCGCTCGTGGTTGTCGCCAGGCGGACCACAGCTGAATAGTCGATGGCGATCGTCGAGTCGGGTGTGCCGTCGGGCGCGAACTGAATCGATCCCAGCGCGCCATGCCTGCTCGATCGCACGCGAACGCCGTCCATGACGACGCTGATGTGAGGTGAGTCGGGGTCGCGCTCAGCGAGCGTGTCGTTGAGGATGGCAACGCCGTACGGTTCCCAGACGTGCGCCGCTTCCTCTACCGCGTCCGCGCGAACGGAATCGATCAACCCGGATGAGAGCGGAATGAAGGCCACCCGTACGCGGACGATCGACGGCGACGGCGTCTCGGCCGCATACAGCACAACCGTGCACAATGACACAACGACCAGGCCGACGCGATTGACCACAGAGGGTCGATATCTTCGTCAGCCTGATGAGTTTCGTCAAGGATCAGGTTGAAGGGGCTGGTGGGGTCGATAGGGGTGGTGAGGTGGATAGGGCCGGTGAGGTGGATGGGGCGGGTAGGCGGATAGGGTTGTCCCCATCAACCCCGTCCCTATCTACCCCATCAACCCCATCGACCCTATCAACCCCACCTGCCCGCTTTAGAACGTCAGCCTCGCACCGACTCGCATCTCGCGCGGCGCCTGGAACTGCGGCGGCGTGCCGGGCAGCACCTGCGTGATCGGCGATCCGAGATCAGGGTTCGGTGACGGACCGCTCAGCTGCGTCCACTGGTCGTACATCAACGTCGTCCTCTGGTCGAAGAGGTTGAACACGTCGCCGAGCAGCGTGAGATGCATCGCGCCGCCGAGCGGCACGCGATACGACGCCTGCAGATCGACGCGGCTGACCCAGGGCGTGCGTGTCCTGAAGCCGTCGATCGTCTCGATGCCGGCACCGCGCGCGGTGACGGGAATCTCGCCGCCGTTCGTGTAGTTCGGATTCGCCGCGAGGCCGGTCAGCGGTGCACCCGAGTAGATGGTGTATCCCGCGCCGACGTTCAATCCAATCGGAAACACATAGTTGCCGAACGCCTTGATCTGGTGCGGCCGATCGAGTGGAAGGATGCCGTTCGGATCGCCCAGGAATCTGATATCACCCTGATAACCGAACTGCGGCACGCCGATGGCCGTGTAGCTCGGGTCGTTGGTGGGGAAGTCGTACAGCGAGGTGATGCCAGGGTCGGATTGCCCGTTGTCGTCGCGGTAGAAGCCCTCGAAGTTGCCGCGCAGACGTGACCAGCGGTAGGACGCGACCGCCGACCAATTGTTGGACAACCGCCGGTTCAGCGTGATGTCGACCGCGTGATACTTGTGCACGGGGTCCTGGAAGGACGCGCCGAGGAACGCGGCGGTCTCGAGGACGGGTGTGCTGGCGCTCGGGTTCGTGAGGATGTACTCGACGCTCGAGAGTCCAGGCACGCCCAGGTCGTACGCCACCATCGGCGCGTTGGCGACGTCTTCGAGCACGCGTCCGATGTTCCGGTAGGTGTAGTGCACGCCGACGCTGGTTTGCGGCAGGACTTCGCGATCCAGGCCGACCACCGTCTCGTTCACGTACGAGAGCTTGGCGTTGGGATCTATGACGTCCGGGCTCACGCCCTGCTTCACGAAGTGGTTGGTGATCGTCTGGCCGCTCGTCGGATCGATCGTCGCGACACCGTTCGGAATCGGCTGGGTCAGGCCGGCATCGAAGAAGTCGGCACGGCTGGTGCCGTCGTCAGCTGAAAGAGAGCGCGCGGCGAGGTCGTTCGGCATCCTCGCGTAGTACCGGCCGTAGTTCGCGAAGACCTTGGTCCGGCCGTCACCAGCGACATCGTAGGTGGCGCCAATGCGCGGTGCCCAATTGTTCTTCAGCGTGAAGTCCTTCACGATGTCGCCGCTCAATGTTTCCTGCTCGTACCGAATTCCGGGGTTGACGGTCAGCCGGTTGCCGACGCGCCACGAGTCCTGTACGAAGAAGTTGGTGTAGCGCTGGGTGGTGTCGTGCCCGGTGTTGAAGTTGGCCCGCGTCACCCGAAAGATCCTCCCGAAGGTCACGTCAGGCAGCACTGTGATCTGTGCGCCGGTGGCTGTTGTCCGCCCGTCAGGCGCGAGAAACGTCGGGCCCGTCCGATTGTTGAGCGTGCTGTAGTCGACGTCGTCGAACTCCACCCCGTATCGAAGCTGGTGGTTGCCCATGACGTTCGTCGCTTTGGCTGCGTACTGATAGTTGAGACTCCGGTTCTGCGCTTCGTAGAAGCCGAGGCCGCCGGTGACCTGCGTCGGCGTCACGGTCTGGTCGGTCACTCGCCACGCGTTCACTGACGGGGTCTCCTCGAGCGTGTTGAGCGCGCGAGCGAAGCTGCCTTCGATGAGGAAGTTGTTGCGGAGCACGCCGTTGTAGCGGACCGCCTGGTTGTGACCGCCGTACGTGAGCTTGCTGAACGACGAGGTATCGGGAACCAGGAGCGCGGATGCCCGTTGCGGTCCGTTGTCACCTGTCGACGGATCGCCGAAGAACGACACGTCGACGCGATTCGCGTTCGTGACCTGCCACGTCGCCTTCGCCGAATACGTCATCGTGTTGCGCACGCGGTCGACGTCGCCGAGCGTGTCGAGCGGGAATCCCTCGGGCGCGTGATACAGGGTCACGTTCTGCGCGGGGTTGATCGCGCCAAAGGCGAACAGGCGGTTCTTGACGATCGGGAATCCGCCTTCGACGCCGGCATCGTAGTAGCGCGCCCCGGTGGTCTGGACGCTGCCGTTGATGCTCTGAAACTGCTTCCACGCGCTCTCGAGGCCTTCGGGACGCGCGTAGCCGAAGATCGATCCGTTGATGTTGTTCGTGCCGCTCTTGGTGATCACGTTGACCACACCGCCGGTGGCGTTGCCGAATTCCGCTTCGTAGCCGCCGGTCTTCACCTGCACTTCCTGGATGAAGTCGAACGGCGTCGCGTTGCCGAGCGATCCGAAGATGATCGAGTAGGAGCCGATCGCGCCGTAGCCCTGGTTGGTCACGTTGACGCCATCGATCACATAGAGGTTGTCGAGCCCGCTTCCGCCTGAGATCGAGGGATTGTTCACGCCTGCCGAGTTCGAGCTGGTCACCCCAGGCGCGAGGTACATCGTCTGGCTGACGTTGCGGCCGACCGGAATGTTCTGGAGTTGCTCGCTGGAGATGATCGCGCCCGTGGTCGTGCTGCGCGTGTTGATGGTGTCGGGGGTGCCGACCACCTCGACGGTCTCCGTCAACCCGCCGACAGTGAGTGTAGCGGGGATATCCACTGTCTGACCGAGCGCAATGACCACGCCTTTGCGCTCAACTGGCTTGAAGCCCTGGAGTTCGATCTTGACGGCGTAGGTACCAGGGGTGAGATACGGAACCGTAAAGTTGCCGGTTCCGTCGGTGACTGCCGATTTCTCTCCCTGGGGGCCGGTCACCGTGACGGTGGCGCCCGGGATTGCAAGTCCCTGAGCGTCTACTACCTTTCCGGAAATGGTGCCGGTGGTTTCTTGTGCAAGCGACAGGTGAGAACCGCCCAACACCATCGCAATGATGAGGAGAACAGTGCGCATGCCCATACCTTGAACCTCGAGAGTTGCCGGGGGACTAAGGGTGGGATTAGTGCAAACAAGCCGACGTGAGCAATTGGGATGGAGGCGGATGGACCCGTGCCTGTATTGCGTTGATCCCCTCCGTGACGCTGCTCATAACCGCCACACCCATTCGCAGAGTCGCCACGGTATGCAGCGGCCGTGTGGCGTAGGCCCGATTCTCCGGGACGGCCTCTCGGACGGCTGGCAGAGTTCTCGCAGCGTGGCCTGATGTGAGCAATGGGCGTGATGCAGCACACAGGGAGGATCACGTGCTGAGGAGACTCCGCGATTACGAGAACTTCGAAGTGTGGTCCCGCGAAGGGCGCGAGCTCGGCCGTGTCGACGACTTCTACTTCGACGAACACAAGTGGACAGTCCGCTACATCGTCGTGACGACCGGGACGTGGCTCACCGGGCGATCGGTGCTGGTGTCACCGTTGTCAGTCGATCGTCTGCGGTGGAACGATGGCCGCGTCGACGTGCGCTTGACCGAGGCGCAGATCAAAGCAGCGCCGAGCGCAGACCTTGCGCAGCCCATCTCGCAACAGTGGGAGGCGGAGTACAGCATGTATTACGGCATTCCCAATTACTGGGCCGGCCCCGGCATTTGGGGCATGGGTATGACACCGTCCGAAGCGCTCTCCGCGGTCGAAGGCACACCTCCATCGACGCCGGTCCCGCGTGACACGCGGCATCTGCGCAGCATCAAAGAGGTGGCCGGTTATCACATTCACGCGCGGGATGGCGCGATCGGCCACGTCGACGATTTCCTCGCCGATGATCCCTCGTGGACGATCCGCTATCTGATGATCGACACCAGCAACTGGATCGGCGGCCGCACCGTGCTCATTCCCCCTGCATGGGCGCATCGGATAGACTGGGCCGACAAGCAGGTGTACGTCGACGTCACACGAGAAGCAGTGAAAGAAAGTCCCGAGTACGATCCCGCCGCCGACATCGACGGCAAATACGAACAACGCCTCGCAGACGCGTATCGTCGTCCGGTGAAACCGCTGTGACTGCGTAAGCCTGGTGGGCCATGGGGCGCATCGAGGATTACGCGATCATCGGCGACTGCGAAACGACGGCCCTGGTCGGGCGCGACGGCTCGATCGACTGGCTCTGCCTGCCGCGGTTCGATTCGGCGGCATGCTTTGCCGCGCTGCTCGGCAACGAAGACAACGGCCGCTGGCTGATTGCGCCTGGCGAACAGATCGTGAGCGTCCACCGGACGTATCGCGACGAGACGCTCGTTCTCGAGACCGAATTCACCACCCCCACCGGCACCGTGTCGCTCGTGGATTTCATGCCGATCCACGACGGCCGTTCCGATCTCGTTCGCATGGTGATCGGACGACGTGGCCATGTGCGGATGCGAATGGATCTGACGGTCCGGTTCGATTACGGCAGCCTCGTGCCCTGGGTGCGAAAGACGGAGAGCGGCATCAGCGCGATCGGTGGGCCGGATGGTCTGACGTTGTGTTCGGACGTGCCGCTGCATGGCGAGGAGTTCCATACCGTCGCCGACTTCGTCGTCAACGCGGGAGAACAGGTCGCCTTCGACCTGTGCTGGTTTCCGTCGCACAAAGAGCGGCGAGTCGATCTGGACGAGGAGCGCGCTCTCGCCGACACCGAAGCGTGGTGGCGAAAGTGGTCGGCGCGTTGCACCTATGACGGACCGTGGCGTGAGGCCGTACTCCGATCGCTCATCACACTCAAGGCGCTGACGTACGCGCCCACGGGAGCGATCCTCGCGGCACCAACCACATCGCTGCCCGAACAGTTCGGTGGAGTGCGCAACTGGGACTACCGGTTCTGCTGGCTGCGTGACGCCACGTTCACGCTCCTGGCGTTGCTGCACGCCGGCTACACGGCGGAAGCCAAGTCGTGGCACAAGTGGCTGCTGCGTGCCGTCGCCGGGAAGCCCGATCAGATTCAGATCATGTACGGCATCAACGGTGAAAGGCGGCTCGCCGAGCTCGAACTCCCCTGGCTGTGCGGCTATGAGTGTTCCAGACCCGTGCGGATTGGCAATGCCGCTTCGGGGCAACGTCAGCTCGATGTCTACGGCGAGGTGCTCGACGCGACCTACCACGCGTGGCGCATGGGCCTCGAGCCCGAGGAGAACGCGTGGCGGGTGGACAAGGTGCTGGTCGAACACCTCGAATCGACGTGGCGCGAACCCGACGAAGGCATCTGGGAGGTCCGCGGAGAGCGCCGTCACTTCACGCATTCGAAGATGATGGCGTGGCTCGCGTTCGATCGCGCCGTCAAGGGCATCGAGTCGCTCGGTCTCGACGGACCGATCGATCGATGGCGCGCCATCCGCGACACGATTCATCGCGACGTCTGCACCCACGGATACAACACCGCGCTCGGCGCGTTCGTGCAGCATTACGGCTCGACCTACCTCGATGCCTCGCTCCTGATGATGCCGTTGATCGGATTCCTCCCCGCGTCCGATGAACGGGTGCGCAAGACGGTCGCGGCCATCGAACGTCATCTCGTCACCGACGGCTTCGTGCAGCGCTATCAGACCTCGTCGGGCGTCGACGGGCTGCCGCCGGGAGAAGCGGCCTTTCTGATGTGCAGTTTCTGGCTCGTCGACAACCTGCAGATGCTCGGGCGCCACGAAGAGGCGATGCAGCTGTTCGACCGGCTGCTCTCGATCCGTAACGACGTGGGGCTGCTGGCCGAGGGCTACGACGTCGGCGCCAGGCGGCTGGCCGGTAATTTCCCTCAGGCGTTCTCGCACGTCGGGTTGATCACGAGCGCGATGAATCTGTCGTCCGCGCGTGCGCCGGCGGACCGGCGGGCGGATCGCTGAGCCGCTGCGACTCCGGAACTGCACTTGCATCTGGAGGCGGTGATGAACACGCAACGTTCTTCACGAAAGGCCGCTACGACGAAGCGCCCCACGCAGCGCCGCAGGCCAAGCCCCACGCAGCGCCGCAGATCAATGCGGAAGAAGTGGGTGCGAACGGTGACGACCGATTCGACGCATCCCCCGCGGGGTACATTCACTGGCTCGGCTAAGGACATCGCCCGAACGATGGCGCGAAAGAACGTCTCGCCCGGCGGTCTGCAGTCCGGTATCAAGATGATTCAGTACTTCATCAATCGGGGCGGGAAGAATCTCAACGCGGCTCGACGTGCCGAGCTCGAACGGGCCAAACGGCTTCTGCAGAAGCGGGTCCAAAGGCAGAGGACGGCCGCAGCCCGGAAGCGTTAGTGCTCAGCTCGCCTTTAGGGCGCGGTCGGCGTTAATATAGGACTAAAGTAGTCGTATATTGTTCCGGCTCAAGCCGGACAGCTAAAGCCGGACACTACGTACACCAAGGGGCCAATGATTCAAATCACCGAGCGGGCGGCGGTGCAGATTCGCAAGATGCTCGCGAAGCGCAACCTGGGTGAGAGCGCCCTTCGGGTCGGTGTGCGGGCGGGCGGCTGCTCCGGCTTTGAATACACCTTCGGGTGGGAATCGGCCCCCCGAGATGCCGACCTGGTCTTCGATGCCCCAGGTGGCGGCAAGGTGTTCGTCGATCCCAGAAGCAACCGACTCCTCGACGGCATCGTCCTCGACTACGACACCAGTCTGTTGAGCAAGGGGTTTGTCATCGGCAACCCGCACGCAAAGAGCACGTGCGGATGCGGGACTTCGTTCAGCGTCGAGGAAGGCGAGGCAACCAAATCATGAGCACGTCGACCGAGACCATCGAGCAGCTTGCGAGCCGTGAATACAAGTACGGCTTCGTCACCGACGTCGAGCAGGACTTCGCCCCGCGAGGTCTGAACGAAGACGTCATTCGTCTCATCTCGTCCAAGAAGAACGAACCGGAGTGGCTGCTCGATTGGCGTCTGAAGGCGTATCGCATCTGGCTGACGATGAAGGAGCCGGCGTGGGCGAACGTGAAGTTCGGCCCGATCGACTACCAGGGGATCATCTATTACTCCGCGCCGAAGAAGCGCCCCGCGCTCGCGAGCCTGGACGAAGTCGACCCCGAGATCCGCAGGACGTTCGAGAAGCTGGGGATTCCGCTCGAAGAGCAGAAGCTCCTGTCGGGCGTCGCCGTCGATGCCGTCTTCGACAGCGTCTCGGTGGCGACGACCTTCAAGGAGAAGCTCGCTGAACTCGGCATCATCTTCTGTTCGTTCTCCGAGGCGGTGCAGAACCACCCGGATCTCGTGCGCAAGTATCTCGGTACGGTCGTCCCCTATTCCGACAACTTCTTCGCGACGTTGAACTCGGCGGTCTTCAGCGACGGCTCGTTCGCGTACATCCCGAAGGGCGTGCGCTGTCCGATGGAGCTGTCCACCTATTTCCGGATCAACGCGCGCGAGACCGGTCAGTTCGAGCGCACGCTGATCGTGGCCGAGGACAGCGCGTACGTCAGCTATCTCGAAGGGTGCACGGCGCCGATGCGCGACGAGAATCAGCTGCACGCGGCGGTCGTCGAGCTGGTCGCGCTGGACAACGCGACGATCAAGTACTCGACCGTCCAGAACTGGTACCCCGGCGACAAGGACGGGAAGGGCGGCATCTACAACTTCGTCACCAAGCGCGGCAAATGCCTTGGCGTGAACTCGAAGATCACGTGGACGCAGGTCGAGACCGGTTCGGCGATCACCTGGAAGTATCCAGGCTGCGTGCTGATCGGCGACAACTCGGTCGGCGAGTTCTACTCGGTGGCGACGACCAACAACTGGCAGCAGGCCGACACCGGCACGAAGATGATTCACCTCGGGAAGAACACGCGGAGCACGATCGTCTCGAAGGGCATCTCGGCTGGCCACGGGCAGAACACCTATCGCGGCATGGTCAAGATCGGGAAGGGCGCCCGCGGCGCTCGCAATTACTCGCAGTGTGACTCGCTGCTCATCGGCGATCAATGCGGCGCCCACACGTTTCCCTATCTCGAGATCAAGAACAGCACCGCAAGCGTCGAGCACGAGGCGTCAACGTCGAAGATCGGCGAGGACCAGATCTTCTATTGCCGCCAGCGCGGGCTCTCGACCGAGGACGCCGTCAACATGATCGTCAACGGCTTCTGCAAGGAGGTCTTCCGCCAGCTGCCGATGGAGTTCGCAGTCGAAGCGCAGAAGCTGCTCGGCGTGAGCCTCGAAGGGAGCGTCGGGTAATGCTCACCGTGACCAACCTGCATGCGGGAGTCGGCGGGCGCGAGATCCTGCGGGGGATCGATCTCGCGATCCAGCCTGGGGAAGTGCACGCCATCATGGGGCCCAACGGCTCCGGCAAGAGCACGCTCGCCCGCGTGCTGGCCGGCCACCCCGAGTATCAGGTCACACGAGGCGAGGTCCTTTTCGAGGGGCAGGATCTCCTCGCGATGGATCCCGAGTCGCGTGCGCGCGCCGGTGTGTTCATGGCGTTCCAGTATCCGGTCGAGATCCCTGGCGTCAACAACGCCTACTTCCTGAAAGCCGCGCTCAATGCGCTGCGCGCGCATCGTGGCGAGGAGGCGCTCGATGCCATGGAGTTCACCTCGCTCGTGCACGATCGCATGACCGCGCTCGGGATCGACGAAGACCTCCTGCGCCGGCCGGTGAACGAGGGATTTTCGGGAGGCGAGAAGAAGCGCAACGAGATCTTCCAGATGGCGGTGCTCGAGCCGAAGGTGGCGGTTCTCGACGAAACCGATTCCGGCCTCGACATCGATGCGCTCAAGACGGTGGCGCACGGTGTCAACGCGATGCGCCGCCCCGAGCGTGCATTCCTGCTCGTCACGCACTATCAGCGTCTCCTCAACTACATCGTCCCCGATGCCGTGCACGTGCTCGCCGACGGTCGAATCATCCGGTCCGGTGGAAAAGAGCTGGCATTCGAGCTCGAAGAAAAGGGCTACGGCTGGCTCGAACCAGCCTTCGCTGAAGCGACGGCGGCGCCCGCCGAGTCGGATCGGCGCGACGACGGGCGCCTGGGCAGCTGACGTGGCACAGTCACTCGACCACTACGTCGCAGAATGGAAGCGTGTGGGCCGCCGTGGCCCCGAGTCGCTCGTACGCATGCGCGAGGACGCGCTGCATCGCTTTCTGTCGCGCGGGTTTCCGACCACGGGCGAAGAGGAGTGGCGGTTCACGAGCGTGGCGCCGATTGCCGAGCGCGCGTTCGTGTTGTCCGGTTCACCGGCAACCGATGCCACCGCACTCGACGTCGCCGCGCTGCGTCTGCCAGGCGCCGCGGCGGAGCTGGTCTTCGTGAACGGGTGTTACGTGCGTTCGTTGTCACGCCTCGGCGCGCTGCCTGCCGGGGTCCGTGTAGCGAACGTGGCGCCGACGCCATCGGATCGGCCGATCGGCCTTCTGGACCGCCCGGGTAATCCCTTTGTCGCCTTGAACACCGCATTCGTCGACGAGGTCGCGTACCTCGAGCTCGCCGCCGGTGCAGTGGTCGAGCCGCCGATTCACTTCGTGTTCATTGCCGAGGAGTCCAATGGCCACGCGACCATGGCGCATCCCCGCGTACTCATCACGCTCGGCGCAAACACACAGGCATCGGTGATCGAGACCTATGCCGGGCCTGCCGCCGCGCGGTACTTCACGAACGCGGTCAGCGAGATCGCGCTCGCAGAGAACGCGGTCCTCAACCACTACAAGCTTCAGTACGAGGGGCGCGACGCCTATCACATCGCGACCACGCACGTGCAGGCCGAGCGGAGCGCCACCTGCACGTCGAGCTCGGTCAACCTCGGGGGCGCACTGGTCCGCAACGATCTCATCGCAGTCCTGAACGGCGAGGGCGTGGAGTGCACGCTCAACGGGTTGTACTGCGCCGACGCTCAGCGGCTGATCGACAACCACACGACCATCGATCACGCGCAGCCGCATTGCGGGAGCCGCGAGATCTACAAGGGCATCCTGGCCGATCGCGCCCGCGGCATCTTCAACGGGCGGATCATCGTCAGGCCGGACGCGCAGAAGACCGACGCCAAACAGACGAATCGCGCGCTCCTGCTCTCGGAGGACGCGCAGATCAACACGACACCGCAGCTCGAAATCTTCGCCAACGACGTCAAGTGCACGCACGGCGCCGCTGTCGGGCAGCTGGACGAGGACGCCCTGTTCTATCTCCGCTCCCGCGGGTTGAGCGAGACCGACGCGCGTCATTTGCTCGTGCACGCATTCGCCGCCGACGTCCTGAACCACATGCCGCTGGAGGCGATCCGCGCAAGCGTCGAGCATCGCCTGCAGCGGGAACTGGTCGGAGCGCTGGCATCTGCCCGTCAGGGACAGTCCGGGGACAGACCAGGGACAATCCCCGGACTGTCCCCGAGTACCGCTTGAGGGAACGCATGGCCACCATCGCGAGATCACAGAGCACGGTTCTGGACGTCGAGCGAATCCGGCAGGAGTTCCCGATCCTCGCTCGACGGGTACATGGCAAGCCGCTCGTGTATCTGGACAATGCCGCGACCACGCAGAAGCCGCAGCAGGTGATCGACCGGCTGGTGAGGTACTACAGCGAGGAGAACGCCAATATCCATCGCGGTGTTCACCTGCTCAGCGTCGAAGCCACCGACGCCTACGACGAAACACGAGCAGCCGTGCGGCGGTTCCTCAACGCCGCCGACACTCGCGAGATCGTGTTCGTGCGTGGCGCCACCGAAGGCATCAACCTCGTAGCTGCCACGTATGGTCGCTCGCACGTTGGTGCAGGGGACGAAGTGCTCATTACCGAGATGGAGCACCACTCCAACATCGTCCCCTGGCAGATGCTCTGCGAGGAGAAGGGTGCCCATCTGCGAGTCGTGCCGATCACTGATTCGGGCGAGCTGCGTCTGGACGAGTACGAACGCATGCTCACGCCGCGTACGCGAATCGTCGCGGCGACGCACGTCTCGAATGCACTCGGCACAATCAATCCGGTCGAATCGCTCGTCCGGTTGGCGCACGACCGCGGCATTCCCGTGCTGATCGATGGCGCCCAGGCGGTTGCACACATGCCGGTCGACGTGCAGGCGATCGGGTGCGACTTCTACGTCTTCTCGGGGCACAAAGTGTTCGGCCCCACCGGCGTGGGCGTGCTCTACGGTCGGGCCGCGCTGCTCGACGCGATGCCGCCGTATGAGGGCGGCGGCGACATGATCCGGTCTGTGACCTTCGCGCGGACGCTGTACAACGACGTTCCGTTCAAGTTCGAAGCGGGCACGCCGAACATCGCGGGCGTCGCCGGGCTCGGTGCCGCCATCGGGTATCTCGACAGTGTCGGCATCGATCGCGTGAACGCATACGAGCGAGAGCTGGTCGCGTATGGAACCGAGGCGCTCTCGGCGATCCCTGGTGTGCGGCTGACCGGCACCGCGCCGCACAAGGCCGGCATCCTCGCGTTCGTGATGGGCGACGTCCATCCACACGACATCGGCACGATCCTCGATCGCGACGGCATCGCCGTACGGGCGGGCCATCACTGCTGTCAGCCGCTGATGGCGCGTCTCGGCGTCGCCGCCACCGTGCGCGCATCGCTGGCGCTCTACAACACGCGCGAGGAGATCGACGCGCTCGTCAGATCGATCGGTGCTGCCAAGGCGGTGTTTGCATGAGCAGCGACCTCGATCTGCACGACCTGTATCAGGAAGTGATCCTCGATCACAATCGGCGGCCGAGGAATTTCCGGGTGCTCGAGGGCGGACGGACCGCTGAGGGGTTCAACCCGCTCTGCGGCGATCGACTCACGGTGTATCTGCACGTCAGCGACGGGGTGATCGAGGACATCAGTTTCCAGGGATCCGGCTGCGCGATTTCGAAGGCGTCGGCGTCGCTGATGACGGAGAGCATCAAGGGGAAGAGCGTCGCCGAGGCGACGGCGCTGTTCGAGCGGTTTCAGAAGATGATCACCGCGCAGTCCGACAGCCCGGTGAAAGACCTGGGCAAGCTGAAGGCGCTTGCCGGTGTGCGTCAGTTTCCTATCCGCGTCAAATGCGCGAGCCTTGCGTGGCACACGCTGCGCGCTGCGCTCGACGCTCCCGGCGAGGTGGTGTCGACCGAATGAAACCCCTGCCAGTGATTCAGCCGTCTCCGCCGAACGCGTCGAGCCCTGTCCCCACCGAGAGCCAGCCCCCGCAGACCGCGGGGATGGTGAGCGACCCGGATCGAAGCGGCGCGCTCATGCCGCCGATCGTCAAGGCGCTCTCGAAGGTGTTCGATCCGGAAATCCCGGTCAACATCTACGACCTGGGGCTGATCTACGAGGTGATCGTCGACGCGTCGAGCCACGTTGGCATTCGCATGACGTTGACCGCCCCTGCCTGTCCTGCAGCGCAGTTCCTGCCAGGGCAGGTGAAAGACGCTGTCGCGTCAGTGCCCGGAGTGTCGGACGTGAAAGTGGACGTCGTGTGGGATCCGCCATGGACGCGCGACCGCATGTCCGAAGCCGCGAAGCTCGATCTCGGCCTGTTTTGACAGCGGAGGGTCCCGCACCTTTCTTGCAGCACCAAGTGACATGGACCAGCACTCACTCGACCGGAGGCCGCAGAGTCCCGACCCCGAGCAGACGATGGCGGTCAGCTATGGCGTCATTGGCGCGCTGCTGTTAGGCATCGTCGGCTATGCGCTCGACCGTTGGCTGCACACCGGACCGTGGTTGTTCGTCATCTGCCTTCTCGTAGGCGTGTCGATCGCCCTGGTCGGGGTGCGCAGCCTGATTCGCAATGGATAAGGCGAGAACATTGTCCTTGCGTCAACTGCGAACGAAGACCGATTGGCTTCGCCGCTGAAGGCTCAGGACTGCGCCGATCGCGATAGCCACACCGACCACCGCGACCGAGGCGACAACCTCGGGCTTGTCGATCATCAGATAGATGATGGCCAGGGCGATGGCGACTCGAACGCGTAGCGACGCTTGCAGGAATGCGCCCGATGCGTGCTGTCGAAGACGGAGAGCCTGGCTACGGTCGCCAGGCGACTGCTGAATGTCGCGGACGACCGGTCGAAGTGCCATCCTGCCAAGGATGGCAATGACGATCAAGGCTACGAACGATAGACGCACCCACGCGGAATCCCAGACCGCCACACGGGCGGCCATGTAGATCCCCGACAGAAGCAGCAGCGCGCCCGAGATTCCCGCGGATCGAGGCAGTGAGCGCAGCACGCTGACAGCCAACGGTGAAGTCTCCCCATTGGACCGACGCAATGTTTCCAGGCTGAGCCACTCGGCGGCGAGCCCGACGAAGAGCATCAGCATCCCGAGGACATGGACGAATAGTGCGATGGATCGGATGGTCATACGTCCCCTCGTGCATGGATGGGGCCCCGGAATTGCCCGGGGCCCACACTGAGAAGACGATTGGGCGGGAGGTTTGTGACAGAGCGTTCGTCTAGTTCATCGACAGATTCATCGCGCTGAACGCTTTGACGCTGTCATGCTCCAGCGCGTCCCCGTCCTCGCCGGGTTCCTCGGCCCCGGTCGCCGCGAAGGCACGCAATGGAATCGACGCCGTCTCCTGATCCAGCTTCAGCATCGACATCAGCTGAAAGCTGTCTGGGTCGTCGAACGACAGGCCCATGACGACCAGTGACGGCTGCACGCGCTTGATCGTCGAGTAGGCGCGCGCAAGGGGTTCGATGAACACGACGTCGTAGTCGGCCGCGTCGAACGCGGTGTCCGGTAGAGTCTGACCCGGCTGCCCGACAACGATGACGGTGCGGAGAGCATTCGTTCTTCCTGCGGGATGAATGTGCTCAGTGAATTGGGTCAGCATCTCAAGCTCCGCTCATTGGTGTGGCAAGGAGAGTGCCATGTCCCCGCCGCTGGTATTGGCGCAAATATCCGGGTCTTTTCACACGGTGCACTTGGACGGACAGAGTCGCAGTGGACACTCTGTCGAAAGTTGAGCACCTCGTCGATCGAGAAGTGGACGAGCAGGAGTCTGTCGACCCCGGGTGCTGTCGAACCCGTCAGCGGCGCGATTCGTATCTTCGATCGATGACCGCATACCGGGCGCAGCCTGTACCGTCGATCCTCGGTGAGCTGTCGTCGTTCTGGACCGGCGGCCGCCGAGTCGAGCGGTTGGGCTATGCAGCCGGTGCACTGTTGATCGCGAGCGGTGTGATCCATATCGCGCTCCTGCTCGGGAGCGGCGCATCGTGGGACGGGCCGCTCTCGCTGCGTAAGGCGATCACGTTCGGACTCTCATTCGGTTTGACGTCGATCGCCATCGCCTGGGTGACGTCGTTCCTTCAGTTGCGCGGCCGCACCAGGGCGATATTGCTTGGTGCGTTCACGGCCGCCTGCGTGCTCGAAACCGCGTTGGTGTCGCTGCAGGTCTGGCGCGGCGTCCCATCGCACTTCAACCTGGAAACGACGTTCGACGGTCTCGTCGCGCGAACGTTGGCAGCCGGAGGTGCGACGCTGGTCGCCGTGATCGGTGCATTGACGGTGGCGGCGTTCCGGGCCGACCCGAGGCTGCCACTCAGTCTACGGATAGCGATACGGGCCGGATTCGCGGCGCTCGTCTGCGCGATGATCGTGGGTGGGCTGATGATCGCGAAGGGGATGCTGCTGGTGTTTTCAGGGGATCCTCAGGCGGCTTACACCTTGGGTGGCACGCTGAGGCCCACGCACTTCGCGATGATGCATGGGATTCTGCTGCTTCCAGCACTGGCCTGGCTGCTGTCGTTCGCGGACTGGACCGAGACCCGCCGGGTGAAGATTGTCCTCACTGCCGTGTTCAGCTACGCGCTCTTCGCGGGAACCATCGCCGCCGGAAATCTCAGCGGCCTGGATCTGTTGTCACTTCCGATTGTCACAATTGCAGGCCTCGGCGCGGTGGGGTTGCTTGCAACCGCGATCGTGGTCGTTCGGGCTGTGCACGATCCTGTGACCTCGACGAGAACACACCAACCAGCACGAGCATTGTGACGATCTGAATGAATATGACCGTCACGACGAGCAGCGGGCGACCCGCGAGAAGCTGCTCTGGTCCCGGTATCGAGTCGAAGAAGAACGAGATGTTGGCGAGGTTGCCCAGGACGATCACCGCTGCGAGCGTTCGAGTCCCCCGATAGATCCACCAGCACATCACGCCGTAGAGCAGCTCGATCGCGAACGCGACCGAGGGAGCGCCGCTATACAACCCGATGCCCAGTTTGTGAAATGGCGAGCCTGGCCACAGGGCGATGTCCGACCCGTGCGTAAGGATGTCGAGAATGAGGTGAGAGACGATCCCGATGGCCACCGCGCGCCCGAGGAGCCGACGGCCGAAGCCCCGTTCGATGATCCCCCACGTCCCGAGCGCCGCGACGGCGACGATGGCGACCGAGTGGGAGTAGCGGATATCGGCGAGTTGAATGTCGGCGACACTTCGCACCGTCGCACTCGTCGTCGTGTGCTCGATGCCGAGATAATTCAGAACCACCCAGGCCAGCTCCATCGCCTGCACGGAAATCAGGAGCGGCACGATTGAGAGCGAAGGGAAACGACGCTTGATCACCAGCGCGGTCGCAGCATGGTCGACGGCAAACATGCACTCCTCCAATCTTGAATTACGTCGACTTCATTCTGGAGAGGAGGAATGCTGGCCGCTGTGACTTTAGTCACCTCACGCGCGACCACAGCTCCCGGCTCATCTTCACGGCATCGAGAATCTCCACGCGGCCGGGCGACGTGCGGACAAGCGAGGCCTCGCGCAGTTCATGCAGCACCCGGGCGACGACTTCTCGCACCGATCCGACGCTGTTGGCGAGGTCCTGCTGGTTGACGAGCGCAGTGAGCCGGCTGTCGCCCGTCGCACGCGACGACGCGAGATCCAGGAGATGACGCACGACACGCTGCCGAACCGTCGCGAACGTGTTTCCTGCGAGCTCTTCGAGAACGTCGTAGAGACGGTGCACCGACTCCTGGGCGAAGACCCACGCCACTGCGGCATCGCGCTGCGCGAGCGTCTTCACTCTCGCGACGTCCATGAAGTAGAGCGAGCTGTCCGTCACCGCCTGGACGAACACCGGTGCCGGACCCGCGATGAGTGCGGGTGCTCCGAGAAGCTCCCCGGTTCGAACGTAGCGGACCGTGACCTCGCGGCCGTCGCTCGTGTTCATGTACACGCGGATCAGCCCACGCAGGATCACCGCGAAGCGTTCGGTCTCGGCCTCGGTGTAGACGGTGACGCCTTCGGCCACGTCGCGCACGGTGCCGCCCGTCGCGAGACGCTCCACCGTCTCCCGTGGCAGCGCTGCCCATGGCCCGTTGCACAGGAGCGCAACGACGTCCTCCTCCGACTGCCCGCCCCGGTTCCTGAGCACTGATTCCTCCGTCCTGGCCAGCCCTGCTTCCTGATTCCTGATTCCTGATTCCTGATTCCTGCGTCTACTATCACTCCATGGAGAAAATAAATCTCGCGGACAAACTGTCGCAGATCTCCGAGCACTGGCGGCCGAAAGTCGTCGCCGCGCTCAACGGGCAGGAACTAAAGCTCGTGAAGTTTCAGGGTGAGTTCGTCTGGCATCATCACGAGCACGAGGACGAGCTGTTCCTCGGCATCGACGGCCGCTTCCGCGTCGAATTCCGCGACCGCATCGTCGAGATCGGCCCGGGCGAGTTCATCGTCGTGCCGCGCGGCGTCGAGCACAGGACCGTCGCCGAGGCCGAGGCGCACGTGCTGCTCTTCGAACCCGCCGCCACGCGGAATACCGGAAACGTCCTCGATTCCAGGTTCACTGCACCTGATGGCGTTCACATCTGACGCGGGATCATCGGGTTGACGCCAGCCATCCGGGCCGCTATTCGCGTTTCGAGAGGGCACGAAGGCCGCGAAGGAACATGTCGATCCCGAACTGAAACAGCCCGTCCTGATCGTCTTCTGTCAGGTGGTCTGCCAGCGCGACGATCGTCGGATAGTCCTGCACGGGAAGCGACTTGAACTGGCGGCGGGCGTCGCCCAGCATTTTCCGCCGAGTCGAGCCGCGGCTTCCGGCAAACGCGGTCAACCTCGCCTCGTCAGCGGCGAACTCGGTGACGAAGTTGTTCAAATGATGCGCGGCGTGCGCCGCATCACGCTCGCTCAGACCCCCCGCTCGCAAGACGCGCAACACTTCCTCGATGTGCTTGAGCCGTCGTGGCCCGACCGGCGGCGTGTTGGCGAGGACGCGCGGTCCATCGCGGTGGGCGAGTAATCCTCGTCGAACGTTCCACGCCATCTCGCTCAACTGACTCTGCCAGGAGCCGGTTGCGCTGACGAACGGGATTTCAGCGCTGATCTCATCGCCCAGCAGCGCGAGGAGCTCGTCCTTGCTTCGCACGTGGCGATACAACGCGGCTGCCTTGACACCGAGCCGTTCCGCCAGGCGACGCATCGTCAGCTCGTCGAGGCCCACGTCATCGAGCAGGACGAGCGCGGCTCGCACGACCTGCGCCTGATCGAGAGGCTGACGTCTGCGGCGCTCGGTCTTGCGGAAAGGAACCAGGGCCATATCCGTGAATGGTTGGGAATCCTAGCAACTTTGGGTTGACGTCTCAACGCTGTTGGCGCTAAGCTAACAATGTTAACTTAATGATACCGTTGTTAACACACATCCCTGCGATGGGTGGAACTGGAGGGACGATGGCCACAGCAGCAAAGGCGTACAAGGGACTCCCGATGGAGGGCGTGATCGCGACGTGGTACACGCGAAACACCGGGCGCGACATGCGTAGATTCACCCACACCGCCCGTGTCGTCGCCGACCGGGTTGCTCCTGGCAGTGCGGTACTCGAGGTGGCGCCGGGGCCCGGCTTCCTGGCGATTGAACTGGCCAGGCGAGGGTATCGAATGACGACGCTCGACATCAGCCACACGTTCGTGCGCATCGCCCGTGAGAACGCGGCCAAGAGCGGCGTCCCCGTCGACGTGCGGCACGGCAACGCTTCCGCAATGCCGCTCGGCGAGGCGTCATTCGACTATGTCGTTTGTGTGGCGGCCTTCAAGAACTTCACGGATCCCCTCGGCGCGATCAACGAGATGCATCGGGTGTTGAAGCCGGGTGGCGAGGCGTCGATCTTCGATTTGCGCAAGGATGCGTCGCTGCTTGACATCGCCGCCGAGGTGCGTGATATGCACCTGTCCGCGGTGGACGCGTTCCTCACGCGTCTGATCTTCCGGCACGGCCTGTTGCGAGCCGCATATACGCGCCAGCAGCTCGACCGGATGGCAGCGGAGAGCCGGTTCGGCCGCCACGAGGTCGTGTCGAGCGGCATCGGACTGGAAATGCGTCTGATCAAGGACGCGTGACGTCGGGAATGAATTGGGAATCGGAAATCAGCATTGAGTACGACGGGCTGATACTTCTGATTCCCGATTCCTGCGCCCGCTTCCTGCTTCCTGGCTCCTGATTCCTGAGATTATTGCCGCGACGCCGGCTGCATCGCCGCCATTTCTTCCCGATTCGGTCCGTACATCCCGGGCGCCTGGCCTCCCGCGAGACGGCACATCAGACTGAGTTGGCCGCGATGGTGGATGCCGTGCGCGAGGATCCCGTTCCAGAGGATTTCGCGGATCGTCATCGGTCCTGAAAAGAAGTCAATCGCGCGATCCAGATCGCCCGGCGCGAGCGCGCGGATTCGCGCGGCCGCCTCGCGATGGACGCGCTCGTATCCCGGGGCCAACGCTTCGATCGTGCGCGGCCGCTCGATGTTGGGCGGTTTCGCATCCATCGTGAACTTGCCCTGCTGGATGCAGTAGCTCATGTAGGCATCGCCTTCCGCCAGGTGCCACGCCAGTTCGCCAAGCGATCGTCCGCTGGAATCCGGACGGAAATCGTACTGAGTCGGCGGCAGCGCCTTGAGGAGCTTCACCGTACTGGCGGCCTCCTGATCCCACGATGCGAGAAATCGGTCGAGCTCATTCATGGACATGGGTCCCTCCTCACCGTACGCCCGATACTACCTCCTCGTGATGGCGGCGGGAGTCATGTCGCTGATCTATCAGTGTCCGCGGAGCATCGCGCGGGACGGCAGCTACACCGAAAACGATAACTGCTCTAGGTGACTGCCTCGGGTTTGGATCCGCGCATGACGATCGCGTGGGCGCCGAGGCCGTACGCGGCACGTCGTGTGCTCGCGCTGACGCTGCCGGCGAAGTAGTCCATATTGCGGATCACTTCGACATCGGGGCAGACCGCGCGCAAACGCGAGAGGTAGTCGTCCTCGACGATCGCCCCGACCACACACTCGGCCCACAGACGGGGGTTCGCCCGTGACTCCTCCGAGACGGGTAGGTTGAGGGCGATATCGGAGATCTGAAGACGCCCACCGGGCTTGAGGACCCGCGCGATCTCTCCGAACGCGGCTGGTTTGTCCGGCACGAGGTTCAGCACACCGTTGCTGGTGACGACATCGACGCTCGCATCGGGGAGTGGAATCTTCTCGGCGTTCGCGTCGATCACGCGCACGTGGCCCATCTTCATCGCGGCCGCGTTGTGTTGCAGCTTCTCGCGCATGGCTGGTGTCATGTCGAGCGCGTAGACGATGCCGGACGGGCCCGTCAGCATCGCCGCGATCAGCGTGTCGGTTCCCGACCCGCTCCCGATGTCGAGCACCGTGTCACCTTGGCGGATGACCTGAGCGGCGAACGGATAGCCCACACCTGCGAACGACTCCGTCGCTTCTGCGGGAAGAGGATCGAGCTGATCAGCGGGGTAACCGACAAACAGGCAAGCCAGCCGTCCCGTGGGGAAGTGGAAGACCGTACCCGGCCGAGACGCGACCGCCGTGTACATCTCCTCGACGGCTTTGAAGATGAATTCCTTGTTCTGACTCCACATGGCCATGCGTTAGAACCCCTTCAGCAGCTCGCGGATCCGATCGCGCGATTGCGTTGGCACGTCGCCGGAGGACAACGTCGACAGCCGCTGTTTGAGCCGGCTCTCGAATTCCATCCGCGAGAAACAGCTGCGGCACACGAGCAGATGGCGCTCGATACTCTCGTGCGCATCGTCCGGTAACTCGCCATCGATGAATTCCAGGAGCCGCTGCAGCGCCTGTTCGCAGCCGATCGTGTGCGTTTCAGACATAGGTGCCTTCGTGTTGCTACGCTGACGTGCGGCCCGCCGTCGTCTGGAGGCCGCGCTCCCGTGCGACCTCCCACAGTGTCTGTTGCAACGCGCCGCGCGCGCGGGCGAGCCGCGACCGGACCGTGCCGACCGGCACGTCGAGCGCCTCCGCAATCTCGCCATACTTGAGTCCTTCGACGTCGGCCAGCATCACCACGACGCGGTAGTGCTCGGGCAAAGCCGCCAAGGCCCGCTCGAGATCCTCGCGCAGCAGCTTGTCGAGGAACTCCTGTTCGGGTGTGGCAAACCACAACAGAAAGGGCCGATGCAGACGCTCGAAGATGGAGAAGGAGCGCTCCTCTCCACTGGACTCGTCTGGCAGCAGCTCTTCGCGCGGTCGAGCGAGCGCTTTCCGCCGCTGGCTGATGAAGGTGTTGTTGAGAATGCGGAACATCCACGCCCGGAACGCGCATCGCTCGATCAGCGACGCGCGCGCCTGCCACCCACGCGTGATCGACTCAGCGACCAGGTCATCTGCGTCCGCATCGTTCTTCGTCAGCCGTCTGGCCACGCCGTGCAGCGGACCGAGAATTGCCAAGACTTCGGCAGCGAAGGCATCTTTCGAAATCGTCGCCACGCCCGCTCCCTAGACGCGCCACCCTCCGAAATGGTTCCACAGCGGGAATCCCTTCCTGCCGAGCGCGCTGGAACCATTGTGGGCCGTTGCCCCATCCTCGGCGCCAAGTCGACGATATGATCTGGTCTCCATGCCAAATGCCGGAGACCTGATTTCTCGTGATCTCGCCGCGTTGATTCATCCCCTCCACGACGCCACCGCGCAGCGATCCGCGCGCGTCTGGGTTCGCGGCCACGGGGCGATGCTGGTGGATGCCGACGGCAAGGAGTACATCGACGGCCTTGCCGGGTTGTGGAACGTGGCCCTCGGCCACGGGCGGCGCGAGCTCGCCGAGGCCGCGCGTGAGCAGATGGAGACGCTGGGCTACGCGTCGGGCTACGTCGGCAGCTCGAACCCGCGCGCGATCGAGCTCGCCGAGCGGTTGGCGAAGGTGACGTATCCGTCGATCAATCGCTTCTTCTTCACGTCGGGCGGCGCCGAGGCCAACGAGAGCGCGATCAAGATGGCGCGCTCGTACTGGAAGCTGCGAGGCCGGCCGGAGAAGACGAAGGTCATCTCGCGCGAGCTCGGATATCACGGGACGACGCTGGCAACGATGAGCGCGACCGGTATTGCGGGATACTGGCCGCTTTTCGAACCGCGCGTGCCTGGCTTCATCCACATTCCGGCGCCGTATCCATATCGATCGACCTTGACCGGCATAGCCGCCGCCGATGCGCTCGAGGAGGCAATCGTCCGCGAGGGCGCCGACACCGTCGCGATGTTTCTCGCCGAGCCGGTGATCGGGGTCGGCGGTGTCATCGTCCCGCCCGACGACTACTTCCCGCGCATCCGTGAGATCTGCGATCGCCATGACGTCCTGTTTGCGGCCGACGAGGTGATCACCGGATTCGGGAGAACCGGGACGTGGTTCGGACTCGAGCACTGGGGTGTCGCCCCAGACATCATGCAGTTTGCGAAAGCGATCACATCGGGCTACTTCCCGTTCGGGGGCATCGGCGTCAGCGACGCGATCGCGCGCGTGCTCGATGAAGCGACGGTTCCGTGGATGCATGCTTACACCTACACCGCGCATCCCGTGGGGTGTGCCGTGGCGCTGTGCACGCTGCAGATCGTCGAGGAGCAGAACCTCGTCGCCGAAGCCGCGCGCAAGGGGGCATATCTGCTCGACGCGCTTCGCTCCCGCCTCGCCGATCATCCGCGTGTGGGGGAGATTCGCGGCAAAGGGCTCATGTGCGCAGTGGAGTTCGTCAGGGATCGCGAGAGCAAGGCGCCGTTCGCGCCCGAGGAGCAGGTCGGGCCGCGCATTCACGCGGATGCCGCCGAGCGCGGACTGTTCGGTCGCGTGCGCGGCGATGTGTTCGTGCTCGCGCCGCCGTTCGTGACGCCCGATGCGGTACTCGATCGCATCGCAGCTATCCTGGCTGCAGCCACGCACGCCGTGCTCGGGTAAGGCCGGCTGATCGTTCGCGCAGCACACGTCTCCCGGAAGACAGGTCGAACCGCTATGGCTCCGGACCCTCACCTCAACGAGGTTCCGAACATCGCCCCCTGATTCTCGCGATGATGCGCCTCGAAGTGCTCGGTACCCGATGTCCGGGCTTCGTCCCTGCGCGCTATCCGGGCCGGCCATCCCTGTGGTAGTTAGGCCACGGAGGCTGCTGATGAAAGTACAGATGCTGGCGGGGGCGACACTGCTCGTGGCAACTGCGATCGTCATCGCGCAGGATCGCGACAGGTTCACGGGCACGTGGACGCTCAACGTCGCGAAGTCGACGATGGTGTCGCCGTCGACGGCGTCGAAGAGCGAGACGGTGACCTATAGACACGTCAACGGCGAGGAGATCTATGCCTCCGACGCGGTGACGGCAAATGGCGAACCGGAGCACACCGACTATCGCGGCGTCTACGACGGCCCGCTCGGCACGATCAAGACGACGATCGCCGGCAAGGTGACCAGTGAAGGCGCGCTGCAGCTGCGACAACTCGATCCGCGCACGCGCCTGCGCATCGCGATGCGCAAGGACGGCACGCTGAACGGCATCATCGTTCGGCGCCTTGCCGAAGACGGCCGCTCGATCACATCGAGCATCCTGCGCTTCGACAACGACGGCCGGGTCGTCGTCTACGAAACCCGCTGGTTCGACAAGAAGTAGTCAGATGTAGTGTCCGGCTTTAGCCGGACCGTGACTGATGTGGTGTCCGCCTTCAGGCGGACGGCTGTGGAACACCACTTGCCGTGAACATGGCATGCGCACCGCCAAGCCCGAACACCTCAAGACTTTCGATTACCTCGGTCTTCGTCAGAATGTCCTCACCTTCTGCGCACACAATCGCGCGCGTCACTTCGTCACGCACGACTCGATACCGCTCGTACGCAAATCGATCGTGCTGCAGGCGAGGAGAGCATTGCAGTTCTTGCGTACTGCTACATGCCGGACCATCTTCATCTGTTGAGCGAAGGCCAGGCAGAGGACTCAGACTGCCTGCGCTTCATCAAACGCGCGAAGCAGTTCTCCGGTTATCACTACAAAGCGAGATTCAATCGCCGGCTGTGGCAGCGATATGGCTTCGGGCACATTCTCAGAGGCGTCGAGCGTGTCGAGGACTATCCGTATCTCGGGTCGAGCGCGTACACACTGGAACAGATCCTCGAGGCAGTTCAAATGCGAGATGGGCGGTATAGACGGTCCGGCTAAGTCACGGTCCGCCTAAAGGCGGACACGACATCTGTCACGGTCGGGCTGAAGCCGGACGCTACGTCTGTTGGAGCGCCTTCACGAACTCTGTCAGCTCGTCTTCGTTCAAGTCGGAGGCCGCCCAGAACGACATATCGTGGTTGACCCAATGGTGCACATGGAATCCTCGCAGCGATCCGGTGTACGCCCGCTCAGCCCCTTCGCTCTTTGGAGAAACGAACACGTTGATCGTGTGCTTCTGCCGCTGGTAGACGAGCGCAGCAACGGGCTGGCCGTCGATGTAATCGAGTCGGCCACCGACGAGTGGAAATCCGAGCGGTGCGAGATCGACTACAGGAGGCGAGAAATCAAGCTTGCCGAGGAACCACGGTTTCACGGTGTGCTGATCCGTCGACTGCACGTCGAACAGGTGGTTCGCCATCAGCGATCGCACATGGCTGTCGACCACCGCATCGGCCACCGCCTCGCCGCGCGTGGACGCCGAGCGCCAGAGAGTGATCGCGCCGCCCACCGACACGACCAGCACCGCTGCGGCCGCCCACGTCAGGACTCGGCGCACTGAATGCGTCCGGCTCGATTCTGCGGAGACTCGTGCCCGCAGTCGATCGGGAGCCGAATAGTAGGGCGTGGCTCGCACGAGTCTGCCCAGCGCTTCGCGCTCGGACACGTGACGCCGGCAATCCGCGCACCCGCTGAGGTGTTCGCGCACCGCTGCAGCCGACTGCGTGTCGAGCTCGCGATCGACGTACGCATCGAGGTCGCGGGTCATCTGCTCGCAGCTCATCGCAGCGTCTCCTTTGGGGCCGTGAGCTTCAGCACGGTCATCAGTCGTTCCCGCCCACGCGCGAGCCGAGACATGACGGTCCCGATCGGCGCGTGGACGATCCCGGCGATCTCCTTGTAGGACAGCCCTTCGATCTCACGCAGGACAACGACTTCGCGGAAATCGGTGGGCAGCTGCTCGAGCGCATCGCGCACGAGCGCGACGGTGTGCTGCTGCATCAGCTGTTCTTCCGGGTCGAGAGCCTCATCTGGCTGTTCAGGCTGAGCACCGTCCACGGACGGCACCTCCTTCACCTTCGACCGGTGTGAGACGCGGCCGTACCAGGTGTTGCGTACGATCGTGAACAGCCAGGCGCGCGCGTTCTCGTGTCGGAGAGATGAGAAGAAGCGCATCGCGCGCACGCAGGCCTCCTGCACGACATCCTCAGCCTCTGCGTGGTTCTTCGTGAGCCACCGTGCGTAGTTGAACGCCGCGTCGAGGTGCGGGAGAACGGTGTCCTCGAAGGCTGGCTGGGGCATATCTCTTTTTGATAGACGCGCGCCTGTCTGGTTTTATTCCCGGGAATAGCTCTCGTGTTGCGGCGGTCGTATCGGCAGGTGGCCGTTCATCGGCCGTTTACAACGGGAGGGACATATGGCACTTACTGATGAGAGCGATCGCAGGCACTTCCTCAAATGCATGGCGTGGGTCGGAACGGGCGCGGTGTGGACGCTGTCCGGCGGAATCCTGAAGGGCGTCCCGCTGGGCCGGTTGAGCCAGGACGCTCGCACCTCGATGATGTCACACGGTGGCGGTGGGCTCCGTTTCGTTCAGATCAGTGACAGCCACATCGGATTCGACAAACCGGCGAACACCGATGTCACCGCGACGCTGCGCGCCGCGATCGCGAAGATCAAGGCTGAGCCCGACGCGCCCGCGTTCGTCCTGCATACCGGCGACCTGACCCATCTTTCGAAACCATCGGAGTTTGCAACACTACAGCAGGTGATGGGCGAACTGTCGGTTCCCGCCTTCTACGTTCCCGGCGAACACGACGTGCTCGATGACGAACGCCGGGGCTACCTGCAGCGCTTCGGCAAGGGCACGCTTGGTGCCGGCTGGCACAGCTTCGATCAGAACGGCGTCCATTTCGTTGGACTCGTCAACGTCGTGAACCTCAAGGCCGGCGGTCTCGGCACGCTCGGCAGTGAGCAGCTGGAGTGGTTGGAGAAGGATGTGAAACGGCTCTCGAGCAGCACGCCGATCGTCGTGTTCGCGCACATCCCGCTCTGGTCGGTCTATCCCGAATGGGGATGGGGTACCGACGACAGCGAGCGCGCGCTGTCGTATCTGCAGCGATTTGGTTCTGTGTCGGTGCTGAACGGTCACATCCATCAGGTGATGCAGAAAGTGGAGGGTCACGTCACGTTCCACACGGCAATGTCGACGGCATTTCCTCAGCCCGCGCCTGGAACGGCACCATCGCCAGGGCCGATGAAAGTGGCCGATGATCGGCTGCGGAAAGTGCTAGGGCTCTCACGGATGTCGTTCCATGCCGTCGATCATCCGATCGCGATCACCGATGTGCCCCTCGAACCGGAGACTCAGTCAGCTGCCGCTCACGAGATCGCAGTGGCCAACTTCAGCTTTGCTCCAGCCGCTGCGTCAGTGCCCGTCGGCACAATCATCACATGGACGAATCATGACGATGTGCCGCATAACGTGGTGAGCACAGACCGGCGATTCAAGTCGCCCGTGCTCGATACCGACGCCCGGTTCTCATATCGATTCGACGCGCCGGGGACGTATAACTACTTCTGCTCGCTGCATCCGAGGATGACCGGGCGAGTGGTGGTGGGTTGAGTGCAGTACACGATTGCGATCGCTCGACCGCGTGATGTGCCGCTGCTGCCGGCCATAGAGCTCGACGCTGCCAGGCTGCTGATGGACTACGCGCCTGCGCCCCTTCTGCTCGAAGCGACTGGCCTGGAAGTACTGAACGCGGCCCAGCGCCGCGGTCACCTCTGGGTCGCTCTCGCGGACGATGTTCCAGTGGGGTTTGCGCATGTCATCGAGCCCGCGGTTGCCCATCTTCAGGAGATCGACGTTCATCCTGAACACGGTTGCCGCGGCCTCGGCACGAGGCTCGTGATGGCGGTGTGCGAGTGGGCCGCTGCGGCTGGATACGGATCGGTGACCCTGACGACGTTCCGTGATGTCGCGTGGAACATGCCGTTTTACGCGCGACTTGGATTCGAGGTGATTTCGTTGGAGCAGCTCAGTCCTGCGTTGCTTTCGGTCGTGCAGGGTGAGACGCGTCGAGGCCTCGATCCCAGACGCCGTGTGGCCATGCGCTACATGGTGCGGCACGCCACGTGAGTGCGACTCACCGGCCGCCGGTGACGTTCATCGAATGCCCGTTGTCCCTTGTGGCTGTCTTCAGTATCAAGGGGCATGCGGTTGCTGCTGCTCCTGCTTCTTGCTGTCCCGCAGTCGACCGTTCTCACCGTGGTCGCCGGTCGAGTACGCGACGCGACCGGTTTGGTTCTACCGGGTGCGTCGATCGAACTCGATGGTCGCCTCGTAGCGGTTTCTGACGATAAAGGGGAGTTCGAAATCGAATCGCGATCCGGGACGCGCGTTTCGATTCGGGTGTCGCTTCCTGGCTTTCGTCCGCACGAATCCTCGATCAGCGTGCAGGCTGACGCGCCCCTTGACGTCGTACTGCAGGTCGACGTTGTGCCCGAGCGAGTCGATGTGCGCGCCGTGCCGGAACAAAACGTCGCGCGCGCGTTCAACCTCCAGCCGCTGCAGGTCGTTCGCATCCCAGGCGCACAGGCGGACGTCTTTCGCGCTGTGCAGACGCTTCCCGGAGTCGTCACCGTCGATGATGGCGCTGGCCTGTTCGTCCGTGGCGGCGATGTCAGCGAGGTGCTCGTCTCTCTGGACGACTCGGTGATCGCGCATCCATATCAGTACGAGAGCCCGACCGGCGGCTTTCGTGGCGCGGTGGATCCGTTTCGACTGGCGGGCCTTGCCTTCAGCTCGGGAGGGTTCACCGCACGGTACGGAAACGTTCTCAGCGGTGTCCTCGATTTGCATGGGCTCGAGCGGCCACAGGAGACCGAGGCGACCGCGACCGTCGGCCTCGCTGGCGCGTCCGCGTCGCTGGCTGCGCCCATCGGTGCTCGCGGCGGGGTGCGCGGTGCGTTGAATCGAACGTTCACCGGCGTGTTGTTCGCGGTCAACGGCGAGCAACGGCGTTTCGATCCGCCTCCAGGCGGCTGGGACGGCTCGGGCGGCCTGGCCCTGGATCTCGGTCGCGGCGGACGACTTCGAACGTTCGCGCTGGCGCAGCGCGAGGAGGTCGGGCTCGACATCGAACAGGACGCGTTCGTCGGCCTGCTGTCGTCATCGAGCCGGCATCGTTTCATCAGCGCGCGCTGGGACGGTGTGGTGCAGCAGTGGGCGAGCTCGATCTCGATCGGTGACGATAGCTACGAACGCGGCACTGAGGCCGGCGTACTCGATCTGACCACCGATGATCGCGTGCGCTCATGGCGCGTCGACGCGGCGCGATCCGGATCGTGGCGGACCGAATGGCGTGTCGGCACCAACGGCAGCATCACCGACACGACCGTCCACGGCATCACGCCGCTGCGGGGCGGCGACTTCGAAGGTGTGTCAGGACGCTCGCCGTTCGAGGCGCACGTCCGAGATTGGTTCGGCGGCACCTATGCGGAACTGACAAAAACCGCGTCCTGGCTCGTTGTTACGCCGAGCGTACGCATCGATCGATTCGATCGAGCGCAAGCGGTCACTGCGGATCCCCGTCTCAACGTGCGCGTCGGCTTGGGTCACCGCAATGCGCTTCGATTCGCCACTGGGCTCTATCACCAGGCGCCGGCCGCTTCCTACTTCGATCGCGAGCGCGGTGCCGCACGCCTGCCGCCAATGCAAGCGGTTCACTACGTCTTCGGATACGAAGCGGGACGAGAGTCGGAGGGTCTGTATCTCCGGACAGAGGGCTACATCAAGGAATATCGTCGACTTCCACTGCAGGATGCGGCACAGGGATACGTCGCTGACGGCTACGGATTCGCGCGCGGCGTCGACGTCTTCGCACGATGGCTGACGACACGAGTGGAGCTCCGCGGCAGCGCATCGTGGCTGCAGGCGCGCAGACGATGGACGCCGGCGGATCAACAGAACCGCTTCGACCTCCCCCCTGGAACGTGGTCTCCCGACTTCGACATCCCGTGGTCGCTGCAGCTGGTCGCGAATGTGCCGCTCTCATCGACGAGAACAGTCGCCGCCTCATGGCGCTCGGCTGCGGGGCGCCCGCACACACCGATCGTCGGCGTGGAACAGGTCGGCGACGGCTTCGCACCGGTGTTTGGTCTGATCAACTCGGAGCGGTTCCCGACCTACGAGCGGCTTGACCTGTCGTTCAACTGGCTCGTACCAGCAGGGCGCCAGGTTGCGATCTTCTTCGCATCGCTCGACAACGCACTCGGGCGAGCAAACGGCCACGAGTTCGCGTACGCGCGCGACTATTCGTCGCGACGCCTCGTGACCAATACGTCGCCGCGAACGGTCTATGTGGGTGTGTCCTTGAGGAGATGAGTCATGACGAGAAATCGCGGCTGCTTCGTGGCGATCGGGGCCTTGGTCCTCACCGTGACGATCGTTGGCTTGAAGGCGACCCCTGCGGATCCCTCCGACTGGTCAGACATGGAGAACCGGCTGCAGCGCGCAGCGGCCAACGATAGCGCCGCCGATCTGCGCGCGCTTCGTGCACACCTTTTGCGCGCATCGACGAAGCCAGTCACCAAGGAACGGGACGCGCTCATTCAGTATGCGATCTCCTACCTCGCGTCGAGGATGGCATTCATTCCGGACGTGCCGGACAAGGAACGTGACGACTTGCTCGCCGACGGCGTGCAGCGCCTGCAAACGATCCTGAAAGCCAATCCGAATCACGCCGAGGCGCACATTCTTCTGGCTGGACTGTATGGCGCGCAGATCGCCAGATCGCCGATGAAGGGCATGACGTTGGGTGGGCGAGCGAACGAGGAGTTGGAGCGTGCCGCCACGCTTGCACCCGACAACCCGCGCGTATACCTGCAGCAGGGCATCAGCGCGTTCAACACACCTGCGCTGTTCGGTGGCAGTATCGACAAGGCCGAGCGGTTGTTCCGCCGAAGCCTCGATCTCTTCGAGCGCGAGCCGGTCGATCACCCGTGGCCGAATTGGGGGCGGTTCGAGGCGCACGCCTGGCGCGGGCAGGCGCTCGTCGAGAAGAACGACCGTGCGAGCGCTCGCGCCGAGTACGATAAGGCCCTCGCGATTGCGCCCGCTTCCGGATGGGTTCGCTACGTCCTGCTGCCGGCCCTGGATCAGGGAGAAAGGCGCTGAGCGGTGTCTGACATCATTGATCTCTCTGAACCGGTGCCGCGTCGTCAGCGCCTCTGGTTGATCGTCGCCGCCTGGACCGGCGTCGCGATCATCTTCGGCCTGATTCTTCGCGTGCAAATCGATATCCCGCTTTCCTACGCGTTTGGGAGCTCGTTCGGCTGGTACTACCCGCTCGGGGTCCTGGTGTGGATCGCGTGCGCGCTCGATTTGCGGCTGGCGCTGTGGAAGCGGCCGCTGTCATCTGCGCTGATGATCCGCGGGGCGATCGGGCTCGTCGCGCTCACGCTGTGGGCTGCGCTCATCGTCGGTTGGTCGCGCCTCACCGTCGGTCCCGACTATTGGCACAGGGTGTTCGCCGGTTCCTGGCTGTTTCAGCTCTCGACGACGGCGTGTCTCTATGGCGCAGGGATCGGCGTCGGGCTCATGGTGCAGAACTCGGATCGCGAGCGGCTGCGCAGGCAACGCGAACTGCAGCTGCAGGTGCTGGCGCGTGATGCCGAGCTGACGGCGATCAAGGCACAGCTTCGGCCACACTTTCTCTTCAACGCGCTCAATTCGATTCTCTCGCTGATGGAACACGATCCAGCCGAAGCGCGCCTGATGTTGACGCGCCTCGCGTCGCTGCTGCATTCGGTGTTCGACCGACTCGACGAGCCGCTCGTGCCCCTCGATCGCGAACTTGAAACGATTCGCGATTACCTCGATATCGAGCGCATCCGATTCGGCGATCGCATGACGTTCACCATCGATGCCGACGGCGCCGCGAAAGCAGTTCCAGTGCCCCCGTTTCTGCTGCAACCGATCGTCGAGAACGCGGTCAAGCACGGGATCGAGCCGTACGCCCAGCACGGTTCGGTACGCATCGCCGGTCATCTCGAAGGGCTGCGTCTTCGAGTCTCGGTCGCAGATTCGGGTCCGGGCAGCGGGACGAGCCACGGCCACGGTCGCGGCCTCGCCCTGACGAAACGCCGGCTGCAGACCGTTTACGGGTCGGAGCGCGCCAGGATGTCGACCGGCCGCGATGCCGGAGGGTTCACCGTGACGCTCGAATTGCCAGTCGAGCCCAATGCCAGCTGATCGCCTGCGGTTGATCGTGGCCGACGATGAGGCGCTGGCACGGAAGCTGGTGCGAAAATACGCCGAAGCGATCCCCGACGTCGAGATTGTGTGCGAGTGCAACGACACCACCTCGCTCGAGGCCGCCTTCGAGCTCGAACACGCTGACGCCGCGCTGCTCGATGTCCGCATGCCGGGACCGGATGTGTTTGAGGTGCTTGCCAAAGTCGCGCAGCGTGGCCGTGTGCCGTCGCTGATCTTCGCGACGGCGTACGATCGCTACGCAGTGCGGGCGTTCGACGTCAACGCGGTCGACTACCTCGTGAAGCCGTTCACCGAGTCGCGCTTCGCCGAGGCGCTGGCGCGTCTGCGCGAGCGGCGCCGCGCCGGCAACGACGTCGGTAATCTGCCACGACTGCTGCGCGACCTGGGCCGGCGGCCCGACCGCCTCCTCGTCCCGGACGGCACGCGCATCGTCCCGTTACCGGTATCAAGGATCGTGTGGATCAAGGCAGAGGGCGACTACGCACGGATTCACTCAGGGGCGAAGAGCTACCTGGTCTACCGGACGCTCAACGATCTCGAAGCGCGTCTCGACCCCGCGGACTTTCTGCGCGTACATCGATCCACGATCATCCGTCTCGATCAGATCGCCGAGGTCAAGCCCGGCGACAGCGGAAGGTATGTCTTGACGCTCCAGGACGGCACGCGGCTGATGGTGAGTCGAAGCCGCGGTGCCGCGCTGAAGCGATTCATCCTGTAAAGAGTCCGGCCAAATCCGGACCTGTAGTCGTAGCGTCCGCCTTCAGGCGGACCAATCAAGGATCAAGATGACGCGCTATCACGCCGCGCTTGCCGGCTTCATGTGCGGGTCAGCACGACCGCGAGCTCGGCGAATCCCATCGGATGCGGCACGCGTTCGAACGGCGGTTCCGGCCACCGCCACTGAGGCGCGCCGAACACGGCGCACACCGCATTGATGTCGCAGTGGTACGGCGGTCCCTCGACGAGGCCGGTGGCAGCGGATGGGCGCACGACCTGCGCGAGGAGGGCGAACATCCGACCGCCAGGACGCAGCCACGCGTGTAGCTGCTGCGCGTAGCGAAGCCAATGATCGGGAAACAGTGCGCACAGGCACGTCTGTTCATAAATCGCGTCGAACGGTGACGTCGGTGCCCATTCGAGAACGTCGGCCTTGATGACGTGCGCCGACGCGTGTACCGAGGCGACCGCGGCGCGTGTGCGCGCGATCGCGGCCGGCGCGTAGTCGAGCGCCGTGACCTCGAATCGGCGTGACGCGAGCAGCGCCACCTCATAACCCGAACCGCAACCCGGCACCGCGATGCGGCAGGGCGCGAGCGTCCCCTGCGACAGCCAGCGCAGAAGCTGCGGGCTTGCTTGGCCACGATCCCACGGCGTCGTGCCTGCCTCGAACTTTGCTTGCCAGAAGTCGAGCGTCGGGTCGGCCATTGCGTGATTATGGCGCCGCGTGCGAAGCGCGGTGTATTTCCTGCTCGCCTTGAACGCGCTGCCAACCGTAGACCGTCATGAAGTGGTTGTCGGCATTGTCTTCGAACAGCTTGACCGCCTGACCCTCTCGCGGCCGCCAGTTTCATATAGGCTATCGATATGAAAATCTGATAGAGTGGCGTAAATATTTGGATTACGTATGGACATCCTACATGGAAAGCTCGATCTGTTGATTCTGCGGGCGCTCGAGATTCAGCCCATGCACGGGCTTGGCGTCGCATCGCGCATCGAGCAGGTCACCCGGGGGACGTTCGTCGTCAAACCGGGATCGCTCTTTCCCGCGCTTCGTCGGCTCGAGCAAAGTGGCTGGATCGAGGGGGAGTGGGCGGCCTCGGACAGCAATCGTCGGGCACGGTTCTACACCCTCACCCGCTTGGGGCGGGCGCGACTGAACGAAGAGAAGCGCAGCTGGCATCGCATGGCCTCGGCGATGAACTGGATGCTCGAATCAGAAGGGTAAAGAGCGGTGCTGCGGAAACTGCGCCACCTGTTCGAGTACCTGGTTCATCGCCGGCGTGTGGACGACGAGCTCGACGAGGAATTGCGCGCCGCATTCGAGACCCTGGTGGAGCGATTCGAGTCGCGCGGGCTGTCGCCGGTCGAGGCCCGCCGCGCCGCGCGGCTGGAATTCGAGGGCATGGAACACGTCAAGGAGCGTGTGCGCGACGAACTTCTCGGATCGGGCATCGACGGCTTCATGCAGGATCTGCGCTACGCGTGGCGCGGTCTTCGGAAGCATCGATCGTTTTCGGCAATCGCGCTGATCACCCTTGCCCTCGGCATCGGCGTCAACACCGCCGTCTTCAGCGTCTTCTACGCCGTCCTGATGCGGCCGTTGCCCTACCACGATCCCGACCGGCTCGTGCTGATCTGGGTGAACCTGAAGGCGCGAGGGCCCGTGCAGGTGTCGGCGTCCGGCGAGATCTTCAACGAAATCGACCGTCGCCAACGGTCGATGGCCGGCGTAGCCGGAATCTGGGTGACGCCGCCGCGCACGTTCCCGGGCGATCCTCCCGTGCAGGTCAAGTCGGCGTTCGTCACCACGAATTTCTTCGACGTGCTCGGTGTGCCGGCATCCATCGGGCGGACATTCGTCGCGTCGGATGCAGGACAGCCTGCGGCGCTACTCGCCGACACGTTCTGGCGACAGCATCTCGGGGCGGATCGAGCGCTCGTCGGGGGAGCCGTTGCCGACACGATGGTGCTTGGCGTCCTTCCGGCCCGCTTCCAATTGCATTTCGCGCCAGGGGCCAACGTGCCGGGTGATGTGCAGGTGTTTCAGACGTGGGGCCAGGGCTTCGAGCAGGGCAGGAACACGATCATTCGAGTCGTGGCCCGGCTTCGTCCGGGCCTGACGATCGCTGAAGCTCAACGCGACCTCGATCGCGTTGCCGCCGGGATTCGAGCCGACCGCCCTGAATTCGCCCGCGAGAGCCTGCGCTTGTCGGTCGTCGGGATGCAGGCCGATGCTTTTCGCGACGTGACGCCTGCGCTCACTGTGCTGTTCGCCGGCGGCGGGTTCGTGCTGCTGATCTGCTGCGTCAACGTCGCCGGTCTCGTGCTGGCTCGCGGCAACGATCGGCGCCACGAGATCGCGTTCCGAATGGCGCTCGGCGCATCGCGCCGTCGCATCGTCCGGCTGGTCGTCGCCGAAGCGCTTGCGCTGGCCGTCGCAGGCGGCGCTGCCGGTTTCGCCGCCGGCTGGCTCGTCTTTCAAGGTCTCCTCGCCATCCGTCCCGAGCGACTCGCGCGTATTCAAGAGCCCAACCTGCTATGGTCAGCGTTGAGCTATGCCGCCTTGACGTCACTGATCGCGACACTCGTGTTCGCGCTGACGTCGGCGCTGCAGAACAGTCGTGTGCGCGACATCGAAGCGCTTCGCGGCAAAGGCCACCGGTGGCTGAGCCGTCTGCAGCGTCACAGTGGCCGCGTGCTCGTCGTGGGAGAAATCACGATCGGCTTCGTCCTCGTGACCGGCGCCATCCTCGTCACACGCACTCTCTTCAATGTCGAGCAGATCCGCCCGGGGTTCGACCCGGAACACCTCCTCGCGTTCCAGTTGCCGGGCATGCCTCCAGCGCATCTTGCCCAGTGGGAAGAACGCTTTGCCAACGTGCCAGGTGTCGTGGGCTTGGTTCGATATCTCACCTGCCGTTCGACAGTACGTTGCCCAACTGGTACGGTGACTTTTACGTCCGCGATGGCGCCGAGCGATCGAGTTTCACCGCGGACAGCCGCGCCGTGACGCCGGGGTATCTGCCGGCGTTGCGAGCCCGCCTGCTGGAGGGCCGCTACTTCACAGCGGAAGACAACGAACGCGCCCCCGATGTGGTGATCGTCGACGATCTGCTGGCAAAGACGGTATGGCCGGGTCAATCCGCCGTCGGCAAAGAGATCGACGCTGAGCACATGACCAGCCGCGGAAATCCGTTCGAGTTCGTCCCCAGCGTCATCGTCGGTGTCGTGGAACATGTCCACATGCACTCGTTGACCGAAGAAACCCGGCCGCAGATCTTCTCGCCATTCGCACAGAACACCCGCGAGGGTTTCCCGCAATCGTTCGTCCTGCAAACGAGCGTGCCGCCGCTGTCGCTCGTTCAGGATATTCGCGCGACGCTGCGAGAGGGTGACCGCTCGCTCGCGATGGACAAGGTTCTGCCGATGACCGCATATGTGAGCCGCGAGGTCGCGCCAGTGGGTTTCACGGCGGTCCTCGCGGCGTTGTTCGGAGGGCTCGCACTACTGCTTGCAGCGACCGGCATATTCGGTCTGCTCAATTACCAGGTCTCGAGCCGCATGGGGGAAATCGGTACTCGAATGGCGATGGGCGCGACGACGCGCGACATCCTGCACCTCGTCCTTCGCGAAGGCGTGGCGCTGGTCGTTGCCGGTGTGCTGCTCGGCCTGGCTGGTGCGCTCGCTGCTGGACCTGGACTCGGATCGGTGCTCTACGGTGTGTCGTCCACCGATCCCGTCAGCTTTGGACTTGCCTTGCTGCTGCTGCCCGCAGCGGCCTTCCTCGGCTGCTGGCGTCCAGCGCGCCGCGCCGCGTCGGCGAATCCGTCACAGTTGCTGCGCGCGGAATAGCCCTGAGCTCCGCTGATCTGCAGTCTCACGTGGTTGCGAGGCTGGCTTCCGACGCTGCATGCTGTCGGAGCGACAGCCGATCGGCCAGCGACGACGTCCGAAGGAGTGCAACAACGCCTTGGAGCCGTCGCCCTCATGCAGCTGACGCACGGACGCAGTTCTTTTCGTTTCGTCACGGAGCCGCCACACATTTCATCGGCGTGGGCCGCAGCTGTCATCGTCGCTGCGCTCCTCGCGATCCTCAAGCTCGATGCCAGCACCGGCGCGACGCCAGTGCAGCACCTCTACTACCTGCCGATCGTCTTCGCAGGTGTGACATTTCGATGGCGCGGCGGCCTCGCGTGCGCGATCGCAGCGATCGTGCTCTACCACCTGGCGAACCCGCACCCGTTCACGTGGCGCGACGAGCAGCCCGATGGTCTGCAGATGGCCGTGTTCATCGCCGCCGGCGTGCTGTCGGCGAAGCTTGCTGACGATGCGCGGCGGTTGCGCCGCGTGGCGCTGACCGACGATCTCACCGGCTTGCACAATCTCCGCTCGTTCGAAGCGCGGCTGGCTGCGATGGTCCGCGATGCACAGGAAACAGGAAAGCCGCTGTCGCTGCTGGTGCTCGATCTCGATCGACTCAAGTCGTTGAACGACGTGTACGGACATCTCGCCGGCGCTGAAGCGGTCCGGCTCGTCGGACGGATTCTCGCGGAGCGTCTGCCCTCGCATGCCGTCGCCTGTCGCTACGGCGGCGACGAGTTCGTCGTCGCGTTGCCGGGGTCGGATGATACCGAGGCCGTTAGGGTGGCCGAAGCGGTGGGGCGCAGCGTGCATGGCGCCACACCGATCCTTGCCGGTGTCGCGCATCCTCGTGGAAAGCTGTCGATCAGTGTCGGTGTTGCGGCTCGGACGTTCGAGAAGGCCGGCTCGTCCAGCGCCGAGTCTACCGACGCTGCGGGCGAGCACCTCTTCCGCGCCGCTGATGCAGCGCTGTACGCTGCGAAAAACAGCGGGCGCAATCGCATCAGCGTGGCACCGATGCATGCGCTGGCCGGTCCGCGGTGAGCGTAGAATGCGCTCCATGCGGGCGATGACACTCTCCAGCTGCAGGTTCCTTCTCGCTGTTGGCCTCGTCCTTCCGTTTGCGACGCAGTTCGTCGCCGAGGGCCAGTCGCGCGATCGTGCGGCGCAATGGACGCCGCCGCGGGCGGCGGACGGTCATCCGAGTCTCGAAGGCGTGTGGGAGAACAACAGCGCCACGCCGCTCGAGCGCCCCGCGGCGCTGGCGAACAAGCCGCGTCTGACCGACGAGGAACTGGCGTCGATGCAGCGCCGCGCCAAAGCGATCTACGGCCCGGATGCCGATGCGGTATTCGGTGATGCGCTCTACCTGTCACTCCTGACGCAGTCTGCCGCTGGCCGCTTGGGCGCGACCGGGACGTACGCGCAGAACTGGCTGCCCGACCGGTACTTCGAACATCGCACCTCGCTCATCGTCGATCCGACCGATGGCAAGCTCCCGAAGGCCACTCCCGAAGGCGAACGCGCGCGTGCGGCCGCGTTGGGCCGATTCGCGCGACGTCCCGCCTCGGCGCAGGACATGACGCTCACCGATCGTTGCATTCACTACGGCTTCCCGGATCTGTTTGCCGCCTACATGAGTGTGTATCGCATCGTGCAGACGCCGGACTACGTCGTGATCCAGATGGAGAAGATCCACGACGCCCGCATCATCCCGCTCGATGGCCGGCCGCACATTCCGTCGTCCTTCCGTGAGTATCTCGGTGATTCCCGCGGCCGCTGGGACGGCGACACGCTCGTCGTCGAGACGAGGAACTTTCATCCGAACGGCAATCCGATGGGCGGCTACTTCACGCTGTCCGATCAGAACCTGCATCTGGTCGAACGTTTCAAGCGAGTGGCTGCCGACACGCTCGAATACACATTCACTGTCGACGATCCCACGATGTGGACGAAACCGTGGACCGCGATGATCAACTGGAAGCAGTCGAGAGGCGAGGTCCACGAGTACGCGTGCCACGAAGGCAACTACAGCATGCGCGGCATGCTGTCCGCGGCGCGGGCGGAGGACGCGTCCACTCGCTAAGTAGCGACTTGGTCGGACCTCAGTCGTGTGTGGGACGCCGGCGCGCCCGATCGGCGCCGCGGAAAAAACGCGCCTTCGGATCCACCCCGATAGCCCACGTTTATCTTTCCAGCCAGTTGAGAGGACGTCGCCGTGTGGGCTCCCTTCGGCGCGTTCTTACTGTCCTCGCTGATCGCGTCGCCTCTAGGGCTCGCCGCCGCCCCACACACGACTGAGCTCCGACTGATCCAACGCGACGCGCATGTGTCCTCACGTTCAGCGCAGCTCAGTTGTGTGTGGGAGGGTGGCCGCCGCGTGAGCAAGGCCGACGCAGTGCGACTGGGCGAAGCAGGGAGCTGGAACGCGTTCGTCGCGATTCATCGCGCCGGCTTCCGTCAACGCGTTCGAGTTGTGTCGAGACAGCTCGAACGTTTTGTGCCGCGTAACAGATCGGCAGCGTGTCAGCGTCTAGCCGGCGTGGGAGCGATAGGGTACGAGCGACGGACGCGTTCCCGGCCGCAGCGTCCGCGGCGGCCGGCCTCCCACACACAACTGAGATGCGGTGGGCGTCGGTCGCTAGGGTAAAGGTGGCAGTACGTCTTTGAGCACGTCGAGCGTCGACATGAGTTGCGCGCGCTGCTGCGGCGTGAGCCCAGCGAGCAACGTGGCAACGTGGCGCTCGGACTGACGTTTCATCGAGGTCGTCACGCGCCGGCCCTCGGCGGTCAGGCGCACGATGGTCTGACGACGATCGGTCGGATCCACCCATCGTTCGACCCAGCCGCGATCGACGAGGACGTCGACCGACTTCGAGACCGTCGGCAGACTCACACCCATGTGCCGGGCGAGCTCGCTCATCGTCACCGGCGCCATCTTCAGGCGCATCAATGCGCCCACCTGTGCGGGGGCCACCGGCAGGGGAGCGCGCCGCATCTCGCGCGCGACGCTGCGCATCATCTGCATCGTCACGTGCAGCAGGTCGCGCGCCAGCACGGCCGCGGTCGCGGCCGGTGCGGTCGCGGCTGCCGACTTGCGCCCTCCCCCAGGGTCAGACATTTAGCTATGCTAACATTTAGCCCCCTTAACAATCATGCTGAAGCTGTTCAGACTCCTCAGTCCGTATCGGGGATCGATCGTGCTCGTACTCGTGCTCGCGCTGGCACAGTCGATCAGCTCCCTGCTGCTCCCGCGCCTGACCGCCGACATCGTCGACCACGGCATCGTCAGGGTCGATCAGCGCGCCATCTTCCAGACCGGTGGCCTGATGCTGTTGATGTCGATCGTCGCGACGCTCTGCGCCATCGCCGGCAGCTTCTACTCGTCGAAAGTGGCGACCGGGTTCGGGCGCGCGCTCCGCGGTGCGATCTTCGCACGCGCGTCGCATCTTTCGATTCACCAGTTCGATCGCTTCGGCTCGGCCTCGCTGATGACGCGCACCACCAACGACACCACCCAGGTGCAGCAGATGCTCATCATGGGGCTGATGGTGGTGATCGTCGCGCCGATGATGGCGATCGGCGGCGTGATCCTCGCCCTGTCGCAGGACGCGCAGCTGGCGTGGGTGCTCATCGCCGTCATGCCGGTGATGGCGCTGGTGTTCACGGTCATCCTGCGCCGCTCGGTCCCGCTCTCGACGGCGATGCAGGTCAAGATCGACCGCCTGAACCTGGTGCTCGGCGAGGGGCTTGCCGGCGTCCGCGTGATTCGCGCGTTCGATCGCGGCGACGCGCAGCGCCAGCGATTCGACGATGCCAATCTCGATCTGATGAACACGGCGATTGCGGTCAACCGCCTCACGGCCATCCTGATGCCGGCGCTGATCGTGATGTTGAACCTCACGAGCGTCGCCATCCTGTGGGTCGGCAGCCATCGGATCGAAGCGGGCGTGATGCAGGTGGGCGCGATGATCGCGTCGCTCCAGTACGCGATGCAGATCCTCTTCTCGGTGTTCATGGTGACGGCGATGTTCGTGATGCTGCCGCGCGCGTCGGCGTCGGCGATGCGCATCAACGAAGTGCTGGAGCTCGACCCGGAGATTGTCGATCAATCGGCGACCGCGCGGCCGCCATCGACGACGCGTGGGCACGTGGAGTTCGAGAACGTGACGTTCCAGTATCCGGGGGCGGAAGAGCCGGCGCTCGCCGGTGTGTCGTTTACCGCCAGGCCCGGGGAGGTGACCGCGATCGTCGGCGGCACGGGATCGGGGAAGTCGACGCTCGCCGGGCTGATCCCGCGCTTCTACGACGTCAACGCCGGCCGTGTGCTCGTGGACGGTGTCGACGTGCGTGAGATCGCGCAGGCCGATCTTCGCGCGCGAATCGGCTTCGTTCCGCAGAAGGCGACGCTCTTCACCGGCACGGTGGCCGCCAACATCCGCTACGGCCGCGACCAGGCGACCGACGAGGAAGTGCGCCACGCGGCGGCCGTCGCCCAGGCGCTCGACTTCATCGAGGCGATGCCGGAGAAGTTCGCCTCGCCGATCGCGCAGGGCGGCATCAATCTCTCGGGCGGCCAGAAGCAGCGGCTCGCGATCGCGCGCGCCGTCGTGCGCAAGCCGGACATCTATGTGTTCGACGACAGCTTCTCCGCGCTCGACTTCGCGACCGACGCGAGGCTGCGGGCCGCACTGAGAAGTGAAATCGCGAACGCCACTGTCTTCGTCGTCGCGCAGCGGATCAGCACGGTGATCAACGCCGACCGCATCATCGTTCTCGACAACAGCCGCGTGGTCGGGATCGGCACGCACACCAAGCTGCTCGAGACGAGCCCGGTGTATCGCGAGATCGTGTCGTCGCAGGTCTCGCTCGACGAGGTCGCATGAGCACGCCACCCAGACCCTCCTTCGACTCCGCTCAGGGCAAGTCAGGACCGCCTGCGCCTGGCGCGCCACCACGAACACCGCCGCCGCTGTTCGGCCCTCCCCGGCCGATCGGCGGACTCGGCGTGCCCACACAGAAAGCGAAGGACTTCAAGCGGACGCTGGTGCGGCTGCTCGCCTACCTGCGCCCGCACCAGTCGGCTCTGGTCGTCATCGTCATAGCTGGGGCCGTCGGCACGGTGTTCAGCGTGCTCGGTCCGAAGATCCTCGGGCTCGCGACCACGAAGATTTTCGAGGGCTTCATCGCGAGAGCCTCGGGCACGCCGGGTGCCGGGATCGATTTCAAGGCGGTCGGCCGCATCCTGCTCGGCCTCGTCGGCCTCTATCTCGTCGCCAACGCGTTTCAGTACCTGATGCAGTACCTCATGGCGTCGGTGGCGCAGCGCACGGTGTACATGCTGCGCCGCGAGGTCGAGGCCAAGTTCGATCGGCTGCCGCTCAAGTTCTTCGACTCGCGGACGCGCGGCGAGGTCATGAGCCGTGCCGTCAACGATCTCGACAGCATCAGCAGCACGCTGCAGCAGAACATCACGCAGCTGCTGACGTCCGTCCTGATGCTGATCGGCACCATCGTGATGATGCTCACGATCAGCTGGATCCTGACGATCGTGATCGTGCTCACGCTGCCGCTCAGCATCGTCATCGTCGCGCGGATCGCCAAGCGGTCGCAGAAGTTCTTCATGCAGCAGCAGGCGGCGCTCGGCGCGCTCAACGGGCATGTCGCCGAGATGTACGGCGGCCACACGATCGTGACGGCGTTCGGCCACGAGAAGAAGTCGGTGGCCACCTTCGACGCACTCAACGACAAGTACTACGATGGTGCGTGGCGTGCGCAGTTCGTGACCGGCATCATCATGCCGACGATGATGTTCGTCGGCAACATCGGGTTCGTGCTGGTGGCGGTGATCGGCGGGCTCCTCGTCACGCGGCAGGCGCTCCCGATTGGCGACGTCCAGGCGTTCATCCAGTACGGCCGCCAGTTCTCGATGCCCATTACCCAACTGAGCGGCATCGCGAACATGATCCAGCTGACCATCGTCGCCGCCGAGCGCGTATTCGAGCTGCTCGACGAGCCGGAAGAAGCGCCCGACGCCGCGAGCGCGACGACGATCGCGAGCCCGCGCGGCGCGGTGCAGTTCGACGCGGTCAGCTTCAGATACAAGGACGACGTGCCGCTGATCGAGGACCTGTCGCTCGACGTTCCCCCGGGGCAGATGGTAGCGATCGTCGGTCCCACCGGCGCCGGCAAGACGACGCTCGTCAACCTGTTGATGCGCTTCTACGACGTCGACCGCGGCGCCATTCGCGTAGACGGCGTCGACGTCCGTGAGCTGAAGCGCGGGTCGCTGCGGCGCATGTTCGGGATGGTGCTGCAGGACACCTGGCTCTTCTCAGGAACGATCCGCGAGAACATCGCCTACGGCCGCGAGCGCGCGAGCGAGGATGCCATCGTCCGCGCGGCAAAGGCGGCGCAGGCGGACCATTTCATCCGCACGCTGCCCGAGAACTACGACACGATGATCAACGAGGAGGCGAGCAACCTGTCGCAGGGGCAGAAGCAGCTGCTGACGATCGCGCGTGCGTTCCTCGCCGACCCGGCGGTGCTGATCCTCGACGAAGCGACCAGCAGCGTCGACACGCGCACGGAAGTGCTCATTCAGCAGGCCATGCGCGAGCTGATGCGAGGGCGCACGACGTTCGTGATCGCGCACCGGCTGTCGACCATCCGCAACGCCGACGTCATCCTGATGCTGGAGCACGGGAAGATCGTCGAGCGGGGCACGCATCGCGAGTTGCTCGCCGCGAACGGCCACTACGCCGCGCTGTATCAAAGCCAGTTCGCGGGGAGGGAAGCCGCCGCCGCCGCACGGTAGTACGCGTCTGTACGTGGGCTCCGGTCTCTGGTCCGGCTAAAGCCGGACGCTACGGAGGGAGCCGCCTGCCACCTTCGCGCTGTGCGCCACGGCGGCCAAGGAAGGCGGCCCCTACGTACTCAAGGCGGCTCCTGCGTACGTGGGGTTCGACTACAATCCGACGCACGAGATGAGGTCCTCATGCGCATGATCCGCTTCTGGTCAGTGGTGCTCCTGGTTGGTGTGTGCATACTGCCGCTTGCGGCGCAGCGGAAGGTGCCGACAAACAACGGCACGCCGGTGGCGCCGAATGGTCTCACCGTCGGAACGCCGCCTTCCAAACCGGTCGACTATCACACGGCCGAAGGTCAGGACATCCGCGTCAGCGTCGTCGCGCACGGCCTCTCGAGTCCGTGGAGCCTCCAGTTCCTGCCGAGCGGTGAAATGCTCGTGACCGAGCGCACCGGGCGTGTGCGCGTGATCAAGAACGGCGTGCTCGATCCCGCGCCAGTCGCCGGTACTCCTGAAGTACGATCGCAAGGGCTGTGCGGGCTGTTCGACGTCGCGCTGCATCCGCGCTTCTCCGAAAACAAGTACGTCTACCTCACCTACGACAAGCCGCGTGGCGACAAGCAGAGCGTGCTCGCCGTCGCGCGCGGCAAGTGGGACGGCAAGGCGCTCACCGAGGTCCGCGACATCTTCGTCGCCGAAGGCGCGAGCTGCGTGTCCCGCATGGTGTTCGGCCGCGATGGCATGCTCTACGTGAGCACGTTCGGAGCGGGCGGCGAGAGTGCGCAGCAACCCGAGAGCTACGCGGGCAAGGTCCTCCGACTGAAGGACGATGGGAGTACGCCGACGGATAATCCGTTCGCGGGCAAGCAAGGATCGCGGCCGGAGATCTACACACTCGGTCATCGCAGCACGCAGGGGCTCGCGGTCCATCCGATCACGGGGCAGATCTACGAACTGGAAATGGGGCCTAACGGCGGCGACGAGATCAACGTGCTCAAGCCGGGCGGCAATTACGGCTGGCCGCTGCTCAGCATGGGGCGCACCTATCCAGGTCCATGGCAGTCGAAGCAGTTTCAACGCGAGGGCTTCGAAGATCCAGTCGTCTTCTGGATGCCGTCGATCTCGACGTCTGGCCTGGCGTTCTACACCGGCAACAAGCTCGCGAAGTGGAAGGGCGACGTCTTCGTCGGCGGCATGCGCTACGGCGAGATTCCGGGCACGGGGCAGCTGCAGCGCATCCTCTTCAACGAGAACATGGAAGAACTGCGCCGCGAGCCGCTGCTCACCGATCTGCATCTGCGAATCCGCGATGTGAAACAGGGCCCCGACGAGTTGCTCTATCTGCTCACCGATGATCCGAAAGACGGAGCGGTGTTGAAGATCGAGCCGACCAACTGAGATCGCACGTGGGTCCGGCTAGAGCCGGACGCTACATCAACAGGGTCCGGCTGAGGCCGGACACTACGTCTGTGGTCCACGAGTTCATGTGTGTTGGACGGCAGCCGCGTCAGCAAGGCCGATGCAGCGCGACTCGGCGAAGCAGGGAGCCGGCCCGCCTCCGCCAAGGCTACGGCGCGTCGGCCGTAGCTTCAGCGAAGGCGCGAAACGCGTTCGAGTTGCGGCGAGGTACATCGGACGTTTTGTGCCGCGGACAGATCAGCAGCGAGACACGCCTTAGTCGACGCGGGGTCGAGCGAGTACGAGCGACGGACGCGTTCCCGGCCGCCCCGGGGTCCCCGGCGCGCGGAGTGTGCGCGCTGGGGTGGCGACCGTCCGCGGCAGCCGACCAACACACATGAATTCGTGGACTGCAGCGGCCGAACGAGCCACCTATACGCGAGCGGATGCGGCAGCAGGACCAGTCACGACGCCAGCGTACGAGGCTGTGGTTCGACGAGTGCCGCCGCGCTCACCGCGCTCACTATCGTCAAAGCGACTGCGACCCAGAGCACGCGTCGATAGCCAGCCACGAATGATTCGTCGATCGCTCGACGCGCCCGCCCATCGTCCGTCTCGATGCCAGCGAGCTTGTTGCGTTGGGCGTCGACGGCTTGCCGGACATCTGCCGGCAACGGACTGATCTGACGATCGAGTTCACGATCGAAGACGGTCGACAACACGACACCGAATACGGCGACGGCGAGTAGACCGGCCACCCGCGACACCGCGTTGTTGATTCCAGACGCGATCCCAGCGTGTCTTTGATCGACGGCGCTCATCACCGCCGTCGTCAACGGGGCGACAGTCGTCGCCATCCCGAGGCCGAGCACGATCATCCCGGGGAAAACTGTCGTCCAGTACGAGCCCCCGACGCCAGGTCGCGCGAGCAGGGCGAACCCGGCGGCAGCGACGAGCGGCCCGACGATGAGCGGGCGTCGTGGACCGTAACGCGCCGTGAGCCCGCCAGACCAGCGCGACAACAGGAACATCAACAGGATGAAGGGAAGCAGCGCCGCACCTGCCTGCGTCGTCGAATAGCCCTGGACCTGAATCAGGTTGAGCGGCTGGAAGAAGAAGACGGCGCCGAGCGCGCTATACAGCAGGAACGTGAGGAGGTTCGTGCCGGAGAACGTGCGTGAGCGAAACAACGAGAGCGGGACCATCGGATGCTGCGCACGCGCTTCGACGGCCACGAACGCGACGAGCAGGAGCGCCCCGATGCCACCCACCATCGGCATCGACTCGATCAACGCGAAGACGACGGCGCCGAGACCGGCGGTCGTCAACAGAGTGCCGAGCCAGTCGAGACGCGGCGGTGAGCCGTCCTTGCAGGTTTCCGGCACGCGAAGGACGGTGATTGCGAACACGGCCGCCGCAAGCGGGACGTTGATGAAGAACGCCCAGCGCCATGACGCGTACTGCACCAGCCATCCTCCCAGCACCGGGCCAATCGCCGCGGTGATCGACGTGAATCCAGACCAGGTTCCGATCGCCCGCCCGCGTTCATCCGCCGCAAAGGATCCACTGATCAGGGCGAGGCTGTTGGGCACCAGCAACGCCGCGCCGATTCCCTGCAGTCCGCGTGCGGCGATCAACTCGCCAATCGTTCGCGAAAGGCCGCACCAGGCCGACGCCGCCGAAAACAGCACGATCCCGATCGCAAAGATCTTCCGCCGGCCGTAGAGGTCGCCGAGCGACCCGCCGATCAGCAGGGCCGCCGCCAGCGTGAGCGCGTACGACACGACCACCCACTGCACCTCCGCAAGCGTTGCCTGCATTGCCGATTGAAGCGCAGGAAGCGCGACATTCACGACGGTTCCGTCGATGAACGCCATGCTCGAGCCGAGGATGGTGGCCACCAGGACCCACCTGCCGCTGCCGCGCGTGATTCGATCGGATGTTGCCGAGAGAATAACTGCTTCGTCGCACGGAGCCTTGGCGGGGGTCGCCATGCAATCGTTGCGGAGGATTCAAGCGCGCTGTTCGAGCGCCCTCTTCAGGCTCAGGATTTCGTCGATGACGATCTCATCTCCGAACGTCGTATTGAGCATGGCGTGATACAAGGTCCGGTTCGGCCACTCGATGTGGAAATACTTCTCGATGAACGCCGCGCGCTCTTCGTCCACCGTATCCACCAGGTGCTCGACCTCCGACTCGCTGACGCCGGTCGCCAGAAGGCGGCGAATCTTGTCGCTGCGCGGTGCATAGAGAAAGACGCGGATGGTATCGGTCCGCTCGCGGAGAAAATGCTGCGACCCCCTGCCGACGATCACGGCGTCTCCTTTGGTTGCCGCCCGTTCCACCAGTCGCTCCGTCAGCCTCAAGATGCTCTCCGAATCCAGCAGGTTCAGTTTATGAACGTTGAGGCTGCCTTCGAAGCTGCCTCGCACGATCGATTTGAGCAGCCGGTAATACAGGGGGTCCACGCGCTCTTCACGGATCTTGACTTCCGAGTGATCGCAGTTGCTCAAGCGTGCGATCTCAGTCGTGAGCCGCTGATCCCACAGCGTCCAACCGAGACGCTCGGAAATCTTGCGCGCGATGTCTCCACCGCCGCACCCATATTCCCGTTCGACCGTCAGCACTTTGATCACGATCGCTCAATCCTTCATCGCCTGTACGGGCCGCCTTCGTAGGGGCCGCAGTAGGGGCCGCCTTCAGGCGGCCCTCTGGCCGCGCCACCGCTTTTTACTACTCCGCCACTCTCGCACCACCTGCTCGCGGATCGTTACGTGCCAGCAGAAACGACATCCCGAACATGATCAAGGCACCGAACCCAAGAATCCAGTACACATCGATATAGGCGAGCGTTGTGGCTTGCGTCTGAAGCGCACGGTAGAGAGCCGGGTAGGCGTGAGCCCTCGCGTCTGCAGGACTCACGCCAGACGCAATCAGCTGCGAGGTCAATCCTTCGAGCGCGTTCTGAAAGGCCGGGTTGCCTGGACTGGCGTTCTCGACCAGCATCGTCTGATGAAACTGCGAGCGGCGAGCGAGCATGGTGGTGACGAAGGAGGTGCCGACACTGCTGCCCATGTTCCGCATGAAGTTGATCATCCCTGCCACGGTGTTGCTCTTCTCCGCCGCCACGCCGACGTACGCCACCAGCGTGATCGGTACGAACAGGAACCCCAATCCCACCACTTGCGCGGCGCGTAACCAGGTGGCCGCACTGAAGCTGATGGACTGGTCGATGCGCTTCGTCGAGTAGAACATGGCGGCGGTGAGGCACAGCCAACCGAATGCCGCGATGTGCCTCGCCTGAAACCTGGTCGTGAGCTGACCAACGATCGGTAGAGCGAGCAGCAGCACGAAGGCGCCTCCCGACAGCACCAGGCCGGCGAGTTCGGCCGTGTACCCCAGAAGCGTCTGCAGATACTGAGGCATCAACACCAGGCTGCTGAAGAGGAGAATCCCCAGCACGAACATCATCGCGTTGGCGCTCGCGTAGTTGAAGTTCCTGAACAGCCGGACGTCGATGATGGGTTGCGCGTGGAACCATTCCCACACGACGAGCGTCAGCAGGCAGATGGTCGACACGATCGCCAGCGTCACGATGAAGGACGATCCGAACCAGTCTTCTTCCTGGCCCTTGTCGAGCATGATCTGCAGCGCGCCCACACCGAGCACGAGCAACGCAACGCCGATGTAGTCGATTCTCACACCCGCCGCCTTGAGGCGCGCCAGATAGGGAGGATCTTCGATCAGCCGCAGGATGAGCACCGTCGCCAGCACGCCGACCGGGACGTTGATGAAGAAGATCCACCGCCACGAGTAGTTGAACGTGATCCATCCGCCAAGCGTCGGTCCGAGCGTCGGTGCGAGGATGGCGGTGATCGCGAACAGCGCGAATGCGAGCCCGCGCTGCTCCGGTGGAAACGAATCCGCCAGAATCGCCTGCGCCATCGGCTGCAGGCCTCCTCCTCCGACGCCTTGCATGATGCGGAACACCAGCAGCAGCGTGAGACTCGTCGCGAAACCACACAGCACCGAGCTCAGCGTGAACATCGTCAGGCAGGCCAGGAAGAACCGCTTGCGTCCAAACCTGACCGCGAGCCAGCCGCTGATCGGGAGGACGATGGCGTTGGAGACGAGATATGAAGTGAGCACCCACGTGCTCTCCTCATAGCTCGAGCCCATGCTGCCGCCGATGTAGGGGAGCGCCACGTTGGCGATGCTGGTATCGAGCACCTCCATGAAGGCAGCCAACGCGACGACGACCGCAATCAGCCACGGGTTGTACTTCGGCCGCCAGATGGCGCCGCTCGCGACATCGGCGGTCGCGGTGCTCATCGCAGGAACACCTTTGGAACGACGCTCATGCCCGGTCGAAGCTGGCGGTCGTTGTTCTGTCCGGGCTCGAGCACGATCTTGACCGGAATGCGCTGCACGATCTTGACGTAGTTGCCGGTCGCATTTTCCGGCGGCAGCAGGCTGAAGAGCGGCCCGGTGGCGCCACCGATGCTGTCGACACGCGCGCGATACGTGCGGCCGTTCGCGTCCACCGTGACGTCGGAGCGCTGCCCGGCGCGCATCGACTCGAGCTGCGTCTCCTTGAAGTTGGCGGTGATCCACACATCGTCGAGTGGAACGATCGTGAGCAGTTGCTGGCCGGGCAGAACGTTCATGCCGGGCACGACCGTCTTGTTCACCAGCCCGTCGACCGGCGCCACGACTTTTGTGTACTGAAGATTCAGCTCGGCTTGTTCGAGCAGCGCCTGCTTCTGTTTGACATCGGCTGCGGCGGACATCGCACGTGCGCGCGTCGATGCGACCTGCTGCGGTCCGGTTCCCGCCGCGCGATGGTTGGCTTCAGCCTGCGCGAGCCGGGACTTTGCCTGTGCCACGGTCTGCTGCGCGGCCGCCGCGGTCGCGCGTGCCGCCGCGACGCTCGCCGTCGATGCTTTGGCAGCGGCGACCGCCTGATCGTAGGTCTGCTCCGAGACGTTCTGCGCCTCGACCAGTTGCTTGTATCGCTTGAGGTCGTCCTGCGCCTTCACGTCGTTCGCCTCCGCCTCGGTGATTTGTGCCTCCGCGGCAGTGAGCTGCTTCTCGGCCGCGACGATTCCAGCGGCCGCGTTGCTGACGTCGGACTCTGTCGAGGCCAGCTGACTCGAAGTGCTGACTGTGGTGACGGGCACCGTGATGTCGAGCGAGCTGGCGGTTGCCTCCGCGTTGGCGAGATCGGCGCGGGCCTTGGCGAGGGCCACCTCGTAATCTTTCGGATCGATCTCTACGAGTACCGTTCCAGCTTTGACGTACTCGTTGTCGCCGACGTTGACCTTGTTGACGTATCCCGAGACGCGCGCGCTCACCGGGTGCAGATGCGCATCCACCTGCGCATCGTCGGTCGTCTCGTAGCTGGCGAAGTAGCGCCACAGCAAAGTACCGACGATCGCGATGAGCAGCAGACCGATGATGAGAGCCGGTATGAGCAGCTTCTTCCGGCCCCGTTGTCTGAGGAACGATCGTCGGGGCGGCGCCTCCCGACGTGTTGCCGCAGTGGCAGCCGGATCGTCCAGCATGGACGTGTTGTCGTCGAGGGTCGAAGTAGAGTGATCGTCTTCACTCATGGCAACGCTCTTACGGTCGACCGGTGAGGTACTGATCGTAGCTGGTACGCGCGACGCCGATCGCGCGAGCGAACTGCAGCTTCGCAAGATTGTGGCTGTACGTGCCTGAGATGTACTGGTCGTTCGCGTTCGACAACGCCTGCTGAGCCTGCACGACCTCGACACTGTCAGTCACGCCGGCCGAAAATCGTTCCTGCGAGCGGGAGAGGTTTTCGTTCGCAAGGTCGACATTCTCACGCGCGACCGCGACTTGTTCCTTCGCCGCTTGCAGATTCAGCAGAGCCGTGCGGACGTCGTAATCGATTTGTCCGCGCAGGTCTTCGCGTTCGGCCTCCCGCTGCCGTAGCGCGGCCTCGTTCTGCGTCTGCTCACTCGAGATGCGGCCGCCGGTGAAGATCGGAACGTTCACTGCCGCCAGCACGTTGAAGATGTGCTGCGACGTGTCGAACGTTCGGCCTTGCCATCCCCAGTCGCCGCTCACGACAAACGCTGGATAGCGCTGCGCATGGGTGGCAGAAATCTGGTGCCGCGCAGCCTCGACGTTCTGCTGCGACGCCCGCAAGTCAGCGCGCGAGTTGTAAGCCGAGCGAAGCGCTTCATCGACGCTCTGTGGCTCGATGTCGGCGTAGGGAAGCGAATCGGCCAGTTCGAACTGTTGCCCGAGAGGAAGTCCGATCGCGCGTGCCAAGGTGAGCTTGGCGATCGCGAGGTTGTTACGCGCGACCGTGAGGTTGTATTGCTCGGTATGCAGCTCGACTGAGGTTCGCGTGACGTCGATCTTCGGACTCGTTCCGGCCGCAAAGGCGGCAGACGCGCGATCGTAAAGGGCCTGTGCCTGGCGGACCTGCGCTTCCGTCGCCTCGATTCGTGAGGCGGCCTCGATGCCGCGCAGATAGGCATTGCCGACGCTGAGCGTGACCAGGTCGAGCGTGTCGTCGTGACTGAGCAGTGCTGCCTGTTCGGCTGTTTGCGAGGCACGGAGCCGTTGAATCGATTCCATGTTGAAGACGACCTGACTCACGCTGGCCGAGGCGGTACTGAAACCAAACGGTCCGATGACGGACGGTACCGGGAAACCCGGGAGCCCCGAGAAACCAAACGACGCGCTGGTCACTCGTTCACGGTTGTGCAGCGCACCGAAGCTCACCTGCGGAAGGAGGACGCTCAATGCCTGCAGTCGCTGCCCGCGAGCCGCGCGGGTGATCTCTGCGCTCTCGACGGCGCCGAGGTTGTACTCGAGCGCCATGCCGATCGCGTCGCGCAGTGTGAGCCGCCGAACATCCGCTGTCGCCGCGCCGGTCGGTACGCTGCCCGATGTCTGCGAGACCGGCGGTTGAGCCGTTTGCGCCTGCGTGGCGACGGTGCTCGTCAGCACTAGCAGAACGGATGCCGCGAGCGTTCGTGTGCCTGCCATGGGTACTCTCCTTCGAGGAGAGTGCCTTCAAACGCGAAGCCACCGGCAGCAATCGGGCCACGAATTCTGGTGGCTCGCCGCGCGCGTCCTCTTGCCGTCGATTTGCTCTTCGCTGGGGTGGTGGAAGTGAAATTGCGTCCTCTGATACCGCTTGTCACCAACCGTGATGAAGCTTCGGGCACATAGTTGATCTGAATCGTGTGACCGTGGTTGATGATGTGTGGCGGCGTGGGCCATGTTGACAAACGCCCAGCTATCCAAAATGAGCGCTGTGAAATCCCGCCACACTTGTCACTCCCATCGCTTCATCGAACGGCGCTCACACTAGCTGTGACGGTCCACACATGAGACCGACCATAGGGAGGCAGAGATGGAGAGGAACCAGAAGAGAGACAGCGGACTCCCCACCAGCACGCCGGCGATAGTGTCGCCGCAGGAATGGGAAGCCGCACGCCAGCGGCTCCTGGCGACAGAGAAGGCGGTGACGCACGCCCGGGATGCGCTCGCTGCAGAGCGCCGGCGGATGCCCCGGATGCTGGTAGAGAAGAGCTACGAGTTTGATGGCCCCAACGGCAAGGTCAGCCTGCTCGATCTGTTCGAAGGCCGCCGTCAACTGATCGTCTATCGCGCCTTCTTCGAGCCCGGCGTGTACGGCTGGCCCGACCATGCCTGTCGCGGCTGCTCTCTGGGCGCCGACCAGGTCTCTCACCTCGCCCACTTGAACGCCCGGGATACCACGCTGGTCTACGCATCGCGCGCGCCGCAGGCAGATATCCAGCGCCTGAAGACGCGCATGGGTTGGGAGATGCCGTGGTACACGATCACCGACAGCTTCGACAAAGACTTCGGCGTCGACGAGTGGCACGGGCACAACTCGTTCATCCGTGACGGCGACCAAGTGTTCCGCACCTATTTCATCAACAGCCGCGGCGACGAGGCAATGGGCACCACGTGGAGCTATCTCGACATGACAGCGCTCGGTCGCCAGGAGAAATGGGAAGACTCGCCGGCCGGCTACCCGCAAACGGAGCCGTACAAATGGTGGAACTGGCATGACAACTACGACGCCGGGTCCTCGCCTGACGCAAAGTGGGTGGAGGTGACGGACCGTGGAGAGGCCGCCTTCCGAAAGCGCGATGCAGAGGCGAAAGCAGGCCGAGGCTAGACGCTCCTTCGAGTCGACGCGCGACGCCCGCCCTTCGCCTGTCCACGGATGCGGACGCGACCGACCCCATGAATCGTGAAGCAACCGCGTGGAATTTGCGCTGAGGTTGCAGCGTCATTGCGGCATCGTCGCGCGCTCGAGCAAGGCTAGGCGCGCACGCCACGAAAAGGCGTGAGCGGAGGAACCTAGCCATGAAGCTGAAAGGGATGAGTGTCGCCGGGCGTGTCGCGGCGACAGCCGCGGCGATCGCGATCGTTGCGAGCACGGGCTACACGCTATTCGCCACGGACAACGATCAGGGCGACGACGACGAGGGCTATGCGATCGCCTTGTTCGGCGACCAGCCGTATAACGCGCTCGGAAAGTCGCAGTACCCGGCGATGCTCGCCGATATCAACCGCGCGCACGTCGCTTTCTCCGTGCATGACGGCGATTTGAAATCCGGGGGCGACGGTTCGTGTGCAGACACGCTCTATTACACGGCGCTCAATTACTTCAACAGTCTCGAACGGCCGCACATCTTCGTCCCGGGAGACAACGACTGGACGGACTGCTGGGGACGCTACGGCGCCGGGACGATGCCCTTCTTCGATCCCGAGGAGCGTTTGAACTTCGAGCGGAGTCTGTTCTTTTCGACCGATCGCAGCCTTGGTCGAGAGACGATCAAGATCACTCGCCAGGCTGGGTATCCCGAGAATCAGCGCTGGAAGGTTGGGCCAGTGGTGTATCTGGGCCTGAACGTTCAGGGCTCCAACGACAACTTTCCGTACTCCGACACCGAGACCGGGGCGGGTGTGCCGGTCAGAAGCGCCGCGGAAATCCAGCGGCAGCGTAGTGAGGAAACCGCGCGCAAGGCTGCGGTGTTCCAGTGGCTCGACGCGGGGTTCGACTACGCAAAGCGCGTGCACGCGAAAGGCGTGATGACCATCTGGCAGGCGGATCCCAATTTCAACAACGAGCAGCACCTGACGAACCCGCACGACTACGACGCGTATCCGGACTACATCGACAAGCTCCGGACGATCACAGAGGCATTCGACGGCCAGGTCGTGCTCGTCCACGGCGACACGCACTACTTCAAGGTCGACAAGCCGTTGAACCACACGACCGGAGGCGGCGTGCTGGGCAACTTCACGCGCATCGAGACCTTCGGGGCGCGCAACACCCACTGGGTGAGGGTCCGGATCGACCCGAACGACCCGAACCTGTTCATCGTCGAGCCGCGGATCGTTTCGGCGAACGCTCAGTAGCCCGCATTCTCCGCGACGGCTGTCGAGGGTCGTCCCCGGCCCGTCGCGGACTGTTCTATTTGCGTTACGAGCGGATCGCAGCGCGGACGAATGCGTCAGCCAGTCGGGCGCTGTTCGCCGGCACAGGCTGCAGTTGCTCGTCGTTCCTGATCTCTTTGCGCTCGACTCCGATTGCGCCAACCAGGTTGACGCATCCTTCTGCGCGGCGATCCGCTCGCCGGCCAATGGCATCTCCGGCGGTGCGCTTCCGTTTTTCTTCGCGGCTCCCCCGGTCGCAAGAGTCTGGCGATATTGCTCCTCTCTCCGCCGCTCGCGTCGGCTGCGAAGCCATTGGCGACTCTCGCGTGCGCGGCTCGCTCCACGCCGCGCTCCAGGATGCATCAACCTGGCTGGCGCAACAGCCCGCGAATGAGGGGTAGCGTCACGCGTCAGCAGCACCCGACTGGCTGATGCGTTCCGGAGTGCCGCGTGGAGCGAGCCGCGCAGCAGTGCCGCCAACCGCTTCGCAGGCGCGGCGAGCTGCGGGTGAGGAGCAACAGCGGGAGCCCCTTGCGACGAAGG
>DASWZV010000114.1:0-14789 GCA_036407095.1 Vicinamibacterales bacterium | reverse complement strand
CCCGTACGATTCGTACGCGGAGCTGCTGATGAAGCGCGGCCGCTTCGACGAGTCGATCAAGTCGTACGAGAAGGCGCTGTCGATCGATCCGAACTTCGTCGCGTCCTACATCGGCATCGGCAACGACTATCTGTTCATGGGTCGGCCGGACGAGGCCCGCGCCACGTTCGCAAAGATCGACAAGGTCGCCCGGAACACCGGCGAGCATCGGATCGCGCACTTCTGGACGGCGGCGTCGTACGTGCGCGAGGGCGCGACCGAGAAGGCGCTGGCGGAGCTGAAGGCCGGCTACGCGCTCGCGGAGGCGGAGCACGACGGCGCGACGATGTCCGGTGATCTGAACCTGATGGGAGACATCTTGCGCGAGGCTGGACGCGCGGATGAGGCGCTCGCCAAGTACGACGAGTCCGTGAAGGTCATGGAGCAGGCGTCCGTGCCGGACTCGGTGAAGGGGGCGACCCGGCGCAATCATCTGTTCGAGCAGGGGCGGGTGGCGCTGGCGAAGAACGATGTCGCGACGGCCAGGGCGAAGGCCGCGGAATACGCGACGCAGGTCGCAGCTCGCAAGGCGCCGTTCGAGCTGCGCCAGCAGCACGAGCTGGCCGGGCTGATCGCGCTCGCGGAAAAGCGCCCGTCGGCGGCGGTTCAGGAGCTCAAGCAGGCGAACCAGCAGGATCCGCGGATCATCTACCTGACGTCGGTCGCCGCTCAGGACGCGGGGGACGCCCAGGCGGCGGCTGCGCTGGCGGCGAAGGCGGCGAAGTTCAACGGCCTCGCCTTCAGCTATGCGTACGTGTGGAACAAGGCGTCGAAGTCGATGAGCACGGGCGCCCAGTAGCGTGAATGCAGGCCCGGAAGGTTCGACCGATCCTTCCGGGCCGTTCGTCGTTCACGTCTCGGCCGGATAGTTCCGCTAAAAGAAGATCCCGTTCCGCTCGCGTCCAATCTGCGCGAAGTGGCTGACCGAGGTGTCGGCCGCATCCGAAACAAATCGAAAACCGTTTCTCGCCGCGGTTGGCGCGCACGCCCGCGCCGCCGTTGGTGGCGTCGTGGCGATCACGTCAATCGTCGCGCTATCCTCGAAATAGTCGCCACGGAATGCATCAACGCAGTCGGTGTGGGATCGGCGGACGGTCGTATTGTGCCACTCGATCCGCAGCGAGTTGATGATCGCGTGCACCTTCCCGAGCGGATGATGTGTATCGAGTGAGTTGGGAACGGTGAAGGCATCGAAGACGATCACGTTCCTGACGTGGAGCACTGCTTCCTCTTCGTGGCGGTCGAAATCGACGCTGCTCTCGGGAATCTCGGTCGTCCACATCACGTCGTTTTCGCTGACGCCCGGGTCGTACGAATGCGGGCCCAACGGGCTCGCTCCCGGTGCCGTGGGATCCGGCACCAGCAGACTGTCAAGTCATATGAACGCGAAGGCACCGCGGTGAATCCGGTTGTCGGTTCCGAGAAACCTTCCTTTCATGAAGCGCATGTCCGCATGGAATCCGTACTTCGCGGTGGCACCCGTCGTCGTGTCCGTGCCGGTTCCCGTCAGTGTGAGGTCCGCGCTGCCGACGACGCCATCGAAGTTGAAAATCAGCGACGGGTCGCGGCCCGCGGCGTGAGCCGCTGCAGGCTCCGGATCCGTGGCGGCTGGTGACCCGTCCACGGGTCCGGGGAAAAAGAACCGAAATCCACCAATCCCCGCCGGAGGCCCTGCGTTGATGTGCGGAATTGGATCCTGCTCCGGGCACGGACGGCCGGGTTGGCGATCGTGGTCGTCGTCATCGTGATTGCGTTCGCCGCGCACCGGCGTCCACAGACTGCCGCCGAGTGCGCCTCCAGCAGCGCCGGCTGAAATCCCGAAGAACCTGCGTCGCGAGAGGCTGCGCAAGGAAACACCGGGGGCCGCACGCAGACGCTCATTCCAATCGTTGCGTGTCATCGTCCTCCTCCTTTCGCGTGCAACGAACGTCGCGTCACCTCGAACTGCCTAGGTGGTCATGGCAGCGGTATACGCCCACGCCAGGTGACTGTCAACGCGATTTCAGATGTCATGAATCGGCTGAGCTACCAGCTCAGCATCCGAGAGTGGTTGACAACCAGGCCCGCCGGGCGTAGAAACCTGCGTTCCATCCTTCCCGCACGTTTTTCGCCAGTCGTCGCCGGTGCGAACCGGCGACGGTCCTCGATCGGAGGACGTATGCGAACGTTCCTGCGTATGCTCGGCGTTCTCGGCGTGTGCTACGTTGGCGCACTGTCCACAGTTCACTCGCAGTCGTCAATCGGGCGCGAAGTTGCCATTGCCCGACATCTGCAGGACGGTGAGGAATTCTCCATCTCGTTGCGGCATCTTCTGGCGCACGGGCAGCGACTGTTTACGGCCGTGTGGACAATCGAAGAAGGCGGTGGTCGACCACTGACCAAAGGCACCGGCGCGGCGTTGAGCGACCCGACCAGTCCGCTGGAGTTTCCGCGAAACTTCAACCGCGTGTCTGGGCCCGACTCGAACTCCTGCGCTGGCTGCCACAACCTTCCGTTCGGCATTCCCGGAGGAGGCGGCGACATCGTCGCGAACGTGTTCGTTCTGGGTCAGCGGTTCGACTTCGCGACGTTCGACGGCACCGACTTCATCCCGACTCGCGGAGAGATGAACGAGCTCGGCGCGCCGACCCAGTTGCAGTCCATTGCCAATTCGCGCGCGACGCTCGGGATGTTCGGCTCGGGGTATATCGAGATGCTCGCCCGCCAGATCACTGAAGACCTGCAAGCCATCAGAAACTCCACGCTACCCGGTCAGTCGCGCCGACTCGTGTCGAAGGGGATCTCGTTCGGCACGATCGCGCGCACGGTCGATGGCAGTTGGATCACGACGCGCGTGCAGGGTATTGCAGGGCCCAGCCTGGTGACCGCTGGCGCCGCCAGTCCGCCGAGCCTGATTGTTCGACCGTTTCACCAGGCCGGGAATGTCGTGTCGATCCGGCAATTCTCGAACAACGCCTTCAATCACCACCATGGCATTCAAGCGACCGAGCGGTTCGGCGTCGATACCGATCCGGATGGGGACGGCGTCAAGAACGAGCTGACCCGGGCCGACGTGACCGCGGTCTCCGTGTTCCAGGCGACGATGGCCGTCCCGGGACGGGTCATTCCAAACGATCCGGAAATTGAGGCAGCGGTCCTCGTTGGTGAAAAACGGTTTGCGTCGATTGGCTGCACGTTCTGTCACGTTCCGGCGCTGCCGTTGGATCGGCAGGGGTGGATGTTCAGCGAGCCGAATCCGTTCAACCCGGCGTTGCCGCCTCAGGGGCCGAATCTACTCGTTGGGCAGGCTCCAACGTTGGTCGTCGACCTCTCGAGCGACGAGCTGCCCAGCCCGCGGCTCAGACCGTCGAACGGTGTCGTCATGGTGCCTGCCTACACCGACTTGAAGCTGCACGACATCACGACCGGCCTGCCAGACGATCCGAACATCGAGGCGCTCGACATGAATCAACCTGCCGGGTCGCCTGGATTCTTCGCCGGCAATCGGCAGTTTCTCACGCGCAAGCTGTGGGGTGTCGCGAACGAGCCGCCGTTCTTTCATCACGGGATGTTCACGACGCTGCGTCAGGCGGTGAAAGCCCACGATGGCGAAGCGAAACGCACGCGAGTGGCTTTCGAAGCGTTGAGCCAGTACGAGCAGGACTGCGTAATAGAATTCCTCAAGACACTGCAGGTGCTGCCTCCGGGTACCCGATGGCTGATCGTCGACGAACGCGGCCGCAGGAAGCATTGGCCGCCGCGTAGCGGAGACTCGGACGACAGAGGCCGGTAGCGGTCGCGGGGAGTGACCATGATGAACCGCCGTGATTTTCTCCGTTCGGCGACGCTCGGCTCCGCCGCCCTCGCATGGTCTGGCACGGCCTGCCCGTGGGCGCCGCCGCTCTCCGCCGAGGGCGAGAGCTGGCGCACCTACGAAGTGACGACGCGCATCGAGGTGCTGAGGCCGGACGGCACCGTTCGAGTCTGGGTGCCGGTGCCGCTCACCATCGCGACGCCGTATCAGCGGCCGCTCGGTACCGTGTTCGAGGCTCCGAATGGACACGCGCGCCTTCTCGACGATCGCGCGCGCGGCCTCGGCATGGTGGCGGCGGAATGGCGGCCTGGTGCGACACCCGCCCTCACGGTGGTGAGCCGAGTGAAGACCCGCGATATCGCGGTGAACCTCACGACTCCGTCGCGCGTCGGCGAACCGGACCGCGCCACGCTCGCGCGGTTCCGCGAGCCGAGCGCCCTGATTCCGAGCGACGGCATCGTGAGGAAGACGGCTCTCGAGATCACGCACGCTGCGCACACCGACCTCGAGAAAGCGCGGGCGATCTACGACTGGATCGTCGACAACACGTTCCGCGATCCGAAAACGCGAGGCTGCGGGATCGGCGATATCCGATTCATGCTCGAATCGAAGAATCTCGGCGGCAAGTGCGCGGATCTCAACGCCCTGTTTGTCGGACTCGCTCACGCGGTCGGACTGGCCGCACGCGATGTCTACGGCGTTCGCGTGGCAAAGTCGGAGTTCGGCTATCGGAGCCTCGGTCTCGCCACGGAGAACGCGTCCAAGGCACAGCACTGCCGCGCAGAGGTCTATCTCGCAGGCTTCGGCTGGGTGCCAGCGGACCCGGCGGACGTGCGCAAAGTCGTCCTCGAAGAGCCCCCCGGCAATCTCTCCTCGCACGACGAACCAGTGCGGCGCGCACGCGCGCGGCTTTTCGGCGGGTGGGAGATGAACTGGATCGCGTTCAACTTCGAACACGACGTGGCGCTGCCGGGCGCGACGGGCCCGAAGGTTCCGTATTTCATGTATCCGCAAGGCGAGACCGCCGCCGGCCGGCTCGACAGCCTCGATCCGGACGCCTTCAAGTACACGATCACCGCCCGCCAGGTTCCAGCCGGTTCTCACATCTGATCGCGTGGTCTCCGGGTCGGGCTGTCAGCCTGACCAGGAACCGTCTCCGTCTCAGAACGGTCTGCCCGGCTGTTCGGCGCCCTCAATGACGTCGCCGCTCGGTGGCGGTGCAGATCTCGCAGCTGCGCCGCCGCATCGGATAATGTAGCCAGTCATGCGCCGCCTTCATGTCTCGCTCCTCACGATCAGCCTCCTGTGCCTGGCCTGCAGCTCGCGTCCCCAGTTCGTCTCGACTCAGATCGGCCGAACCATCAACACGGACGGTACGGTAGGAGACGGCACCACGGTTTTCGCGCCGGACGACACCGTGTACCTTTCGGTTGCCACGGCGGGGCCGGGTTCCGCAACGATGAGAGCACGCTGGACGTACGCGGGACGCCTGGTGGATGAGTCGACCAAGCGGGTCTCTTATCGGGGAGACGCGGCGACGGAGTTCCACTTGAAACCTCCGGATCCCTTCCCACCGGGGGACTACAGCGTCGAGATCTTCTTCGACGGGCAATCGGTCGGGACGACGGCCTTTCGGGTGGTCGAGCGCTGAGCGGGGCGCCCCTGTCGGGTGGCGGCCGAAACTCCGATAACGTCCAATAGCGCGATTCATGGACTCGGGATCGCCCGACCCATCAGCTCCTTGGAGGTGCCCATGTTCGTTGCAACCTCGATCCGTCGAGAGCTGCTCTGCGCCATCGTGGTGGTTTCGGTGGGGACGCTCGCTCCGCCGGCCGTCCACGCGCAAGGGTTCATCAGCCCATCCATCGGCTACAACTTCGGCGGCAATGCCGGCTGCCGCACGGCCACTGACTGCCGCGACAAGAACTGGAACTGGGGCGGCTCCATCGGCGCGCTCGGCTCCGTGGTCGGGTTCGAGGCGGAGCTGACCTACGAAGGAGACTTCACCGGCGACCGGCCCGATCAGCGGACGACGGTCACGACGGGGATGGCGAACTTCCTGGTGGCGCCGAAAATCACGATCGTCCAGCCCTACGGACTGCTTGGCATTGGCCTGATCAGGACGGACGTCGAGAACATGGTCGTGAACGTCTCCGAGGCGAAGAATCAGATCGGCTGGACGATCGGCGGCGGCCTGATCATTTACCTGCAGAAGCACGTCGGCGTGAAAGGCGACATCCGCTACTACCACGCGTTCGACACGCTCGACTTACTGGGGTTCGATCTGGCGCGCGGGAACCATCTCGATTTCGGGCGGGCCGGGCTGGGGATGGTCTTCAAGTTTTGACACTCAGCGGCGTCAATGTTGAATGCTCGATGCTGAATGTTGCATGCCGTGGTGTCGGACCTTCGAGGTTTTGCATTGTGCATTCAGGCTGGCGTTTTTCCCGCCGCCTGCTGCGGCGACGGGCCGCAGGGTTCCGACGACCAGCAGCGCGAAGGGGAGCGGTTGGCAAGCCTCGATGGTATGAGATCGACGTGACGAGGCGTCGCACGAGAGGGTTGCGCGGCTAGCGCCGCATCCGCTACACTTGGTGTTTCCAGTCCGGCGCGTTCTGCGCTCTGTGTTCCTCAGTAGCTCAATGGTAGAGCATCCGGCTGTTAACCGGAGGGTTCCTGGTTCGAGTCCAGGCTGAGGAGCCAGCTCATAAGATCAATAAAATCAAGTACTTGCGAGTCGAGTGTCGGCTGCTCTCGTAAGTCTCATTCCCTGAATCATTTGTGACGGACGGGCCGCGCTGGACGAGGTCCGCAACCAGCTGGCTGGTTTCACTCTTGGTCTCAGAACTCGATCAGCACTTTGATGACTCCAGTCCTTTCATAGCACGATAGCCATCGGGGACACCGTCAAGCTTCGTGATGCGATCGAACACGAGGCCCGCTCGATTCGCCCTGCCAACACGTCGGGCATGAGCTCGTGACGACAATTGTTACCGATAGTTCTGCAGTTCGATGCCGCTGCTCATTTGGGCTCCGAACAGCAGCCGAATGAGCCCCAGTCGGTTTGCGACATTGATGGATGCGTTTCGCAGCCAGAGCCCGTAAGCACTCCTGGGCACGAAGCTCGCAGCAAAACCGCGCGCCCCCTTCTGCTTGCGCTCCACATAGGGCCGCAGACGCTGTTCATACATCTCGAATGCGGACGCGTGGTTTCCCTGCGCGACTTCCAATTCTCCAGCGAGCGTGTAAGCTTCTGCCAGAGCCATCGCTGACCCTTCGCCGGCGAGCAAGCTCGGACAAGCGCACGCGTCACCGATCAGAGCGACGCGGCCCTTGCTCCAACTCGGCATCACGATCTGACTGACCCGATCGAAATAGAGATCGGTGCTTGCCTGAAGCGCGTGGAGCATCTCTTCGGTTTCCCAGCCACCGCCAGAGTAGAGGCGCATCAGGATCTCTTTCTGACGCGAGGAATCGTGGATTGGAGCTGCGTGGGGATCGGGGTCTGCGAATACCAGCATGAAGACCGTCGAGTCCTCGTCGGCCGTGATCCGCCAAATCTGCCGGCCGGGTTCGCCGTAAGTCACGTATGCGTGTGGGTCACGGAACCGGTAGCCCTGGGCAGTGAACGCCGCAACGTAGTATCCAAGGAAGCGTTCGAATCGCGTTTCTTCACCAAAGCAGAGCCGGCGCACGGCGGAGTGGAGGCCGTCGGCGCCGATGACCAGATCGAAAGTCTGAGGCTCACCTTCGCGAAACTTCACGTGTACGCCGCGCGGGCTGTCTTCAAGGCCGGTCACGCTGTTCCCGAACCGTACTTCGACTCGGTCCTTGACCGCTTCGTAGAGAGCAGAAGCCAGCGCCGAACGCGGAAGGCTCAGGCCCCGGCCGTTTATGAGCTCTTGCACCGCTCCCTGATTGAAGCCGCTGATCCGCCGGCCGCCGCGATCGACTATCCGGAATTCCTGGACGTTGAGGTCATGCCGGCGGAGTTCGTCCAGCACGCCCATCTTCTCGGCCACGTCGTAGCCGAGGCCCCAAAAGTCGATGACGTACCCGCCGGTGCGCGGTTCGGGCGCCTGTTCCACCATGGTCACCGCATATCCGCACCTGTCGAGCCACCAGGCGAGGCAAGAGCCTGCCACCCCGGCTCCTGACACGAGAACTGTCCCAGACATGGCACATTCTCCTATGGACCGTCTGTCTGCGTTGGTGATGGCTCAGGGTCCCGGGCTGTCGTCGGTGAGCTGTGGAATTCCACGACGCCCAATTATTCGGTCTATCGCGCACGCTCCGGATCAAAGGGCGCTAGTCGCAGCGTGGCCTCCGGTTGGTCTGCTCGAGCAGCCGCAAGAACTGGCGAAATACTGGCGAAGATTTCGAAAACTGGCCAGTTTACGCGGCCTCACAAATCAACCAGTTGCGGACATCGTCCAGTGCGGCGAGCCAATCCCACCGTTTCGACGCAATTCGTGTTCAGACAAGCGGTTGTGAGTTCTAACGTCACGTCCAGTGACGAGCGGCCCGCGTTGACACCGCTTCGAATCGATGGTTATCTTGAGTTAACCGTTGAGGTTCTGGGATGAACGTTCCGGTCAACGCGGAACGTCTGCAGTCGACGCTTCCCGACGGCGTCGAACGGGTGCGCAAGGGCACGCGCGTTACGGTGATCTACCGCAGCCGGCCGGCATTTCAGATTGTTCCAGTCGACGATCATGGCAGCGCATCGATCGCGCTCGCAGACGACAGCCTCGACCGTGCGCACTCCGTTGGTTCATCCGAGGACGGACGTACGTCTATCGACCACGACGCGACCGACAACCACTTTTCCAAGGTCGGCTTCGACATACTGCCGGCAGTTCGGTGTCAGGCCAATCGAAAGCCGCGGCACTCCTGATCGAGCTGCCGTCGTCGATCCGGCCATGACCCCTGCTCGGCAGTGTCGACCGGCCGTCGCCCACGTGCGGCGTTGCCCAACCGGGTCATGTGGAGGCAGCATGCGACTCTCGTCTCTGATTGCGCTCGCGGCCGTCCTCGCGCTCGCCACGCCACGTGCCCAGACCGTGACAACCAACGGCGGCGAATCCGAGCTAAAGGTAGTCCTTCTCGGCACAATGGGCGGACCGACATTTAGCGGCGAACGCCTGGGGATCAGCACGCTGGTCATCGCTGGTGACGAGAGGCTCCTCTTTGATGCTGGGCGGAATCTGACGACCGGTCTGGCCAGGCTGAACATCAACCCAGCGGGCGTGACTCGAGTGTTTCTCACGCATCTGCATTCCGATCACATTGTGTCGCTGCCCGAGCTGCTCCTGTTCCCGTGGGCGTCGCAGGGGCGAGCGGCGCCGCTGCAAGTGTGGGGACCAACAGGCACCCGCGCGATGATGGAGCGCTTACAGGAGGCGTTCGAGTTCGACATTCACGTCCGACGTGACGTGGACGAACGATTTTCACCGGAAGGCATCAAGGTGCAGGCGACTGATATTCGCGAAGGCGTCGTCTACGAGTCGAACGGCGTGAAGGTCACGGCTTTCCTGGTCGATCACGCGCCTATCGAGCCAGCCTTCGGTTTCCGGGTGGACTATCGAGGACGGTCGGTGGCGCTATCGGGTGATACAAAACCTTCTGACAACCTCGTCAAGGTGTCGCAAGGCGTGGATGTCCTGGTTCACGAAGTGGGGAACTGGAAACAAGATCCCAACCTGGCCGGCCCTCCCGACGATCGCTTTCCAGGATCGGCACAGACCCGCCGGCAAGTACAGACGATTCGAAACCATCACACCGACGGCGCGGAGGCGGGCTCCATCTTCGAGCGCGTCAAGCCGAGGCTTGCGGTGTTCTCTCATTACAATGTCGATCCTGCGACCACACTTCGACTGGTGCGTCAGATCTACACTGGCCCAGTCGAGTTTGGTGAGGATCTGATGACCATCGACATCGGTAACACTATTGCCGTGCGTCGATTCACCCCTCCTTCGAAGTGACCGGCGATTGCACTTGGCCTTCGCAACCTGGTGAGACCGGTGACGCGGCTGGTGTGAAACGACGGATCTGCCAAACGACCTCCGGTTTTACGCCGCTTCTCTGATGAGCCGGTTGCGGAAATCGTCCAGTGCACCGAGCCACCTTCCAGTTCGCCGCTATTCGCATCCAGCCAGTCGGTTGCGCGTTCTAGACTGTCCGACATGGAAGTGCCGCGCCGTCGCCGTCGTACTGCCGCCCTCCGTCAATCTGCCCGTGCAGGATCTTGAAGCCAAAGTCGGTCTCTATCGCGACCAGTCGGACGACTCCGTCGGACGGATATTCAACACGGATCCGTTCGGCAAGCGTGTTGCGCTCGCCAGACTGCGGTTGCCCCTCGTCACGGACCTCGAACGCGTCGCGCGTGAGGTTCGGGACGAGCCGGCCGTCTCGGCGTCACGATGGCGATGTGAATCGCCGAGTCTCAGCCGGAGCGCGGGCAAAAAGTCGATGTTCCCGAGCGGAAGATCACTTCAGCATAGTGATGCTGACCATACGTCCGTCGAGGTATGCGTTTCCGTCAGTTCCGCGCTCGAACACCAACGTTGTCGGAACCTCTGTTTCTGGAAGTTCGTGAGCCTCCACCCAATATGAAAAAAAGAAATTCACTTCCGGCCCGAATCCTTCCTCTCTATTGGAGAGTACGCGAGTTACTACCGCCTGCCGCTCTGGCGAAAGGTCGTCGGCCGATAGGTTGAACTTGAAACGTTGCCCTACCGCGATTTCAGATTGCATATGAACTCCTCGCATGTTCTCAGCTTCCGATCGGATCACCGGCCCTGTCCCGGCCGATAGCTGGGCCTACTCGCGATTGGCATCGAGGATCATGGCGACCGCTTCCTGCAGATTCGCGCGCGCTTCGTCGAGCGTGGCGCCCTGCGTGTTGGCCCCGGGCAACTCCTCGACGAAACCGATGCACCCCTCGGGCACTTTGCGAAAGACGGCCGTGAACGGAAGGTCCATGACGCTATGATACGTTCGGATAATTGTTGTTGTGCAGGCCTAACGGTGCGCGAGAGGTGCGGACGTGACCGACCGCCTCTTCTTGTAGCGAGCCAGCGTATTCAACCAAGAAAAGAAATCCCGTGGATTTACCTGCAAGAAAGGTTTGGTTGCCTGGAGCGAGCCAGCTCCTAAGCCACTGCTAATCGGCACAACTACGCCGACTGTCCCGCTTTTTGCACAGCTCATTCAATCACTTCGATGTGCGCCCGGTGCCCCGGCGCTCTGCCAAGCGGTGCGTCGCAGGTGACGATCGGCGCGTCGAGCGCTTCGGCCAGGGCGATATACATCGCGTCGTACGCCGTGACGTTCTCCCGAAGCTTCCACGCGCGCGTCAACAGGTCGAGATGGGGGTGACGGTGGAGATCGAAGTCGGTGAGGTCGGCAATCACGTCGGCCGCTCGGGCATGTGACACCTCGCCGGTCCGGACGAGGCGTCGGAGGCCCTGCGTCACTTCAACGTCTGCAAGGTGGGGCGAATGGAACTCGTCCCGGCCTCGAAAGAGGCGGGCCTCGACCCTCGAACCCAGCGGAGTCTGCAGCAGAAATTCGAGAAGAGCCGAGGCGTCGACGACGATCACGCCGACTCACGCTCCTCCCGAATGACGACCGCTGCTGGCGTCTTCAACGTCACGCGCTTTCGACCGTGGATTCTGGTCAGCATCTCGTCGCGCGTCGGTCGGGCGGCCAGCCGTTCAAGTTCGGCCAGGAGGAAGTCGGAGAGCGTCTGTCCTGAGTCTGCCGCCCGGCTCTTGAGCTTTCGGTGCAGCGCGTCCGGCACATTGCGGATTTGGACCATCTTGGACATGTGATGAGCATGCTCGCATGCTGTTCGCATGTCAAGCCTCGCCGCCGCAGGAATGATCCAGGGTATTCGCGATCGCGAGCCGGGTGCGGACGGCTCACGCGATGTCGTCCAATTCGATGTCGTCCAGGGAGCGATACATCACGAAGACATCCACCAGCCCCCGATCGCGGTGCTGGAAGGCGTTCGGCACCCTGCCGACGATCTCGAAGCCGAGCCTCTGCCAGAGGGCGACGGCTCTCGTATTCGTGCTGACGACGAAGTTGAACTGCATCGCCAGAAAACCTGCGCGCCGGGCCTCACGCAGGCAGTGGAGTCCGATCGCTTTCCCCACACCGCGGCCGGCGTGGTCCGGATCGACCATGAACGAAGCGTTCGCCACATGAGATCCCCGATCGCGCCGGTTCGGCACGAGCTTGTACATCGCGATGACGTGGCCTTCGTCCTCCGCCACCCATGACGCGATTCCCGGTCCGACGAAATACGCCAGCGCGTCGTCTCGGCTGGTGTCTTGGGCGAAGACATAGGTGGTGCCGGTGGCCACGATGGTCTGAAAGATGCGCCACATGGCATCGAAATCGGTCGTGCGTGCAGGCCGGATCGTCATAGCTGCTGACGAGCTCCGGGACATTAACACGATGCCGGTGCCGCCGACAGAATCCCTGAATCAATCGCGCGCCTCGACCTCAAGGTTTGCCTTCGCTCGGAACTCCTCGCTGAATAGTGACTTACGGGTTAACACCTCGTTCGCAACCGGTTAGCTTGACCTCCGTGGACCCAGGAAGGCATACAGCGCTCGGGGTGAAGAGCGTGAGCAATCCGGTGGCGGTTCGAGGCGCTCTCTTCTGCGTGTTGTCTTTGGCGATGTGCGCACAAAGCGGCTGTAAGAGAAAGGAACCTGCGCCGCATCCACAGCCGACGCCGGCACCGACGAAGAAGTCCGTTCCCGGGTCCGTTGCCCCGCAGTCCCCCCCAGCAACGCCCGCACCGCTAGCGTCTCTGACCGACCGCAACGCGCAACCCGCGATTCTTGCGAGTCCACCGCCTGACATGTTCGACCTGAAAGCCCATCCCGAGGCGAGCATCCTCTCGGCGGTCGACATCAGCACAGTCTCTGAAAGCGAGCGCCAGTTTGGCATCGCGCCGCGGCCTACCAAAGACGTCGTCTATGCCGAGGGCGTCATCGTAATGGAGCAGGGCGACAAGGCGATTCGCTCGATGGCCGGAGACGGAATGAACTGGACGTTCGACGCGAATGCGCCGCACGTCAATGAATTTCGGGAGGGCGCCATCGTCTTTGCCACCGGGCGAGCGGTCGGGCGGATCCTCAACCTGAAGCGCAACGGAGACTCAGTGACGGCGTTTCTGGGGCCGGTGCAACTGACCGACGTCATCAAGCGCGGACACTTCGCGATGAGCCAGAACGTCGATGTGGCGAACATGCTCACGTACGTCGCTCCGGCTTTTCCGCAGCCTCCGGATGAACTTGTCGGCGCCGCCAAGACCGCGAGCAACGATGAAGAACACGGTTCAGAGCTGCAAAGGACCGTGGTCGTGTCCCGCTTTCAACACGGCCGATGGTTGCCGACGTCCGTCGCACAAACCTACGGCGACGGCCAGCGCGTCACCTACCAAAGAATCGGCGACAGGTGGTCGCCAGGGCGAGTGTCATCCACCGATGCTTCTCGGCGCAGGCTGACGGATCCGCTTCGACGCACGCGGATCGACATGATCGCCGCGGCGGCGCCGGCGATCCCCGCCATGCCTCCGCTGCCGATGCCAAAGCAGGCATCCGGCGGCGGTGGAAACAAGAACGTTCCGGTTCAATTGGATGGAGACGACGTGCGCACGGCCGCCGAAGCCAGCAATTCGGGAATCGGGCTGCAGTTTTACTACCACAAGAACGGCATCAACATTTTCGCCGAGTGCCTGCTCCGCGTCATCAACGCCAGAGTCGATTTCGATCTGAACATCACCGACCGTGGAATCGAGACCGCTGGCGTCAGGGTGGATGGAGACCTCGGCATCGTCGTGAACGCGGAGGCCGCCAGCGAGCAGAATTTCAGCGCGAACCTTCACAAGACGATCTACGAACCCATTGACTTCTCCATCCCCCTCGGCCTGAACGGGGTTGCGGGAGTCCCCTTCTCAATCACGTTCGGAAGCTATCTCAGGCTGGAAACGGGTTTCAGCGCGAAAACGTCGAAGCTGTCGGCGTCCGGACTCTATACCTTCGGTGGTGGGATATGGGCGGGAATGAAGAACTACCATTGGTCGGTGGGGGCCGCCGGACATCCCCAGGCAGAAAAGGACCTGGGCGTGACCACGACGGGCGTTTCCGTCGGGATCAATTCCCTGGTCCTGGCCGCGAGCATCCGCGCCATGGTCGGCATCGGCGCGTTTGGATTCAATACCGGCGTGTTTGCGCAGATCATCTTCGACGGAACGATCCTGCGCGGTTCAGATGTCGTATCCCCCATCGTCGGACTCCAGCCGTGCCGACAAGGTACCATTCAGGCCTTTCTCTACTATGGGATTGGGTATTCCCTGCCGAAGGTCTTCGTAGAGATTGTGAACAAGCTGCTGTCGCTCTTCACCAGTTATCGTCTGGAGGAACTCGGCACGATCGCGAGCAGCAAACCGGCCGACTTGTTTCATGGCAACACGCAGATCCCCGGCAATTGCGCCTCATCACAGCCGAAGCATTGACGCGAACTGCGTCACTGCAGCGCGGCGTACTCCCTTCGCGCAGCGGCGAAGAGCGCGAAGTCCGGCTCGGCATCCTTCCAGAAATCCAGGACGGTCGAGTACGCCTTGCCCGCGTCGGCGCGACGTCCGAGCGCAGTATCGGCGCGCGCCAGACCGAGATACGCCAGCGGCCGGAGCGGCGACACCGGATCGACGCCGGCGTGGTCGATCACCTCCTGAAACGCGCGCGCGGCGTCGCTCCACGCGTGCAGCCGCAGACACGCCAGCCCGCGGACGTACTGCGGCGCGAGCGCGGCCTCCTGACCCCACGCGTACGGCACGCCGGGCGCGAGCGCGCGCGTTACGTCGTCGAGCGTCGCCCCGCGGCGCTGCGCCGCCAGCACGCCTCTGACCGCGGGCGCATAAACGGCCATCGTCATC
>DASWZV010000113.1:0-22441 GCA_036407095.1 Vicinamibacterales bacterium | reverse complement strand
GTGTCGAAGATCGTGCAGGGGAAGCCGTCGCAGGCGCCGGCCGCCGTGCCCATGTCTTCGGTGCCCACTTCGATCGAGTGGAGCGGCGTGTCGCCCGCCACCTGATCGGCGATGTACTGGTCGACCGTCTTCTTCGATGCGATCTGACCGAAGGCATCACCGGTGCCGCCGCGCGCCACCACAGGGCCGGTGCCGTTGAGGAACGCGGAGCTCGCGCCCACGTGGACCGACTCGCCCCAGGGCGCCTTCATCTTGCTGATCGTGACCAGCTGATTCCGGAACGGCTCGAGCGGCTGCATGACCGGTTTGAACTCGAAGTCGCTGCCGATCTGCGTCGGATGCCAGGTGTCGGGGTAGACACCACAGGGCATGTAGATCACACCGAAGCGGAATGGTGCGCCCGCGGCGGTCCGGGCCTGCGCGGTGAGCGCCGGCACCATCGCGTCGAGGAAGGGCAGGGCGACGGTTGCGCCCAAAGTACCCCGCAGGAACGTCCGGCGGGACAGGTGCTTCTTCGTGATGATCATGGCAGCTCCATACGGGCCACCTGAAAGTGGCCCCTACGTACGACCCTACTTTACCCCTGCGTCAGCAACTCTGTTCGGTCTTTCGGCTGTTTCCAGCCTCGTCCGCATCTGGAACGGCGCGCTCTCGACGATACCCATGATAATCGCACCGAATGCGTACTTGTTCACGGCCGCTTTCCTGACGATGCCGCGGATCACCGGCATGTCGGAGGGCTCCATACCGCGGCCCAGCGCATAGGTCATCACGCGCTCCGTGAGCGTGGTGGCAAACGCGTCCGGTCGGCTCAGGATCACGTTGCGCAGCGCAGCCGGCCCGTCGACCTTGGACCCATCCGCCAACACCCCGGCCGTGTCGAGCGGCTTTCCATCCACATCGCTGGTGCGCCACTGCCCAACCGGGTTGAAGTTCTCGAGCGCGAATCCGACGGGATCGATCACTCGATGGCACGACGCGCAGACGGCGTTCGCGCGATGCAGATCGAGCTGCGCGCGCACCGTCTTCGGCGCGTTCGCCGTTCCCTTGCCAGCGTCCTCGAGTGCCGGGACATTGGGCAGCGGCGGTGGCGGCGGCGTGTTGAGGAATGTGGTCAGGATGTACTTCCCTCGAAACACTGGCGACGTACGCGTAGCCACCGACGTGAGCGACAGAATGCTTCCCTGACCGAGCAGGCCGCGGCGGTTCGGGTCGGTGATCTTCACCTGACGGAAGCGCGTGCCGTACACCCCGGGAATTCCGTAGTGCCTGGCGAGCCGTTCGTTGACGAACGTGTAGTCAGCGTTCAACAACTCGAGGATGCTGCGGTTCTCTCGCAGGATGTACGCGAACAGCATCTCGGTCTCGCGCCGAAACGCTTCGCGGACGTTGTCGTCGAAATCCGGGAACTGCAGGATGTCGGGGCGGACTTTCGATTCGAGGTTCCGCAGCTGCAGCCACTGTCCGACGAAGTTGCTGATGAACGCATCGGAGCGGCTGTCGGCCAGCATGCGCTTCACCTGCGCCGACAACACCGCAGGCTCGCGCAGCCGACCGGATTTCGCGACGGTGAGGAGCTGATCGTCCGGGATGCTGCTCCACAGGAAGAAGGATAGACGCGAGGCCAGCTCGACGTCGCTCACCGGATGCGCCACGCCTGGAGCAACGCCAGCCGGGTCGCGCTCCATGCGATAGAGGAACGACGGGCTCACGAGAATGCGCGCCACGCCGGCGCGAATACCTTCGTCGAACGAGCCGCCCTCTGTCCGCGTTCGGTTGTAGAACGTCAGTGCCGGCTCGATGTCCTGCGAGGAGACGGGACGCCGAAACGCACGCTGCGCGAAGGAGGAGAAGACCTTCGTGGCGCATTGCGGGGCGTCGCTCGCCGCCTTGGGCTGGCACACGAACAGGCGGTCGCGGCTCGGTGTCTCGCTGATGCCGGTCGCGTTGTACGGCCCTTCGACGCCGACAGTCTTCAGCTTCGGGAGACCGCCGATGAAGTGAATCTCCTGGCTGTCACGCTGCGACGGCTGCCACACGTCCTGCAGTCTGGAGGGCCGATCGCGGAAGGTGAAGCCGAGGTCGTGGGGTCCGGCCGCAACTTTGATCTTCGCGGTCATGCGCGCGTCGACGATGGCGCGCGCCTCGTTCATGTCCTTGACCTGGACCTCGTGATCCTTGAGGCCGCCGATCTGCGCGGAGTACACCTCGTCGCCATCGAGCGTGATCACGAAGGTGTAGGGGAACTCGTTCCCCTCGACGCCGGCGTAGCCTTCCTCGATGCCGCGAACGAGCCGGCCAAAAAGCTTGTACTCGCCGTCGGCCGGGAACACGTGGCGCACCAGCCGTCCGCCACGCGTGCCGAGGGGCAGTCCCTCGATGTAGGCGTTCTGGCTGAAATCGCGATTGATGCCGTACTCGGTCGTGGTGGTATTGGCTTTCACGTCGCCCACGGCAAGCGTGCTGATCCGCTGGGCTGCCGTGACGTATCCGTCGAGCAGCAAGGGCGATGTGGTCAAGGCGGTGGCGATGTTGTCGAAGCCGAAGTCGCCGCCGTCGTTGGGGAGCAGGGACGAGACATCGATGTCGAGCGCGAGGAGGTCGCGGATCGCGTTGCGATATTCCGCGCGATTGAGTCGATGCACGACGTATCGGCCCGGCGTCGCTTTACCTTCCCACGCGCGATCGAGCGATGCAGACAGCCAATTGGTAAACGCCGCGTATTCGGCCTCGGCCGGATGTGGCGTGCCCTGCGGCGGCATCGCACGCACCGCGAGTTTGCGAAGCACACGTTCCCACGTGGCGGCATGCGGCAGCAGATCGGTGAGACTCGCGGTCTCCAGATTGACCGGATTGTTGGCGGGATTGGCGGCGCGGCTGCTGTGGCAGGCGACGCAGTACTGCTTCACCCACGCTTGATACTTCGGTGCATCCGCGGCCGAGGGAACCGTCGCTGTCGTGTCCGCCTTGAGCCGGACCGCCGCTGACGGCGAACCCGGTTGCGGCGGCGTGGACGCCTGCCCCGGCGTTGCCGATTTCGTTGCCGGCGCACCTGACGCTGTTGCAGATTGCGGACGCGCGGAGGTGGCGGCCTGCCCCGAGCTGAGTCGAGGGGTCTGCGCAACGAGTATTGCTGCGCCGATCCAGACGAGCCCCGCCCCCACAACCAACGCGTGCTTCATTTTGTGGCCCCCGCCGCCCCTTCCGCGACTTTCTCGGTCTTCTTCTCGTCGCCCTTCTTCTCGTCAACCTTCGGCTGTTCCGCGTCCGCGTCCTCGTCCCCTTTTTTGTCGTCTTTCTTCGCAGACGCAGGAAGTGGTGGAGGCACTGGCGCGGGATCGTTCGCACCCAGCCCCATCAGACCGCGGAGCGAGGCGATCACGTCCTCGCGTGAGTCGCGATGCGGACGATAGGTACGCGAGTCGGTGTTGTTGCCGGGCGGCGGCGGCGGTTCGGGTTTCTCCGCGAGCAGCAGCGGCGTCAGATTGTCCTTGTTGACGACGTCGAGCTTGGCGCCAGCCGCAACGAGCGCCTTGATGATCGGCACCTGCCTCGCCTGCACGGCCTGATGCAGCAGATACGAGCCGTCGGGGGCCTTGGCGTTCGGATTGGCGCCGGCTCCGAGCAGCACGTTGATCGCGTCGAGCGGTTCGCGATTGGACGCTTCCCGGAAGGGCGGCGGACCAAGGCGATCGAACCCGGGCCCCGCGCTGAACGCGGCACCGCGGCCGCCGGTCATCGCGGCCATCATCGGTGTTTTCCCAACGTTGCCGTTGCCGCGGCCGCCGCCACCACCGCCGCCGCCACGCGCCCCCTTGCCCTCTTTCTTCACCTCGGTCGGGCTCCACTCCACCTGCGCGCCGTGCGCGAGCATCAGCTTGAGCGACTCGACGTCGGCGGCGATCGATGCGCGATAGAAGGGTGACGCGTTGATCTCGTCGGGACAGCACAGCGTCGTGCTGTGCAGCGTCCCGGCAAACGCCTTGTTCGGATCGGCACCGCGATCGAGCAGCAGCTTCACGAGATCGAGCGCGGTCAGCGTGTTGGGATGATCGGCGCGCAGGCGCGAGCCATCCTTGGCGCGCATGTCGGTAGTCGCATCGTGCATGTCGACCGCGAAGTAGAGCGAACCGTCATTGGGATCCGCCCCGAGTTCGACGAGCGTCTTCGCCAGATCGAATTCGTCGTTGACGATGGCGATCATCGTCGCCGTCACGCCATCCCCGTTGGTCAGCTTCGGATCCGCGCCGCCCTTGACGAGCGCCTTGACGACCTCTTCATGGCCGTTGCGCGCGGCGAACATCAACGCCGAGAAACCGCCGGTGGCGTGATCGGCGTGCTTGCGTTCGTCGAGTCCGGTGACGTGCGCCTTGCGATTCGGATCGGCCTTCGCGTCGAGCAGCGCCTGCACCACCGCCGTGTGGCCTTCATCGGCCGCCCACATCAACGCGGTCTGCTGCTGGAACGTATCCGCGGCGTTGACGTCGGCGCCGGCTTCGAGCAGGAGGCGCACCGTCGCGAGATTTCCAGCGTGCGAGGCAGCCATCAGCGGCGTCTCGCCATCCGAATGCGTCAGCGAAGGATCGGCGCCGGCGCGAAGCAGGGCCTGCGCGACCGCGTCTGCGCCCGTGCGGCTCGCCTGCAGCAGCGGCGTGACACCGTACTTGTTGGGTGTGTTGACCTTGGCGCCCGCGGCGATGAGCGCGCGTGTCATCGCGACATCGGCGTGGTACGCGGCCCAGAGAAGCGCGGTCGATCCGTCTCGCGAAGGTTCGTTGACGTTCTCGTGCTTCGCGATCGACGCGCGAACCGCGGCGAGGTCGTGGCGTCTCGCGGCGTCGACGACCGCGTTGTCGCCTGCGGCGCGTCCGAGCCCTCCAGGGAAGACAGCAACCAGGGTCAGGAGTGCGAGGAACAGTACGGAATTCCGTGCGGTGTGCATCGTGGCCCCGCCTTTTGACAAGTTGCCAACGAACGGCGACGAAAGAACCCGATTCGAGTTGTGCAATTTTACACCCGGGATGCGCATGTCGCAGCCCGTGTACCTATGCGGTAAGCCTATAACCGGGACGTGCGGAAACAGCCGGCACAGCCGGCTGTTTCTGAGAATTTGCCCGAGATTTGAGCCGCCTTCGCGCATCGCTTTCGGACGAGCGCTACCGCGCCCAGGGCCCCGCCTTCGCGCCCGCCACCGCGACCGCGCTACGGCGAGGCAGATGGCTACGGGCATGCCTCGGCTACACGGTTCACCGTCGAGACGTTGAGGCCGTTGGCGCCGCCGGCGCCCAGAAGAATGCCGGTGACCGACATCCGCTGACCGGCGAACGTGTCCAGCTTGGTCAAGACGAACTTCAGCGCGATCGTGCGCGTGCCGAGTGGACGCGTCGCGTCTTCTGGAACGGAACCCGTCTTGTCGATGCGCACCGGATCGGTCGCGTTGGTCAGCGTCCAGTCGCTTCCGGCCTTGGGCCCGAGACAGCCGACCATCCGCACCAGAGTGTTCGCCGGCAGTTCGCCTGGACCACCCTTGGGGATGATCTGAACGTTGGTGACCGTTTCCGGCGAGACCTCGGTCGTGCCCGAGGGGAAGCCGTTCGACTTGAGGATGAGCGCGACGAGATCGTTGTAGGCCGACGCGGAGAGCGATCCCGCGGCGGCGCCGTTCGGCATGTTCGTGCTGACGAATTTGAGCAGGTCACCGACGGTCTTCTGTGTGTAGCCTTCCCAGAACTTGTCGCCGGTCAGCGGCCGGTTGCCACTGCCGTCGACCGCGAGCGTGTGGCATCGAGCGCAACTCGAACTGAACGTCGCGGTCGCGCGCTCGGCCTGCGCGTCGGTGTACACGCCGTCCCAGACGGTTGGCGTCTTCGGCGCCTGCGCGCTGACGAACGCAGTGCCGACTGCGACGAGGAGCACGGCCGACGAGAGAGCGAGCAACGGGCGATGGACGTGGACCATGGTCGCGTCTCCTCAGAATGACCGCAGGGGTGACAACCCGCGGGGTATTCTACGCAAAAGGCAGGAATCAGGAAGCAGGAATCAGGAATCAGGTGTCGAGAAAAACGGAGGAGTCGTGCGAGAGGCGCTAGCGAGTGTGCTCGTCGTTGCCGTCTTCACGGGATCCGCTTCGGGTCAGAGCGGACTGCAGCAGCGGCTCGCGAAAGCCACCAGCCTCGAGTGCGCGTTCTCGGTCGTCGCACGAGGCAACTGGAAGAGCGGCACGGCGAGCGCGGATGTGACGCCGGCGACGCTCACGGTCGCGTTCAAGAACATCAACGTCGACGAAGGCACCGCCGATCTCGAAGGCAAGCTCGGAGGCAGCTCGCTGATCGTCGTTCGCTACTCGAACGACTACCTGCACCTGATGCAGTCACAAGGCGACGGCCCGTTGTACACGACGACGGTGATCGCGAAGGAGTCGAAAGAGGGAAGGCTGATGGCCGTGCACACGCGGCACGAGTACACGCAGGTCAGCCTGCCGGGCTTTACGTCGCGGCCTGAGATGTACGTGGGGGACTGCGCAGTGAAGTAAGGGCCGCGCCTCCGGCGCGGTAGGGCGGCCTTCGGCCGTAGGACAGGTGGGGCCGCTTCGCGGTGAGGTTTCCCCATGCGCGAAGCGCGCCCTGCCGCGGAGCGGCCCGACGGGCGCGAAGCGCCCGCCCTATCAACCCGCTACGTGGTCCGCACGTATTGATTGAACCACTCGATCGTGCGCTTCCACGCCGCGTCGGCCGCGGCTTTGTTGTAGCGCTGCGGCGTCGCGTCGTTGTTGAACCCATGGACGGCGCCGGGGTAGATGTGGCCCTCGTACTTCACGCCGGCTGCCTTCAGTGCCGCTTCGTATTCGGGCCACGCCATCACCAGACGCGCATCTTCACCGCCGTGGTGCACGAGAACGGCCGCTTTGATTTTCGGTACGTCGGCCGCCGCCGGCGCGCCGCCGTAAAAGGGCACGGCCGCTGCAAGATCGGCTCCCATGCGCACCGCGAGCTGATTGGCGATTCCGCCACCGAAGCAGAAGCCGGTCACGCCGAGTTTCCCTGTACTGTCGGGTCGCGACTTGAGCCAGACAGCTGCGGCGTACAGATCCTCAGCCATCTTCATGCGATCGACTTTCGCGAACAGCTGACCGCCCTTGTCATCGTCGCCTGGATAGCCGCCGACAGAGGTGAGACCGTCCGGAGCGAAGGCCATGAAGTTTTCGACCGCCAGCCGGCGCGCGATGTCTTCGATGTGCGGGTTCAATCCGCGATTTTCGTGGACGACCAGAATGCTGGGCAGCTTGTTCGTGCCCGCCTTTGCCGGGCGGGCCAGGTACCCTTTGATGGTCCCGTTGCCCTGGGGCGAGGGGACGGTTGCGTATTCGGTCTTCAGTCGCGCATCGGTCGGCGAAACCTGTTGGGCGGCCGCGTAGTTGGGCATCAACCCTTCGACCATGGCCGCGGCGGCCACGGCGGAGGCCGCGATCTTGTTGACCCGATCCATGAAGGCTCGGCGGTCGATTTCACCGTGGATGTACAGGTTATAGGCCTCAATGGCCTCCGCGGGCATCTGCTGTCGAGTGCTCTCCATCTCAGATCTCCCTGTCATGGCGCGTGAAAAAAGCTGAGTGACCCGCGGACAATATCACCCTTCGACTCGCGGTGCTCGCTCAGGGCGAGCCCTTCGACTCGCGGTGCTCGCTCAGGGCGAGCCCTTCGGCTCGCTTCGTTCGATAGCGGACGCATCGTTGAAGGGCTACGGCTGAGTCGGGCCGTTTTCTTCGATTGACAGCAGCGTTTCCAGGTGTATCCTCGGGCGTCACTCTCCTCAATCGTCAATCGTCGGCTCGGCTGCGTGAAAGGACCGAAACGATGCCATGGCGTGCCGATCGTTCCCTTGATGAGGACTTCGGAAAGGGCGCTGTCGAATCAGAATTCGATGCGTGGGGGAGTCGCGGTCTGACCGACAACGGCCAAATGCTCCACGCCATCGCGATCACCGAGGACGTCGTGCACGCCGATCCCGAAGAGATCCTCAGAAGCGAGCACATCCTCGGCGCCGACGACGACGGAACGCCAGGTTAGTGTGACGCCGGGTCAAAACCTTGGCGCTCGGCGGGTCTGAGGACCCGCTCGAGATCGCCCGCCCCCGCCTGAACCATCGCTCACCTCCACCCAGACATCCAAGGTATTCATTCGTACGCCAACCTGACGGTGCGTGGTCTCGTCTAAGCAGCCATTACCAAGATTGTCTTGGTAATGAGACGTCCAGACTATGGCTTCGAAGACGCCCAATGCGCTGCTGCACGGCACGCTCGACGCACTGATTCTCAAGACGCTCGCTTCAGGTCCGCGCCACGGATACGCGATTGCGAAGTTCATCGAGGACGCATCCGCCGAAACGGTCGTGATCGAAGAGGGTTCGCTCTATCCGGCGCTCTACCGGATGGAACGGCGCGGCTGGCTCGAAGCGGAATGGGGCGAGTCGGAGCTCGGCCGCCGCGCCAAGCTCTATCGGCTCACGCGACAGGGACGCGCGCAGCTCAACGCCGAAACGGCCGCATGGCTGCAGTTCGTCGGCGCGGTCTCGAAGATTCTGCTCGCCCAATGAAACGCTCGCTTCGATCGTGGTTGTGGCGTGTGCCGATCGTCGAGGAGGTCGACGAAGAGATCGCCTTTCACATCGAGATGCGGACGCGCGAGCTGGTCGAGCGCGGTGTGGATCCGAAGGTGGCGCGCGATCTCGTGCTGTCGCGCGTCGGTGATGTCCGGCGGCTGAAACGGACGTGTGTCGATCTCGGCCGGCGGCGAGAACGTGAGATGCGTATGACCCAGTGGCTCGGTGAGTTCATCGACGACATGAGGTATGCGGTGCGCCAGTTGAGGGCCGCGCCCGGCTTCACTGCGGTCGCTGTGATGACGCTGGCGCTGGGCATCGGCGCCAATAGCGCGATGTTCGCGCTGGCGGATGCAACCTTGCTGCGGCCGCTGCCGTTTCCAGAGTCGGACCGCCTGGTACTTCTGTCCGAATTATGGCAGGGCAGAAGCGGCGGTACGGTCAACCCGCTCGACTTCCTCGACTGGCGCGCTCGTGCCCGCAGCTTCACCGCGATCGCCGCGGTCATGCACACTCAGAGCTCCCTTGTCGGCGCGGACGGCATCGCCGAGCAGATCCCGGCACAAGCCGTGACCGCACGGTTCTTCGATGTGCTCGGTGTGAAGCCGATTGCGGGTCGCACGTTCGTCGAGGCCGACGAGGGGCCCGCACCCGATGTGGTGGTGCTGAGTGAGGCGTTGTGGCAGACGCGGTTCGGCGCCGATCCCGGTCTGATCGGAAGTACGGCGAGATTCGGCGGGCGTGTGCTGAGGGTGATCGGCATCGTGCCGTCGAATTTCCAGTACGACATTCCCGGCACCATCAGTCAGGGCTCGAGCCAGATGTGGATGCTGTTGTTCATGGCCCCCGGGCGCGGTCCCGCTGAACGCTATCCTCATTTCCTGCAGGTAATCGGCCGTTTGAAGCCCGGTCTCGCCGTCGAAGCGGCGCGTGCGGACATTGCCAGCGTCGCCGACGGGATTGCACGCGAATGGCCGGCGACCAACAAGGGCCACATCGCGACCGCCGATCCGCTGCGCAAGATGGTCATCGGCGGTGAGCTGCGTCTCACCGCCACGCTGCTCGTCGGCGTGGTGGGGCTCGTGCTCCTCATCTGCTGCGCGAACGTCGCCAATCTGCTGCTGGCACGGGCCGCGGCCCGCTCGCGTGAGTTCGCCGTGCGCGCGGCGCTGGGTGCCGGCTGGGGACGGATCGTCCGGCAGCTGCTGACCGAAAGCCTCGTGCTCGCCATGTTCGGAGCCGTGATTGGCGCGGCCATCGGTGTGGCCATCCTCTCCGTCGCTCCGTCACTCATGCCGGCGAATCTACTCCCGACATCGATGCAGCTCGAGTTCGACGCCCGCGTGTCGCTGTTCTGTGCCGGCGCGGCGATCGTGGTCGCGATTCTGTACGGGCTCGCGCCGGCGTGGCACCTGAGAGGCGCGTCGCATGCGCAGGCGATGTCGATCGATGGGCGCACGACGACCGGATCGCACTCGCGATTCCGGCGCCTGCTCGCAACGAGTGAAGTGGCGATCGCCGTGCTGCTGCTCTGTGGAGCGGGCCTCCTGCTGCGCACGCTGATGGTGCTCGAGAACATCGATTCGGGCTCGCGAGCACACAACCTGCTCACGATGGTGGTCACCGCAGGCGGGCCGGGCCGAAACCTGTCGCCGGAATCATTACGCCGCAACTACGACCGGTTCGAGCGGGAGGTTGGACGGCTGGCTGGGGTGCGCGCCGTCGGTTGGGGGAGCGCGCTCCCGCTGGACGGCCTCTGGTACGGGCAGGCGTTCGAGATCGAGGGCGATCCACCGCGGCTGCCGGCCAATCGCGAGATTGCGGGCTATCACATCGTGAGCCCGTCGTACCTGCGACTGCTCGGCATCGCGCTGCTCGACGGCCGCGGCTTCTCGGATACCGATACCTCCGAGACTCCACAGGTCTGCGTCGTCGATGAGACATTCGTTCGCCGGTTCCTGCGTGGTCGAAACCCGCTCGACACTCGGATCGCGATCAACGCGATGGTGACGCCGCCGCGAGCGGTGATGCGGCAGATCGTCGGCGTGGTGAAGGACGTCAAGGAGCGGCCCGAGGAGAAAGACGCGCAGCCGCACGTATACGTGCCGCTCGCGCAGGACGCGTGGTGGACGGCCACGATGGTGGTTCAACCCGCGAGCGGACCGGCTGACGCGCTGACATCCGCGGTTCGAGCCGCGGTCGCGCGCGTCGACAGAGATCAGGCGGTCACAGGCGTGAGCACGTTGACGGCGGTCGGCGACAAGGCCACCGCCCGGCCCCGCTTTCGAACCGTGTTGATCGGAACGTTTGCGCTGCTCGCGCTCGTGCTCGCAACGGTGGGTGTGTTTGGCGTGCTCGCGTATTCGGTTCAGCAGCGGACGCGTGAATTCGGCGTACGCATCGCGCTCGGCGCCACGACCCGCAACGTCCTCGGGATCGTCGTCGGCAGCGCCGTTCCTGTCATCGCGATCGGCACGGTGATTGGTCTGTCCGCGGCGGCGGCGCTGGGCCGCACCATCTCGTCGTTCCTGTTCGGTGTCAGGCCGATCGATCCGCTGACGTTCTCGCTGGTCGGGCTGGTGCTGCTGATCACCGCTGCCGCGGCAACCGCTGCTCCAGCGTGGCATGCCACGCGGGTCGATCCGGTCGACGCATGTCGAACTGAATAGTCGTACGTAGGGGCCGGCTTCAGCCGGCCCTGGGCCGCCTGACCTTCGACTTCGCTCAGGTCACCCCGAGCAAGGTCGAGGGGTGAAGGCGGCCCATACAGCGATGAAGAGATCACTTCGTTCGTGGTTGTGGCGCGTGCCGCTCGATGAGGAAGTCGACGAAGAGATCGCCTTCCATATCGAGATGCGCACCCGCGAGCTCGTCGAGCGCGGCATGGAACCGAAGGCCGCACGAGACCTCGTGCTATCGCGGCTTGGGGACGTCCGGCGCTTGAAACGTACCTGCATCGACCTTGGCAGAAAGCGAGATCGTGAGATGCGCCTCACGCAATGGATCAGCGAGCTCAGAGACGATGTGAAATGTGCGATCCGGCAGCTGAGAACGGCGCCCGGCTTCGCGGCGGTCGCCACGCTCACGCTGGCGCTCGGCATCGGCGTCAACGGCGCGATCTTCGCGCTCGTCGATGCGACGCTGCTGCGGCCGTTGCCGCTGCCCGCGCCCGATCGACTCGTGATGGCGTGGGAACGAAACGAGTCCGTCGTGCGCAATCGCGTCGCGCCGGGCAATATGCTCGATTGGAATGTCAGGAGCCGCATGTTCGTTCGACTCGCGGGCTTCATTCCCAACGTCGGCGGCATGGTGATGGCCGGAGCCGATGGCAACGCTGAAACCGTACCGCGTCAATGGGTCACCGGCGGCATCTTCGACGTGCTGGGCATCACCCCAGTTGCGGGTCGAACGTTTCGCCCATCCGACGAACAGCAGAAGACCGGCGCCGTCGTGCTGAGTGAAGGATTCTGGCGGTCTCGCTTTGGCGCCGATCCAGGCGTGATCGGCCGCGACATCAGCCTCGATGGATCTCCCTACACCGTCGTCGGCGTATTGCCGGAAGCGGCGCAGCTCGTAGGAACGACGAGCATCTGGGCGCTGATGCCTCTGAATCGGCTTCCGCCGACAGCCCGTGGTCCGCGCATCCTGCACGTCGTCGGACGACTGCGACCTAGCGTCACGCTCGACGCTGCGTCTGTCGACATGAGCGCAGTGGCGCAAGTTCTGTCGCGCGAGTTCGAGGCGAACAGAGGATGGTCCGTTCATCTCGAGCCGCTGCACGATGCGTTTGTCGGCAGCGAGTTGCGCTGGACCTCGCTGTTCTTTCTCGGCGTCGTCGGCTTCGTCATGCTGATCTGCTGCGCGAACGTGGCCAACCTGCTGCTCGCCCGAGCGACCGTCCGTGAGCGGGAGATCGCGATCCGTTCTGCTCTGGGTGCGGGACGGCGGCGCATCGTTCGACAGCTGCTGACCGAGAGCCTCGTGCTGGCGCTCATCGGGGGGGTATGTGGAGTGGGCATCGGCGCGCTCATTCTTCGCGCGGCGCCGTGGCTCGTTCCCGAAGGGCTGTTGCCGGGAGCGGTGACGCTCTCGTTCGACACGCGCGTCTTCCTTTTTTGCGCAGCAGCCGCCGTGATGGTGGGGCTGCTGTTTGGCGTCGCGCCAGCGTGGCACGCCCGCGGATCGGCGCCGCTCTCGATGACCGCCGAGAGCCGCGCGACGACGACCCGTGGCGGCGGCCTGCGGAATGTTCTGGTCGTCGGTGAGATCGCGACCGCGGTGCTGCTGCTCTTTGGGGCCGGGCTGCTTCTGCGCACACTGCTCGCCCTCGACCATGTCGATCGAGGCTATCGCGCCGAGAGCGTGCTGACGATGCTGGTCGATCCCTTGGGGTCGCGGTATCCGACTCCCGCCTCCCTGCTGCAGTTCTTCGACGATGTCGAACGTGAGGTCCGCGCGGTCCCAGGTGTCCGCAACGCTGCTTGGGCCAGCACGCTGCCGATGGGGACGTCGCAGTTCGGCCAGGCCTCGTTCGAGATCGTCGGGAACCCGCCGGTCGACGAGCAGCGTCGTCCGTCCGCTGATTATCAAATCGTCGGCGCCTCGTACTTCGACGCGCTCGATCTCTCGATCGTCGCCGGTCGCCCGTTCACGGATCGTGACCGACCGGAAAGCGCGCCGGTCTGCGTCGTGAACGAAGCGTTCGTACGCACGCACCTGCAGGGTCGAACCGCGATCGGCGCCCGCGTGGCGATGCGCGTGGCTGCTGATCGCCCGCCTGTGATTCGAGAGATCGTCGGTGTCGCGCGTCAGGTGAAAGGGCGGCCCGACGAGCGGGAAGATTTCGTCCAGCTGTACGTGCCGATTACTCAGCGCGCGCTCGACGACATGTATCTCCTGGTCCGGCCGCTGTCGGGAGATGCCGCCAGCCTGGCGCGATCGGTGCGCGCCGCAATCGGCCGCGTCGACAAGGACCAGTTGGTCAGCGTCCGGGAAGTGATGACGCTCGAGAACGTTGCGATGGACGCGACTGCGCGGCATCGATTCCGTGCGGTCATGGGGATGAGCTTCGCTGGTCTCGCGCTGCTGCTCGCGATGGTTGGGGTGTTCGGCGTCCTCGCCTATTCGGTACAGCAGCGCGTGCGCGAGATCGGCGTCCGCATCGCGCTCGGAGCCACGTCGCGAAACGTCCTTCGCCTGGTTGTCACCGGCGCGGTGCGAATGATTGCGCTGGGTGCGGCTGTCGGTCTCGCCGGGGCCGCGCTGCTTGCACGATCGATGTCGACGTTCCTGTTCGGCGTGCAGCCACTCGATCCGATGACATTCGCGGCGGTGGCGATCGTGCTGGTGCTGACCGCGTCACTCGCCGCTGCCGCGCCGGCGTGGCGCGCGGCACGCATCGATCCGGTTGAAGCGTTTCGAAGCGAATGAAGCGATCGCTCCGCTCGTGGTTATGGCGTGTGCCGATCGATCGTGAAGTCGATGACGAGATCGCCTTTCACATCGAGATGCGAACGCGCGAGCTGATCGAACGTGGCATCGATCCGAAGGCGGCGCGCGAAACGGTACTGGCGCGCCTGGGTGACGTCAGGCGCCTCAAACGCACCTGCGTCGACCTTGGCAGAAAGCGGGATCGGGAGATGCGACTGACTCAATGGCTCGGTGAGCTGAGAGACGACGTGAGATTCGCGGTCCGGCAATTGCGGCGGGCGCCGGCGTTCACGCTGATCGCGACGCTCACCCTCGCGCTCGGCATCGGCGCCAACAGCGCGATCTTCGCGCTGGCCGATGGCATCCTGATTCGCCCGCTGCCGCTTCGGGACCCCGATCGGCTCTTCCTGGTGTCCGAACGGTTCGCTGCGTTGAGCGGATGCTGTGCCGCCGTCGCCCCGTTGAATCTTCGCGACTGGAACGAGCGGAACCGGACGTTCGACGGTATGGCGGGCATGGCGTACGGGGGCGGCACACGCACGATCGCCGGCGCCGACGGCACCGTCGAGCAGGTGATCGGCTGGCGCGTGACCGCGCCATTCTTCCAGGTCCTCGGGGTCACACCGATCGTGGGTCGTGTGTTCGTCCCGAACGACATCACATCGAATCTGGATGTGGTAGTGCTCAACGAAACATTCTGGCGTGCGCGGTTCGGTGGGGAGAGGTCGATCGTCGGCCGCAACTTCCAGATCGATGGCCGACCGTTCACCATCATCGGTGTCGTTCCGGAAGCCGCGCAGGTCCTCGCGCCGAGCAGATTCTGGACGCCCTATGTGCCGGTGCCGGGGCTCGACGAACGGGCGCTCCACTTCATGCGCGTGTTCGGACGGCTGAAGCCTGGAGTCAGCGTACAGGCGGCGCGGGAAGACATGACAGCGATCGGCGACGCGCTCGCGAGAGAGTATCCCGCCACGAACAAAGGGCGCGGGGTCAGGATCGATCCGCTGCGCGATTGGGTGATTCGCTCCGAAGTCCGCCTGACCTCCGTGCTGCTGCTCGGCGTCGTCGGGGTGGTGTTGCTGATGTGCTGCGCCAACATCGCAAATCTGCTGCTCGCCCGGACCACGGTTCGCGCGCGCGAGCTGGCGGTGCGATCGGCGCTGGGCGCAGGACGGCTGCGCATCGTGACGCAGATTCTGACCGAAAGCCTCGTGCTCGCCACTCTCGGCGGGTTGGTGGGAGTGGCCGTCGGCGCAGCGATCCTCGAGGTGGCACCTGCGGCGATTCCAGAAGGACTCTTGCCGCCGGCGATCTCATTCGCCTTCGACGGGCGCGTGGTCGCGTTCTGTGCCGTGAGCGCGTTCGCGGTCGGCGTGCTCTTCGGGCTCGCCCCGGCGTTTCAGGCGACCGGTCGTTCACTCATGCAGGTCATCGGCTCGGAAAGCCGCAGCGCGACCGGCCGCGACGGGAGATTCCGGAGCCTGCTCGTCGCCGGGGAGGTGGCAACCGCGGTGCTGCTCCTGTGTGGCGCCGGTCTGTTGCTGCGCACGTTGATGGCGGTCGAGCGGCTGGATGCGGGTTACGGCGCCGACAATATCCTCACCGCCCAGCTCAATCTGCCGGGCGGCGTTCCCGGCTCGCGATATCCGACGCGCGAGGCGATGCAGCATTTCTACACCGCGGTCGAAGAGCAACTCGCGATGTCGCCTGCAATCGGTGGCATCGGCTGGGGACGAGCGCTTCCGCTCGACCATCAATTCATTCACGAGATGACGTTCGAAGTGGTTGGTGACCCGCCGCGCGAGCTCAATAGCCGGCCCACGGCTGACATCCAGATCATCAGCCCGACGTTTTTCAAGACGCTGGAGATCCCGATGGTGCGTGGACGCGCGTTCACCGACCGCGACACGGCCGAAGGTCAGCCGGTGTGCGTGGTCAACGAAGCGTTCGTGCGCAGCGTGTTGAACGGGCGCGACCCGCTCGGCCGGCGAGTGGCGCTCAGGCGGGTGGGTGCGCTGGAATCACGCCAGCCGATCGTGCGTGAAATCGTCGGCGTCGTGCGGCAGGTCAAGGGACAACCCGTCGAACTGGAAGAGCCCGTCCACATTTACGTGCCGCTTGGACAGGACGTCAGCGTGAGCGCGTCGCTCGTAGTTGAACCGGCAGGTGGGAATGCCGACGCGCTCGCGCCGATCGTGCGCGCTGCGGTCGCCCGCGTGGACAAGTCGGTCCCGGTGACGCGGGTCCGCACGATGCAGGACATCGCATGGCAGTCGTCGTCGCCGCAGCGTTTCCGTGCGGTTCTCGTCGTCGTATTCGGCGGGCTTGCTCTCGTGCTCGCCATGGTCGGCGTCTTCGGCGTGCTCGCGTATGCGGTCGAACAGCGGACACGCGAGTTCGGCGTCCGCATCGCCCTCGGCGCGACGGCGGCGACGGTGTTGAAGATGGTGTTGAGCAGCGCCGCGCGCGTGATCGGGGCCGGCGCGCTGATCGGTCTCGCGCTGGCCGCGCTGCTCGCTCAATCGATAGCGACCTTTCTCGTTGGGGTCCCGCCGATCGATCCGGTGACGTTTGGCGCCGTCATCATCGTGCTCGGCGTGACCGCCGCGATCGCAGCGGTCGTCCCCGCGCTGCGCGCCGCGCGGGTCGATCCGGTCGAGGCATTTCGTGCGGAGTAAGGGACGGTACGCAGGGGCCGGCTTCAGCCGGCCCCAGGGCCGCCTCGCCTTCGACGTCGCTCAGGTCACTCCGGGCAAGGTCGAGGGGTGAAGGCGGCCCCCCCTACATTCGATGAAGAGATCCCTGCGTTCGTGGCTCTGGAGCGTGCCGCTCGATCAAGAGGTGGACGAGGAGATCACCTTCCACATCGAGATGCGGACGCGCGAGTTGATCGAGCGCGGCGTCGACCCTCAGACCGCGCGCGAGATCGTCCTGACGCGACTCGGCGACATCACCCGCCTCACGCGCACGTGCGTTGACCTTGGCAGAAAGCGAGATCGCGAGATGCGTATCACACAGTGGCTCAGTGAACTCAGAGACGACGTGAAGTGTGCGGTCAGGCAGTTGAAAGCCTCGCCGGGCTTCACACTGGTCGCAGTGATCACGCTGGCGCTCGGTATCGGCGCCAACAGCGCGATGTTCGCGCTCGTCGACGCTGCCCTGCTGCGGCCGCTGCCGTTTCCCGATCAGGATCGACTGACGGTCGTATGGGAGCGATTCAAGGCATTTCCGCAAGTGGCCGTCTCATCGGCGAATCTTCGCGATTGGATCGAACGCAATCGCACGTTCCAATCGATCGCGGGAGGTCTTGGCTTCCCACGGCGAATGGCTGCCGGCGACGGCACCGTCGAGATGATTCCTGCGATGCAGGTCACGACCCAGTACTTCGACGTGCTGGGTGTCAAGCCGATCCTCGGACGGACGTTTCTGCCGGGCGATGTCGCGATGCCGCCGAACGCGGCTGTGATGAGCGAGGGGCTCTGGCGCACGCGGTTCGGCGCCGATCCAGGCGTGATCGGGCGCACGGTTCAACTCGACGAATTTCCCTTCACCATCCTCGGCATCGTTCCTGCGGACGCGCAGAGTGCCGGCGGCGCCGCAAGTCTCTGGACGCTGTTTGCGGATCTGCCAGGCATGGACGCGAGAGGTCTCCACTTCTTTCGCGGCATCGGACGCCTCAAACCCGGCGTCACGCTCGACGCGGCGCAGAACGACATGACGACGATCGCGGAGTCGCTCGCGCGCGAGTTCCCGGCGACCAACAAGGATCGCGGCGTCACCGTGGAGCCGATGCGGAGCAGCGTCATCGACCGGGGCATGCGCCTCACCTCGTTGCTGTTCCTGGCCGTGGTCGGATTCGTGCTCCTGATGTGTTGCGCGAACGTCGCCAATCTGCTGCTCGCTCGGGCGAGCGGCCGTGCGCGCGAGATCGCCGTGCGTGCCGCACTCGGCGCTGGGCGCCGCCGCATCGTCGCGCAGATCCTCACGGAGAGCCTCGTTCTCGCCGCGATCGGGGGCGCCCTCGGATTGGCGGTTGGTGCGGTGATCCTGAAGACCGCGCCCAGCGTGATCCCTGCCGGTGTGCTTCCGTTGGCAGTGACGCTCACGTTCGATGCGCGGGTCGCGCTGTTCTGCGGTGTGACCGCGGGTGTCGTCGGCCTTCTCTTCGGTCTGGCTCCGGCGTGGCAGGCAAGCGGGATCTCGCTCATCCAGGTCACGTCGGCCGAGAGTCGTACGACGACCACGGGTGCAGGACGACTTCGCAGCCTTCTGGTGATCGGCGAGATCGCGGCCGCCGTACTGCTGCTGTGCGGCGCAGGCCTGCTCCTTCGTACGCTGATTACACTCGACAATGTCGATGCCGGATACCGGGCCGAGAGCGTGGTCACGATCCGCGTGAACCTGGGATACGGGTTGCCGACGTCGCAGTTTCCCGACGCCGACGCGCTGCGGCGATTCTTCGATGCCGTCGAGCGGGAGGTGGCCGGGGTGCCGGGCGTGAGAAGTGTCGGCTGGTCGAGCGGGCTGCCGCTCGAGGGCCCCGCGCTCGGCGGATTCGGCTTCGACATCGTCGGACGAGAGTCGGCCAACCCGACGGATCATCCGCTGGCCGATTACCAACTGGTGACGCCGACATATCTGCAGACGATCGACGTGCCTGTGACCGCAGGACGCGGGTTCACGACGCAGGACAGCGCGACCAGCATTCCAGTGTGTCTCGTCAGTGAGGGCCTGGTCCGCCGTTACCTGCAAGGTAGAAATCCCGTCGGCACGCGGATCGCGATCAAGCCGATGCAACTCGGACCGGCGGCGCCGATCGTGCGGGAGATCGTCGGCGTGGTGCGCCAGGTGAAGAGTGCGCCCACCGAGGTCGTCGAGACGCCGCAGGTGTACGTCCCGATGGCGCAGAATCCGTGGAGCTTCGCCGCACTGGCAGTGCGGCCGGCTGGTGGACACGGCGACGCGCTCGTGCCGGCGATCCGTGCGGCGGTGGCGCGCGTGAATCGAGGCGTCCCCACGACGCTCGTCAGGACTCTCGATGACGTTGCGCGACAGGCGACGACGCGCCCCCGATTCCGCGCCGTGATGGTGATGACGTTCGCCGTACTCGCACTGGTGTTGGCGATGGTGGGCGTGTTTGGCGTGCTGGCGTACACGGTCGAACAGCGGAGCCGCGAGTTTGGGGTGCGTATCGCGCTGGGTGCTCGTCCAGTCGACGTGTTGAGTCTCGTCTTGAACGGCGCCACACGTGTGATCGCTGCCGGCGTCTTCATCGGTCTCGTGTCCGCGGCGGCACTTGGTCAGACCGTCAGCGCGTTTCTGTTCGGCGTCCGCCCGATCGATCCGGTGACTTTCGGAGCCGTGACCCTCGTTCTGATCGCGACAGCGATCGTCGCGACAGCGGCGCCCGCGATCCGCGCCGCGCGCGTCGACCCGGTGGAAGCGTTTCGGGCTGAATAGACGTACGTAGGGGCCGGCTTCAGCCGGCCCAAGGCCGCCTGACCTTCGACTTCGCTCAGGTCACCCCGAGCAAGGTCGAGGGGTGAGGGCAGCCCCTGCATAGATGAAGAGATCACTACGTTCGTGGCTCTGGAGCGTGCCGCTCGATCAGGAAGTGGACGACGAGATCAGCTTCCACATCGAGATGCGCACACGCGAGCTCGTCGAGCGCGGCGTCGATCCGAAGACCGCGAGAGAGATCGTCCTTGCGCGGGTCGGCGATCTCACTCGACTCAAACGCACGTGCGTCGACCTTGGCAGAAAGCGAGATCGTGAGATGCAGATCACGCAGTGGCTCGAAGAACTCTGCGACGACGTCGTCTGTGCGCTGCGCCAGATGAAAGCCTCGCCCGCGTTCACCATGATCGCAGCGCTGACGCTGGCGCTTGGCATCGGTGCCAACAGCGCGATCTTCGCGCTCGCCGATGCCACGTTCCTGCGGCCGCTGCCATTCATGCAGCCGCAGGAACGTCTCGTGATGATCTGGGAGCGATACCCGAACGGGTATCTCTCACCGGTCACGCCGCTCGACTTCAACGACTGGGCGGAGCAGAACCAGACGTTCGACGTCATGGCCGCCTTCAGCGGCGCGCTCGTGACGCTGAATGCTCCCGACAGTGCGCCCGAGCAGATCACCGCGCAGGCAGTGACCGCACGGTTCTTCGACGTGCTCGGCGTGACGCCGATCGCGGGTCGTACTTTTCTGCCATCCGATGCCACCACGCAAAACGTGGTCGTCCTCAGCGAAGGTTTGTGGCGACGACGATTCGGCGCCGATCGGACGGTCATCGGACGATCGATCGTCATCGGCGGACGCGCCAACACGGTCATCGGCATCGTGCCGAGCGAGTTCCAGGTTCTTCCCGCCCTCAACTCGATAAACACGCCAGCTGGCCTCTGGGTCTTCTACGAGTCTCCCCGGGAGGGCGTGTCGATGAGGCGTTCGCACGTCCTTCGGGTGATCGGTCGTATCAAGCCCGGTCTCTCGCTCGACGCCGCGCAGCGGGACATGACCGTAATCGGCAACCGCAACGCGGCGCTGTTCCCCGATACCAACAAGGGGCACGACCCGACGCTGCAGCCGATGCGCGAGGCGCTCATCGGATCGGAAACGCGGCTCACATCGATCCTCCTGCTCGGCGTCGTCGGCTTCGTGTTGTTGATGTGTTGTGCGAACGTCGCCAACCTGCTGATGGCGCGGACCGCGGCGCGCGCTCGGGAGCTGGCCGTGCGTGCGGCCCTCGGTGCGACGAGGCGTCGAATCATCGCGCAACTGCTGACGGAAAGCCTGGTGCTGTCGATGCTCGGCGGCATCCTGTCGCTGGCCGTGGGCTGGGCGATTCTTCATGCTGCGCCCACCCTCGTGCCTCCCGGCCTCCTGCCTGGCACCGTTGCCCTGTCGTTCGACGAGCGCGTGATTGCGTTCTGCGCCGTCACCGCGTTTGCGGTCGGCCTGGTGTTCGGCCTCGCACCCGCGTGGCAGTCGACCGGATCCTCGATGATGCAGACCATTGCCACCGACAGCCGGACGACCACGCACGGTGGACGCTTCAGGCAAGTCCTCGTCGTCGCCGAAGTGACAGCGGCCGTACTCGTCTTGAGCGGCGCGGTCCTGTTGCTGCGCGCGCTCGTCGCGCTGCAGCAGATGGATGCCGGCTATCGCGCGCAGGACGCGCTGACGATGGTGGTCAATCTGCCGATGCCGGGCCCGAACGGCCTGAGTCGTTACGCGACACCGGAATCGCTGCAGCGCTTCTACGGCGCGGTGCAGGAAGAAGTGAGCCGCGAGCCCGGTGTGCGCCGCGTCGCGATCGGCGGCTCGCTGCCGCTCGACGGTGCCTGGTTTGGTCAGGCATTCGACATCGTAGGCGACCCGCCGAAGCCGCCGTCGACGCGTGACAGTGCCGTCTATCACATGGTGAGCCCGTCGTACTTCGAGACGCTCGACATCCCCATCGTCAAGGGCCGCGCCTTTGCCGACACCGACAGCAGCGACGGCGTCCAGGTGTGCATCGTCAGCGAAGCGTTCGTGCGTCGATACCTTGGCGGTCGTAATCCGATTGGCATGCGGCTCGTGGTTCCGCGGATCTTGTTCGCAGGCGATCCCGCAAATGCCGGCGAGCCGCCACCGGTGCGCGAGATCGTCGGTGTCGCGCGGCAGGTCAAGGTCGCTCCGACCGAGCCCCAACCCGTGCCGCAGCTCTACGTCCCGATCGCGCAGAACTCCTTCTATACCGCGACGATCATCGTCCGTCCCTCGAGCGGATCGGCCTCCGCACTGCTGCCGTCGGTCCGTGCGGCGATCGCCCGCGTCGACAAGGAGCAGGCCGTCGCGCGAGTGAGGACCATCGACGTCGTCGCGTCTGAAGCGACGGCACGACCGCGGTTTCGAGCGGTGCTTGTCGGCACGCTTGCCGCGCTGGCTCTCATGCTCGCCATGGTCGGCGTGTTCGGCGTGCTCGCGTACTCGGTGCAAACGCGTCTGCGTGAGTTCGGCGTTCGCATGGCGTTGGGCGCGGGCGCGTCCGACGTGTTGCGTCTGGTCTTCGGCAGCGCGGCGCGAATGACGGTCATAGGACTCGCGATCGGACTCACGCTCGCAGCGGTCCTGAGTCGATGGCTGGCGACGCTGGTGTACCCGGTAGCTCCCCTGGATCCGGTCACGTTCAGCGTCGTGCCGATTGTGCTGATCGTGACCGCCGCGATGGCGGTGGCAGTGCCGTCGATCCGCGCGATGCGGGTCGATCCGGTGGTTGCGTTTCGGAGCGAATAGGACGCTTCGAGCGTTCGGATCGTCCAGCAGTTCTGAACGCGCGGTGAGCGCGAACACGCCACCGATCCGAACGCCCGAATATCAGTGCCGCAAGACGGTCACCGCTCAATACAAGTGATCATCGAACAGGCCTGTGTCAAG